>NZ_JABAGR010000003.1 GCF_012844235.1 Parafannyhessea umbonata
CTTGTCGCGCTGTGCGGCCCCCAGGGCACGGCGGAGCCGGCCCCGGAACCGAAGAATGCCCCTAGTTGGTCAGCGACCATGGCAGGGGAGGCACACCTGGTCCCATTCCGAACCCAGAAGTTAAGCCCCCGAGCGCCGATGGTACTGCGGAGCGAGTCCGTGGGAGAGCAGGACGTCGCTGACCAACTAGGGGCATTTTCGCGTCTCGCGCCGGAGTTGTGTGGGGCATATCAAACTTGTTCTTAGGATTCCTTGCGGCTCACAGGTGCCTAAGATAAACCATGATAACCGTGCAATGTGATAGATTGCTGTCAGCATAGAATTGTTTGTTGCCCTATTTTTGATATATTCCATCGATTTCCTGCGACAATGAAGACAATTCAAGTAGCGCATATATATTTCAGCTATAAAAGAAGAAATGAAATAGAACGAAATATGCCGTATCCGGTACGAAAGTAGACGGATGCGGCGTTTTTCGTAAAGAAGAGTTCGAAGTTGCCGCGGAACTTGCAGTCATCTGCGTCAATTGAATATTCAGTACAAAAATTCATACAATTTCACAATGAGATTCCTACAAATATGGTGCATCTATTAGTAAGTGATGCTCTACAGGCGACAGACGTGAAAGGAATCCGAATGCAGATGCACCCGATTATCGATTCTGAGGAAGATAGTTTCTCCGAGCTTAGAACGTGCACGCTACCCTCTCGCAACGAGCTGATGGGCGCGTGGAGCAACGTGGTTAGCTCTCGAGAGAAGGTCGTAGTAATCTGCGGCGACGCTGGGGTTGGTAAGTCATTCTTCTTGGATTGCATTGCTGCGCACGAGAGGAGTATTGGCGCTGGAATTAAGACAATCTCCCTTAAGAAGTGCGACGAGAATGAGCTTGGACAAAGGTTCGTACGCTTTTCTAGGGAGACTGTGCAGCAGTCGGAAGGTTCTCCCAGAATCACCGTTTGCGTCGATGATGTGCCGGCTGCTGACGAACGTTCTTACTCGCGCATAGCTCGGGCGGTGAAAAAGATGTCGAACGCCGGATGTATCGTCGTAATTGCGCTCAGGCCCGAATGCGAAGGGTTGATCGACGTGCTGGAGAACCCATTTGTTATGGACATGCACAGGCTTCTTGCCAGGTCATACCCAGGCCAAGGTACCACCCTGACGAACGGTATCCCGAAGCTGATTACCGCTCTCAGGTCTGATTATCAAATCGGAGAGAGAATTGACCGTGGCGGGCATACGTATCGAAAGGCTATCCGCGAAATGATTGCGGATGCGGTTCGAGACTCTCTTCCAAACGAGGAAATCGAGCTTCGACTTTCCCTCCTGCTTCTTGGCAGTGGATCCCTGGATGACGCCGTCCGCATTTGTCAGCATGCGGACGAAGAGTCGTTGTCTCTGCTTGAACGAGAAGCGCCATTCTTCGGGGTGTCTGTGGCGGACTCTTCTTTTCATGTCGCCGGAGTAAGTGACCTAGAGGTCTTTCATGATTGCAGGCAAGAGATTGCGGAAGCGTGTGAGAACGCGGAGTATGTCGCGCTGAATGTTGCCGATACGCTCGGAAGACGAGGGGAGTATCGACGCATGGGGTTTGTGCTCGACGCGATTCGTGACTCCGCCCTCGCAATGTCGTTCGCCTCGCGACATGGCGTCGACCTGGTGTGTGCTGGACACGCGTCATTGGTGTCGAGGTCGATTCGTCTCTCGGATCCAAATGACGATGCCGCGCAGCAGAGGGCGCTGATCAACAGCCTTGCCGTTGCGGAGGTCTCGGCGAAGAGGGATGAGGCGGTCGGTCTTCGCGAGTCCTGCAGCGCTTTGACGAAGACCGACGTGTACGAAAAATCTGCGCTTCGGCATGCCGCAATGCTCGGTGCCTGTCGCGAGCTGATGTCAGGACGTCGAATCGCGAGGATACGACGCAACCCGAACTTGGATGACGACCAAATAGAGCTGATGTATGACCATCTGCACGCAGCAAAATACATCGTGGATGGCAAGTTTCTGGCCGGCTTTGATGCCCTGCTCGACAATCCGGGAAGAAAGAGGATGGACGGTATTCCGGCGGCCATGCTTGCAGACGACTTCTATATTTGCGAGATGATGCTTGGCGAGGTGCCTGCGCGCAATGGAAGCGGCACGGGATCGTCGTTGGAGGTATTCACGGAATGCGGGTCGGGAAGACTCGCCTCCATACATCTGGGGATGCGGTCGGCGCTTCGCATCCTAATGGGTCGGGTGACCGCCTTCCCCGAGGTCGAGAAAATCGTGACAAGACTCGGGTCGACAGACGACTTGGTACCTCAGTCGGCATTTCTCATTGCGGCTGCGGTGGCAGACTTGAGGATGAAGGCCTATGCAAGTGCGAGCGTAAGGGCAAAACGAGCAGCATCGCTGGCTCGCGATGCCTCGGCTGACTACCTCTGCGCGGCTGCGAGCTTGGTCGCCGATGCAATCGAGGTTGCAGCTGGGACGGAGCTTGAGGGCAAGGTTCGGTCTCGCGGCTCTGGTCCTGCGGTTGGCGCCCTGAACGATCTGAGGAGGATGCTTGCGCAGGCCTCCCGGGGTGACACGAGCAGTCCCGTCCGGTTCGATGTGCTCCAGCGGTCAACCTGCTCGAGGGAGATTCTCTGGGCACTGAATCTGCTCCTGAACGACTGCGGTCAGGCTTCGAGAAACATCAGGTCCATCATGCCTGCGAATTGGGTCCGATATTCCTCGAGCCTGCTTGGTGCGATGAACGAGTCTCAGGACCAGGGGGACGTACCTGAGCGGAACTTTGGCGAGGGTGACAAGGAGAAGGGTGACAAACCGGTGAGAATCAGGACACTCGGAACGTTCTCCGTGGCAATCGATGGAAGAGAACTTCCCGTAAGCGCACTTGGCGCACGGCGTGGAAGAAACCTCGTCTATGCGCTTGCCCTGACAAGAGGACACTCCCTTGCCAAGCGCGAGGCAATCAATATGGTCTGGGGCGACTACGACTACAGCACGGGGAACCAGAAGCTCTACGAGACGGTCTGCCTTGCTCGCAAGATTCTTAGGGTTGGTGATGACAGGGAATCCGTCATCTTAACGGGACGGTCTTCGGGTAGGATTGCCCTCGACATGGCGAAGGTCACTATAGATGTGGACGAGTTCGAGGCTCGTGCGAACGACGCGCTTTCAAGTGAGGGCATGGACAGAAGCGTCGTGGCTCTGGCAAGCGAGGCGAGGGACATCTACTCTGGTGGTGTCGCAGAGATGATCGACGACCCCTCCGGTGCTATCGAGAGCCGAATAGAGTCGCTAACGACTCTGCATGCCGACGTGATGGTGGCCGGTGCCAAGGCTGCGCTGCGAGAGGGGAAGACGTACCTCTCGTCACAATTGTCGGGAGAGGCGCTCAAGGACGACTCGTTGCGCGAGGACGCTCTGCTGCAGTACGTGACTGCGCTGGGCGTGCTTGGCCGGACCGCAGAGATCGTGACGGCGTATCGTCGCTACAAGGACGCTCTTGTCCATAAGTACCACGCGCTGCCGTCGGAGCCAGTCAGGAAGAGCGTGGACGAGGCCCTGGAACACAGCGGGAGCAGCCTGACGGCTGAGAAAATAGACGGGGTTGCAGCTGGGGCCGACGAGGAGGCTTCCTAGGAGAGGCGCGAAGGTGACCGCGGGCGGTGCCAATTTGATGGTTACACGGGCGTGCGCTGCGCTTGCTGCCTCCTATTGATAAAGTGGGAGCGTTGATTAATGTGCCCGCGGTCGCCGCGCAGGCTGATGTCCAGAGGAAAGATTATGCCAAACTTTTTTTCTAAATTGCTTTCTCATGGCGCGGATAAGCAGCTGAAGGAGTTTGAAGCGATAGCGGAGAAGGTCAACGACCTCGAGCCGCAGGTCAAGGCGCTGAGCGATGAGGAGCTCAGGGGCCAGACCGCGCTCTTCCGCGAGAGGTACGCCAACGGCGAGACGTTGGACGATCTTCTCCCCGAGGCATTTGCCACGGTGAGGGAGGCGTCGGTCAGGACGCTCGGCATGAGGCACTTCGACGTGCAGGTGATCGGCGGCATCGCGCTTCACCGGGGCATGATCGCGGAGATGAAGACCGGCGAGGGCAAGACGCTCGTGTCGACGCTCGCCGGCTACCTGAACGCGATTCCGGGCGAGGGCGTGCACATCGTCACCGTGAACGACTACCTTGCGAAGCGCGACAGCGAGTGGATGGGCCAGGTCTACAAGTTCCTGGGTATGAGCGTCGGCATCCTGCAGAACGGCATGAGGCTGGACATGAAGAAGCCCGCGTACAATGCGGACGTGACGTACGGCACGAACTCGGAGTTTGGCTTCGACTACCTGCGCGACAACATGGTTGGTCGCGCGGACATGCGCGTGCAGCGCGGTCACCACTTCGCGATCGTGGACGAGGTCGACTCCATCCTGATCGACGAGGCGAGGACCCCGCTCATCATCTCGGGCGCGGGAACGAAGTCCGCGAGCACGTACAAGGACTTCGCGCGGGCTGTGCGCGGGCTGACGCCCGACGTCGACTTCGAGATGGACGAGGCGAAGCACACCATCGCGGCGACGGACCAGGGACTGAGGAAGATCGAGCGGAGCCTGGGGATCGACAACATCTACTCGGACATGTCCGGGCAGCTCGTCAACCACCTGCAGCAGGCCCTGAAGGCCCAGTACATGTTCCACAGGGACCAGCAGTACGTCGTGGTGGACGGCGAGGTCAAGATCGTCGACGAGTTCACGGGCCGCATCATGGAGGGCAGGCGTTACTCCGAGGGCCTGCACCAGGCGATTGAGGCGAAGGAGGGCGTGTACATCCGCGAGGAGAACCAGACGCTTGCGACCATCACGCTGCAGAACTACTTCCGCCTTTACGACAAGCTCTCGGGCATGACGGGAACCGCCATGACGGAGGACGCGGAGTTCAGGGAGATCTACAACCTGCCCGTGCAGGTGATTCCGCCCAACAAGCCCGTGCAGCGCATCGACCACGACGACCTGGTGTACAGGACGGTCGAGGCGAAGTTCAACGCCGTGGCGGACGACGTTGCGAAGAGGCACGCGACCGGCCAGCCTGTCCTGGTTGGCACGGTGTCGATCGAGAGCTCCGAGCGTCTCTCGCGCATTCTGGACAAGCGCGGCATCAAGCATGCGGTGCTGAACGCGAAGTTCCACGAGCGCGAGGCGCAGATCGTGGCGCAGGCCGGCCGCGAGGGTGCCGTCACCATCGCAACGAACATGGCCGGTCGTGGTACGGACATCCTTTTGGGCGGCAACCCCGACGTGCTTGCCATCGACCTCATGCAGGACGACGGCATCGACGTGAGCGAGGGCGTGAGCGCGGAGATGCGCGCACCGTACCTGAAGAAGGCGAAGGAGATCTGCGCGCGCGAGAAGGAGCACGTGCTCGCGGCTGGCGGACTGTGCGTGATCGGCACCGAGCGCCACGAGAGCCGACGCATCGACAACCAGCTCCGCGGTCGTGCCGGCCGCCAGGGCGACCCCGGCGAGACGCAGTTCTACCTCTCGCTCGAGGATGACCTGATGAGGCTGTTCGGCGGGGACCGCATGGACCGCATCTCCGCGATGATGACGAAGTACGACATGCCGGACGACATGCCGATCCAGGCGAAGATGGTCACGAAGGCCGTGGAGAGCGCCCAGCGCAAGGTGGAGGAGATAAACTTCGCCATGCGCAAGAACGTCCTCGACTACGACGACGTCATGAACAAGCAGCGCCAGGTGATCTACGAGGAGAGGAACAAGATCCTCGACGGGAAGGACCTCGTGGCGCACGTGGCGGAGGTGACTCGCGGGACCGTCGACCGCAGGGTGCAGGAGTTCTGCGGCGAGAACGTTGACCCGAGCGACTGGGACGTCGAGGGCCTGCGCAAGTGGGTCGTGGAGCTGACCGGCAGGACGGACCTGCCGGAGTTCGAGGACGACGAGGACCGCGACGCCATCGCGGACGCCGTGTACGACTACGTGATCGAGTGCTACGACGCCAAGTCGAAGCTGCTGTCCGACGACATCATGCAGCAGCTCTCGGCCCAGGTGATGCTGCGCGTCATCGACACGAGGTGGATGGCGTACCTGCAGGAGATGGACTACCTGAAGACCGGCATCGGGCTGAGGGGCTTTGGCCAGCGCGACCCGCTCGTGGAGTACAAGACGGAGGCGTTCGCGGCGTTTACTGAGCTCGTGAACACGATGTACGAGGACTTCCTGCGCACGATCCTGCGTCTGGAGCTTGCGGCGCCGCTGACGGAGGCCGACGAGTCCGACGACCTGAGGGGCGCGAAATACTCCGGTCCCGCGGACGTCGACGGCGACCAGTCCTCCCACAGGGCGGAGATGAGCGAACGCGCCGGCGCCCCGGGCGGCGCGAGGCACATGGCCGCCCCGGACAAGCCGACGACGTACCGCAAGGCCGATGACCCCGACCCGTACGTGGGCGTCGGGCGCAACGACCCCTGCCCCTGCGGAAGCGGAAAGAAGTTCAAGAACTGCCACGGCAGGAATCGATAGCAAAGCGTGGGAAATGACTGACATCTCCAGAGAAGACATCGAGGGGCTATCCGAGAGGCTCGACAAGGTGGAGGACTACCTCCACGTGGACGAGAAGCGCGGCAAGGTGGCCGAGCTCGAGAAGCTGAGCGCCGAGCCCGGGTTCTGGGAGGATGCCGAGGGCGCGAGCAGGACCATGGAGCAGCTGACGCGCGCCAAGGAGGACGTCGTGGCCATCGACTCCGCGCGCTCGGAGCTCGAGGACGTGAAGGCTGCCCTTGAGCTGGGCGAGGAGACCGGAGACGAGGACCTTCTCGCCGAGGCGAGCTCGACGCTGGAGCGGCTGGTGTCGGACCTTGGGGAGCTGGAGCTCTCCACGTGGTTTACGGGGGAGTTCGACCACGGCGACGCCATCGTGACGGTGACGCCCGGACAGGGCGGGCTCGAGGCGCAGGACTGGTGCGACATGCTTTTCCACATGTACCTGCGCTACTGCGAGCGGCGCGGCTGGAAGGTGGACGTGAACGACGCCCCCGCGGCAGACGTCATCGGCATCGACCGGGCGACGTTCACGGTGTCCGGCAGAAACGCGTACGGCATGCTTCGCGCGGAGCAGGGCGTGCATCGGCTGGTGAGGATCTCTCCCACCGACGACAAGAAGCGCCGGCAGACCACGTTTGCGGGCGTGGAGGTGCTGCCGGTGCTGCCGGACGACGTGACCGTGGACATCGACCCCCAGGATCTGCGGATCGACGTCTACCACGCGACGGGCCACGGCGGGCAGGGGGTCAACACCACCGACTCCGCGGTGAGAATAACGCACATACCCACCGGCACGGTCGTCACGTGCCAGAACGAGCGCAGCCAGATTCAGAACAAGGCCATCGCCATGGGCATCCTGCGCAGCCGCCTGTACGAGCGCGAGCTCGCGAAGCGCGAGGCCGAGATCGACGAGCTGCGCGGCCCGAAGCGCGACATAGGCTTTGGCAACCAGATCAGGAGCTACGTCCTGTACCCGTACAAGATGGTGAAGGACCTGCGCACGGGCATCGAGACGGGCAACGTGGACGCCGTGCTGAAGGACGGCGACCTCGACCCGTTTGTGATCGGCTATCACAGGTGGCGCGTCGGCGGGGGTGACGAATGAGGCACAGGTTCGACTGGAGGCGTGCGGCGAAGGACGCGCTCCTGATAGTTGCGGGCTCGGTGCTGTTTGCCATCGGGATCGACTGCTTCGAGCTGCCAAACGGCATCGCGGCCGGAGGGCTCACGGGTCTGGCGACCATCATCTACGCGGTGGGCAAGGCGGCGGGCGTCACGCTTCCCGTCGGCATACAGACCATCGCCATGAACATCGTGCTTCTGGTGTACGTGGTGCTGCGCACGCGCGACTGGTCCTACGTGACGCGCAGCATCGCCGGCATCCTGGTGTCCGGCTTCGTGATCGACGCGCTTGCGCCCGTGCTGCCGGTGCCCACCCATGGCGACCTGCTGATATCCGCCATCTGGGGCGGCGTGTTCGTGGGCGCAGGCGTTGGCGTCGTCTTCCTTTCCGGCGGCAACACCGGCGGCACGGACATCGTGGCGCAGCTCATCGCAAAGCGCATAGGCATGCCGCTCGGCACGCTGAGCATACTTATCGACGGCGTGATCGTCATCGCGTCGATCCCGGTGTTCTCGCTCCGGAACGCCCTGTTCGCCGGCGTCGCCATGTACATTGGCGGACGCGTCATAGACGCGGTCGTCGACGGCCCGCGCACGGCGCGCATGGCGTACGTCATATCGGGCAAGCACGAGGAGATCGCGAACGCCATCATGTACGACCTCGGTCGCGGCTGCACGGAGCTCCGGGCGCGCGGCGTCTGGAGCGGCAACGACCGGCCCGTCCTCATGTGCGTGTGCGGCAGGACCGAGACCGCCCGCCTGAAGCAGATCGTGGGCGAGGTCGACCCGGACGCGATCGTGGTGGTCTCCGAGGTCCACGAGGCCTTCGGCGAGGGCTTCACGCGCATCGGCTCGTAGGGTGCGGGCAAGGGGCGCGCGCTGGCGAGAAGGGCGTGCCCCCAAGGCCGCGGACCTTCTCGCCAGCGCGCCTTGGCCTTCTTTGGCGCTCTGGTTAATCTGTGCTACGCCGGCGTCGCCGTGCTCCGCACCTGCGTTTCCGGGTAGACTTAACAAGATTCTGTCAGTATCGCTTTGTAGAAAAAGGAGCTCTAGTGGCCAACCACTTTCGCAGCAGCGAGCGGCAGGGGGACGACAGGCTTGACTCCACGAGTCCGCAGGTCCCGCAGGCCGATGCGGTCCAGGGCGGCGGGTCCCATGATGACCCGCAGTCCCATGTAGACGCCATCGTGCGGGAGGAGGCGGCGAACGCCCGCAGCGCGGCGGCGCACGCGGCGCCGGCTGCGCAGACACCGGCAGACCCCGCGCCCCAGGCGCCCGCGGACGCCGAGCCCCTGCAGCCTGTCACCACGGTAACGGCGCACACCACCGAGGACGCGCCGCAGGCACCGCAGGGCGAGGGCCTCGTGGTGTCGCAGACCGCGGGCGACATCGAGTCGCAGCCCGAGACCAAAAGCGTCTTCGCGCCCCTGCAGGATGACGGCAACCGCGCGGTACCCCACACGGGCAGGCCGACCATCTCGCTCAGAAACGCAACACTCATCTACCCGGCCCAGCCCAACAAGCCCGCGCTCGACGGCGTGAGCCTCGACATCTATCCCGGCGAGTTCGTGTTCGTCGTCGGCCACTCCGGCTCGGGCAAGTCGACCCTGCTCAAGCTCCTCACGCGCGAGCTGCGCGCCACGAGCGGCAAGGTCATCGTCGCGGGCCAGGACCTCACGAAGCTGCGCGACAGGAAGGTCCCGTACCTCCGTCGCCAGATCGGCACGGTCTACCAGGACTTCAAGCTCCTGCCGGACAAGACGGTGTACGAGAACGTCGCGTTCGCGCTCGAGTGCATCGGCAAGCCGCGCGCGGTCATCAAGGTCCAGGTACCCGAGACGCTGCGCCTCGTCGGCCTTGCCGAGAAGATGGACAACTACCCCGACCAGCTCTCCGGCGGCGAGCAGCAGCGCGTCTCCGTTGCCCGCGCCATGGTCAACCGCCCGCCGCTCCTGGTGTGCGACGAGCCGACGGGCAACCTCGACCCGGCCATCTCGCTTGGCATCATGAGGCTGCTCGACCGCATCAACCGTACGGGGACCACCGTCGTCATGGCGACCCATGACCGCGAGATGGTCGATTCCATGCGCAGGCGCGTGATCGCCCTCGAGGCTGGCCATGTGGTGCGCGATCAGGAGAAGGGAGGCTACGGCTTCTATGGTGCCATCTAACATTGGGTACTCGCTCCACGAGGCCTTCCGCCACTTCCGTCGCAACTGGTCCACGGTGCTCGGGGCAATCGTGACGATCTTCCTGTCGCTCTTCGTGATCGGCATGTTCGTGCTCGGCTCCGTGCTCGTCGGCAACCTCGTCGGCAACGTGGAGGACCGCGTCACCATCCAGGCGTTCCTCTCGGACAACGCGGACAAGACGGCCGTCGAGGCGCTCCAGAAGAAGGTCGATGGCTGGAAGTACGTCGAGTCCGTCTCGTACAAGAGCAAGGAGGAGGCGCTCAAGCAGTACAAGGAGACGATGAGCAACCGCAACGCCGCGGACGCCGTCGCCGCCCTCGACGGCGAGAACCCCGTGCCCGCCTCGCTCGTGATCAAGCTGTCGGACCCGCAGGACGTGGAGAAGGTGGCGAACAGGCTCGTCAAGGACGCGGACTTCGCGAAGGTCGCGGACAACTCCTCCAACCCCAGCGACTCCGTCCAGTACGGCCGCGAGACGGTGGAGCGCCTGTTCAGCGTCACCTACTACCTGCGCATCGGTGCGATTGTGCTCGTGGCGCTGCTCGCGTTCATCGCGTTCGTGTTCATCAACAACACCATCCGCCTCGCCATCTCGGCGCGTCGCCGCGAGATCGCGATCATGCGCCTGGTCGGTGCCTCGAACGGCTTCATCCGTGGGCCGTTCATGATGGAGGGCCTGCTCGAGGCGCTCTTCGGCTCCGTCCTGGCGGTCGTGACGCTCAACGCCGCCCTCGCCGTCGTCATGCCCAGGCTCCAGAACAGCCTGAAGTTCCTCTCGTTCGACCTGCCGGCGCACGTGCTGGCGGGCACGTACGCGGGGCTCATCGTAATCGGCATGCTCCTCGGCATGTTTGGCTCTATGATTGCCATGAGGCGCTACCTCAAGGTCTAGCCAAGCAATCGGCATCGTCCTCGTACAAAGGCGGCGCGGCCTGCGGGTCACGCCGCCTTTCCCTACCAAAGGAGGTCTCGCATGGGACGCAAGCGCCCGCACAGGGGAAACCGTCGCCGTCCCGGACGGGAGGGCAAGCGCAAGGCGCACGTCCTTCTCACCGGAACGCTGCGCGTGATGAGGCCCGGCGTCGCGGAGGTGCAGACGCCGGAGGGGACGTTTCCCGTGGCGCGCGGCGGCATCCGCGAGGGCATGAGCGGCGACGAGGTGCAGGTGAGCCTGCAGGACGTGCGCGGGCGAGAAAAGCTTGCGCGCGTGCAGAACGTCGTCACGCGCGCGACGACGACGTTTTTGGGCGTCTACAGGCACCTTGACCCGCTGGGGGCCGTCGTTCCGCTGGACGCGCGGATCAAGCGGGACTTCTTCGTGATCCCGCAGGACAAGAGCGCCTCGCGCCTGGGCGT
The DNA here is from genome assembly GCF_012844235.1 of Parafannyhessea umbonata. Lineage (GTDB taxonomy): Bacteria > Actinomycetota > Coriobacteriia > Coriobacteriales > Atopobiaceae > Parafannyhessea. Next base: position 11,217 of record NZ_JABAGR010000003.1, read on the forward strand.
GGGGGAGGGCGACGTCGTGTCCGCCCGCATCACGGAGTACCCCTCCCGCCACAGCGCGGGCGTCGTCACCATAGACCGGCGCGTGGGCTCCTCCGCGGAGCTCGACCTCAACGTGGAGTCCGTCATCGCGTCGTACGACCTGCCGGGCGATTTTCCCTCGGCGGCGCTCGCGCAGGCGGATGCGATCGCAGTGGACGCCGAGGCCGCCCTCGCGAGCGACCCGCTGCGCCGCGACATGCGCGCGAGCTGCGTCTTCACCATCGACCCCACCGACGCCCGCGACTTCGACGACGCCGTGGGCGCAAGGCGCGTAGACGACGGCTTCGAGGTGGAGGTCCACATCGCGGACGTGACGCACTACGTGCCGTTAAACTCGCCCGTCGACAACGAGGCGAAGCGCCGCGGATGCTCCGTCTACCTGGTGGACCGCGTGCTGCCCATGCTGCCGGAGCGCCTGTGCAACGACGTGTGCTCGCTCAGGCCCGGCGTGGACCGGCTGTGCATGAGCGTCGTCATGCGCCTGGACCGCCGCGGCAACGTGACGGACGCGCAGGCGTTCCCCACGGCCATACGCTCAGCCGCACGGCTCGACTACGACACTGTGGACGCGCTCCTGGAGGGCCGCGTGGACGCGGCGGGGCTCCCGTGCGCGCCGGACGCGGCACCGCGGGTGGCGGAGGCCATCGCGGTGCTGGACCAGGTGGCGGCGCTTCGCATCGCGCGACGGGCGGAGCGCGGCGCCATCGACTTCGACACCCGCGAGGCAAGGGTCCGCCTGGGCGAGAGGGGCGTGCCCACGGGGGTGGAGGTCCGCCGCAAGACGCGCGCGACGAGCCTGGTGGAGGAGGCCATGCTCATCGCGAACGAGAGCGTCGCGCGGATGCTGGCGGACGCGGACGCGCCGGCGGCGTACCGCGTGCACGAGCAGCCTTCCCCGGAGGAGCTCGCGCAGACCATACCGGTTCTTGCGGAGCTGGGGCTCGTCCACGGCGAGCTCGCGGACCGCGTGATCGCGGGCGACCCGTTTGCCATCCGGCAGGTGCTTGAGGCCGCGCGCGGCACCGCCGGCGAGGCCCTGGCGACGACGCTCCTGCTGCGCGCGCAGAGGCGGGCCGTCTACCTGCCGCAGAACGAGGGGCACTACGCGCTGGGCGCGAAGGCGTACTGCCACTTCACGTCGCCCATCAGGCGCTACCCGGACGACGTCGTGCACCGCGCGCTCAGGGCGCAGCTCGAGGGGCGCGCGCAAAGCCGCGAGCAGCTGGACGTGGCGCGGGGCTTCGCGCAGCTGTGCCGCACGTGCTCCGACCGCGAGCGCATCGCGGACGGCGCGGCCCGCGACACGCAGAAGGTCAAGATGGCCGAGCTGTTCGCCAACCACGTGGGCGAGTCCTTCTCGGGCGTCGTCGTGGGCGTGGAGCGCTACGGGCTCTTCGTCACGCTGGACGACACGTGCGCGGAGGGCCTGGTGCCCGTGGGAGCGCTCGGCGACGAGTGGTTTGCGTACGACGAGAAGCGCCTGTGCCTGACGGACGAGTCGTCCGGGCGCGCGTGGCGCTGCGGGCAGCGCGTGGCCGTGACCGTCACGGGGGCGAACCCGGCGCGCGGGCAGATAGACTTCGCGCCGGCGCGGGCGGACGCGCACGCCGCGTCGCATGCATCAAAGTGACGCGCAACGGGTAGCCTAGAACACATACGCAATCCCGCCGCGGGCGGGGCACGAGGGCGGCGCTGCCGCTGGAGGAACATGGACGAGAGTGGAATGACGGAGGGCCTGGCGCACGCGGAGGCCCTGATGATAGAGGGACAGAACGACGAGGCGCTCGACGTGCTGCTGGGCATCGCGGAGGACGCGGAGGAGTACGTGGACCGCAACTGCCCCACGACGGACGAGGTGCAGTGGTTCAGCTTCCCCACGATCTTCGAGCGCCTGGCGTACCGCCGCGTGGAGAAGGACCCGCGCGAGCTGCGCGACGTGGGCGAGCCCATGGACCGGCTGTACGGCGACCTTGCGCTTGCGGCCGTGCACACCGGCGACTACGACATCGCGACGAACGCGCTGAAGCAGGCGGTGCGCTGGAACCCCATGGGGTGCGAGAACCGTCTGAACCTCGCGGACCTCTTCCGCGTGAACGGCGACATAAACGAGTACCTTGCGCTCACGTACTCCGTGTTCGAGCGCGCGAGCGACGCGCGGCACCTCGCGCGGGCGTTCGCGAACTTCAGCGAGTACTTCCTGGTGCAGCAGAAGCCGCGCACGGCCGCGGCGGCGCTGCGCGCGGGGCGTCGCCTGGGCGTGAGGGAGCGCGCGCTCGACCATGCGCTTGACCAGGCGGCCGGCACCACGCACGACCCAGACCTCGTTGGCGACGACGAGGCCCGCGACCTTCTTGCCCAGGAGGGTCTGCCGGACGGCGCGAATGCGGAGATCGCCATCTGCCTGCTGATGTGCGCCACGGACGCCGCGCAGGCCGGCCAGCAGGACGTCGCGACCAACCTGACGGTGCGCGCCCGCGACCTGGTGGGCGAGGACGCCTCCATGGCGCTGCTGAGGCTGATCCGCCAGAGCGACGAGGACCTCGCGGCAGACCAGGGCGCGGCGGGCAAGGAGGATGCGCCGGGCGAGAAGGGCGCGGCGGACGGCGCCGAGGGCACGGCCGGAGGTGACGCGGATGGCCGCTAGCAAGGCGAGGGAAAAGCGGCCCGGTATAAAGGTCATATCGAAGAACCGCGCCGCGCGCCACAACTACGCGATCGACGAGACGTTCGAGGCTGGCATCGAGCTCACGGGCGCGGAGGTCAAGAGCCTGCGCGACCGCGCGACGCAGCTGACGGACACGTTCGTGCTCATACGCGGCGGGGAGGTGTGGCTGAACGGCATGCACATCCACCCGTACGTGAACGGCGGCGTGTGGAACCCGGACCCGGACCGCAGGCGAAAGCTGCTGCTGCACCGCAGGCAGATAGACTACATGGAGCAGAAGCTTCGCACGAAGGGCGTCGCCATCGTGCCGCTTCAGATGTACTTCGACGAGCACAACCGCGTGAAGCTCACCATCGCGCTCGCCACGGGCAAGAAGCTGTACGACAAGCGCGCGGACATGGCGCGCCGCGACTCTGACCGCGAGATCCGCCGCGTGCTGAAGGAGCGCAGCCGCGGGTAGCGCTCGGCACGGCGCTCGCGGCATGGCGCCTTGCCGCCGCGGAGCCAGGCCCTAGAATGACGGTAGGCGCCCCCGCACGGGGCGAAGGCATGCGTTTGGAGGGACAGATGGACACCACCGCGTTCACGAAGTTCACGTCCGGGCTCTACGTCGTCTCTGCGTCCGGAGCCGACGGCACCTCGGCGTGCCTCATCAACACCGGCCTGCAGCTCACGAGCACCCCGCTGCAGATAGAGGTCGTCGTCAACAAGCAGAATCGCACGCAGCGGGCGATCCTGGACGCCGGCCACTTCGCGCTCTGCCCGCTGGACGTGACGTGCGACATGGAGTACGTGGGCCGCTTTGGCTTCAAGTCCTCCGCGGACGTCGACAAGTTCGCGGGCATCGACTCCGCCGTGACGGCGCTCGGCGACCGCTACCCGCTTCCGCACGTGCTCGCCGTCGTGTCGTGCAAGGTCGTGGCGACGCTGGACGTGGGCACCCACACGGTGTTTGTGGGAGAAGTGCAGGACGCCAGGACCCTTGGCGATGCGGACCCGCTCACGTATGCTTACTACCACACGGTGTTGAAGGGAAAGACGCCGCCAAAGGCCTCCTCGTACGTACCGGCGGAGGTCGCGAACACTGGGGACGGTTCCGCGAACGCGGACGACCACATAGAGAGAGGAAACACCATGGCTGACGAGAAGAAGACCTACAAGTTCGTCTGCACGGTCTGCGGCTACGAGGTCGAGGTCGACACCCCCGAGCTTCCCGAGGACTACGTCTGCCCCGTCTGCGGCGTTGGCCCTGACCAGTTCGAGCGGGTGGAGGAGTAGCCTCCGCGGCCCCTCGCGCACGTGCGCAAGGACGGGGTCGCGCCGGTGCGTGGCCTCGTCCTTCTCGCCCGGGTGCAAAAAGTCGTGCTGTCTGACGCGCGGAAAGTTGGGTAGACTCTACGTGTTCGGGCGCGGCCCGGACGGCACTTTGACAGACGCATGGTGGCATTCGGCCCCAAGCACCTCATGGGGGCGACTGGTTTCGACAGGGTAGTTCTGAGGTGGGCAGCAGGCCGTGGTCTCCTCGCCACGCTAAACAGGGGTACCGTCAAATTTAATTGACAACGATTCTTACCAGGGCTATGCCCTCGCTGCTTAATTATTAACTAGCAGCCGTCAATCCCGGGATCGCTCCCGTCCCCGGTGCGACGTCATCTAGGGAGATGCTCTCTGGGACGTAGTCGGTATGCCCAGGGAAAAGCAAGAACCGGCTGGGACGCCAAGCGCGGGTCGCCAAGTGCGCGGCGTCCAAGACCCAATTGGCGACTAAGCTTGTAGACACCTGCCAGGGAGCTGCTTTGGACCGGAGTTCGATTCTCCGCGCCTCCACCATGGACTTCGTCGGCGCCCGCCCCGCAAGGGGTGCGGCGCCGTTTTGCTACGCATGGCCGGCCCGGCGCGGCGCGCCCCGGCCCCAACAGAGAGGGGGACGCCCATGGCGGCCCAAGACACGGCCCTCGTGCTTGAGGGCGGAGGATTTCGCTGCATGTTCACGGCGGGCGTGCTCGACGTCCTCATGGAGCATGGCCTGTACGACTTCGGCAGCGTGTGGGGCGTCTCGGCGGGCTCCATCAGCGCGTCGAGCTTCAAGAGCCGTCAGATCGGCCGCACGGCCCGCATCATGCTCGCGTTTAGGGACGACCGCAGGTTCATGTCGTTCTGGTCGCTTCTGACCACGGGCAACATCGCCGGCGGCGAGTTCATGTACGAGGAGGTCCAGAACGTGCTGGACCCCTGCGACGTCAAGACGTTCAATGGCAACCCGACGCGCATGTTCAGCGTCGCGTCCAACGTGGTGTTCGGCACGGCGGACTACCTCGAGTGCAAGAGCTTCCCGGAGGACGTGGCCAAGGTGCAGGCGTCCGCCTCGATGCCGGGCGTGTCCCAGATGGTGGAGGTTGACGGCAACCGCTACCTGGACGGCGGCACCACGGACTCCATACCGTTCGAGGTGGCGCTCGGCTCGGACGGCGCGCGCAAGGTCGACGGCTACGACGGCGCGCGGAGGGCCGTCGTGGTGCTCACGCGCGACCGCGACTACGTCAAGGGCCTCGGCAACGAGGGGCTGGTCCTGCGCAGCCACCGCTACGACGCCTACCCGTACTTCACCCATGCGCTCGAGACGCGCTACCTGCGCTACAACGCCCAGCGCGACCTGCTGTTTGCCATGGAGGCGGAGCAGGACCCGCGCGTGCTGGTGATTGCTCCGCCGGACCCGGTCGACGTGGACGTCACCGGCGCGGACGGCGGCGCGCTGCTCTCGCTCTACGTGAAGGGGCGCCAGCAGGCGGAGGCGCGCCTGGAGGAGATAGCGGCGTTCATCGGCCACGAGGCGTAGCGCGCCGCGCCCGCGGCCGTGTCGCGACCCCGCGGCCGCGTCCTTCTCGCCCGGTCGCGGCGCCTGGGCGAGAAGCGCATGCGTGCGGCTTGTGAGCAACTCGGCGGCTGTTGCAAGTGCAACTGATTGCGACCTCGGTCTGGCGTAGGCTCACGTTAGTGAGGGTCGCGGCGGGGGCCGCGCGTCAGAGAGAGGTGTTCGATGGATCCCAAGATGTTCTGTTACCAGTGCCAGGAGACCGCGGGCTGCAAGGGCTGCACGATTCGCGGCGTGTGCGGCAAGTCGCCGGAGGTCGCCGCCATGCAGGACCTGCTCGTCTACGTGACGAGGGGGCTGTCCGCCGTGACGAGCGCGCTGCGCGCGAAGGGCGAGTCGGTCTCGCGCGGCGTAAACAGCCTCGTCGCCACGAACATGTTCCACACCATCACCAACGCGAACTTCGACGAGGCGGCCATCCGCGAGCGCATCGAGCGCACGCTGAGCGTGAAGGCGTCGCTCCTGGCAAAGCTCGGCGACACGGACGGCCTGCCCGAGGCCGCGCTCTGGTGCGGCGAGGACGCCGACTTCGCCGCGAAGGCGGCAACGGTCGGCGTGCTTTCGTGCAAGGACGAGGACGTGCGCAGCCTGCGCGAGCTGATCACCTACGGCGTGAAGGGTCTCTCCGCGTACACGGCGCACGCGAATGCCCTGCTGAAGTACGACGAGTCCGTGGACGCGTTCATGCAGGAGGCCCTGGCGAAGACCCTGGACGACACGCTGGGCGTGGATGACCTCGTCGCGCTTACCCTTGAGCTCGGCAAGCACGGCGTGGACGGCATGGCGCTCCTGGATGCCGCGAACACCGGTGCGTACGGCAGCCCGGAGGTGACGGAGGTCAGCATCGAGCCGCGCTCGAATCCCGGCATCCTCGTCTCGGGCCACGACCTGCGCGACCTCGAGATGCTGCTTGAGCAGACCAAGGGCACGGGCATCGACGTGTACACGCACTCCGAGATGCTCCCTGCGAACTACTATCCCGCGCTGAAGAAGTACGACAACCTCGTGGGCAACTACGGCAACGCGTGGTGGAGGCAGAACGAGGAGTTCGAGAGCTTCAACGGCCCCATCCTCATGACCACCAACTGCATCGTGCCCCCGCGCGACTCCTACAAGGGTCGCATGTTCACCACCGGCTCTGCGGGATACCCCGGCTGCACCCACATCGAGGCCAACGAGCAGGGCGAGAAGGACTTCTCGGCACTGATCGAGCTCGCCCGCACCTGCGAGCCGCCCACCAAGATCGAGGAGGGCTCCATCGTGGGCGGCTTTGCCCACGACCAGGTCTTCGCCCTCGCCGACCAGGTGGTCGACGCCGTGAAGACCGGTAAGATCACGAAGTTCGTCGTGATGGCCGGCTGCGACGGCCGCGCGAAGAGCCGCAGCTACTACACGGACTTCGCCCGCGCGCTTCCCGAGAGCGTCGTCATCCTCACGGCGGGCTGCGCCAAGTACAAGTACAACAAGCTCGGCCTCGGCAACGTCCCCGGAACCGGCATCCCGCGCGTGCTGGACGCCGGCCAGTGCAACGACTCCTACTCGCTCGCCCTCATCGCGCTGAAGCTGAAGGAGATCTTCGGGCTGGATGACGTGAACGACCTGCCGCTGGCCTTCAACATCGCGTGGTACGAGCAGAAGGCGGTCATCGTCCTTCTCGCCCTGCTTGCTCTTGGCGTCAAGAACATCCACCTTGGGCCGACGCTGCCCGCGTTCCTCTCGCCGAACGTGACGAAGGTCCTCGTGGACAACTTCGGCATCGCCGGCATCACGAACGTGGACGACGACCTGAAGATCCTGGTGGGGTAGGGGCCGGGCAGGCCTTGGCCGACCAATGCACGGCAATCGGGCCCGGGCGATGACGTCCGGGCCCGAACTGCGTCTTTTGTGTGGGAATGTCGTGTTTTGTGTCGCGCGCCCCATGGTGTTGTATACTTCTAAAGCTTTTCCACTGAGCCCCGTAATCTCACAGGAAAACGCGTTCTGTTTAGTAAGCACATGGAGGAGTCAAGTGAACAAGTCGACTCATTACGCCAAGAAGGGTGAGGTCCAGCGCAACTGGGTGCTCATCGACGCCGACGGCGCCACCCTTGGCCGCCTCGCTACCAAGGCTGCCATGATCCTTCGTGGTAAGAACAAGCCCCAGTACACCCCCAACACCGACACGGGTGACTTCGTGGTGGTCATCAACGCCGACAAGGTCCAGCTTACCGGCGTCAAGGCCGACCACAAGGAGTACTGGCGCTACTCCGGATGGCTGGGTGGCCTGAAGAAGGAGTCCTTCAAGGAGGCCATGGAGAAGCACCCCGAGCGTGTCGTCGAGCACGCCATCAAGGGCATGCTTCCCCACACGTCCCTCGGCCGCCAGCAGGCGACGAAGCTCAAGGTCTACGCTGGCCCCGAGCACCCGCACGCCGCTCAGAACCCCGTCAAGATCGATCTGGAGGCTTAACCGATGGCTGACAACACCGCTGTTTACACCGGCACCGGCCGTCGCAAGGAGGCAACCGCCCGCGTTCGCCTCGTTCCCGGCACCGGCAAGGTTACCGTCAATGGCCGCGACGCCCTCAACTACTTTGGCCGTCAGCAGCTCGTTGACAACGCACTCGCTCCGTTCCGCGTGACGGACACCGTTAACCGCTTCGACGTCCTCGCCAACTGCGATGGCGGCGGCATCAACGGCCAGTCCGGTGCGCTTCGCCTGGGCATCGCCCGCGCCCTCCTCGAGGCTGGCGAGTACCGCGCCGACCTCAAGAAGGCCGGCTTCCTCACCCGTGACTCTCGCGCGGTCGAGCGCAAGAAGTACGGCCTGAAGAAGGCCCGCAAGCGCCCGCAGTTCTCCAAGCGCTAAGGCCCACTGGCTTCCAATGCACGTACGGAGGGCCTGTCGACTCTGGTCGGCAGGTCCTTTTTCGTTACAGTGATGATGTAGGCAACGGCGACACCTCCGGGCGCCGCATCTCATACGAGAGAGGTCTGCTATGAAGTACTTTGGTACGGACGGTTTCCGCGGCGTGGCCAACGAGGGGCTGGACGTCGAACACGCGTACAAGATCGGCCGCTTCGTCGGCTGGCACTACGGCGCCCGCGTGGGGAAGAAGGCCCGCGTCATCCTGGGCAAGGACACGAGGCGCTCCAGCTACATGTTCGAGAGCGCCCTCGTCGCCGGACTCGTCGCGTCCGGCGCGGACGCGTACATGCTCCACGTCATCCCGACGCCGGGCCTCGCGTACGAGACCGCGGACGGAGGCTTCGACTGCGGCATCATGATCACCGCGTCGCACAACCCCTACACGGACAACGGCATCAAGCTCGTGAACACCGAGGGCTACAAGATGGAGGAGGACGTCCTCGAGCAGATCGAGTCCTACATCGACGGCGAGCTCGACGTGCCGCTCGCCACGGGCGACGCCATCGGCTGCACCGTGGACTACATGCAGGGCCGCAACCGCTACATCGCGCACCTCATCGCGTCGTGCGGCTTCAGCATGCAGGGCGTGAAGGTGGGCCTCGACTGCGCGAACGGCGCGGCGTCCTCCGTCGCGCGCCCGGTGTTCGACGCGATGGGCGCCGAGACCCACGTGATCAACAACGCCCCGAGCGGCTTCAACATCAACGTGGACTGCGGCAGCACCCACATCGAGAGGCTGCAGGACTTCGTGGTGAAGAACGGCCTCGACGTCGGCTTCGCCTACGACGGTGACGCGGACCGCTGCATCGCGGTGGACGAGCGCGGCCACGTGGTCGACGGCGACCTCATCATGTACGTGTGCGGCGTCTACCTCGCGAAGCACGGCCGCCTCGCAAAGAATACCGTCGTCCCCACCGTCATGTCCAACTTCGGCTTCTTCAAGGCGCTCGAGGCCGCGGGCATCGACCACGTCTCCACGGCCGTCGGCGACAAGAACGTGTGGGCGTGCATGATGGAGAACGGCTACACCCTCGGGGGCGAGCAGTCCGGGCACATCATCTTCGGCGACCTGGAGAAGACCGGCGACGGCATCATGACGTCGCTGCGCGTGATGGAGGTCCTGCGCGCGGAGCGCGAGAAGCTCTCCGAGCTCACGCGTCCCGTCAAGCTGTACCCGCAGCTCCTCATCAACGTGCGCGTGCAGGACAAGGACGCCGTCATGGCTTCCGAGGACATCCAGGCCGCGGTCAGGCGCGCCGAGGAGTTCCTCGAGGGCAACGGCCGCGTGCTCGTGCGCGCGTCCGGCACCGAGCCCCTCATCCGCGTGCTCGCGGAGGCTCCCACCGACGAGCTCTGCCAGAGGGCAGATGCGATCGTGCTGGATGCGCTCGAGCCGTACAAGGAGTAGCGACAGGCAACATACCTGCGTCTTTGCGCGGGCGAGAAGGGCGGACGACTCCACTTGGGGGGCGCCCGCCCCTTGCGTGTGCGTTTTCAACTCGTGGCCCGCGGGTTTGGCCACCGTGTCTTTTATGGGAGCCACGCGGGGCCGGTGTCAAGTGCTGGTACCATGGACACCTAACCATGGACGCATGCTGCGCCTTGGGCGCATACACAGGAGGTAACCAAATGTGTGGTGTCGTAGGATACACCGGTAAGGGCCAGGCAATCGACTTCCTCCTCTATGGGCTGCAGACCCTGGAGTATCGCGGGTACGACTCCGCGGGCGTCGCCGTGCTCTCGCCGGACGACAACCTCCACCTCGTGAAGGTGGCCGGGCGCGTCGCCGCCCTGAAGGAGCGCTGCGACGCGGCGAACCTCGTCGGTTCCACGGGAATCGGCCACACGCGCTGGGCGACGCACGGCGCCCCGACAGACCGCAACGCCCACCCGCACACGAGCTGCGACGGCCGCATCGCCGTCGTCCACAACGGCATCATCGAGAACTACGAGGCCCTGAGGCGCCAGCTCATGGCGGAGGGCCACAACTTCAAGAGCGACACGGACACCGAGGTCGTGGCACACCTGGTCGAGGACGCGTGGCGCGGTCCCGCGAGGGGCGACCTCGCGTCTGCCGTCCGTTACGCGTGCGACAGGCTCGAGGGCTCCTGGGCGCTCGGCGTCGTCTGCGCCGACTGCCCTGGCGAGGTCGTCGTGACGAGAAAGGCGTCGCCCCTCGTCGTGGCGTCCACCAAGGACGGCGCCTATGCGGCGTCGGACGTCATGCCGCTTGCGAGGGCGACGTCGCACTGCCTGCAGCTTGACGACTATGACATCGCCACGCTGCACGAGGACGGATCCATCGACATAGTCGACCGCGAGGGCAACGTCGTCGAGCACCCGAAGGCGCTCGACATCGACTGGGACGCCTCCGCCGCGACGCTCGGTGGCTACTCCGACTTCATGGCGAAGGAGATCGCGGAGCAGCCGGCCGCCATCTCGCGCCTGCTGAAGGACCGCCTGGGCAAGCACGGCGTCGAGCTGGACGAGCTGTCCATGAGCAACGACGACCTCGCCGCGATCGACCGGGTGTACATGGTCGCGTGCGGCACGTCGTACCACGTGAGCCTCATCGCCCGCGAGCTGGTGCAGGACTGGGCGAAGATCCCCGTGTTCTGCGAGTACGCCTCCGAGCTGAACTACAAGGAGCCGCTCGTCACCGACCACACCCTCTGCGTCATCATCACCCAGTCCGGCGAGACGGCGGACACGCTGACCGCCGCCAGGAGGATGAAGGCGCTCGGCTGCAAGGTGTTCGCGATCACGAACGTCCTCGGCTCCTCGGCCGCGCGCGAGTCGGACGGCACGATGTACATCCAGGCCGGTCCCGAGGTCTGCGTCGCCTCCACGAAGGCGTACACCGCCCAGATGGTGGCGTCCGCCCTTCTCGCCCTGCGCCTTGCCCTTGCGAACGGGAGCATGGGCGAGGACGAGGTGCGCGGCCACTTCGCGAGCCTGGAGCAGGTGCCCTCCCTCATGGAGGAGGTCATCCGTCGCAGGTGGCAGGACAAGCAGGCCGCGCGCGTGTTCCGCAACGCGAAGTCCGCGCTGTTCCTGGGACGCGGCGTGAACTCGACCACCGCGTACGAGGGCGCGCTGAAGCTGAAGGAGATCAGCTACCTGCACGCGGAGGCGTATCCCGCCGGCGAGATGAAGCACGGCCCCATCGCGCTCCTCGAGCCGGGGTTCCCCGTGGTCGCCATCGTGCCGGCGGACCACGTGCACGACAAGACGGTCAGCAACATCGAGGAGTCCATCGCGCGCGGCGCCACCGTCGTGGCCGTCGCGACGGACGGGGACGAGCGCGTGGCGAAGCTGTGCGAGAACGTGCTGTGGATTCCGCCGTGCCCCGAGGAGTGGATCGTGCCGCTCGTGGCCGTGGTGCACCTGCAGCTGCTGGCCCGCTACGTGGCGCGCGCACGCGGCTGCGACGTGGACAAGCCGCGTAACCTTGCGAAGTCCGTCACCGTGGAGTAGGCCGTGGCGCGCGTTGGCATAGGCGTGGACATGCTCGAGATCGCGAGGATGGAGCGCGCCCTGACGAGGCACCCCAGCTTCGCGGCGCGGGTGTTCACGGACGACGAGCGCGCGTACTGCGACTCGACGGCGCGCCCGGCCGAGCACTACGCCGCGCGCTTCGCCGCGCGCGAGGCCGTGGTGAAGGCGCTGGGCACGGGCTTCTCGGAGGGCATCGGCATGCGGGACGTCTCGGTGGGACGAGACGTGCGCGGCCGGCCGGTCGCCATCCTCTCGGGACGCGCGACCGAGGTGGCCCGCGGGCGGGGGATTGACGAGGTGGTGCTGTCGCTCTCGCGCACGCACGAGGTCGCGGTGGCGAACGCCGTCGCCATGACGGACGACGTCCGGCCGCACGCGGACGAGGGCCCGGACCCGAAGAGGGAGCTCCAGGCCTCGTTCAAGGAGGCAAAGTCGATAATCGACGAGCTCGAGCGGCTCCAGGACGGCATAATGGATACGCTTGGGGAAGATGGTCCCGCGGAGCCCCGGGAAGACGAGCTGCCGCTCGAGGGCTCGATGGGAGAGTGAGGCGCACATGCAGCCAGTTCTGAACGTGGAAGACGTCAAGCGCGTCGAAGCCGGGCTCACGGAGGTGGGCGTAAGCATATCCGAGCTCATGCACCGGGCGGGTTCCGCGGCCGCGAGCGAGGTCGTCCGCATGGGCGACCTGGGAAGCGTCGCGGTCTTCTGCGGCCTGGGAAACAACGGGGGCGACGGCTGGGTCGCCGCGGAGGCGCTCCACGCCAAGGGCGTCGCCGTCACCGTCGTGAGCCCCGTCGAGCCGAACGACATCCAGGGGGACCTCGCGCGCGTCGTCGCGAAGAGCGCGCAGGCGGCCGGCGTCGACATCGTGGTCGCCCCGCCGCGCGACAAGGTGGTCGAACTTCTCTCCGGCACGGACGTCGTGGTGGACGCCATGCTGGGCACCGGCTTCCATGGCACGCCCAGGGCCCCGTTCGACATCTGGATCGGCTGCATCAACGCGTCCGGCGCACGCGTGCTCTCCGTGGACGTGCCGAGCGGGCTTTCCGCCCAGACCGGCCTCGCGGACAGCGAGTGCGTGATCGCGGACACCACGGTGACGATGCTCGTGCTGAAGCCCGGCCTGCTTTCCGACAGCGGCCGCGACGCCTGCGGCGCCATCATCGTGGCGCCCCTGGCCGAGCAGACGGAGCGCCTGGCCATAGAGGCCGACCCCGTGGCATGGCGTGCGGACCTGGACGACTACGTGGACGTGCTCGAGCCCGCCTCGAATGCCGTCGACAAGTTCTCGCGCGGGTCCGTGCTGGTGGTGGGCGGCTCGACGCGCTTCGTCGGCGCGCCCATGATGGCGGCCATGGCGGCGGCGCGCGCCGGCGCCGGCTACGTGACGCTTGCGGTGCCCGAGCCCGTGGCGCCCATCATCCAGGCGCGCATGATGGAGATTCCCGTGCTGGCGCTGCCGGCGGGCAGGGACGGCACGTTCTCGAGTGAGGCGATCCAGCTCGTGGCGGAGCTGGCCGAGAAGCGCACGGCAACCTTGGTGGGCCCCGGCATGCGGGTGAGCTCTGGCACCGTGGGCGTGGTGTCGAGGCTCCTTGAGACGAAGGTTCCCCTGGTGGTCGACGCGGATGGCCTGAACTGCATCTCTCGTCTGACGTCGAACAGGGCCGACGAGTTCCCGGAGCTGCTGCGACGCGCCGCGCCGCTCGTGCTGACGCCGCACCGCAGGGAGCTTGGCCGCCTGGTGGGGCTGGAGGACACGCCGCCCGCGTCGCTCACCGCGGCCATGGAGGCCGCTCGCCGCATCGTGTGGGCGGACGGCGGCTCCGAGCTGACCGTCGTCGCGAAGGGCTCCGCCACGGCGTGCGTGGGCGTGGACGTCGCCGTGCTGCCGAAGCCCGGCCCCGCCGCCCTGGCGACCGCCGGGTCCGGGGATGTGCTCGGGGGCGTGATCGCGGCGTTTCTCGCCCGGTCGAACGTGGACAACGAGGACATTCCCGTGCTGTGCTCTCTTGCGTGCGAGGTGCACGGGTACGCGGGGTCCATCGCCGCGGAGCGCTTTGGGTCTCGCGGCGCGATGGCACGCGACATTATCGATGCGCTGGGGCTTGCCGAGGACGCTCTTGAGGAGCAGATGACCTTCCCCGACTCCGGCGGAGCGGAATAGGTGGAGGACAGATGCCAGTTACGTATCCCAAGAACAGGTGGGCGTGGGTCGAGGTGAGCCTTGCGGCCATCCGCAAGAACACGAGGGCGTTCAAGGCGCTCCTGGAGCCGGGCGTCAAGATGATGTGCGCCGTGAAGGCGGACGCGTACGGACACGGAGCCGTTGAGTGCGCGAAGGTCATGCGCCAGGCCGGTGCGGACCAGTTTGCCGTCGCGACGGTGGACGAGGGCATCGAGCTGCGCCGCGGTGGCATCGCGGAGCCGATCCTGATGCTGAATGAGTCGCCGCTGGAGAGCCTGGACGACCTTCTGGAGTACGACATCATGCCAGCGGTGTACGACAGCGACTTCGCGCTCGCGTACGGCGAGCGCGCCGTGGCGCTGGGCAAGGTGGGCCGCTACCACCTGGCCGTGGACACCGGCATGTCGCGCATCGGCGTGATGCCGCAGGACGCCGTGGAGTTTCGCCACATGATCGACTTCCACCGCGGACTGGAGTGCGCCGGTACCTTCACGCACTTCGCCACGGCGGACGTGATAGGCGACTGGGACTTCAAGCAGCAGGCGCAGCGCTTCGCGGACACGGTGGGCGCGCTTCGCCAGGCCGGGCTCGAGGTTGGGCTCGCGCACTGCGACAACACGCCGGGCACCGTGCTGCACCCCGAGTACCACTACGGCATGTGCCGCGTGGGCATTGGCCTGTACGGCCTGCAGCCCGCGGAGACGACGGCGCCACGCATTAGCCTGACGCCCGCGATGAGCGTGCGCGGCCGCGTGACGCGCGTGGCGAACCCCGCCGTGGGCGAGGGCGTGGGCTACGGCCTGACGTACCGCGTGTCGAAGCCGAGCATCCAGATCGCGACCGTGCCTATTGGCTACGCCGACGGCCTCGCGCGAAGCCTGTCGAACAACATGGACGTGATCGTGAACGGGGCGCGCGCCCGCCAGGTGGGCCGCATCTGCATGGACCAGTTCATGTTTGCGGTGGACGTCAACAGCGTGCGCGCGTACCACCCGGCGCAGCCGGTGCAGCGCGGCGACATCGTGACGATCATGGGCCGCGACGGCGACGAGGAGATCACGGCGGACGAGCTCGCGGCGCGCCGCGACACGATCAACTACGAGGTCGTCTGCAACTTCAGCGAGCGTCTCGACAGGATCTACGTCTAGGGGGCACGGATGCCGGTTATGCGGATTCCCGGCCACGAGCACCAGCGGCCGGGCGAGGTGTCGCTGCAGGAGATCAGGGACGTGCTGGGAGACTGCCGCCTGTGCCCTCTGGCCCAGACCCGCACGAACATCGTGTTTGGCGTGGGCGACCCGCATGCCCGCGTCATGTTCATAGGCGAGGGGCCGGGCAGGAACGAGGACCTGCAGGGCGAGCCGTTCGTGGGCGCGGCGGGCCACAACCTGGACTCGCTGCTCTCGCTCGCAGGCCTCACGCGCGACCAGGTGTACATCGCGAACGTGATCAAGTGCCGCCCGCCGTCGAACCGCAACCCGCGGCCGGAGGAGATAGAGGCGTGCTCGCCGTTTCTGCGCGAGCAGATCCGCAGCGTGTGGCCGGACGTCCTAGTGTGCTTGGGCAACTTCGCCACGCAGTTCGTGCTGCGCACGGACAAGGGCGTCACGCACCTGCGCGGGCACGTGTACCAGACGGGGCACTTCGCGGTGGTGCCCACGTTCCACCCGGCGGCCTGCCTGTACCACGAGCAGTGGCAGCCGCTCTTGGAGCAGGACATCGCCATGGTGGGCGCGTGGCTGCGGGAGCACCCCGCGGCGCGGGCGGACCAAGATGCCGGAAGCAAGGAGTGACCATGGGCCAGATTGCGGCAAGGCGCGGCAGGGGCGAGTTCTTCTCGACCTCCGCGGAAGAGACCATAGGCCTGGGCGAGGTGCTGGGACGCGTGCTTCGTCCCACGGACGTGCTGGTGCTGACCGGCGACCTCGGCGCCGGGAAGACGCAGCTCACCAAGGGCGTCGCGCGCGGCATGGGCGTGACGGACGACGTGACGAGCCCCACGTTCACCATAGAGATGGTGTACGAGGGCTCGCGCATGCCGCTGTACCACTTCGACCTGTACCGCCTGGACAGCGCGGACCAGCTTGAGGACACGGGGCTGTTCGACGTGCTCGGCGCGGACGGGCCGTGCCTCATCGAGTGGGGCGAGCAGTTCTCGCGCGAGATCGGCGACGACCGCGTGGACGTGTTCGTGTCGCGCCTGGACGACGAGGTCGCCGGCGGTCAGGAGCCGCCGCGCGGCATCAGGCTCGTGCCGCGCAACGCCAGGGGAGAAGAGCTGCTCGACCGGCTCGACGCCGAGCTCGGGAACTGACTGACAAGGGGGCGCGCGACGCCCCGGGAAAGAGTGCACATGCAGACAGACAGCGCCACCAGCGACGTCACCGGCAACGGCGACCTCACGGTCCTTGCCGTCGACACCTCCACCGACATGCTCGCCTGCGCCGTGGCGCGCGTAGCCCCGCAGGCGGACGGCGCCCGCGGCGTGGACGTGCTCGCCTCGGGCGACCACCTGTGCCGCCGCCACGCGAACGAGCAGCTCGTGAACACGGCGCTGGACTGCCTGTCCCAGGCGGGCCTTGCGATGGCCGATGTGGACGCCGTGCTCGTGGGCCGCGGCCCCGGCTCGTTCACGGGCGTGCGCATAGGCATCGCGACGGCAAAGGGGCTCGCGTGCGGCCTGGGCAAGGCGCTGTACGGCGCGTCGACCCTGGACGCCGTGGCGTGGGGCGCGTGGTCCGCCGGCGAGCGCGGGCTTCTGGCCGTGGTGGACGACGCGATGCGCGGCGAGGTCTACCCCGGCGTCTACCTGCTGGACGACGCGGGCGCGCACCGCACGTTCGACGCGGAGCGCGTCGTGAGGGCAGACGACGCCGTTCGCGAGCTCGCGGCCCGCACGGACGCAGCCGAGCTCGCGCTTGCGGGCGACGGCCTGAAGAAGTACCGCGACCGCTTCGAGGCGGCCGGCCTCGCGCGCGTGCTGGACGAGTCGCTGTGGCACCCCACGGCGCAGGGCCTCGCACGTGCCTGGGCGGCGTCGGCCGCGCGTGGCAGCGGCGACCCGGCCCTGGTGCTGCCCATCTACACGCGCCTCTCTGATGCGGAGGAGAACGAGCGCAAGCGCCTGGGCCTCAAGGCCCCCGCGAGCGTCGAGGTCACCGGCGTGGACGACGCGCTGGCGGACAGGCACCTGCAGCTGCGCCCCATGTCCGTGAACGACCTGCCGGCCGTCGCGGCGCTCGAGAGCGAGTCCTACGCGGGCGCCGCCCACACGCCGTGGAGCGAGCGCATGTTCTACGACGAGCTCTCGCAGCCCGGTCGCAGCTGGTGGGTCGCGCACGACCTCGGCACCATCATCGGCTTCGCGGGCGGCCAGCTCGCGGGCGACGACTTCGAGGTGACGGACGTCGTCGTCGCGCGCGACAGGCGCCGCCAGGGCATCGCCTCCCGCCTCGTGTCGCGCATCTGCTACGACGCCCACGTTCTGAACGCCGCAACGGCGTCGCTCGAGGTGGACGAGAAGAACGCGCCCGCGCGGGCCGCGTACGCCTCCCTCGGCTTCAGGGAGGCCGGGCGCCGCCGCGCGTACTACGGCGAGGGGCACGACGCGCTCATCCTCAAGGTGGCGCTGCCGCTCGCGGCGGACGCGGAGCACACGCTCGACCACGTGGAGCCGTCGGCCTCCATAAGGCCGTGGCCCATCCAGGTGGGGGAGCGCGACGCACGGGTGCGCGAGCGCCTCGCTGCCGCGGGCGACCTCGTGCTCTCGATCGAGTCGTCGTGCGACGAGACCGCGATGGCTGTCATCAACTCGCATGGCGAGATCTGCGCAAACGTCGTCGCCACGTCGATCGACTTCCACGCGCGCTTCGGCGGCGTCGTGCCCGAGATCGCGTCACGCAAGCACGTCGAGGCGATCGTCGGCGTGTTCGAGGAGGCCATGGCCCAGGCCGGCCGCCACTTTGGCTGCGACACGCTCACGCCGCGCGACCTGTCCTGCGTCGGCGTCACGGCGGGTCCCGGCCTCGTGGGCGCCCTCGTCGTGGGCGTCGCGTTCGCCAAGGGGCTCTGCGCCGCGACGGGACTTCCGCTCACGGCCGTGAACCACCTCGAGGGACACCTGCTCGCGAACCTGTTCGAGACCCCGGACCTCACGCCGCCGTTCGTGGCGAGCCTCGTGTCCGGCGGCAACACCATGCTCGTCCACGTGCGCGACTGGGGCGACTACCAGGTCCTCGGCGCCACGATCGACGACGCCGTCGGCGAGGCGTTCGACAAGGTGGCGAAGGCGCTCGGCCTCGGCTACCCCGGAGGCCCCGTCATCTCGAAGCTCGCGGCCAAGGGCAACAAGAAGGCCATCCACTTCCCGCGCGCCATGATGCACAGCCACGACTACCGCTTCAGCCTCTCCGGCCTAAAGACGGCCGTCATCACGTACATCGAGGGCGAGAACAAGGCCGGCCGCCCCATCAACCTGCCGGACCTTGCCGCGTCGTTCGAGGCCGCCGTCATCGACGTCCAGGTGTCGAAGGCGATGGCCGCCGTGGACGAGACGGGCGTCGCGGACTTCTGCGTCGGCGGCGGCGTCGCGGCGAACCCGGAGCTCCGCGCGGAGTACCGTCGCAAGTTCGGCCGTCGCGGCGTGCGCGTCACCGTGCCGCCCATGGTGGTCTGCGGCGACAACGGCGCCATGATCGCCGTGGCGGCGCTCAGGAACTATCGCGCCGGCCAGTTCGCGGACCTCTCGCTCGATGCCAACCCCAACGCCAAGCTCGGCTGCTGGTCCTCGGGCGAGAAGCCCGTGGTGAGCGGCCCGTGGCCGCGCAAGGCGTAGCGCGGCGCAAGGAAAACGCAAAAGTAATTTATGACCGGTCGACCTGCGACGTTTTGCATGCCGGCCGGTTACGCTGTTGTTACCGCTGGCCCGTGGGGTGGCGTCGCGCCGCCAAACGGCGTATGGTTTCAGTGTGCACGTAGCTTTCTCGCATTAAGTTGCAAGGGGGAGGGGAATGGGTCCCCTCCGGTTGCGTTGCGCGGAAGGGGTCTTTTCACAGCTTGCCAAGGGAATCGAGGAACACCATGACCCAGAAGCACGATTTCGAGCTAATCAATCCGCAAACGAACACGTCGGGACGCGACGCCGCAAGGCAGCTCTCCCGCCGTGGCTTCCTGAAGGTCTCCGGCATGACGGCCATCACCGCAGCCGGCCTCACCTTCCTCACCGCGTGCGGCCCCGCCGCGCAGGGCACCTCCGACAAGTCCTCCTCTTCCTCCTCCAAGTCCGACAGCGGCGTCCTCGGCGACGGCAAGACCCTGCGCGTCGGCATGGAGGCCGCATACGCCCCGTACAACTGGCAGACCACGCAGAAGTCCGAGTACACCATTCCCATCGAGAACGTGGACGGCGCGTACGCGGACGGCTACGACGTCCAGTTCGCGAAGGTCGTCGGCAAGGCGCTCGGCATGAAGCCCGTCGCCGTCAAGATGAGCTTCTCCGGCCTGATCGACGCCCTCAACAACGGCCAGATCGACGTGATCATCGCCGGCATGTCCGCCACGAAGGAGCGCAGGCAGTCCATCGACTTCTCCAAGCCGTACTTCGTGGGCGGCTTCGGCCTCCTCGTGAAGAAGGGCTCCAAGTACGCCAACGCGAAGTCGCTGGAGGACTTCTCCGGCGCCGCGGTCCTCGGCCAGAAGGACACCCTGCTCGACACCGTCATCGACGAGATCCCCAACGTCAACCACCTCACGCCGGTCGACTCCGTGCCCAACCAGCTGTCCCAGCTCGACCAGGGCACCTGCGACGCCATCACCTACAACACCGAGAACACCAACGGGTTCCTGCGCGCCAACCCCGACCTCGTCGCCATCCAGTTCGAGAAGGGCAAGGGCTTCAAGGAGACCGTCCCGGCCAACGTCGGCGTCGCCAAGGGCCAGAAGAAGGTCCTCGCGAAGATCAACAAGGCGCTTGCGGCCGTCGACCAGGACACCCGCACCAAGATGTTCGACGCCGCCGTCGAGCGCCAGCCGTCGTAGGCCGTGCCGCATCGCGCATCGCGTTTCTAGGTAGAGAAGAGCGTGCCCTCCCGCCCGCAGCTGCGTGGCGGGGGGCACGCATCACGCATTAGTCGCAAGGAGGTCGTGCGCATGAGCACAGCCCAAGGTGCGAAAGGCACCCCAAAGGAGAAGGGCAGGGGCCGTCTTGGCAGCTTCCTGCTAGAAGACCACCGCTACGTCCTTCTGGGGACGAGCGTCGTCGCCGCGCTTGGCATGTGGCTCTCGATGCAGCCGCGCTCGGCGCTCAGCTTCCTGGCGCCCGTGTACGCGCTCGAGGTCGTCATGTACTACGTGCTGCTCGCGTGGCTCGTCGTGTCGGCGGTCGCGCTCGTAACGAAGCTCGTCAGGTGGCGCGACTACGCCCAGACGTCGCCGTTCGCGAAGCCGGCGGCCCGGCGTGCCGAGCGTCTGTGCTCCTACGTCGTCTGGCTCTTCTCGGCCGTGCTCTTCCTCGACCGCGCCGTCATGGGCTTCGTGTCCGTGGTGCAGGGCGCCGTCTCGTCCAACTCCAACCCCAAGGACTTCCTCAGCGCCATGGTGTACATGGTGTACAAGGGTCGCGGCATCTTCGCGCGCGGCATCGCCACCACCATCGAGCTTGCCGTGTTCGGCACCGTCATCGCGTTCTTCCTCGCGCTTCTGCTGGTGTTCCTGCGCCTGCAGCAGGTTGACCGCCCGGACAACGACTTCGTGCGCTTCCTCAAGGTCGTCGGCTGCGGGTTCGCCAAGGTGTACTCCGCCGTGGTCCGCGGCACGCCCATGATGGTGCAGTCGCTCATCATCTACTTCGCCGGGTTCGCGGTGCTTTCCGGCTCCGGCATGAGCACGAACGAGATCCGCGCCGTGTGGTCCACGTTCGTCGCCGGCCTCGTCACCATATCGCTCAACTCCACCGCGTACATGATGGAGGTCCTGCGCGGCGGCATCGAGGCCGTCGACCCCGGCCAGACGGAGGCGGCGCGCTCGCTCGGCCTCTCGCAGTGGCAGGCCATGAGCAAGGTCGTCTTCCCGCAGGGCATCAAGAACTCCATCCCGGCGCTGTCCAACGAGCTCGTCATCAACATCAAGGACTCCTCGGTCCTCTCGGTCATCGGCGTGTTCGACCTCATGTTCGCCACGACCACCGTCGCCGGCATCTACTACCGCCAGCTCGAGACCTACACCGCGGCGGCCGTGTGCTACCTCGTTCTCACCATGATCGCGTCGAAGCTCCTCTCCATGCTCGCCGTCCGCCTGGACGCCCCTGCCATGGGGCCGGCGCTGTCGTCGTCCGAGGTCAAGGTCACCACGGGCGTCGCCGGCAGCGCGAGCCAGACCATCAAGACCGAAATCGAGTCCGCACAGACCCAGCACAGGGGAGGCATGTAGGCCATGGCAGCAAGCAACACCGCGGGCACCGAGCCCGTCATCAGGATCGGGGGCCTGCGCAAGAGCTTCGGCGACCACGTCGTCCTCAAGAACATCGACTTCGACGTCATGCCGGGCGAGGTCGTCACCATCATCGGCGCGTCGGGCTCCGGCAAGTCGACGCTGCTGCGCTGCATCAACCTGCTCGAGACGCCCGATTCCGGCCACGTGTGGTTCCACGGCCAGGACCTCGCGGCGGAGCACGTGGACGTCAACAGGCTGCGCGAGAAGATCGGCATGGTCTTCCAGGGATTCAACCTGTTCAACAACCTCAACGTGCTCCAGAACTGCACGCTCGCGCCCGTCACGCTGAAGAAGATGGGCAAGGCCGACGCCGAGGCCGAGGCGATGCGCCACCTTGCGGAGGTCGGCCTCGCGGACTTCGCGAAGTCCCCGGTCACGTCGCTTTCCGGCGGCCAGAAGCAGCGCGTCGCCATTGCGCGCGCCCTGTGCATGAGGCCCGACCTCATGCTGTTCGACGAGCCCACCTCCGCCCTCGACCCAGAGATCGTGGGCGAGGTCTTGAGCGTCATGCGCGACCTCGCGAAGGACGGCATGACCATGGTCGTCGTCACGCACGAGATGGAGTTCGCGAAGAACGTCTCGGACAAGGTGGTCTTCATGGACCAGGGCGTCATCGCGGAGCAGGGCGACCCGCAGCAGATCTTCACGAACCCGCGCATGCCCCGCACCCGCGAGTTCCTCTCGCGCTACCTGGAGGACAAGCCGGCAGAGGTGCGGGAGGCATAGCGCATGGCGTCCGTATGGCAGTTCTTCTCGCACGAGGGCGACTACGCGGACCTCAACGAGGCCGCCGTGTGCTCCCGCCTTGCGCAGGCGCTCTCAATCGCGACGGTGGACGGTCCCTCGCACGATGCGACGGACTGGTCTGCCTTCGACGAGCTGGGCGAGTTCTTCCGCAGGTCCTTCCCGTACGTGTTCGAGGCGGCGGAGGTCGAGAAGGTCGACCACTCGCTCATGCTCACGCTCCACGGGCGGGACGCCGGCCTCGACCCCGTCATGTTCATGGGCCACATGGACGTGGTGCCCGTCGTCCCCGGGACGGAGGACGACTGGGAGCATGGCGCCTTCGACGGCCGCATGGACGACACGTACGTGTGGGGCCGTGGCGCCCTTGACATGAAGGACCAGGTCATGGGCGTGCTCGAGGCCGTGGAATACGCGCTGCGCCACGGGTGGGAGTTCCGCCGCACGCTCATGCTGTGCCTGGGGCAGGACGAGGAGACCCTCCAGTCCGGCGCCCGCGCCATGGGGAGGCTCCTCGCAAGGCGCGGCGTGCGCCTGCACTTCGTGGTGGACGAGGGCGACTACCTCGTGACGGACCTCGCGCACCTTGGCGCGCCCGGGCGCCACTGCATGACGGTCGGCCTTGCCGAGAAGGGCTACGCCGACGTCCGCCTCGTCGTCCGGAGTGCGGGCGGGCACTCGTCCAACCCCTATGGCGGCACGTCGCTCGCACACCTCGCGAAGGCGATCGACCGCGTGGCGAGCAGCCCCTGGCCGGCCGAGCTCATCGAGGTCGACCGCACGATGCTCGCCGCGATCGCGCCGTACGTGACGGAGGGCCCGCTCGCGCGGCTCGTCTCGGGCGGCCGCGCGTCCATCGACGCCCACGCGCAAGAGATCGCGGACGTCTTCTATCGGGACCCGAGCCTGTTCCCGTTCGTCACCACCACGGTCGCGCCCACCATGATCGAGGGGTCGTCCCGCCAGCCCAACGTCATGCCGCAGGACATGAGCGCCACCATCAACTTCCGCATCCTGCCCGGCACGACGGTGGCGCAGGTGGAGGAGCGCGTCCGCGAGCTCGTGGACGGCCTCGGCGTCGAGGTGGAGCTCAAGGCGGACGTGTGCAACGACCCGTCCGGCACGTCGCGCGCGGACGGCGAAGGCTTCGCCGCGCTCCAGGAGGCGGCGTCGCGCTACTTCGCGGAGCCGGGCGACGGCTCGCCGCTGCCGCTCGTGCCGTCGCTCCAGACCGGCGCGACGGACGCGAGCATGTACGAGTGCGTCTGCGACAGCTGCCTGCGCTTCTCGCCCTTCGTCGCGGACGCGGACGAGGTGGAACGCGGCGTGCACGGTACGAACGAGCGCATCACGCGCCGCGCGTACCTGCAGGGCATCAGGTTCTTCGTGCGCCTCATACAGCAGGCGCTGCTGTAGGGACGCTGCCGTAGGCGCGTGCGGGTGCCGTCTTGCCACGGCGTCCTCCGCGCCGCACTCACACGTAGGAGGTCAAGGGCCCATGGGTTCTCTGAGCGTCGCTATGTCAAACCACGTCTTCCTGGGGCAGGGGAGCCCGGACGTCCGCGCCGCCCTCGTGATCGAGGGCGACACCATCCGCGCGGTCGCGTCGCCGGAGCACCTGGCCCACGTCGTGCCGGAGGGCGTGCCCGTGCGCGACTTCGGCGACGCGTTCATCTGCCCCGGCTTCCACGACGCGCACCAGCACGTGTTCCACACGTCGCTCTTCCGCAGCGACCTCGCGCTCTCGTACGCGGGCACGAGCGAGAAGGACTGCGTCCGCAGGCTGCGGGAGTTTGCGGCGGACCACCCCGGCGACGGCTGGCTCCTGGGCCAGGGCTTCCGCTCCGCGCTCTGGGACCCGCCCGTACCGCCGACGCGCGCCTCGCTCGACGAGGCGTTCCCGGACCGTCCGGTCTGCATGTACGAGGGAGACCTCCACACGCTGTGGGTCAACACGCGCGGCCTTCGGGAGCTCGGCATCACGGACGACACCGTTCCGCCGGCGGGCGGCTTCTTCGACCGCGACGAAGACGGCCACCTCACCGGCGTCATCCACGAGGCGGCCGGCATGTACTACGTGTCGAAGGTGTTCGCGAGCCTGCCTCGGCAGGGCGTGCTCGACGCGTACCGCGACTACTTCCGCATGAGCCTCTCGCAGGGCATCACGAGCGTGTGCGACATGGCGCTCTGCGCCATCCCGGGCACGGACTTCGTGTACGACGACATCTACCGCGAGCTGCTGGACGCGGGGCAGGTTCCCATGCGCGTGCACCTGTACCCGCAGAACGTCGGAACGTTCGAGCGCGTAGAGAGCCTGCAGGCAGAGTTTCGGGGCAAGATGGTGCGGGTCCCGGGCACGAAGCAGTTCTTCGACGGCATCTCGAGCGCGCACACGGCGTGGCTGCACGAGCCGTACGCGAACCCGTACTTCCCGGGCGACTGCGGCAGGCCCACCGTCGATGCGGAGGTCATGCGCTCCTATGTGATGGAGGCCGCGCGCCGCGGCATCGCCACGCGCATCCACACCATAGGCGACAGGGCCGTCAGCACCGCCATCGACATCTTCGCGGAGGCGCGCCGCACGTACGGCCGCCCGCGCCAGGGCATGAACGCGATAGAGCACATCGAGAACCTCACCCCCGCGGACGTGGAGGCCATGGCCAGGATCGACCTCGTCGCGTCCGTCCAGCCGCAGCACGTGGTGATAGACGTGACGCAGCCGGAGCGCGACCTGGGCCCGGAGCGCGCGTCGTTCATGTGGCCGTTTGCAAGCTACGCCCGCGCGGGCGTCACCATGGCGTTCGGCACGGACTCGCCGTGCGTGCCCGACAGCGCGATGCAGGTGCTCAGCTGCGCCGTCACGCGCGAGGTGCCGCAGACCAACCAGCCGTCCGGCGGCTGGCTTCCCCAGGAGCGCATATCCATGCCGCGCGCGATCGACGCGTACACCCGCGGCAGCGCGCGCCTCGTAGGCCGCGAGCACGAGCTCGGCACGCTCGCCGCGGGCAAGCTCGCGGACTTCGTGGTGCTGGACACGGACCTCGTCACCGCGGACCCGGAGCGCATCCAGGACGTCGCGACCGTCGCCACGTACGTCGGCGGCGTGCCGGTGTGGGAGGCATAGCCCCGCAAGTTGGCATATGCTGTCTGTGACGGCACGCGCGGACGGCGCCCGCGCCACGAGCGCTCGCGAAAGGGGAGTTCATGCAGGACGGATTCGTAAAGGTCGCGGCCCGGACCCCGGAGGTCCGCGTGGCCGACGTCGACTTCAACGTCAAGGCCGTGGTGCAAGAGGTGCGCGAGTCCTTCTCGCTCGACGGCGCCCGCGTCATCGTCCTACCCGAGCTCGCGCTCACGGGCTACACCTGCGAGGACCTGTTCTGGCAGGACGCGCTTCTGGACGCCGCCGAGAAGGGCGTGGCGGACGTGGCCCGGGCCACGTCGCGCGTGGACGCCCTCGTGCTGGTGGGCGCGCCCGTGCGCGCGGGCGGCAAGCTGTACAACTGCGCCGTCGCCCTTGGCCGCGGGCGCGTCCTCGGCATCGTGCCGAAGCGGCACATTCCCAACTACAACGAGTTCTACGAGGCGCGGCACTTCTGCGCCGGCCCCCTCGACGTGACGCGCATCGACTTCGCGGGGCAGCGGGGCGTGCCGTTTGGCGCGCGCCAGCTGTTCGCGTGCGACAGCATGGCGAACCTCGTCGTCGCGGCGGAGGTGTGCGAGGACCTGTGGGTGCCCGAGCCGCCGTCCATCGCGCACGCGCTCGCCGGCGCCACCGTGCTGTGCAACCTGTCCGCGTCGAACGCGATTGTCGGCAAGGCGGCGTACCGCCGGAGCCTGGTCGCGGGGCAGTCCGCGCGCCTCGTCGCGGGCTACGTGTACTGCAGCGCCGGCTGGGGCGAGTCCACGCAGGACCTCGTGTTCTCCGCGCACGACATCGTGGCGGAGAACGGCAGCGTGCTCTCGGAGGGCAGGCCGTTTCGCGAGGCGCGCGCCACGAGCGAGGTCGACGTCGACATGCTCGCGGCGGAGCGCCGCCGCCTGAGCACGTTCGTGACCGCGCCCTCCGGCGAGGCCGCCGGCTACGTGGTCACGCCCTTCTCGCTCGAGGCGGAGCCTACCGACCTCACGCGCTGGGTGGACCCGCACCCGTTCGTGCCGTCGGACGCGGCGCAGCGCAGCGCGCGCTGCGAGGACGTGCTCTCCATCCAGTCGTTTGGCCTGGCAAAGCGCATGGCGCACACGCGCTCCAAGGCAGCCGTCATCGGCGTGTCCGGCGGGCTGGACTCCACGCTCGCCCTGCTCGTGACCGCGCGCGCCTTCGACATCCTGGGCATGGACCACTCCGGCATCGTTGCCGTCACCATGCCGGGCTTCGGCACCACGGAGCGCACGCACGGCAACTCGGAGGTCCTTGCGGACGCGCTGGGAGCGACGCTTCGCGAGGTGAGCATCACGAAGGCGGTGCGCCAGCACTTCGCGGACATAGGGCACGACGAGAAGGACCACTCCGTCACGTACGAGAACGCGCAGGCCCGCGAGCGCACGCAGATACTGATGGACGTCGCGAACCAGGTGGGCGGCCTCGTGGTGGGCACGGGCGACCTGTCGGAGCTCGCGCTGGGCTGGGCCACGTACAACGCGGACCACATGAGCATGTACGGCGTGAACGCGTCCGTCCCGAAGACGCTCGTGCGGCACCTCGTGCGCTACGTGGCGGACACCACAGAGTCGGACGCGCTCTCGGAGGTGCTGCTCGACGTGCTGGACACGCCCGTCTCGCCGGAGCTTCTGCCCGCGGAGGAGGACGACACCATCGCGCAGCGCACGGAAGACCTCGTCGGCCCGTACGAGCTGCACGACTTCTTCCTGTACCAGGTGCTGCGCCGCGGCTTCCCGCCGCGCAAGGTGTACCGCCTCGCGCGCTACGCGCTGGGCGACTCCTACGACGACGAGACGATCCTCACGTGGCTGCGCACGTTCTACCGGCGCTTCTTCTCGCAGCAGTTCAAGCGCAGCTGCCTGCCGGACGGGCCGAAGGTCGGCTCCGCGGCCGTGTCGCCGCGCGGCGACCTGCGCATGCCGTCGGACGCGTGCTCCGCGCTCTGGCTTGCCGAGCTGGAAAAGCTGTCGTAGCGTTCGCGGCGCCGGTGCGCGGCTCCCGGCGCGGAGCCCTGCGCGGGCGACCTCGCCCCGCCGCCATCTTTATGAAGCAAGACGCATGTCGGCCCGGCTTTGTGCCGGGCCGCGTGCGTATGTCGCCAGAAACATGCACATGCGTTGCCCCATGCGAGAAAATCTAAGTGCCGCCTGTAAGATTTTTTCTCTTTTGTTGTATAAGGGTTGGGTTCTGGGTAGAATTCAGAACGTCAGATAGGCGAGAGGGGGTGCAAGCCCCTTCAGATACCAAGAGACGTGCAGGTACGCACGATAACGGGAGGTTTTGACCATGACTCTTAAGCCGCTTGGTGACCGCGTTCTTGTTAAGCCCGCTCCCAAGGAGGAGAAGACCGCTTCCGGCCTCTACATCTCTTCCGGTGCTCAGGAGAAGCCGCAGCGCGGCGAGGTCGTCGCCGTCGGCGCCGGCAAGCTCAACGACAAGGGCGAGCGCATCGTCCCGGACGTCAAGGTTGGCGACCAGGTCTACTATGGCAAGTTCGGCGGCAACGAGGTCAAGGTCGACGGGGAGGACTTCCTCCTGCTTCGTGCCGACGACATCTACGCGATTATTACCGAGTAGCCGGCAGGCTTCGCAGGACATCTCACAAACGAGTGACATCGGAGGATAAGAATGGCTAAGGACATTGTTTTCGGCACCGACGCACGTGCCAAGCTCGCCAAGGGCGTGAACACCCTCGCTGACGCCGTCACTACCACGCTTGGCCCCAAGGGCCGCTACGTGGCGCTGCAGCGCTCCTACGGCGCCCCCACCATTACGAACGACGGCGTGTCCGTCGCAAAGGAGATCGAGCTGAAGGACCCGATCGAGAACATGGGTGCCCAGCTCGTGAAGGAGGTCGCCACCAAGACGAACGACACCGTCGGTGACGGCACCACCACCGCGACCCTGCTCGCCCAGGTCATCGTGAACGAGGGCCTCCGCAACGTCGCCGCTGGCGCCAACCCCATCGCGATCCGTCGCGGCATCGACAAGGCCGTCGATGCCGCCGTCTCCGAGATGAAGAAGATGTCCGCCGACGTCTCCACCTCCGAGCAGATCGCGTCCGTCGGCACCATTTCCGCCGGCGACCCCGCCATCGGCCAGAAGATCTCCGAGGCCATGGAGGTCGTGGGCAAGGACGGCGTCATCACCGTCGAGGACTCCCAGACCTTCGGCATCGACATCGACACCGTCGAGGGCATGCAGTTCGACAAGGGCTACATCTCCCCGTACTTCGCCACCAACAACGACACGATGACCGCCGAGCTGCAGAACCCCTACATCCTGATGACTGACCAGAAGATCAGCAACATCCAGGACATCCTGCCCGTGCTCGAGGCCATCCAGAAGAGCGGCTCGCCGCTGCTCATCATCGCCGAGGACGTCGACGGCGAGGCCCTGGCGACCCTGATTCTCAACAAGCTCCGTGGCACGCTGAACGTCGCCGCCGTGAAGGCCCCCGGCTACGGCGATCGCCGCAAGCGCATGCTCGAGGACATCGCCATCCTGACTGGCGGCCAGGTCGCCATGAAGGAGCTTGGCGTCGAGCTGACCGACGTCACCGCCGAGATGCTCGGCCGCGCCAAGTCCGTAAAGATCACCAAGGACAACACCACGATCGTGGACGGCGCTGGCTCCAAGGAGGCCATCGAGGACCGCATCTCCCAGATCAAGGGTGAGATCGAGCACACCGACTCCGACTTCGACAAGGAGAAGCTGCAGGAGCGCATGGCCAAGCTGTCCGGCGGCGTCGCCGTCATCAAGGTCGGCGCGGCTACCGAGGTCGAGCTGAAGGAGATCAAGCACCGCATCGAGGACGCGCTGCAGGCAACCCGCGCCGCCGTCGAGGAGGGCATCGTCGCTGGTGGCGGCGTCGCGTTCCTGGAGGCCGCGAAGGCTCTGGACGGTGTCGAGGCCGCTGACGCAGACGAGCAGATCGGCGTCGATATCATCCGCAAGGCCCTGACCGCACCGGTCAAGACCATCGCGCAGAACGCCGGCTTCGAGGGCTCCGTCGTAGTCGAGAAGATCAAGACCCTGCCTGAGGGCGAGGGCCTGAACTCCGCCAACGGCGAGTGGGGCAACATGATCGAGATGGGCGTCCTCGACCCCGTCAAGGTCACCCGCACCACGCTCCAGAACGCCGCCTCCGTCGCGTCCCTGATTCTCATCACCGAGGCAACCGTCTCCGATGAGCCGAAGGACACCACCATCGAGGAGGCCATCTCCGCTGCGGCCGCACAGGGCGGCCAGGGCGGTGGCATGTACTAAGGCCATTCGCTAGGCGATAGCGTTCGGTCCCGGATTCCCGCGGCATGTTCGCGGGGGTCCGGGACCTCTTTTTGTATGCGTGTCGGTCGAGTCGGCCATTGCGGCTCGCATATGGCCGTTAAGCGGTACAATTGCAGTTCGGCAACACGAAGGGGGAGACATGGCCCAGAAGCGCGACGTAATCGACGACCTCATTGACATCCAGAGCGACTGGAAGGCCGTCAAGAACCCGTTGGGCGGTCTGGCCGGCTCCCTTGCCGTCGACCCCGAGAACGCGAACTTCTACGACCCCTCGGACTACAAGGAGCGTCCGCGCGCGAACTCCCTGTTCTGCACGCGCGTCGCGTCGGAGGGCGCGGACGACTGCCACCGGTGCCTGGACGTATGTCCCGTGGATGCCATCACCGTCACGAAGAACGCCGTCAAGATCGCCGACAACTGCCGCAAGTGCGGCCTGTGCAGCGTCGCCTGCCCCACGGAGGTCTTCGTCGCGTACAAGGTCACCCCGAAGAGCCTGTACGACAGGATCTCAAAGGCGGCGAGCGAGTACGAGCAGTGCTACATCACCTGCACGCGCGCCCTGGGACGCAACCCCAAGGACAACGAGATCCTGCTGCCGTGCGTGGGCGCCGTGTCGCGCGAGACGTGGTTCGCCCTGCTGAGGGAGTACGACAACCTGAGTGTCTACCTGCCCCTGGGCATCTGCGACAAGTGCCGCAACGTCACGGGCGAGGAGGCGTACGCGAACGAGATCGCGGCGGGGGAGGAGCTGAGCCACGGGGCCATGGGCCTCGAGGTGGACGAGAAGGACCTCACCCACGAGCAGACGCGCGCCTACAAGCGCAGCCAGTTCATGTCGACCATGGTGAAGGCCGGCACGGCGGCGCTCGCCACCACGAACCCCGCGATGTCGGGGGCCGCCGCGATTGCCGAGAAGGTGCGCAGGCACTCCCAGCAGATGACGGAGCTCCAGAACTCCCTCGAGCGCGCGGTCGGCGCGAAGACGACGGAGAAGCGCCGTCGCATCCTCACGCAGAACCGCAAGCTCATGCTCACGACCATCCAGAAGGACAACTCGCTCGCCGAGGGCTTCGACCTGAAGATTCCCAAGTGCGACCCGGAGCTGTGCACCGCCTGCGGCGACTGCGTCACGACGTGCACGCTGCACGCGTGCGACCTGGACGGGCACGGGCACTTCTCGGTTGAGCCCGCGTACTGCGTCAACTGCGGCGCCTGCGCGAAGGCGTGTCCCGAGGGGGCGCTCTCGATGGTGGACTGCGACAAGAGGGAACTCGTGGTTCGCGACGAGGAGGCAGAGCGCCGCAAGCGCGCCGCGGCAAAGCAGAGGGCCCGGATCGAGAAGACGAAGGCCGAGGGCAAGAAGCAGCTCAACAGGGTGCTCGACGGTCTCGAGCGCCTTGCCGACGAATAGCCTAAGCAAGGCTCCCGCAAGTTTCTACCAGACGGAGATGAGGACGTGTCACTTTCAATCGGCATCGTAGGTCTGCCCAACGTGGGCAAGTCGACCCTGTTCACCGCGCTGACCCGCAAGGGCGGGCTCTCGGCCAACTATCCCTTCGCCACGATCGACCCCAACGTGGGCATCGTGGACGTTCCCGACGAGCGCCTGAACAAGCTCGCCGAGATGGTGCATCCCGCAAAGATCGTTCCGGCCTCCGTCGAGTTCGTCGACATCGCAGGCCTGGTCAAGGGCGCCAACGAGGGCGAGGGCCTCGGCAACCAGTTCCTGGCGAACATTCGCAACTGCGACGCCATCTGCGAGGTCGTCCGCTTCTTCAAGGACCCCAACGTCATGCGCGAGACCGGCCGCACCGGCGAGTTCGTGGACCCCGCGGCCGACGTGGACACCATCCAGACCGAGCTCATCCTCGCGGACCTGGGCTCGCTCGAGCGTTCCATCCCCAAGCTCGAGAAGGAGGCGAAGCGCGACAAGGAGATGAAGCCGCGCCTGGACGTTGCGAAGCGCCTGCAGGACTGGCTGAACCAGGGCAACCGCGCCGCGACCCTCGACCTCACCGACGACGAGCGCGCCGCCGCCCACGACCTGTTCCTGCTGACCATGAAGCCGATCCTGTACGTCGCGAACTGCGACGAGGACCAGCTTCACGACGACCTCACCATCCAGGGCCAGAAGGCCATCCCCATCTGCGCGGAGGTCGAGGCCGAGCTCGCGGACCTCGACGCGGGGGAGGCAGCGGAGTACCTGGAGTCCATGGGGCTGGAGCACTCCGGCCTCGAGACCCTGGCCCAGGCGGCGTACCATCTGCTTGGCCTGCAGAGCTTCTTCACGGCCGGCCCGAAGGAGGTCCGTGCCTGGACCGTCCGCATCGGCGCGAAGGCCCCGGAGGCCGCCGGCGTCATCCACTCGGACTTCGAGAAGGGCTTCATCAAGGCCGAGACCATCAGCTACGACGACTACGTCAGCCTCGGCGGCGAGCAGGGCGCGAAGGAGGCCGGCCGCATGCGCATGGAGGGCAAGGACTACGTCGTGCAGGATGGCGACGTCATGGTCTTCCGCTTCAACGTGTAGCGCATAGCAACGCATGCGCCGCCCGTCGCGCAGATCTTGCGCGGGTCTTGTGCACGGGCGAGAAGAACGCTCCCCTCCGGCTTTGCGTCAGCCCGGAGGGGAGCGTTTCTCGTCTTGGTGCCCTGGGTGCAGCGACCCGCGGCGGCCCCTAGTTCGTGCCGGAGACGGCGTTGCCGCCGGCGGACGTCGTGCCCGTAGCGCCCGTCGCGTCGGCGGACTTGGCGGAGCCGTCGACCCAGTCGGCGCCAAACACCACCACGACGTCGGTCGAGGTGTCCCACGAGCCGTCGTTCTTCACCGGCGCGGCGGAAAGCCCCAGCGTCTTCGCGACGCCCGCCGCCTTCGCCTCCGCGTCGCCGTTGTAGTAGACCGTCGTCTTCGCCTGCAGCGACGGAGCGTCGTTCGTCGTCGCCGTGAAGCCGGCGCCGGTCAGCGTGGACGCGCCGTTGCCGGCGACGCCGGCGGTAGAGGTGCCGTTCAGCACGAGCACGGTGCCAGCGTACTCCGGGGTCACCTGCGTCGCGCCGCCTGCGCCTGCGCCGCTGGAAGACGAGTCGTCCCCGGTCGAGGTGCTCACTCCCACGGACCCCGCGACGCCCGCGGTGAAGTCCTGCGACGCGTCCTCGTACGGCGGTAGGCCCCTGTTCACGCGGTCCATGATCTTCTTCCACGCAGTCGTATCGCAGATCTCGTACCACGTGTTGTCGACGTACTGGCTCAGGGTGGGGCATTGGCCGGAGTACAGGTCCTTCTCGATGTCTATGCCCTTGAAGCCCGACGCGAGCGACGCGATGGACGTCACGTCCATGTCGGTCGTGACGTAGCCGGAAAGCGTCGTCACCGTGGGAACGATGGTCGAGGCGCCGCCCTTCATCACCTTCTTGATGACCGCGCCAATCAGCATGCGCTGGTTCGCGGCTCGATAGAAGTCGCCTCCGCCGTAGCTGTCGTACGCGTGGCGTGCGCGGCCAAGCAGCGCCGCCGTCTTCCCGTCGAGCTTCTGCTTGCCTGCGGGCAGGTCGAGGCCGGTGTACTTCGGGTCCTTCACCGCCACGGGCAGGTCAACGGTTACGCCGCCGATGGCGTCGACCACCTTCGCGAAGCCGTCCATGTCGATCTCGGCGTAATGCGAAATGTCCACGCCTGCGAACTCGCTCACGACCTTCGTCGCGTATGCGGCGCCGCCAAACGAGTACGCGGAGTTGATCTTCTGCTTGCCGTTCGAGCCCAGGTCGACCAGAGTGTCGCGCGGGATCGAGATCAGCGTGACCTTCTTGTTGCGCGGGTCCACGCGGGCCAGGATGATGGTGTCTGTGCGGTATGCGCTGTAGTCCTTGCCGTATTCCTTGCTCTCCGCGCGCTCCTCGTCCTTGTCGATGCCAAGCAGCAGCATGTAGAACGGGTCGCCGGGGTCCTTCGTCTCTACAAGGGTGTCGCGCAGCTTGTCGTCCACGCCCGAGGTGATGGCGGTGTTGATGTGGTGCACGTACGCCGCGACGGCGACGCCGCCCGCAACCACCAGCGCCACCAGAACCAGCAGCACCGCGCGCAGCACGTGGTGGCGACCCCGGCGCTGGCGCTTCTCGATGTAGTCCCCCGCGCCCTTCGCGCGAGAATAGTGCGGCGCGTTTGGGTTGGCGGCGCCATGCGGCGTCGCGACCGCCCTCGCGGCCGAGGCGCCGTGGTGCGTCCGCGCGCCGGCGTGAGGACCCCTTGGTACGTCCGGCAGCGGGGCCTGGACCTGAGGCCGAGCTTCGCCCTCGTTCGTGTCTGCCTGCTGCGGCGCCTTTGCGCTGTGCTTACCCAAGGTTCCTCCTTGCGCGCGGCCTCCTGGCCCGGAAGCCGCCGTGTGTCGCGTTAGCCCTGGTCGCTTCCAAGGATAACGATAACGTCCTGCGTGGTCACGTAGCTTCCGTCGTTTGCAATCGGCTCAACATCAAGCCCGAGCGTCTTCACGACGCCCTTCGCCTCCGCGAGCGCGTCGTCGCCGTTGTAGATGACCTTCGTCTCGCGCGTGGTCTCGGCCGCGTTGCCGGCGACCGCGTCAAAGCCGGCGCTCGCGAGGCTGTCCGCGCTCCTTCCGGCCAGGCCGTCGATGCCCGATCCGTTCAGCACGCGCACGCTGCCCTCGAAGGAGGGCTCCACGTCGCCCTCGTCCCCGTCCGAGCCCGAAGAGTCGTCCGCACTCGAGGACTCGTCCGACGAGCTCGTCCTTGACTTCTTCGCGGACCCGCTCGCCGCCGCGATGCCGCTCGTGGGGTCCTCGTCGGAGCTGGAGTACGGGCTCTTGCCCTTCTCGACGCGCTCCATCATCTTCTCCCACGCGGATTCGCGCAGGATCTCGTACCAGCCGCCGTCGACGTAGCTGCTGTCCGTGGGCGCCATGCCGGTCATGATGTCCTTGCTCGTGTCCATGCCGCGCATCTTGCTCGCCAGCGACACGATGTCCGTCGCGCTCATGTCGGTGTGGACCATGTCCGCCATGGCCGTCACGGTCTTCGTCATGGTCGCCACGTCGCTCGAGAGCACCTTCTTCGCGACGGCCGCGATGACGGCGCGCTGGTTCGCGGCGCGATAGAAGTCGCCTGCGCCGTAGCTGTCGTACGCGTGGCGTGCGCGGCAGAGAAGGGCCGCCTTCTTGCCGTTGAGCTTCACCTTGCCCGCGGGCAGGTCAAGCTTGGTGTACTTCGGGTCCTTCACGGCGACGCCAAGGTTCACGGTCACGCCGCCCACGGCGTCCACGACCTTCTCCATGCCGTCCATGTCGACCTCGGCGTAGTGCGAGATCTTGATGCCCGAAAGCTTCTGCACCGTCTTCACGGCGAGCGTCGGCCCGCCAAGGGCGTACGCGGCGTTGATCTTCTGCGTACCGTACTCGCCCATGTCGACCCTGAGGTCGCGCGGGATGGAGACGAGAGTGGCCTTCTTTTTCTGCGGGTCGATGCGGACCAGCATGATGGAGTCGGAGCGGTATGCCCCCTCGCTCGAGCCGTACTCGCTGCCCTTCGCGCGGGCCTCGTCCCTGTCCACGCCAAGCAGCAGCATGTAGAACGGCTTGCCCGCCTGCCTCTTGGAGAGCGTGCCCAGAAGCGAGCTGTCGATGTTCTTGCGCAGGCGGGAGTTGATGTTGCCCAGGTAGGCCGCGCCAAGGCCGGCAGCTGCCACGACGAGCACAAGCACGCACGCGAGTGCCGCCTTCACGATGCGGCGCGTTCGACGGTGGCTGCGAGCCTGTGCGTAGTGGGCACGCGAGCAGCCGCGGGAGAGCCCGCGCGCGTCGCGAATGAGGTCCTCGTCACCCATGTTCTTGCGCGCCACGTCGTGTCCTTCCGTCAGAGCTGCGCCAGACGATGCGTACAACCAACTAATATTACCTGCGAGAACATGCCACCTTATGAAGTACACAAAGCCTGCTGGAGCAGTCGCCCCGCGCCCTCCCGCGGACCGCGCCCACGGCACCCGCGGTCCTGAACCCCCGCCCGCGGGTGCCGTGGGCGGATGCGCGACGGGCGGATGTCTGTTCTTCTCGCGCGCACGCGCTGTCGCGCGAGCAAGGCGGGCGCAGTAGTGGCATGATTGGTTGGTTCACCAAGACACTTCGCGGAGGAATCAATGCAGACTTCAAGGCCCCAGCAGTTTGTCGCAGTCTTCGACTTCGGCGCCCAGTACGGCCAGCTCATCGCACGCCGCGTGCGCGACCTTCACGTCTATTCGGAAATCGTGCCGTGCGACATCTCCGCGCAGGAGATCTCCCGCATGGCGCCCTCCGCCATCATCCTCTCGGGCGGCCCGGCCTCCGTGTACGCGGATGACGCCCCCGACATGGACGAGAAGATCTTCTCCCTTGGCATCCCCATCCTCGGCTTCTGCTATGGCCAGCAGATCATGTCCGTCAAGCTGGGCGGCGAGGTCGGCCACACCGAGAAGGGCGAGTACGGTCCCGCGACCATCACGCGCCAGGGCACAAGCCGCATCCTGGACGGCACTCCGGACACCCAGACCGTGTGGATGAGCCACCGCGACGCCGTGGCGCGCGTGCCGGAGGGCTTCACCGTCACGTCGACCACCGACGTCTGCCCCGTCGCCTCCATGGAGGACGCCAGCCGCAATCTCTTTGCGACGCAGTTCCACCCCGAGGTGCGCCACACCGCATACGGCAAGACCATCCTGGAGAACTTCCTGTTTGGCGTCTGCGGCCTGAAGCGCGACTGGACCATGGACAACATCATCGACGAGAAGGTCGCCGCGATCCGCGAGCAGGTGGGCGACAGGAAGGTCATCCTCGCGCTCTCGGGCGGCGTCGACTCCTCCGTCGTGGCCGCGCTCGTGCACCGCGCCATAGGCGACCAGCTCACCTGCGTGTTCGTGAACCACGGCATGCTCCGCAAGGGCGAGCCGGAAATGGTCGAGGAGGTCTTCCGCAAGCAGTTCAACGTGCCCCTGGTCCACGTGCACGCAGAGGAGCGCTATGCCAAGCTGCTCGCCGGCGTGACGGACCCGGAGCAGAAGCGCCGCCTCATCGGCACGGAGTTCTGGAAGGTGTTCTTCGACGAGGCCCAGAAGATCGGCGATGTCGAGATGCTGGCGCAGGGCACCATCTACCCGGACATCATCGAGTCCGGCGCGCGCAAGACCGGCGGCAAGGCCTCCACGATCAAGAGCCACCACAACCTGATCCCGTTCCCGGAGGGCGTGCACTTCGACCTCATCGAGCCGCTCGATCACTTCTTCAAGGACGAGGTCCGCGAGCTCGGCGTCAGCCTGGGCCTTCCCGCCAAGATGGTCTACCGTCAGCCGTTCCCCGGCCCCGGCCTCGCCATCCGCATCATCGGCGAGGTCACGCCCGAGAAGCTCGCCATCCTGAAGAACGCGGACGCCATCGTGCGAGAAGAGCTGGACGCCTACAACGAGCGCCTGTTCCAGGAGACCGGCGAGCGCAACAGCGAGCACAGCTGCTGGCAGTACTTCGCGGTCCTGCCCGACATCAGGAGCGTCGGCGTCATGGGCGACGAGCGCACGTACCAGCGCCCGGTCATCGTGCGTGCCGTCGAGTCATCCGACGCGATGACCGCGGACTGGGCGAAGCTGCCCTACGACGTAATCGGCCAGATTTCCAGCCGCATCGTCGACGAGGTCGACGGCGTGAACCGTGTCGTTTACGACGTCACGCCCAAGCCACCAGCAACGATCGAGTGGGAATAACGATAAACCCAATTTAAGAAACCAATTATCCAAAATATAAAAATATTGGTGCCTTAAAAGCCAAATTTCACCTCCTGGCATATAATACGGCCAGGGGGTGCTCTACCATGAGGCTGTTTCGCAGAGAGCAATATCTGAAGAAGATTCGTCCATTCTACGATGATGATCTGATAAAGGTCATCACGGGAATACGCAGATGCGGAAAATCGTGCCTCATGGCGACCATCGTCGAAGAGCTCAAGGAACGAGGGGTCCCAGAGAAAGACATCGTTTACCTCGATCTCGACAAGCGCGGCAACCGTTCCATCAAGACACCCGACCAACTAGAGGCCGCAATCGAATCGCGGCTTGTCGACGATGACTTCAAATACCTCTTCATAGACGAGGTCCAGAACGTCCGCGGCTACGAAGAGGTCGTGAATGCCTTCAACACCGATGGCGGCTTCTCAATCTTCATAACGGGCTCAAACTCCTATCTCCTCTCCGGAGAGCTCATGACCAAGCTCACCGGGCGCTACGTCGAATTCGAGATGTTCACCTTGTCGTTCAGCGAATTCCTTGCCATGAAGAAGTTCCTGGGAGTCGAGAGGAAGGACGACGGGGCTGAATTCGAGGAATATCTTCGCTACGGCGGCTTTCCCCGCTCCCTTGAATATGATGACGTCGAGGCGAAGGCCCATTACGTTGAAGACGTCGTGAAGCAAATCATTAAGAAGGACATCCGGTCTCGAAACAAGATACGAAACGTCGAAGCCTTCGAGCGCGTAATGACCTACGCCATCAACAACTACGGCGTTCCGACAAGCCTTACCAATCTGGTCGACCACCTGAGAAACATTGAGAAGATCGCCGTCGAGAGAAGGACCGTGTCCGCGTACATCCAGATGCTCGTCGACGCAAAGATCCTCTACAGATGCCAGCGCTTTGACCTGAAATCGAGGAAGTCCCTCAGGGGAGAGGAGAAGTACTACCTCGCCGACCCCGGAATCTACTTTGCCCGGAACGTCGATGTACGGCTGAACTTCGGCCCCTCCCTGGAGAACGCGCTCTATGTCTACCTGAGGTCCCGGGGGTACAGGCTCTCAGTCGGGCGAATCGGCAAGCTGGAATGCGACTTCATCGCCAGGAAGCACGACCTCTACGCCTACATACAGGTATCCATGACGATTTCTGACCGCGATGTGGAGGAGCGCGAGTACAGGCCGTTCAGTCACATCAGAGACGGGTATCCACGCTACCTTTTCACGCTGGACCCGCTCCTGCAGCGGCGCGAGGGCGTCAGGCACCTCAACATGATCGACTTCATGAAAGGCGACGAGGACCTACATTGGTAGGTGGTATAGAGGCTCAGCTACCAACTAGCTTGGATACGTACGGAACCCCCTGCCTCGAAAAGCTCCGCACTACTCGACAACGTACCCCGAGGCCTCGAGAGGGGCGCCTGCGGGTCGAGCATGATTGAGGGCGGAGGCAAGCGTATCGGCGCAGAGCGTGGCGGGAACTAGTGTTTGAATGCAACAACCTTGCAGCCCGCGCAATGCCAAGCTTCCACGCTAGTTCGGCATCCTAGTTTCGGTTCGGTGATTTGCACGAAGCCCTCGGCATTCCGCGCGTTCTCGAAAACGCCGGGAACCCGACTTGCGAACCCGAAAGCGCCGTCTTTGCTGGCAAACAACCAACCTTGTTCCATACTCGCGCCACATTCAGGGCAGTTCATAGTCGCTCCTTTCCATGTATTTTGTTATCGGTCGGGCTTACAGCGCAATAACTCTCGCGATTTCCACGACCATGATCTTCACGGCAACGCCTGATGCCATAAACCAAAAGCAGAGTTCTTTAGCCTGTTGCGAGTTCGCGATGAGCATGGCGATTGCAGACGCGATTATGACAAGGGCACCAATGCACCCTACAACGGTTGGGATACTGACCAACGGGAACAACCCAGCCGCGCAACTCCCATCGATGGAGGACTGAATGGTCTTGTCCAACCCGTCGCGAGCCGCCGCGAAACAGCAAACGACAAGGCCGAACGCAAGGAGCAGCAGCCCCCGCATTCCCCAGTGCTGGACACTGCCGCGGTTGACGATCGTGTAGCCGATGAAGACGACAAGACCAAGAATCATGATCGTTGTGGCTATGGTGGTCGTATCGCCGAAGTAAAGCTTTGTCATTGGGAACCCTCCTTACCCGCTGCTCAGCGAGCCTTTCCTGCTTCCATCTGGTCGATGAATCGGCTTACATGATCGTCCAGCAGCTCCATTGCGCGCGCTTTGTCCATTCCCCCGTCGGACAAGCCGTATAACAGGAACATCGGCCCATAGAACTCCAGTGCAAGCTGCCAAGCCCCGTCTTCAGAGCCTGTAATCTCACCGAACACCGACGCCATGTATTCAACGGGGCCGCCTGCCAAGTACTTTTGGTACAGCTCGGCCATGCCCGAATCCCGATACTGCTCCAACGTCAGCATCTTGCGAAAACGGGAGGGGAATTCCTCCTCCGTCCAATGCAGGAACTGCGCCTTGCTGTATGCGCGGATCTTCTCGGCGGGAATCTCCTTATAGGCAGCAGTGCCGCCCAGCTCATTCCCCGGCATGGAGAACCGCTGCGACCGCTCAGCGTCCAGCTCATCCATCCGCGCGACGATGTGATCCAAGATTTCTTGTTTGCTGGCGAAATGCTTATAAAGGGCGGCCTTCGAGATCCCGACCTGCTTCGCGATATCGCTCAAAGACGCGGCCAGATACCCTTTTTCGGAGAACAACCGCAGCGCTGCTTCTGTGATCCGATCCTTCGTGCTCGGTTCCATATCAGTCCTCTCTATACTAGGTGACCGAACGGTAACCTAGTATAGTTACCGTTCGGTCACCTGTCAAGAAAGCATGCAAGATGCCGGAGAGGCGGGCAATCTCATCGAGAGCGTGGGCGCCGCCACGGGCGCGCCCTGCCCGGAGGGCATGGAAGAGCGCGTCGTTCCCACCGTGACGTACGCGGTCTTCGACTGCGCAGGCCCGATGCCCGACGCGATGCAGAGGCTGCAGCACCGTATCCTCGCCGAGTGGCTGCCCAGCTTGGGCTACGAGTGGGCATCGAAGTCCGACGTGGAGGTCTACTTCGGCCCAAACATGACAGCCGACGACTACAGGAGCCAGGTCTGGCTTCCGATAGAGAAGCGCTAAGCGTAAATCGATTGCAGAACGAAACAACGGTCTAGAGGTGGACGTCGCCCTGCTTGCCGCCTTCGTGCTCTGGACCGTGCTGATCCAGAGCGTCGACGTCCAACCGGTGGGCCAGAATAGGACGGAAACATCTCCGCCTTCCCTTCGGCAACGAGGAAGCAAATCGTATCCAGCGTGGTCGGCGGGGACGCACGGTCCCTCTTCAAACGAAAACGCATCTGGTGCAGTCATGCGACTGCACCTCCGAGAATCGATATGCGCAATTATCTCACGATGAAACCAAGAGAAGCTCCCCCCAGCGTTTATCGAAACCGTGAGAAGTCACCTACCGTTCCGGCCATCGGAGATTCAGCGCCATGTTGGTTACGCGCGCCTGATGCCTGCGACCAGTTGCCGTACGACTGTGCTCGGTTGTATACTGCGCACGACGGGGCAGTCGTGCTCCGCTTAAACACATCTTAGGGGATGTCTTTTTGGTCATTGTTCTTTAGGGAACGGTTAATCGCAGATTGCTTTTGAAAAGGCCGCATCAAGGCCTTGTGCTTTTGCGCCGTTCCGCACCTGTTTTCATCATCAGCTCAGCAAACAGGAGTAACAATGAACAACTTCCCAAAAGCGAATAGCTTTGACGTCAACCTTGTCCAATCAAAGATCATGGGCCCCAATCCGCTTAAGCTCTGCGAGGAACTTCTTCGCGGCGTGAATATCGCGAAGGGGTCGCGCGTGTGCGACCTCGGCTCCGGCACTGGTATAACAAGCGTGATGCTTGCACGCGAATACGGGCTCGACGTGTACGCCGTCGACCTGTGGAGCGACCCCGATGAGAATCGCGCGTTCTTTCGCGAGATGAGCGTGCCGGACGAGCGGATTCATCCTGTCAAGGCCGACGCCGCAGAAGGCCTGCCTTTCGAGCCGGAGTTCTTCGACGGCGTGGTGAGCATCGATTCATATAACTATTTCGGACGCGATCCGCACTATCTGGGGGAGAGGCTTCTTCCGTATGTGAAGTCTGGCGGAAGGATCTGCCTTTCCATCCCCGGCATGGTGCGCGACTGCCATGACGCGCTGCCGGCATGTCTGCTCGCATCCTGGGACGCAGAGCAGCTTGATTATATGCACGATTTGGCTTGGTGGCGAGACATGATTGGCCAAACGAGCGGTGTAATTATCGAGGATATGCACCAGATGATGTGCACGTCCGAGGCGTGGGTTGACTGGATTACCTG
Source organism: Parafannyhessea umbonata (assembly GCF_012844235.1). Lineage (GTDB taxonomy): Bacteria > Actinomycetota > Coriobacteriia > Coriobacteriales > Atopobiaceae > Parafannyhessea. The sequence goes on from NZ_JABAGR010000003.1 coordinate 53,209, forward strand.
CGATAACGAGTACGCTCAAGGTGACCGTGCGGCCGTTGAGGCGGGTGCGCTCGAGTTCTTGAATACCATCGCGGTCACGCTTGTAAAGGCCTAGGCTAGGTAACTGAAAAAAGGGGCGTCGGGCGCTTCTCGTGCGTCTTGCTACGCGTGAGAGCCTTGGCGCGGCAACCATCCGATGATAAAAGGCAGTCAGTCACCTGAAAACGAGGGGTAATCGAATGCCGGGGGATTCAGCCCCCGGCATTTTCTTTGCCTAGGGAGGTTTCGCATGAGGGAGCTCTCGGCTCCAAGACGAAGAGGACCTGATCCTCCTGCTTTTCGGCAAGCTGGAGGCCTTGCAGGCCTACGACATCGTAAAGATCTACTATGACGCCGGCGTTAGCCCAGGAATTCGTCGACCTCGTCGGCAAACTCATTTGGATACTGGAAGAGCGACCCGTGGCCGGCATGAGGGTAGAGCACCAGTCGGCTGCCGTCGATCTTCTCGTGCATCGCATTCGAGTTGGGCGTGGGGACCATCGCGTCGTCGTCGCCGTTTGCGATGAGCGTGGGGATGCGAACGAACGACAGGTCGTCTTGCGCCGCCCTTCCCCAACGCCTGATTGCCTTGAGCTGGGCGAGAAAGGCAGGCGCCGTTACGGGCGCGTCCTGGTTGGACGGTGCCCTGGAATAGAGCTGCGCGAACGTGGCGTTTGCCGCGGATTCCCCAGTCGCGTCGTCCGTGAAGAAGATGTAGCGCTTCATGTCCTTGCGCCTGGCCACCGCGTGGAGCATGTGGCGAAACGTGACGAACGTCACGCGATCGACCCCCATGCCGCCACGAGGCGCCGTGCCAACAAGGATGAGCCTGCGGACCGTCCGGCGGCAAGCTCACGGTATGCAATGCGCCTGCCGCCTACGTCCACGTACGAATTGCCCGTATTAAGGTACGACACTACGCCTCATCGATGCGCAGCAGCGTCTTGCCCTGCGAGTGACCGGACCTCACGCGCTCGAGGGCGTCGTTTACCTGGTCGAGGCCGTACGTGCCGTCGATCGATACGGCAAGCGGTCGCTCGGCGGGGAAGAGCTCCGCGACGCGCGCGAGCTGCGTGCCATCCTCGTGCACAAAGATGAAGTCGTACGTCTGGCCCTTGCGCGCGGCCATCTTGTCGAGCTTGCGACCCGCAAGGCCAAACAGCGCCCGCTTGAGCGTCGGCAGCCCTTCTCGCCTGGCGAAGCGCCCGTTGGGCACGCCGCGTAGCGACACCAGGTGTCCGCCGGGCTTGAGCACGGCAAACTCGTCCGGCAGCTCGCGCTCGCCCAGGGTGTCGAGCACGCAGTCCATGTCGTGCAGCTCGTCGACGTAGCGCTGGGTCTTGTAGTCGAGAAAAACGCTGGCTCCCAGGCTGCGGACGCGCTGCTCGTTTTGAGCGCTGCCGTTGGTCGCGACGGTGAGGCCCATGCGCGCGGCGATGGGGATCGCCATGGCGCCGAGGCTGCCCGTTCCGCCCGAGATGAACAGCTTCTGGCCCGGTCGCGCCTCCATGAGCTCGAGCGCCTGCAGCGCCGTGAGCGCGGTCAGCGGCACGCACGCGGCCTCCTCCATGGAGAGGTAGCCGGGCACGTGCGCGAGCGCGGACTCGTCCACGGCGGCGTACTCCGCGAACGCGCCGATCTTCGCGAGCGGCATGCGGCCGTACACGCGGTCGCCGGACTTGAACCTGCCGGCCGCGGCGCCCGCTCGCACCACGGTGCCGGAAAACTCGTTTCCCATCACGAGTGGCGTGCGGTACGGCACGATCAGGCGAACATCGCCGCGGATCACCATGTTGTCCAGCGGGTTCACCGCCGCGGTGTGCACGCGCACCAGGACCTCGTGCGCCCCGGGCTCCGGGGTGGGGATGTCTCGCACGGCCAGGGCCGCACCGTTCTTGTCGTATCTGTCCAGTATCGCGGCCTTCATCGGTCTTTGCCTTCCTGATCGTGGACGCTTGCGGCGCCCGCCTCACTGCCCTCGCTGGCCTCGCTCTTCTCGCCTGCGGGGCCCTTCTCTATCTGCTCGCGCATCCGCTCGATGCAGTCCGCGAGCGTCGCGCCGGCAAGCTCGCGCTCCACCACCCGCTCCGCCTCGCGGAACATCCCGTTCAGCACGGGGCGGATGTTGCGCCCCACGATGCACTCGTCGCTGGGGTTCTGGTGGACGTCGAACACGTGGACGTCCTCCGTCTGCTCGACCGCGCGGTACACGTCGAGCAGCGAGATGCGCTCCGGCGCCTTGAGCAGGGAAAACCCGCTCACGCCGCGCCGCCCCTCGATGATGCCGGCACGGCCGAGCCGCGTGGCCACCTTGCGGACGTAGCTTGCGTTTGTGCCCACGCTGTTCGCGATCTGCTCCGAGCTCATGGGCTCGTCGGACTCGGACGTCAGTATCAGTAGATGGATTGCCACGGAGAACTTGGTGTCCACGCTCGCCTCCTTGCGCGTGGCCGTGCGGGTGTCCGCCGGCAGCGGGATGGTCTGTCTCGATCGATTGTATCAATAAAAGATACAACGTGGCGCATTCACGACATCCACACTGACGCGCTGGGCGAGAAGAGCCGGCGCTACCCCAGGATCTTGCGATAGATGTCCTCGTCTGCCTGCGAGAACACGTCGAACGCCACCGTCATGCCCGCGTCATGCGCGCCGAGCCACTCGCGAACGGTCCTCACCGCTATGCGTGCCGCCTCGTCCTGCGGAAAGCCAAAGATGCCCGTGCTGATGCAGCAGAACGCGATGCTGCGCAGACCGTTCTCTGCGGCCAGGTCAAGGCAGCTGCGATAGCACTGGGCGAGCTGCGCGCGGTGCTCCCGCGTCGGTCGCCCGCCCGCGATGGGGCCGACGGTGTGGATCACGTGCCGCGCGGGCAGGTTGTACGCCCCGGTGATCTTGGCCGAGCCCGTGGGCTCCTCGTGCCCCTGCGCGGCCATGATCCGCGCGCACTCCGCCCTCAGCTGCACGCCGGCAAACGTGTGGATGGCGTTGTCGATGCAGTGGTGGCCGGGCACCCAGCAGCCCAGCATCTGGCTGTTCGCCGCGTTCACGATGGCGTCGGCGGCAAGCGTCGTGATGTCCCCGCGCCACAGGCGGAGGTTTCCGCAGGGCGAGAAGGGCTCGGCGTCGTCCACGGTGCTCACACCGGCGTCCGCGATCATGCCCTGCAGCAGCTCGTCCTGCATGTTGAGCCAGCGGGCGTCCGCGGGCCAGGCGGGCCTGGTGTTCACGAGGGCGCGAAACGCCGTCCAGAGCTCGTCCGCATCGCGCGTGTGCGGCGCCTCAAGTCCGCGCTCCGCGCAGAGGCCGGCCACGAGCTCCTTCAGAAGCTCCGTCTTTCTTTCCGTCTGCATGTGAGGCCCTCCCCGTTCCCTCTTTACCTGTCAAGTAGCTGGTCAAACACGACGTCGATGTCCGCATCGAGCACGATGGAGCGGTCCCGGATCTCTGCGGGCGCAAACGGCTCGCCGTAGTTAACGCACGCGTACGTTGCCTCGCCATTTTCGAGCGTGCGTCGCCAGAACGGGAACTTGATAATGGCGGGCGTGTTCATGCCCACCCCAAGCTCGAGGTAGAGCACCCTTCCGCGTTGGTGCGCATCCAGATACGCGGCGTAGCGCTCCGCCGCCTCGTGCCAGCCCTCGTCCTCCACGAACGTCTGGTCCACGCGTAGGTTCATGGCCATGGGACGGCCGCAGCGGGGGCAGTGCGGCACAAGCTCGCTTGGAACGCGCATGTCGCGCTGGTCCTGCGCCATGAGCCTTACGACGTCGTAGTTGTCATAGGTGGCGCTGTGGCAGGGCTCGCTGCACTGCCACAGGCCCAGGTCGCCCTGCATGTAGAACAGGCGCTCCTTTGGGAAGCCCGCAAGTTGGAACTGGTGGTCGACGTTTGTGGTGAGCACGAAGAAGTCCTTGCCCTGCAAGAGGGCAAGCAGCTTCCCGTACGTGTCCTTCGGCGCGGGCTCGTAGCGGTTGTGCCAGATGTGGCGGCTCCACCATGCCCAGTACTCCTCCGGGGTGGCAAACGGATAGAACCCGCCGGAGTACATGTCGCGGATGCCGTACTTCTCGGCGAAGTCGCCAAACAACCGATCGAAACGCTCGCCGGCATACGTGAATCCGGCAGCGGTGGAAAGGCCGGCCCCGGCGCCCACGACGATGGCGCTGGCCCCCACGATGGCGTCTTTCAGGCGGCCGATGTCGTTCTTGTCCCGACGCTTGAGCATGTTCCCTCCCTTTGGGCCTGTGCTTTGTTACTTTGGGCGCGTTGCGTGCCTACAAAAAGCATGCTAGTCTCTATGCATGCAAGACAGAAGTAGGCACGATAATGTGCTGTAAGTACCAATTGGTAACCAATGCGTGTGAACTGCTGGTATGGAGCTGCAATGGGAAGTAAAGATAACGAGAAGATCCTGGCGTCGCTCCCGGCGTGTCCGGTCGAGACCACGCTTTCCCTCATTGGCAACAAGTGGCAGGTCCTGATCCTGCGCGACCTTGTGGACAAGGGCACGCTGCGCTTCAAGGAGCTGCAGCGCTCCATCGGCAGCATCTCGCAGAAGGTGCTCACGTCCAACCTGCGCACGATGGAGGCGGAGGGGCTCGTGCATCGCGAGGTGTTCGCCGAGGTGCCGCCGCGCGTGGAGTACTCGCTCACCGAGCTGGGGCAGACGCTCGAGCCCGTGCTGGACGCGCTGCAGGCGTGGGGCGAGAGCTACAAGGAACGTCTGCGCGCGGGCGAGTAGCGACGGCGTGCGACGTGGGAGGACGAGCCAGGCGGGGCGCGGCTGAGCTACTCAATCTGCTCGCGGGCGAACTCGTCAAACAGCGGAAGGGTGAAGCTCATGTGCCCGTGGGCGGAGCCATCCGCGATGCCCTTGTCGATAAGGCGCTTTCTGTACGGGTTGAACTGGTTTGTCGACATGCCGAGCTGTTTTCGGATCCCAAGAATCCTGCCGTCCGGAGACTCCGCAATCGCGCGAGCTACCAGCCTGTCTTTCTCGGAAAGCTTGGACCACATCTTCTCGTAGACGTACTCCTCGAGATACTGGCGGTAGTCGCCCAGAACGCTTTGGTAGTCGCCTTCCGCATTCCAAGTTAGGTAGCCAAGCACTTGGAACGCGAACGAGTACCCCTTGGTAAGCTGCGCCATCTCCAGGGAAGCATCCCTATCGATATCAAAGGTCTCACCATAATTTGTTGCCATCGCAGCTAGGTTGAGCGGACCAAGCTCGATCTTGGGCGCCCGGTAAAGGAACGTCAGGTTCTTCGTGTTCTGGAGTTCGCGAACGTTCTCGTACAGACCGGTCGCGAGCAGAAAGACGGGAAGGTTCTGCCGGACGAGAATCTGGAACGCTCCCGCGAACTCGCGCATGGTGCGCGTGTTCGACACCTCGTCGATTTCGATCAGAATGCGCTTTCCCCGGTCGCTCAGACTCTTGATCATCTTCGAGAGGGCGGTCTCGATGTCCGTAATGGGGGCCACTCCATCGACCTCAAGACCGATTCCAAAAAATGAGAGGTTGATTCTCGAGCGTTGGAAAATGGTGGCCAGGGTGTCTTCGCTTGCCAGTTTTGCGGCAAGCGAAGACAGCAGGTCTCGGTTTGGGTTCAGCTCCACTACGATCCAGTCTTTCATCTTGCGGAAATCATCGGCTGCCTTTGTGAGAAAAACGGTCTTTCCGGAGCCTCGCACTCCCGTAATCACACAGATCTGCTGAGAGGGCTCTTCGGCAGTGAAGTTCTGAATCACTTCGTCCTGCTGGACGACGCGGGAGATGAGCTGCGATGGCGCCTTTCCAAAAAGGAGGGTGTAAGGGTTACGATTCATCACATCACACCAATCTACCTGCGATTTTTACTGTTCTTTACTGTTTTGCTACATTTTACTGTTCTTTACTGTTTTTTGCCAAGGCGGCGCCCCGGGTTGGGGACGCCGCCTTGCTGGTGCGCGCTTGTCGTGTTGTCGCGTGCCGCGGTAATGCGACTCGCTAATGCAGGGACCTTCCCAGTTCGTAGGCCTGCTGGGGATAGACACTGCCCTTCGTCATGGCAACGGTGCCGCTGCTCTCTAGCATCAGGATCTTCATGTGGTCCCTCTTTCTGATTTACGATCTGCCTAGATTTCCTCGGTGCCGGGCTTGCCGGAGTATCCCTTGAGCTTGCCGCCGTACACGGGGAAGTAGCTGGAGTCTCCATAGCTCTCGATCTTCTCGACGTGCTTTAGGACCTCCATGTCCTCCGCGGAGATCCGGAAGTCGACGTCGGCGTTCGTCCTCATGTGCTCAGGGTTCGCGGTCTTGGGCAGCGCGATCATGTTCAGCTGCAGGTCGTAGCGGATGCAGAGCTGCGGCACGGTGACGCCGTACTTCTCGGCCATCTTGGCGATGGCGGGGTTCTTGAGCGCCTCGCCGTGGGCGACGGGGCTGTAGGCCTCCATCACGATGCCCTTGGACTGGCAGTACTCGATGATGTCGAGCGGCGTGTTCGAGATGTGGCACAGCACCTGGTTGACCATGGGCTTGACCTCGGCGTTGTCCCAGAGGTTGTCGATGTCCTCCTTGAGGAAGTTCGACACGCCGATCGCGCGGAGCTTGCCCGCCTTGTACGCGTCGGTCAGCGCGCGCCACGCCTCGAGGTTGCCCTCGAAGTGCCTGTCCTCGGACTGGTTGACCTCGATCCAGGGCTGCGGGCTATGGATGATCATCAGGTCGATGTAGTCCAGCCCGAGCGCCTCGAGGGAGCCGTCGATCGCCTGCGCGGCGGACTGGTAGTCCTTGTGCTCGGCCGCGAGCTTCGTGGTCACGAACAGCTCCGCGCGGTGGACTCCGCAGGTGCGGACGCCTTCCCCGACCCCGCGCTCGTTTGCATAGGCCTCGGCGGTGTCCACGTGGCGGTATCCCAGACTTGCGGCCTGGCGCACGGCCTCGGTGGCCTCGTCGTCGTCGATGAACCAGGTTCCCAGCGCAAGCTGCGGAACGACGACACCGTTGGAAAGGGTTACGGTCTTGTTGTACACGCTCTTCTCCTTTGGTTTGAGACTTGATACCTGATACGCGTCACGTGGTACGACGCGAAGGCAAACAGCGCGATGACAGAGGCGTTCTCGACCAGCACGAGCGCCGGCGGATTCGAGAGGTCGTAGCTCGCGAACGGCGTCGACATGGCCATGTACCCCACGATGTCGTTGCGCAGGAACGTCGCGAGGCCAAAGCCCGCCACGGCGACGCCCAGGGCGAGAAGGACGAGGTGCGCCACGATGAGCGCAAGCGTCCCCAGGCCGAGCCACTCGTGGAGCGCTCCGCCCGCGACTTGGTGCGACATGAGCGTCACCATTGCCAGGAGCAGCGCGACGTCCACCGTGCGCCTCGTGAGGCGCCTGCGTTTGGCGGTGTGTTCCATGGATGGCTAGCCGTTCTTCTCGACGAACGCCTTGACGTCCGTGTCGCTGGCCGAGTCGTCTGTGTCCGCGGACACGAGCGACGAGGACTTTCCTGCGGACTACTTGTTGGAGCAGCCCGCTAGGGCGACGGCGGCGATGCCGGTGCCCGCGAGGGACAAAAACGACCTTCTGCTTAGGGTCTTCATTGCGGTTTCCTCTCTGACATGGAGCCGGTTGGCTCTACAGTGTCCTGACCTTTCGCGCGGGCACGCCGGCTGCGAGCGTCCGTGCTGGAACGTCCTTCGTGACGACGGCTCCTGCCCCCACCACGGCTCCGTCTCCGATGGTCACCCCAGGCAGTACCGTCACATTCGCTCCAAGCCAGACATCCGCGCCAATGTGCACCGGGGAGGGGGTGACGTTGCCGCGCCGCGAAGGGTCCATGTTGTGGTTAAGCGTGGCAATGACACAGTTGTGGCCAACGAGCGTGCGGTCGCCAATGTAGATGCCGCCCTGGTCTTGGAAGCGGCAGCCGGAGTTGATGAAGACTCCCTCGCCAAGGCGCGTGTTGAGACCACAGTCCGTGGTGAAGGGCGGGAAGAGCCCAACCCCTTTGGGAAGCGGCCTTCCAAACAGCCTCTCCATCTGAGCGCGTGTGTCCGACAGGCTGTTGAACTCAGCGTTCATACGCGAAGTGATGCGCATGGCTCGCTCAGAGGCGGCCACCATAATCCGATGGATTTTCGAGCCTGCGACCACCTCGTTGCCGGCGTCCATCTCGGCGAGAAACGCTTCGATTTGCTCGAGCGTGAGTTCTCCCTCATCTTCGTACATGTATGGTCCTCTCGGCAGGGACTTCTTATCGGAGGTTGTTGTCGAAGAACGCTTCGAGCTTGTCGAAGGGAATGGCGTTGCGGTTGTCGTAGAGGTCCACGTGGTTGGCGCCCGGAATGATCATGAGCTCCTTGTTGTCACCCTTGAGCTGCGCAAACGCACCCTCGCTAAAGTAGCGCGAGTGGGCTTTCTCCCCGTGGACGAGAAGGACGGGGGTGTCTATCTCGCCGGCCATTGCCAAAAGCGGCTGGTTCATGAACGACATGGTGCCCGTGACGTTCCACCCGTCGGTCGAGTTGCCCGAGCGCTCGTGGTAGCCGCGCGGCGTCTTGTAGTAGTCGTGGTAGTCGCGCACGAACTGCGGCGCGTCGTCGGGCAGCGGGTCCACCACGCCGCCGGCACGCGTGTACTCGCCGGCCTTGTAGTCGGCCGTGCGCTGGGCGGCCCAGGTGCGTCGCTGCTCGTCGCGGGCCTCCTTGCTGTCGGCGGCGCCAAAGTAGCCCTCGCGGGTCACGCGCGACATGTCGTACATGGTCATGGCGGCGGTTGCCCTTATGCGCGGGTCAAGCGCGGCGGCGTTTATCGCCATGCCGCCAAAGCCGCAGATGCCGATGATGCCAATGCGTGCCGGGTCCACGTCGTCGCGGCAGCTGAGGTAGTCGACGGCCGCGCAGAAGTCCTCGGTGTTGATGTCAGGGGAGGCCACGCGCCGGGGCTCGCCCGCGCTCTCTCCCGTGAACGACGGGTCGAACGCGATGGTCAGGAAGCCGCGCGCCGCCATCTCCTGGGCGTACAGGCCGCTCGACTGCTCCTTCACGGCGCCAAAGGGGCCGCTCACGGCAATGGCGGCAAGCTTTTCTCGCCCGTCTTTTGGTTTGTACAGGTCTGCCGCGAGCGTGATGCCGTAGCGGTTGGCAAAGGTCACCTTGGTGTGGTCCACGCGCTCGTCGCGCGGGAACGTCTTGTCCCACTCCTGTGTAAGCCTTAACTCCTGGGTCTGCATCATCTTGTTGCCTCCCGTGACTCGGACGTGCTCGTTTGCTAACATCAAGGGAAGCGTAAGACCTAAACCTAACTTTAGGTCAATGGTAAATTGACAAAACGCACGGGAGATGCCGCATGTACACAATCGGGCAGGTTTCGAAGATGTTTGGGTTGCCCATATCGACCCTGCGTTACTACGACAAGGAGGGACTGTTTCCAAGCATGTCGCGCGAGGGCGGCATCAGGAGGTTCGGGGACCAGGAACTCGAGGCGCTGCGCGTGATCGAGTGCCTGAAGCGCTCTGGCCTCGAGATCAGGGAAATCAAGCGCTTTATGCAGTGGTGCGAGGAGGGGCCGTCCACCTACGCCGATCGCGAGGAGCTGTTTGAGCGTCGGCGCGAGGCCGTGCTCGAGCAGATGGGACAGCTGAGAAGGACCCTCGCCATGCTCGAGTTCAAGTGCTGGTACTACAAGGTCGCCTTGGCCGACGGCAACGAGGATCGTCTGGACGCGATGGTTCCCGACGGGCTGCCGAAGGACGTGCGGGCGCTGTACGACGAGGCCCACGCCTAGCTTGGCGCGGGCCCGGTGTCTACGTTGTTGCGGCTGGTCGTGCGGTTGCGGCCGTGGCGCGTGCGATCTTCTCGTCCGCGCGGCTACCTGGCCTCGTTGCCGGAGGTCACGGCCCTGGGGCGAAACAGTGCGCCAAACGCGCCGCGCACGACGGGGCCGGCCACGAAGAACTGCCACAGCAGCGCCATCGGCAGGTTGAGAATGGCCGTCTGGATCCACGTGGAGACGATGTCCGGGGCGGCGGGGCGCTTGATGGCGAGGGTGGCGACCAGGCTCATGAGCGGGCACATCATCTGCACGCTGAGCGCAGAGATCGCCGCGACCATCGCAAACGGCGTCTTGGGGCTGGGGCCAACGAGCTTGGCCGCGCGGCGGCCGACGATGGGCGATACCACAAACAGGTCAAGAACGAGCGCGACCGGCCCCATGAACGCGAGCTCTGGCAGACCGGCGACAAAGACGAAGTTGGAAAGACCGCCGACCTCGAGCGAGATGTTGTAGCAGATCATGCCATACACCATAACGAGGACCATCATGATGGTGAAGACGAGCTTCTGAGTGCGGCTTTGCGGCATGTATACCTCCCGGTTGCGTGCAGTGTTGTTCGTTATCACCCGGGAGGGTGTGCGTTTCCAAGGATACCTGCAAGAAATGTGACGCGTGCACGTTACCACGCGTCGCACCATTACAAGAGGCTACGTTTGTGCCGGAGTACAAACACTCCACAACCCGTGCGTGGACGCCCGCGCCGCACCGCGGCGGCAGGGACCTACCGGTTCAGGACCGCCGCTGCCTGCTCGCCCGTCATGTCCGGCGTCACACCGAGCTTTGCGGCCTTGGGTGTCATGCCGGTGATCTTGTTCGCCAGGACGTCCGCAAAGCTTGCACCCGCGACGCGCACGGCAACGTCGCCCAGCTGCTCGGCCTTCTCAAGGCTCAGGTAGCCGCACATCAGGAAGCCGCGCGCGCAGCGCACCACGATGAGCGAGGCATGACCTTCCCCCGCCAGTTCGGGAACCATGATGCCCTCGGCCTTCGTCGCGTCCTTGCCCGTCCCGATCTCAAGCGTCTGAAATACCGCCATCGCCACTCCTCCATTCGTCTGCAGCCCGGCCGCGTGCCGCGCGCTTGGTTGCCAATTCTTGCGCCCGCCCGTGGGCGTGTCAATGGCTCGTGGCACGCTCGAAACGTCCCGTCACGGCACTCGTTGGCGCGACTATGATTGCCACGTGGGGTTTGGCGATGCGACGACATGGGGGGTGCGCCATGCGGGAAGGCTCTTTTGCGACGTACGAGAAGACCGACCGAAGTCCCCGCGCGGACCTTGCGGGCGAGGCGGCCGGCCTGCGCTGGCTGGGCGCGGCCGAGAAGGACGGCGGCCTTTCGTGCGCGCGCGTCGTGAGCGCGAGCACGCACCGGCTGGTGGAGGAGCGCGTATTCCAGGGCGTACCCACGCGCGAGAAGGCACGACGGGCCGGCGCGGCCCTGGCGCGCACGCATGCTGCGGGCGCGGCGTGGTACGGCTGCCCGCCGCCCGGCTGGGACGGCGCCGGCTATGCGATCGGCCGCTCGCTCACGCCCGTGGTGCCCGCCTCCGCGCAAGATGGGGCCCGGGGCTGGGGCGCCGCGTGCGCGGAGTGGCGCGTGATGCCGCACGTTCGCGCGGTTCGCGACGACGGGCTGGTGGATGCGGGCGAGGCGCGCCTGCTCACGCGCGTGGCGGACCGCATGGCGGCCGGAGACTTCGACTCGCCGGAACCGGCGCTCGTGCGCGCGGGCGGGCATGCGTGCGCACGCATCCACGGCGACCTCTGGGCCGGAAACCTGCTCTGGGCGCAGGACGGCACCCGGGCCGCCGCGACAGGCGCGGCACTTATCGACCCCATGGCGTCCGGTGGCCACGCAGAGACGGACCTTGCCATGTTGCAGTTGTTTGGCTGCGCGTACCTCCACGATCTTCTCGCCGCGTACGACGAGGCGTCCCCGCTGGCAGATGGCTGGCGCGAACGCGTCGCCATCCACCAGCTCGTGCCGGTGCTGCTGCACTGCGTGCTGTTTGGCGCAGACTACGTGGGCCTGGCGCTTTCCATCGCGCGCCGGTACGCGTAAGGCCAGGCGCTACTCCAGCTGCGCGTACTGGTCGTCGGAAACGGGTTCCAGCCACTCCGCGCTTGCGCCCTCGGCCGGCACCGCCAGCGCGATGTGCTGGAACCACGAGTCGCGCGCGGCGCCGTGCCAGTGCTTCACCTCGGGCGGAATGCTCACCACGTCGCCGGGGTGCAGCTCCTGCGCTGGCTTGCCCCACTCTTGGTACCAGCCGCGACCCGCGATGCAGATGAGCACTTGGCCACCCTTGTGGTGCACGTGCCAGTTGTTGCGGCAGCCTGGCTCGAAGGTCACGTTTGCGGCTCCCAGCTGCGCATCGCCCAGCGGAGCCAGCCAGCTCTTGCCCACGAAGTACTGCGCGTATGCGTCGTTAGGCTCGCCCATGGGGAAGATGGTCGAAAGCCCGCGCGGCTCGTCCTTCTCGCCCTCGCCCCAGACCTCCTTCACCATGCGGAACACGGCCCAGCCCTTCGGCCAGCCGCAGTACATGGTGGCGTGTGTCACCACGGCCACGATTTCTTCTCGGCTCACGCCGTTCGCCTTGGCGTTCTGCAGGTGGTACTCGAGCGAGGAGTCGGTGATGCCGGATGCCATGAGCGTGACCACCGTCACGATGCACTTCGTCTTGGCGTCGATGGCAGTCTGGTCCCACACCTCCCCAAACAGCACGTCGTCGTTCAGATGCGCAAAGAGCGGGGCGATTGCGCCCAGCTGATTCCTGCCAGCGGTCTGCTTCATCTTTCGTAAACCTTTCTTCTTCTGGGCGCTCCCTGCACGCCTGGTGCTTCCTTCCCACGATCAATCATGCGGTTGCGCGGGCGAGAAGTACAATGCACCTGTGATGGAAAGCCATGCCTAAAGTGCATGGCGAAAGCAGGGGGAAGCATGAACACCGACCAGGTACGCCACTTCGTCGCCGTCGCTCGTACGGGATCGGTCACCGCCGCCGCGCGCGACCAGCACGTCTCGCAACCTGCCCTCAGCCGTTCCATCCGGCGGCTCGAGGACGAGCTCGGCGTGACGCTCTTCGACCGCGGGAAGAACTCACTCGTGCTCAACCGGATCGGCCGCGAGCTGCTGCCGCATGCAGAGGAGCTCCTTGCCGCGGAGCGGCGGATGCGTCAGGCGTCGTTCGACGCGTCGCGTCGCGAGCGCGTGCTGCGTGTCGGCACCATCGCCCCCGCGCCGTTGTGGTACCTCACCTCGCTTATCGTGGAGCGCATGCCCGGCGCGCTCGTGAGCTCGCAGATGGTGGGTGACGAGGCGGATGTGGAGCGTGCCCTGTTCGACTCCCTCATCGACCTCGCCGTCTGCACGCGCAAGGCCCCAGGGATGCGCGGCGTCCTCCTCATGAGGGAGAACCTGTATCTCTCGGCGCCAGAGGGACATCCCCTTGCGCGGCGCGAAAGCGTCTCGTTCGAGGACCTCGACGGCGAGACCTTCCTGCTCTTTGGCGGCATCGGGTTCTGGGGAGACATCCACCGGCGCATGACGCCGCACGCTCGCATGGTCGTGCAGGAGGATCGCGAGGTCTGGCGCCAGCTCATGCGCACGACCCGCATGCTGGGCTTCTCGTCAGACGCGCCGGTGCTCATGCGCCCGGATGTCGCCGGGGAGGCGGCGGAGGGAGAAGGGCAGGTCCGGAGGGTCTTCGTGCCCATACGCGACGCCGAGGCCCACGCGACGTTCTACCTCTGCGCGAGGGAAGACCAGACGGGTGGGGGAGGCCTTGCCGCCTCCGTGATGGAGCTCGTCGGCCGGCTGTGATCGATCGTTAAGATACTCGCGAGTAAGTTACTTTGGAGCATCTTATTCCGCCTCCAAGAACACTGCCTATAGTAGCCCTCCCATCACATTGACATCGGTGAATGTTACGATATCATCGGTAACAGATAGACAAATATCGATGTGATAGTCCCGTAAGGAGCGGAGGGAGAAGGGCATGGCGAAAAGTGCAGGAGCCGAGACGGGGGCGGCCACGGAGGGCGTGGGTTCGCGTCTGGGCGTGAAGGACAGGCTGCTCACGCTGTGGATCTTTCTGGCGATGGCCGCGGGCATCGCCCTGGGCGCCGTGGCGCCGGGCTTGTCCGGGGCGCTGAACGCGGTTTCGGTGGGGACAACCAACGTGCCGCTCGCCGTGTGCATGATGCTCATGCTGTATCCGCCGCTCGCGAAGGTGCGCTACTCCGAGCTCCCCAAGGTCTTCCGCAACGTCCGCGCGCTCGGCCTCATGCTGCTGTTCTGCGCGGTCGTGGGGCCGCTCCTCATGTTCATGCTTGCCACCACGTTCCTGCGCGACCAGCCTGAGTACATGACGGGCCTCATCCTCATAGGCATCGCGCCGTGCATCGCGATGGTCATCGTGTGGAACGGCCTTGCCGGCGGCGACGCGGAGTGGTGCGCCGGCTTCGTGGCGGTGAACGCCATCCTGCAGGTGCTGCTGTACGGACCCATGGCGTGGCTGTTCGCCACACGCCTCACCACGCTTGTGGGCGCGCCCTCGGTCTCCGTCAGCCTCTCCGTGGGCGACGTGGCGGGAACCGTGGCGTTCTACCTCGGCATACCGTTCGCCGCGGGTGCGCTTGGGCGCCTGGCGCTCGAGCGTCTCATGGGTCGCGACTGGTATGAGGGCACCTACCTCCCGCGCGTGTCGCCAATCTCGTTCGCGGCGCTTCTCGCCACCATCGTCCTCATGTTCTCGCTCAAGGGACAGCAGATCGTGCACCTTCCGCTTGACACCGTGCGCATCGCCGTGCCGCTCGTCATCTACTTCGTGGTCATGTTCTTCTGCAGCTTCGTGCTCGCGCACGCGGCGGGGTTCGGCTACCCGCAGACAAGCGCCATCGCGTTCACGGCCACGGGCAACAACTTCGAGCTCGCGATCGCCGTGGCGGTGGCGACGTTTGGCCTGGCGTCCGGCGAGGCGTTCGCGGCCGTCGTTGGCCCCCTCATCGAGGTGCCGTCGCTCATACTCCTGGTGAACGCCGCCCTCGCCATGCGCCGCCGCATGTCCTGGCCAAGGGGCTAGTGGTACCGGTGCGTGCGCTCGGCCTCGAGCGTGTCGATGCACCACAGGAATGCCCTTGCCGTGCGCTCGCCAGGTTCCTGGAAGTGCCCGCCTGCGTTCCATTCCAGCGTGCACGGCACGCCTTGCGCCCGAAGCAGCTCGTGCTGGCGCCGTATGCACGACCCCACGGTCGAGACGACGGCGTTTCTCGTCTTCTCCTCGCGATCCCCCAGGCTTAGGTAGACGGCGCGCGAAAGCGGCTGGCGGCCTTGCGCGTAGCCGAGCCACCCGGGAAACCACACGGACGGCGATGCGGCGGCGACGGCTGCGAACGTATCCGTCTGGTACGAGCACCACAGCGAGAAGAGCGCGGCGAGCGAGTAGCCGCCCAGGATCGCGTCGCGGCCGGGCTGCAGCTTGAGGGCGGATGGCAGCTCGGGCAGGATGCCGTTCAGGACGAGGTCGAGCGTGCGCTGGGCGCCGCTGCCGAAGCCGCGCTTGCCGAACGCCGGCGGCGCCTCCCAGGGCGAGAGGTCGTCGTTCCACTCCGGCACCTCGAACGCGACGAGCGCGACGGGCGTCTTGCAGGAATCTTGCAGCAGCCGGGCCTCGCGGTCCACGTCGTCGAGGTCGCGGTGGTCTACGGGTTGCAGAAGTATGTGCCGCGGGCGCTCTTCGATGTACGTCACGCAGGGCGTGCCGGCGATGGTGCTTGCTCTTCTCTGCATGCGGAGCCTTTCGTCGTGGCTATTTGTCTGGATTGCTGACAGTTGTCTGCCCGCCATGTGGTGTCCGCTCGTCACGCGGCGTCTTCAGCAGGCGACGCAGGTTCGTGCGGAAGCGGGCGCGGTCCTCGGACGTGAACGCCGCGGGACCCCTCGTCCTGCCGCCGGCGCGGCGCACCTTCTTCTCCTCGTGGCGTATGAGCATCAGGGAGTCTATGGTCAGCGGGCTGTACACGCGCCCGCGCACGCCGATGGCGCGAGCGCCACGGCCCAGCACCATGTCTGCGAGGCCTATGTCCTGCGTCACCACCACGTCTTCGGGCGTCAGCTCGGACACGATGGCGAAGTCCGCGGAGTCGGCGCCCACGCCCACCTGGAGCACCCTCACCCAGAAGCCGCAGTCGGGGCACTGTGGGTCGCGGGGCTCGCGCGGGTCCGTCGCGCGCACGGAGCGCTCGAGGTTCTGCGTGGTGTTTCCCGCAATCACGCAGGGAATCCGCAGCTCGCGCGCGACGGCGAGCGCCTCCCGCGTGACGGGGCATGCGTCGGCGTCTATGTAGAGCCTGGTCATGGGCCTCCTTATGGCGATGGGCACTGCCGCCAACACCCTGGCGACAGTGCCCATTCTAGACCTGCCTATGTGGCTGCCATGCGTTCGCGTCGCGAAGGCGCTGGCCGTCGGCGCTTGAAGCTAGTCGAGCTTGCGGGCACGACGGCGAAGCACGATGCCGGCTGCGCCAAACGCCACGGCAAGGCCGGCAAGAATTCCGGCGCCGGCGAGGTTCGTGCTGTCGGACGTCCTGGGCACGGCGGCCTTTGCGACCGTGGCCTGCTTCTGGACGGCGGCCTTCTGCACTGCCACCTTCGGAGTCTCGGGAGTCTTCGGCGTAGCTGGCGGCGTGACGGGAGGGGTCGTCGGGGGCGTGGTCGGCGGCGTGACGGGAGGTGCGAACGTTGTCGTCTTCACGACCTCGTAGCCGGCCTTCCAGGTGTCCTTGGTGACTTCCTCCGTCTTGGTGACCTTGTACCATGCCTTGTACTTGTAGGTCGGGACCTTGGTGACACTGCTTACGTTGTACTCAGCCGACCACTCGATGGCGGGTTTGTAGTTCCGGACCGTCTTCGTGAAGTACCACTTGAGGATGGACGTCTCGCGTGTCTTGTCGAACGAATACGAGTACGTGGGCAGCGTGCCCCAGTCCAGATGCGAGATCTTATCAGAGGAGCTGACGTGCACGGTGTAGTTGCCGTCTTCGTTCTTGGTCACCCAGTAAGTGCCTGACGTCTTCTCGCTCGTGGAGAATTTCCCGTCGAATCCCGTGAAGCAACCGATGTATGTCTTGTTGCTTGGGTCGTTTTTCTCTATTACATTTTTGATTGCGCTGAGGGTGTCTGAATCTACCGTTTCCGGCGTCCATATGACATACCAAGTGGACTGTTTGATGGCGGCGAAGCTGCCGGCGCCAAGCTGATACTCAGTGCTCGAGTCGCCCTTGCCGCCCCAAGCAACTTCGCTTTGAGTCTTGACTTTGTTCTTGACCGTGTAGCCATCTCTCTCTGCCTCGGTAGTCTTCTGCTCAAGGTCACGATCGCGTGCGTCCTTGCTGTAGAAAGTGCCACCCGTAACGTGCACGGTCTCGGTCTTGGTGCCGTCTTCCTTCGAGGTCACGTCGCCAAGCTCAACATCCCGGAGAACGCCGCCGGGGTCATTCACTGCTTCAGTTGCCTTTGCGGCTGCAGCTGCCTCTTCGCTGTCAAACGGGCCATACTTCTGCTCTATGGCCTCGCCGTCCTTCTCGCCCCTCTTGTTGGCGTTCTCTTGAGGCGTCACCGTGCTGTCGACGGTGTAGGCGGTGTCTGCCGTAGCCTTGTACTTCTCGGTCTGACTTGCGACCCAATCCTCGGCTTTCTGTTTGCTTGTGAACCCATCCTTCTTGTCCGAGGCGACGCTGTCGTTCTTCTCCTCGGTCGTTCCGGACTCTACCTTTTCCACGCCGGACTTCACGTCGTACGTGGTGTCGCCGGTGTTCTGGTAGCCGGAGGTGTTGTCTTTCACCCACTTGTCGGCCTCGTCCTTGGTGCCGAACTCCTCGTTCCCTTCCTTCTCCGTCGTCGTGGTCGACGTGGTGGTGGAGTTCACCTTCTCCGGGCCGGTCGTCTTCACCTCATACGTGGAGGTGGTGTCCTTCTTGTCTTTCTCTGCCCATGTTGACTTTGCGTTGTCCAGGTAGCTCTGGGCCTCGTCCTTTGTGGGGAAGGTCTCCTCGTCTTTCGCGACGGTCTGTGTGGTGGTGTAGGGTGCCGTCATGCTTGGAGTTGCAGCCGCCGTAGTCGTTGCGGAGGGTTCCTCAGTTGGCGCTGACGTTGCCGGCTCGTCGGCCAGGGCGATGGCCGGGGCAGAAAGGGTGACTGCCGCGGTGGTCGTCGCCACTACGCAGGAGAGTGCTGTATGGCGTGGTGACCGGAGGGTGACGCATTGCTTGCTCATAGCTTCTCCTTCCATGGACGGATTCCATTATTCACAAAATTACCATGTGAGGAGTTGGCTGTGGGTATGCGTGTCTATAAAGCAGCCGCCTAGGAACGAAAAGCTGCAATAGAGGTCTAAACACAACCCCACCGCATGCGTTTGCATAGCGGTGGGGTCGCGGCACGCTATTTGCCTACGGTGGTGCGGTAGAGGTCCAGGTCCTCCTCCCAGGTGGCGTACGTGGGGTCATCGCGGTGGTCGGGCAACCTATAGCGCCTGCTCAGCAGCAGTGCCAGCTCGCGCGATACCTTCGTGGCGCCGCTCAGGTTGAGGTGGTCGCCGCGGTCGCGCGTGTCCGTGCGCCAGTCGATGTCGACCTTGTGCCGTCCGCGGTTCAGGTCTATGTAGCCAACATGCATCCCGTGCGCAAGGCGTGCAATCCCGTTGTGGCGCGGCGTGCTCCAGTTGACGGTCGAGGGCGTGCTCACCAGCACGGGAGTGGCGCCGTGCGCGCGACAGTAGCCGACCATCAGGCGCAGGTACTCCTGGTTTTCCCGCGGCACGACGCTTGCCTTGCGCGTGTGGGTCATGTAGTCGGTGTTGCGTGACGGCTTCGCCACGCGGTTGGGCACAAAGCCCCTCAGGTACGCGCGCGAGTCGCTCGACTTCGGAAGGTCGTGCGTGAGGATGCGCTTCCAGCGATCGTGGTACTCGAATACGGGCACGTGGTCCTGCAGGAACCTCAGTGACGGGTCAAGCGTCGAGAAGGACGAGTACACAGAGTTGGTCTCTATCACCACCACGCGCGGAGAGCTCGTGGTGAGGACCTCGCGCAGCAGCGTGTAGCTGTACGGGAGCCTCTGGCCGTGCGAGGCGATCACGCGGCTGGCAAACCCGCTCTCGCCCCACATCTCCAGGGGCGAAAACGCGCTGTATGCTTCGCTGTCGCCGATGAACAGCACGTCGAGGCCGCCGTTCTTCTCGCCCGTGGCGTCATGCGCCGTCGCGTCCACCGTGCCTTCCTCGTGCGCGTCCGCCTTGGGCAGCGACGCCCAGGACGTCACGGCCAGAAGGCCGGCCGTGACGAGAAAGACGGCCAGCGCCGTGAGGGCAACGCCCAGGCGGGCGCGGAGCTTCTGGTTTCTCATGCGTGCCTCCTAGAACTTCGCATACATGGGCGCGATGGGGATGTAGCTTGCGCCGTACGCGCCAAAGATCACGATTGCCATGAACAGCGCTATGGCCACGGCCCATCGGGCAACGGTGCCGCGCTCACATAGGGCTCCCAGCACGTCGCGCCCGCGCTCCCGCGCTATGCTCACGGCGAGCACGCCGGCAAGCGCCAGGCAGACCACCAGGTAGTCCGGGCCGTCGAGTCCCACGGAGAATATGGCGCCGCTCGTGAACGCACGCAGCGAGAAGTCCGTCACGATTCTGCGGAACATGGCGAGGCCGGCGGCAAGGCCGTCCGCGCGGAAGAACATCTCGCCCACGAAGACGATCACGAGGGTGCGCGCGGTCTGGAACGTGCGGTACGGAGCGGACGTTCGATTGATGCCCAGGCGCAGGGCCGCCTGCGCGGCGATGGGCTCGATGAGGCCGCCCGCCATGATGAGGACGAAGTAGTACATGCCGAAGAACAGGTACTGGCTGCCGGCGCCGTGCCACAGGCCGTTGATGACCCACACGCACAGCAGCGCGACGGAGCTGGCCAAAAGCGGTCCGTAGCGGTTGCCAAACACCTTGCGCGCCCGCTTGGTCAGGCGCTTGCACGGCGCGCTGAGCGATACGGGGTAGTACACGTAGTCCTTCAGCCACGTGCCCAGCGTGATGTGCCAGCGCTTCCAGAACTCTGACGCGGTGCGCGAGAAGAACGGCTGCCTGAAGTTCCGGGGCAGGCGGACGTTGAAGATCTGGGCGATTCCCAGGGCCACGTCCATCGTGCCCGAGAAGTCGCAGTACAGCTGCAACGTGTACAGGATGGCCGCAAACGCCGTGACGCCTCCGTCAAACAGGTAGTGGCCGCCAAACACGGGTCGGACGAACGCGTTGAGCCTGTCCGCCACGATGATCTTCTTCGCAAATCCGTACAGGATGCGGACCGTGCCCGCGTACATGGACCTGCGGTCAAGCGGCTCGCCTGCGGTGAGGGACTCCGTCGTCTGGTTGTAGCGACAGATTGGCCCCTCCATGATCTGCGGGAAGAAGCTCAGGTACAGCGCGACGCGGCCAAGGCTCCTGTCCGCGCGCACGGACTCTCGATAGACGTCCACCAGGTAGGACACCGCCATGAGCGTGTAGAACGAGATGCCTATGGGGAGGTCGTGCGGCGGCACGTTGACCACGAAGCCGTGGCCGAAGAGCCCAAACAGGCCGGAGAGCGCCTCGCCGAAGAACTTCACGTACTTGAGCGCGACGAGCATGCCCACGTTGAGAAGGACGCCCGCCGTGAGGATGGCGCGCATGCGGCGCTTCGCGCTGGCGCGGATGGCGCGCTTGCCCGACGTGGCGCCGGCGAGCCGCTTGTCCCTCTGCCTGATCTGGGCGTCGAGTGCGAGGGCAAGGCCGTAGACGGAGACCGTCGAGGCCAGTATGAACACGATGAGCCTGCCACTGAGGATCCAGAAAAACGCGTAGCTCGCCACGAGCAGCACGACCCAGCGCGCCTTTCTGGGGGCGATGCCGTACGCGGTCACCACAAGGGGCAGAAACACCGCGAAGAACAGGATGGAAAAATAGGAAGTCATGCTATCCCCTGGGTTGGGACCTACAGAGAACGCCCCCGGCGACACGAGTGCTTGGGTCGGCGGGGGCGTCTTGGCGCATATGGGAGCTAGTCGAGCTCCTCCTCGCGCAGGCGCCTGACCAGCATCTCCATCGCCTCGACTGAGTTGAAGTTATCGGCGACGATCTCGACGGGCGGAACCTCGATGTCGTACTCGTCCTCGAGCTCGGCCACGAGCGCGACCATGGTGAGCGAGTCGATGACGCGGTCGTCGATCAGCGTGGTCGAGCCCTCGAAGTCAACGCCGGGCTTGAGCTCCTGAAGGATTTCGGTAACGGTCCTCATGTTCTTCTCCTTTGTGTTGTCTGCACGTTGCATGCGTGGTCTTGCGATATGTCGTTACGCTCTGTCAGAGCGGACGAACGCTGTTGAGGGGTGCGGTCTCGATGCGGTCGCGAAGGAGCGTGAGCTTGCCCGCGCGGTCGCGCCAGACGATGGCGGGGAGGTCGCGGCTCAGGAAGAGCGACATGCCCTCTGTCATGCAGTACGCGCCCGCCTTGTCGAAGGCGACGAGGTCGCCCACCGCGAGGTCTCCCAGGGGCATCTGCTTCACGAGGATGTCGTTCGTGGTGCAGAGCGAGCCGCAGACCGTCCAGCGGAGGTCGGGGTCTCCGTGGGGGGTGAGCGCCCGGCACGGTGGCTGCTTCATGGCCATGGCGTGGCCGTAGTACGTGATCTGGTGCATGCCCCCGTCGACGATGGCGACGTTTTGGCCGTCGATCTGCTTTGCGTCCACCACGCGTGTGACGTAGGTGCCGCACGTCGCGGCGATGCGGCGGCCGAGCTCGATGGTGACCTGGCCGGAAAATGACGTGTCGGTAAGCGCGCGGGAGAGCGCGAGCGCAGGCTCGAGCTCCGTCTGGCGGACGGCCTTAGGGTCGCGCTCGAAGTACTCGACGGGAAGGCCCGCGCCGTACTCCATCTCGGCGAGGGGGCAGCCGTAGGCGCGGCCGACCTCCGCCACGAACCTGTCGAGCTTCGCGACCTCGCGTGCGATGCGCTTGGACGATGTCTTCTGGGTACCGGTGAAGTATTGGATGCCGCGGATGGTGACGTACGGGTCGTTGGCGCATGCGGCTGCGAGCTTCATGATCGTGCTTGCGTCCATGCCGAACTGGCTGCCGTTGCTGAGGCGGAGCAGAAGGTCGATGTGCGTGTGCGTCTCGCGCGCCAGCCCGGAGAGCATGTCGAACTGGAGGCGGGACTCGCAGGTGAAGTGCCCGATGCCCGCATCGCCCGCGATGAGCTCGCGCATGAGGGCGGGGTCCTTAGCGACGCCCGAGACGACGATCTGGCTGGGGTCGACGCCCGCGGCCTGGCAGATGCGCACTTCTCCCGTGGAGCAGGCCTCGAGCCTGTCGACGAGCTTCGAGATGGGGCCCACCACGAACGGGTTCGCCTTCATGGCGAAGCAGATGTTGGTGCGCGGGGGCAGGACCTCGCGGATGCGGCTGACCTGGTCTGCCAGCTCGCGCTCGTCGAAGACGTAGAACGGCGTCTGGCAGAACTCGCCCACGCGCCTGAGTTCCTCTGCGTTCATGCCGGCTTACCTTCCTTCCTTGGACTTGGTGGGGAAGTACGTCCTGAGCAGCTCTGCCCGGTCGACCTTCCCGTTCTTGTTGAGGGGCATGGAATCCACTCTGGTGATGCTGGAGGGCCTCATGCTTGCGGGGAGCGTGTCTGCCACGAGGCGGGGCAGCGCGGCCTCGTCTGCGGTGCCCTCGAAGAACACGCGCAGGCGCTGGCGCCGTGCGTCGAAGGCGCAGCGGCACCTCTGCACGCCGGGGAGGTCCTCGAACGCCTTGTCGACCTCCTCGAGCTCGATGCGGTGGCCCATGTACTTGATCTGGTTGTCACGGCGTCCGCGGAAGACGAGGTCGCCGGAATCAAGCAGCTCCGCGAGGTCGCCGGTGCGGTACACGCGGTCGTGGTACAGGCCGTTGAGCGGGTTCTGCACGAAGGAGCGCCCCGTTGCCTCGGGGTTGCCCACGTAGCCGAGGGCGACGGACGGGCCGCGCACGACGAGCTCTCCCAGCCTGCCCGGCTCCGTCACCAGGCGATCCGCCTCGTCGAGGAGAAGGACCTCGCAGTGGCCGAAGCTCCTTCCCAGGGGGAGCCCCTGTGGGTATGCGGCCGTGCGGTCCACCACGTGGTACAGGCAGTTGCAGGTGATCTCCGTGGGACCGTACAGGTTGACGAAGCGGGCGTCGGGCAGGCATCTGAGCCAGGCGTCCAGGTGCTTTCTGGGGATGACCTCGCCGCTGAAGAGGACCTGCCTCACGCTCTGGAGCCTGCCGGGCGCAAGCACGTGGTACGCGCTGGCGATGCACAGGGCGGCCACGGCCCAGACCATGACGGTGACCTGGTTCTTCTCGAGGTAGTCGACAAGTGCCTGCGGCTGCATGAACAGCTCGCGCGGGACGAGCACGAGGGTGGCGCCCACGGCGAGCGACCCGTACACGTCCTTCACGGAGATGTCGAAGTCGAATGGGGCCTGGTTCGCGAAGCGGTCCTCGCTCGTGAAGCCGAAGATGCGGACGAACTCGTCCACGAAGCTCGCGATGGCGCCGTGGCTGACGGCGACGCCCTTCGGCGTGCCGGTGGAGCCGGAGGTGAACATGACGTATGCCGGATCGCACGAGAGCGTGTGGGAGCGAGCCGCCTCGAGCGCCCCTGTGTCCACCGGCTGGCGTAGCAGCTCCTCTGCAATGAGGACCTCTTGCCCCGGAAGTGCCTGGCGCACGGCGTCCGCGTTCTTCTCGCCTGCGACGACGAGGGCGTTGCCGAGGGTGGCGGCCATGTGACGGAGCCTGTGGGTGGGCGCGCTGGTGTCGATGGGCACGTAGCACGCGCCGGCCTGCAGCGTTCCGAGCATGCAGGCAAGTGCGAGCTCGCTCTTGCGCAGCATGATGATGACGGATGACCCGCACGCGCCGCACCTTGCGAGCGCGCTGCCGACGTGCTGCGTGTCTTCCAGCAGCCTTGCGTACGTGTACGTGCCGGACTCGTCGATGACGGCGATTGCGTTGGGGTTGCGTCTGGTGGAGTCCTCGAGGTAGGTGAGGACGTTCGTTCTTGAGAGCATGGATACCTTTCGTCTTGCTGACGTTGGGACCCATGCTACGGGGGCAACCTTTTGCCTACCTAAACGCCGCCTAAAGGAACCTTTAGTCTTTCTGCGCGGCCGGGAGGGTCAAGAGGACCTCCGTGGAGTACGGGGACTCGGCGTGCTCCGCGAACGAAATCGTGCCGCCTTGCACCTGCATGCACGTGCTTGCGATGGCAAGGCCCAGTCCCGTGCCCTTGCCGGTGGAGCGCGCCTTGTTGCTGGTGACGAACGGCTCGAACGCGTGCGCTCGGATGTCCTTGGGCACGCCCTGTCCGTCGTCCGCGATCGAGACGAGGGCGCCGTCGCGCGTTGCCGCGCATGCGACGCGGATGGTGACGCCACGGGGGTTGTGCTTGTAGGCGTTGTCTATCACGTTGCTGACGGCGCGCCTGAGGAGCTCGACGTCCGCGCGGGCGCGGATGGGTCTGTCCGGGAGCTCCACCACGAGCGTGCCACCCGCCTGCTCGATGTCGGGCTGCTTGTCGATGAGCATGATGCGCAGCTCTTCGCACAGGTCACGGTTCTCGAGCGTCGCCCGGTACGAGGGGTGGTCGGTCTTCGCAAAAAACTGCAGCGAGTCTATGAGCTCGCACGCAAGGTCGGCCTTCGCGGCGATGGCGTGCAGGTACTTCTCGGCGCTTTCCTGCGGAACGCGGCCGTCCTCGAACGCTTGGGCGTAGCCGCGGATGACGGAGAGCGGTGTCTTCAGGTCGTGCGAGACGTCTGCGATCATGCGGCGCTTGTCGTCCTGCGCGTGGTCGAGCTCGGTCATGAGGCCGAGGAAGTCCTCGTAGGTGTGCCTGAGCTCCACGGGCATGGCGGACGGGTCCGGCGCGTTGCCGACGCCGCTGCGGCGCGCGTCTATGGCGCGGTCCAGCGGTCGGGTGGACCTGCGCACGACCCGTGCGAGGACGGCGATTGCCAGGACCGTGAGCGCGACGGCGATGGGTACCGACGCGATGCGGTAGGTGTTCGAGCGGTCGACGGCGGCCCTGAAGTCCTTGCCGGACTCCGTGGGCGAAAGCAGCACGAGGATGCGCCGCTGGCCCTTCTCGTTCTTGTAGCTGTGCTTCGCGATCATCATGCGGCGGCTGTAGACGCCTTGGAGCAGGGACATCTCGCGCTTGGTCAGGCGGGTCTTATCGCCAAAGAGGTCGCCGCCCACGATGGTGCCGTCCGAGAGATACGTGCAGGTGGACTTGACGCTGATGGCGTAGCCGTCCGGAGTGGACTCGGGCTTGCAGAGGTTGATCTCGTGCACGGTCCTTCCGCGGTCGTCCTTGCGGTCCAGCATCACGTACACAGAGCCATCGTCCTCGTCGCCCGCGATGAGCGGGAGCTCCTTTGCGGTGATCTTCTGGGCGACCTTCTGGCTGGTCGAGAAGAGCAGCCCTCCCTTCCCGTCGAACACCAGAAGTGCACTTGGCGGTGAGACAAGCGACGCCATCTGATTGAAGTCATCAGTCTGCATCATGGTCGAGCCGTCGTCGAACATCTCTATGTACGGAGAAGTGCGTTTGAGCTCCTCGGTTGCGAGCTTGTTTGTGACGTGCAGCACTCCCGCCATTGCGAGTATGTAGGCGAGTACTACCAGAAGGCACCTCACGGTGAGGCTCGTCGTAGCGTTGCGAAACGCAGCCCGCAGCCTGGTGTGCCTGGTGCGTTTGTCGTTCTTCTCGCTACTCGTCAAAGCGGTACCCCAATCCGCGCACGGTCTTGATGTGGGCCGGCTTGCCCGGGTCATCCTCGATCTTCGAGCGGATGTTCGAGACGTGCATCATGATGCTTTCCGCTCCGCCGTAGGAGCTGCCGCTTATGGCCTCGTACAGCTGTGCCTTCGTGAAAACGTGTCCGGGAGCGGACATCATCTTGTGAAGTATCTTCAGTTCGGACGCCGTGAGCGGCATCACGTTGCCGCGCTTGCGGAGCACGAGGGTATCGAGGTCAAGCTCGAGGTCGCCGGCGGAAAGGACGTTCTTCTCGCCCGTGGCGGCGCTTTCGCCCCCGTCGTGCTCGGCGGCCATGCCCTGACGGTAGCGGCGCAGCGCCGCGCGCACGTACGCGAGGACCTCCGTGGGGTCGAACGGCTTGGTTACGTAGCCGTCCGCGCCCAGGTCAAGGCCGAGCACCTTGTCCGACGGCTGGTTGCGCGCGGACACGATGATGATGGGGATGTCCGTGAAGGAGCGGGCCTCCTTGATGAAGTCGAAGCCGTTCATGGAGGGCATCATGAGGTCTACGAGCGCCAGTGACACGTCGCTCTTGCGCAGGACGTCGAGGCCGCGCTCGCCGTCGCCCGCGGAGAGGAAGCGATATCCGCTGCTTCCCAGGTAGAGGCGGAGTATCTCCACGATGTCAGGGTCGTCCTCGACGACGATGATCGTGTCCTGCGGTTCTTGACCGCCTGAGGCGGTGTCCGGTGCTTGCATCTTGGCCTCTGTTTCCGGTGCTTGGTGATTGCAGCCCATCGTGAGCGATTGGCACGCAATATGCAAGGGAGCGCGCGGGCCTGCGTGCAGAGTTCACGTGTGTTACGGCTCCCTGTGCACAAAAGACGGCCGGGACGCCCCAAAGCCCGAGGCGTCCCGGCCGAACAAGTTTTACTCGTACGACTGTGCTGCCGCTAGCGGAGCCTGATTTTCTCCACGTCCTTGCGGCTGGTCTCGCGGTAGATAGAGAACTTGTGGCCAATCACCTGTACCACCGTGGCACCCGTGAGCTCTGCCAAGGCATCTGCCGCCTCGCGCGTGTCGAGGCCGGACGTTCCCTGGACGGTGCACTTCACGAGCTCGTGCGCCTCGAGGTCCTCCTCGGTCGAGGCCACGACGGCTTCCACGCCCGCCTTGCCGATGGAGACGGTTGGCTTGAGTTGGTTGCACATGCTTCGCAGCTGGCGTATCTGGCTGCCGGTGAGCTTCATCTGAGTCTCGCTTTCCTTGCGTGGGCTGACGTCTTGCGCGAGCTCATCCCTTAGGCAGCCACGCATTGACTGTGACCCAGAAACGATAGCGCATAAAGCCGGGACCTGCTAAAACTCCGCAACATTGCCAAGAGGCGCCACGCTCGAGCATCGGCGGAATTCGCATCGAACTCTATCCCAGCTGCCTGGTCCGGGCACGTCCGAGCGCAATTCCAACAAGCAGTATGGCTATGCCAAACAGCATGCAGACGCCAACGCATCCCACGAGCGGCAGTACGCTCGAGGTGGAAACGACCCTCATGGCCGACGCGCCCTCAATGGCGCGGTATGCCCAGTAGAATGGGGTGAAATGGGCAACGGCGACAAGTGCATCAGGAAGCAGGGACAGATCTGCCCAAGCGCCGCCGAGGACCGAAAGCACCATGCCAAAGATGTTTGCGACGGCGTTCGCGGCATTCTCCGAGATGCCTAGCTGTCCAACGAGGAATCCCACGCTTGCAGACACCAGCGAGTAGGTGAGAAGGGCAAGCCCCACAATTCCGAGCTGTGCGGGAGACCGTGCGATTGCGCCGCGTCCGAGGAGGGTTACCTGGAGCCCGAAGTTCCATGCCCAGGCGATGAGGGCTATGCAGACGCACGCAGCCACAAGGGCCACGTTGCGCTCCCTTGGCGATTGCGGGGAGGCGACCCTGCGCCCGCGCAGCGCCTTGGCGTTGAGGGCTTTCATCAGGAGGGCGATGCAGACGGTGACGCTTGCGAAGATGGGATACGAGGAGAAGAGCGCGGCGCTTAGGAGGGGGTTGGGCAGCGGCGTTGCGCGCTGGCCGATGGTCGAGACGCCAATGCTCTTGCCCCACGACTCGTCGGTCGTGCGCACCGCATCCCCCTGGCTTCCTCCGAGAGATGCCGAGCCAAAGAGTCCCTGGACGTAGCTCTTGACTTGCTGGTCTACGAGAAAGCCCTCGCCGGAGCGATACGACACGGAAGCTTCCAGAGCGGGGGCGGTGCCATCGCCGGCAGCTGCGACCATGAGATCGTGCCCCCAACCCTTTGGGATGACGAGGAGGTATGAGACCGCATCCTGGGCGAGCGCGTCCTGGACCGACTTCTTGTCATCCGCAAGGGGGACCAAGGTGTTGCCCTCTGCCACGTGAGCGGAGAGCGCTCGAGAGAGCTCAGAGTCGTCGCGGTCGATTATCGCGACCCTCGACGAGGTTGCCGCGAAGTGCTGGCTCGAGCTCGACGCCGTCGAAAGCCCGATTGCAATTCCCGTTATAGAGATGATGACGAGGTAGATGACGATGTATATGCGGTGGGCGAGGAGAATCCTCATGTACGTCTTAAAGGTGGGCATGGGACACCTTCCTCATGCGTATGCCCGCGAGGGCAAGCGCGACCAGAGTCATGAGCAGCAGCGTGAGGCAGCAACGCGCGAAGGAGTCGTACGTATCGTAATAGAGGAGCGAGTAGAAGCAGTGCGAGATCTGCCAGAGGGGGTTTGCATGGGCGAGCACGGGCGCAGAGGTCTCCAATGCATAGGTGATTTCCTGCGCGCTTGGGCCATAGAGACCCGTGAAAAGCGAGAGCAGGCAGGTTATCCCCGAGACCATCCCTGCCTGCATGTGGGGAATCGTGCCAAGGAGGGAACCCATCGCGCAGCTCGCAAGAGACGAAACGGCCACCGCGAGGACGAGCGGCGCCGCCCCGCTCCCGAAATCTACATGGGCGACCGTTGCCATGAACAGCAGCGCGACCAGCATGCAGGCAAACTGGCAGATCCATGCGCCAAAGAGGGCGCCAACAAGCATGCGCCATCGCGGCGTGGACGAAAGCGATTGTCGTGCGCCGACGGCGCTTGTGGTGGGCAGGAGGTTCTTTGTGGTGAGCGTGGCGGACATCGCACCCATTCCCGCGGTCATGGCGAGAAGGGCGAAATAAAAGGAGGCGTAGCTGTCAGGTGCGTTCTTCGTGGCGGAGAAGTGCTTGATTTGCACGGAGTTGCCAAGATAGGCGGCCTGCACCGCTCCCCTCGCTGCGAGTTCGGGGCTCTTTTTCGAGGCAGATACGATTGCATCGGACGTTCGGACGTACGAGTTGATTGCTGCGGAAAGGACGGTCGCGGGACGCGAGCCGTTGGCGGCTATGCTTGCCTGGCTGACGTGCAGCGCGAACGTACCGTCCGAACCGACGGTGAGGTAGGAGTCTATGGCTCCGTCTGCGGCGGCGTTGCGTGCGTCCTTCTCGCACGCGTAGTACGTAGGGGTGCAGATGCGGCTTTTCTTGGGGGCCTTGGCTAGAGAGGCGAGCATGTCATCCAGTCCTTCGACGGACTCGTATTGTGCATTCCTGACAATGCCGAGCCTTGAGCCGACGAGGGAGTACGCATCGTCGAACCCGGAGAACATCGCCATGAAGACGCAGGTCATGATGAGGGGAAACGCGAGCGTCCATACGAGGAGGGACTTGTCTCGCACGAGCGCGAGCACGCTCGTCCTGATACTGGTAAGCATGGCGCCTCCTAGGACTCGTCGCGGAGCTCGCGCCCCGTGATTTCGAGGAAGACGTCGTTGAGCGTGGGCGGCTCGGAGAGGACGCGCCCATAGCCGACGTGTTCCCGTGCGAGCGCGCCCAGGACTTCCGAGAGGTTGTGCGCGCCATTTGAGCACTGCACGTGCAGCATGCCCTCCGAGAACTCCACGGATCGAACGTGCGGGAGCATGCGGATGGACTCGATGATTGCCTCCGAGGCGGTTCCGGTCTCGACGGAGATCCTCTCGCCGGTGCCTATCATTGCTTTGAGCTCGTCGGGCGTGCCGCTTGCTACCGAGCGGCCGTGATCCATGATGAGCACGCGCCTGCAGATGCGCTCCACCTCCTCCATGTAGTGGGAGGTGTAGATGATGGTGGCACCATCCCTGTTGAGTCGCCCGATGCCGTCGAGTATGGAGTTGCGGCTTTGGGGGTCGACCGCTACCGTTGGCTCGTCCATGATGATGAGCGACGGTTGGTGCGCGATGCCGCAGGCGATGTTCAGCCTGCGCAGCAGTCCGCCCGAAAGCTTTTTTGGACGGAAGCCTTGGAACTTCTGCAGCCCCACGAACTCGATTGCGCGGTCAACCAGCTCGCGCCTGCGGCTGGACTGCGGGACGTAGAGTGCGCAGAAGCTGTCGACGTTCTCTCTGACGGTGAGCTCGTCGAAGACGGCGACCTCTTGGGGCACGATTCCGATCTTGCGCTTGATGTCGTAGCTGTCTGGGCGCATCGGCTTCCCGAAGAGCTCGATCTGCCCATGGTCATAGTCGAGCAGCTGCAGAAGGCAGTTGATGGTGGTCGTTTTCCCCGATCCGTTTGGCCCAAGGAGGCCAAATATCTCTCCTCGCGCGATGCCCAACGAGAGGTGGTCTACGGCGACGACCTCGCCGTAGCGCTTGACGAGGTTACTTATGCTGACGACGGTCTCTGACGAGAGAGGGGTGACGGACTCCGTCGCCTGTGGGTTTGGCATCGTCGTCCTTTCTTTTGGTGGGAGTACGAGCTTTCATCCCAGATTCTTGCACCTGCCTTGTGGGTGCGGTAGTGACTTGTGTAACCAATCGGTCTGTCGGGCATGACGAATGTCATGACCTCGCCCCGAGCGCCCATTGCACCCCTATACTTGCTCCATGGAGAGAATGACTGACAAGATTCTGGTGCTTGGGGCCAGCTTGGCCTTGGCGGCGTCGATGCGGGGCGACCTCGCGACGACCGTGGTTGTGACGCTGACTGCCGTTTGCGCAAGCGCCGCTTTCGAGGTGGCGGAGGATGGGCATCGTAAGGCGGCCTTGGCCCTTGTGATCGCCCCTCTCGTACTGTGCGTCTTGGCGCCGGCTGCTTGCGCCGTTGTTCCGCTTTCGAGCTACGATGCCGCAAGGTTCAAAAATCGCTGGCTGGCACTGGTGCCGCCTGCGTTCGTGGCATGCCTGGGAGCAACTTGTGGGCAAAGCCTGGTTACGGTGTGCCAGCTTGTGGTGGCCACGCTCTTCTCGCTCGCGCTCTCCGTGAGGACGACGCGCGTGCTGGAGGGGCAGTCCCAGCTGCATCGCCTGCAGGACGACCTCAACGACAGGCTCATCGCGTTGGGCGAGAAGAACGCAGAGCTTGTTGATGCGCGCGAGTACGAGACGCATGCGGCGGCGCTCTCCGAGCGCACGAGGATTGCGAGGGAGATTCATGACTCCGTGGGGCACCTGCTCACGAGGCTCGTCTTGCAGGTAGAGGCTCTCAAGGTTGTTCACGGGGACGAAGCCGAGGTTGTCGAGGACCTTGATGAGGTTCTGGGCGGGCTGAACGATGCGCTCTCGTCCATGCGCAAGAGCGTGCACGCCCTGGAGGACTCTGGTGTTGACTTGGGCTGCGAGCTGAACAGGCTCTCGTCGGAATGCGGCATTCAAAACGTGACGGTAGCATGTAGCTTGGACGCTGTCCCTCCGGTCCCGGTAAGCAAGTGCTTTCTGTTGGTCGCTAGGGAGGCACTTACGAATGCAGCTCGCCATGCACATGCGTCCGATGCCCTTGTGGCGGTTACCTGCCTTCCGGGGCTCTGGCAGCTCCGCATCACGAACGACGGCATCATGCCGCCCCAGGGGGTTGATCTTGAGCTGCGCGGAATGGGGTTGAGGTCGATGCGGGCGCGCGTGCTCGAGATGGGCGGCGTGTTCTCGGCCCGAGTTGACGGCAGGTGGGGGAGCGAGAGGTTCGTCGTGTTCGCATCGGTTCCGAGGGGGATGGACGAAGGGACTCGCCAATGAGGGTAATCGTGGTGGACGACGACAAGATCGTGGTCAGGTCCCTGGCCACGATACTGGGCGTGGAGCCTGACGTGGACGTTGTGGGCACGGGCACGAGCGGGCGCGAGGCGGTGTCGCTCTTCACGCGCGTCGAGCCGGACGTCGTGCTCATGGACATCCAGATGGCGGACGGAGACGGTCTTACTGCGGCAGAGGAAATACTTGGCATGGAGCCGGCGGCGCGCATCGTGTTCCTGACGACGTTTTCCGATGACGAGTACATCGTTCGTGCGCTAAGGCTTGGGGCGCGAGGCTACCTCATCAAGCAGGATGTCTCTACGATTGCACCTGCGCTGAGGTCCGTCATGAACGGCCAGTGCGTGCTGGAGGGAGAGGTCCTTGCGCGTGCGGCGGAGCTCTCCATCGGCACGAACGCGAGAGGAGGGAACGCGCCGCGAGCCGCCCGGGACGAGAGCGCGCTCAAGGGGCTTTCCGAGCGGGAGGTGGATGTGGTCCGTGCGATTGCAGACGGCATGACGAACGCGGAGGTTGCCGCGACGCTCTTCATGAGCGAGGGGACGGTGCGTAACCACATATCGTCGATTCTGGCAAAGCTGGGCTTGAGGAACAGGACCCAGATCGCCGTGTACTACCTAAGGAAGTGCGCATGATCACGCCTTGCCTGTACGACGGGAGGGCATCGGGGAAACGAAACGTTTACATCTTTACCCTTGCGCCCGCGCGCGTGCTTGGCCTATAGTGCAACGCAATGGACGCGAAGCCGCGCATGCGGAACGAGACTTCGAGGGGAGGGTCACCATGGGCAACGCTAATGCGGTCATGAACAACTGGTGGTGGCACAACTCTCTTTCGAACGGTCGATCGTGAGTCTCACGCGCCATACACCTGCGCAGACTGAAGGGCTCCGGTTTCGACCGGAGCCCTTTTTTCTTTTGCGGGCGAGTACGAGCCAGTACGTTCCAGGAGGAAAGAATGAAGTTCCCAAATCCCTTCACGCTTCGATGGCAGAGCTAGCAAGAGCGCATCACGAACATAAATTACGAAATTTCATGACATAGACAGACACAGCGCCTTTCCACAAGGCGACGCAAAGGAGAAGATCATGGCTACCGCATCCAACGCCCAGCAGGCCCGCACCGTCAACGTCGTCGACCACGGCAAGCTCGACGTCCGAGCGCTCGTTCTTCTCGCCGTCCTCTTGGCGGCGGGATTCATCCTCAACTTCACCGTGGGCAAGGCGATCTCGAGCCTGTCCGGTGGCGTCATCAGCCCCGAGTTCATCATCTCGGCGTTTTGCCTCACGATCCTGGTCGTCCGCCCGAACGTTCCCCAGGCCCTCGTGATCGGCCTCATCTCCGCCGCCGTCATCCAGATCACCACCACCTCGCCGTTCATCGACTTCGCAGCGGAGGGCATCGCCGCGATGCTCATGGCCGTCATCGTGAACGCCGGCATGCGTGGCGGCGCGAAGAAGTTCGTTCCCGCCATCGGCACCTTCGTCACCACGGTCGTGAGCGGCTGCATCTTCATGGTCATCAAGATGGCGATGCTTGGCGTCGTGGCCCAGCTCGCCGCGGCGATGCTCCCCGTCGTCTTCGCGACCGGCGTCTTCAACGCGATTCTGGTGCAGGCACTCTACATCCCCGTCTGCAAGGCCCTCAAGATCAGCGAGTAGACTCCTGCAGTAGGACATGCGTGCCGTGGCGGCCGTCCGAGGGGGCGGCCGCCACGGGTGCGAGGCACGATCGCGCCGGTGGGCGCACATGAGAGGTATCCGATTACATGCAAGAGAGCAAGTCCATCATCGAGATGTCCCACGTCACGTTTCGCTACGGCGAGGCCGCGGCGCAGGGGAAGGAAGTCCCCGCCGCCCTGCGCGACGTGTCGCTTCGCATAGGCGAGGGCGAGTTCGTGGGGGTCATCGGCCCCTCCGGCGCGGGCAAGTCAACGCTGGCCTCCGTGCTGTCCGGGGCGATACCGCACCACTACCGCGGCGAGCTGTTTGGCTCCACTCTGGTGGACGGGCGCGACACCTGCGACGTCACGCTGACGGACATCTCGCAGGTCGTCGGCAGCGTCCTGCAGGACATCGACACGCAGATGGTCGCGTCCGTGGTCGAGGACGAGCTGCTCTTCGGGCTCGAGAACTTCGGCGTCCCGCACGACCAGATCGAGGACCGCATCGCGCGGACGCTCGACACGGTGGGGGTCGCGGGCCTGCGGGACCGCGAGACAGCGACGCTCTCCGGCGGCCAGAAGCAGAAGGTGGCCATCGCAGCCATCCTTGCCATGCGCCCGCGCGTCCTCGTACTCGACGAGCCGACGGCGGCGCTCGACCCGGCGTCCTCCGCCCTCGTGTTCGACACGCTGCGCAAGGTGCGCGAGGAGGGTGTCACCGTCGTGGTGATAGAGCAGAAGGTGGCGCTGCTTTCCGAGTACTGCGACCGCATCCTGGTGATGGACGGGGGAGCGCTCGTGCTGGACGGGACGCCGCGCGAGGTGTTCGCGCACGCGGACGAGCTTCGGCGCATCGGCGTCGACAGCCCGCGCGTCGCGCGCGTGTACAACTCGCTCGCGCGCGACGGCCTCGTGCGCGGCGCGACGCCGTGCCTCACGGTGCCGGAGGCGGCAGAGCTCATCGGCGGCCTGGTGGGGTCCGCGGTCCGCGGCCCCGCACACACCGCGGACGACGCGCGCGCGGCGGCGATTCGCGCGGGGTCCAAGCACGTCGCCGTGCCGCGTCCCCACGCCGTGGACGCCACCCCCGTCGTGAGCCTGGAGGACGTCAGCTTCGCCTATCCGGGCGGCACGGCGTCCGTCGACCACCTGGACATGCGGGTCTATCCCGGCGAGGTCGTGGGCATCGTCGGCCAGAACGGCGCCGGAAAGACCACGCTGACCAAGCTCCTGAACGGCCTCTTGCGTCCGGCGTCCGGCACGGTGCGCATGGCGGGGCTCGACACGCGCGAGGTCCCCACCAGCGCGATCGCGGCCCACTGCTCCACGCTGTTCCAGAACCCGGACCACCAGCTGTGCAAGGACACCGTGCTGGACGAGGTCGCGTTCGGCCTCACGCTGCAGGGCGTGGGCGAGAAGGACGCGCGCGAGCGGGCCGCGGCCGTCATCGCGCGCTTCGGCCTCCCCTCGGACGAGGCGCCGTTCTCGCTTTCGCGAGGCCAGCGCCAGATGGTCGCGCTCGCGTCCGTCGTGGTCATGGAGCCGGAGGTCGTGCTTCTGGACGAGCCCACGAGCGGCTTGGACTATCGAGAGTGCATGACCGTGATGGACACGGTGAGCGACATGGCCGAGCGCGGCTGCGCCGTGATCATGGTGTGTCACGACATGGAGGTCGTGAGCGACTTCGCGGAGCGCATCGTGGTCATGGCGGACGGGCGCATCCTGGGCCGGGGCGGCACGCAGCAGATGTTTGGCGACGCGGACCTCATGCGCAGGGCATGCGTGAGGGCGCCCCAGGTGACGGAGCTTTCGCAGGTGCTCGCGCGCACCACGTCGCCTGAGTTTGCGGGAATCAGCCAGGTGTCCGGCATCGTGGATCTGACGGAGGAGATGGTGCGCCGTGGTTAACGTGATCGACTACGTCCCGGGAGACACCGTGCTGCACAGGCTGAACCCGGTCACGAAGCTGGGCGTCGCCGCGGCGATCATCATCGCCACGTTCACGGCGGACACCTACCCCATGCTTCTTGCCCTTCTCGCCTTGACCTTCGTGCTGGGGCTGTACGCACGTGCCACGTCGAAGCTCGTGAGCCTGCTGAAGCTGCTGGTGCCCATTGCCGTGGTCATGCTGGTGCTGCAGACGGCGTTCATGCGCCAGGGGACACCCGTGGTTCTGTGGATGACGAGCGAGGGCCTGGTCACGGGCAGCAAGGCGAGCCTCAGGCTTCTGGGAGTGGCGCTGCCGCTGGTGCTGATGCTGAGCGTCACCAAGCTTAACGACCTTGCGAACGCGTGCGTGGAGGTGCTGCACGTGCCGTACCGCTATGCGTTCACGTTTACGACGGCGCTGCGCTTCGTGCCCGTCTTCGGCCAGCAGATGAATGCGATCATGGAGGCTCAGTGCGCGCGCGGCGTGGAGTACGACACGAAGAACCCCATCCGCAAGCTCACTCTGATGCTGCCGCTGTGCGTGCCGCTGCTGGTGAGCTCCGTGGGCAAGACCGACGCGACCGCCCTCGCGGCGGAGCAGCGCGGGTTCTACCTGCGCACGCGCGACAGCAGCTACAAGCGCCACCCCATGCGCGCCCTTGACGTGGTCGTGCTCGCGTGCGGCGTCGTCTTGGTGGCGCTGGGCATCGCGCTGTAGCTCCGGCGCGCCCCTGTCGCAGGCGCTGCGCCCGCTATGCCCGCTATGCCCGCTATGCCCGCTATGCCCGCGCGTGCGAGCCGCGCTCCCTCCGGGCGCGCGGGCGCGGCGTCTATCACACTCTTGCCCTCGGGCACCTTGGGACTCTGCACGCACCTACCTCCGATCGACGCGCGATGGCACTCGGCACGCCATGTTAGCGCACGTCGCCCCCGTCGTGCTCGCGGAGGAACTCGATGTAGTCGTTTCCCCAGGCCTCGATGGCGTCCAGCACGCCCCTGAACTTCAGGCCGATGTCCGTCAGCTCGTACTCGACGCGCAGCGGCCCGTCCGTGTGCACGGTGCGACGCACCAGCCCCTCGTGCTCCAGGTTCTTAAGCTGCTTCGACAGCGTGCCCTGCGCCACGTCCATGCGGCGGAGCAGCTCGTTGAAGCGCACCGGTCCATCCGCCAGGTGATGCAGTATGAGGATTGCCCACTTGCCCTGCAGTATCGACTGCGACGTGACGAAGGGGCAGACCCCAAAGAGGTCCGCTCCCCCGTCATGGGCGACCCTGTGTGCCGCCTGTGTGTCCATGTGTCCTCCCGCTACGCGATGAACTCCAGGAACGCGTCCGCCTGTGCGGAGAGCGCGGCCTCGTCCTCGGCGGAAAGCGCCAGCTTGCCAGAGGCCCAGGACTCGCCGGAGAGCGCGACGCCCGTCTCGCCCTCGCGCATTACCTGCACGCCCACGAACTCCAGCAGCGAGTCGAGCGCGGCGCGCATCTCGGCGGTCGCGGTGCGTCCGCCGGCACCGCTGACCGTGGCCCTCATGCCGTTGGTGGCGGCGGAGTCGC
The DNA here is from genome assembly GCF_012844235.1 of Parafannyhessea umbonata. Classification (GTDB taxonomy): domain Bacteria; phylum Actinomycetota; class Coriobacteriia; order Coriobacteriales; family Atopobiaceae; genus Parafannyhessea. The sequence goes on from NZ_JABAGR010000003.1 coordinate 90,064, forward strand.
GGCCCTTGCCGGGAAGCGGGCGGCTGAGCCAGTCGACCAGGTTCTTGACGTGGCCGGGGAACGACGCGTTGTACTGCGGCGACACAAACCACACGCCGTCGGCCTCGCGCACGGCCTCGCGCACGGCCGCCACGGCGGCGGGCTCGGGGTTCTCAAGGTCCTGGTTCATGAGGGGCAGCTGCGAGTAGTCGAGCACGCTCACGTTGGCGCGCCCGTCCAGAAGCTGCCTCACGTGGTCGGCAAGCTGCAGGTTGTAGCCGTCCTTGCGAAGGGTTCCCACCACGATCAGCACGTTCTTGTTGTCAGACATGTTCTTCTCCTTACGTTGCTCTTGCACTTCTCTGCGTTGCTCTTGCGCGTCTGCGCCGTCCTTGCGTCGTCTCTTACTTACCCAGCCCGAACGCGTAGCTCGTCATCGAGATGGAGCCAAGGTTGCGGACCTTGTTGAAGACCTCGGCCTGCTCGCCCTCGGCCGCGCCCAGCACCGTGAGCAGCGGGAGGTAGTGGTCCGGCGTCGGCACCGCATAGTCCGCGTGGGGCAGGTGCTGGTAGTCGATCGCGGCGTCGTCATCGCGCGCGGCGACCGCGGCGAGCACGGCTTCGTCGAACGCGACGTTCTGCGGCGTGCCGTCGGGGTTGTCCCAGTCGGCCATGCGCAGGTTGTGCACCACGTTGCCGCTGCCCAGCACCACGAAGCCCTCGTCGCGCAGGGGAGAAAGGCGCCTTCCCAGCTCGTAGGCGTAGCGGGCGTCGGCAAGGCCGTTCACGCTCAGCTCCACGACGGGCACGTCCGCGTTCGGCAGCATGTGGTGGAGCGGCGTCCACACGCCGTGGTCGATCCCCCAGGTGTCGTCCACCTCTACGTCCGCGCCCAGAAGCTCCTGCACGCGCCGCGTGAGCCCCGCGTTGCCCGCGGGCCGGTACTTGATGGCGTACAGCTCCGGCGGGAAGCCGTACATGTCGTTTACCTGGCGCGGCGTGGGGTCGCTCTGGACCAGGGTCCCGCGGGTGTACCAGTGCCCGGACACGGCGAGGATCGCCTTCGGCCTGTTCCTCAGCAGGCGCGCGCCCACGTTGCGCAGGCCGCGCGCGACGTCGTCGTCGCGCAGTGCCATCATGGGGTCGCCGTGGCCCACGAAGATGGCCGGCTGCCTGGACTGCATGTTCTTCTCGCCCATGGACATGCTCCTTCCTTGCAGTACCAAATCGGTACCATGTCTTTGACTAGTACTATAAGAAGAGAAATGTCACTGCGCAAGTAGGATTTTTTTCGATACCAGGTCGCCCGTTTCGTACCGCGCGGGCGCATGCGAGAAGGCCCGCCCCCGCGGGTGCGGGAGCGGGCCAGGTGCCTGCGGATGCGAGGTGCGGGCGGCGTGGGGTGCGGGCGGCGTTCGGGTGCGGAACTAGAACGCGGGGAGCACGTCCTTGTCGTAGGTCTTTGCGAGGTACTTCTTGAAGTCGTCGCTGGTCAGGACCTTTACCAGGGCCTTGATGCGCGCGTCGTCCTTCTTGTCGGGCGTCGTGACGATGTAGTTGGCGTACTGCTTGACGGCCTTGCCGTTCTTGTCCTCTACCGCGAGGGCGTCCTTCACGTGCATGCCGGCCTCGATGGCGTAGTTGCCGTTGATGACCGCGAAGTCCACGTCCTGAAGCTGGCGCGCGACGGCGGCCGCCTCGACCTCGACGAACTTGAGGTTGTGCGGGTTCTTGGCGATGTCGACGGGCGTGGCCTGCAGGTTGTCGGGGTCCTTCAGGGTGATGAGCTTCTCCTGCTGCAGCAGAAGCAGCGCGCGGCCCTCGTTGGTGGGGTCGTTGGGGACGGCGATCTGCGCGCCGTCCTGGATGCCCTTCAGGTCCTTGGACTTGCCGGCGTAGATGCCGAACGGCTCGTAGTGGATGGCGGCGACGCCCACGAGGTCCGTGCCGTTCTCCTTGTTGTAGTTGTTGAGGTAGTTGATGTGCTGAAAGTAGTTTGCGTCCACCTCGCCGGAGGAGGTCACCTGGTTGGGGATGATGTAGTCCGTGTACTCCTTCGTCTTGAGCGTGATGCCCTGCTTCTTGAGCCTGGGCGCGGCGAAGTTGTCCAGGATCTCTGCGTGGGGAGAGGGCGACGCGGCGACTGTGAGCTTCTTGCTCTTGGCTGCGGACGATGCGGAGCCGTTGCCGCATGCGGCGAGTCCGCCTGCGGCGATGGCGGCGAATCCCGCGCGGATGAAGTACCTTCTGCTGAGCATGTTCTTCTCCTTTGCGTTGCGTCTGTCTTGCGCTAGCGGTGGTCGATCTTCTTTGCGATGAGGTCGCACGTGCTCTGGATGAGCTGCACGAGGATGACGATGAGGACGAGGGTCGCGATCATGACGGTGTCCTGGTAGCGGTAGTAGCCGTAGCGGATGGCGATGTCGCCCAGGCCGCCCGCGCCGACGGCGCCGGCGATGGCGGTGTAGCCGAGGACCGCGATGAGCGTGATGGACACGCCGCGCACCATGGAGGGCAGGGCCTCGGGGAGAAGCGCGGACACGACGATGCGCGGGATGGACGCGCCGCAGGCCTCGGCGGCTTCGATGGCGTCGCGCGGGACCTCCGCGAGCGACTGCTCGACCATGCGCGCCACGAACGGCGTGGTGGAGAGCACGAGGGGCGGGATGACGCCGCGGACTCCGGTCGTGGTTCCCACGAGCGCGCGCGTGACCGGGAACATCGTGACGAGCAGGATGATGAACGGGATGGAGCGGCCGATGTTGACGACCCATCCTAGGACGGCGTTCAGCGTGCGCATGGGGCGCAGTCCGCGCGGCGCCGTGACGCAGAGCACGACGCCCAGAAGGATGCCGAGCACGTAGGCGACGGCGGTCGAAGCGAACAGCATCACGAGCGTATCGGCCAGGCCCTGTCCAAGCAGGGCCCCGAACTGGTTCATCAAAAGAGAAAGGCTACTCATCCCAGCTCTCCCTTCCCAACAGCTGGCGCGTTACCTCGTGCTTGGGATCGGCGAACACCTCTGACACGGTGCCCTTCTCGACCACCTTGCCCTCGACGAGGACGGCCACGTTCTTGCAGATGTCTTGCACCACCTGCATGGAGTGGGTAATCACGATGATGGTGACGCCGGTCTCCTCGTTGATGCGGCGCAGCAGCCTGAGGACGGACGCCGTGCTGGCGGGGTCGAGCGCCGAGGTCGCCTCGTCGCACAGTATGTACTTGGGGTGGCAGGCAAGCGCGCGGGCGATGGCGACGCGCTGCTTCTGGCCGCCGGAGAGCTGCGCGGGATAGGAGGACGCGCGGTCCGCGAGGCCGACGCGCTCGAGGAAGCCAAGGGCCTCCTTCCTGTCCGCGTCCGTCACCTTTCCGTTGCTGGCGAGGTAGGGGAAGCAGACGTTCTGCAGCGCGGTCTTCTGAGCCAGGAGGCCAAACCCCTGGAAGATCATGGCGACGTTGCGGCGATACTCGCGTAGCGAGGCGCCCTTGAGGTTCGTGACGTCCGTCCCGTCCACGACGATGCTGCCGGACGTGGGGCGCTCCAGCAGGTTGAGGCAGCGCACGAGCGTGGACTTGCCCGCGCCCGAGATGCCGATGATGCCAAAGACGTCGCCGTCGGGGATGGTGAGGGTGACGTTGTCGAGCGCGTGGACCCCCGTGCTGCCCCCGAAGCGCTTTGATAGGTGCTCTACTGAAATCAAGTCGATGCTCCGATCGAACCAAGCTGTCTTGCGTGCATGTCTTATGCGACGAGCAAATAGTCGCCGCTTGGTTCGCCAATAGGGAGAACCAGCAAGAACATGCAGTCTGTATAGGGTAGCGTCCGAGGCCGCTGATAACAAATTGAAAATTGTGGCAAGTCGTTATCGAAATACGACATAACACCGCTCGCGCATGGGCTTCCGCCGCGTGCGCGCATGACGAGAACGCGGGGGCAAGGACCAGCGGGCGAGAAGGGCCACCCGGGCGAGAAGGGCTACTTCTCGGCTGGGTACACAACCTTGCGCATGCCCGCCCTCTTCAGGCGCACGATCTCCTCCTCGTCGGAGTTCTCGTCCGTCACGAGGATGTCCACCTGTGCGGCGCTGCCGTAGCGGAAGCTCGAGTTCGTTCCGATTTTCGTGCAATCCGCAACTAATATATGTGCGTCCGAATGCTCCAGCATGAGCGAGTTGATGCTCGTCTCGTGCGAGACGAGCGTGGTGATTCCACGGTCCGCGGAAAAGCCGGAGCAGCCGAGGATGGCCTTCGCGGCGTTGATGTGCTTGACGGTGGAGAGGGCGAACTCTCCCGACATGGACCACTTGGGCTGGCGGATCTCGCCGCCGGTGAGGATGACCGAGACGCCCGGGGGAGGGGTGAGCTGCAGAGCCTTGCCGTTGTTCGTGACGATGGTCACGTTCTGACTCGTGATGTGCTCGATCACGGAGAGCGCGGTGGAGCTCGTGTTGATGAAGATGGTGTCGCCGTCCTCCACGAAGCGCGCCGCCTCCTCGGCGATGCTACGCTTCGCGAGGATTGCCGAGGAGTTGATGGGGCTGCCGAGGGGGTCTATCAGCTCCACGGAACCGTGCAGCCTGCGGACCATGCCCTTCTCGACCAAGAAGTCGAGGTCGCGCCGTATGGTGAGCGTCGAAACCCCGAACTCCTTCGCAAGCTCCGTCACCTTTGTGTTGCCCCGAGCGCTCAGCGTCTCGACGATTTCGGCTCGCCGGCTCTCGACAAGGCTCCTCGATGTGCCCATATAAGGCCCCTTCTACCGTTCATCCGAGAAATACTACCGTTCACGGACGATAAAAAACAAATAAAACTGTGTTCGTACGTTCATGTGCACATTCTACGGTCGCCGAATCCAAGGCTCAAGAGAAAAAAAGAACGTTCAAACAAATATACAGAACGTTCAATACAATCACTAATAACGTTAAATACGAAATGGTTAACCGTTCATAACAAAATGAAACCGGCGTAGTATTCACCTCGAAATCGGAGGTGGGAACACCTCCAAAGGGTGGCTCGCAGAGGAGAGGCGAGCGGCCCGGAAGGCCGGTCGCAACATTGTGCCGGCATTTCAGCGAGCAGAAGCGGAGGAGGTGAAACACATGCTACTTCGTCAGTTGTTTGAGCTCAAGCACTACAACTTCGTGGACGAGCCGATGAGCTGGCAGGATGCCCTTCGCGAGTGCATCGATCCCCTGCTGGCAGATGGTAGCGTCGAGCCCGAGTACGCCGACTGCCTGATCGAGAACGTCGAGAAGCACGGACCCTACATCGTCCTGCTTCCGGGCGTCGCGATGCCGCACGCGGTCGAGGGCGCCGTCGGAACCAACCGTGAGGCCATCAGCTTCATGCACGTGAAGGAGCCGGTCCACTTTGGCGCCGAGGACGATCCCGACACCACCGCGACGATCTTCTTCACGCTCAGTGATGTCGACGCGGACTCCCATCTGCAGAACATGCAGCACCTTGCTGCCGTCCTGTCCAACCCCGAGGTTGTCGAGCGCCTGAAGAGCGCCGAGAAGCCCGAGGATCTTCTCGAGATCGACGCGATTGTCGGCGACGAGTAAGCACAACCCCCGCGTGGGAGTTCATTATCAGAAGGAGTGTACATGGACATTTTGCTGGCAGCAGTGAATTGGTTCTCCAAGACCATCCTGTCCCAGCCTGCGTGGATCATCGGCATCATCGTCGTGATTGGCTACGCACTGCTTGGCAAGAAATGGTACGAGGTCCTCGCTGGCTTCATCAAGGCTTCCGTCGGATACATGATTCTGTCCGTTGGTTCCAGCGGCCTTATTAACGTGTTCCGCCCGGTCATCGTTGGCCTCAAGGGTCGCTTCAACCTCTCTGCAATGGTCATCGACCCCTACTTCGGCAACAACGCCGTCGACGCGGGCGTCAAGGCGGCTCAGGCGGGCGACTTCTCGCTGGCGAACGTCTCGTTCCTCAAGGGCGCGAACATCTCGCAGTACATGCTGCTTCTGCTCTTCGCCTACATCCTGAACATCGTTCTGGTCGCCGCCAAGAAGCACACCAAACTTCGCTCCATCTTCACCACCGGCAACGTCCAGGTTCAGCAGGCCGCGACCGCACTGTGGCTCATCATGTTCTGCTTCCCGGGCCTCGTTGGCGTTCCCGCCCTCATCTTCATGACGATCATCCTTGGCCTGTACTGGGCCGTCGGCTCCAACCTCACCATCGGGCCGACCCAGGAGCTCACCGATGGCGCCGGATTCGCAATCGGCCACCAGCAGATGTTCGGTATCTTCCTCGCCTCCAAGGCCGCTGGCTGGATGAACCGCCGCGATGAGGTCCGTCGCGCCAAGAAGCCCGGCAAGACCTCCGTCTTCGACAAGAAGCTCGAGGACATCGAGCTTCCCGGCTGGCTCTCCATGTTCAACGAGAACATGGTCTCCACGGCGATCCTGATGACCCTCTTCTTCGGCATCATCTTCATCGTCATCGGCCCGGACTACCTCATCAAGCTGACCAAGGAGGGCACCCTCACCGGTAGCGCCGCGCTTGTCGAGGGCCAGAGCTTCGTCTTCTACATCCTCTACAACTGCTTCCAGTTCGCCGTCTACCTGACCATCCTCCAGCTTGGTGTCCGCACCTTCGTCGCCGAGCTCACCGTCTCCTTCACCGGCATCTCCAGCAAGCTCCTCAAGGGCTCCGTGCCTGGCGTCGACTGCGCCGTCACCTTCGGCTTCGGCTCCAGCAACGCCGTCACCCTCGGCTTCATGGCCGGTGCCGTCGGTCAGTTCATCGCGATCGGCATCCTCCTCGTGACCAAGAGCCCCGTCCTCGTCGTCGCCGGCTTCATCCCCCTGTTCTTCGACAACGCCGTCCTCGGTGTGTACGCGAACAACAAGGGTGGCCTCAAGGCCTGCCTGATCATCCCGTTCATCTGCGGTCTCTGCCAGGTCTTCGGCTCCGCGCTCATCGCCTCCTGGGTCCAGATGTACGCGTTCGGCGGCTACCTCGGCATGTTCGACTGGGCAACCGTCTGGCCTATCTTCACGGTCATCATGAAGTACCTCGGCTGGATTGGCGCCGCCATCGTCATCGCCTTCCTCATCATCATCCCGCAGCTCCAGTACAAGGCTGCCCCGAAGGACGAGAACGGCAACTCCGCCTACTTCCTCGAGGTCGAGGACTACGAGAAGTACGCCGAGTACCGTGACGCCGCCGAGAAGAAGGCAGTCGCGGAGGCAGAGGCCAAGTAGGCCACCCCTCCGGTCCGTATGGTTCCAAGCGGCCGGCAACACGACCTGAGGTTGTCGGCCGCACTCCCACTCTCAAGTCAAGACGCGGCATTCGTCCGCAAAGCGAAAGGTCGTAAAAATGGCAGCAAAGATTCTGTGCGCGTGCGCTAACGGCTCCGGTACCTCCCTGATGATGCAGCTCACCGTCGAGCGCGTCGCCAAGAAGCTCAACATGGACGTCTCCCAGGTTCACCACTGCGCGCTTGCGGAGGGAACCTCCACGGCAACCAACTATGACATCGCCTGCTTCCCGCGCAACTTCGAGAACATGTTCAAGTCCGCCGCCGATACCGGCAAGGTCGTCTGCATCCCCCTGAAGAACGTCCTCTCCGACAAGGAGATCGAGGAGAAGTTCGTCGAGGCCGGTCTGGACAAGAAGTTCGCAAAGTAGGTCGTCCGCAATCATCGCGTTCGCATCGAGGCTTGAGGAGGCCTATTAATGAGGTACGAGAAGAAGGTGCTCGCTACCGACATGGTCAAGTGCTATGCCATCGGCATGGTCGAGGCGGCGGGCGAGAAGAGCTTTGTCGTCGCGACCGAGAAGGACGGTCCCATCCGCCGCTTCGCGCTCGACGGCACCCAGAGGGAGAACGTCTGCGACGGCCCTGGCGGCGTCATGACGGTCATGCAGACCCCTGGCCGCACCGACCAGCTCATGAGCACGTACAAGTTCTTCTCGCCGAACTTTGGTGGCGACGACGCGAAGATCGTGACGTACACGCGTCAGGGCGACGGCTCCTGGAAGCGCCAGGTCCTGTGTGACCTTCCCTACGTGCACCGCTTCGGCGTGCTCGAGGGTGCCGACGGACAGAAGTGGCTCATTGCCTGCACGATCAAGTCCGCCTGTCGCGAGTTCAAGAACGACTGGAAGACCCCGGGCGCCGTATACGCGGCGAAGCTTCCCGGCAACCTCGAGGACTTTGACGAGGACCACCAGCTCGAGCTGACGTGCATCGCGAACTGCCAGCTCCAGAACCACGGCTTCTACACCGCCCCCGACCGCAGCTACGCGCTCGTGGGAACGGCCGCCGGCGCCTTCCGCTACGTGCCGCCCGCGTCCGACGGCGACGAGTGGCAGATCGACTGCCTCGTCGTCCAGCCCACGAGTGACATGTGCATGGTCGACCTGGACGGCGACGGCAAGGAGGAGATGGTCACCATCTCCACGTTCCACGGCGACACCCTGTCCGTCTGGCACGAGGGCGCGGAGCCCGACACCTACGAGAAGGTCTGGGAGGACCCGCAGAAGCGCGCCTTCCTGCACGCGATCTGGTCTGGCAAGCTCGCCGGCGAGTCCTGCGCGCTTCTGGGCAATCGCAAGGACGGCCGGGACCTGCTGAGGCTGTATTACGAGAACGGCGAGTACCGCGTCGAGATCATCGACCACGACTGCGGCCCCGCGAACGTGTGGGCCTTCGAGGACGGTGGCGTCGACCACATCATCTCGGCCAACCGCGAGACGAACGAGGTTGCGCTCTACGCGGTCCACGCCGAGTAGGAAAGCGGCTTTTCTCGCCCAGGCGTCTAAACGAACGTATTTAGAGGAGATTTCAATGTCTGCTATCGACGAAGTCACCCGCGAGGGTTGGATCATGAACACGTTCCCCGAGTGGGGCACGTGGCTGAACGAGGACATCGAGAACGCTGTCGTTCCCGAGGGCAACGTCAAGATGTGGTGGCTCGGCTGCACCGGAATGTGGGTGAAGACCCCCGGTGACGCCAACATCACCATCGACCTATGGACCGGCAACGGCAAGCGCACCCACGGCAACGGCCTCATGAAGGTCGGCCACCAGATGGCCAACATGGCCGGCGTCCGCGCCATGCAGCCCAACCTGCGCAACATCCCCTATGTCTTCGACCCCTTCGCGTTCAAGCACGTCGACGCCGTGCTGGCCACCCACTACCACCAGGACCACATGTCCAAGGAGTGGGCCGCCCACGTCGTGAAGTCCGGCATGACCACCACCGACGAGAACGGCAACGAGATTCCCGTACCGTTCATCGGTCCGGAGAAGTCCGCCGAGTTCTGGCGCAAGTGGGGCGTGCCCGAGGACCGCATCAGGGTCGTCAAGCCCGGAGACAAGATCAAGATCAAGGACATGACCATCGTCGCCATGGACTCCTTCGACCGCACCTGCATCACCACGACCGACTCCACGGGCCCCGACCGCGAGGACCTCTGGGGCAAGTGCCCGATGGACATGGACGAGAAGGCCGTGAACTACCTGCTCGTCACCCCGGGTGGCAACATCTACCACTCCGGTGACTCCCACTACTCCATCTACTTCGCGAAGCACGGCAAGGACATCATGAAGGAGTACGGCGGCGTCGACGTCTGCTTTGGCTCCTTCGGGTGCAACCCGGTCGGCATCCAGGACAAGATGGAGGCCACCGACATCCTGCGCATGGCCGAGGCCCTGCAGGCGAAGGTCGTCATCCCCATCCACTGGGACGTCTGGACCAACTTCATGGCCGACCAGCGCGAGATCGAGGTCCTCTACCAGATGCGCAAGGACCGTCTGGGCTATACCTTCCACCCGTACTACTGGCAGCCCGGCGGCGACTACACGTACCCCCTCGACAAGGACAAGAAGGAGTACATGTACGATCGCGGCTTCCACGACTGCTTCGACCACGAGCCGAACGTCCCGTTCCGCTCTGTCCTCTAAGGGGTCCTGCAGATGATGCTCAAGGAACTGCGCGAGAAGGTCTACGAGGCCAACATGGACCTTCCCAAGCACGGGCTCGTCGTCTTCACGTGGGGCAACGCCTCTGAGATCGACCGCGAGAAGGGCCTGTTCGTGATCAAGCCCTCCGGCGTGGCCTACGAAGACCTCTCGCCCGAGTACATGGTCGTGTGCGACATGGACGGAAACGTGGTCGAGGGTGACCTCAACCCGTCCTCCGACACCGCGACCCACGCGTGCCTGTACCGTTCCTGGGAGAACGTCGGCGGCATCGTGCACACGCACTCCACCGTCGCCACTGCCTGGGCGCAGGCCGGCCGCTCCATCCCGTGCTACGGCACGACCCAGGCCGACTACTTCTATGGTGAGGTTCCCTGCATGAGGGGCCTCACCAAGGAGGAGATCGAGGAGGCCTACGAGCTGAACACGGGCAACGTGATCGTCGAGGGCTTCAAGGGCAAGGACCCCATGGCCCAGCCGGGCTGCCTGGTGCGCAACCACGGCCCCTTCACGTGGGGCAAGGACGCGGCGGCGGCCGTGTACCACGCCGTCGTAGTCGAGGAGGTCGCGAAGATGTCCCGCGACGCGGAGCTGCTCTGCGTCGCCGCCGGTCGCGCGATATCCGAGGCCGAGGCTCCGCAGTACCTGCTTGACAAGCACTACATGCGCAAGCATGGCCCCAACGCCTACTACGGACAGAAGTAGCGCATAGGACTGATAAGGCGCAGTACGAGAGGAGGGGCGCTCTCATGGCACGACCATGGGGGCGCCCTTGTAGAAAGGGACCATACATGAGCAGGCAATACAGGCTCGGCCTATACGAGAAGGCGACTCCTGCGGAGCTCTCGTGGGAGGAGCGTCTCCAGGTTGCGGCCGAGTGCGGGTTCGACTACATGGAGATCTCCGTCGACGAGTCCGACGCACGCCAGGCCAGGCTCGATTGGACGCCCGCGGAGCGTGCGGCCGTAGTCAAGGCAATGCGCGACACCGGGATCCCCCTGGGCTCCATGTGCCTTTCCGGGCACCGCAAGTGGCCGTTCGGCGCCAAGGACCCCAAGAAGAGGGCTTATAGCCTCGAGATGATGGACAAGGCGCTTGAGCTCGCCTGCGACCTTGGGCTCCACGTGATCCAGCTCGCCGGATACGATGCGTACTACGACGAGGACAAGTGGGACGGCTCGCGTGAGTGCTTCTCCGAGAACCTCGCGAAGGCGACCGAGATGGCCGCCGCCGCTGGCGTCGTCCTCGGCTTCGAGACCATGGAGACGCCGTTCATGGACACGGTTCGCAAGGCCATGGCCTATGTAGACGAGGTGAACAGCCCCTACCTGGGCGTCTATCCCGACGTGGGCAACCTCACGAACGCGTCCCTCCTCTACGGCAACACCGTCGCCGACGACATCGCTTGCGGCCGCGGCCACATCTTCGCCGCGCACATGAAGGCGACGAAGGCCGGCCAGTACCGTGACATGCTCTTCGGCGAGGGCACGACCGACTACGAGGGCGCGCTGAGCCAGCTGGTTCCCCAGGGAGTGCGTCGTTACGTGTGCGAGATGTGGTATCTCGGTTCCCCCGAGTGGAAGCAGGACGTCGCACACGCCTCAAGCTTTGTAAGGGAGAAGATCGACTCCGCCATGGAGGGACTCTCCTAAGCATTGGGCAGGCCCCGGCAGCCCCCCTCTGCCGAGGCCTTGCTTTAGACAACCACGCCGGCCGTCAGGTGGTCTGCGCCGCCGACGCTGGCTCTACTAGAGAAGGAAAAGGAACATGAAGTTCTTTATCGACACCGCGGACCTGGACGACATCCGCGAGGCGGCGAGCTGGGGAATCCTCTCCGGCGTCACCACCAACCCGAGCCTGTACGCCAAGACCGGCGGAAAGCTGGCGGACTTCGAGGACCACATGGTCAAGATCTGCCACATCTGCGAGGGCCTTCCCGTCTCCGCGGAGTCCACGGCCGAGACCACCGAGGGCATGATCGCCGAGGCCGAGCACCTCGCCTCCCTCGCGCCCAACATCGTCGTCAAGCTCTCCGTGACCGAGCAGTCCCTGCCCGCGATCCACCACCTCGCGCAGGAGGGCATCCGCGTCAACATGACGCTCGTGTTCTCCGCGACCCAGGCGCTCCTGGGCGCCCGCGCCGGCGCGCGCTACATCAGCCCGTTCGTCGGCCGCTTCGATGACATCGGCGACGAGGGCCTCGACCACCTCGCCGAGATGGTGACCGCCGTCCACAACTTCAGGTACGGCTACTGGGACGAGGAGGGCGGCCCCGAGATCATCACCGCCTCCGTGCGCACCCCGCACCACGTGACCCAGGCGGCGCTCCTCGGCGCGGACATCGCGACCGTGCCGTTCGGCGCCCTGAAGAAGTGCGTGCACCACCCGCTCACCGACCGCGGCCTCGAGCTCTTCGCCGCCGACTGGGCGAAGGTCACCGCCGAGAACTAGGGTAGACTTAAGCGGCAGGACGCAAGAGGTGCGTCTTGCCGCTTTTGACGAAGAGGGAGGTACCACCACATGACCAACGAAGAATTGGCCAAGATCGCCCGGGAGGTCCGCAAGGGCATACTCGTGGGCACGCACGCGGCGAAGTCCGGCCACCCCGGCGGGTCGCTGTCGGCCGCCGAGATCTTCACCTACCTCTACTTCGAGGAGATGAGCGTCGACCCGAGAAACCCGCGCGACCCCGGCCGCGACCGGTTCGTGCTCTCGAAGGGCCACTGCGCGCCCGGGCTGTACGCCACCCTCGCCCAGAGGGGCTTCTTCCCCGTCGAGGACCTCGAGACGCTGCGCCACATAGGGTCGCGCCTGCAGGGCCACCCGAACATGAACGACACGCCCGGCGTCGACATGTCCACCGGCTCGCTCGGCCAGGGCATCTCCGCGGCCGTGGGCATGGCCATCGCCGCGAAGCACTGGGGAGACCCCTACCGCGTCTACGCGCTCTGCGGCGACGGCGAGATCGAGGAGGGCGAGGTCTGGGAGGCCGCCATGCTGGCCGGCAACCACGCCCTCGACAACCTCTGCGTGATCGTGGACAACAACAACCTGCAGATCGACGGCACGCTCGACGAGGTCAACTCCGCCCAGCCCATCGCGGACAAGTTCCGCGCGTTCAGGTTCAACGTGGTCGAGGTCGCCGACGGCAACGACTTCGGCCAGCTGCGCGGGGCGTTCGCGGCCGCGAGGGCCTGCGAGGGCGCCCCGACCTGCATCGTCGCCCACACCGTGAAGGGCAAGGGCGTCTCGTTCATGGAGAACCAGGTCGGGTGGCACGGCAAGGCCCCGAACGACGAGCAGTTCGCGCAGGCCATGGCAGAGCTCGAGAGGGAGGCGTAGGGAATGGCTGACGTTAAGAGGATCGCTACCCGCCAGAGCTACGGCGAGGAGCTCGTCGCCCTCGGCGCCGAGCACGACGACTTCCTGGTCCTGGACGCGGACCTCGCGGCCGCGACGCAGACCGGGAGGTTCAAGGCCGCCTACCCGGACCGCTTCGTCGACTGCGGCATCGCCGAGCAGAACCTGATGGGCGTCGCCGCCGGCATCGCGACGACCGGCCACCGCGTCTTCGCGAGCACGTTCGCGATGTTCGCCGCCGGCCGCGCCTTCGAGCAGGTGCGCAACTCCATCGGCTACCCGCACCTGCACGTGGTCATCGGCGCCACGCACGCCGGCATCTCCGTCGGCGAGGACGGCGCCACGCACCAGTGCAACGAGGACATAGCCCTCATGAGGACCATCCCCGGCATGACCGTGGTCGTGCCCTCGGACGACGTGGAGGCCCGCGCCGCCGTGCGCGCCGCCTACGAGGCGGACGGCCCCGTGTACCTGAGGCTCGGGCGCCTCGCCGCTCCGGTCATCCACGGCGACGGCTACCGCTTCGAGGTCGGCCGCGGCGTCGTGGAGCGCGCGGGCTCCGACGTCACCGTCGTCGCGACGGGCCTCATGGTGTCCTCAGCGCTCGAGGCCGCCGAGGCGCTCGCCGCCGAGGGGATCGACTGCGAGGTCGTGAACATGCACACGGTCAAGCCGCTCGACGCGGACCTCGTCGCCGAGTCCGCGGCCAAGACCGGCAGGGTCGTCACGGTGGAGGAGCACTCCGTCATCGGCGGCCTGGGCGGCGCCGTGTGCGAGGCGCTCGCCGAGAGGTGCCCCGTGCCGGTCAGGAGGGTCGGCGTGCGGGACGTCTTCGGGGAGTCCGGCCCGGCCGTCGGCCTGCTGGCCAAGTACGGCCTCGACGGCGCCGGCGTCGCCGAGTCCGTCCGCTCCTTCCTGAGGTAGCGGGACCGCCCCGTCGCGGGGCGCGCGAGGGGCGGGGCCCGCGGGCGCCGCGGTGCCGGGATCGGCACTCGCGGCGGTCGCGGGCCCTTTTTACGTTTGGAAGACGGCCCCGACTACGTCGCCTGGCTTTTCTCGCCTGGGCGAGAAAGACGCCTTATGTGACGAAAGATGCATCTTATGTATTGAAAGAGAAAATAAACAAAGCAGTTATGTATGCATCAAGCACATGCTCAAATCTGAGCGCCGAAGTTCGATGCACTTTGATGTAGTAAGATGCGTTATGTTCGATGACCTGTCAGAGGCAACAGAGCATGCCATATACCAGTTAAAACGCGCTCTCTTCCTTCTTTCCATGGCTTTCGTTCTTATGAAAATTGCTTGCCATGATGTGAAGCCTGTTTCGGCATTCTGAATTGAAATGCCAGAAATATAGCATTTCATATACCGCTCGCGTAATTGTACTTTGCAGGCAGTAAAAAAAATATTAATATTTCGAAATTGTTACGAGCAATGGTGAGGGGCCATGCCAAAAGGCGTGGCCCCTGCCTGTGCCGAAGAGGGAGGCCGTATCAATGGAGGTTATCGACCGGCTGCTTGAGTACATAGCGGTCAAGACGCCGAGCGACGAGGACAACGACTCCGCGTGTCCCAGCAGCAAGGAGCAGTTCGAGCTTGCGAACCTGCTGGCGGGAGAGCTGCGCGAGCTGGGCATCGAGGACGTCGTGGTGAGCGAGAAGTGCTTTGTGTACGCGAAGGTGCCCGCGACCGCCGGTTGCGAGGGCGCGCGCAAGCTGGGGCTCATCACGCACATGGACACCGTGTCGCAGTTCTGTGACGGGAAGATCACCCCGGTGCTGCACGAGGACTACGACGGGCGCGACCTCGTGCTTGGCACGAGCGGGCGCACGCTTTCCGTCGGCGACTTCCCGCACCTGGCGGAGCTGAGGGGTCGCACGCTGCTCACGAGCGACGGCACCACGATTCTGGGCGTGGACGACAAGGCGGGCATCGCGGAGATCATGGGCGCGCTCGAGCGCGTGCTTCGCGACGGCACGCCGCACGGTGCGCTGCGTATCGCGTTCACGCCGGACGAGGAGATCGGCACCGGCGCCGGCAACTTCGACGTGGAGTACTTCGACGCGGACGTCGCCTATACCATGGACGGCGACGCGGAGGGCGAGATCCAGTACCAGAACTTCAACGCGTGCGAGGCCGATTTCGAGGTCAGGGGCGTCAGCGTGCACCCGGGCTCCGCAAAGGGGATCATGGTGAACGCCATGCAGGTGTGCTGCGACATCAACAACATGCTCCCGTCGCTTGAGGCGCCGCGCTACACGGAGGGCTACGAGGGCTTCTACCACCTGCTCGAGATCCACGGCGACGAGTCGGCCGGCGGCATGTCCTACATCGTGCGCGACTTCGACGCGGCGTCGTTCGAGTGCCGCAAGCAGACGCTCAGGCACATCGCGAAGGTCATGAACGAGCGATGGGGCGAGGGCACCGTGACGCTTCGCATCAAGGACGAGTACCAGAACATGGAGAGCGTGATCGAGGGCTGCATGTTCACCATCGACAACGCGAAGGTCGCGTGCGAGCGCGCCGGCGTCGTGCCCAGGGTCACGCCCATCCGCGGCGGCACCGACGGCTGCCAGCTGTCGTTTTGTGGACTGCCGTGCCCGAACCTGGGGACTGGCGGCGAAGGCTACCACGGACCGTACGAGCACGCGACGGTCGAGGGCATCAACGCGGCGACCGACGTCGTGGTGGAGCTGATCAAGGTCTACGCAGAAGCCTAGGCGAGAAGGGCTTCTCGCCCGGCGCCATGTCCATATCGTGAAAGGAAGATCATCGTGGCAGAAGAAGTGGCCGTCGAGGAGACGGCGCCCTCTCCCAAGAAGAGGCACAAGCTGCACTTTCCCACGGCAATCACCGTGCTGTTCATCGTCATGCTGTTCGCGGCGGCGCTCACCTACATCGTGCCCGCCGGCGAGTACTCGAAGCTCACGTACGACGCGAGCCAGGACAAGTTCGTCGTGACGAAGCCGGACGAGAGCACGGAGCTCATGGCTCCCACGCAGAAGACCCTCGACAAGCTGGGTGTCTCTGGCAAGCTGGAGAACTTCAAGAACGGCTCGATCTCGAAGCCGATCGCCATCCCCGGCACGTACGAGCGCGTTACGCAGGCGCCGCAGGGGGTCGTCGAGTTCCTGCTCGCGCCGATCCAGGGCGTGTACGACACGATCGACATCATCCTGTTCGTGTTCCTTTTGGGCGGCTGCATCGGCGTGCTCAACTACATGGGCGCCCTGAACGCCGCCGTGGCCGCGCTGTCGCGCATCACGCATGGCAGGGAGTACCTGCTCATCATCATACTCTCGCTCCTGATGGTCATCGGTGGCACCACGTTTGGCCTGGGCGAGGAGACCATCGCCCTGTACCCCATCCTCATGCCCGTGTTCATAGCGGCTGGCTACGATGCCATGACGTGCATCGCCGTCATCTTCGTGGGTGCGTCCGTCGGCACCATGTACTCAACCATCAACCCGTTCGCCACGGGCGTCGCCACCAAGGCGGCCGGCATCGCCATGTCGGACGGCATGAGCTGGCGCTTCATCGCGCTCGTGGTCGGCACGGTCATGGCGGTTGCGTACATCATGGTGTACGCGCGCCGGGTGCGCCTGGACCCCTCGAAGTCCGTCTGCTACGACATGAAGGAGAAGATCGAGGAGCGCTGGGGGCAGCAGGGCAACCAGATCGAGTTCACCTGGCACATGAAGCTGTCGCTCGCGGCGTTTGGCCTCGCGTTCGTGGTGCTGGTATACGGCATCGTCGCGTACCAGTGGTGGTTCGACTACATGACGGCCGTGTTCCTGGCGTGCTCCATCATCCTCGCGTTCACCTCCGGGCTCGAGGAGGAGGTGTTCTTCGACAAGTACATCGGCGGCTGCGGCGACCTCATGAGCGTCGCGCTCGTCGTGGGCGTCGCGCGTGCCGTCAACATCCTGCTGGAGAACGGCCTCATCTCCGACACCATCCTGCACTTCTTCTCTGGCACCGTCACGGGAATGGGGCCGATCCTCTTCATCCTCGTGATGCTCGTGGTCTACATCATCCTGGGCTTCTTTATCAACTCGTCCTCCGGACTTGCCGTGCTGTCGATCCCCATCATGGCGCCGCTCGGAGACGCCGTGGGCGTATCGCGCGCCGCGGTCATCGCCGCGTACAACTACGGCCAGGGCCTCATCTCGTACATCACGCCCACCGGCCTGATCCTCGCGTCGCTCGCGATGGTGGACGTTCCGTTCAGCCGCTGGCTCAAGTTCATCAACCCGCTGCTGATTGCCACGATCGCGCTCAACGCGCTGCTTCTGGTGGCGCAAGTGCTCATAGGGTAGGGAAGCGGCACACCTACAGAGACACTGGGGCGGGTCCGTCGCATAGGCGCGGGCCCGCCCCTCGCGTTCGTGCAGCGCATCCGTGCTTGGGCGGTAAATCGCGCCTTCCCGCCTGCCGCGCGACGCCCCAAACAACAAATCGCGATTTGTTGTTTGGGCAGTTTGCGCCTCTAGCTGCGGAAACGTGATTTTGGGGCTTACAACAAATCACGATTTGTTGTTACGGGGCCACGCAGCCGCAGCCAGGGACCACGCGCCCGCGCGGCTAGTGGCCGGCGACGCTCGGAATGTCCTGCAGCTCGAAGCGGTAGCGCTGCGTGGCGTTGGGGTACTTCTCACGGTCCACGGCAGAGAGGAACAGCGCCTTCGGCCGCGCCCACAGCGAGCCGTCACCGTACAGCTTGCGATAGATCACGAGCTCCTCGCCGGTCTCGGAGTGACGAGCCACGTCCTCCACCAGATAGTAGTTGCCCTTGAAGTGATGGTACACGCCTCCGCGGCGGACCTCGCGGACATCGCCTTCCGCCGCGGCGCGTCCGCCGGGTGAGAAGGGCGCGGCGGCCTTGGCTGCGGCCTTGGTCGTGGGTGCGCCGTCCGCGGCGGTGCCCGCCTTGGCCGCGTCCTTCTCCACCCGCTCCGCGAGCAGCGTCTTTACGAGCCTCTTCACCGCGGGCTTGCACTTGCCGCACTTGCTGCCGGCACCCGTCGCCTTGCGCACCTGCTTGAAGCTGGTGGCTCCGTCGGCGATCGCCTTGCGTATGTCTTCCTCCGTCACGTGCTTGCACGGGCAGACGTACTTCGAGCTGGCCATGAGCCCTCCTGTCAACGCGTTTTCGCACCATGGTACGCGAATTTCGCGTACGTGGGGGGCAACCTCGCGATGGGTTGGCGTGGCTAGTCGGCCTTCGTGGGACCCATCACCGCGGCGAGCTGTTCCACGCGGAAGTGCTGCGTCCCCACGATACCTCTCGGTTTGGGGTGCTCTCTTCATCCCAGGGTAATCGTATCGTTAGGCGTTGTCGCCGTGGGGGCGAGCCAACGGCTCCGGCTACGAGCTCCAGAACGAGTGCGTGAGCTCGGTGCGGTTCTGCGCACCGCACTTCTTGAGCACGTTGTGCACGTGGACCTTGACCGTGGACGGAGCGATTCCCAGTGTGCTTGCCATGTTCTGATTGTCCATCCCCTCGAGCACCAGACGCAGCACGTCGCGCTCTCGGGGCGACAGCCCGTGCTCTTGCGCGTACGAGGGGAGCTTGCGTCCGCCGGCCGCGATGGCGTAAGGTGAGCGCATGCAGAGGGACCTCACATACGACGACTACGCGCGCTTCTCGCGCCTGTCCGCGGACGAGCTCGCGCGACAGTGCCGCGCGGAGGCGTTCCACGCGTCGGGCCCGGGCGGGCAGGGCGTGAACACGGCGGACTCCGCGGTGCGCATGCGGCACGTCCCCACGGGCATCACCGTGGTCAGCCGTGAGTCGCGCAGCCAGCTGCAAAACCGCGAGCGCTGCCTGCAGAAGATTCGCGCGGAGCTCGCCCGACGAGCGCGCAAGCCAAAGTCCCGGCACGCAACAAAGCCCACGCGTGCCTCCGTCCGCAGGCGTCTGGACGAGAAGGGCAGGCGCTCGCAGCTGAAGCGCATGCGGCGCCGCCCCGGAATGGACGAGTAGCGAGTACCTACGACGCACGCACGCCGCAGCGACGCACGCCGCGGACTTCACTCCAGGTGGAACTCCCTCAGCAGCGCACCGAGCCTCGCCTCGTCGCCGAGCGCGCCGGCGAGCTCCCCTCCGCGACCCGCGTCCTCGAGCGCCCGCGCGAGCCTGGCGAGCTGCTCGTCGCGCCTCCGCGCACCGATCGCCTCGCCCTCGGCTCGGCCCTCGTCCATGGCGTCGGCAATCTCGTCGCGGTACTTCTCGGACCAGAGCATCCTGTACCTCCTCCACTGGGGGTTGTCGCGAACCCCTCGGACCGCGTCGTCCACGCGCCTTACATAGTCGCTTTCGATAACAGTATCATTCGAGAGATAGTGCAGGAAGGCATCGAATCCGTCGCCGTAATCCCCTCGCTCGCCCGCTGCGTTCACGAACACGATGCTGGTGCCGTCGTCCAAGGGCTGCCCGTCCTGAGCGCAGGCCCGCGTGAAGTCGTAGCGCTTCCAGCCCCGGCCAAACGGGTCGTTCGCGCAGATGAAGATAACGATTGCGTTCCCCGCGTCCTCAAAGCGCTGCCCGCGGTCAAGCATGTTCGTATCCACGAGCGAAAGGTAGCGCCTCGCACGCCTTGCGATGCCGGGCGTGGCGACGTTCTGCATCTCGACGTCGTACTCGTTGCCGGCGGCATCCCTCACCAGCAGGTCGACGATGCCCGCGCGCGAGAGCGGGCCCGCGTCCAGCAGGCCCTGGCGCTCCACAAACTCGATCTCCTCGACCTCTATGCCCAGCAGCAGCTCTATGAGACCCTTGCACAGGTTCGGGTCCTGGAACACCGTGCCAAACATCAAGTCGTCGGTGATCCCCAGCCTGTCAAAGTCGATCTTGTCGCGCATCGTAGGTCAGCCTCCCTCGTCGCAGGGCCAAAAGGTGAGGCCACATGATACTCGGAGGCACTTGCAGATATTTCACTTTTATATGGCAGGACTCTTATATTGCAGAGGCCTTTACCCACGGAACCCCTGTCTCGCCATGCGGTGGCGCAAACTAGTGCCTACTCCTTTGGCTCCTGCTGGGACTCGTCTTCGGCCAGAAAGTCGAGCAGACGGACAATGCGCAGGTCAGGCACTATCCACGGCGCAAACGCGAGCACCATGGCCACCAAGGCAAGGTGCGTTGCGGGCAGGGCGAGCGCCAGCACGAACGCGGCCAGCTCGAGCCCAAGGGTGAAGCGCTCCTTGACCAGGGAGCGCTTCTCGACCACCGCGCGACGCGAGAGCTCTTCCTCGGAAGGCGCCGTCGTCCGGCAGCCGTGGCCCAGGGCGTGGCGGATGACGCGCTCGAGGTTCATGTACGTGAGTGACACGAGCATGTTGAGCACGACGTAGCACGTTGTTGGCAGGGAGGAGAAAGACGTCTTCTGCATCCAGTCCGTCGCGAGCGGGAAGAACGACAGCACAAAGAGAAACGCGAGGTTGGACCAGAGCATGCGCCCGTCCACGTGGCGGACGAGCTTCAGGAGGTGATGGTGGTTGTTCCAGTACGTGCCCACGCCGACGAAGCTCACGGCATACGCGGCGATGGCGGGCAGCAGCCCCAGCAGGTCGCGCAGCGTCGCCCCCTCGGGCGCGGCGATCCCCAGCACCATGATCGTGATGATGATGGCGATCACGCCATCGCTGAACGCCTCCATGCGCCCCTTGTCCATGTGATGCCCCCTCGGCTCGTCCTGCGCACATTCCGCGTACACCCTGCGCGCCGTGCGAAGACAGGATAGCGCACGACTGGGCCGCGGTGGGGCAGGTGCGATGGGAAAGCCGTGATGGCCGGGGTGCCGCGCCCTTCTCGCCCGGCGCCCTTGTGTAGATATTTAGACAAATATCTAAATACAGAGGAGAAGAACGCACCCTCGGGGTAGCATCTTCGTGACGAGGGGAGGGGTGCCATGGTGGGTGACGCGTTCAAGGCGCTGGGAGACCCGACGCGCCGGCGCATCCTGGAGCTTCTTGCGGACGGTGACCTCACGGCCGGGCAGATTGCCGACAACTTCGAAATATCGAAGCCGTCCGTGAGCAACCACCTGGGGGTGCTGCGGTCGGCGGGGCTCGTGACGAGCCGGCGCAGCGGGCAGAGCATCATCTATCACCTGAACACGACGGTTTTCCAAGAGCTTATGCAGTGGATCGCGGGGCTGGGCCACGCGTCCGGAAAGGATGGGGGTCATGGTCGCTCGTGAGCGGAGGGACGGTCGCGGGGGCCGCGGAGGTCGCGTGCCGCGCTTTGACAGGCGCTTGGTGGTTGCCCTCGTGGTCATCATGGCGGCAAGCGTCGTGGGGCACCTGCTGGTGTACCCGCACCTGCCGGACGTCGTTCCCACGCATTGGAACGCGGCCGGCATCGTGGACCAGCGCAGCCCGAAGGCTCTGTCCCTTGTGTTGGACCTGCTGCCGCTCCCGATGGCGGGGCTGTTCTGGCTTGTGCCGCGCATCGACCCAAACGGAGGCAACTTCGAGGACTTTTGGGGCTTCTACCAGGGGTTTGTGGTGGTGCTGACCGTGTTTATGTGCGCACTTTCGTGGATGGCGGACCTGGCGGCGCTTGGGGTGATACCCCACGAGGGCTCGGGCTTCGTGGGCATCGCGGTGCCGCTGGGCGTGGGGCTGCTGTTTGTCTGGGTCGGCAACTACCTTCCGCGCGTGCGTCGCAACTACACGTTTGGCGTAAGGACGTCGTGGGCGCTCGCGGACGAGCGCACCTGGCAGAAGTCGCAGCGCATGGGCGGCATCACGTTTGTGATCATGGGGATTGCGCTCATGGCGCTGGGCCTGGTGTCGCAGGCCATGCCAGGCGAGGTCGTGTTTGCGGTGCTGCTGGCCGTGGTGCTTGGCGGCAGCGGGTGGACGATGCTCTACTCGTATTTGGTGTGGCGCGGCGGTGACCGTTAGCCGCGGCGTTGCGGGTGGCGGGGGTGGCGCGCGCCGGGGCGCAGGGGAGGCGTGAGGTGCGGCTACGCGTCCCTCTCGCCTGTCTGCATGCGCCGGACGCGCAGCTCCAGGCGCCGTCCCACCGCCACGAGCGCCATCACGATCACGTAGTACACCACGGCGATGGCCACGAACGGCTCGAACGCGCGGTAGGTGAGCGCCTGCACGCTCTCGGCCGCGCGCATCATGTCCGCGAGGCCGATGGTGGCCACGAGGCTGGAGCTCTTGAGCACGGTGATGACCTCGTTCACGAGCGCCGGCGCCACGGACATGAGCGCCTGCGGAAGGATGACGTGAACCATCATGGGCACGTAGCGCATGCCGATGGAGCGCGCCGCGTCGTATTGGCCCTGGCTCACGCCCTGGATGCCGCCGCGCAGCGTCTCGGACACGGTGGCGGAGCCGTTGAGCCCCAGCGTGACGACAGCCGCGGCAAACATCGAGATCTTGTACCCCGTGATCTGCGGAGTTGCGAAGTATGCAATAAACAGCAGCACGATGAGCGGGATGCCACGGAAGAGGGACGTATAGAAGTCCAGAATCGCGCGCAGGGGGCGATTGCCCGCGACCTTGAGCAGGGCAATCACGAAGCCCAAGACAAACGCAAGCACAAGCGCGGCCACCGTCACCTCGAGGGTCACGGCGAGGCCGCTCAAAAACAGTGGATAGTATGGCTCTATTATCGAGAAGTTCAGGTCCATTGGCTCTTCCGCCCACGGGATGCGCGCCTGTCGTCGTCGCGTCCGGCCGCTCCACGCGCGTGCGCGTCCGGACGCCGTGCGACGCCTATTCTACTTGACGCCCTCGGTCGCGGAGCCGGCGGCGCTCACGTCGTCTCCCCAGGCGAAGTCCGCGCCCACGTACCTCTTGATGTACTTGTCGAGCGTGCCGTCCTTCAGCATCTTGCCGATCTCCTGGTCGAACGCCTTCACGAACGTGGCGCCCTTCGTGGCCATCACGCGGTAGACGCCCACGTAGTCCTGGGTGTCCTTGCGGTCCAACAGGCCAAGCACCAGGCCCTTGTTCGCGTCGCGCATGGACTGTCCCTCTGCGCCGTCGCACAGGTACGCGTCGATGCGGCCGGCAAGGACCTCCTGCAGGCACTGCGTGCCGCCGTCGTAGGTGTGGATGTCGCCGTCGGGCAGCACGGCCTCGATGAACTTGTTCTGGACGGTGCCGGTGGTGCAGGCGATGCTCTTGCCCTTGAGGTCGTCCACGGAGGTCACGGCCCTGCCGCCCAGGGTCAGCACGCCCACGCGGGGCTCGTAGTAGCCGCGGGTGAAGTCGAAGGTCTTCTCGCGCTCCTTGTTCGAGGACATCGCCATCGTGAACGACGTGTCGCTCGACTGCACGGACGCGAGCGTCGCGGAGAACTCCTGCGCCTCGAACTCGTAGGTGAAGCCCAGGCGCCGCGCCAGCTCGTCCGCCACGGCGATGTCGAGGCCGACGACCTTCTTCTTGCCGGACTTCGTCTTCTGCACGTAGCGGTAGGGGGCGAACGCGTCGTCTCCCACGAACGTGAGGTGCCTACCCGAAAGCGCCTTCTTCGACGTGCCCGCCGCGGATGCGGACGAGTCCGCGGCGGAGCCGCCGGCGCCGCAGCCGGCGAGCGCCCCCATCACGGTGACGGAGCCTGCGGCCACGAGGCCGAGGAATCCCCTCCTGTCAAGGTCGATACTGCCGATGCCATGCTGCGAGCGCGTCATGTGGTCCTCCAAGCTGGTGCGAATGCCGATGCACGGCCATTGTAGGCATCGGCCCGCCAACACATATTCCTACCATAAAGATGGGATATTACTTGTAACAAAGTGGCGTCAGCCTGCGGCGCGACGGTACCGCCGCCGCAAAGCGGTGCCGGCTGGCGTGACGGCGCCGCCGCGGGCCCGCCGCGACTACGAGCGCAGGACCTTCTCCAACGCCTTGCCGTGGGCAAGCTCGTCCACCATCTTGTCCAGCACGCGAACGTCGCGCATGAGCGGGTCCTCGATCTCTTCCACGCGCACGCCGCATATGCGGCCGGTCACCTGCATCCGCGCGGGGTTCATCCGCGGAGCGTTCCGGAAGAAGTCCCCATACGTGGCGTCGCCTTCCGCCATTGCCTCGATCGCCTGGCGCGAGTAGCCTGTGAGCCACTCCGCGACGGTGAACACCTCGTCCGCCGTGCGGCCCTTGCGCTCGGCCTTCCTTACCAGCAGGGGCCACACCTTGCCAAAGCGCATGCCAAAAACCTTGCCGTCGTCTGCCATGGACACCCCAATCGACCCAATGGACACCGCCTTCGCGGCACGCGACGCCCTCGTGCGGCCGCGTCTGATGATAGGCTAGCAACACGCGCGCCGTGCGCAAGGTGGCGCGCGGGGCCATGGGCAGACGACGCCTTGGGAGGCGAGCATGGGATACGCGTACACCAACGGGACGATCCTGGACGGCACGTGGGCGATGGAGCCCCTCGAGGGAATGGCCCTCCTTCAGGAGGGCGAGAAGATCGTGGACATCGTGCCCGCGGACCGCGTGCCGCAGGGATTTGCCCCCATCGACCTTTCCGGCGCCTACCTGCTGCCCGGCCTCGTGAACCTGCACGTACACCTTGCGATGGACGGCCGCCCGCCAAAGGCGAGCAAGAGGCCGGTCGACTACGCCAGGCTCTACCACGCGCTCACGTCCAACGCGCTCCTGAGGGCCGCGGCAAGGCGCAGGGTGGCCGGCTTTGCGCGCACGGAGCTCATGAGCGGCGTCACCACCATCCGAACGGTCGGCGGCGTGCTGGACTTCGACGCGCGGGTGCGTGACGAGATAGACGCCGGCAGGCTCGTGGGCCCGCGCATCCTCGCGTCCAACATGGGCATATCCGTCCCCGGCGGGCACTTCGCGGGCTCGATCGCGACGGAGGCCGACTCGCCGCAGATGGCGGTGGAGCACGTGGACAAGATCGCCCAGACGAAGCCGAACCTGATAAAGCTCATGGTAACCGGCGGCGTGATGGACGCGTCGGAGGAGGGCGAGCCCGGCGTGCTACGCATGCCGCCCGAGGTGGTGCGCGCCGCCTGCGACGAGGCGCACCGGCTTGGCTTCAGGGTCGCGGCCCACGTGGAGAGCTCCGAGGGCGTGCGCGTCGCGCTGGAGGGCGGCGTTGACACCATCGAGCACGGCGCACCCCTGGACGCCCATGCCATCGCGCTGTTCAAGAGGCGTGGGGCCGCGGACGTCTGCACCATATCGCCCGCGCTCCCGTACGCGGAGTTCGACCTGGGCGAGTCGCACGCGCAGCCCGTCGCAAAGCGCAACGGGCGCATCGTGATGGACGGCATCGTGGCGTGCGCGAGGACCTGCCTCGCGGAGGGAATTCCCGTGGGCCTTGGCAACGACGTGAGCTGCCCGTTCGTGACCCATTACAATTTCTGGCGAGAGCTTTGCTACTTCCACAGGTACGTGGGCGCCTCCAACGCGCAGACGCTCCACCTGGCCACGCTCGGCAACGCCGCGATCGCGGGCGTGTCGGACGTGACGGGAAGCCTCGAGCCCGGCAAGAGCGCGGACCTCCTGGTGGTCGGCTCCAACCCGCTCGAGGATCTGTCGGCCCTGCGCGACGTGCGCATGGTCGCGCTGCGCGGCAGGCTCCAGCGCCACCCGCGCGTCAGGCGCTACGCAGAAGTCGACGCCCTGCTCGACAGGTACATGTAACGGGAGGAACTCATGAGGGAACTAGAGGAGCGCATCATCCAGGAGGGCATTGTCCGCGAGGGCGAGGTGCTCAAGGTCGACAGCTTCCTGAACCACAAGTGCGACGTCGCCCTGTACGACCACATGGGCGCGGAGTGGGCGCGCCTGTTTGCCGGCAAGCCGGTCGACAAGATCCTGACGATCGAGGCCTCGGGCATCGGCATCGCCTGCGTCGCCGCCCGTCACTTCGGCAACGTGCCCGTGGTCTTCGCGCGCAAGACGGAGTCCATCAACCTCGACGGCTCGCAGTACCGCACGCAGATCCACTCGTACACGCATGGCCGCGACTACCACGTGATCGTGGCGAAGCGCTTCCTCATCCCAGGCGAGCACGTGCTCGTGATAGACGACTTCCTCGCAAACGGCTGCGCCCTCGACGGCCTGCTCGAGATCTGCGACGCGGCGGGAGTCTCGGTCACCGGTATCGGCATCGCGATCGAGAAGGGCTTCCAGCCGGGCGGCAGGAGGCTCCGCGAGCGCGGGTACGACCTCCGGTCGCTGGCGATCGTGGACGAGATGGACCCGAAGACGGGCAGGATCGTCTTTCGCGAGCAGTGATTCTGCCTAACCGCTATTGTGAGGTTGAGAAAAACGCACGGCCTTATAAGGAGACTCCTCATGTATGACAAGCTTCCGGTCCCCGGACGCAACGATGCCTGCTGGTGCGGCAGCGGCAGGAAGTACAAGAAGTGCCACGCGGCGGAGGACGACCGCCTCGACCAGCTGTACCACACGGGCGAGGAGGTCCTCCCGCGCTCGCTCATCAAGACGGCTGCGGACGTCGAGGGCATCAAGGCCTCGGCCGCGGTGAACATGGGCGTGCTCGACTACGTGGGCGAGCACATCTGCGCCGGCACCACGACCATGGACATCAACCGCTGGGTGGAGGAGTACCTCTCCGCCCACGACGCCGTCTCCGCCGACCTCAACTTCGAGGGGTACCCGTTCAGCGTGTGCACCTCCATAAACGACGTCGTCTGCCACGGCTTTCCGGACGAGAACGCCGTGCTGAGGGACGGCGACATCATCAACGTGGACATGTCGACCATAAAGGGCGGGTATTTCTCGGACTCCAGCCGCATGTACTGCATCGGCGAGGTGAGCCCGGAGCGCAAGCGTCTTGTGGACGTGTGCCACGAGTCCGTCAAGGCGGGCCTTGCCGCCGTGAAGCCGTGGGGTCACCTGGGAGACGTGGGCGCCGCCGTCCACCAGGTCGCGCTGGACGCGGGCTTCTCCGTCGTGGAGGAGTACGGCGGCCACGGCATCGGCTGCGAGTTCCACGAGGACCCGTTCGTGAGCTTCACGAGCGAGGCGGGCACGGGCCCCATCCTCATGCCGGGCATGTGCTTCACCATCGAGCCCATGGTGAACGCGGGCGACCCGGACATCTACATCGACCGCGGCAACGGCTGGGTCGTGCGCACGGTCGACGGCAGCGACTCCGCGCAGTGGGAGGTCCAGCTCGTCGTGACGGACACGGGCTACGAGCTGCTGTCCTGGTAGGACACGCGGGGTAGGACATGCGGCTGCGGCGCCAGGTGGCGTAGCCTGTCGATTGAAGTGGTAAACGCAAGGGGTGCCAGCCATCCGTTATGGGTGGCTGGCGCCTTTGCGTTGTCAGCCCAGCCTCACCCGCTTCGGGACGTCCTGCTCGGCCCGGATGCGGCACCCCGCCGCGCGCCCGGGCCTACGCCACGTCGTTCTGCGCGAAGTGGTGGTCGGCCGGCACCTGGCGCGGACCGTACTTCTCGTCCGTCTTGCCCAGGACGATGGAGCCCAGCGGCGCGAAGCCCTCCGGCAGGTCGAGCTGGGCCAGGAGGTCTGCGTCCTGCGCCAGCGCGCGTCGCCCCATAGATGTAGCAGCTGCCGACGCCCTGGTCCACGGCCGCGAGCGACATGTTCTGGATCACGGCCGCCGCGTTCGCGCTCGCGACGTTGCCCTCCGCGTCGCTCGAGACCACCACCAGCATGGGCGCGCCGTACAGCGGGTGCGCGTCCGGGTTGCCAAACATGCGCGCCGCCGCGGCGTCGATGGCCGCAAGCAGGCCGGGCCGCGTGACGACGGTCAGGTGTATGCCCTCGTACCTGCCCATGCCCACGGGCGCCTCGTACGCGGCCGCGAAGATCGCCTCCAGCTGGTCCGGGTCTGCAAGCTCGCCCGTGTAGCTGCGGATGGACCGACGGCGGTTCAGTGCCTCTCTCAGTTCCATGATGCCTCCAAGTAACGTGTGCCCTGCCACGGAGTATGCCCGTTTTGCCGCCGGGAAAATCCCGCGCGCGGCCGCGCGGACCCCGCCGAAACCGCGCGGGGCGCCTGGCGAGAAGGGCCGCGCCCCCGGTCGAGGGCACGCGCAAAACCCCGGCCTGCATGGCGTAGAATCGACGGCATCGGCAGGAGACGCTCCGGACGGGGAGGCACGCATGAGGGTCGCGGTAGTCGGTACGGGTTTCATAAGCACGCTGGTGGCGCCCAAGATCGCGCGGTGGGGCTACACGGTGACGGACGTGGTGTCGACGCCGCGCTCGCTTGCGAAGGCGAAGGAGCTTGCGGGGCCGCTTGGCGCCCGCGCGGGCTGCGACTACGACGCCGTGCTCGCGCGCGAGGACGTGGACGCCGTGTACCTGGGGGTCCCCAACGACCTTCACCACGACTACGCCATGCGCGCGCTTAGGGCCGGCAAGCACGTGATCCTAGAGAAGCCGATGGCCTCGAACAGCGGGGAGGCGCAGCAGATCCTGGACCTGGCGCGCGAGCGCGGCCTCCTGCTGTTTGACGCCACCACCACGTTCTACCTGCCCACCACGCGCAAGGTGGCGGAGTGGCTGCCGCTTGTGGGCGACGTGAGGCTGGCCGTGGCGAACTACAGCCAGTACTCCAGCCGCTACGACCGCTTCAGGCGCGGCGACATTGCCCCGGCGTTCGACCCGGCGCACTCCGGCGGCGCGCTCATGGACCTGGGCCACTACTGCGTGTCGTGGCTGTGCCGCATGTTCGGCGAGCCGCGGGACGTCACGTACGCGGCGAACGTGGAGCGCGGCATCGACACGTCCGGCGTTGCCCTTCTGGACTACGGCGACTTCAAGGCGGCGTCCATCGCGGCAAAGGACTGCGACGCGCCCAGCTACCAGATAGTGCAGGGCACCGCGGGCTACATCCGCGTGGACGGCAAGCCCAACGGCCTGGGCACGGTGGAGCTTCGCCTGCACGACGGCTCCGTCCAGACGTACGTTCCGCCGGAGCAGGACCAGTACCGGGGCGAGTTCGAGGCGCTGCGCGCGTTTGCCGAGGACGGCGAGAAGGGCCTCGAGGACTGCTGGCGCATGGCGGAGCTCGGCCTGGCGGTGAGCAGGGTGCAGACGCGGGCCCGCGAGTCCGCGGGCATCGTGTTCCCGGCGGACGCGCGCTAGAGGCG
Organism: Parafannyhessea umbonata; assembly: GCF_012844235.1. Lineage (GTDB taxonomy): Bacteria > Actinomycetota > Coriobacteriia > Coriobacteriales > Atopobiaceae > Parafannyhessea. The sequence goes on from NZ_JABAGR010000003.1 coordinate 119,440, forward strand.
CCAGCCGCGGCGCGCCTAGCCCAGCAGCTCCGCGATGGCGGCCTCCGCCTCCTCGCGCGTGGCGGCCCAGCTGCCCTGCACCATGTGGGGCTTGCCGCCGCCGCGCCCGCCCAGGCGGCCGTTCAGCTGCTTGCACGCGGCTCGCAGGTCCGCGTCCTCGCTCGCGAGCACGTACGCGATGCGTCCGTCGCCGCCGGCCGCGGGCGAGAGCGCGGCGCACGTGGTGGCCTCCGTCCGCTCCAGCGCGCGCTCGCACAGGTAGCGCAGCTCGTCCACGTCGAGGCCGTCGCGGTAGCACGTCAGGAGCGCCCCCGTGGGCGAGAAGGACGCGACCTCCTGGTCGATGATCTTGCGGTTGGCCTGCTTCAGCAGGTGCTTCAGCTCGTCCTTCTCGCCCGAGAGGCGCCGCACGGCGTCGGGCACGTCCTCGTCCGCGACGGAGAGGAAGTTGCTCGTGTCGCGCAGGCGCCCCGTGAGGTCCTCGCACGCCTCGAGCGCGCGCCGCCCGCACAGAAGCTCGATGCGGGTCTTCTTCTTTTTGGTGCCCACGCGCAGGATCTTGACCAGGCCCACCTGGCCGGTCGTCGCCACGTGGGTGCCGCAGCACGCGCAGGAGTCCACGCCGTCGATCACCACCACGCGGATCTGCCCGTCGTGGTCCTTCTTGCTGCGATAGTCCATCGCGTCCAGCTGCTCCGGCGTGGGCAGGAGCGCGCGCACGGGCACGTCGTCGCGCACGGCCTGGTTTGCGCGGCGCTCAACGTCCAGGGCCTGCTCCGGCGTGAGGATGCCGTCGAAGTCGACCTCGATGCACTTCTCGCCCATGTGGAAGCCCACGTTGTCGTAGCCAAAGAGCGCGTGCACGATGCCGGATACGATGTGCTCGCCCGTGTGGGCTTCCATGTTGTCGCGGCGCCACGTCCAGTCGAGCGCGCCGTGGACGCGGGTGCCCACGGCAAGCGGCGCGTCCGTCAGGTGGAGCACGGTGCCGGGCTCCGCGCCGGGCACGGCCTCGCGCACGTGGACGGTGCCGGGGGCCTCCGTGGCAGTGGGCTCGCCCTCCGGCGTGCCCTGCGCCGCCGCGGGTGCGGGTGCCGGCGCGTCTGCGGGTACCAGCGTGCCGCGGTCGCCGGGCTGCCCGCCGCCTGTGGGATAGAACGCCGTCGCGTCCAGCGCAATGGCGAACCCGCCCTCCGCGGGCTCGCACGACGTCACGCGCGCGTCGAACTCGCGTGCGTAGGGATCGGTGTAGTACAGCTCGTCAAACGTCTCCATGTGGCGCCCCCTCATGCGCGGCCGCCCGGCGCGCGGGGCGTCGGGCGGCGGTTGGTTTCCAACGACACATGATAGGCGCTTCCGCGCGTCCCTCCGGGCGAGAAGCGCGACGCTCCTTGCACGCTACGTGCGCGCAGGCCGCGGCGCGCGGCGCCGGACCTACTCCAGCGTGAGCAGCAGCGCCATCTTGAAGCGCTTGTCCGCGCGCACGAAGTGGCGACCGTTCTTGTCGAACTTGAAGTTCTCTCCCGCGTGGATCGTGTGCTCCTGGCCCTCGTAGCCAATGACGCCCTCGCCGTCGAGCGCGAACACGAGCGCCTCGCCGGGGGCGGAGTGCTCAGAGAGCCCGCAGCCGGCGTCGAAGCTCATGAGCGCGAGCTTCATGCCGTCGTTGTGGGCGACGTCCATGTTCACGATGGTCCCGTCCTGGTAGGGAACGAGGTCCGCGAGGGCAAACACGTCGCCCGCCTTTACCGCCTGGTTCATGATGGTCTTCCTTTCCATGTTGAGCTCCGTGTACGTGCAGCCTTCCTGCGTGGACATGCCCACCGTGGCGCCTGCGGGCACAAAGATGGACTCGCCCGCTGCCACGTGGCGCGCGCCGTCGCCGGCGTCCACGTCGACGCTGCCGCCCGCCACCACAAGCAGCTTGTGCTGGGGGTGGGTCTCTGCGCTGATGTCCGTCCCGGCTGCGAGCGAGAAGTAGCTTACGGCAAGCCCCTTGCCCTCGTGCACTCCAAACGACGTGGTGCAGCCCGGTGTCGCAGGGTGCTCCGCCGCTATGCTGAACGTCCTTCCGGCCGTCTCCCTCATGTGGTGCCTCCGTTTCCGGCGCGCCGCCCGCTTGCCGCCCACCGGCATGCTGCACTTGGCAAGCCGTGTCGATGCCGGACAGACGTCGCGCCCGTTGTCTCTACGGGCACAGCGTAACCAAGTGCCGGGATGCGCGTCCGTTGCCGCGGCAACGCTTTTGCATCAGCGATGGTACCGCGCGCTTCTCGCCCGGCGGATGTCCGGCGGGCGAGAAGCGCCGCGTTCAGGCCAGCCGCCCCTCCATCCATGCGCGCAGGTGCCGCTCCATGCGCGCGAACTCCTCGCGCGTGTCGTCGCGGACAAACGGCCGCTCCATCATCCGGAACACGCAGCCCTGCTCTGCCGTGATGGCCAGGCTCTGGGGGTACGCCATCTCCCACGTAAAGCAGACGTGGCCCAGGAGGATGTCTGCCGGATACCTGCGCGCGGCGCGCGGGATGGTGGAGTGGCGCCAGAACCAGGACGCGGCCTCGTTTGAAAGCTTGCTTTCCAGCAGCGTCCGCTCCGGAAAGCCGTAGATGTCCTCAACGGGGCAGGTACAGTTAACCTTCAGGATGTCTATCTTGTCCGCGTCGCGCAGAAGCTCGCACAGGCGACGCGTTCGCGCGTCCAGGTCTTTTGGCAGCCGCCACGAGCTGTGCAGCGCGACGGCGGTGCGGATGAGCCCGTCCGCGTCCGGCGCGGCCACGTAGTCTCGGATGGTGGGCGCAGCGCCGTCCAGGCCGTCGAACAGCACGCGCGCGCCGAGCGCGGCGTGGCTGGTCGAGGCAGCGTCGCTGAACGTGCCGTAGCGCCTGACCTGCTCGAAGCGGCCCACGTCGTGCAAGAGCCCCAGCAGCCACGCAAGGTCGACGTAATCCTGGGACGCGCCTTCCGGCACCGAGCGCGCGATCTTCTCGGCAAGGTCCGCCACGCGCCAGGTGTGCTCGATCTTGAGCGCGATCTTGGGGTCCTGCGGGTCGAAGCGCGCGACGTAGCGCTCGAACGCGTGCGCCGCCCGGTCTCTGTCTACGTGCATGTGGCTCCCTCGCGCGTGCCGCGCTCCCGTGGCGCGGGCCTGACGTCCCTGCATTATACGGCCGAGCGCGCCTGTGGCCGCACCCGCGCGCGAGGCTGCGCGTGGCGCAACACAAACCCGCAACGTTGGGGAAACGAGGCGAGCGACGTTTGGCGCCCCTTCCGTAACCATGCATAAACCGTGGCTCAACGTGCGCGCACTACAGTGGGCCCATGGTCTTACGGAGAGGAGCACGTCATGCCCATGCGTTACGAAGACTACAAGCGCTACCTGAGCCCGGCGCTCGCAAAGAGCACGGACCTCGTGATCGACCACGGCGAGGGAAGCTACATGTACGACGTCAACGGCGAGAAGTACCTGGACTTTGTCCAGGGCATCGCCGTGAACGCGCTCGGCCACAACGACCCTCACGTGCGCGCCGCGATCCACGAGCAGGTGGACAGGCTCATTAACGGCAGCTTCAACATGGTGAACTTTCCCACCACGCTCGAGCTGGCGGAGCGCATAGCCCAGGCGGCGCCCGGCGACCTTGGCTGCACGCTGTTTGCCAACGGCGGCGCGGAGGCGACGGACGGCTCGCTTAAGCTGGCACGCGCCTACACGCGCAGGCCGTGCATCATCGCGTTCAAGGGCTCGTTCCACGGACGCACGTGGGGCGCGCTCTCCGTCACCGGCTCCGCCGCGCACTACCGCGAGTCGTACCAGCCGGGGCTGCCGGGGGTGTACTTCCCGACCTACCCCCAGAAGGACCTGTGCCCCAAGGGCATGGACGCGGAAGAGCGCTCCAAGTTCTGCCTGGACGAGCTGCAGCAGCTGTTTGACTACCTGGTGGAGCCCACCGAGGTCGCGGCCATCATCATGGAGCCGGTGCAGGGCGAGGGCGGCTACTTCGTGCCGCCCGCGAGCTTTGTGCAGGGCGTTCGCGAGATCTGCGACAAGTACGGCATCCTGCTGATCTTCGACGAGATCCAGAGCGGTTACGGCCGCACGGGCAAGATGTGGGCCGGCCAGAACTTTGGCGTGACGCCCGACGTCATGAACCTGGGCAAGGCCATCGCGGGCGGCATGCCCATGAGCGCCATCGTCTCTACCGAGAAGATCATGGCCAAGTGGCTGCCCGGCATGCACGGCGGCACCTTTGGCGGAAACCCCGTGGCCGCGGCCGCCGGCCTTGCGGTCCTGGACCAGATGGAGGAGCAGCACATCCTAAAGAACGTGAACGAGAAGGGCGCCTACCTTGCCGGCAAGCTGGAGGAGCTGCAGAAGGCCCACCCCGTGGTGGGCGACGTGCGCGGCATCGGCCTGATGCGCGCCATCGAGTTCGACCACCCCGAGGACGGAAGCCCCGCCCCGGAGATCTGGACGACCGTGAAGGCGCAGTGCCTGAAGAACCACATGATCACCCTCAACTGCGGCGTCCACGGCAACGGCATGCGCTTCGCCACTCGCCTGAACGTCACGACGGACGAGCTGGACGAGGGTGTGGGAATCCTGGACCGCTCCATGAGCGAGCTGGGGTACTAGACGGGCGCCGACGCCCGCGCGCCGGTGCGGGCGCCGAGACGGGTGCCAAGACGGGTGCTGAGCTGGGTGCCGGTTCAAGCCATGCAAGGAGGCCATCATGCCACGCATCGCATATCTGGGAAGCGCGGTCCCGCTGGACCTCGAGCGCAGGATGCTGGGGGAGCTGGGCAGGGAAGACGTCGAGGTGTACGAGGTCGACTCCGACAACGCCGGGCGCCCCGCGCGCGGGTCGCTTTCAGGCGCGGACGCGCTCGTGATCGAGTGGGGCAAGGCGGACGCCCGCACGTTCGAGGCGGCGCCCCAGCTGAGGTGCGTGAGCATGATGGCCATAGGCCACGACAACATAGACGACGCGGCGGCGACGGCGCACGGCTGCTGGGTCACGAACGTGCCGGACTACTGCACGTACGACGTCGCCCTGCACACGCTGGGGCTCGTCGTGGACCTGTACAAGAAGATCACGTGGTTTGATCGGCAGGTGCGCGACGGCGTGTGGGACGACATGGCCGGCTACGACGCGCCCCGGCCGCAGGGCCAGACGGCCGGGCTCGTGTTCTTCGGCTCCATCGCGCAGGCGCTCACGCCCATGCTGAAGTCGATAGGGATGGAAGTCATGGCGTACGCCCCAACGAAGTCGCCGGCGTTTCTCGCCAGCCATGGCGTGACGAAGGCGGAGAGCCTTGACGAGCTTCTGGAGAAGAGCGACGTCGTGAGCCTGCACTGCCCGCTGGTGGGCGCGACGCGCGACATCATCTGCACGCGGACGCTGCGTCTGATGAAGCCGACCGCGTTTTTGGTGAACACGTCTCGCGGCGGCTGCGTGGTGGAGGAGGACCTGGCGCAGGCGCTGACGGACGGCACGATCCGGGCGGCCGCCGTGGACGTGAAGCGCGACGAGACGAACGCGAAGAGTCCGCTGGTGGGGCTGGACAACTGCATAGTGACCCCGCATTGCGCGTACCACTCGTCCGACTCGTACACCGAGATGCGCACGCGCGCCCTGAGAAACGCACTTGAGGCGCTGGATGGGCGCAAGCCCGGTGACGCCGTGAACGAGCTGTCTCTGGCGGGGTAGGGCGTGGACGGCGGCGTGCGGGTGCGGCGTCGGTGCTGGTGCTGCCGGCGGCCGGTACACGTGAGCCCCGAGTTGACACGCCCGTACACGTCGAGGCCGAGTTTCACGGGTCCGTGCAAGCTCGGGGCAGACGTGTACCGGGCCGGGTACACTTCGCGGCCCAGTTTGCAGGGTCCCCGCAAACTGGGCGCCCATGTGTACGGGGCGGGTACACATGGGCGCGCTTTTGGCAAGAAGCCGCAAACTCGGGCCAGACGAGTACCATCACTAGTTGAACCATGTCAGGAACTGTCAGACGTGTACCGAGTAGTTCGTTAAGACTTTGATTGCACAGTTCATCTACCTCATGTTATGTGGAATTGGACTAATTCCTCATGGTACACGTCTGACCCGAGTTTGCATTTTCCGGTACACGTCAGCGAGTTCCTGCAATGGTTAGATTTCTTATGGCACACGTCGGCCACGAGTTTGCGGGATCCCGTGCGTTCCGGCCTCACGTGTACCGGCGGGACGTGCCTCCCGTACACACGAGGGCCGAGTTTGCAGGCCGCCCGCGAACTGGGGGCAGGCGTGTACCGCCAAGGCGCTCCCCAGTACCCGCCTGGCCCGAGTTTCGTGCGGGCGTGCAAACTCGGCGCAGGTGTGTACCGGCGCTGGGTGCCGCCCGTGCTCGTGAGGCCCGAGTTTGCGGACCCGCTGCAAACTCGGCGTAGGTGTGTACCGGCGCCTATCGCCAGCGTACTCACCTGGCCCGATTTTCGTGCGGGCGTGCAAACTCGCGGCCGATGTGTACAAGCAACGGACGCCGCCCGTACTCGTGGCGCCCGAGTTTGCGGACCCCATGCAAACTCGCGGCGGAAGTGTACCGGGCGCCGACGCGTACCAATCCCAGGCGGTCTGACGCAAACTCGCTTTCCTCCTGCGCGATGAGTCGCGGGAGCCGTATCATGTGCCCTTGGAGTTCGCCCCTCCGGAGCGGTGGGGCAACGAGTATCGGTGGGGCAACGAGCGGTAGTGGGCGAGGGCGAGTCCCCGGGATTGCGGTGGTTTCATGGGTGATGGCAAAAGGCTGGGCGTGCGCGATGGGGTCGCCGTCTCGAGCATGCTCTTCGGGCTCTTCTTTGGGGCGGGAAACCTCATATTTCCCATCCACATGGGTCAGCTTGCGGGCAGGAATGTGTGGTGGGCGCTGCTGGGGTTCCTCGTCACCGGCGTGGGGCTCCCCATACTTGGCGTCGCGGCGCTAGGCGCCAGCCGCTCGAAGGGCCTCTTGGACCTGAGCTCGCGCGTGGGCCGGCGCTTCGGGCTCGCGTTCACCTGCGTGCTGTACCTCACGATCGGCCCCCTGTTTGCCATACCGCGCTGCGCCACGGTGGCGTACACCGTGGGCATCGGGCAGTCGCTTCCCAAGGGTGCGCACGGCCCGTGGCTCCTGCTCTTCTCGCTCGCGTTCTTTGCCGTGGTGCTTGCGCTGTCGCTCAGGCCGGGAAAGATCCTGACGTGGGTGGGCAAGGTGCTGACGCCGGGGTTCCTGGTGTTTCTGGGCGTGCTGGTGGCAGCGGCGCTTGCAGCGCCGTCCGCGCGCGTGGCGGACGTCGCGCCACAGGGGGCGTACGCGGGGTCGCCGTTCGCGACGGGGCTGCTCGAGGGCTACAACACGATGGACGCGCTCGCGGGGCTGGCGTTTGGCATCGTGGTGGTGGGAGTCGTGCGCGACCTTGGCGTGAGCGAGCCGGCGGACGTCGCGCGGGGCACGATCGCCTCTGGCGTGGGAAGCGGCCTCATCATGGCGGTGGTGTACGCGCTCGTGACCGTCGTCGGCACCCAGAGCAGGGGCGCGCTTGCGGCATCCAGCAACGGCGGCATCGCGTTTGCGCAGATAGCGCGCCTGTACCTGGGGAACGTGGGCCTGGTGGTGCTTGCGGCGACCGTGACCGTGGCGTGCCTGAAGACGGCGGTGGGCCTGGTGACGAGCTGCTCGCAGACGTTCGTGGGGATGTTTGGCGGGAGGGTGACGTACCGCGGATGGGCGGTTGCGTTCACGATTGCGTCGTTTGCGCTGGCAAACGGCGGTCTCGACGCGCTCATCGCATGGTCTCTGCCCGTGCTCGACGTGATGTACCCCCTTGCCATCGTGCTCATAGCCCTGGCGCTTGCGGGCGGGGCGTTTGGGTACGACCGCGTGGTGCTTGCGTGGGCTGAGGGCCTGACGCTGCCGGCGGCGGTCCTGGGCGCGGCGGGCTCGGCCCCCGCGGCGCTTGCGGCGACTCCCGTCGTGCGGGCGATGGCGCACGCCGCCGCGGCGCTGCCCCTGGCGGCATGGGGCTTTGGCTGGGTGGTGCCGGCCGCGGCGGGGCTCGCCGTGGGGCTCGCGCTGCACGCGGCGCGTACGCGCGGCCGCGGCAACGTGCCGTCATTGTGAGAGGCCCGGCTTTCGGGCGGCGGGGGCGGCTCTTCTCGTACAATACGATGGTTACGCCATCTAAGGAGAATGCATGCCAAGCCTGTCCGACCAGATCGCATCGCGGCGAACGTTCGCCATCATCAGTCACCCCGACGCGGGCAAGACCACCCTCACCGAGAAGCTGCTGCTGTACACCGGCAGCATCCAGACCGCAGGCTCGGTGAAGGGCAAGGCGAGCGCGCGCCACGCCGTGTCCGACTGGATGGACATCGAGAAGGAGCGCGGCATCTCGGTCACGTCGTCCGTGCTGCAGTTCACGTACGAGGGCAAGTGCGTGAACATTCTTGACACCCCCGGCCACCAGGACTTCTCTGAGGACACGTACCGCACGCTCATGGCGGCGGACGCCGCGGTCATGGTGATCGACGGCGCAAAGGGCGTCGAGGCCCAGACGAAGAAGCTCTTCAAGGTCTGCACGCTGCGCCACATCCCCATCTTCACGTTCATAAACAAGCTGGACCACGACACCCGCGACCCCTTCGACCTCACGGAGGAGATCGAGACGGTGCTGGGCATTGGCACGTACCCCATGAACTGGCCCATCGGCAGCGGCCGCAACTTCCGCGGCGTGTTCGACCGCAACTCTCGCCGCGTGATCGCGTTCGAGGGCGACGGCCACGCCAACGCCACGAAGAAGGTGAGCGAGATCGAGGCCGAGCTGGGCGATCCCGCGCTGGACGAGCTCATCGGCGAGGAGAACCACCGCACCCTGATGGACGACATCGAGCTCTTGGACGGTGCCGACAACGAGTTCGACCTCGAGGCCGTCCGCACCGGCCGCCTGACGCCCGTGTTCTTTGGGTCGGCGCTCACGAACTTTGGCGTGGAGCCGTTCCTGAAGGACTTCCTGCGCCTTGCGCCGGAGCCCCTGGCGTACACGGACGTCCTTACGGGCGAGAAGGTCGAGCCCTCCCGGCCCGAGTTCAGCGGCTTCGTGTTCAAGATCCAGGCGAACATGGACCGCCACCACCGCGACCGCATCGCGTTCGTGCGCATCTGCTCTGGCAAGTTCGAGCGCGGCATGAGCGCCTACCACGTGCAGGGCGACCGCACCATCAAGCTCGCGACCGGCACCTCGATGATGGCGGACGACCGCGCCATCGTGGACGAGGCGTACGCCGGCGACATCGTGGGCCTGTTCGACCCGGGCATCTTCTCCATCGGTGACACCGTGTGCGCCGGGAAGCCCCACGTGCAGTTTCCCCAGATCCCCACGTTCGCGCCGGAGCACTTCGCGCGCATCACGCAGGTCGACACCCTCAAGCGCAAGCAGTTCATCAAGGGCGTGGAGGAGCTTGCCCAGGAGGGCGCCATCCAGATCTTCCGCGAGCTTGGCATGGGAATGGAGAGCGTGATCGTCGGCGTGGTGGGCGTGCTGCAGCTCGACGTGCTGGAGCGCCGCCTGAAGAGCGAGTACGGCGTCGCCGTGAGCCGCCACCCGCTGCCGTACCACGAGATCCGCTGGATCATGAACAAGCCGGACGAGCTGGACATGGCGAGCCTGAACCTCTCGCGCGACACCGGTCGCGTGGAGGACATGCGCGGCGGCCGCCTGCTGCTGTTCACGAACGAGTTCAACGTGAACTGGGCGGAGGAGCGCAACCCCGAGCTCAAGCTGTCCGAGTTTGGAAACGTCACGTTCTAGGGGCGCCTGGCGGCCGCGCCGCCCGCGTCCTTCTCGCCCATGTCGTAAGGAGCCGCCATGCCAAGCCTGCTGGTCCTCGTACCGTTTTGCGACGAGCACGTCGCGGCGCTTAGGCGCGCGGCGGGTCCCGGCTGGACGGTGGAGCGCCACGGCCCGGCGGACGCGTCCACGCCGACGGCCGCCTGCTCCGGCCGCTACGACCTTTCGGACGACGCGCTGGTGGAAGCCCTCGTGCGGGCGGACGTCGTGATAGGCGAGCCCGCGCCCGCCCTGCTGCGCCGCGCGGCGGACGCCGGCTCGCGCCTGCGCCTGGTGCAGATGACGTGGGCCGGGACGGAGAAGTACACCAGGAGCGACGTCGCCTTTCCGGCCGGCGTGAGCCTGTGCTGTGCCGTCGGCGGCTTTGGCCAGCTCATATCGCAGTACGTCGTGGCGCAGGTGCTTGGCCTCATGCAGAACCTGCCGGCGTACCGCGACGAGCAGCGCCTGCACCGCTGGCGCGACCTTGGGCCCGTCGGCTCGCTTGACGGCGCCCGCGTCCTCGTGTTTGGCGCGGGGAACATCGGCGGCTGGGTCGCGCGGCGCCTGCGCGGCTTCGACTGCGAGGTCACCGGCGTCTGCCGCGACGCGTCGCGCCCGCGTCCGGGCTTCGACCGCCTGGTCACGCTCGACGCGGCCGAGGGGGAGCTCGCGAGGGCCGACGTGGTGGTGGGCGCGCTTCCCAACAACGACGCCACGGCAGGCTGGCTGGACGGGCGTCGCCTGCGCCTGATGCGCCCGGGCGCCGTGCTCGTGAACGTGGGCCGCGGCAACTTCGTCGACTGCGACGCCCTTGCCGGCGTGCTCGCGGCCGGGGGCATCCGCGGCGCCGCGCTTGACGTCACGTCGCCGGAGCCGCTGCCCGCGGACCACCCGCTCTGGGCGGAGCCCCGCTGCGCCATCACGCCGCACGTGTCCGGCGGCTCGTTCGGCCGCCACCGCCAGACGGAGGACAACATCTGCGCCATCTGCTGCGACAACCTGAGCGCGCTGTGCACGGGCGCCGCGCTCAGGAACCTGGTGCCCGCGTCCGCGTTCGACGTCGAGCCACGCTAGTGCCGTGCCGGGGCGGCGCACCGGCCGACCCCACTTCCGGCCGACCCCATTTCGCATATCGCGTTATGCGACGTGGGGTCGATTTGCGTTTGCGCAGGTAGGAGCGTTTTGCTGCCCATCGCATAACGCGATATGCGATCGCGTGTGCCACGGAGGCGCGTGGCCAGCGGCCTTGGCAGCGCCGTCCTCGAGTCACAACTCGAAACACCACAACAAGCTGCCAGAAACCTTGCGTGTCGCCTTACGCAACCACGCGCGCCTAGAATGGCCGCAAAAGACGCGCCCGCGCCTCGCCGGCGCACCGGGCGCGGCCCCGCACACGCAAGGAAGGACCTGACGCCATGCCCCTGGACAGCTTTAGCCTCTATGCACCCACCCGCGTCCTGTTTGGCCCCGGCCAGCTCGCTCACCTGCACGAGCAGACCATGCCGGGCAAGACGGCCATGCTCGTCATATCCAACGGCCGCTCCACGCGCGCGAACGGCTACCTCGACCGCACGGCGCATGAGCTCACGCAGGCCGGCGTGAAGACGGTGCTGTTCGACCGCGTCGGCGCGAACCCCACGAAGCAGATCGTGGAGGAGGGCGCGGAGCTCGCCCGCAAGTGCCAGGTGGACTTCGTGGTGGCGCTCGGCGGCGGATCGGTGATGGACGCGGCAAAGGTGATGGCGCTCCTTGCACCGCAGCCGTCCAGCGACCTGTGGGACTACGCCACGGGAAGCACCGGCCGGCACCTGCCGCTCAAGCGGCCCTGCCTGCCGTGGGTCGCCATCACCACCACGGCGGGCACGGGGTCAGAGGTCGACGCCATCGGCGTGGTGTCAAAGCTCGACACGCACGAGAAGATCGGCATCGGCTCGCCGGACAACTTCGCCAGAATCGCGGTAGTCGACCCTGAGCTCATGCTGAGCGTGCCGCCCAAGTTCACGGCGTACCAGGGCTTCGACGCGCTGTTCCACAACATGGAGGGTTACATCAGCACCAAGACCAACCTGTTTGGCCAGATGGTGCAGCTCGAGGCCATCAAGAGCATCGGCGCGTGGCTGCCCGCGGCCGTGCGCGACGGCGCAAACCTCGAGGCGCGCACGCACGTGGCGTACGCCAACACCATGGGCGGCTACTCCATGGTGGTCTCGTCCAACTGCTCGCAGCACTCCATGGAGCACGCCATGAGCGCCTACCACCCGGAGCTTCCGCACGGTGCCGGCCTCACCATGCTGAGCCTGGCGTACTTTGGCTACTGGGCCGAGCGCCACGTGTGCGACGAACGCATGGTGGCGATGGCCCGCGCCCTGGGCCGCCCGGACGCCACGCGCCCGGAGGAGCTTGTGGACGCCCTGCACGACCTGCAGGTGGCGTGCGGTGTGGACGGCCTGCGCATGAGCGACTACGGCTTTGCGGGCACGCACGAGGAGGCCCTGCTGCTTGCCCGCACCGCGCGCGAGACCATGGCCAGGCTCTTCATGGCAGACCCCGCCCCCACGACGGACGAGGACATCGCATCCATATATATGAAGAGCTTCCGCTAGGGGGGCTCCCGTCGGGCGTGTTCCCGTCGGGCGTGTTCCCATCGGGCGAGAAGTGCCTCCGCCGCGGCCGATGCCGCCCCCCGCGCGGCGCCGCCCGCGGGCCCCAAGGGCTATCATGGGACGCGACGACATCGACGAAGAGGTGGCTTTTTGGAGCGAGGAGAGCTGAGGTCGCTGCTTGCGGCCGTGGCGGCGGGCGGTCTGTCCGTGGACGACGCGTGCGCGCGCCTGGGCGAGGCGCAGCTGGCGGGCCCCGGGTTCCGGGACCTGGGCTTTGCGAAGCCAGACGTGGGCCGCGGCGTGCGCCAGGGCGTGTCCGAGGTGATCTACGGCGCCGGCAAGACGGCGGGGCAGATCGCGGGCATCATGCGCGAGCTCGTGCGCTCCGGGCAAAAGCGCGTTATCGTGACGCGCTTGGACCCGCATAAGAGTGACGACCTGCGCGCGCTCCTCATGGCGCAGGGGCTGCGGATGGTGACGGGCTACCGCTACCACGAGGTCGCGCACATGGGCACGTGGGGCGATCCGCCGGCGCCCAGCGGCCACGGTTACGTGCTCGTGGCGTGCGCCGGCACCAGCGACCTCTACTGCGCGGAGGAGGCGGCCCTCACGGCAACGATGCTGGGCAGCGAGGTGCGCCGCGCCTACGACGTGGGCGTCGCGGGCATCCACCGCCTGCTCGCCCAGGCGGACCTCATCCAGCGGGCGTCCGTGATCGTGGCCGTCGCCGGCATGGAGGGCGCGCTCGCGAGCGTGGTGGGCGGCCTTGCGGCGTGCCCCGTGATCGCGTGCCCCACGAGCGTGGGCTACGGCGCGTCGCTCGGCGGCGTCTCCGCCCTGCTCAGCATGCTCAACTCCTGCGCAAGCGGCGTGTCCGTCGTGAACATCGATAACGGCTTTGGGGCCGGCTACCAGGCCAGCCTCATCAACCACGTGGGGAGGTAGCGATGCCAAAGTCTCCCATCGCGCCGCGCGGCGCCACGGCGCCTGCCGCGCAGACCCTGTACCTGGAGTGCGAAAGCGGCATAAGCGGCGACATGGTTGTCGCCGCCCTGCTTGACCTTGGCGCGGACGAGAAGGCCATGCGCTCCGCGCTCGCGAGCCTGCCCCTGGACGGCTACAAGATCCGCGTGACGCGCAAGGTGGCGAACGGAATAGACTGCTGCGACTTCGACGTGGTGCTGGACGCGGCCCACGAGAACCACGACCACGATATGGCGTACCTGTACGGCGACCTGGACGGCGCGCACGAGCGCGGGCACGTGCACGGCGAGCATCACCACGAGCATCGCACGCTCGCGGACGTGCTGCGCGTGGTGGACGCCGGCAGCCTGACGCCGGGCGCGAGCGCCATCGCGCACCGCACGTTCGACATCCTGGCTGCGGCGGAGGCGAAGGCGCACGGCGTGCCAGAAAGCGAGGTCCACTTTCACGAGGTGGGCGCCGTCGACTCCATCGTGGACGTCGTAGCCGCGGCCGTGTGCCTGGACTCGCTGGGGCCGGCAGACGTCGTGGTGGGCCCGCTGGCGGAGGGGCACGGCCGCGTGCGCACGCAGCACGGCGTGCTGCCCGTGCCGGTGCCGGCCGTGGTGAACATAGCCGCGGCGTGCGGCCTGACGCTTGCGCCGCGCGACGCAAAGGGCGAGCTCGTGACGCCCACGGGCGCGGCGATTGCGGCGGCCGCCCGCACGGCGGGGGCGCTGCCTGCGGCGTATGCCGTGCGGTCCGTGGGCTACGGCTGCGGCAAGCGCGCGTACGAGCCGCGCAGCATGGTGCGGGCGATGCTTCTGGAGGCGCGCGACGCCGCGCACGCGGCGGGCGGCAGCGCGCCGGCGGGTGCGGGAGCGCTCGTGAAGCTCGAGACCGAGGTGGACGACTGCACGGGCGAGGCGCTCGGCAACGCGCTGGGCATGCTCTTCTCGGCCGGCGCGCGCGAGGCCCACTACGTGCCCGTGTACATGAAGAAGAACCGCCCGGCGTACCAGGTGGAGGTGCTGTGCACGCAGGATTTGGTGCCCACGATGGAGCGCATCCTGTTTGAGCAGACCACCACCATCGGCGTGCGCCGTCACCCGGTGGAGCGCACGGCCCTGCCGCGTCGCATGGCAGAGGTGCGGACGCCGCTGGGGACGGCGCGCGTCAAGGTCGTGACGCTGCCCTCGGGCGCGGAGCGCGCCTACCCGGAGCACGACTCCGTTGTGGCACTTGCGGAGGCCGCCGGCGTGCCGTACCAAGAGGCGTATCGCGCGGTGCTCGCGGCCGCGCCGGCGGGGGAGTAGCGATGGCGCTCGACCTTCCGGACGGCCTTGCGCTCGAGCGCGTGGACGGCGCGCTGACCCTGGTGGCAACAGACGGCCTTTCCATGTGCGGCGACTTCACGCGCGAGCTCAGGCGCCTGCGCCCGGCGAACGTGTCCCGCGAGCTGCTGGTGCGCGCCGCGCGCGTGCGTGGCTGCGACCACCCGCGCGCCGTGGACGCCACGGCCGGCATGGGCGAGGACTCGCTACTTTTGGCCGCGGCGGGCTTCGATGTGACGCTGTACGAGCACGACGCCGTGATCGCCGCGCTGCTTGCGGACGCCCTGGAGCGCGCGGCCGCCGTGGCCGAGCTCGCGCCCGTTGTGGCGCGCATGACGCTGGTTCGCGGCGACAGCGTGGCGGCGCTGCGCGCGCTTGCGGAAGCGGACGCCTCCGCTCGCCCGGACGTGGTGCTGCTTGACCCCATGTTTCCCGAGCGCCGCAAGAGCGCCTCCGTAAAGAAGAAGGCCCAGCTGCTGCAGCGGCTGCAGACGCCCGAGAAGGACGAGGCTTCCATGCTTCGGGCGGCCCTTGGGGCGCGGCCGCGCAAGGTGGTCGTGAAGCGCCCGCTCAAGGGTCCGTTCTTGGCCGGGGTAAAGCCGGCGTACCAGATTGCGGGAAAGGCCGTGCGCTACGACGTTCTGGTGCCGGCTCAGCTGTAGGCCGCGCCAAAGAAGCCTCGTGGACTTCGAAACGATGCAAAAGAGAAGGCCATCCCACGCGGATCGCAGCCGTGGGATGGCCTTTGAGGTTGGGGATCGTGAGGGCGGTGCCCGCGCGAAGGTGGGAGGGACCTCCTACACGGCGTGTATGCGCTTCTCGTCGTAGCGCTCCGCGCAGTGGGGCGTGACCGTGCCGTCAGGATGTCCCACCGCGACCATGCAGAACGGCGTGAGGTCCTGCGGCAGATCGAGCGCTGCAGCGACCTTCTCCTCGCGCTCGCGCACGGGGTGGACGCCGAGCCACACGGCGCCCAGCCCCAGGTCTACGGCCTCGAGCAGCAGGTTCTGCACCGCGGCGGCCATGTCGAGCGGCGCGCACTCCGGGAAGCGCACGTTCTGCCTGAAGCACGGCACGATCACGAGTGGCGCGCCGGCTGCGGGTGCGGCGTACGGCGAGGCCTGCGCGAGGGCCGCGCGGACGTCTTCGCTCGATACGAGGTAGAACTCCCACGGCTGCTGGTTGCCTGCCGAGGGCGCCGCCATCGCGGCGTGGAGAAGAGCCTCCGCCTCGAACGACGTGACCTTCTCGCCCGTGAAGCGCCTGACGCTCGCGCGCCGGTACATGGTGTCGAGGGCGCCCACGCTACTCTCCGTCCTCGGGGTAGTCGTCGTCCTCCGGGACGTAGTCCGTCAGGCACGCGTCCAGCTTTGCGACGATGTCGTCCTTGTCCATGTGGCGGCCGATGATGCAGAGCTTGTTCTCGCGGTCGCCCACCTCGGGGTCCCAGCCGTCCATGATCTCCGGGCTCTCCGCGACGATGCGCTTGAACTCCTCCTCCGGGGCCGTGGCGACCCAGAGGCCGCTCTCGTTCAGGCGAACCTGGTGGCCGGCCTGCTCGAACACGTAGCACATGTCGGGGTTCTGCTGCGCCCAGAACGTGCCCTTCGTGCGGATGATCTCGTCCGGGAAGTTCTGCAGCAGCTCGTTGAACTTGTCCACGTCAAACGGCTTGCGGCGGTGGTACACGAACGTCTCGATGTCGTACTCCAGGACCTCCGGGTCCTCGTGCTCCTCCGGGTGCTCCATCGCGTCGATCCACGCGGCCGAGCCGTAGGCGCGCTCGAAGCTGAAGCGGCCGGTGTTGAGAATCTGGTCCATGGGGACCTCGCCGTTTTCCGCCTCGACGATGACGGCGTCCTTCTGCAGGCTGCGGACGATGGCCTTGAGCTCCGCGATCTGGTCGGGGTTCACGAGGTCGGTCTTGTTGAGGACCAGCGTGGAGCAGAACTCGATCTGCTGGATGAGCAGCGACTCGATGTCGTCCTCGTCGATGTCGTCCTCGAGCAGGTCCTTGCCGCCGTTGAACTCGTCGTACATGCGCACGCAGTCGACGACGGCCACGATGTTGTCCAGGTCGAGCGGGGCGTTGCCCTCGTACTTGGACTGGTCGCAGAACGCGCTGATGGTGTAGGCGATGGGGATGGGCTCGCAGATGCCGGACGCCTCGATGATGATGTAGTCGAAGTCGCCGGAGGCCGCGATGCCGCCCAGCTGCTTCGCGAGGTCGTCGGAAAGCGTGCAGCAGATGCAGCCGTTCGTGAGCGGGATGAGGCTGTCGGTCTGGTTGAGGCCGCCCTCCTTGATGAGGCTTGCGTCCACGTTGACCTCGCCGATGTCGTTCACGATCACGGCGGCGCGGATGCCCTGGTCGTTTGCCAGGATGTTGTTGAGCATGGTGGTCTTGCCGGCGCCCAGGTAGCCGGTGAGCATCACGATCTTGACGGGTTTGGACTGGGGCATGTGCCCTCCTCGCTTGGGCCCGGCGGCGCCGGGCGGTTTGTTGTCGGTTGCAGTCTAGGGGTTCGTACCCAAAAGGGCGGCCTCGCATGGTGGTTTCACGTTCAATACACGTAACCACCTGCGCCGTGCGCGTGGGCGCCGGCCAGCCTCGTATATAGTTTCCTCAACGGCAGGGCGTCGGGCCGGCCTTCTTCCGGCATGCCGACAAAACGCGTGGGAGGTCCCTTGGAGCAGTTCGAGTTCATTTTGGTGGTGCTTGCGTGCGTGGGGCTGTCCTCGGTCCTGGACCACGTGGTGGAGAAGGTCTCGCTTCCCGTGCTGCAGGTGATCTTGGGCCTGGCCGCGTCCGTGCTGGTGCCCGGCGTGCGCGAGGCGCGGGTGGAGTCCGAGCTCTTCCTGGTGCTGTTCATAGCGCCGCTGCTGTTTAACGAGACCCGCGAGGTGGACCCGCGCCGCCTGTGGCAGAGCCGCGGCGACATACTGTCGCTCGCGGTGGGGCTGGTGGTGGCGAGCGTGCTTGCGGTGGGTTACGTGCTGCACTGGCTGGTGCCGAGCATCCCGCTTGCCGCGGCGTTCGCCCTGGGCGGGGCTCTGGGCCCCACGGACGCCGCCGCGGTGACGGCGCTGAAGTCCTCCGTGAACCTGAGCGACCGGCAGACGACGCTCCTCTCGGGCGAGTCGCTCATAAACGACGCGTCCGGCGTCGTCGCGTTCCAGTTTGCCGTCGCGGCCGCGGTGACCGGGTCCTTCTCGCTCGCGAGCGCCGCCGGGACGTTTCTGGTGCTGTTTGCGGGCGGCATCGCGGCGGGCGCGCTGCTTGGGGTGGCGCTCTCTGCCGTCATCAGGCTGCTGGAGGACCTTGGCCTGGAGGACGTGACGTCGCACGCGCTGTACGAGCTGCTGGCGCCGTTTCTGGTGTACCTGGTGGCGGAGGCGCTGCACGTGAGTGGGATACTGGCAGTGGTGGCCGCCGGCATCGTTATGGCTGCGTCGCGTCCGCGCTTTCACTCCACGTTCGAGGCGCGCAGGTCGCTGGTGTCCGGCTCGCTGTGGTCCGTCGTGTCGTTCCTTATAAACGGCACCGCCTTCGTGCTGCTGGGCATGCAGCTGCCGCACGTGGCGGCGCCGGGCCTTGCGGACGGGCTCGTTCCCGCGCAGGTGCTGGGCGTGATCGTGGCCGTCGCGGCCACGAGCATGCTGTGCCGGCTGCTGTGGGTGTACGCGCTTGAGGTTGCGCACCGCAGGCGCGGCGAAAGCCTGTGCGGCCGCAGCGGTTCTGCGCTGCACGACGCGCTGGTGACGACCGTCGCGGGCGCAAAGGGCGCCGTGACGCTCTCCATCGCGCTGACGCTGCCCGTGACCGTGGAGGGCGGTGCGCCGTTTGTGGGACGCGACCTTCTGGTGACGCTTGCGGCCGGCGTGATCCTCGTGACGCTTCTGGCCGCGGACGCCGCGCTGCCGCGCCTGGCCCCGCAGCCGGCGGACGACGGCTCGCTTGGGCGGGAGCGCAGGCGCGCCACCATGGCCGTGCTTGAGGGGACCGCGGCGGAGCTCGCGCGCATGCTGGAGGAGGAGCCGGACGCCGACCACGCGCCGGCCGTGCGCTTCGTGCTCGACCGCTACCAGATGCGCATGGCGACGGAGCGGCTGGAGGACGCGGACGTGGCGGACGCGAACCGCGCCGTGGAGCGCGAGGAGTTTCGCCGGCAGGCGCAGACGCTCAACCGGCTGCACGCGCGCCACGTGCGGACCCGCTCCGAGCAGGACTGGAAGGAACACGTGCGCTGGCTGCGCTTCGTGCGGCACCTTGTTGGCTACCAGGGGCGCATGGAGGGCGTGGTGCCGCGCGGGCACGCGCTGGGCGCGGCCGCGGCGACGCTCGTGCGGCGATCCGCGCGCGTGGCGCGTCCGGACGGGCGTCCGGACGACGAGGAGTTCGCGCGCGTGTTTGGCCAGGCCTGCATCTATGCGATCGAGCTGGAGTACGCGAGCCTGGACTACTTTGACGAGGTGATCGCCGAGGGCGACGCCGGGCGGGCAAAGGCGGCGCGCATCCGCAGGGACACGCACGAGCAGCTGCTGCGCTCGCTGTGGAGCTGGCTCAACTACGGTTGCGACGTGCCCGTGGACTCCGACGAGGCGTACGCGCTGCCGTACAATCTGCTTACGCACGAGTTTGCGCCGCGCTTTGGCGAGCACCTTGCGAAGGCCCGCGAGTACGCCCGCGACGTGGACGCGACGGCGCTGAGGATAGAGCTGGACGTGATAGCGCGCCTTCAGGCGGAGGGGCAGGTGTCCCGGCACGTGGCGGGCGAGCTGCGCGAGGACGTGTACCTGCTGCAGATGAGCGAGGAATAGGGGAGAAGGGCATGGCGTTTGCGGATCTGGCGCTTCGGCGCTGCAGCATAAGGAAGTACTCGGAGAGACCGGTAGAGCAGGGCAAGCTCGACCAGGTTCTGGAGGCGGCGCGCGTGGCGCCCACCGCGAAGAACCTGCAGCCGTGGCGCGTGCACGCGCTGCGGAGCCCGGAGGCGCTTGCCGCGTTTGACGAGCTGACGACCATGCGCTTTGGCGCGCCCGTGGTGCTGGTCTTCACCTACGACGTGGACGAGGACTGGAAGAACCCCCTGGAGGAGGGCATCCACTCTGGCCAGCAGGACGCGAGCATAGCGGCGACGTACGCCATGCTGCAGGCGACGGAGCTGGGACTGGGCACGTGCTGGTGCAACTACCTGCCAAACGCGCGCGTCGCCGCGATGCTGGGGCTGCCGAAGTCGGAGCGCGTGGTGCTGGCGCTTGACGTGGGCTATCCCGCGGCGGAGGCGCACCCGGCGCACCTGCACTGGAAGCGGAAGCCCCTGGAGGACCTGGCGGACTACCGATAGGGGGCAGCCGCGGCGCTGCTTTGGCGCGGCTGTGGCGCGGTCGTGGCGCCGAGCGGGCGCCGATGGCGGAGGCTGCTCTTCTCGCCGAGGTGACGGCCGTTTTTGGGGGATGACGTGACGATCTTGCTGGCTTTTGCCCTTGTCGCGGCCGGCGCCGTGCTTCAGGCGCTGTTTGTGCGGGCGGACCGTGCGGGCGCGTATGGGCGCGCCGCGGTGCTTAAGGGCTGTGCGGCGCTGGCGTTTGTGCTGGTGGGCGGCCTGGGACTGAGGGCCGAGCTCGCGCTCGCCAGCCGCGATGCGGCGCGCGTGGCCCCGGCCGCGTCCATGTGCCTGGGGCTTGCGCTGGGCGCGGTGGGCGACGTGCTGCATGCGCTGCGCTTTGTGCTGCCGTCGCGCAAGAGGCTGCTGTTCAACGTGGGCGCGGTGACGTTCTTGCTCGGCCACCTTGCGTACCTGGCGGCCGTGGTGCCGGCGTGCGGCTGCCGCACGTGGGGCGCGGCGGTCTCCGTGGCTCTTGCGTTTGCGGTGGACGCGGCCGTGCTGCCAAGGATCCGCGTGCAGAGCGCGGCGGAGCTTGCGGCGGGCGGCGCATACCTTGCGGTGACGTCCGCCGTGGTGGGCTTTGCCGCGGCGGGGGCGGTCGCCGGCGTCCCTGGTGGGGCGACGGCCGCGGTGGGCGCGGCTGCGTGGCCGGGTACCGCCGCATCATGGCTGGCGCTTGCCGTGGGGACGGCGGCGTTTCTCGCCTCCGACGTGATGCTGGCCGTGAACACGTTTGGCGCCCTGGACAGCCCTCGCCTGCGCGCGACGAGCCTGGTCACGTACTACGCGGGGCAGTCGCTCATCGCGCTGAGCCTGGTGCTTGCGGCGTAGCGCACCCGGCGCGGTTGCGCTACAGTACGCTGTGGCAATGGCATGGAGGTGGCTGCAATGGACGTGAGGGTTCTGGAGCTTGTGGACGGCGCGCGTAAGGCGCGGGGGCTCACGGTGGTGATCGACGTGTTCCGCGCGTTCACGCTGGAGTGCTACCTGTTTGCGCAAGGTGCTAAGAAGATTTATCCCATCGGGTCTGTGGAAGAGGCGCGCGCCCTGAAGGCGGCGCACCCCGACTGGCTGTGCTTTGGCGAGCGCGGCGGCTGGCAGGTGGAGGGATTCGACTTTGGCAACTCTCCGTCGCAGGTGGCGGGCGTGGACCTGGCGGGCAGGACGTGCATCCACACCACGAGCGCCGGCACGCAGGGCATCGTGAACGCGACGGGCGCGGACGAGATCGTGACGGGGAGCCTTGCGAACGCGCGTGCCGTCGCCACGTACATCGGGCGCCGCGACCCGCGCGAGGTCTCCATCGTGGCGATGGGGACGGCCGGCGTCACGAGCGCGGACGAGGACGTGCTGTGCGCACGCTACATAGAGGCGCTGCTGAAGGGGCAGGGCGACGGCTTCGACGTCGCGGCGAAGGCCGCGGCGCTGCGCGACGGCGCGGGCGCGAAGTTCTTCGACCCCGAGCAGCCCCAGTACCCCGCGGCGGACTTTCCGTACTGCGTGGACTGCGACCGCTTTGACTTTGTGATCCGCGTGGGCAAGGACGGCGACGGCTGGCTGGTGAACACGCGGCTTGACCTTTAGAGGCGGGCGCCGGCGTGCGGGTGCGGCGTCGGTGAGAGCGGCGCTGGTGCCGGCGCTGGTACTGCCGGCGTCGGTACACGTGAGCCCCGAGTTGACACGCCCGTACACGTCGCGGCCCAGTTTGCAGGGTCCGTGCAAGCTCGCGGCAGACGTGTACCGGGCGGGTACACATGGGCGCACTTTTGGCAAGAAGTTGCAAACTCGAGTCAGACGAGTACCATCGAAAGTTGAACCATGTCAGGAACTCTTAGATGTGTACCGAGCGGTTCGTTAAGACTTTGATCGCGCAGCTCATCTACCTTATGTTATGTGGGATTAGACTAATTCCACATGGTACACGTCTGACCCGAGTTTGCATTTTCCGGTACACATCAGCGGGTTCCTGCCATGGTTTGATTTCTTATGGCACACGTCGGCCGCGAGTTTGCGGGATCCCGTACGTTTCTGCCCCACGTGTACCGGCGGGGGACACCCTCGGCACACATGAGGCCCGAGTTTGCGGACTGTCCGTAAACTGGGGGCAGGTGTGTACCGCCAAGGTGCCCCCCGGTACTCGTCTGGCCCGAGTTTCGTGCGGGCGTGCAAACTCGGCGCAGGTGTGTACCGGCGCTGGGTGCCGCCCGTACTCATGAGGGCCGAGTTTACGCCAGCCCTGCAAACTCGCGGCCGATGTGTACCGGCGCGCCGCTTCCCCGTACTCGTGGGGCCCGAGTTTACGCCGCCCCTGCAAACTCGGCCCAGAAGTGTACCGGCGCCGGGCGCCCCGGCACATGTGGGAACCTATGCTGTTGGCCGTGTTCTCTGCCTCGCCATCCCGTGGGCGGGAAACCCTCGCGCGATTTCTTTGCGCGCAGCTTGGGAATGCTACCGGCCGCATCTCACTTGCTGGTCAATCGCTCCGACTCCCCGTCCGAAGCTATTCGCACGGCTCGCGATCGAGGCGGATTGCGCTGCGGTCGGCAAGGCTCGGCCAATCGCCGCCCAGCCAGACGCTCGACTCTCCGGGCCCCAGCACGAGTGGCATGCGGTTGTGCACGGACGCGACGCTTGCGTTTGGCTCCGTCGTGACCACGGAGAAGTGCTTGCCCTGCCGCACGCACGCGATGAGGAAGATGCGATGCCCGGCCAGCCGGAACGCCACCTGCGGGCGGCGGCTGCGCCTGTCCGGAACGTCGCCATCCGCGCTGGTACGCGGGGCGCCTGGTTGGGTCCACCACTCAAAGAACGCGCGAACGGGCACGATGCAGCGTCCGTGCTCGATGGGCTCCGCCCACATGCCACGTCCGTCCGTCGCCTGACGCAGCGCCGTCTCTATCCGGGTGTTGAACACCGTGCGTCCGCCTTGTGCGGGGGAGGGAAAGCCCCACGTCAGCTGTGCGGTGGAAAGAGACCCGTCGTCGCTGGGGACGAAGAGCGGAACCTGCGAGCCGGGGTACGCGTCCGGCACCACGACGGAGGGGTCGCGCCGCGGTACGTGCGCGCGGCCTGTGACCTGCATGTACTTGAGTCCCTCCTGCAGCTCGCGCAAAAGCAGCGGGGACATCCTGTGGCACATGGCGCGCCTACCTCCCGTCGTGGGTGGGCGCGTTGCCTGCGCCGTCCGCGTTGCCTGCGCCGTCCGCGTTGCCCGCGTGCCTGCGGGCGCGGCGCTCGCTCTCGACGCGCGCGACGGCACGGCGCAGGCGCGCGGCCCCCTCCTCGCGGCGCTCGTTGGTGTAGCTGCGGATGCTCTTGAGCGTGCGGCGCTGCACCAGCGACATTTCCTCCGCGGTGCGGTGCGCGGCCGCCTCCAGATCGGCGCCCAGCGGGCGGCGGCCAGAGGCAAGGTCGTCCACGGCCGTCTCCATCACGGCGTCGAAGTCCGCGCGGCTGCGCTCCACGCGCTGCGTCACGTCCGTGAGGGCAGAGAGCGTCAGCGCGAGGTCCGCGCTCATGAGGCCCACGGTGAGAAGGGCGAGGACCTCCCAGGCCGTAAGCGGCAGCGAGACCGAGGCGCCTCCCAGCAGCGGGCACACGAAGTAGTACAGCAGCGTGCCCACCGCGCCGAAGCAGAGCGCGAACGGCAGGCAGACGCGGCCGTTGAGGTTGAGCGGAACGTTGGAGTAGTCCCACCAGCGCGCGTGGAAGCACTTCTCCAGCACGTAGGAGGTGGTGTACTCCAGCACGGCGCTGCCGACGGTGGCACATAGGAACACCTGCCACCACGGCACGTTGGAGCTCGTCACGCCAGAGGAGCCAAGGGCCTGCGCCACGATGAGAAGTGCCGAAACGCCAAAGCCGTAGATGGGGCACACCGGCCCAAAGAGGAAGCCGCGGTTGTCCCAGCGCTTGGTGCGGATGGCGCAGTAGGTGCACTCGTACACCCAGCCCAGGACGCTGAACAGGCCAAACCATGCCACGTAGCTGCAGATGTCCATGCGGCCCCCTAGGAGCGGTCCTCGGGCGCGGCGGGTGCGGCGGGCGCGGACGGCGCGGCCGGCGGCGCGTCAAGCGGGGCGGGCGCGGGGGCGCCGTGGGCCTCGGCCGAAAGCGCCTGGCGCAGGCGCTCGTAGTGCAGGAAGACGCCCTGGCGCGCAAGCTCGTCCACCTCGGCGCGGGTGGCCAGGCGGCAACCTATGGCCTCGCGCTGCTGCAGGCGTACGTCCCCCTCGTCAAAGTCCAGGTGGAAGTGGTAGATGTCCACGATGTAGTTGTCGCCGCGCGTGAGGTCCACGTTGCGGTAGCGCCACACAGGCGCGAGCGGCTCCGCGGAAACGTCGAGGCCCGTCTCCTCGCGCACCTCGCGCACGATGGCCGCGGCCGATGCCTCGCCGGCCATCACGCCGCCGCCGGTGACCTCCCACCAGCCGGCCGCCCAGCGCTTGTCGCGCGCACGCTGCGTGATGAGGTAGCGACCGGACGCGTCCTCGATGATGGCGAGCACGTACAGCATGTACTCGCCCTCGTGCAGGAACGACCCCTTGCGCGCCATGGTGCGGCCGGTGGGCCTTCCGTCCTCGTCGTAGATGTCGATACGCTCTTCCACGCTCTTCTCGCCTTCGCCGTGCGTTGCCCGTGGCCGGCCACGCGGGCGGCCACGCCTGTCTGACCAGACATTCTACACTGCGCACGCGCGGCGCACGCGGGCATGCGGGTCGCGCTAGCTTTTGGACACGCGCACGTAACCCGTGGCCGGGCCTGCGTCCACCTTGCGGATCAGGCCCCGCCGGCTGAGGTCCGCAAGCGCACGCTCAATCGTACGAACCGAGACGTCCGGGCACTCGTTGCGGATGTCGTCCTTCGTGATCTTGCCGAGCCTCTTCTGAAACACCGCCCACACGCGGTCCGCCTTCGTGGCGCCGCGCGTGCCCGCGAGCGCAAGACGCTCGTCGAGCGTGCGATAGCATGCGACGATGCATCCCAAGAGGTACGTGACGATGGGCGCATAGTCGTTCGTACCGTCGCCCCATCCTACGGAGCTCCGCGCGAGGGCGTCATAGTAGCCGTCCTTCGTCTGCTCGATACGGCCCTCGAGCGAGACGTACGCTCCCACTCCACCATCTACGCCACATAAAAAATATCTACGCCAAATGATAGCAAAATGGCGTAGATAGGCTGCCCTGTGGCGGAGATAGGCTGCCGCACGGGCAGATGGGGGCTCTGTCCCAAAGCGCACGCGGGCGAGAAGGACGCGCCCTTCTCGCCCGCGGCGTTGCCTAGTGGTGGAACAGCCTCATGTGGGTGAAGCACATGGCCATGCCGTACTTGTCGGCCGTCTCGATCACGTTGTCGTCGCGGATGGAGCCGCCGGGCTCCGCGATGTAGCTGACGCCGGACTTGTGCGCGCGCTCCACGTTGTCGCCAAACGGGAAGAACGCGTCGGAGCCCAGGGTCACGCCGGTCTGCGTGGCGATCCAGGCGGCCTTCTCCTCGCGGGTCAGGACCTCCGGCTTCTTGGCAAACCACTTCTGCCACTCGCCCTCGGCCAGGACGTCGTCGTGCTCGTCGCTTATGTAGACGTCGATGGCGTTGTCGCGGTTGGCGCGACGGATGCCGTCCACAAACTGCAGGCCTAGCACCTTGGGGTGCTGGCGCAGGTACCAGGTGTCGGCCTTGTTGCCGGCAAGGCGCGTGCAGTGGACGCGGCTCTGCTGGCCGGCGCCCACGCCGATGGCCTGGCCGTCCTTCACGTAGCACACGGAGTTGGACTGCGTGTACTTAAGGGTGATGAGGCTCACGATCATGTCGATCTTCGCGTCCTCGGGGATGTCCCTGTTCTTGGTGACGACGTCCGTCAGCAGGTCCTTGTTGATGCGGAAGAAGTTGTGGCCCTGCTCGAAG
This sequence comes from Parafannyhessea umbonata, assembly GCF_012844235.1. Taxonomy (GTDB): domain Bacteria; phylum Actinomycetota; class Coriobacteriia; order Coriobacteriales; family Atopobiaceae; genus Parafannyhessea. Next base: position 145,469 of record NZ_JABAGR010000003.1, read on the forward strand.
GTGATGCCGAAGACGTCCTTCGTCTCGGTGGGGGCGCACTCGTAGGTGGGGTCGATCTGGACCACGTTGTAGGTGCCCTTCTTCTTCTGGGCAAGGATCTCGAGCGCCTCGGGGCTGTAGCCCGGCGCGATGATGCCGTCGGACACCTCGTGCTTGATGTAGCGCGCCGTGCGGGCGTCGCACGGCTCGGAAAGCGCCGCCCAGTCGCCGTACGAGCTCATGCGGTCCGCGCCGCGCGCGCGGATGTACGCGCACGCGATGGGCGAGAGCTCGCCCTCGTCGTCCACGAAGTAGATCTTCTTGTCGGTCTCGGAAAGCGGCTTGCCCACGGCGGCGCCGGCGGGGCTCACGTGCTTGAACGACGCGGCGGCCGGCATGCCGGTCTCGCGCGAGAGCTCGCGCACCAGCTGCCAAGAGTTGAGCGCGTCCAGGAAGTTGATGTAGCCGGGGCGGCCCTGCAGCACCTTGACGGGCAGGTCGGAGCCGTCCTTCATGAAGATGCGCGCGGGCTTCTGGTTGGGGTTCATACCGTACTTGAGCTGCAGCTCGTTCATGGTGTTCCTCTCGTTGTGGGGTTGTGCGCCGGCAGGCGCGGGCGTGTTAGGCCGGTCGCGGTGCGGGCCTTGCGTGCGGGGGGCTAGTCGCCTAGGTTCTTGTTGAACAGGCGGACGTCGCCGTCCACGTTGGTGTACAGGCTCACCTTGTTGTCCGCGTTCAGTGCGGCCCAGACCTCGTCCGGCTCTGGCATGGTCACCTCGACGGGCTCGCCGGCAAAGCTGGGCAACGGGTTGCCGTCGCCCTGGTACGTGCTGATGAAGTAGCCACGGCCCTCGTCGGCGCCCTCGTACGAGAAGAACTCGCGCACGCAGCGGCCGCCGTCTGCGCTGCCGTGGTCCTCCGCCTTCAGGATGGACAGCTCGAAGCTGCCGTCCGCGTTCACGATGCAGCTGATGCGCGGGGTGAAGTTGGGACCGTCCGGCTCGAACTTGCGCGCCATGCATCCGTCGCGGAAGCTGTTCTTCTCCACTATGGTGTCCGTCTGGTCACCGTTGGTGACCACCAGCGCGTCGCCCATGGTGCGTACGGGGTGGTAGATGATGAGGCTGGGGTCCTCGAGCTTCGAGGGGTCGTGCGCCTCGGTCATGATGCCGTCGTTCGTCTTGGTGAAGACGCGGTTGCGGCTGTTGGAGCTGCGCCCCATGATCCAGTAGTAGACGCGGCCCCTGCCCACGACGATGCCGCGGCCGGGGTAGGGGTTGTTGCGCAAAAGTTCGAGCAGGTCCTGCATGGTCTCCCTTTCTCTTGGCGCAATCCAAGGGAGCCAGCCCCAAAACGCACAAGGGCAAGGCACCCCTTTCGGAATGCGCTTGCCCAGACGGTCGGCGGTTTTGTCTCACGCTGCTTCCCCGTGGTAGCCCACGATTATCCGTCAGTAACAGCGCGTTCTTGCCCACTACTGTAGCACGGCGCCGCGCCGTGGTCCGCGAGCGTCGCCGCGGCGCGCCACGCCCTACGGTTTTCCCACGAGTCCTCCGGCGGGCGCGCCTTATGCAACGCGGGCGTCGGTTTTCAGGCGTCAGTTCTGTGTCACGACGGTCGAAAGCGGCAGGCGTTGCACCCTGACAGTGCGGAAGGCGGCTGTGGTGCGGGCGGTAGTGTTGGATGGAGCGCCTCACTATCTGACAAGAACGCAATCTGTCAGATAGTGAGGTGCCTGCATGGGGAAATGGGCGTCTTGGACCCCCCGACCCACTCACTTTCTGACAGAAGCATGACCTGTCAGATAGTGACAACCACTTTCTGACAGAAGTGCGATCTGTCAGAAAGTGAGACTTTAGGGAGCCTTTTCGCCGTATATCACCCGTTTAAGCCCATCACTATCTGACAGGAATGCGACCTGTCAGATAGTGATTCAACTAGTGATGCACCTACGCAGAAGGGCGGGCCACCGTTTGACACGATGGCCCGCCCTTGCAGCTGGAAAAACCTGAGTCGCCTTGCTTACTCGCTAGACGTATCGAAGTAGTCTACTGAGGCTTCGACTCGTGCGGGGGCGGCTGATGGGTAAGCCTCGAGCTTTACTGTCTCGCCAGCCTTCCAGGAATCGATGTTGGTGTAGGTCTCTTCCTGCTTTACGCCGTTCTGGTCGTACAGAGAGAGGACAATGGAAAGATCCTTGATGTTGTACTTCGTGGTGTTCTGCCCAGTCGCGGTGAGGGTGTAACTACCGTATCCGTCGTCGGTCGTGTTCCACTGAAGGGAGGAGACAAGAGCGTTCACAGCCTCCTTCTCGTCGTTCTGCGCCTGCGCGGCCTTGCCGTTGTCGACGAGCTCCTTCAGCTTGTCGGCGTACTGGTCGCTTACCTTGAGGTTGTACTTGTCAACAAACTTCTTGATGACGGCAGTCCTTTTGTCATAGGTCTCGCTCCATTTGGTAAAGAAGTCAGTACCGGTTATCGGGTACTTCTCGACGACCTCGCGGGAATCCTCGAGCAGCTTGATGTAGTCGATCACGTCCTTCTGCATGTCGGAGTTCTTGAACTTGCTGTTGCGCAGGGGCTTGTCCTTCTTGAGCTCGGCGTCGATCCACTTCTTGTAGTCGGTCGCCGTCGCCTCCTTGCCAGATGCGTCCTGCTGGTCGGCCAGGCGCCATCTGGCCTCGAGCCCACTGGCGATGACCTGCATCGCGCTGTCGTCGGCGTAGTTGTTCGACGCGCTGGCGTCCTTGTTGCCAGAATTTCCGCCGCAGGCGCTGATTCCCACAAGGAGCAGGAGTGCGGCGCAGATTCCCAAGAGCCTCTTTCTCATGATTCTCCTCCATCATTCATACACAAATCCAATGATGAACAAGATAGCTGAAATGGGGGAGAGCGTGTCGTCTCGTCGCCCTTCGATGGGCTATTCCGCGGGATTGGCTCCGTGGGCGGTCGAAGGGCGTGCGCCTTGAACGGCAATTGCATTGGTAAAGACAGTCCGCACCACGGGGCTCCCTCGTGGCGCGGCCTTTGTACTGGTTCCTCTCAGCGGGCTGAAGGTGCGCCCGCGATTGCGCTGGCAGGCGAGTGCCGCTCACTCGCCCTTGCGCTTGCCTGCCGAGAAGAGCGCGCCCAGCCGGTCGACGAACGACCCGCTCTTTGTGGCGCTGTCGCCCTTGGAGCTCTTGGACTCGGACTTCGAGCCGCCCTTGGAGCCGCCGCTCTTCTCGCTCGTGGACTTCGCCTCCTTCACGCCGTCCACCACGTAGACAAACTGCACCTCGCTCACGTTGGTGTTCGACGGGTCCACGAACGAGTGCAGCTGGTAGTCCTGGCCGAGCTTCTGCCTGATGGTTTCCTTGAGCTTGTCGATGACCTTCTGGTCGATGCCGTCGGTGGAGGACCTCAGTGTGTCGAGGCCGTCAGCGAGTGTGGCCGAGCCGCTCTGCGCCTGCGACGTTCCGCTTGCAAGTGTCTTCAGGCCGCCGTCGAGCGTGTGCGCGCCGGACGCGAGCTGGCCGGCACCGCTGTTGAGCCTCGTGGCGCCGGAGTCCAGCGTGTCGAGGCCGCCCTTGAGCCGCGACGCCCCGCCCGCGACCTGGCTTGCGCCGGATGCGGCCGCCGCGGCGCCGCCATCAAGCTGGCTGGCGCCGCTTGCGATGCCGGAAACCGCGCCGCCGATCGTGGTGGTGCCGCTCGTGGCCTTGAGCGAGCCCACGAGCGCGCTCACGCCGGACGATACCTGCGCCGCGCCGTCGGACAGCTGCTTGAGCTGCCCCAGGTCGATGGCTCCCAGCTGCTGCTGCGTCTTGCCCACAAGCTCCTGCGAGCCGTCGAGAGCCTTCTGCGAGCTGGCCAGCACGGCCGCGGACTCGCCGGTGACGTCCTTGATGCCGCCTTGCATCTGCGAGAGCGTGCCCTTGAGCGCCTCGGCGTCCTTCTGGAGCTTTGCGCCCGCCGCCTGCATGCCTTGCAGAGAAGTGCCAAGGCCCTTGATCGTGGTAAGCGCGCTGCCGGAATCGTCCGCAGCCTTGCCGGCGTACGTCGATGCTGTGGCGGCGTAGCCCGATGCCGTGGTCGCGCCCTTCTCGGCGGCCTTTGCCTGATCGTCTGCGGCCTGGACCTTCGCGCGCTGGTCGGGGGTGAGCGAGGCGTCCGCCAGGAGCGCGTCCAGCTGCTGGCTTGCGGAGCCCGCGCTTGCCGCGGCCGCGTCCGCGGACTGCTTTGCGCCGTCCGCCGCCTGCTTGGAGCCCGTGGCCTCTGCCTGCGCGGTGCCGGCGGACGTGCCCGCCTGCTGCAGAGCGGTCGTGAGGCCGCCCGTGCCCTGCTCGATGGTCGTGAGGTCGCTCTTTACGGCCTCCGCCTGGCCGATGGCGGCCTGCGCCGCGGTGGACATGGAGCCCGCCTGAGACTTTATGGTCGCGAGCTTTTGCTGGATGCCGTCGAGCGTGGCGCGCGTCTGGCTGAGGCCCTGGTTGACGGTGAGGAGCTGCTGGGGCAGGGTGGCGGAAAGCGCCTGGTAGAGCTGCTGCGTGCCGCCGGAGACCTGCCGTGCGCCGGAGTCGAGTCTGTCGAACGTGCCGCCCTGGCTGCGCAGGGTGTTGCGCAGGGCGCCGGCGCCCTGGCTAAGCTGCCTTGCACCCGCGGCCAGCCTCGCGTTGCCGCTGCTGAGGCTTGCGCTGCCCGTGGCGAGCGCACCCGCGCCGGCGGCAAGCTTGCCGGTGCCCGCCTTTGCCGCTCTGGTGCCCGCAGCAAGCTGGTCGGCGCCCGTGGAGAGCGCGCCCGCGCCCGCGGCCGCCTGTCCGGCGCCGCTGGAGAGAAGCCCCAGGGCGTCACGCAGCCTTGCGCCGCCGGCGTCCAGCCGGCCAATGCCGTCCTGCAGCCTGGCCGTGGCGCTCGTGAGCCCGGACGTGTCGATCTTGCTGGTGTCGAGGTTCAGGTCAAGCGGCATCGCGGCGATCTGCCAGCCGCCGTACGTGAAGTCGTGCGCGTCGCCGGTGATGTGCCAGTCGCCGTTCTGTCCCGGGATGAGCACGTACGTCAGCACGGTGTTGCTGCCGCTGGTGGCGACGGTGGCGTTGGTCGCGCTGTCCAGCTTGAAGTTCTGGTTGGGGAACGTGCCCTGCGCCTGCAGCAGGAAGCTCTTGGCGAAGTCTGCCGTGGCGGAGTCGTCGTTAAGGCCGCTCACCTTGAGCTCGATGTCGAGCCTGCCGTCCTTTCCGGCAAGCTCGCTGGGCTTCACGACCTTGCCATCCAGCCTGTACGTTATCTGCACCGTCCAGGGGAGCTTGGTGTCCTTGCTCAGGTTGCCCTGGTAGTAGAACGGCTCTCCCGCCACGGTCGTGAGGTCGACGGAGCCGTCCCTCTGCTCCAGCTTCTTGGAAGAGGTGAGGTTCGTGACCTTCTGGTACGTGCCGGGGTCCTTTATGTCCACCTTGTCCGGCGTCTCGAACGCGTTCACCACGTATGAGCCGCTGGATGCGCCCGTGGCGTCGGTCTTCGTGTACACCACCTCGCGCTTTGCCGTAGAGGCGGTGCTGGCACCGTGCGCCACGCTCTTCTCGCCCGTGGCGCCGGATTCGGCCGCGATGGCCTGCGTGGCGCCAAACGGGATGGTCATGCTGAAGCTGAGGACCGCGCCGATGGCGCCTGCCGCGACCCTCTTTGCGAGGGGGATGGTTGATGCGTTCGTCTTGCTCATGTCTGTCACTCCGTTCGTGAGAATGTGCGTTGGATGCGCGCCCGGCCGTTACGCCGTGCGGCGTTGGTACCGCTGCGGCCGCTAGGCGGTCTGTCCCTGCCCACCGTCCGCGGGCTGCGCCGCGGGCTGCGGGCCGCCGCGATAGAAGCCGATCTTGTAGCTGGTGACGCGCACGAGGCCGTCAAGCAGCGTGAAGAGCAGCGGCAGCACGAAGAAGATCAGGATGACGCTGATGAGGGCGCCACGTGCGATGAGCATGCCCACCTGCTGGATCATGGGGCTGGACACGCTGAGGTAGATGCCGAGGCACGCCAGGATCAGGATGGAGCTCGACGTCATGATGGGCTGCGCGGTCTTCTCGATGGACTGGATGGACGCGTCCGCCTTGGGCATGCGCCTGCGGCGCGCCAGGTACTCCTCCGTGAAGATGATGGCGTAGTCCACGGCGGCGCCCAGCTGCACGGCGTCTATCACGAGGAACGCGACGAAGTTGATGGTCTGTCCCATGAGGTAGGGGACGGCCTCGTTCATCCAGATGGAGACCTCGATCGCCAGGATGAGGATGACGGGGATCGAGACGGACCTGAACATCACGAGCAGCACGGCGCCGATGGCCAGGATCGAGGCGAGCTTCACCGTGGTGGAGTCCACGGACGTGACCGCCTTGATGTCCGCGTAGCTCACGGCGTTGCCCACGAGGCGGTACTTGTTGCCGTAGCGCGCCCTGCACAGGCCGCGCACCCTCTTCACCAGGTCGAACGCCTGCTTGGACTCGTCCGGTATGCGCGACGTCAGCACGATGCGGCTGTAGCCGCCGCTGAAGAGCTGCTTAATCTGGCTCTTGTCTGCCAGCTGGCGGGGCAGGGCCGAGCTTGCGATGGTGGAGTACGACAGCACGCTCTTGGTGGTGGGGAGCTTCTGCAGGTCCTCCACCAGGTCGTTCTCGTCTCCCCAGTGCTCCGCCGGCACCATGATGGCCCAGGTCTGCGACTTGCCAAACGCCTTGTCGATCACGTCGCCGTCCAGCTTGACCTGCGAGGTGGGCGACATGTTCGCCGCGGACCCGTACGTGAAGCTCACGGATTGCGACGCCAAGAGCGCCGGCACGGCCAGCACCGCCGCGATCACGAGCGCGGGCACGGCCCCGGCGTGACACACCTTCGCCATGCGGTGGAACCCGCGGAAGAACGGCTTGTGCATGGTCTTTTCCACGAGCCCGCGCATGTTGTACAGGATGCACGGCATAAGGAGCGTGATGGAGAAGAACGAGCATACGATGCCCTTGGCCAGTGCTATACCCATGTCCGCGCCGATCAGGAACTGCATGGCGCCGAGAGAGAGGAAGCCGAAGAACGTGACGGCCGCGGAGCTGAGGATGACGGGGAACGACTTCGTCATGGCAGCCACCATGGCCTCGAACTGGTCGTCGGTCTCCTGCTGCGCGCGGCCGAAGTTCGTGAGCAGCACGATGGAGTAGTCCATGGAGACCGCGAGCTGCAGCACGCTTGCCACGAGCTGCGTGATGGAGGATATGGTGCCGCGGAAGATGTTCGTGCCCATGTTGAGCACGATCGCGACGCCAATGGTGAGCAGCATCACGATGGGGTGCAGGTAGCTGGTGGTGTTGAGCGCGACCACCACGAGCACCACCACGACGGCGATCGTCATGATCTTGCCCATGTCCGTGTTGATGGTGGCCATGTTGGCCGCGTCGTCCGCGGCGGACCCGTCGATCGCGACCTTCCTCGCGCCGGGCACCGCCTTCGCGAGCGCGCGGATGTGGTCTATCTGGCTCTGCTTCACGCCGGACTTCAGCACGGCCTGGAACAGGTAGCCCTTGCCGTCGTACCAGTCGGCTATCGTGTCCGCGTCCTGGGTCTCGAGCGGCTGGTCCACGTCCACCTCATCGCCGAGCCACGTGACCGAGATGACGCCCTTCTCGCCCTTCAGGCGCTTGTCGAGCGCCTTGGCGTCTGGCAGGCTGATCCCCGTGACGTAGACGCGCGCGTTTGCGATGTCGTTGCCGTAGATGCGCTTCATGGCGTCCAGGTCCTGCGACGACTTTGCCGTGGGCGGCAGGTAGTCGCTCATGTTCGCATCTATCTTTACCTGCGGGACCAGGCATGCGCAGATGGCGGCCAGCACCACGAACACGCCGATGACCACCCTGCGGTGCCTGAGGACCCCGCGAAACAGCCTCTCCATCCTCCCAGGCGCTCCTTTCGATCGCGTTCGCCGGCACGTCGCGCCGCTCCGGTCGAACATCCGTCCTAAGACGCTCACATGTGGTAGAACATACACATGTTGAAAAATACCCAAGCACTAGGCACGCACACGGCAGACGGGCTTTTTGGACAGCATTTCGAATCATGTTTAAAACCCGACAGAGCGCCGCACAGGTGTGCGAGAGGAACGTGGCGCCGTCCTGGCGTCGAGGCACGTGGGAGGTAGCGTGGAAGCCATCAGAAACCGCAACGCGCAGAGGTCCGTCCGCCTTCTTGAGGAGGCCCTGACCCTGCTCATCGCCGAGAAGCCGTACGACAAGATCACCGTATCTGACATCACGCGCCGCGCAGACCTCAACCGCGGCACGTTCTACGCGCACTTCGACAGCGTGGACCAGCTGATGCGCCAGACGATGGACGACCTGACCGAGAAGGTCTCCGCCTCCATAGACCCGCTGGTCACGAACTCGTTCTTCCAGGACCCCATGCCGTTTCTGCGCCAGATAAGCGACTTTGTGTGCGACAACCTGGCCCTGACCCGCAAGCTCGTGGACAACGACCGCCTGGGGCCGTTCCTGGGCGCGCTCATGGACCGCATAGAGCGCCACCTGCACGACATCGCCCGCAGCGAGGACCCGGAAGGCGGCAACTTCCCGCTCGAGACGGTGGACTTCCTCTTGGGCGGCATCCGCAACGCCTACGCGTCGTGGCTGGAGGGCGCGTACGGGAACGAGGGGATAGAGGACCTCAACCAGAGCCTGTGCGCGTTCATCAAGGCGGTCGGCGTGGTGCTGGAGCGGCGCAGGCGCGAGCGCGCCGGCGGCGAGGGCGGGGAGGACTAGCGATGGATGCGAGGTACGCGGACGCGGCCGAGAAGATCGTGGCCAAGCTTGACCGCGACCGCCTGCTTGACCTGGGCGTCGGCGCGGACTTCTGGCACACGAGGGCGTATCCCGAGGCGGGCGTACCGGCGCTTGCCGTGAGCGACGGGCCGTCGGGGCTGCGCCACCAGGGGCCTGGCGCGCGGGACATGACGGACTCCGAGCCCGCCACGTGCTTCCCGGCGCTGGCGACGGCCGCGGCCACGTGGGACCCGGAGCTCGTGGAGCGGATGGGCGCCGCCATCGGGAGCGAGGCCCGCGCGCAGGGCGTGGGCGTGGTGCTGGGGCCGGGGCTCAACATCAAGAGGAGCCCGCTCTGTGGCCGAAACTTCGAGTACTTCTCGGAGGACCCCCTGCTTGCGGGCACCCTCGCCACGAGCCACGTGCGCGGCGTGCAGTCCACGGGGGTCGGCTCGTGCATCAAGCACTTTGCCGTGAACTCGCAGGAGTACAGGCGCTTTGGCAACGACAGCGTGGTGGACGAGCGCACCCTGCGCGAGATATACCTGCGCGCCTTCGAGATGGTGGTGCGCGACGCCAGGCCGCAGATAGTGATGAGCGCCTACGTGATGCTGAAAGGCGTCTATTGCAGCGACAACCGCCACCTCCTGCGCGATATCCTGCGCGACGAGTGGGGCTTCGACGGCGTGGTGGTGACGGACTGGGGCGGCATGCACGACCGCGCGGCCGCGTACGAGGCCGGCTGCGACCTGGCCATGCCGGGTGGCGGCACGCACCTGCAGAGGCAGGCGGCGACGGCGCTGGACTTGGGCACGCTGCGCGAGGGGCGCGTGCGCGAGAGCGCCCGCAGGCTCGTGGCCCTTGCGATGGCGCATGCCGGCGGAGCCAAGCCCGCCGCAACGGACGTCGCGGCAAACCGCGAGGTCGCGCGGCGCGTGGCCGCCGAGGGCCACGTGCTTCTGGCCAACGACGGCACGCTGCCGCTTGCGGCGGGCGCCCGCGTGGCGCTCATTGGCCAGATGGCGGAGCGGCCTCGCTACCAGGGAGGTGGCTCCAGCCACATCAACGCCCGGCGCGTCGCGACCATGCGCGGGCTGCGTCCCGGCTGGGCGTACGCCGCCGGCTACGACGCGCGCACCGGCAGGACCACGCGGGCGCGCGTGGAGGAGGCCGTGCGCGCGGCGCGCGAGGCGGACGTGGCCGTGGTGGTCGTGGGGCTTCCCGAGGCCATCGAGTCCGAGGGATACGACCGCGCGGACATGCACCTGCCCAAGGGCATGAACCGCCTGGTGGCCGCCGTGGCCCAGGCAAACCCGCGCACCGTGGTCGTGCTGCAGTGCGGAAGCCCCGTAGAGCTGCCATGGGAGAAGGACGTGGCCGCGGTGCTGTGCGCGGGCCTTGGCGGCGAGGCCGGCGCCGAGGCGACGGTCGACGTGCTGGAGGGCGCGGTCAACCCATCGGGAAAGCTGCCGGAGACCTGGCCGCTGCACGCCGATGACGCGCCGTGCGCGGGGTGCTGGGGCGAGCCGCACCGTCAGTCGCAGTACCGCGAGGGCGTCTTCGTGGGATACCGCTACTACCAGACGGCGGGCGTGCCGGTGGCGCACTGCTTTGGGCACGGGCTTTCCTACACCAGCTTCGCGTACGGTGCGCTCGCGGTGGATGCTGCAAGCCGCACGGCGAGCTTTGACGTCACGAACGTGGGTGGCGTCGCGGGCGCGGAGGTGGCCCAGGTGTACGTGGAGCCGCCCGCCGGCGGGCTTCCGCACCCGCGCGTGCAGCTTGCCGGCTTCGCGCGCGTGGAGCTTGCCCCCGGCCAGACGCGCCGCGTGAGCGTGGCGCTGGACGAGAAGAGCCTCTCCGTGTGGGACGACGGGTGGAAGCTTGTGGGTGGCACCTACCAGGTGCTCGTGGGCTCCTCGGTGGAGGACGTGCGCCTCCGCGGCGCGCTGGACGTTGCCGGCAAGGGCATCGCGGCGCCCGGGAAGTTCGCGGGCACCTGGTACCGCTCGCTGGAGGGAAGGCCAACGGAGGAGGACTCCCGCGCCCTTCTCGGCAGGCCCGTCCCCCCGGAGGTGCACCACGCCAGGGGGACGTACGACGAGACGGACTCGCTGCTAGAGATGGCGCAGACCTCCGCCGCGTGCCGCTTCGTGGCAAACCGAATCAAGGGCTCGGTGGAGCGGCAGTACGGCGACCCGATGGACCCGCAGTGCCGCATGTCGATTGCGTCGAGCGTGGGCTGCGCGCTGTTTGGCCTGGTGAACTGCTCTGGCGGTGCCTTGCCCGCAGGCGTTGCGCGGGCGCTCCTCAACCTTGCGAACGGCCGCGCGCCGTGGCGCCGTGGCGCCGGGGCTGACGGGGCGCCGGGGCTGACGGGGCGCCGGGGCTGACGCGCGGCGCTAGAGCTGCAGCAGCTCGAAGGACGAGAAGAGCTCGTCCGCGGCAGAGAGGTCCTGCGGGACGCTCGATCCCGTGTATCCCAGCGTGTGGACGCCCGCGGCCTGCGCGGACGCCACGCCGGAGGGGGAGTCCTCGAACGCGACGGCCTCGCGCGCCGCCGTCCCAAGCGCCTCGAGCGCACGGGCGTACGGCTCTGGGTCCGGCTTGTGGCGCGCGACGTCGTCGCCGCCCACGACGAGGTCCACCAGGTCAAGAAGGCCTATGCGCCGCAGCGCCGTCACGACGAGGCGGTGCTGCGTGGTCGAGACGACGGCCACGCGCGTGCCGCCCGTGCGCAGGCGGCCCATGAGCCCGCGGGCGCCGGGCGACGCCTCTAACGGCATCTCCTCGTAGATCACGTCGCTGGGACGTCGGTGCGCGAAGAACTCCTGCGCGCTCACGTCCATGCCGTGTGCCCGGAAGAGGGCCGGGATCGACTCCAGGCCGTCGGTCCCGGCGAGCGAGTTCTTCTCGCCCTGCGTGGGCGTGATGCCGAAGTGGGCGTAGGCCTCCTCGTCGAGCTCGATGCCAAAGCGCTCCGTGTCCGCGAGCGTGCCGTCAAAGTCGAAGAGCGCCGCCCGGATGCGCGACGGCCGTGGTGTTGCCATGGTGCCTCCCGTGGGTGTGGTGCCGATGTGGTGGCGTCCATTGTAGCGTGGCGACGAGTTTTGCTCGGGAGTGACAAGTCGTGATGCGTGCGCCCTATATTTTGACTTATGGATTAAGTCGAATTATAGATAGCTCATAATTTGAGTTGTGCCGTAAGTCGTGACATAAGGGGTAGCGGCGTCGCCGCGAGTGAGGAGGGGCAGTGCCCAGCGAGTACGCAGAGCTCATGAACGCGATATTCAGGGACAGGCCGTGGGACGCGTCCCCAGAGGCGCACGTGCACGACGGCGATGGCGACGCCCGCGCCAGGCGGCTGCCGCGCACGCCCAAGGGCGTGACGGTTGGGGAGGTCGACCTCAATGGGCTGGGAGGCGAGTGCCTGACGAAGCGGGGCAACGCGGGCTGGGTGCTCTACGTGCACGGCGGCGGGTACATGTCCGGGTCTGCGCGCGAGCGCCGCGAGGTGTGCCAGTACATCGCGGACGTGCACGGCCGCAACGTGATGAGCTGCAACTACCGCCTTGCCCCCGAGCACCTGTGGCCCGCGCAGATCGACGACACGCTGACGGCGTGGGAGGGCGTGCTCGCGCGGGGCATCGACCCCGCGGACGTGATCGTCGCCGGGGAGTCCGCGGGCGGCACCCTGGCCCTCTCGCTCGCGTTCGTGCTCAAGGGGCGCGGCATGGCGCAGCCGGGCGGCATCATGGCGCTGTCACCCTCCGTCACGCAGGCGGAGAGCCTCCCGTCGCACTCCGCAAACGTCGCCACGGACTACCTGCTGCGCGACGCGGTCGAGAAGGGCGCCCTCCGCATGGTGTACGGCGGACCCGCCTGCACGGAGGGGTTCCTGCGCGACCCGGTGGTGTCGCCGCTGTACGGCGACTTCTCTGGCCTGCCGCCGGTGTTTCTCTCCGCGTCTGACACGGAGTGCCTGGTGGACGACGCGCGCGTGCTCTACCAGCGGCTTCGCGAGGCGGGGCATCCCGCGGCGCTCGACATCCAGCACGGGTGCCCCCACGCCTTCCAGATGTTTCCCCGCATGCCCGAGGCGCGCGACGCCCTTGCCGCCGGCTTTGCGTTCTTCGCACGACAGGCGCGGGCGTAGCGTCTTCGGGCGCGCCGCGAGCAGAGCGCCTGCCGCAGGGCGGCTACAGGCCCTGGATCTGGCAGGAGCGCATGGTCTCGAGCGCGGCCTCGTGCTTCTGCGGCGTGACGCCGGCGCAGCAAGCGGGATCGACGGAGATGCGCACCTCCGGCAGCACGGCCTTCAGCAAGAGCGCGTTCGACACGACACAGATGTCCGTGCACAGGCCCACGAGCTCCACCTCGAGCTCGTGGGCCTCGGCCATCTGCCGCACGGCGCGCGCGAGGTCCGTCGAGCCAAACGTGGGCTTGTCAAACACGTGGTCCGCCGGCACGAGCTCCGCGACCTCAGGGCGCAGCTGCCAGCCGTCCGTCCCCCTTATGCAGTGGGGGACGGGCAGGTACGTGCCCTCCTGCGTGGAGAGGTAGTCCGCGGGGTGCGTGTCGCGCGTGGCGAACACGTCGCGCGCCGGGTACGAGCGGATCTTCCGCACGACGGCCGGGACAATGGCCCGCGCCTCCGGCGTGCCGAGCGCGCCGTCGATGAAGTCGTTCTGCATGTCGATCACGATCAGGATCTTGCGCATGGTGCCTCCCTCTGCGAGCGGGCCGCCGTGGCCCGCGCCCGTTCCCACCTGCATGCTACCGCGTATCGCGCGGCCGCGTGCCGCACGGCCGCGGCGCCGGGTGAGAAGGGCTTGGCCGCCGGTGCCGGCGACGGCGCCGGGGCTTCTCGGCCGCACGGCCGTGACGCCGGGCCGGCAGGCGGCTACAATTGCCTCGCGCGGGCGTCCATGGGGGACGCCGCGACGGCGTGAGGGGGCTGGCGTGTCTGACGATGTTGCCGCAAGGGCAGACGTGAAGGTGAGCGAGGGCTACATGCCCTTTGGTGAGTGGCGGACGTACTATCGCATCGCGGGCGACGTGCGGGCGGGGCTTGCCGCGGGCAAGGCGCCGCTCGTGTGCCTGCACGGGGGCCCGGGCTCCACGCACAACTACATGGAGCTGCTTGACCCGCTGGCCACGGACGGCCGCGCCGTCATTAGCTACGACCAGCTGGGCTGCGGCAACTCGTACGTGGAGGGGCACCCGGAGCTGTGGCACGCGAAGACCTGGGTGGACGAGCTCGAGGCGCTCGTGGCGTACCTGGGGCTCACGCGCTTCCACCTGCTGGGGCAGTCTTGGGGCGGCATGCTCGAGATAACGTACCTGGTGGAGCGCCAGCCCGCCGGCGTGCTGAGCGCCACGCTCAGCAGCACGCTGCCGTCCTCGCAGCTGTGGGGGCGCGAGCAGCACCGCATGGCTCGGATGCTTCCCGAGCCAGAGTGGCGCGCGCTCGAGCGCGCGGAGGAGACCGGCGACTTCCGGGGCGAGGCATACCAGCGCGCGATCGACCACTACATGCAGCTGCACTGCGCGGACCTTGCGTATGGGCCGGACGCGCCGGAGTGCCTGCGCCGCCCCAAGCGCAGCGGCACGGAGTCGTACGTGACGGCGTGGGGCCCCAACGAGCTCACGCCCGCCGGCACGCTGCGCGACTGGGACTACACGGACCGGCTGGGCCAGATCCACGTGCCCACCCTGGTGGTGAGCGGCACGGACGACCTGTGCACGCCGCTCGTGGCCAAGACCATGGCGGACGGCATCCCCGGTGCGCGCTGGGAGCTGTTCGAGGGGTGCCGCCACATGTGCTATGCGGACGACGCCCCTCGCTACCTGCGCATGATGCGCTCGTGGCTTGCCCAGAACGACTAGCCGCCCAAAGCACGCGGCCGCGCGCCTTGGGCCTGAGGCCGCCGGCCGCGGCAGCGCCGTGCGCTATTCCACGCGCAGGATCACGGTCGCGAACGGCGGCAGCGTGCACGTGAGCACGTGCGTGCCCGCGTCCAGCGCCACGGCCTCGTCGCCGCGCGGCGTGGTGCCGGCGTACACGTCCCAGTCGCTGTCGAGAAGGACCTTGGCCCTCGTCGCGCCGGGCACCTCGACCTCGTAGTCCTCCTGGGTCGCGCCGGAGAGGTTCAGCACCGCGACGACGCGCTCGCCCGCGGCCGGCTGCGCCTCCGCGCCCGCGTCCTTCTCGTCCGCGGGCGCCTGCGCGCCGTCGTCCGCCGCGGCGGAGCGGCGCTCGATGGCATAGGTGCAGCGCTCCGTGGAAGCGACGTCCAGCCACTGAAAGCCGTGCTCGGCGTAGTCCTCCTGCCACAGGGCCGGGTGGTCCAGGTACAGGTGGTTGAGGTCCGTGCAGAAGCGGTAGAACGCGTCGTGCTTGGGGAACTTGCGCATGAACCAGTCCTGCTCGCGGCACTCGTCCCACTCGCGCAGCTGTGCCACCTCGGACCCCATGAAGTTGAGCTTCTTGCCGGGGTGAACCATCATGTAGCAGTACAGCGAGCGCGCCTGCGGGAACTTGAGGTCGCCCTCGCCCCACATTTTCTGGGCGATGGTGGCCTTGCCGTGCACCACCTCGTCGTGTGAGAGCGGCAGCAGATAGCGCTCGTTTCTGAAGTACATCATGCTGAAGCTGAGCTTGTGGTAGTTGCCGCTGCGGAAGTACGGGTCAAGCTGGAAGTAGCTCAGCGTGTCGTGCATCCAGCCCATGTCCCACTTGTAGTCGAAGCCCAGGCCGCCCTGCTCCACGGGGCGCGTGGTGCCGTCGAAGTCCGTGGAGTCCTCCGCGATGGTGAACGTGCCCGGGTTGAGCGACTTCACGCCGGAGTTCAGGCGCTTCATGAACTCGACGTTCTGGTTGTTCACGCCGCGCTTCTCGTCCCCCTGCCAGTAGATGATGCGGCTGATGGCGTCCATGCGCACCGCGTCGAAGTGGTAGCAGCCGAGCCAGAAGTTCACGGACGACTGCATGAAGCTGCACGACTCGCCGCGGCTGTACATGAAGTTGTGGCTGCCCCACTCGCTTACGCCCACGGCCTCGTTGGGGTACTCGAACAGCGGCGTGCCGTCGTAGTCCGCAAGGCCCCACGCGTCCGTGGCAAAGTGCACGGGCACCACGTCCAGGATGCAGCCGATGCCGGCCTGGTGCAGCGCGTCCACCAGGCGCATGAGCTGCTGCGGCGTGCCGTAGCGGCTGGTGGGGCTGAAGAAGCCCGTCGGCTGGTAGCCCCACGAGCCGTCGAACGGGTACTCGCACAGCGGCATGAACTCCACGTAGTTGTAGCCGGTCTTTGTGAGGTACTCCACCAGCGGCTCGGCCAGCTCCTCGTAGGTGTACCAGTCCGCCGGGTCGTCCGAGGGCTCGTCGCCGGAGCGCTTGCGCCACGACCCCACGTGCATCTCGTACACGTTCAACGGGCCGTCCAGCTGGCGGTTGCGCCGCGTGCGGCCGGCCACCCACTCGGCGTCGCCCCACTCGTAGGAGAGGTCCCACACGATGGAGCGGTGGTTGGGCCTCAGCTCGGACGCGAACGCGTACGGGTCCGCATGGTCCACGTAGCCGCCGCCGTGGTAGATGCGGTACTCGTAGTGGTCGCCCGCCTTGGCGCCCGGGACCTCCGCCTCCCAGAAGTTGCCGTCCTGCGCACGGTGCATCTCGTGCGGGCCGTCGTCCATAAGCACCACGATGCCGTCCGCCGCGGGCGCGAACGTCCGGAAGGTGACGCCTTCGGGCGTGGCGTGCGCGCCCAGGTGGTCCTGCGCATAGAACTCAGTGCCGCGATAGAAGTTCTGGATGTCCATGCTCTTCCTTCCTTACGGGGCCCCATGCAAGGGGGCGTGTCTTGTGGCGGGCGCGTCTCTTACGAGAGGAACGTGTCTCCCGGGTCCTGGACGCTTATGGGGATCGTCGGTATGCGGCTCGCGGGGCCCCTGTCGTCGGCCGCGGCGCTCGTGCCGAAGGTGGAGGCGTCCGCCTCCAGGATGTCGCGCGCGGGGTCCGGGTACAGCGGGTCCTCGTCCGGCGCGATGGCGTCCAGCACCCACGCGTCGTCCACGCGGTCGAGCGCCGCGGCGTCCAGGCTCACCCAGCTCTGGCAGTGGTCGATCACCGCGCTGTCGTTCGTGGCCACGTACGCGCGGCCCGCAAGCTCGTTGTCCACGTTGTCCACCAGGGCCGCCTGCACCTTGGGCAGGCTGGGCTGGATGTTCGCCAGGGCGCGCACGTAGTCCGCTATCGTCTTCGCGAGGCGGCCGGAGTTGCGCACCGGGCGGTCGAAGTAGAACGTGGCGGAGGCCACCTGCGCCTCGGTCAGCAGGTCAAGCACAAGGTCGATCGCCTGCATCGTCTGCTCCACGGAGCGGTACGTGCCGTTGATGCCCGCAAGGTCGCGAATGGCGCCGTCCTGCGCGCGGATGAGCGGGGAGCGCACGAGCGCCACCTCGAGCGGCACGATCACGTTGAAGCCGTCTATGCACACGTCGCGGCCGCGCAGGTCCTCGAGCTTCAGGTGCTTCGCGGCGCGCGCGGCCCGCTTCGCCTCGCCGCTCACGCCGCGGTTCAGAAACAGGCGCTGCCGCGTGGTGAACTGGTAGCGGTTGCCCACGAACTCCACGGCCGTCTCGCGCGGGTAGTCGCGGTCGAGCAGGAACGACAGCTCGGCCGCCGCGCGTTGCAGGGTCTCCATCGACTTCGTGCCAAAGTCCTTCTCGTCCGAGGGCTGGTACCCGCGGCGAGGCGCGGCCGCGCCGTCCGCCTGGGTGCCGTCGCTTGCGTTTTCGTTGCTATGGGTGATGTCGTAAGACATGGGATGCTCCTTGGTTTGCCGGCGTTTCGCACGGATACCCCTAGTCTACCCATCGTGCGCCCGTGCGTGTGCCATGGCGCAACATCTCACACGCCGCTTGGCGGGCGTCCGCGCCTGGCGCGAACCGCCGCGAGCGCCGCCTACGCGCCGGCGCCCATGCCCGCAAATCCCGTCTGCCGCAGCGCCTCGTACAGCACGACGGCAACCGCGTTAGAGAGGTTGAGCGCGCTTATGCGCCAGTCGTCCACGTTCACGAAGTTGCCGCAGATGTCCGGTCGCAAAAGGGGAGAAGCGCCGGCTCCCGCGCTTGCGGCCGCGTCCCCAAGCGACTCCTCGTGCGCGGCCCAGGCGTCACGGTTGGAAAGCGATGCCGCATCCGGAAGCATAGGGATGCGCTCGCAGCTTTCGGGGTGCGCGGCGAGCACCTGCTCCGGGATGCCGGTGCTCTCGGAGCCAAACACCAAAAAGTCGCCGTCGCGGTACGTGGACTCCGCGTACGTGCGCCGCGCCTTCTTCGTGAGCAGGTGCAGCCAGGGCGCGTCCGCGGGCGCGCCACCGTTGGGCTCGCCGCCCGCGGTGTCACCCCCGTCCGCGGCGTTGTTCGCCAGGCCGTTCTGCCGCAGGAACTCCTCCCAGCCGGTGTAGCGCACCACGTCCAGGTTTGGCCAAAAGCCAAGGCCGGCGCGGCGCAGCATGCGGTCGTCCAGGCTAAACCCCAGGGGTTCCACCAGGTGCAGGCGCGATCCCGTGAGCACGCACGTGCGCCCTATGTTTCCCGTGTTTGCCGGGATCTCCGGCGCGTACAGCACGATGTTGAACACCTGCGATGCCTCCCGTCCCACGCGGCGCGCCAAGCCCGGCGCGCCCGCGACCATGCCCGTGGGTCCGTGGCCCACGCGTCCGCCCCAGCATCATAGGCCCATCTTGCCCCCGGCGCGCCCGCGGCGCCGCAGTGGTATCGTGACGTGACGGCAGTGGCCTGCGCGGCAGGGGAGGCACCATGATCAGGCTCTTCGCATCGGACCTCGACGGCACCCTCCTCAACGCGCTGCACCGCACGGACCCGGTGGTGCTGCGCTCGATCGCCCTCGTACGCCAGGCGGGGCTGCACTTCTCGCTCGCCACGGGACGCACGCTCAGGAGCGGGCGCCAGATGGGCTTTGCGGGCAACGTGTGCGTGGTGTGCGCAAACGGCGCCATCGTGCTGGACGAGGGCGGCGCCCCCATACGCACCCGCAGCCTCGACCCCGCGTTCGTGCAAGAGCTCGCCGCGGCGTTCCCCACGGCGCCGCTCGAGTTCGTGACGGTCCGCCACACGTACCACCTGCAGAGCCTGGGGCAGCACCGCGCGTCGTTCGGCAACGCGCCGCTCGTCCGGCGCATGCTCATGCGCGCGCCAGGGCTCGTCGGACCTCCGGAGCACGTGTACGACGTCACGCCCGCGCAGCTTGCGTCGCTCGACGTGCTGAAGGTGAACGCGCACCTCCAGGGACCAGGCCTCGCCCAGGACGTCCACGCGTTTCTCGCCCGGCACGCCGACGTGGCCACCAACGCCCCGTTCGACCCGTGCATGTTCGAAATCACAGCCGCCGGCGTCAACAAGGGGGAGGCCCTCGCGTGGCTGGCCGCGCGCCTGGGCATCGCAGAGGACGAGGTGGCCGTCTACGGCGACGGCGGGAACGACGTGGTTATGCTGGGGCGCTTCTCGCACGCGTACGCCACGGCAAACGGCTCGCCCGCGGCCAAGCGCGCCGCCGGCACCGTCATCGGGCCATGCGCCGCGTACGCCGTGCCGCGTCACGTGGTGCGGACGCTTCGTGCGCAGGGCTCGCTTCGCGCCGCCCGCTAGCGCCAACGGATATACTGTCGGGACGTACACGGCGCCGCACGGGCGCCTTGGGGCCGCGGACGCGGCCGGGAAGGAGCCCACATGATCAAGGAACTCTGCAAGGACGAAGCGATCCTCTCCAAGAGGTGCGAGCGCGCCACGGCGCAGGACGCGTCCATCGCGCAGGACCTCGTCGACACCATGCACTCGCTCGAGGACTGCGGCTGCCTCGCCGCCAACCAGATCGGCGTCACGAAGGCCGTCGTCGTGTTCCAGGACGATTCCGGCGCGGACCACGTGATGTACAACCCCCGCATCATGATGGGCCTGCGCGCCGCGAAGATGGTCGAGGGCTGCATGACGCGCGACGAGCCGTCCAAGGTCACGCGCTACCAGAAGGTGAAGGTCAGCTTCGACGAGCTGGTCGACGGCGAGCTCAAGCCGCGCCGCCGCGACTACACGGGCTTCGAGGCCCAGATGATCCAGCACATGTGCGACCACTGCCAGGGCAAGCTGGTCTAGCGGGCCGAATCCGCGGGGCCAACGCGCGCCCGGCAAGGCGCCAACCCGCAAAAGCGCCAAGGGAGAAGAACGTGCCATCCTCAGTCGCGGACGCCAACGAGCGTGCGATCTACTCGCTCATCTGCAGCGAGGACGGCGTGAGGGCGCGCGACGTGGCCCGCAGGCTCGGCATCGACCGCACGACGGTCAACCGCTACCTGTACGCGTCGCCGTTCGTGCGGGACCTCTGCTATCGCGACGACGCCTACCTGTGGTACGGCCTCATCGGGCAGACGGTCCCGCACCACGGCCTGGGCGAGTTCTGCGGCTGGTACGGCACGGTGGGGGAGTTCCTCGCGCAGGACCGCGACGCGTGGCTTGGGGAGCTCAAGCGCGGCTGCGCGCGCATCGGGCGCAACCTCAACGACACGCGCGGCCTCTTCCACTCGTTCATGGACACGCACGACGCCATGGCCTCGCTCTTCTCGGACCTGCGCCAGCTGGGGGCGCCGGACCCCACCGACTGGGAGCTCTGCTTCGAGCTGCGCATACGTCGCGCGCGCCACGTGCGCATCTACGCGGATGTGCTGCTGCTGGTGCCGCCGGCGCCCGCGTTCGTAGACGCACCTGCGCGCCCCGCGCCCGCGCGGCCGGGCTACGCGTTCAGCCTGGAGTTCAAGATGAAGGACGCCATCGACCAGGCGGAGGTTGACCAGGCAGCAAAGTACGTGCCGTACCTGGAGGTCGTGCTGGGCCCCACGTTCAACGTCGTCGCGGCGCTCGTGCTCACGTCCGCCCGCGACCTGTACACCCATGCGCGCATCTCGCGCAGCACCGCGGAGGTGTCCGTCGCCTCTGGTGATATGCTGTTCAACGTGCTCGACGAGTACCTGGGCTTCCTGTCCTAGGCCCCAGGCGCGTGCAGTCGCCGGGCAGCGGCAGCTGCAACCACGTCCAGAGTCACCGGGAGGTTCCCATGCAGGCAATGCGCAGGAAAGACCGCTCCGTTACCGATCCCAAAAGGATCGAGCGTATCCTCTCGGTGGCGCGCATCGTGCACCTGGGGCTCGTGGACGACGGCCGCCCGTACGTGGTGCCGCTGCACTACTGCTACGAGTACGCGGGCGCGGATCTCACGCTGTACATGCACTCCGCGCGCAGTGGCCGCAAGATAGACGTGATAGGCGAGGGCGCCCCGTGCTTTGTCGAGCTCGAGTGCGACGTCAATCTGGACGACGGCGGCAGCACCCCCTACAAGCTGGCCTGCAAATACGGCTCGTTCTACTCCAGCGTCATGGGCGAGGGCACGGCCTCCCTGGTCACGGATGCGGACGAGAAGGTCCATGCCCTCAAGCTCCTCATGCGCCAGCAGACGGGTCGCGACTTCCCGATCACCCGACTCATGGCCAAGCCTGTTGCCGTCATTCGCGTGCGCGTACCCGGGGGCTCGCTCACCGCAAAGGCCCACATGCGCAAGTAGGCGTCCCGCGCATCTCCTTCGGAATGCCACCCTTCAAATCTGACGGCATCGTGTCGATAAAATTGAACCCATGAGTTCAAAATCGTTGTGCTAGAGTGTCCGTAGTTCAATTTGAAAATTGAACTACGGACATCTGCGTTAGATTGAAATTGAACTACGAAAGGTCGGACATGTCCCGGAACCTCTTCAGCGACCGGCTTGCGGAAGCGATGGAGAAGAGCGACCTCCGCCAGTCGGACCTCATCCGCATCGCGGCGGAGCAGGGCCACAAGCTCGGCAAGAGCCAGCTGAGCCAGTACCTCAGTGGCAAGGTGACGCCTCGGGCCCAGGCGGTGGTCATTCTCGCCCAGGCGCTGGGCGTGAGCGAGGAGTGGCTCGCGGAGGGCGAGGCCGCGTCGCGGCAGGACGGTTCCGCTCCGACCGACGTCCAGCCGGCACCATGTGAGGATGCGCGAAGCGAGCAAGACTCGGGCTCGAAGGGTACCAGCAATATGAGGAAGGGCACTGCCACCGGCAGGCAAGGGGAAGGAAGCTCCATGCGCCAGTTCACGAAGTCTCACAAGCTCGACAACGTCCTGTACGACATCCGCGGGCCCGTCCTGGACGAGGCCTACCGCATGGAGGACCAGGGCATCCACGTGCTGAAGCTCAACATCGGCAACCCCGCGCCGTTTGGCTTCCGCACGCCGGACGAGGTCGTGAAGGACATGCAGGACCAGCTGACGGAGTGCGAGGGCTACTCCAACAGCCGCGGCCTGTTCGCGGCGCGCAAGGCCATCATGCAGTACGACCAGCTCAAGGGCATCCCCAACGTGGACGTGGAGGACATCTACACCGGCAACGGCGCGTCCGAGCTCATCCAGCTCGCGATGAACGCGTTCATGGACGAGGGTGACGAGATCCTGGTCCCGAGCCCGGACTACCCGCTGTGGACCGCGTGCGCCACCCTTGCCGGCGGCACCGCCGTGCACTACGTCTGCGACGAGAAGGCAAACTGGTACCCTGACATCGACGACATCAAAAGCAAGGTCACGCCGCGCACCAAGGGCATCGTCGTGATCAATCCCAACAACCCCACGGGCGCCCTGTACCCGCGCGAGGTGCTGCAACAGATCGTGGACGTGGCGCGCGAGCACCAGCTGGTGATCTTCGCCGACGAGATCTACGACCGCCTGGTTATGGACGGCAAGCAGCACGTTTCCATCGCGAGCCTCGCGCCCGACCTGTTCTGCATCACGTTCAACGGCCTCTCCAAGAGCCACATGGTCGCGGGCTACCGCATCGGCTGGATGAGCCTTTCCGGCAACAAGCGCATCGCGAAGGACCTGATCGACGGCATCAACATGCTGTCCAACATGCGCCTGTGCTCCAACGTGCCGGCCCAGTCCATCGTGCAGACGTGCCTGGGCGGCATCCAGCGCAGCCAGAACCTGCTGGTGCCGGGCGGCCGCATCTTTGAGCAGCGCGAGTACGTGTACGACAGGCTCTCGCACATGGACGGCGTCACCGTCACCAAGCCCGAGGCCGCGTTCTACATCTTCCCGCGCCTGGACCCCGAGAAGTTCCACATCACGGACGACGACCAGTTCGCGCTCGACCTGCTCAAGGACAAGCACGTGCTCGTGACGGCGGGCAAGGGCTTCAACTGGGAGACCCCCGGCTACTTCCGCATCGTCTACCTGCCGCGCAAGCATACGCTGCACGAGGCGATGGACGCCCTCGAGGACTTCCTCAGCTACTACCACCAGTAGGCCTGGGCGGAGCACAGCCAATCGAGCGCCATGTCCTGCCGGGCATGGCGCTCTTCTTTCCCCACGAAAAACCGAATGAATTAGGCGTACGAAAATATTTTATGTAACAAAACCTAACGAATTAGGCACTCGGAATTGCCAACAGAGGGCCAACGCATAAAAGGCGGGCGAGAAGGACGTGGCCTTGTCCTTCTCGCCCGCTTGGCGTGTAGGTGAAGCGCGGCTGGTGGGGGAGCCGTGCGACGCGCTAGGCGTTGTGCTAGGCGTTCTCCGCGAGCACCTCCTCGACCGCGTCGCGCGACGGCATGGCGGGGATGGCGCCCCTTTCCCGCACGCAGAGGGAGGCGACGGCGTTGCCGAAGCGCGCGAAAGAGGCCGCGTCGTCCAGCGTGAGCCCGCCGACGTCCTTGCCGGAGTCGAGCAGCGCGCACAGGAAGCCGCCCCAGAACGAGTCGCCGGCGCCGGTGGTGTCCGTCGCGTTCACGCGGAAGCTCGGCACCGTGCGTGCGCCCTCTGGCGTGACGACCATGGCGCCGTCCGCGTCGAGTGTTACCACGACGACCTTTGGCCCCTGCGCAAGGATCTTGCGCGCCGCCTCGTTCGGGTCGGACTCGTCCGTGAGGAGGGTGGTTTCCTCCGCGGAGATCTTTACCAGGTCCATCATGCCCACGACGGAGCGCATCTGCTGCGCGGCGACCTCGGCGGACGGCCAGAGCGAGGCGCGGTAGTTGGGGTCATACGAGAGGATCGCCCCGGCGTCGCGCGCGATGCGCAGGGCCTCGAGCGTCGCAGAGCGGGCGGGCTCGTCTGTGAGCGAGAGCGAGCCCACGTGCAGCACGCGCGTGTTCTGCAGCACGTCGCGATTGAGCTCGTCCGCGCGCAGCTGGGTGTCTGCGCCGGGCTTCCGCGCGAACGAGAACGTGCGCTCGCCGGTGGGGTCGAGCGCCACGAACGCGAGCGTGGTGAAGTAGTCCGGGTCGCTCACGAGGCCGGAGCAGTCGACGTCGTTCTCCTCGAGCGTCTGCCGCAGGAAGGCGCCGTGCATGTCGCACCCGACCTTGCCCACGAACGCCGTGGAGTGGCCGAGCCTCTGCAGTGCCACCAGGACGTTTGCGGGGGCGCCGCCGGGATTGCGCTCGAACACCTTCTGCCCGGCGGGTGATGTCCCGGCATCCGTAAAGTCGATCAGCAGCTCGCCCAACGCGGTTACGTCGTACATGCCCAGGTCCTTTCTGTCTGCGCCGACCGGTCGCAACGTCGCGACTGACCGTAAGGATATGCCATGCCGCGCGCCCGTGGCGGGACGCGCGGCATGGACTTGGATGAGCGGTTACTTGGAGAGCTTCACCAGGGAGGCGCCGGCAACGACCTTGCCGGAGGTTCCCTCGATCGACTTGAAGTCGTCGGAGTTGGTGACGATGACCATGGTGGTCGCGGCCTTGCCGGCCGCCTTGATCTGGTCGAGGTCGGCCTCCATCAGGAGCTGTCCCGCCTTCACGTGGTCGCCAGCGCTGACGTGTGCCGTGAACGGCGCACCCTTCAGCTCGACCGTGTCGATGCCAATGTGGAGAAGGACCTCGCACCCGGCGTCAGACATCATGCCGAGCGCATGGCCGGTGTTGGCCACGAGCGTGACCTCGCCGTCGCACGGCGCGTAGATGGCGCCGTCGGTGGGCTCGACGGCAGCGCCCTTGCCCATGGACTCGCTGGCGAAGACGGGGTCGCTCACCTGCGAGAGGGGAAGCGCGGTGCCGGTCATGGGCGAGACGAGCGTGGCAGCGTCTGCCGCGGAGGCGTCGACCTGCGGGGCGACCATGGCCTTGGGCTCGCTGTCCTTCGGGGCGTCGGACTTCTTGGCGGCCTTCGCCTTGTCCTCGTCCTTGTAGATGGTGCTGGTGATGCCGAACGCGACGCCGAAGGCGACGGCGAACATGATGGCGTACTGGACGGGCTGGGCGATGCAGAGCAGGATGCCGAAGATGCCGGTGACGCCGGTGCCGGAGGCGGCGAGGTTGAAGACGTAGCAGCACAGGGCGCCGCACGCGGAGCCGATCATGCCTGCGACGAACGGCTTGATCTTAGGCAGGTTCACGCCGAAGATTGCGGGTTCGGTGATGCCAAGCAGGCAGGAGATGCCGGAGGGAACCGCGAGGGACTTCGTCTTCTCGGACTTGGTGCGAAGCGCCACGGCGAGGCAGGCGCCGCCCTGGGCGATGTTTGCCGCGGACGCGATGGGCAGCCAGTAGGTCACGCCGTACTTCGCGAGCATGGAGACGTCGATGGCGGTGTACATCTGGTGCAGGCCGGTGACGACGGACGGGCTGTAGATGAGGCCGATGATGATGTAGCCGATGCCCAGGGGCACCTTGAGGAGGAACATGAGCAGGCCGAGGATGGAGTTCTCGAGCCAGACGAAGATCGGGCCGATGAAGAGGATCGTGATGTAGGCTGCGAGGGAGACGGAGACGAGCGGAGTCACGAAGAGGTCGAACATCTCGGGCACGGCCTTGTGGAGGCGTTTCTCGAAGAAGCAGAGTATCCATACGCCGACGAGGATGGGGATGACGTGGCCCTGGTAGCCGACCCAGTCGATGCTGTAGAGGCCGGGGATGACGTCGAGCGTGATCATGGTGCCCTTGGCAATGGCGTCGCTCGCGCTATACGCATTGATGAAGTCGCTGCTGATGAGCAGGGCGCCGAACGACGCGCCGAGGTAGGGGTTGCCGCCGAAGACCGTCGCGGCGCTGAAGCCGAGCAGGATCTGCAGGTTCGCGAGGGCGCAGGCGTTGACGAGCTTCGCGATGCGCCACCAGACGGTGTTCTGGTCGAGCATGAAGAAGCCGGCGCCGCCGTCCGCGACGGGGGTGCCCATGTAGCTGAGGGCGCCCATGATGCCCATGAGCATGCCGGACGCGACGATGGCGGGGATGATGGGAACGAAGACGTCGGAGAGGACCTTGATAGCGCGCTGGAAGGCGTTGCCCTGCTTGGCCGCCTCCTCCTTCGCCTCGGCCTTGCTGACGGCGGTGATGCCGCCCTGGCGTATGAACTCGTCGTACACCTTGTCGACGGTGCCGGTGCCGTAGATGATCTGCAGCTGGCCGGCGGCCTCGAAGTTGCCCTTCGCGCCGAGGGCGTCCTCGAGCTTGTCCTTGTCGATCTTGCCGTTGTCTGCGATCACGAGGCGCAGGCGGGTGGCGCAGTGCGCCGCGGAGACGACGTTGTCAGCCCCTCCCACGGCCTCGAGCGCCTGGCGCGCGGCTTCCTTGTAGTCCAGTGCCATGGTTCCCTCCCAAGTTTGCCTGGTACCCATCGTCGATTCCACGTGCCCCGGGAGCGACCCCGGCTCCCGAAAGGTGGCATGGCATGTGAAATCGTTCTCACACACTCACTATGTAACGACTTGGCGAGTCGAAAGCCCCTCTGAACCAGGGTTCGGGACGGACGAACGGTATGAAAACATCGGCGTACGGCACTGTTTTCGTGGCGAGCCTGTGAAGGCGAGGATTTGCGCGCCCTTCTCGCCCGGCGCGACGGGACGGCGGCCGCGCCGAGGGATATGGGATAGATTTCATAGCGTTTTTCATGCACGGGGCGTGTGGGGCCTCGCGGGGGGACGGCGTGCGACGGGGGCGGGGCGGGCGCTAGCGCGTGGAGTTGCGCATCATGATGCCGTAGGACATGCGAATCTCTCGTGGGACGACATCCTTGCTGGTCATGGCCTCGACCAAGAGCTTGGCGGCCTCGCGGCCGGACGTCTGGTAGTGGTGGTGGATCGAGGTGAGGGTGGGGGTGACGACGCGCGTGAGCTCGCTGTCGCCGACGCCGGTGACCTGCACGTCCTCGGGCACGCGGCGGCCGTACTCGCGCGCGCACGTGAGCGCGCCGAACGCGATGACGTCCGTGGCGCACACGAACGTGTCGAGCTCCGGGTGGCGGGACATGATGGCCTCCGCGCACTCGTAGCCGCCGTCGAGGGAGAACGGGCTCGTGCCCATGGCGTCCTCCGGCACGTCGAGCCCGAGCTCCGAGCAGGCGTCCAGGAAGCCGCGACGACGCTCCTGGCCTGCGGAGACGTCTTCCTGCGTCACGCCGATGTACGCGGGGTGCGCGCTGTTTTGCAGCACCTTGCGGCACAGCTGGAGCATGGAGCGGTAGTCGTCGTTGAAGACGGAGGAGTAGCCCTGCATGTCCTGGCCGAGGATGACGACGGGCACGCGCAGCGCGTCGAGCGCGCGACGGTGCTCCTGGTCGAGCACGGTCGCGATGAGGATGATGCCGTCCACCTGGTTGCCCTCCGCGAAGAGCTGCAGGTACGAGACCTCGGTCTCCTTGTTGTTGTTTGTGTTGGCGAGCAGCGTCTGGTAGTGGGCGTCGTTGAACTCGAGCGTCATGCCGGAGAGCATGCGCGAGACCGCGTGCGAGTTGACCTTGGGGAGTATGACGCCGACGATGTTTGTCTTGCCGGTGCGCAGCGTCTGGGCCTGCTGCGACGGGACGTAGCCGGTCTCCTTTATGACGCGGGCGATGACCTTGCGCTTCTCGGCGGAGACGTAGCCGTCGTTGAGGTAGCGCGACACCGTGGCGCGCGAGACGCCTGCGAGCTTGGCTATGGAGTTGATGTCCACGGGCCCTCCTTCCGCGCCGGGGGACGTGCCGTGACGGGGGCGTGGCGCCCTTGGCCGCGGCGATTCTCGCCCACAATGTGAGACCGATACCAGTATCATGTGACATCAAGGTGGCTCCTGTCAAAGTCGATTGCGAGGAGGAACACACATGTCCAACGCTCTTGAGCGCGACCTCGACGCGCTGCGAATTGGCGCGGAGGGGGCAGCGAGGCATGGCCGCTACGCGCAGGGGTTCCACCTGATGCCGCCCGTGGGCTGGCTGAACGACCCGAACGGGCTGTGCCAGGTGGACGGGACGTTCCACGCGTTCTTTCAGTATGCGCCGTTCAACGTGGACGGCGGGGTGAAGATGTGGGGGCACTCCACGTCCGACGACCTGCTGACGTGGGACTACCATGGCGTGACGCTCTATCCCGACCAGCCGTCGGACTGCTCGGGCGTGTACTCCGGGAGCGCCCTGGTGCGCGAGGTGGGCGGCCGAAGGCGGATGGAGCTGTTCTATACCGGCAACGTGAAGCTCGAGGACGCGGACGGCTACGACTACGTGCGCACGGGCCGCGAGGCTAACACCGTGTGGGTTACGACGGAGGACGGCGACGCGCACGGTCCGAAGCGCGTGGTGATGAGGAATGCGGACTATCCCGCGGACGACACCTGCCACGTGCGCGACCCGAAGGTGTGGGAGGGCGACGGCCGCTACCTGATGGTGCAGGGCGCCCGCCGCGACGACGACTGGGGCGAGGTGCTTGTGTTTGGCTCCGACGACCTGGCGCGCTGGGAGCTTTTGAACCGCGTGACCACGCCGACGCGCTTTGGCTACATGTGGGAGTGCCCGGACTACTTCGAGCTGTCCGACGGAAAGGGGGGCTCTGCCAAGGTGCTGAGCGTTTCTCCCCAGGGGCTCGAGGGCGGCGACTGGGACCGCAGGAACGTGTACCAGTCCGGCTACTTCATGCTGGAGGGCGACGTCGCGGGCTCGTGCGAGCTGGGCGACTTTGCCCTGTGGGACGCCGGCTTCGACTTCTATGCGCCGCAGACGTTTGCCGCGGAGGACGGCCGGCGCATCCTGATTGGCTGGATGGGGATTCCGGACGAGCCGACGTACGGCAACGACCCGACGGTCGCAGCCGGCTGGCAGCACTGCTTCACGATTCCGCGCGAGGTGACGCTTGCGGGCGGGCGCGTGCGGCAGGCCCCGGTGCGCGAGCTGGACGCGCGTCGCGCGGACGCGGCGCGATCTGTGGGCGGAGCGCTGGACGTGGAGGGACGCACGGCGTTCGACCTGGTGCTGGACGCGAGCACCTGCACGGCGGGCGTGCGCGTGACCCTGTCGGACGAGCTGGCGCTGACGTGGCGTGACAGCCGTCTGAGCATGGCGTTTGGGCGCACGGCGCGCTCCGACGCGGGCTGCGGGCGCACGGAGCGCTGGGAGCCGCTGCCGGAGCTGCGCAACCTTCGCGTGGTGGGCGACGCGTCCTCCGTGGAGGTGTTCGCGAACGACGGCGAGCTGTGCATGTCGACGCGCTACTATCCCCGCCGCTACCGCGTGCAGGTGGACGCGCCCGGCGCGGACGCGACGCTTTGGGGTCTTGAGGCCTAGGCCCTCAAGCGGCCCGCGGGGTCGCGGCGGCGGGGCTGGTGCCATGAAGGACGGGCGAGAAGGGCGTGGGCGCGCTCTTCTCGCCCGTTGGCGTGCGTGGGGAGTACGTGGCCGAATGGGCTACTTGCTGCGCTCGTCCCCGCGGCTTGGGTTGGGGTCGAGGTTTGCGTCCGCGCCGGCGTGCGTGCCGTGGAACAGCTCGAAGAAGTCGTGCACGGCGTCGCGGCTGGTGTCCGACGTGCGGAAGTGGAACTCTGGGTTCTTGGTCTTGAGCTGGCGGTACTCTGCCATCATGTCGCCGAAGATGTGCGCGTTCGAGGGCGGCGTGTACACGATGGAGTTTGCGCCGGCCTGGATGGTCTCTTGTATGGACTCGTCCGTACGGCCGCCCGTTGCGATGATGGGCACGGTGGGGAAGTCCTTGCGGATGTTGCGCACGACCTCGGCCGTCTTGGAGCCGGCGGCGACGTTGAGGATGGTGACGCCCGCGTCGAGGCGCGCCTGCACGTCCTCGTCGCCGGTGGCGATGGTCGCGATGATGGGGATGTCGATGACGCGGCGGATGAGGCGGATGTTGGAGTTGCTCATGGGGGAGTTCACGACCACGGCGAACGCGCCCTGCGCCTCTGCGTCCTGCGCGATGACGACGGAACGCATGCCGCGCGTGGTGCCGCCGCCGACGCCGACGAAGACGGGGCTGACCGCGGCGCTGATGACGGCCTGCGAGATGGCCTGCTGCGGCGTGAACGGGTAGACCGCGAGCACGGCGTCCGCGTTGCAGTTGCGGATGATGGCGACGTCCGTGGAGAAGACGATGGACTTGATGCGGCGCCCCATGATGACCATGCCCTTGGCCTGGTAGATCACTTCTGGGACCTGAATGGAGTGCGCTCGCAGCGTGCCGGTGATGCGTGGGACGTGGTCTTCGTCCTGGGTTGTGGTGACCATGCGTTTACCTTCCCTTCAGGTGTAGGGGCGTTGCCGCCTGCGTGGCGGCGGTCCCGCCGACGTGACTATGGACGTTAGGATATCCATTTTTGAGTGGAGTCAAACATTCATTTTTGACGAACGACGTTTGGCCACGTTTGCCCCCGCGGGGTTATGGGTAGACGTTCTGCAGGAAACGAACCGCCGCCCGCGAGGAGCGTAGGCGGCACGAACGAATGATGGGAGGCCCCCATGGCCAGCTTTGACGACCTGAAGCTCTACGTCCTGCCCGGATGCCCCTTCTGCGCGAAGGTGGACGCATTCTTGGATGAGCATGACATTGAGATCGAGCACCTGGACGTGACCCAGGGCACGAACGGCGACGACCTTGTGCGCATTGGCGGCAAGAGGCAGTGCCCGTGCCTGCTTATTGACGGCAAGCCGATGTACGAGAGCGGCGACATCATCGACTACCTGGCCGATCGCATTGGCGCGGACGCGCCGACGCACGAGGGCGGCGGCGCATGCCACTTTGTTCCCGGCGGCGGCCACGTGTGCGACTAGCGCGGGTTTGCGGCCGGCGCGGCTGGACGCGGCTCTTGAACCATCGGCTGGTTTTGGCGGGCGGATCCGTTGGGGGTCCGCCCGCCTTGCTGTGCCGCTCGCCGTTTGGGGGAGAAGGGCGGCCCTTCTCGGCAGGGGAGGAAGGAATCTGGAAGATGACGCGGTTGGCCCGTGGTTGCGCTCGGCTATTGCGGCGGAGAGGGTTGCTCTTGGGAGCGAGAGGGCCCGGATCGCGCGAGTTCGCGCGCAGAGATGTGGAAGTCGGCGTTCGGTCCGGGGTGACGCTCGCGGAAAGCGTGCGGGGCGCGTGCGGTCCGGGGGATACCATGCCGACATGTCGATTGTGGTCGTGGGACATATCTCCAGCATCGAGGCGCGTGACCTTGGCCTTCTGAGTGCCGCGGGCGTGAAGCCGCCGGCGGGGATGAAAGGTGACGCGATGGATGCGGCCGGACTTCGAGTCGAGGCCTTGCGCGTGACGCCACCTGCGAGCATGATGCCCGACGTCGCCGCGTTGTTGGCGAGGACGGGGCTACCCGCGCCCGTGCACATGCTTGTTCCCGCCAGGGCGGATGCGTTTGCCTCGCGCTGCGCCATACCCCACGGTTGGTCGTTCTGCCAGCCACGGGACGACTTGGCAGAGATTGACGTCGCATGCCCTGCCAGCGTGTTTGCATGTCCTCCCGAAATGGCTTTGATGCAGATGGCGAGGGGCCTTGGCGTGGCAAGGACGGCACTGCTTGTTGACCAGGTGCTGGGGACGTACAGGACCTGCAGGCGGGAGTCGGTTGGCTCGTACGGCCAGCTTGATGGTGTGTCTCTGGATGAGTGTACCGACGATTGCGGGACTACCACGGCATACGGGCTTGCGCCGCTGACGACGATAAATAGATTGTCAAACTATTTGGATGCGATGGCGGGCGCTCCCGGGGCAAGGGCGGTCAGAAGGGCGCTTCCGCTGGTGGCCGAGGGCCTGGCGTCTCCGCTAGAGGCTCAGACGTATGCCTTGGCGTTCTGCTCTCGTCACACGGGCAGCCTTGGTCTGCCAAAGCCACTCGTGAACCACCGGATCGAGGTCCCCGTTGAGGCGAGGGGCTGCTTTGGGTCTGCGACCATTCGGCCGGACTTCTGGTGGCCCGAGCAGCGCGTGGCGCTTGAGGTTCTGGGCGTTCGCTGGCATGGCGGTGCGAAGGGAATCACCCAGACCTCTCTGAGGGAAAAGGGGTACTACGCCATGGGGGCTTCTTGCATCACGATTACTGAAAGGGAGATACGGATGCTCTCGAGCTTCGAGTCCGCGATGGCGGTGCTGGCGAAGCTCTTGGGGGTGAGGCTTCGGCAGCCCACCAGGGCGTTCGCGAAGGCAAGGGGCCGACTGCGCACCGAGGTGCTGGACGTCAGGCCCGCGTAGCTTGCGAGTTGGGTGCCAGAGGGAGAGCGCCGACCGAGCGGGCTTGCCTGGTGCGCTTGCCTGGTGCGCGGAAATCCTAGGTATCGGCAAGACCGGAGATCGCACTACCTGACAGATTACGCTCCTGTCAGATAGTGGTGACTTTGGACGTATCACTTTCTGACAGATTGCGTTTCTGTCAGGTAGTGGTGGCGTACGAGGCGCGAAACGCGGGAAAGGGGCCTCTTGGAGTCCCACTTTCTGACAGATCGCACTCCTGTCAGAAAGTGGGGCTCACTATCCGACAGGTCGCACTCCTGTCAGAAAGTGGGGCTCACTATCCGACAGATCGCACTCCTGTCAGAAAGTGAGCGGTTCGCGTAATGCGAAGTGCCCCTTTTCATGCAAATACACCCCACAACCTGACAGTTTGTGCTTGTGTCAGATTGTGGGGCGCTACGTTTTGCTTCGCCATCCGCCTCGCGCTACTCCAGCGTGGCAGCCGCCTCTTCCAGCAGGCTTACGATGGGCAGGTGCTGCGGGCACGCCTGCTCGCACTGGCCGCACTGGATGCACTCGGACGCCAGCGTGTCGCCTGCGCGGCGCACGTAGTCCTTGCGCGAGCGCTCCAGGTTGCCAAAGAGCTTGTACTCGTTCATGGTACGGAAGATGTCCGGAATGTGCATGTGCACGGGACAACCGCCCGTGCAGTAGTGGCACGAGGTGCATGCGATGCGGTCGATGGCGTCGAACGCGCGACGGACCTCGTCCACCGTTGCCGACTCCTCCTTCGAAAGCGGCCTGAAGTCGCGCATGAAGCTCAGGTTGTCCGCCATCTGCTCCGGGGTCGACATGCCGCTCAGCACCATCATCACGTTCGGGAGCGACGCCACGAAGCGGATGGCCCACTGCGCGGGCGAGGCCGTCGCGTCCGCGGACCGAAAGATCTCCGCGACCGCGGGCGGAAGCGCGGCCAGCGTGCCGCCCTTCACGGGCTCCATCACCACCACGGGGACGTCGTGCGCCACCGCGACCTCGTAGTTTGCGCGAGACTGCACCACGGGGTCCTCCCAGTCGGCGTAGTTCAGCTGCAGCTGCACGAACTCCACCTCGGGGTGCTCCGTCAGCAGGCGGTCCAGCAGCTCCGGCCCGTCGTGGAACGAGAATCCCATGTGCCGCACCAGCCCGCGCGCCTTCAGGTCGCGCACGTACTCCCAGATGCCGTACGAGTCGTACAGTCCCACGTTGTCGCTGGACAGCGCGTGCAGCAGGTAGAAGTCAAAGTAGCCGGCGCCGGTGCGCTCCAGGCTCTGCTCGAACTCCGCCTTCGCCGCGGCCTCGTCCTTCGCGGCCCACTCGCCGGCGTTCAGCTTCGTCGCAAGGTAGTACGAGTCGCGCGGATGGCGCTCCACCAGAGCCTTTCGAACGGCGTCCTCCGACCCCTCGTACACAAAGGCGGTGTCCACGTACCTGCCGCCCGCCGCAAGGAACTCGTCCACCATCTGCGCGGTCGTCCCCACGTCGATGGTCCCGTCCTCGCGCTTCGGCAGGCGCATCATGCCAAATCCCAGCTTGATACAGTCAGGTGCAAGGGTCCTCATGGCAGCCTCCAGCTCGCTCGTCGCGGTCGCGTCACCCACCCATTGTGCACCAACGGGCGCGCCGTGCGCGTCTCGCGTCGCCATGCCGCGCAGGTTCCTCCGCCGTCGGCGCCGGGCGAGAAGAGCCGCCCCCTTCGCAGGCGCCCGGCCTACGCCCGCGGCGTGAAGTACGGCAGCGACTCCACCTTCCGGTCGCCGGCCGGCCTCGCGCGCATGGCAAGGCCGCGCTCGTTTGCCGCCTCGCACATGAAGTCCGGCATGCGGCCCTCCGCGCTCGCGCGGGCGATGTCCCAGATCGCGTCCGCCACGGCGTCGTCCGCGCTGGCCCCAATGTGCCAGCGCGCCGCGCTCGCCACCTCGGGCACGGCGTTCGCGACGGCGACGGAGTTCGGATAGAACCCCAGAAGCTCCAGGTCGTTCTCCGCGTCGCCAAACGCGGCCACCTCGTCCACGCCAATGCCAAGGTGCCGACGCAGCAGCTCAGCGCCCTTCGCCTTCGACCATCCCTCCGGCGCAACGTCGAACGTGGGCACCTGCGGCCCGGGCGACATCAGCCTGATGCCGGGGCACAGCGCCTCCAGCCGCGCGCGAACCTCGCCCATCCGCTCAACGCCGCCCATGACGTGGATGTTCGACTTCACCAGCGGCCCGTCCGGCAGGTGGTCCATCACCACCACGTCGTCGCTGTCCGCGCGAAACGCGTGCCCGGCCGCGTCGGGGTCGTCGCTCACGATCACGCGCACGGGCTCCATGGTCTCGGCGCGCATGATCACGTTCAGCATGAAGTCGCGGTCTCCCACCAGCTCCTCTGCCAGGCGCTCCATGCCCTCGCGGCACAGCTCGACCTGGCCAATGAGCTGCCCGTCCGCAAGCACGAGCTGGCCGTTGCTCATCACGGCGGACCGCGTGCACTCGCGCGCGAAGCCAAACGCCGCGCACGCGCCCTGGCGGATCCTCCCCGTCGTGGCGGCAAACGTGACGCCGGCGGCCTCCGCGCGCCTGATGGCGGCGATGGCGTTGTCGGTCGCGCGCGCGAGTCCAAAGTGAATCAGCGTCTCGTCCAGGTCGGTCAGGATGAGCTTAATCAAATGTCTTCCCATCTGCGATGCCGTGCCACGGGGCCGGCGGCGTGCGTTCCCAGGGCAACCATTATGCACGACGCTTGTGGTCTCCCCGTGTATGGCCCGCGCGGCCCGCACCTTGCGGGCGCTGCGGCAACGCCCGCTCAAATCTTGCGTGCCCACCCGCCCGCGTGACGCATAATTGGAACGGAAAAGCACCGCCCCGGCGATCACCCGTCGTAAGGAGACCATGGCATGAACAGCACGCACGCGACCCTGCAGAGCAACGACCTCTCCCGCGCCATCGAGGTGGAGGTGTACGGTGACGCGGGTCAGCCCGTCATCGTGCTGCCCGAGGGCGACTCCTCGTTCGCCAGCTGGTCGGAGGGCGGCATGATCGACGCGCTCGCCCCGCTCGTCGACTCTGGCATGATGCGCCTGGTCTGCACGGACTCAGTCGACCTCATGGGCTGGTACTCGCGCTACGCCGTGCCGGAGTATCGCCTGTCAAACATCAAGAACTTCTTCAAGTTCGTCGAGAAGGACCTGCTGCCCTTCGTCGCAAGCACGTGCGGGGACGATCGCCCGCCCGTGCTTGCGGGCGCGGGTATGGGTGCGCTGAACGCGTGCGTGCTCATGCTGTCCCGGCCGCAGCTCTTCGGCGGGCTCCTCGCGCTGTCGGGCACGTACGACGCGCGCCGCTTCGTCGTGGGAGAGCTCCCGGAGGGCTGGGAGGACGTCTCCCCGGTCGACATGGTCCCCGCGCTTCCCCAGCGCGGCAAGGCAGTCCGCCTGCTCAGCGGCCTGCCGCTCGCGTTTGTCTGCGGCCAGGACGCAAGCGAGGACGGCATCGACACCCAGCGCGCGCTGGAGCAGGCGTTTGAAGACCGCGGCATCGACGCCACGTTCGAGTACTGGGGCTACGACGTCCGTCACGACTGGGAGTGGTGGCGCAAGGAGGCCGCCGAGATGCTCCCCGCGGTGCTCTCGCCGGAGGGTCTCGCGGACCGCAGGCTCAGCGCGTCGCTCGCCTACGCGGAGCGCGAGGCAAAGCACGCGGCCGCGCAGCTTGCGGACGCACAGGCACGCCTTTCCGCGGCGAACGACGCGCTGAAGATCGCGAAGCACGACCTCGACGTCACCGCCAGGCGCGCAAAGCAGGAGGAGAAGAGCGTGACCACGTGCGGCGAGGCCGAGGCGGAGCTCGTGAAGGCCGCCCGCGTCGCATGGGCGGAGCGCGACCGCGTGGCGAAGCTCCTGCACGAGGCGGACTCCGCGGCAAACGATGCCCAGGCGAAGGCCGACGCAGCCACGAAGTCCCGCCGCGACGCGGAGTGGATCCTGGGCGAGGCGCGCGCGGCCGCATCGGCAGCCAGGGCCAACAACGAGGCCGCGCAGGAGTCCGTCGTGGCGTGCGAGGAGGAGGCCGCGGCTGCCACCAGGGAGGATGCGCTCGCACGCCAGCGCCTGGAGGACACCCGCGCCCTCATCGAGGAGGAGCGCTCCAAGGCGAAGGCCGCGGCGGAGCATGCGCTCGAGCTTGCGCAGAAGCCAGCTACGAAGACGCCCGCCGCGAAGAAGCCAGCCGCGAAGACGCCAGCCGCGAAGAAGCCAGCCGCCAAGAGGACCACGGCATCCAGGAAGCCGGCGGCGACCAAGAAGCCGGCAGCCGCCAAGAAGCCGGCGGCCACGAGGTCCGCGGCAACCAAGGCGCCTGCAACCAAGAAGCCGGTCGCGAAGACGCCCGCCGCCAAGAAGGCGCCCGCTCCCGCGAAGAGTGCGTCCGTCTCCGCTGGGAAGCCGGCCACCAAGCCCGCGGAGTAGCCCTTCTCGCCCAGCGCGCCATCCGGCCAGCCACCTGCGCAAACGCATGCCCAAGCGCGCCGTCCCGCGGGTCGGCCTGCGGGACGGCGTCGTGCGTCGCGGGGCCCTGCGGCCGGCCTACAGCCAGACCAGGTTCGCGAGCCCCACCACCAGGGGCACGGTCACGATGGAGAGCAGCACGGACACCACGACGGTCTCGACGGCGTACGCGTAGTCCGCGTCGTGCAGCTGCGCGTACACGGCGACGTTTGCGCCCACGGGGCACGCCGCCGCGATCAGCAGGGCCATGCGCATCTGGTACGGCATGCCCGGAATGACGGAAAGCAGCGCGAGCGAGAAGAGCGGCGACACCACGATGCGCGCCAGCGCCACGCGGTAGTTTGCCACGCGCGCAAGCATGCGGCGCACGTCCGTCTGCGCAAGGTAGACGCCGATCATGAACATGGCGAGCGGCGTGTTGAGCGCCGCCACGTCGTCGAGGCAGGTGGTGACGACGTCCGGCAGGGGAGGCTGCGTGCAGAACAGGGCGATGCCCACGAGCGACGCGATCATGAACGGCGCGGTCGCCACGTCGTGCAGCACCTGGCGCGGCGTGGGCGAGGGCTCCCCGTTCTGGCGGGTCAGGAGCGACACGCCGTACGTCCACTGCCCAATGTTCATGAGCGCGATGAACCCCACGTTATAGAACACGCTCTTAGCGCCGACCGTCGCGACCACGAGCGGTATGCCAAAGAAGCTCGGGTTGCTGAACGTGCCCGCGAAGTTGCCTATCGCGTCCCTGCCGCAGACCACGCGCGCCACCACCGCCGCCAGCACCAGCAGCACAAGCGCGACTGCCGTGCCCATCGCCAGTGCAAGCGCGTGCTGTGGCGTGCGCTCCACCATGAAGCTCTTGACGATGACCGCGGGAAGCGACAGGTAGATGAGCACGTTGCCGATGACCCGGTTTCCCTCCATCGATATCTTGCGTGCCCTGAACATCGCGAAGCCCACGCCCACCAGCACAAACATCACGAGCACCTGCTTCGCGAGCACGATCGACATCTGCATGGGCGGTTCCCTCCGTTGGGCGCGCGGCGCCTGATCACCAACGCCCACACATGATAGGACGGCGGGCGCGCCCGGGGTGCCGCGGGGATGGTCGCATGCAGAACGAACGTCCTTCCATGCGGAATGTAAGATGCAGTATTAGGCCAACTTGCACTCTATTTATAAGACATTTCGCTACTTACCGATTATTCGACCTGCAGGTATCCCGTATTGATTGAATATCTGCAGTAAAATGTCTAACATTCCCAAAAAAGCGGCAGCCGCACACCGCGGGGCGGGTGCGGTCGCCGCGCCGCAAGGCGTATAGGATCGATTGGAGCCCACCATGCGCAAGACCAAGACCTTCGAGGGCAAGCGCCACGTGTACGACACCGACAAGGCGGAGGAGTGCGGGCACCGTGCCTTCGGCGCGTTCGGCGACCCGGACGGCTACGAGGAGACCCTCTACAGGACGAAGGGCGGGCTGTACTTCGTGCTGGGCACGGGTGGCGAGGCCTCCCCGTA
Source organism: Parafannyhessea umbonata (assembly GCF_012844235.1). GTDB lineage: Bacteria > Actinomycetota > Coriobacteriia > Coriobacteriales > Atopobiaceae > Parafannyhessea. The sequence goes on from NZ_JABAGR010000003.1 coordinate 183,749, forward strand.
TCCCGCGCAGGACATCAGGCCGCTCACTGCCGTGGAGGCAAAGCAGTTCTAGCCTGGCGGCCTCGGCCACACAAGCATGGGGCGGCGCCGGCAGGACCCGCCCCTCTATATATACACGGTTCGGTCCTTGCAATGCGGCACGGGTTGCTTCATCGTTGATGGCGTGCGCGGGCGTGCCCCGCGTTCCGCAATCCCAAGGCTGGAGGCAGCAACATGGCAGAGCAGCGCAGCGACGTGATTTCCTGGGACGAGTTCTTCATGCGGGTGGCGTTTGCCGCCAAGCTCCGCAGCAAGGACCCCAACACCCAGGTCGGCGCCTGCATAGCCGATACCGACCATCGCATACTCTCCGTGGGCTACAACGGCACGCCGCATGCCATAACGGACGAGGCCTTCCCCTGGGGCGACAGCGACGACCCCCTGAACGATAAGCACAGCTACGTCATCCACGCGGAGGCCAACGCCATCCTCAACTTCCGCGGAAGCCTGAAGGACATGCAGGGCGCCACGGTCTACGTCACGCTCTTTCCGTGCCACGAGTGCGCGAAGCTCCTGGTTCAGGCCGGCGTTGGCGAGGTCGTCTACCTGGACGACAAGTACGCCGGCTCCATGGACAACCTCATTAGCAAGCGCACGCTGGACTCCTGCGGCGTCACGTACCGCAAGGTGCACATGCCCCACGGCCTGTCCTAGGCCCTCCGGGCGAGAAGGGCGCGGCGCACCATGCGCATCCTCATGCTGGGCAATAGCCTCACCACGGCCCATGGGCTTCCGGACGCCCTCGCGCGCGAGCTTGGCGCCGAGGTGCGCGTGCACGCCCGTGGCGGGGCGCGCCTTGCGGAGCACCTCAACCCCAAGACCAGGAACGGCGCCCGCACGCTCGCGGCGCTTGCGCCGGTGGATTCCGGCGGGGAGCCTGCCCATCCCGTCTGGGATTACGTCGTCCTGCAGGAGATGTCCCACGCACCGGCCACCACGCCCGAGGCCTATGCAAGAAGCGCTGCGGCCCTCTGCGCGCTCGCCCGCGGGGCGGGCGCCACGCCCGTCATCTACGCAACTTGGGCCTACCGCGAGGGGAGTTCCAAGCTCGCACGGCTGGGCCTTTCCTACGCCCAGATGCACGACCTCATGCACGACTCGTTCGTTCGGGTCGCCGCCCAGAACGAGGCCATACTCGCGGATGCCTGCGATGCCTTCTATGGGGCGACGGATTCTGCCGTGCTCTACGCACCAGACGGCGTCCACCCCTCCCAAGTGGGAACGGGGGTCGCGGCGTCCGTGCTGGCACGTGCCATGGACTCCGCGACCCCCTGGTCGCACGCTCGTTGACCTGCAGCTGTGTGCCCGATTGGGCTACTTCACGTTATAGAACGCGTTCCTTCCCAGGAACTCGGCGGAGTCGCCCAGCCGGTCCTCGATCCTCAGCAGCTGGTTGTACTTGGCAACGCGGTCGGTGCGGGCGGGCGCGCCACTCTTGATCTGGCCGGCGTTCGTGGCAACGGCCAGGTCCGCGATGGTGGTGTCCTCGGTCTCGCCGGAGCGGTGGCTCACCACGGCGGCATAGCCGGCGCGCTTTGCCATCTCGATTGCCTCTAGCGTCTCGGTCAGGCTGCCGATCTGGTTCACCTTGATCAGGATCGCGTTCGCGGCGCCCAGCTCGATGCCCTTCTTCAGGCGGGCGGTGTTCGTCACAAACAGGTCGTCGCCCACAAGCTGGACCTTCCTGCCCAGGCGCTCGGTCAGCCTCACCCAGCCGTCCCAGTCCTCCTCGGCCAGGCCGTCCTCGATGGAGACGATGGGGTAGCGGTCGACGAGCTCCTCCCAGTAGTCGATCATCTGGTCGGTCGCGAGGCTGCGACCCTCGCCCTTCAGCTCGTACAGGCCGGTCTCCTTGTCGTACAGCTCGCTCGTGGCGGGGTCCATCGCAAACGCGAAGTCGCGGCCCGGCTCGAAGCCCGCCTCGCGCACGGCGCGCATCAGGTACTCAAAGGGCTCGGCGTTCGTCTTCAGGTCGGGGGCAAAGCCGCCCTCGTCGCCCACGCCGGTGGAAAGGCCGGCCTTGCGCAGCACGTCCTTCAGGGTGTGGTACACCTGGCTCGACCAGCGCAGCGCGGTCTTGAAGTCAGGGGCACCCACGGCCATGATCATGAACTCCTGGAAGTCCACGTTGTTGTCCGCGTGGACGCCGCCGTTCAGCACGTTCATCATCGGCACGGGCAGGGTGTGACCGTTCGCGCCGCCCAGGTACTCGTACAGCGGCAGGTTCGCGCTCGCGGCCGCGGCGCGTGCCACGGCAAGCGACGCGCCTAGGATGGCGTTTGCGCCCAGGCGACCCTTGTTGGGGGTGCCGTCCGCCGCGATCATCGCGCGGTCCACGGCGCGCTGGTCGGTCGCCTCCATGCCAACCAGAAGCTCGCGAATCTGGCCGTTCACGTTCGCGACGGCATTGAGCACGCCCTTGCCAAGGTAGCGGTCCTTCTCGCCGTCGCGCAGCTCAACGGCCTCGAACTCGCCGGTCGACGCGCCGGAGGGAACGATGGCGCGGCCAAACGACCCGTCCTCGAGCGTCGCCTCGACCTCGACGGTCGGGTTTGCGCGGGAATCCAGCACCTCGCGTGCGTATACGTTCTTGATCTTGCTCATGTCGGTCTCCTTACCGATTGTTTCCTCCATCAACTCTCACAACCTCATAATACCCTCCATTAGGTAGGAATTACATCGGTTGAAAAAATGAAGGCAGGCTGCTGGTTCGTGTACAAGTGCCGTGCGCCAAGCCAAGCGCAGGGCGAGAAGAGCGATCTTCTCGGTAGTATTGAGGGACCCTGCGAAGGCGGGGTCCCTTTTGCGAGGGGGGGCGGGGCCCGTGTGGGCTCCGCCGGACGAACGGCGGCCGAAAGGTCGCGTTGGGGGGAAGCGATGGCTGAGCACCTTGCGGCGGACGGCAAGGCCAAGGGGCACAAGGGCCGCGGCGGGCGGCGCAAGAGGCTGCCGCGCTGGGCGGACCGGCTTATAACCGTGGTGATCATCCTGATTGGTGCGGGGCTCTTGGTGTGGCCGTGGGTGGCGGACAGGCTCCAGGAGTCGGGCGTGTTCAACCAGATCACGACGGTCTCCGGCAACATCGACGCCATGAGCAAGGAGGAGCGGGCGCGCTACATGTCTCAGGCGCGCGCGTACAACGCGGTGCTGGCGGGGCAGACGCCAAAGATCCCCGCGGACCAGATCCTGCCGTACGCGCAGCAGCTCACGTTTGACCGCGACCCCATGATGAGCTGGATCGAGATTCCCTCTATCAACGTGAGCATGCCCATCTACCATGGGACGAGCGAATCCGCGCTGATGGCGGGCGTGGGGCACCTGGAGGGGACGAGCCTGCCCGTGGGCGGGAAGTCCACGCACTGTGTGCTGACGGCCCACAGCGGCATGAGGAACCTGAGCATGTTCGACGACATCCGCGAGCTGGAGCCGGGCGACCTGGTGCTCTTGCGCACCATGGGGCGGACGCTGGCGTACAAGATGGTGGACTCGGAGGTGGTGTGGCCGGACGAGGTGGGCTCGCTGGGGATAGAGCAGGGAGCCGACAAGGTGACGCTGGTAACGTGCACCCCGTACGGCGTGAACGACCACAGGCTGCTGGTGCACTGCGTGCGCACGAAGTACGTGCCGAAGCAGGCCGAAGCGCAGCGGGGCATTGCGCACAGGCACTGGGGCAGGCGCGAGATCGCCGCGGCGCTTGTGGCGGGCACGCTCGCTGTGGTGGGGCTGGACGTGGTGGTGCATCGCGTGCGGAAGAGGCGCAAAGCCGCTCGGAAGGCGGCGGGTCAGGCCGGTGCGGGCGCTGGCGGCGCGTAGGCGTTTACGGTCTCTTGAGAAACCACTTCCACGCGGGGACGACCGAGACGGTACCGTTTTTGGTATCGATGTCCTGCTCCTCGCGAAGCGTCACGATGGAGCCATGGGAGAGGCGCGTGCGCTGCATGGCGGCGTCGAGCGACTCGACCTCGCGTCGCCTCGTGCGTTGGGACTCGATCGAGACGGACACCTGAAGGAGCTCGTACGGCTGGCTGGGCTGCCCTTCTCCCGCATAGGCCTCGCCAACGAGGAAGTCGACCTTGCGACCGCGCGTGCCGGGTTCCGTGTACGAGGTTATGGAATCAGTGCGGGTGCCTGCCAGCCGTCGCCTGAGCTCAAGGTAGACGGCGGTCTCGAGGCGCTTGCCCACATCCTCCTGGCTTGCGCGTGACACGGCGAGCGCAAGGCCGGGGTCGATTGCGTACAGCTTGGAAGGGTTGCCGGTGCCAGGCAGCAGCTCGCGGCTGTACTCGAACACCTCGAAGTAGAGGTAGGCCTGCCTGAAGAGCTGTGCCATCTGGCTCGTGCGCTCCCAGCCGATGGTGTTGCCGGCGTCCTTGAGGGTCTGCATGATGCCGTTTACGGACATCTCGCACGAGGTGTTGCGGAGGATGAGAAGGGCCATCTGGTTTGCGAGCGGGATGGAGGGGCGGGAGAGCCTGTCCGCCACGTCGCGTGCGACGACGTCGCGAACGTAGCCCTGGAGGACCTCGATGCGCGTGGGCGCGGAATCGCCCTGGATGCCAGGAAAGCCTCCGGTGACGAGGTAACGGTCGAACAGGCCCTCGAGCGCGGTGCGTTCCCGTGGCGAGGCGGCGTCCGCCTGTACGTGGCCTACGCAGGCGTCTGCGGCATCTGGAAGAGCGTCTTGGTGAAAGCGCAGGTATTCCGCAAACGAGAGGGGCAGCATCTCGTGCGTGTGGGAGCGCCCGCGGAAGTTGGTCGCTATCTCCTCCGAGGAGACCTTGGAGCTTGAGCCTGTGACGCAGAGCGTCACGCGCTCGTTTTCTGCCACGCGACGGCAGGAGCTCTGCCAGCTGGGGCAGTCCTGAACCTCGTCGAGGAAGAGGTACGCGCCCTCCGTGCGGGCCTGGGGAACCTGGCGCCAGTACTCGTCGAGCACCGCGTCGATTGCGCGAAAGCCATCGCGCTCCTGCGGCAGGCGGTCATCCGAAAAGTCGAAGTAGAGCATGCGGTTGCGCGGCACGCCGGAGCGAAGGAGCCCGGCCATGATCTGGAAGAGATAGAAGGTCTTACCGCACCTGCGCATGCCTGTGATGATTTGGACCCGGTTGAAGCGCTGCGGGGAGGGAGGCTCCTCCATGATGGGGTCGCGTTCGACGACGGGGGGAATCTCCTGCTGCATGCGCTCTGCGACGAGCTCCCGAATGACGTCCATGTGTATCCTCCTCTTCTGGTGTAGAAGAGATTATACCCATATATCTTCTGCTGCAGAAGAGTATGAACGTAAATGTCTTCTGCTGAAAGAGAAGTGAGCCTAGGGCAAGGATGCGAGGACGAGGGCGCGATCTTCTCGCCTGAGAAACTCGAGTACTCGACAAAACATGGAAAAACGCGTCGAGTACTCGACGGAACGAAGCTGGATGGCCTGCCTAAGAGCGCGGCGAGCCTAGCGCGAGAGGCGGCGGATGCCGAGCACGGCCGCGCCGATGGCGCCGCACAGCTGCGAGTCCTCGTGCGTGGCCACGGGGGCGCCCAGCACGTCCGAAAGCGCGCGGACCACGCCCTCGTTGTTGGCGACGCCGCCGGTCATGAGGTACGGCGGCTCGCCGCCCACACGCCGCGCGAGCGCGGCCGTCTTGCGGGCAACGCTCACGTCCAGCCCGTGGATGATGTCCGGTGTGGGCGTGTCGTCCGCGATGAGCGAGACGACCTCTGACTCCGCGAACACGGTGCACATGCTGGAGATGGTGACGTCGTGCCTCCACTCGAGCCCCTGGCGCGACAGCTCCTCGATCGGCATCTGCAGCGTGCGGGCCATGGCCTCGAGGAAGCGCCCCGTGCCGGCGGCGCACTTGTCGTTCATCACGAAGTTCTGCACCGTGCCGTCCGTGTTGAGGTGGATGACCTTGGAGTCCTGCCCGCCGATGTCGATGACGGTGCGGGCCTCGGGCGCCAGGTGGTGCGCGCCGGCCGCGTGGCAGGTGATCTCTGTGATGGCGACGTCCATGTTGGGGATGGCGTCGCGGCCGTAGCCGGTGGCGACGCTGGTGGCAAGGTCGTCCGCGGTGATCCCGGCCTTCTGCAGCACGGCATCGACCACGGCGGCCGCGCCGCGCGACGCCTTTGCGCCCGTCGCGCCTATGACGGAGGCGACGATGGTGCCGTCAAGCTCCATCACGACGGCGTCCGTGCTGGTGGATCCAGAGTCCACGCCAAGGACGTAGCGCTTGCTTGGCTCTTGCTGGACCATGGGGGCCTCCTTCTGGGTAGTGGGTGCGGTGGCGTGGGGCGCGTCCTTCTCGCCCGCGGGGGTGGTGGGCGAGAAGGACGGGGCGTCGCGCCTTGCGGCGGCCGCGGTATCCGTGCGCAGGGTCTCGTCGAAGGCCTCGATGCGGGTGCGGAGCTGGCCGGCGCTCTGGCGGGTGCCGTCGGTCTCGAGCTTGAGGACGGGCGTCGCGGCGTTGCCGGCGAGGTCCGCGTACTCGAAGCCGTAGTAGTCGCAGAACTTCATGGTGTGGTACACGATGCCGGCGTGGTCGCCGGAGGTGAGGCCGGAGCGGCCGCCGACCTCGTCCATGCGCATGCACGGCGTCTGGTCCAGAAGCGCGCCCGCGTACCACTCGACGAAGCGGTCGAACGTGGAGGCGTTGCGCCCCGTGCCCGCGATGTCCGACGTGGTGCAGCGGCCGCAGCCCGCGGACTCCGCGCGTGCGAGCTCGATGGGCGGCTGGGCGAGCACGCGCGCGCCCGTGCAGGTGTGGTTCACGACGGGAAGCGCGAGCTCGTGGTCGAGCTCGTCCAGAAGCGACTGAGGTGCGTGGGCGCCCACGAGCGCGACCGAGCCCGGCTTGGGCGCGGGCAGCACCTGGATGGCGGCAAGCGCGCGGCCCACCTCGAAGCTGCGGCCGCTGAACTGGGCGTACGCGCGGGCGAGGTTACGGAGCTGCGCCTGCAGCAGGCGGCGCTCCGCCGGCCCGGTGCGGTGGGGGAGGTCCACCATCCACAGGAAGTCGAGGCAGCCTTGGGCCTTGAGCACGTCGTACGTGCGGCGCATGACGTCGCAGCACGTGGTGAGCACCATCTGGTGCACGGACGGGTCGAGGCCGCATGCGAGCACGGACTTGCCATAGCCGCACAGGTTGCCGTGGGCCAGGCGCTCCGCCACCTCGAAGCTGTCGGGCTCCGCCATTACGAGGTGGACGTCGGCCCCGAAGCCCGCGAGCAGCTCTATGGGCGCGTACTTGCAGCCATAGCAGACGACGTTGGTCTTCATGATCTTCTCCCCGACTGAAGCATCTCGAGAAAGGCCTGCACGCGCGTGGCCACCTGCCCCTCCGGCATGTTGCGGCGGGCGCAGCCGTCGCCGTCGAGCACGAGGGTGGGGAACCCCGCCCCCTCGAGCCCGGCCTTCATGAGCTGCGACGCGCCGAGGGTCTCCTTGCAGCCCCAGTGGCAGAACACGACGGCGCCGTCCGCGTGGGTCTTTTGGGCAAGGTCCACCAGGCGCGCGACGCGGCGCTCCGCCGGGCCGTTGTAGCTGTTGTACACCAGGCGTTCCGCCATGGCGAGGTACGGCTCGTCCGCGCCGTGGCGCCAGCCGTCCGGGCGCCACTGGTCGAAGCACATCTCGCTCGCGACTATCTGCGCCAGAGGCGAGTGGTCAACCGCCTTCTGCAGCGGCACGCTGAAGTACGGCATGGAGTGGCACCACAGGAGGTTCAGGCCCGCAAACGGGCGCGTCTGGGCGGGGATTTCCGCCTGCACCAGGTCCATGAGGGCGTCCACCTGCGGCGTGCCCAAGAGCATGTGCATGGAGCACGAGCGCATCATCTCGACGGTCATGCTCGTCTGCATGGCACGGCCACGGCGCAGGGTCAGGCTCTTCTCCATCACGTCGAGCGCGCGCAGGCTGCGGCCGACGCACGCGCGCAGGGCGTCCTCGTTGAGCCTGCGGCCAAACGCGTCCTGTGTTGCGGACGCGAGCTCGCGAAGCTCTTCCGCTACGTAGCGGACGGCGTCCTCGGATGGGTCGTACGGCACGTCCACGTACACGTGGGGCGCGTCCAGCCGCCGCGCGAGCCACTTGAACGTGAGGTTGTTGGCGTCGCACGCGACGGAGCAGTTTGCGATGAGCCGGGGCGCCGCGATGACGCCGGCGGCCGTGGCCCCCACGAGCACCTTGTGGTAGCTGCAGTAGGACTCTGGTATGGAGCGCTCCTCCGCCGCGGTCACGAAGCCCTGCTCCGCCTGGGCGCCGCTGAAGAAGTCGCCGATGGCCTCCGCGATCACGGGGTAGAGCCCCATGGCGTGGAAGATCTCGCTCGGCATGAACATGGACGTGAGCACCATCTGGTTGGGGTGCTCGAGGGCGCCGACCACGCCCTCGAGCGTCAGGCGGTTGTCAAGCCGGCCGGAGGGAAGGAGCTCGCGGTGTGGCAGCACGCGCGTGCGCAGGCGCTCCGCCTTGAACGCGGCCAAAAGCATCCTGCGGGCGCGCAGGGGGTTCTTCTCTATCTGGTCGTCTACCAGCTGGCCAAAGCGGCCTATGAGCTGGGCGCCGCGGGAGTCGTCCGGCATGGGCTACTCCCCGGGTTCGCCCGCGGCGTCCGCGGGCTGCGGGTCCATGAGGTCCACGACCTCGAAGTCGAGCCCGGACTCCGCAGCCTTCTGCCTGGGGCCAAACACGACGACTGCGTGGTCTGCCGCAAGCTGGCGCATGGACGGCGCAAGCGCGCGCACGTCGTCCGCCGTGACGGCAAGCTCCTGGGCGCGCACCTCGTCGCGCCACGTCGCGGGCCTGGCCGAGAAGAACTCGCCGTCCTGCCTGCGGGCGATCGAGCGGGACTTTGCGGGGGCGTCGTGGCTGGCGACGACGCTCACGACATAGCCGTCGAGCTCGTCCGCCGTGCCGGGCCAGCCGGCCATCCAGCTGGCAGCGCCCTCGTAGCGCCGAAGCGTGCCGGCGACGCCCGGGTCGCGGAACGACCAGTACTGCTGCAGGCCCGTGGTGGTGTGGCGGAACCCCGTGCCGTACGCGCCGCCCTTGACGCGGACCTCGTTCCACAGGTAGTCGAAGCTCAGCATGCGCGAGGCGACGGTCCACGCGCCCACGGTGCCGCGGTCGAGGGCGGACGGCGCCGTACCCTCCGCCACGAAGCACACGTTGGAGGGGATGGAGAAGAACAGGTTCCTGGGCCGCGGGTCTGGGATCGAGAGCCGCCGCGTTGCGGTTGCGTCCGGCGTGGGCTGAAGGCCGAGCGTGCCGGCCTCCTGCCAGAAGCGCTCGCAGTCCTCGCGCGGGCCCGTGAAGCTCACGTGCACGTTGTCCGCGCTGAACACCTTGCGCGCGATGCGCCCCAGGCGTTCGGAAAGCTCTGCCTTGCGCTCGTCCCAGTGGGCAAGAAGATCCTTGAGGAACAGGTAGTACTCCACGCCGCCCATGGCGTTCGTGGCGACGGACACCTTGGAATACAGGCCCGTGAGCTGCGCCATCGCGCTGGAGTGGCCGCTGTTCACGAAGTGCTGCGCCAGCAGGATGCGTCGCTGCGTCAGGATGGCGAGCATGCGGTCCGCGTCCGCGAAGCTCGTGCGCGACCACACCTCCGGCGCGATGGTCGCGAGTGCGGCCACGTTCTCGGAAAGCGCGCTCTCTGCCACCACGAGCTTGGGGTCCGCAAACGCAAGGTCGTCGTCGTGGCCGTACGTCTCTGCGAAGAAGTCCAGGTTGCCCAGGTTCGCCTCGATGAGCGTGTCGAGCTCGCTCGCCGTGTGGTCAGCCGTGTCGAGCTTGCCCAGCAGGTCCGTGAGCACGCCGACGTACGGAAGGTCCGCAAAGTCGAGCGCGCCGAGGTCGAAGTACAGGTACGCGTAGTCGATCCGGTGCGTGGGCAGGTCGTGGTACAGGCAGGGGAGAGGGGCGTCCATCCGCTGCAGCGGCGCGTCCGTGGGCGCGGGGCCGATGTCGGCCGTGGTGAGGCGCGGCAGCGTGGCCAGGGCCTCCGGGCTGTCCGGGGCCTCCTGCTCGCGGCGCAGCGCCTCGACCTCGCGGGCCACGGCCGCAAGGTCCTCTGGCGTCATGGCGCGCTGGCGGGCAAGGAGCTCGTCCTTCTCGGCCGCGCCCGCGCCCTCCTCCGCCGGCACCAGCTCCACCTCGCAGCTGTGGGGCGAGTCGCACACCAGCTCGCGCAGCAGGCGCTCGAAGTAGCCGTTGCCCAGGCCGGCGCGCATGTGGGCCATCTGATCTTCGTAGCGCAGGTAGTCCACGGGGCGGGCGTCGTCGTACAGCCAGCTGGACATCGCCTGCATGGACAGCGCCACGCCGTCCGCGTACGAGCCCCAGTCGCCCTCGCGCAGGTTGAACTCTCCCTGGGCAAGCGACGCCTCGAGCTTCGTGCGGTCGATCCCGTCTGCCGCGAGCGTGGCGCACGTGTCCTCTACCAGCTGGCGAAAGCGCCTGGCCACGCCGGGCTTCGCGCCCTTCAGCTGGAACAGCACCTGCGGCTGCAGCTCGCCGTCCACGAGGGTCGCCGTGAAGTCGTCGCCGAGGTCCGCGTCGAGCACCGCGCGCTTGAGCGGCGCCTCGTTCGAGCCCGCGAGCGCGTCTAGCAGCACGTCCGTGGCGAGCACGCGCTCGCGGTCCGCCGCACATCCGATGACGTACGCAAGGCCCACGCTGGCGTTCTCCGGCGCGGTGGCCATGGTGACCTGCCTAAACGGCGCGCGCACGGGAGCCTGCAGCGGCAGCGGGTTTGGCGCGCCGGCGCCGCGGTCCGTCGCCGCGTCGAAGCGGCTGCCCACAAACGCGAGCATGTCCTCTATGTCCAGGTTGCCGTACAGGATGGTGTAGCTGTTCGCCAGGTTGTAGTGGCGCGCGTGCGTGTCCAGAAACTCCTCGTACGAAAGCTCCGGAATGTGGCGGGGGTCGCCGCCGGACTCGAAGCGGTACGGCGTGTCCGGAAACAGGCTCTGGTTCACGGCCTCAAACAGCACCTCGTCCGGGTCGCTCAGGGCGCCCTTCATCTCGTTGAAGACGACGCCGTTGTACGCAAGGCGCGCATCTGGGTCTTCCGGAGCGGCCGCCTTCCCGTCTGCGTCCTGAAGCTCCAGGTGCCAGCCCTCCTGCTCGAAGATGCGCGGCCGACGGTAGATGGCGGGGTGGAGCACCGCGTCCAGGTACACGTCCACCAGGTTCTTCAGGTCCGCGGCGTTGGTGGACGCCACGGGGTACATCGTCTTGTCCGGGAACGTCAGCGCGTTCAAAAACGTCTGCATGGACGTCTTCAGCAGGTTCACGAACGGCTCCTTCACCGGGAAGCGATCGCTGCCGCACAGGACGGAGTGCTCCAGAATGTGGAACACGCCCGTGCTGTTGGCGGGCGGCGTCTTGAACGCTATGGAGAAGGACTTCTCGTTGTCGTCCACGGCGATCCACATGGCGCGGGCGCCCGTGGCGTCGTGGCGCATGACGTAGGCGGTGCCGGAAAGCTCCGGCAGCGGCAGCACGTCCGTCACGGTAAAGCCGGCGTGGCGCGTGCCGGGCGCCAGGCTGGGGTCGGCCTTGGTGTAGGGTGCCACGGCTTCGCATGTGGGCGTGGCGGCGTTCTTCTCTTCTTGCAACATGGTATCTCCCGTTGTGTCAAATATCTAACGAGGTAACTCTACCCCTCTTCAGCTCGCCTGATGCCTGCGTTGGTGCTATCGTGCTGAAAGCCGCGCGCGGCGTGTGCGCGGCGTGTGCGCGGCACCGTCGCGGCACCGCCGTGGCGCTGTCGTGGCACGTCCGGATGGCGTTGGTTTAGTGGCAGGAGAGTTGTGGCACGGCATGGCATGATCCCCTCCGAGCAGGTGGATAAGGACATACGGCAGGGTGGCGTCCGCGCGGTCGCGCGCAGGGCGCTTGGCAGGGCGGCCTCCGCGCGGGCGCACGCGGGCGAGAAGGGCTCCGGCCTTGGCCGCGGCATCGCCCTGGCGCTTCTGGGCGCCACGCTCTGGGGCGTCAACGGCACGCTGTCGAAGGTGCTCATGGGTCGCTATGGGGTGGAGCCGCTGTGGTTTGCGTGCGTGAGGGAGCTCACGGCGTGCTGGCTGTTTCTGGGCATGGGCTACGCCACGTCGCCCAACCGCCTCAGGGGCGTGCTGCATGACGGCCGGTCGCTGCTGTCCATCGCGGGCATCGCCATCGGGTCCATCCTGTTCTCGCAGGTGGCGTACCTCGAGGCGATCGACTGGACCAACTCCGCCACCGCAACGATCCTGCAGAGCCTGTGCACCGTGATCGTGATGGCGTACGTGTGCGTCGTGAACCGGCGCGGGCCGCGCCGCAGGGAGGTCGCGGGCCTGGTGCTTGCCATCGCGGGCACCTACCTGGTGGCCACCGGCGGAAACCCCGCCGCGCTTGCGTTGCCGCCCCAGGGCCTGGCGTGGGGCCTTGGCTGCGCGCTCGCCGCGGCGATCCTTGCGATCCAGCCCATCAAGATGATCGCGCGCTGGGGCAACTTCGCCGTGAACGGGCTGGCGTTCCTCATGTCCGGACTCGTGCTCAGCGTCGTGTACCAGCCGTGGAACCACATGCCCGTGCTGGACGCGTTTGGCGTGCTGCTCCTTGCGGCGTCCGTCGTGTTCGGCACGTTCGGCGCGTACGCGCTCTACCTGCAGGGCGTGAAGGAGGTCGGCTCCGTGCGCGGTGCGATGCTCGGGACCATGGAGCCGGTCATGGCCACGGTCACGTCCGTCGCGTTTCTGGGGGCGCACTTCTCGCCCATGGACCTTCTGGGCTTCGCCATGATCATCGTGATGGTGTTCCTCACGGCATAGCGGCGCGTTGCGCGCGCAAAAAGGGGTCGGGGTCCGCTGGGATCCCGACCCTGCTCATGCGTAGCGCATGCGTCGCGTTAGATGCTGTTCATGTTGCTCAACACCGCGGAGTACCAGAACTGCCAGTTGGGCGGGCAGTACTTCTTCGCGACGGAGACGCTCACGGTGTAGCCGTAGCCAGAGGCGAGCCCCGCCACGTGGTCGCGGATGGCGGAGTCCCAGTCGCCCCAGCCGGAGCTGCCCCAGCCCCACGCGTTGTGTGGCTTGAAGCAGTACAGGCCCTTGCTCGACTCCACGTTCGCGATGGCGGGCGAGAAGCGCGGGTCCACGCCGTTGTCATACGCTGCCTCGGCAAACGTCTTGCCGTGCCCGGCCATGGGCGAGCCCGCGAGGTACGCGTCGATGCGGCCGGACCACTTCTTCACGAACTCGTCGCGCGCGGACCACGTCACGGCGCCCGTGTTCGGGGTGCTCGGCGTCGCGTTGTCCTGCTTCTGCGCGCTGTCGTTGCTCTTCTGCGGGGCCTCTGGGGTGGCGATGGTCGCCGTGTTCCCGGACTCGGTCTTGAACGTGGTCTGGCCGTCCTTCTCGGCCTTTTCCGCGTCATCCACGGCCTTCTGCGCCTCGGCCCGCTGCGCCGCAAGCTCCTTCGCGGCCCTCTGCTGCGCCTCCTTGCGCGCCGCGATGGCGTCGTTCATGGCGTCCTCGGCCTTCGCCTGTGCGGCCTTGGCCTCGGTCTTCTGTGCGGTGAGCTTGTCCTGAGCCTCCTGCGCCTGCTCGCGCGCCTCTACCAGGCGGTCGATTGCCTGGTAGTTCTTGCCCGCGATGATGTCCAGGTAGTTCATGGCGCTTATCAGGTCGTTGAAGTTCTCCGCGGACAGCAGCATGTCTATGAGGCCGTTGCTCGACTGCGAGAGCTTGTAGGACGAGTTGATGGAGCTCGCGGCCTCGCGCTTCAGCTCCGGCATCTGCGCGTTCAGGTCGTCCAGCTTCTGCTGGTTCGCGTCGATGTCCGCCTGCACGTCCTCGAGGTGCTTCGTCGCGGCGTTGTAGTCCTTGCTGGTCTGCTCTACCTTCGCTTGCAGGTCAGAGGCCTCGTCCGCCTGCGCGGTCGTGGGAAGCGCGTTCGCCCCGACGCCAAACAGCAGCCCGGCAACCAGGACGGTCGCCGCCAGTCGCATCGGCCTTCGTGTCATGAATCCCCCAACTTTCGTCAGTCGTCGCGTCGCGTCATAACTGCTCTATTTTACCTAGGCAACGCGATTTACATGCTCCCTTCATAACCGCGCTCGGCAAACGCGCCGCAACGGGTGCCCTCTGCGCCACGCGCCGCGCTCCGCCCGCGCGTCCGTGGGGGAGAAAAGCGTCCCGCCCGGGGCGCACCCCAGGCGGGACGAGTCGCATCCGTCGTCAAGGTCACGGCCGCCAGCCGCGACGGCATGCCGTGGACGGCCGCTACTTAAGCACCAGCGTGTCGCACTTGGCGTTCCTGGTCAAAAACGTGCTGATCGACCCCAGCAGCGCGTACTTGATGGAAGAGAGCCCGCGCGCCCCGCAGATGATGAGGTCCGGCTCGATCACGTCGATCATGTCGTCCTTCAGCGTCTCGCGAATGCGACCGGCCTTCACGATCACCTCGACCTTCTTGATGCTCTCGATCTTGCGTGCGGCCTCCACCTGGTCCTCGATGGAGTCGCGGAAGTCCTTCTCGAGGCTCGCCACCAGGTCCACGGGGTAGGTCCCGGCGGTCTCCAGCGCCGTGGAGTCGATCACGTGCCCAATGTAGAGCTCGGAGTTGTTGTTCGCCGCGACCACGATCGCGCGGTGCAGGACCTCGTCCTGCTGGTCCGTCCCGTCCAGCGCCACAAGAATCCTGTTGTAGCCCAGATCCTGATACTTGGTAACCATGAGGCACCTCCCGTGCTCTAAGACCTGTCAGCCCGCGGGCGCCCGGGCTCGCCGGCGCGCGGCCCCCGCATGAGTCGAGTCTACCCATGCGCGCCGCGATCGTTCGCACGCGCCCGCCGAGCGGCGCATGATTCTCTTGTGGCGTTGCGTCGCGCACCTGCACAAAACGTCATGATAGAGTCCTCTTCGTCCGCGCCGCCCCGGGGAGGGGCGCGTCCACGCGGCCGAGAAGGGCGCGGGCACGTCGCCGGGACGGGCCCGCCGTACGCGAGGGGAGATTGCGCTTGAACATCGTCGAACTTCTGAAGGCGGCCCTGTACGGGCTCGTCGAGGGCATCACGGAGTGGCTGCCCGTCTCGAGCACGGGACACATGCTCCTGCTCAGCCAGTTCGTGACGCTGGACGTCACCAAGGACTTCTGGGACATGTTCCTCGTCGTCATCCAGCTCGGCGCCATCCTCGCCGTGTGCGTCATGTTCTTCGGTGCGCTGAACCCATTCTCCAGGGCGAAGTCCACGCAGGAGCGCAAGGGCACCTGGAGGCTGTGGGGGCAGATCATCGTCGCGTGCCTGCCTGCGGCCCTCGTCGGCATCCCGCTGGACGATTGGATGGAAGATCACCTCGGCAGCCCGTTCGTCATCGCGGCCGCGCTCGTCGCCTACGGCATCGCGTTCATCGTCATCGAGACCTCCCGCGAGCACAAGGCGGAGCGCATCGCGATCGAGAGGTCGTTCAAGGCCCGCCCGCAGCACTTCAAGCCCAACTCCCAGCCCGTCGCACCCAGCAAGGCCGCGCTGGCAGACGTCGACGCCCGCGTCCAGAGCATGGGCGAGCTCGGTTGGGGAACGGCCATCGGCATAGGCATCTTCCAGGTGCTCTCCATGGTGCCGGGCACCTCGCGTTCCGGCTCCACCATCATCGGCGGCCTGCTGCTCGGCTGCTCGCGCACCGTCGCGGCAGAGTTCACGTTCTACCTCGCGATCCCCGTCATGGTGGGCGCCTCGGGGCTGCGCCTCGTGAAGTTCTTCCTCAAGGGCAACGCGTTCACGTCCGCAGAGCTCGCCGTCCTCGGCGTCGGCTGCCTCGTCGCGTTCGTCGTCTCCATACTGGTCATCCGGTTCCTCATGGGCTTCATCAAGAAGCACGACTTCAAGCCCTTCGGCTGGTACCGCATCGTCCTCGGTGTCGCCGTCGTCGCGTACTTCCTCATCGCCCGCTAGGCTCGTCGTCTCGAGCAGCGCCATGCTCCCCAGGCCCGCGAACGGCAATTCTCTTGCCGTCGCGGGCTTTTTCCGTGCGCAATTGATGTCAGAGACATCGCAATTTCCCGGCGTCCGCGCATGGTTCCGCCCTGATACTGGCTGCATAAATAGACCATAAGACAGTAACCTCGAACGTTGCGTCAATGTTTCGCGCATGGGTGAGAAAAACGTGCCCTTTTTGCGTTTGGCATACCTAACGTTTCGCTCGTACGTGGCCATGGGTCGTGGTTCTCATTGCGTACCTCGCGCGATGCGGATCGATTCGCAAGGATGCAATGGGATTGATATTTGTGACATTTAGAACCCAAGCTGTCTGATGCAGGCGCCACTACCACTTCCAGAGAGGCTGGGTATTCAATAAACTCACGCTCCATATATGTAAAAACGTTTCCTGAAAAAGTTAGATAGGGTCTAAAAAGCGCTTGCCGATAAGTGGCATCCGCTTGGCGGCCCGTTTCATACCGTTTGCCAGTTTCGGCGGCCATGGCCACCAAAACCCTTTGCATTCACGCAACGGAAGCCTTGCAGCATCTTTGACCAACGCGTCCATTGGTAATTCCTATGTGGTCTGGAGGGTGAAGGCATGCAAGAGGCATCCGCTGTCAGCGTGGCTACGCAGAAGAAGAGGGAGCTTGACTCCAGCTTCTTCAAGAAGGGCATCATGGTTGCCCTTTTCTCGAGTCTTATGTACGGCTTCTACACCGCGTTCGTCACCGCTGGCCAGAACTCGCAGCTCTGGGCCAGCTGGACCAGCGCACTCAACCCGACCGCCTTCCTCGCGGTCTTCATCATCCCCACCGTCGCGAGCGCAATCAACGACTCCTGCAGCGCCATCTGGGCCCTCGCCATCACCGCGAAGCAGGGCAAGCTCGGTGACTTCGGGCGCACCATCAACACGAAGCCCGGCATCATCCTGATGCTCTCCGCGCTCGTCGGCGGCCCCATCGCCACGGTCGCCTACATCATTGCCCTCTCCCAGGCGGGTACCATCGTCGTTCCCATCGCGGCGCTCAACCCCGCAATCGGCTCCATCCTCTCCCGCATCCTGTACAAGCAGGAGCTTGGTCCCCGCAAGCTTGCCGGCATCGGCATCTGCGTCCTCGCGGGCCTCATGATCGGTACTGCGAGCCTCACGGGCGACTCCTCCTCCAACATGGTCCTCGGCCTCGCCCTCGCGTTCGTCGCGGCGCTCGGCTGGGGTGCGGAGGGGTGCATCGCCGGCTACGCCTCCTGCATGATCGACACCCAGATCGGCATCACCATCCGCCAGTGCGTCTCCGGCCTGGTCGAGCTCGTCGTCGTCCTGCCGGTCCTGTCCCTCGTCGGTGGCGTCTCGCTCGGGCAGTCCTTCGGCTACGTGGGTGCGGCAATCACCGACCTCCCCACCATCCTCTGCTTCGTTGTCGCCGGCTTCTCCGCCTACAAGTCGTTCGCCAGCTGGTATCGCGGCAACTCCATGTGCGGCACCGCCCTCGGCATGGCCTGCAACGGCACGTACACCTTCGTCGCGCCGCTTGTCACCTGGATCGTCGTCGGTCTGATCATGGGCATCCCCGGCTACGCGCTTCCGCCAATCGCCTGGATAGCCGCCATCGTCATGATTCTCGGCATCGTCGTCATCGCGGTTGACCCCAAGGAGCTCTTTGGAAAGAAGGAGGAGGCATAATGCGCCCGCTCAACTACGCAATGCTCAAGTACTTCACGACGGTCGACGAGGCAAGCGTCGACGACGTGATGAGGGACCTCAAGGGTGACTACTCCACTTTCACGGCGTTCAAGCGCGACAGGATGCAGGAGGCTCTCATGACTGCCGAGAAGAACGGGCTCATCAGCGAGACCCGCGTCGATCTCGACGATAACGGCGAGCTCCGCGTGTTCTACGGCGCGGACGCCGAGCAGCGCGACACCATCAATTCCTACATCAAGTAAGGGGGGCTCGTCATGCGCTACAGGGGAGAGGAGGCCATCGGCCTCATCGAGACCATCGGCATGGTCCCCGCGATCTACGCGGCCGACGCGATGCTCAAGGCCGGCGACACCGAGCTCGTCAGCTACGAGAACGTCGGTTCCACGCTCGTCACCATCATCGTGAAGGGCGACGTCGCGGCATGCGAGGCCGCGGTCAAGGCCGGCAAGGAGGCTGCCTCCAGCATTGGCAAGCTCACCGCCGCAAATGTGATGAAGAGGCCCGTCCCGCCCATCGGCGACGTCGTCTCCGTCCACGACGTCGACTACAACTAGGAGGCTGGACCATGGCAAGTGAGGGCATGAACGCGCTCGGCGCAATCGAGACCTTTGGCCTGGTATGGGTCCTCGAGGCCGGGGACGCCATGTGCAAGGCGGGAGACGTCGAGCTCATAGGCTACGAGAACACCGCCTCCGGATACATCTCCATCCTCGTCCAGGGCGACGTCGCGGCGTGCAAGGCCGCGGTCGAGGCCGGCGTGAAGGCTGTCGAGGCGCTCGGTGCGGAGGTCTACAGCTCCGTCGTCATCGCAAGGCCTCACCCCGATCTCAAGAAGATCACCGACAAGTACACCGTCGAGAAGCTCCTGCCCTACTAGGGAGGTGTCGAATGTCTCTCATCGATAACGACCTTCTCTCGATTCAGGAGGCGCGCATTCTCCTGGAGCACGCGGCCGAATCCGCGGAGGTCCTCGAGGGGCTGCCGGCATCGCTGGTCGACGACTTCCTGACACACCTGCGCGAGCGAATCCTGCCCAAGGCGCGCGAGTACGCCGAGGCGTCCTTTGCGGAGAGCGACTACTGCTCGCCCGAGGACGAGTCCGAGCTCACGAAGTGGGTCCTCGGAGACCTGTTGGACGACGTGCGAGCACAGACTCCGGTGCAGAAGATCATCCGCTCGCGCAGAGGCTCCGCGGAGGTATGCCTTCCCAAGGGCGTGGTCGTGTCGCTGCTTCCAGATTGGCTTGCGGTCCCCACGATGCTCAGCCAGCTCTTCATGGCAGTGCATTCCAAGAGCCCGATCGTCTTCTCGGCCAGCGCCCGCATCCATGCGACGTGCGAGAAGGTCATGGGCGACGTGCTTGAGGTCGCGGAGTTCTGCCACTATCCCACGGAGGCGCTCGGCTTCCTTTCGATCTTCTGCCCCGAGGGCGAGGAGTGGGTCTGTTCGCAGCCGTGCGTCCGCGTGGTCATCGATTCCCGCGAGGAATCGAACGCCCACGACTTCGACGCTGCCGGCAGGGACGTGTACCACGCGACGCTGGGCAACAACCCGGTCTTCGTGGAGTCGACCGCGGACCTCTCCGCGTGCGCGGACGAGGTGGTCCTCGGCAAGTCGTTCTGCTACGGGATGCTTCCGGGCGCGGAGCAGAGCGTTGTCGTGGAGCGTGCCGTGGACGAGCGCTTCCAGGAGGAGCTTCGCCGGCGCGGGTGCTACTTCCTCACGGACGAGGAGGCGGACCGCCTTGTGGGAACGCTCTTCATGCCGGACGGAAACCCGTATCGCGAGCTCATCGCGAAGAGCGCCTTCGACCTCGCCCGTCGTGCCGACATAACGGTGCCCGAGAGCACGAGGGTGCTCGTCGTCGAAAAGCCCTACGTCAGCGAGTACAGCTTCTTCTCGAAGGCAAAGTTCGGCCCCGTCCTCTCGTACTACGTGGAGGAGAGCTGGCGTACGGCGTGCGAGAAGTGCATAGAGCTGATCCTCAACAGCGGTCACGGCAACGCACTCTCGATCTTCTCAAAGGATCCCGAGGTAATCCGCCAATTCATCCTCAAGAAGCCCGTTGGCAGGGTCCTCGTGAACGTCAGTACCGGACTTGGTTGCATCGGCTGTCACAGCGACCTGCCGAAGACGCTCACGGTCACCGGATGGGACTGCGCCACCACCTCGGAGCTCGGGGTCACCTACGGGGATTTCGTGCGCAGGAGGCAGGTAGGAGTCGGGGAGGGTCCCGACGCGCGGGCGCTGCTAGACAGGGCGAGCTCGTGCGACCACACGCCGGTCGCTGTGAGGGTTCGGATTCCGGACTCCGGGGGCGGGGAGAAGAGCCGTCCTGCGGGGCCGAGGGATACAGGCAAGGAGCCGGGGGACTGGTTCTCCGGCGTAGTACAGGCAATTCGTAACGATTCCGAAGAGGAGTGAGAATGGACATCAAGGAGTTTGCGAAGGAGCTGTCCGAGGCAACGAAGGACATGTCCGACGAGCAGCGCGCTACCGTCCGCAAGATGTTCGAGAAGGTGGCCGACCAGCTCGACGCGCCCGTCGCCTCCGCCCACGAGCACGTGAGCGACGATGAGCCCTACGACGTGCCCGACGGTCCCACCGACCGCCAGGTCCGCCTGAAGGAGAACTTCCTCAAGCAGGTGCCGACGATCACCATGTTCCGTGCTCGTGCGGTCACCGAGCTCACGAAGGCCAATCCCGGCATGCCGAAGATTGAGCTTCGCGCCAAGGCGTTCCGTCGCTGCTGCGAGACCGCCCCGCTGGTCATCCAGGACGACGAGCTTGTCGTCGGAGCACCCTGCGGCGCACCTCGCGCCGGTGCGTTCTCGCCGGACCTCGCATGGCGTTGGCTTCGCGACGAGCTCGACACCATCGGTGACCGTCCGCAGGACCCGTTCTACATCTCGGAGGAGGACAAGCAGTACTGCCGCGACGTGCTGTTCCCGTTCTGGGAGGGCAAGTCCCAGGATGAGATCTGCGAGGACCAGTACCGCGAGGCAGGCGTCTGGGAGCTCTCCGGCGAGTCCTTCGTCTCCGACTGCTCCTACCACGCCATGTCCGGCGGCGGTGACTCCAACCCCGGCTACGACGTCATCCTCATGAACAAGGGCATGCTCGACATCCAGGCCGAGGCGAAGCAGCACCTCGCGCAGCTTGACTATGCCAACCCCGACGACCTCGACAAGATCTACTTCTACAAGAGCGTGATCGACACCACCGAGGGCGTCATGATCTATGCGAAGCGCATGAGCGACTACGCGGCGAAGCTCGCCTCCGAGTGCCACGACGCGAAGCGCAAGCACGAGCTCGAGCAGATCTCCACGATCCTCTCGCACGTCCCCGCCCACAAGCCCAGCACGTTCTGGGAGGCCGTCCAGTCCGTCTTCGTCATCGAGAGCCTGCTCCCGGTGGAGGAGAACCAGACCGGCATGTCTCTCGGCCGCGTCGACCAGTACATGTATCCGTTCTACAAGGCAGACATCGAGGCCGGCCGCATCACGCCGTACCAGGCGTTCGACATCGCGGGCTGCATGCTCATCAAGATGTCCGAGATGATGTGGGTCACCTCCCGCGGCCAGTCCGAGTTCTTTGCCGGCTACCAGCCCTTCGTGAACATGACCCTCGGCGGCGTCACGCGTCAGGGCCACGACGCGACGAACGATTTGACCTACCTTCTGATGGACGCCGTCCGTCACGTCAAGGTGTACCAGCCGTCCATCGCGTGCCGCATCAACAACAAGTCGCCCGAGAAGTACATGCGCAAGATCGTGGACATCGTCCGCTCCGGCATGGGCTTCCCCGCGTGTCACTTTGACGACACCCACATCAAGATGATGCTTGCCAAGGGCGTCAGCGTCGAGGACGCGCGAGACTACTGCATGATGGGCTGCGTCGAGCCCCAGAAGTCCGGCCGACTGTACCAGTGGACCTCCACGTCCTACACGCAGTGGCCCATCTGCATAGAGCTCACCCTCAACCACGGCATCCCCCTGTGGTACGGCAAGCAGGTAACCCCCGACCTGGGAGACCCGGAGCAGTACCACACCTACGAGGAGTTCGACGCCGCCGTCAAGAAGACCATCTACTACGTCACCAAGTGGACGGACGTCGCGACGGTCATCTCGCAGCGCGTCGCACGTGACGTCGCCCCGAAGCCCCTCATGTCCATCATGTACGAGGGTTGCATGGAGCACGGCAAGGACGTCTCCGCCGGTGGCGCCATGTACAACTACGGCCCCGGCGTCGTCTGGACCGGCCTCGCCACCTACGCGGACTCCATGGCCGCCATCAAGAAGCTGGTCTTCGACGAGCACAAGTACACGCTCACGCAGATGTTCGATGCCATGAAGGCCGACTTCGAGGGCTACGACCAGCTGCGCAAGGACTGCCTCGACGCCCCGAAGTACGGAAACGACGACGACTACGCGGATGACATCGCTGCGGACATCATCGACTACACCGAGCACATCCACCTGGACTTCAAGACGCTGTACTCCCACATGTCCACCGGAACGCTCTCCATCTCCAACAACACCCCGTTCGGCGAGATGACCGGCGCCACCGCGAACGGCCGCAAGGCTTGGACCCCGCTGTCCGATGGCATCAGCCCCACGCAGGGTGCGGACTTCCGCGGTCCCACCGCCATCATCAAGTCCGTCTCGAAGCTCTCGAACGACTCGATGAACATCGGCATGGTCCACAACTTCAAGCTCATGAGCGGCTTGCTCGACACGCCCGAGGGCGAGAACGGCCTCATCACCCTGCTGCGCACCGCCTCGATGTTCGGCAACGGCGAGATGCAGTTCAACTACCTCGACAACAAGACGCTCATCGACGCCCAGAAGCATCCGGAGAACCACCGCGACCTCGTGGTCCGCGTCGCAGGGTACTCGGCGTTCTTCAACGAGCTGTGCAAGGACGTCCAGGACGAAATCATCAGCCGCACCATGCTCAACAAGTTCTAGGCAACAGGAACCGTAATCGGAAGACCAGTGGAGTGCCACGCCGTGGTACGCGAAAAGAAGGGAGAGGCTGCAATGAGCCGCGAGCAGAGTGGTGTTGAGCGCAAGGCGCGCATCTTCAACCTTCAGAAGTACAACATGTACGACGGCCCCGGCGTGCGCTCCATGGCCTTCCTCAAGGGCTGCCCCCTCCGCTGCAAATGGTGCTCGAACCCCGAGAGCCAGCATCGCGGGCACGAGGTCATGTTCAAGCGTGCGAACTGCGTCGACTGCGGGGCATGCGTCGCGGTCTGCCCCGTCGGCGTCCACAAGATGGTGGACGGGGAGCACGTCGTCGACCGCGACGTCCAGTGCATCGGCTGCCGCAGGTGCGAGAAGGCCTGCATGTACCATGCGCTTGAGGTCATGGGGGAGGACCGCTCCATCGACGACATCATGGACTTCCTGGACGAGGACGCCGACTTCTACCGCATGTCCGGGGGCGGCATCACGCTCTCCGGGGGAGAAGTGCTGGCACAGCCGGAGGCAACCCTTTCCATCCTGATGGCGGCGAAGGCCCATGGCTACCACACGGCCATCGAGACCTGCGGTTACGCACCGACGCCGACCATCATGAGGGTCGCGCAGTACGTCGATCTGTTCCTGTTCGACATCAAGCAGATGGACCCCGTGAAGCACAAGTTCTGGACGGGCGTGAACAACGAGCAGATCCTGTGCAACGTCAAGGAGCTCCTGGAGAACGGATACAACGTTCGCGTCCGCATGCCCCTGCTCAAGGGCGTGAACGACTCCAAGGAAGAGATTGACGCGGTCATCGCGTACTTCAAGCCGTATCGCTACCAGAAGAACTTCGACGGCGTCGACCTGCTTCCCTACCACAAGCTCGGCGTCGGCAAGTACGCGTCGCTCGGTCGTGACTACGAGATCAAGGACGACCCGTCGCTCAGCGACGACGACCTCAATAGGATCGAGGGCTGGATCAAGGACGCCGACTTCAAGGTGAGCCTGGTCAGGCACTAGATGCCGATGTGGCGCCAGCATCTGCGGAACACGAGAGACTGAGAGGAGGATGAAATGCACTACGTCACCGAGGACGAGCTGCGCGAGGCATACGGGACGTGCCCGTTCGAAAAGTACAAGCTTCCCGAGGACGCGCGGCTCACGCCAAGCGCAAGGCAGTTCCTGATTGACTTCAGGATCGAGTTCGAGGGCGACGAACGGGGACCGAAACCCCACGGTGAGGCGCGTGGCATTCACGTCAGCCCGCGTCGCGAGCCGACGGTGGGTCTGGGTGCGCTGGTCTTCGACGCGAACCTCCTCGGCGCCCGCCTGAGGCTGCTCGCCCGTAGGGCGCTCGGCGTGGACAACACCGTCGCGCGCCGTACGGAGAGGGTCGGCCGTCTGTGGCAGGAGGCGCGGATCGCTTCCGACCTCGTCACGGCCGACGCTCATGCCGACCCGGCCGGAGGTCCGCCGGGTCCGACGCCCGTCCCGACCTTCGATGCGGGCATACATCCGGTCTTCTTCGAGATGGCAAGCGTTCATGCCCAGATAGGTCGGTACGCCCGCTCCTGGGCGAGGGCGAAGGAGAGTCTGGGACCCGACGAGGCGAGGGTCGTCTCGGCGTGGGTCGGTGAGGCGACGACGATGTGCGAACTGCTCGAAGAGGCAATTTCCAATGCGGAAGAGGAGGTGTAGAGGATGGTCGACCTTAAGAAGGCGAACGGCAGGCTCGAGGATCTCTTGGACTGCGTGGACCATCCCAGGAAGGTGAGGGAGGGGCAGCGGCTCTACTGCGGCCTCGACCTGGGCACGGCCTTCATCGTCCTCGTCGTCCTGGACGAGGATGGAAACCCCGTCGACTGCAAGTATCAGTTCGCAAGCGTCGTGAAAGACGGCATGGTCGTCGACTACGTGGGCGCCTGCGACATCGCGAGGCGGCTGAAGGACCAGATCGAGGGTGAGCTTGGCGTAGAGCTCGAGGAGTGCGCGGTCGCCATCCCACCCGAGACCGAGGCGCTTGACGGCGGCGTGGTGAAGAACGTGGCCGAGAGCACGGGCATGGAGTGCATCGCGGTATTTGACGAGCCCACTGCCGCGAACCTCCTCATTGGCACCACCGACGGCGCGGTCGTCGACATCGGTGGCGGCACGACCGGCATCTCCGTCTTCAAGGACGGCAAGGTCGTGGAGTGCATCGACGAGTCGACCGGAGGGACGCACTTCTCGCTCGTGCTTGCCGGTGCGAAGGGAATGTCGTTCGACGACGCGGAGGTCTACAAGCGCAACCCCGAGCACCACAGGGAGGTCCTTCCCATTGTGTCGCCCACGATCGACAAGGTGACCACGATTATCGAGCGCGCGTGTCGCGACTACGAGGTGCCGGAGGTCATCCTGGTCGGCGGAACGGCCGAGCTTACAGGCATCGAGGGCAGGGTGCAGAAGCGCCTGGGCATCGAGGTCCACAAGCCGAGCCATCCCATGTTCGTAACGCCGATGGGCATCGCGCTCGGATGCGTCCAGAAGGCGAGGGAGCGCGACGATGCTTGACGTGAAGGTCATCAAGGCCCCGGCGCCTGGGACCATGCAGATCATCAGGCAGCGAAGCGGCGCCCGCTGGGGCGAGGACTTCAGGCCGGCGGCGGTCGGGCTCGTCCAGGGCAAGCTGATCGAGATGGTGGTCGCGAGCGACATCGCCGAGAAGACTGCGGGCGTTGTCGTGACCGACGTGAGAGGGTCCTGTCCCCAGAACATGGTGATGCTCGCCATAGCTGGGGAGACGGCAGAGGTGATGGAGTGCCTCCGGAAGATCCAGGACGGAAAGGACGCGTCCCATGATTGTCGGTAGGCTCATCGGCTCGATCTGGGCCACCCGCAAGTACGACGAGCTGAACGGGATGAAGCTCATGCGCGTCGAGGTCATCACGGGCGACGAGGCAGGAAAGCAGCTCATCTGCGTCGATACCATCAGCGCGGGGGTGGGAGACCGGGTGATCGTGACCACGGGATCTTCCGCATATCACTTCGTGAAGGACGAGTTCCAGAAGAACGCACCGGTAGACGCGGTGATCGTAGGAATCATAGACGAAGACGTGAATCTGTAAGGAAAGGAGGACGACATGAAGAGACTTGTAAGCGCGAAGGACGTCATCGCGGCGGCGGCACGGCACGAGGACATCTACGTGGACGAGAACACCATCGTGACCGCCCAGGCGAAAGACGTTGCGCGGGAGAACGGCGTGAGCATCACGTGCGGCCCGAAGCCCGAGGGGCATGCGGCATGCGAGAAGCCCGTGGCTAAACACGCTGCGGTTGAGTGCCACAAGGTTGACCTCACCAGCGAGGGCAAGGGCACCGAGCCCGCCCTTACCGCGGCCGAGCTCGAGCATCTTATAGCCGCCGCCTTCGAGAAGGGCATCTGGACCAAGGACGACATCGAGTCGCTCTTGGGGAAGAAGGAGTCGGCCATCGACCCGAACATCGTTCCGGTGGGGGTGTCTGGCCGTCACATCCACCTGTCCCAGCACGACCTTGAGACGCTGTTTGGCAAGGGTTACGAGCTGACAAAGGTGAAGGACCTCAGCCAGCCCGGTCAGTTCGCGGCAAAGGAGTGCGTCACCCTCGCGGGCCCGAAGGGCGTCATCCAGAAGGTGCGCGTGCTTGGTCCCGTTCGCTCTCAGACCCAGGTGGAGGTGCTCGCGGGCGACACGTTCAAGTTGGGCGTTCCGCAGGAGATCCGCCTCTCGGGACACCTCGAGGGAACTCCTGGCATTACCGTCATCGGCCCGAAGGGGACGGTCGTCCTCCCCGAGGGCGTGATGGTGGCGGCCCGCCACATCCACATGAGTCCGTCGCAGGCAGCGGAGCGCGGCTTCCACGACGGTCAGGTAGTGTCGCTCAAGATCTGCGGAGAGCGTGGCGGCATGCTCGACAACGTGATAGTGCGCGTCACCGAGACCGGAAACCTTGACTGTCACATAGACACGGAAGAGGCAAACGCGTTTCACCTCAAGACGGGCTCAAAGGTCCAGGTAGTTAGGTAGCAAGCTCAGGTAGTAGGCAAGTCGACCCAGGGAGGAACAAGCATGGCAAGCACCACTGAGGCACTCGGCATGATCGAGACCAAGGGCATGATCGGATCCGTCGAGGCGGCGGACGCGATGGTCAAGGCGGCAAACGTCCGTCTCATCGGCAAGGAGCGCGTCGGCGGCGGCCTCGTGACCGTCTTCGTCCGCGGCGACGTGGGCGCCGTGAAGGCCGCGACCGACGCGGGCGCCGCAGCGGCGCAGCGCGTGGGCGAGCTGCTGAGCGTCCACGTGATCCCGCGCCCGGACGGGATGGTGGAGTCCATCCTGCCGCACGCCGCGGAGTAGCGAGCGTACCCGACTAGACACGAAGAGGCGGGGCAAAAGACCCGCGCATCCCAGGGAGGAACAAGCATGGCAAGCATGACTGAGGCACTCGGCATGATCGAGACCAAGGGCCTGATCGGCTCCGTCGAGGCGGCGGACGCGATGGTGAAGGCCGCGAACGTGAAGCTCGTGGGCAAGGAGCTCGTCGGAGGCGGCCTCGTGACCGTCTTCGTCCGCGGCGACGTGGGCGCCGTGAAGGCCGCGACCGACGCGGGCGCCGCCGCGGCGCAGCGCGTGGGCGAGCTGCTGAGCGTCCACGTGATCCCGCGCCCGGACGGAATGGTGGAGTCCATCCTGCCGCACGCCGCGGAGTAACCGCATGGCGGCGAAGAAGTCGGGGCAGGAGGGGGAGGGCGCCACGACGCCGATCCCCGGCACCCCTCGTAGCCGGGGCAAGGCTGTCGAGGGCGCCAAGGCTTCCGCATCGACCGGGGCCGCGAAGGCCCCGGCCACGGCCGGAGGCGAGAAGGGCGTTGCGAGCCACGTGAAGGCCGATGCCAAGAAGCCGAGCTCTTCTCGTCCCGCCGCGTCGCGAAAGGCGGAGGCAGCACGCTCCGAGGCTCCGAAGGATGCCGCGGGGAGTTCCGCGGAGGCCACCAAGAAGACAGAGACGGCGCCCGAGGGGAAGCACCTTGGCGCACAAAAGGGAAAGGCCGAGCCCGCGAAGGCCGCGCCTGCCATGAACAAGGAGGTAACTGCGATGTCGAACACCACTGAGGCACTCGGCATGATCGAGACCAAGGGCCTGATCGGCTCCGTCGAGGCGGCGGACGCGATGGTGAAGGCCGCGAACGTGAAGCTCGTGGGCAAGGAGCTCGTCGGAGGCGGCCTCGTGACCGTCTTCGTCCGCGGCGACGTGGGCGCCGTGAAGGCCGCGACCGACGCGGGCGCCGCCGCGGCGCAGCGCGTGGGCGAGCTGCTGAGCGTCCACGTGATCCCGCGCCCGGACGGAATGGTGGAGTCCATCCTGCCGCACGCCGAGTAGCGAGGCGCAGCGCACCCATTCGTCAGCTAGTCGGAAAGAGGCATCATGCAGGAATTCGATTACGATCTTCAGAGCATCCAGGCCGCCCGCGACCTTGCGCGCAAGGGCCAGGTTGCCGCGAACCAGATTGCAAACTACAGCGTCGAGCAGATCGACCGCATCCTTCGCTCCATGGTCGAGGTTGCCGAGAAGAACGCGAAGCAGCTTGCCGAGATGGCCGTCGAGGAGACGACCTTCGGCAACGTCCACGACAAGATCTACAAGAACCATATGGCCTCCGGCCTGCTTTACGAGCAGATCAAGGACGCGAAGACCATCGGCGTCATCGATGTGGACGAGAAGAAGCAGGTCATCACGATAGCGGAGCCGGTCGGCCTCGTGATGGGCATCGTCCCCTCCACCAACCCCACCTCGACGGTGCTCTACAAGTCGATGATCGCGCTTAAGTCTCGCAACGCCATCGTCTTCTCCCCGCACCCGAAGGCCGCCAAGTGCACGAACCTTGCCATCAAGCTCATGAATGACGCCGCCGTTGCCGCGGGAGCCCCCGAGAACATCATTCAGGGCGTGAGCCTGGCGACGATTGCCGCGACGAACGAGCTCATGCACGCGCCCGAGGTCAAGATGATCATCGCGACCGGTGGCCCCGGCATGGTGAAGGCAGCCTACAGCTCCGGCAAGCCCGCGCTGGGCGTCGGCGCCGGCAACTCGCCCTCGTACATCGAGCGCACCGCGAACGTGCATGACGCGGTTCGCCAGATCATGGCGTCCAAGACGTTCGACAATGGCACCATCTGCGCCTCCGAGCAGAGCGTCATCTGCGAGACCTGCAACCACGACGAGGTCGTCGCGGAGTTCAAGAGCCAGGGCGGCTACTTCATGTCGGAGGAGGAGTGCAAGAAGGTCTGCAAGATTCTGTTCCGCAACGGCCACTCCATGAGTCCAAACTTCGTGGGCCACGCCGCCCTCGACATCGCAAAGGCTGCCGGCATCTGCGTCCCCGCAGACACGAAGGTGCTCATCGGCGAGCAGCATGGCGTCGGTCCCGAGTGGCCGCTCTCTTACGAGAAGCTCACGACCGTCCTGGGCTTCTACACCGTTGCCGACTGGCATGAGGCGTGCGACCTGTCCATCGCGCTGCTCCAGAACGGCATCGGCCACACGATGAACATCCACACGGAGGACAAGGAGATCGTCCGCAAGTTCTCTGTCAAGCCCGCCTCGCGCATCCTCATCAACACCGGCGGAACCCAGGGCGGCACCGGCCTCTCCACGGGTCTGGACGTCGCGCTGACCCTTGGCTGCGGCACCTGGGGCGGAAGCTCCGTTTCCGAGAACGTTGGTCCGCAGCACCTCATCAACGTGAAGCGCGTCGCCAACGGCATCATCGAGCCGGACATGGTCGCCGCCGCCGACGAGACGTTCGCGAAGTGGCACCCTGAGCTCGCGGCCGAGTACGGCTGCACGTCGCACGCGACCTGCGGCTGCGCCGCGACGTCCTGCGGCGAGAGCGCCAAGAGCGACCTGGGAATCGACATGCCCGTGGGTCACGGCGTAAGCGGCATCAGCTACTCCGTCGGCTGCAACAGCTGCGGTGGTCACGCGGAGCCGGAGCCGCAGGAGCACAAGGGCGACACCATCGACGCGGCCGAGCTCAAGAAGATGGTCAACGAGCTGGTGGCCGCTTTCCGCGGCGAGTAGTACCGCGGTACGGCATGTGTCCGCACTTCTTTTAACTAGTCAAGGAGCTTAGTCATGAACGAGGCATTGGGAATGGTCGAGACCGTCGGCTGCGTGGGCGCAGTCGAGGCCAGCGATGCCATGGTGAAGGCCGCCGAGGTTACTCTGGTGGGCAAGGTCAACGTGGGTGGCGGCATCGTCACCACCTTCGTGCGCGGTGACGTGGCAGCCGTGAAGGCCGCGACAGACGCCGGGGCCGCCGCGGCCGAGCGCGTGGGCGAGCTTCGCTCCGTCCACGTGATCCCGCGCCCGCATACGGACGTCGAGAAGATCGTTCCCCACCAGACGGCGTAGCACGTTGGAGCTCGGGGCGTTCTACAGCGAGCTCGACCGCCTGTACGGCGAGCCGGGGGCTGACGTCGAGGGCTTCCTGAGGGAGGCCCTGCGGCGCGCCCGGCTCGCCGGGGATATGCGCGGTGTCGCATCCGTCGCGAACGAGCTGGGCAGCGTACTGAGGCTGCGCGGGGATCTTCGAGAGTCGGAGGAGCTCTACGACGAGGTGCTGCGCATG
Source organism: Parafannyhessea umbonata (assembly GCF_012844235.1). Taxonomy (GTDB): domain Bacteria; phylum Actinomycetota; class Coriobacteriia; order Coriobacteriales; family Atopobiaceae; genus Parafannyhessea. The sequence goes on from NZ_JABAGR010000003.1 coordinate 214,070, forward strand.
CTCGAGATGACGGGCGCGGACGACCGGGACGTGGCGCGGGCGCTCGTGAACCTGGGTGACGTGTATGTTGCACAGGGGAGGAACGTCTCCGCGATCGAGGCGTTCGACCGCGCGGAGCGGATGCTCGGTGATGGTGACGCGCTGGAGCTGAGCGCGATTTGCAACAACCGGAGCAGCGCCTACCGGGCCCTCGGGCGCTTCTCGGACGCTAGGGCCGACCTGCGGCGCGCAGGTCGGCTGTTGGACGCGGTGCCAGGCTCCGAGGGCAGACGCGCGACGAACGCAATCAACCTCGCGCAGGTGCTGACCGACGAGGGGAGGATCGGGGAGGCGGCGGAGGTCATCGCTGCGGCCCTTGTCACGTACGAGACGCTGGGCGGCGGCCGTGACGTCCATCGCCCCCATGCCCTCGCGACGGCGGCGCGCATCGCGTACCTGCGCGGAGACTATGCAGCGGCAGAGGCGTACTACCTCAAGGCCGCGGAGGTCCTGCGCGACAAGCTAGGCGACGCGCCGAACGCGGACGCGCTCGAGCGGCGGGCGGCGGAGATGCACGCCCTGAGGTAGGGGCGTGGCATCGGCGCGATGGCATAACGAGACGTAGGCGACACGAAGGCGAGGTGCGACATGAGGGGCATGGAGCTGGCCAAGAGGTACTTCGGGACGTTCGGCCCCGTGCTCGTGTCCGGGCTTCCGTACTCCGTCGAGTCGCGCCTCGCCTTTGGTCTCGTCGGGCCGGGCTCGGAGTGCCTGGGCTTCGACGACGACATCTCGCGCGACCACGACTTCGGTCCCGGGTTCTGCGTGTGGGTCCCAGCCGACCTGTGGGATACATACGGCAGCGAGCTCGCGCGCAGGTACGCGACGTTGCCGGGCGAGTTTCTGGGCGAGAAGCGCAAGGAGAGCGAGCTTGCGGGCCAGCGCGTGGGCGTGTTCTGCACGGAGTCGTTCTACCGCACGTACACGGGGCTCGGGCGCGTCCCGCAGGGCGTGGCCGAGTGGCTGCGAATTCCCGAGCAGCTGCTTGCCATCGTGTGCGGCGGCGAGGTCTTTCGGGACCCAAGCGGCCAGTTCACACGTGTGCGCGAGGCGTACCAGGGCTTCTACCCCGAGCTCGTCGTGCGCAAGAAGCTGGCTGCGGACATGGCGGTCATGGCGCAGTCTGGCCAGTACAACCTGGGTCGCTGCCTCGCGCGGCGCGACCTCGTCGCGGCGGACGTGGCGCGCGGGGAGTTCCTGTGCGCCACCATGGCGGCGCTGCACCTGCTTTCGCGCACGTACATGCCGTTCTACAAGTGGTCGTTCAGGTCGCTTCGCGAGAGCGCGCACGTGCCGGCGCCCGTCTGCGACGTGGTGCGCAGGATCGCGGAGGCCCCCGTCGCAAAGGTTTCTTGCGAAGACGTGGAACTACTGTGCTCGGTCGTTCTGCGTGCCGCTCTTGCGCTAGGCTGGGCTGCTTCGGAGTCGGACTTCCTTCTGGACGCGGCCACGTCCATGTGGAGGGGGATTCCGAACGAGTATCTCCGCAGCCGTCCGTTGAACGAGGGGGCGTTTTCCCATGGCATGTAGCAGGTGCGGGTGCGCCGCGTGCGCCGGAACCGGCGACGCGAGGAGACCGTCGTACGGCCGCAGGCTCGAGCGACGCGGCGACGTGAAGAGGTTCTTCTCTCTTTCGGCCGTGCAGGGCATCGCGGCGGAGCGCGGCGTGAGGGGAGACCTGCTCGAGGAGCTCGAGCGTGTCGTCGCCTTGGAGTGGGAGCAGTTCGACGCCGTCCTTGGCTTACATGGCCGAGCGGGCTGCCAGGATGACCTCAGGCGCTTCTCGGCGTATCGCTGCGCACAGTACCTCGCGTTTCCCCACGGGCTCATACCGCGGGTGCTCGCGGAGCTCGAGCAGGCGGAGCTCAGCGGCAGGAACCTGGTGGAGGAGAAGTACGCACGCATGATGGCCGCGACCGATTCCGCTGAGTTCAACAGGACGTGGGCGAACGCCCTGCCCTTGACATCACCCGTGAAGAGGGGCGCCCTCCGCCAGCTGCGCAAGCTGCTGGCGCCTGTGCTTGCGCAGGCGGCGCGCGAGCTTCCCCAGGCACACCGCCATGCGCGTCCGGACGTGTCGTCGGCCGGCACGGTCTCGGCGCTGGACTACTTTCTGGCGGAGCTCGAGAGCTACTCGCTTTCGACGATCTTCTACCTTCGTGACGAGCTTGCGCGTCCGGGGACCGGGACGAACCCGATTGAGTCGAGTTACGTTCTGGCCGCGAGGCTTCTTGAGGCAACGGAGGTTGGTGCATGAACGCAAGCGAGCGCGCACGCAGGTGCGGACTGTACCAGATAGGCGAGGTCAGCAAGATCGGGGGCATATCGCAGCGCACGCTGCGTCACTACGACGAGCTGGGACTCATGCAGCCCGACCTGGTGGGAGACAACGGCTACCGCTATTACAGCCTGCAGACCATGCTGAAGATCCCCGTCATCAACTACCTCAAGATGATGGGACTCTCTCTGGAGGAGATTGCCTCCATGATGCAGCACTCCAGCCTTGGGCAGGCACGCAAGTTCCTGTCCAAGCACCTTGCGGAGTGTGACGAGCAGGCGCGGCTCCTGGCCGAGAAGCGCGAGGCCATCGTGGAGTGGAGCGAGCTCGTGGAGGAGGCGAACATGGTGCTGCGCGTGAGGCCCAAGAACGTGAACGTGAAGTACCTGCCGCGTCAGGAGCTCCTGGGCCTCCAGACCAGGTTCTCGGGCAGCTTCGCGGAGTCTATCGTGAGCCTAGAGTTCGCATCGTACGTACAGGACATCGACAACGCGATTGCTGGACCCGTCATCTTGCGCTTCCCCTCGGTGGAAGATGCCGTCGCCGCGGCGGCGGACGGCTCGGAGTGCGACGTGTGGCTGCTGCAGAAGCCCATCAGACCCATCAATCCCAATGACGCGTTCGTCTGCCCCGAGGGCATGTACCTCTCCACGTACCACGTGGGTGCGTTCGAGGAGTTAGGAGAGGCGTACAGCCGCCTGACTGAATTCGCGAACGACAACGGTTACAAGGTCGCGGGTCCGGCGATAGAGCGCTTCGTCTCGGATTACTGGACCACGTACAACTCGGACCTCTTTGTCGCGGAGGTCCTCCTGCTAACGGAAACGGAGTAAAAAGATGAACCAGTTCTCTCTCAAGGCAAAGCTGTTCTTCGGCCCGCAGGCGGTGGAGCACCTTTCTTCCCTTGCGTGTACTAACGTTCTCGTTGTGACGGACGGATTTCTGCAGGAGTCCGGCATGGTCAGCAAGATGACACAGTATCTGCCGTCCGGTGCGCACGTGAGCGTGTATTCCAACGTGCGTCCCGATCCCAGCCAGGAGCTGGTGGACGCCGGCGTCGAGATGATCTTCGGTGTCAAGCCCGACGTGGTCATCGCGTTCGGAGGCGGCTCCTGCATCGACGCGACGAAGGCCATCCTGTACTTTGCGGGACAGAAGGGCCTCGCCCACCCGTACTTCCTGGCCATTCCGACGACGGCCGGCACCGGCTCCGAGGTCACGAACTTCGCGGTCATTACGCGCGGCGACACGAAGGTCGCCCTCATCGACGACGCGCTCGCGCCGGACGGGGCGCTCCTGGATGCCAGCTTCACGCGCTCCGTCCCGCCCAAGATCACGGCCGACACCGGCATGGACGTCCTGACGCACGCCCTCGAGGCCTACGTGAGCAACCAGGCGACCACCTTCACGGACGCGCTTGCCGTCAAGGCGCTGCGCGTCGTGTTCGAGGACCTTCCCGTCGTCTTCCACGATGGCGACGCCATGCGCGCACGCGGCCGGATGGCCGAGGCCTCATGCGTGGCGGGCATCGCGTTCACCAACGCCGGGCTCGGCATCAACCACAGTCTGGCGCACGCCCTCGGTGGTCGCTTCCACGTTGCCCACGGCAGGCTGAACGCCATCCTGCTGCCGTACGTGATGCGCTTCCACATGGCTGACTCCAAGTATCGCGAGCCGTACGACCGCTGCGCCCGCGAGCTTGGCATGGCAGACGCGGAGGACCTGCTGCGCCACGTGATCGATCTGCGAGCCGAGCTGGGGGTCGAGGATCGTCTGGCAGACCTTGGCAGCATCGACGCCAGCGCGTTCGAGGAGCACGTGGGCGACATGGCCGAGGCCGCGCTTGGCGACCGCTGCACCCCGACGAATCCCCGTCCCGTCTCGCGTCAGGACCTCGTCAACCTCTATCGCGATGCCTACAACGGCTAGCTAGAGATACCGCCCCTAGCCTCTCTTCCCTGGGCTCGCATGGGGCGGCGGCGAGGGCGGCTGTCCTTCTCGCCTGCGGGCTTGGCCCGATGCGAGAGGGCGGCCGCCCACCGATTCGCTGCTTGACACTCACGGTGCGTGAGCACCTACAAAGGAGTACGAAAGACATTTGCATGATGTGCGCCGGGGGCGGGGGAGAAGAGCCGCCGCCGTACGAAGGCTGTGGGAGTGGACATGGAACAGGACCAGATTCGCGTCGTTCAGGAGACCGTCTCGGGCAAGGAGATCACCCTCGCCCACGTCATAGGCGGACCCGAGCCCATCATCTATACGAAGCTTGGTCTGAACCCGTCCGTGGACTACGGCTCCAGCGCACTTGGCATCATGAACATCACGCCGCCGGAGTCCGCGGTCATCGCGTCCGACATCGCCATCAAGAGCGCGGACGTCTACCTGGGGTTCGCGGACCGCTTCACCGGCACCATGATCATCAGCGGGGAAATCGCGGATGTCACGACGGCCATCAAGGAGGTCGTCGAGTTCTTCCACGACACGCTGGGATACGTTACCTGCAAGGTTACGAAGCGCTAGGCACGCCATGGCAAGGCAGAGGGTCACAAGGCAGCAGTTCTTCGACGAGGTGTTCCACGGCAGCGTGCCGCGAGACGAGAACGGCGAAATCCGCATCACGCGCGTGCGGGTTCCCGGACGCGAGGTGGACCTCGCGCACGTGATGGGGACGTCCGCGCGCCGCACGTGCGAGACGCTTGGTTTGGACATCGGCACGCACGAGGGCGAAGACCACACTGGCGAGGCATTGGGCTTCATGCGCTTCACGCCGTGGGAGGCCGTCGTGGTGGCGGCGGACATCGCCGTGAAGCACGGGTCGGTCGAGCTGGGATTCATGGACCGGTTCAACGGATCGCTCATACTGTGCGGGCAGATAGCCGAGATCGAGAGCGCGGAGCAAGAGATTCTGGATTACTTCGACCACGAGCTCGACTTTCATGTGTGCAAGATGACTCGCAGGTAGGTGGGTATGAAGCGACTGTTTCTGATGGGCAGGAGCGAGGCGGGCAAGACCTCGCTCACACAGGCCCTGCGCGGCGAGAAGCTGCACTACCACAAGACGCAATACACCTACGCCGACGGCGACACCATCGACACGCCGGGCGAGTACTCCGAGTCGAAGCAGGTGGGCGTCGGGCTCGCGTGCTTCTCGTTCGAGTCGGACGTCGTGGCGATCCTCATCGCGGCGAACGAGCCGTTCACGGTGTTCGCGCCCAACTGCAACGCGTTTCTGAACCGCCCGCTCATTGGCATCATCACCAAGATCAACGAGCCGAACGCGAACGTTCCCATGGTGCGCCAGTGGTTGGAGGAGTGCCGCTGCGAGCGCATCTTCCTGGTGGACAACGCGACGGGGGAGGGCATCCCGGAGCTGCGGGCCTACCTCGAAGAGGACATCCCCTCGATCTCGCTCGAGGAGGCGAAGGCCCGCCAGCGCCGTGGCCTTACGGACTGGGAGAGCGCCTCGCGCCCGACCTTCGCTACGGGCGCCTGAGGACCACGTATGCGTTGAGGTCTCCGGAGCGCCCGTCCGAGGCGAACCTCGCCGCGGGACGAACGACTTCGCCCAGGTCGGAAAGCAGCTCGTCCACCTCAGCATCGTCGAAGCTGTGGCAGTAGCGCCAGGCTCCGGGCGCGCCCTGCCATCCAAGCAGGTAGTCGCTCGTGCCCAGGTCCCCTTTGGACATGCCCAGCGCCGCCAGGGCCTCGTGGGTCGTCGCATTCGCCTTCGTGGCAAGCCGCTCGTCCGACATGAACCTCCAGAACGATACGCAGCACATACCGCCCGGACGCGTCGCCGCAAGCATCGCGCGAAGCAGGGCGAGACGCGCCGCGTGCGTCGGGACGTGGTGGAGAAACCCAAAGGCAACCGACAGGTCCGCCTTCGCGGGCCCCGCCGCCGTGCCGCCCCACGCCCGTGCAATGGCAGTGACCAACTCGTCTTGCAAGTCTCCTGCCAGAAGGGCGTCCACGATGTCCAGGCACCGTAGGCTCACGTCCCACGTACTCGGAAGCGATTCACCCGCGGCGAGCTCTGGGCAGTCGTCCGTTCCCAGGTAGGAGACGCCCTCGAGGCCGGCGTCCGCAAGGAACCGCGCGAAGCGCAGGTTTCCGCACGCAAGGTCAAGCACGTGACACGTCGTTTCGCACGGGGCCGAATGCAAGTCCGTGGCGGCGCCCTCCCTACGCCCGAACTCTTCCAGGCAGCGCTGCCAGCCAGGCCAACCCGACCGCCTCGTCTGCGAGAACGATGCGGCGTTCTCGCGATAGAACCGCGCGTTCAGCGCGTTCATGCGTCGCGCCACGTCGATTCCCATGTCGCGGTGCGCGCCGTCCTCTTGCAGCTGCATGGAGCCTCTCCAGTCGTGCCGCCGTCCTTCTCGCCCATGGCGGCGTCTTTCCTTTGTCCCCCGCACGGACACGTGTCGCGGGTATGCACGCTAAAGGTTACCGCAAGGCTTGTGCCTGCGTCGCCGCGCGATGGTCACAGCATGGGCGTCTCGTCGCAACGGATGCGTCACGTCCTCGCAATGCGCGCGGGCCATCATCTGTGTGCCTTACACCATCGGCGTTAGGGGGATACATGAGTGCCGCAGACACTGGGTTCATGCTCATTTGCGCTGCTCTGGTGCTGTTTATGACACCTGGGCTCGCGTTCTTCTATGGGGGCCTTGGCAGGCGCAAGAACGTGGTCAACAACATCCTCGCGTCCGTGTGCACCATTGGGCTCGAGACCGTGCTGTGGGTCGTCGCGGGCTTCTCGCTTGCGTTCGGGCAGGACCATGGCGGCATCATCGGCGGTCTCGAGTACGTGATGATGAACGGCGTCGGTGCCGCGAAAGCGGGACCGTATGCACCCAGCATCCCGTTTCTTGCATATGCCCTGTTCCAGATGATGTTCGCCATCATCACCCCGGCGCTCGTCACGGGTGCCGTCGCCGGGCGCATGCGCTTCAAGTCGCTCGTACTGTTCGTGCTGTTCTGGACGTTCGTGGTGTACTATCCCGTCGCCCACATGGTATGGGGTCAGGGCGGTGCGCTCGCGGCGATCGGCTCTGTCGACTTTGCGGGAGGCAACGTGGTCCACATTAGCTCCGGCGTATCCGGCCTGGTGCTCTGCATTGTCCTGGGTAGGCGCATCGGATATAAGAACGTGAACTACAGAGTCCATAACGTGCCACTGGTGGCAATCGGAGCGACCATGCTCCTGCTTGGTTGGTTCGGCTTCAATGCCGGCAGCGCGCTCGCGGCAAACGGGCTCGCGGTGCACGCATTCGCCACGACGGCCCTCTCGTGCGCCGCCGCGGAGCTCTCGTGGATGATGATGGATGTCATTCTCTCCAAGAAGCCCACCCTCGTGGGGGCCTGCACAGGGCTCGTGATCGGGCTCGTTGCCATCACGCCCGGCTGCGGCTTCGTCGCGCTGTGGGCGGCGATTCCCATCGGGTTCGTGGGCAGCGTAATCTGCTATCTCACATGCTCGCGCATGAAGCTGCGCTTCGGCTACGACGATGCGCTCGACGCGTTTGGCTGTCACGGCATCGGCGGCATCTGGGGAGGCATAGCGACGGGCCTCTTCGCGAGCAAGGCGGTCAATCCGGCGCTGCGCTGGGACGGTTTGCTGTACGGAAGCGCAAGCCTCTTCGGCGCGCAGCTGCTCTCCATCGTCGTCACCATTGCCTGGGCCGTCGCCGGCACGTTCGTCTGCGTCGCCATCGTGCGTGCATGCTGCGGCGGACGCCTGCGCGTGAGCGAGCACGAGGAGCGCGTCGGCCTCGACGTGTCGGAGCACGGCGAGCGCGCCTACCCCTCGTTCGCGGGTCTTGACGACTAGTGCGACCGGGTGCAGATTGGGCGTAACCCAAGGGAGGACACAACATGATCAAGGTTGAGGCGATAGTGAGGGAAGAGCGACTCGAGGACGTGAAAGAGGCCCTGCGAGAGATCGACGTGCGCGGAATCACTGTCAGCCAGGTCATGGGCTGTGGTACGCAGCTCGGCTACACGCATGTTGTCCGTGGCAGCAAGGTCTCGATGAACATGTTGCCCAAGGTGAAGTTCGAGATAGTGGTTTCCAACGAGGACTGGGCACAGCGAGCGACGAACGCCATCGTGAAGGCGGCGCGGACGGGCGAGCCCGGAGACGGCAAGGTGTTCTGGTACCCCGTGGTCCGTGCCGTCAGGATACGCACGGGCGAGAGGGACATGGAGGCCATCACCCCCGCACCTTCGCAGACGGAGGAGGAGCTGTAACCAGAGCCATCAGAAAGCCGATGGCTTTTGCAGCGAATTCCATTCGATAGGCGTGGCGCAAAAGGGAAGGGGGCCGCGGCACATGTGCCGCGGCCCCCTTCGAACATCAGGCGTGCTTTGCCTCTCGGGCGATCCTAGCCGAAGTAGCGCTTCAGCAGACCGGCGAAGGCCTTGCCGTGGCGAGCCTCGTCACGTGCCATCTCATGGACGGTGTCGTGGATGGCATCGAGGTTTGCGGCCTTGGCGCGCTTGGCAAGGTCGAACTTGCCGGCGGTGGCGCCGTTCTCGGCCTCGACGCGCATCTCGAGGTTCTTCTTGGTGGAGTCGGTCACGACCTCGCCGAGCAGCTCGGCGAAGCGAGAGGCGTGGTCGGCCTCCTCGAAGGCTGCCTGACGGTAGTACATGCCGACCTCGGGATAGCCCTCGCGCATAGCGACGCGGCTCATTGCGAGGTACATGCCGACCTCGGAGCACTCGCCGTTGAAGTTGGCGCGCAGGTCCTCGATGATGTCCTCAGAGACGCCCTCGGCCTTGCCGACGCCCACGACGTGCTCGGCGGCCCAGGTCAGCTCTCCCTCCTGCTTGGTGAAGCGGTTACCGGGGCAACCGCACTGGGGGCACTTGTAGTCGGCGGGCAGCTCGTCGCCGTCGAACTCCTCAACGTAACCGCAAACGGGGCAAACAAACTTCATGTTGGTTCCTCTCCCTAGGTCTGACGTTTTGTCTGTTGCGTTCTTAACAACAACGATTATCATTATGGACAGACGAGGGGTCGTGTCAACGGCAAATCGAAAGTTTTTTGGGAGTCGGTGATGGAAGAGAGAAGAACGCGATCGAGCGCCCCCGTGCGGCGCAACACAAGGCAGCGCCAGATGGTTCTGGAGGAGGTTCGCTCTCGTTGCGACCATCCCACCGCAGAGCAGATATACCAAAGCGTCCACGAACGTGACCCACGCGTGAGCCAGGCGACTGTCTACCGCAATCTTCACCTGCTCGCAGAGGAGGGGGAGATTCTCTCCATCAAGGCCCCGGGCGTCGAGCACTTCGACCTACGAAGGGACGTTCATCCCCATATGGTTTGCACCCGGTGCGGCTCGGTGGTGGACGTGCCGCTTCCGTTGGGTGACACAGGCCTCGATGGGCGAGCGGCAGACGCGACCGGCTGGAAGGTCCTAGACCATGCGGTATTATTCCGCGGCATCTGTTCCGCGTGCCTGAAGCGAGAACGTGACAACAAAATGGCCTCGTGAGCGCGCCCGCATGCGTTCGCGCTGCCATGGGTATCATGTGACGGTAAACCTCGACGGAAGGAAGCCGCCATGCAAGCCAGGTTCGTGCATCGCTGCACCCACGTAATCGACAAGCAGAGGACCATCGAGTTCTACGAGAAGGCACTCGGCTTTCACGTGGTAAGGGAGAGCGGTCCGGCGGATGGCTCGTGGACGAACACGTTCATGGAAAGCGACGCGTGCCCGTTCCAGCTTGAGCTCACGTGGAACCGAGGACGAACCGAGCCGTATGACAACGGCGGCCGGGACCAGCACATCGCGTTCGTCGTGGATGATTTCGATGCCTATCACGAGCTGCACAGGCAGATGGGGTGCATCGACTACGAGAACGTGGCGATGGGACTCTACTTCATCTGCGACCCGGAGGGCCAGCGCATCGAGATTCTGCCGGAGAAGCGCTAGCATCGCCAGCCCGCCGCCATGTCGCCACCGCGTTGTGGACGTGCGTGGTGACATGGCGCTGTGGGCATATAATTGCGACCTATGGAAGAACTGCTGACCGACATACTGGATGAGCTTCGACGCCTGCCTGACAAACCAGGTGAGGGCGCGCTCGGACCGCTCGAGCTTGACCGGATAGTCCGCAGGCACAATCGCGGCATCAGCAACAACTCGAAGCATCTATCGAAGCGCTACATTCTGCCCTTCTACCTACGCGTGAAGCAGGAGGACCCCGCCCGCTGGAAGGGGTGGGCCGTGGACCCTGGGTTGGAGCGGCGCCTACTGCGCACGCTTCGCATGAAGCCGCGTCGCACGGCGTCTGGCGTGGCTACGATTACGGTGCTCACTCGTCCACAGCCGTGTTCCAGCAACTGCGTGTATTGTCCCAACGACCTGCGCATGCCGAAGAGCTACCTCTCCAACGAACCCGCCTGCCAGCGTGCCGAGCAAAACTTCTTTGATCCATACCTGCAGGTTACGACGCGCCTTACGGCCCTGTACCAGATGGGACACTCCGTGGACAAGGTCGAGCTCATCGTGCTTGGGGGCACGTGGAGCGACTATCCGCGCAGCTACCAGCTCTGGTTCATTCGCGAGCTCTTTCGTGCCCTCAACGACTGGCCTGTCCCCGAGGATGTTCTTGCCCTGCGGCAGTCCCATTACCGCAACCTCGGCATCAGCAACGACCCGCAGGAGATCGCGCGATTCGTGGCGCCAGAGCAGCGTCTTGTCAACGCGGGGCTCGAGTCCTACAACCAGGGGTTTGCGAGGCTGTATGGTGAGGTTCCTACGGACGAAGACCCTTGGGGCGAGAAGAGCGAGCGCTTCCGGCAGGCACAGAGCATTATGCAAGCGACCGAAGAGGAGCTCGCGGCAGAGCAGGCGAGAAACGAGACGGCCGCACATCGCGTCGTTGGACTGGTCATCGAGACGCGTCCCGATACCATCACGCCAGAGAGCCTCACGCTTTTCAGGCGCCTTGGCTGCACCAAGATACAGATTGGAATCCAGTCCACGCGTCAGGAGATCCTGGACGCAAATCATCGCGCAACGACGATCGCCCAGGTGAAGAGGGCCTTCTCTCTCATAAGGCTCTTTGGGTTCAAGATTCATGCGCACCTCATGGTCAACCTTCTGGGCTCTACGCCGCGGGAGGACAAGGCCGACTTCAAGACGTTCGTGTGCGACCCGGGCTTCCTGCCGGATGAGGTCAAGCTCTATCCATGCGCCCTCGTGGCGGGCACGCGGTTGGTTCCGCGTTACCATTCGGGGGAGTGGCGTCCCTACACGGAGGAGGAGCTCTTGGACGTCCTCGTTGCCGACACGCTTGCGACGCCTCCTTACATGCGCATTAGCAGGATGATTCGCGACATCGGCGCGGATGACATTCTTGTGGGCAACAAGAAGACGAACCTTCGCCAGATGGTGGAGGGACGCATACGTGAGCTCGGCGCTGCGGGACGAGTACGCGACATCCGCTTCAGGGAGATAGCGCGTTCCGAGGTGGACCTGGGGACGCTTTCTATTGACGACGTTTGCTACCAGACAACCGTCACGTGCGAGCACTTCCTCCAATGGGTAACGCCGGACGGCCGCATAGCGGGATTCCTCAGGCTGTCGCTTCCGAAGTGGGATGCTCTGCAGAGTGGTGTGACGGACGTGCGCGCAAGCGAGCTCCCCACGCACCCGGGGGATGCCATGATCCGTGAGGTGCATGTGTACGGACAGGCTGCCCACCTGGGGAAGGCGGACTCCTCCTCCCAGCACCAGGGGCTTGGTCGCGGACTCGTGCGTCGTGCGTGCGATATCGCTCGCGAGGAGGGCTACACGCGCATACACGTGATCAGCTCCGTGGGAACTCGCGAGTATTATCGCAAGCTGGGTTTCGTGGATGCAGGACTGTACCAGAGCATGAAGCTTTAGCAGGCAGAGCACTACGATCACCCCTTCTGCCCGCCATGCCGTGAGGTGCTACATAGGCGGGTGCGCCGAATTGCGGATGGTCTGGCAAGTGTGGACACTCTAGCACAAATAGCAGAACAGGTGTTCGTAATAAGTAAGAATAAAGGAGGCTTCGGTAGTTTGTGTGACAAGGGGCTAGCCTAGGCAGCAACGCTCTTCGCTCCCTTCACGCCCTTCTTCCTC
>NZ_JABAGR010000004.1 GCF_012844235.1 Parafannyhessea umbonata
GGCGTTACCTCAGCTGGATAGAGGGTCTGACTACGAATCAGAACGTCATAGGTTCGAATCCTATACGCCGCACCAGATTATCCGGGAGCCCCGGAAGGGGCTCTTGCACAGGCGGCGTTACCTCAGCTGGATAGAGGGTCTGACTACGAATCAGAACGTCATAGGTTCGAATCCTATACGCCGCACCAGAACTTGCGAGGCCCCGAAAGGGGCCTCTTTTCTTATAAGAAGAACCCGTCGACGGATGACACGGCCTTGTAGGGAATGGCACTCCAGTCGAGCCAATCCATAAGGTCGAGCGTGGTTCTCTCCCCCGTCTTGAAGAACTCGCCAAAAACCTCCGCCGGCTCGCCGTCGCGGTTTCCAAACAGCGACATCGCCTCGTTTGCTGCGGAAGCATCGAGCACGACCCTGTTTATGTGGCTGGGGACTCCATGAACAGACATGGTGGTGGGACCGAATGTCTCCTCCCACACCTCCACGCCGTTATCACTCATGACCACGTCCACGGTCCTGGACTCTCCGGCCGCGTGCACCGAAAGGACGTTGGTGCCGACAGATCCCACGAGAACATCCTTCATCTCTTCTCCCTCCCCGACGATTTCGTTGGAACGAGTATACTACGTCCGATTGAAAAATAGAACTGTTGTTCGTAACTATTTCAAGAAGAAAGGCGAACGCCCGGATGAGCGCCCGCCTGGGAAAAGCAAGCCGTGCGTGTGGTCGCGGCTACGCGAGAGGCTTGATGACCTCCATGTCGCGCATGTAGGGGCGAAGAACCTCGGGGACCGTGATCGAGCCGTCGGCGTTCTGGTAGTTCTCCATGATGGCGGCCATGGTGCGTCCGACGGCGAGGCCCGAGCCGTTCAGCGTGTGGACGTAGCGGGACCCCTTGAACTCGGACGGGTCCTTGTACTTGATGTTCGCACGGCGCGCCTGGAAGTCCCAGCAGTTGGAGCAGGAGGAGATCTCCTTGTAGTTGTTGTAGCTCGGCAGCCAGACCTCGAGGTCGTAGCACTTGGTGGCGCTGAAGCCGATGTCGCCGGTGCAGAGCGTCACGACGTGGTACGGGAGGCCAAGCAGCTGCAGGCACCTCTCCGCCTCGGCGACCATGGACTCGAGCTGGTTCATGGAGTCCTCGGGCTTCGCGAACTTGACCATCTCGACCTTGTCGAACTCGTGCACGCGGATGATGCCGCGCGTGTCGCGACCGGCGGAGCCGGCCTCCTCGCGGAAGCACGGGGTGAACGCCGTGTACCACAGTGGTAGCTGGGAGCCGTCGAGGACCTCGCCGCGATGGATGTTGGTCAGCATGACCTCCGCGGTCGGGATGAGGTACATGCCGCCCGAGACGTGATAGAGGTCGTCGTCGAACTTGGGGAGCTGGCCGGTGCCAAACAGGCTGTCATAGTTGGTTATGACGGGGGGCCACCACTCCTTGAAGCCGGCCTTCACGTGTGTGTCGATAAAGAAGTTGATGAGCGCACGCTCCATGAGGGCTCCGGCGCCGCCAAGCAGGTAGAACCTGGTGCCCGCAAGCTTGATGCCGCGCTCGAAGTCGATCATGCCGGTGCTGGGGCCAAGGTCCCAGTGCGCCTTGGGCTCGAAGTCGAAGTGCGTCGGCTCGCCCCACTTGCGAACCTCCGGGTTGTCGGAATCGTCGACGCCGTAGGGAACGCTCTCGTGCGGGATGTTGGGGATGGCCGCCACCAGGTCAAACAGCTGCTTCTCCACGTCGGTGCGCTTCTCGTTAAGATCGGCGATCCTTTGCTTGTTTGCGGTGACCTTCGCCTTCGCGGCCTCGGCCTCGTCCTTCTTGCCGTCGCGCATGAGCAGACCGATCTCCTTGGAGGCGGCGTTACGCTCTGCCTGGAGGCTCTCGACCTCTGCGATCACGGAGCGCCTCTCCTCGTCGAGCTCGAAGAACCTCTCCCTATCCCAGTGCGCGTTTTGCCTGGACGCACACGACTTGTCCACTGCGTCAGGATTTTCGCGTACGAACTTGATGTCGAGCATCTCGTTTCCCCTTTGTATCGGTAACAAGCGACCTGTCGGGACAGGCCTACGTACAGCCGTTCAAGTATATACTTGTTGTTCTGAATCTCGCTTTTTAGCCTGAGTTGTTCACCAAGATAGAAAGGTCACCTCATGGGTCAGATCGGCACCTTCTTCGACTGGCTGTTCAACAAGCCAGCGGGCGTGCTCTGCCTTATCGTCGGCGGAATCATCTTCTTCCTGATCGTCTCCGTCGTGCTGGAGCGCAAGACGCGGAAGATATACAAGAACCACGAGAAGTCCCCCGAGGACTGGGACCTCTTCGACGACGATGACGACGAGAGCGGCTGGAGCAGCTTCGAGGACGACAACAACTAGCTCCATAAGACAGAACGACGAGAAGAGCCGCAGGTTAGGGGTCCCACAGCCACGTTGGCCGCGGGGCCCTCTTGTTGGCGAGCGACGTACGCATAAGCAAAAAGCCCCACCAGCCAATCCGACTGGTGGGGCCTCGCATGCAATGGTGCGGGCGAAAGGACTTGAACCTTCATGAGATTGCTCTCATACGGACCTGAACCGTACGCGTCTGCCAATTCCGCCACGCCCGCGTGAGTCAGCATTCTAATACCATCCACCATCGTTTGGCAATGGGTAATTTTGAAGAGTTTCGCCGCGGCGGGAGTCGCCACATCACGTTCACACCTTTCATATGCTGAAATGGGTTGCGTCGTGGCAGACACGCCCTTCTCGACAGTACAATGTTCGTGCCGTGACACTTCATCGCGCCAGCACATGCAACTCAAACGGACAAGGATGGCGTCGTGGGGGACCAGGACTTCTTGCAACATCAGACGGGCACCGCCCAGCCTCAGCCCAGGCAGGCGCTTCTGCTGGGCCGCTACCGGGTCATGAAGCCCGGCGAGGCGGGCGGCTTTGGCACCGTCCTCACCTGCTGGGACACGCGGCTGCAGCGCAGGGTCGCCATCAAGCGGATTCCCCTTATGGGCCAGCCGGGCGGCGCGGCGACCTCGACCATAAGCGAGGCTCTCGCGGAGGCCCGTACGGCAAGCATGCTGGCGCACCCCAACATCGTCACCATGTACGACTTCGAGGTGGACCGCGCGTACGCGTACCTCGTGATGGAGTACGTGGACGGACTCACGCTCGCGGACTTCCTCGCGCGCGTCGAAGGCGGCACGCTCACAAACGACGAGTGCGCCTACCTGGTGCAATCCGTCGCGAGCGCCCTGTCCTTCGCGCACGAGAACCGCGTGCTGCACCTGGACATCAAGCCCACGAACATCATGATCGAGCACTCGGGCGCCATAAAGCTCTGCGACTTTGGCATGGCGATGCTGGCCTCTGCGGCCGGCTACGGCGGCGCGCGCGGCGGCACCGTTGGCTACATGCCGCCGGAGCAGATCGAGGGCGACCTGGTGGACGAGCGCGCGGACATCTTCTCGCTCGCCGTCGTGGTCTGGCAGGCACTGACCGGCCAGAACCCCTTTGCGGCGAAGACGGCCGAGGAGTCGCTGCGCAAGATCGAGCGTGGGCCCAAGGTGGCGCTGTCCAAGATGGACCCGACGCTTGCGGGCATGGCCGAGGAGGTCATCATGCAGGCGCTCGACCCCAATCCCACGCAGCGCACCCCCTCCGCGGAGGCCTTCGCGAACGAGCTTGTGTTTGGCCTGGGAGACCCCGACCTTGGCGCGGAGTCCATAAGGGAGCTCATGTCGCAGGACGAGAAGGACGTGGCGCTCAGGGCAGACGAGTTCAAGCCAGAGGCGCTGCCCGTTGCCTATCGCTACCCCTGGCTCGGCAGCGTAGCGGCGCGCGCCGGGGCCGCGGCTCTTTCCGCCTGGGCGGTGTACGTGGCGCTCACGGCGTCGTCGCTCGCGCGGAGCGCGGGCGCCGCGGCAGTGGCTGCGGCCGGCGTCGGGGCCGCGTGGCCGCCGGCGGGCTCGGCGCTCGCGCTGGCGGCGTTCGCGTTCTCGCTCTTCGGCGTCGGGGCCACCGCCGCGTCCATCCTGCTGCCGCTTGCCTGCGTCATGGCGTTCCTGGCGTGGTGGATTCCCGTCGGCACGAGCGAGCGCCTGTCCACGTGCGCCGTTCTTCTCCCCTGCGCCCTTGGCCAGCCGTTTGGCGGGGCGGCGCTCGCGGCGTTCTGCCTTGCGCCCGCGCGTGCCGCTGCGACCGCGGGGGTGGGCTTCGTATGGCAGCTTGCCTTTGGCGCGGCGCGGCAGGCCGGCTTTGGCGCGGACGCCGTGGGCGCGGCGCTCGTGGCCAGGCTCGCGCAACCTGGCACCTGGCTGCTTTTGGCTGGCAGCTGTCTGGGGGCCCTTGTCGCCTCGCTCCTGTACCGCTCCGGCAGGCTCAGGAGCTCCGTTGTCAGCGGTGTCGCAGGTCAGGTCGTTGGTACCGCGATTCTTATAACGTCGCAGTTCATGGCGGCGCGAGTGGAGAATGGCGGTATATGGACCAGCCCTAAGTTTGCAGACGTCGCCGTTGCGATACTCTTATGTGTGTTTGTGTGCATTGCCACCAACCTAAGGGGCCCGCTCGACGCGGGCGGGGAGGTTGAGGAAATAGATGAACTTGCTTAAGACGTTCGAGACCCGCGTGGGCGACGCGTTTGGCGCCGCGCCCCAGGGTTACACCGCGCCGTTTTCTTTCAAGAAGCTCGCAAAGCGCGCCACGCGCGAGATGGAGAACGAGACGTTCGAGATCGACGGCATAAACACTGCGCCCGCGCTGTATACCATCCTGGTCTCGGCCGCGGACGACGCTGCGATGCGCCCCCTGTATGCGCAGCTCACCGCAGAGATCGTCGCGTTCGTGGAGGCTCAGGCCCAGAGCAAGGGGTACATCTTCGTGGGCAAGCCGCTCGCGCGCTTCATGATCGACCCGTCGCTTCGCAGCGGCAAGTTCGCCGTGTTCGCGGAAAACGTCGACGCCGGCACGCTCTCCAGGCTGCGCGCGGAGGAGGACGCCTTCCTCTCAAGCTCCGTCGGCCTTGGCGGCGCCGCGGGTCAGCTCCGTCCCGAGCCGCCCGCGGCGGAGCGCAAGCCGCGCCGCGCACGGTCCCCGCACCGCGCGCCCGCAGAGCCCGCCATCGAGGTCCTGCCGCCGGAGCCCGCGGCGGCGCCTTCCGTTCCGGAGCCCGCGCCCATCAACCGCGACATCGTGGACGGCCTCCTGCACGAGGAGTTTGCCCCCGTCGTCGAGCCCGTCGCGGACGCGTCCGCTGGCCTCAAGGTCATCCCCACGGACTTCGTCCAGCCGGACGACATCCCGGCCGCCGCGCAGCGGCAGGATGAGGCCATCCCCGTGCCGCAGACGCAGCGCCGCAACGTCCCCCTGGTCAGCCGCGACCGCAACCTTTCCAGCGCGCAGGAGGCCGCCGCGGACGTGCCCACCTGCCTGCTCGTCAACCACCAGACCGGCCGCACGTACACCGGCATCGCGCCCACCACGGTCATCGGCCGCGAGCGCACGCCGCACGGCATCGTCCTGCACGACCCCAACGTGTCGCGCCACCACGCCGAGCTCTCGTTCGACGGCCGCACGTGGCACATAACGGACCTCAACTCCACCAACGGCACCATGGTGAACGATGCCGAGGTCAGCTCGTGCGCCCTTGCGGACGGCGACCTCATCACGCTTGGTTTGGTGAACCTTGAGTTCAGGGAGAACCAGTCATGATGATCGACCTCGTTCTGTTCATCGGCAGGATCGTCCTCGTCGTCCTGTTGTACGCGTTCCTCTTCGCGGTCATGAAGACGGGCATCGGCCTCGTGCGCGGCCAGCGTCGCGACGCGGCCATCTGGTCCGTCGACGTCGAGAAGGGCTCGCGTGCGCTCCGCGGCCTCCACGTGGACATTCTGGGCCCCGTGGTCATAGGCCGCTCCCCGTCCTCGGACATCGTCATCAACGAGCCGTTCGTCTCGGCCACGCACGCACGCTTCACGCTGCAGGGCCCGGCGCTCGTGCTCGAGGACCTTGGCTCCAAGAACGGCACGCTCGTGAACGGCCACCCCATCGGAGACACGCCCGTCACGCTTCGCGACGGCGACGAGGTCCAGGTGGGCGACGTCATCATGCATGTGAGCCGCCGATGAAGCTGAAGCCGTTGCCGCTCCCCCTCCACAGGGAGAGCCTATACACAAGGATCGCCGGGCACGGCGCCAAGAAGCCCGTCGCAAGCCCCGGCCACGACGTCATACCCGTCGAGAACCGCGAGGGCACGGACTCCAGAAAGGGTGCCAGCGGCATGCTGGCCTGGGGTGCGCGCACGGACATCGGCCTGGTGCGCAGCCACAACGAGGACTCGTTCCTCGTGCAGGCGCCCGTGTTCGCCGTGTGCGACGGCATGGGCGGGCATGCGGCCGGCGAGGTCGCCAGCTCCATCGCCGTCGAGACCATCGCCGCTAACGCCCCGCTCCACGCGGACGACGTCCTTCTCGGCGCCGCCGTCGAGACAGCGAACGCCAAGGTGATCGAGGGCGCCAAGACCGGCAAGGGCAAGCCTGGCATGGGCTGCACCGCATCGTGCATACTCGTCGAGAAGAACAAGGTCGCCATCGCCCACGTTGGCGACTCGCGCATCTACCTCCTCCACGCAGGAGCGCTCGTGCGCCTCACGCACGACCACTCGTACGTCGAGGAGCTGGTGGACGCCGGCGAAATCACCGCGGACGAGGCGAGGGTCCACCCCTCGCGCTCCATCATCACCAGGGCGCTCGGCAACGACCCCGACATGTACGCCGACCACTTCACGCTCGAGGTCGCGACGGGGGACCGCATCATCATCTGTTCGGACGGGCTTTCCTCCATGGTAGAGGACTCCGAGATAGAGGACATCGCCGTCTCGTGCGTCGACCCCCAGACCGCAGCGGACAACCTTGTTTCCGCGGCCCTCGCGGGCGGCGGGCACGACAACGTCACCGTCATCGTGGTGGACGTCCTCGACGACGGCTCCTCTGAGGCCAGGCGCACGTATCGCAGGCGCTGGATGTTTGGTGGCCTGCTGGCCTTCGTAGTCCTTCTCGCCCTGGTCACCGGGGCGCTGGCGCTGTACGTGCGCAGCTCGTGGTACCTGGGCAACAACAACGGCACCGTCGGCATCTACTCCGGCGTGAACCAAAGCGTGCTCGGCATCCGCCTGAGCCACCTGGTAGACACCTCGTCCGTGCAGGTGAGCGACCTGCCCGCGGCCATCCAGCAAAGCCTGAGGAAAGGCGTCGCCGTCGATTCTGAGCAGGCGGCGCTCGACACGGTCGAAAGCTACCGCGACCAGATCGACACGGACAAGACCGATGCGGCGATCACGGCAGACAAGGCAAAGGCAAAGTCGGATTCGGACCAGGACACCAGCGACTCGTCGCAGTCGGACGCCTCGTCCACGTCCGGAGGTGAGTAGTCACGATGCCAAGGGCAATCAACACCCGCAGGAACACTGAGCTTGGCCTGCTCATTGCGGCGGCCATCCCCGTCATCCTTCTGTATGCAATGTATCTGCTCAACGCAAAGGTCGCGCTGAGCTTCTCGTCGCTCGCGGTGCCCATCGGGCTGTTCGCGGCGTTCGGCGTCGCGCACTTCGCAACGCGCCGCTTTGCTCCAGAGGCCGACCCGGCCATCCTTCCGCTTGTCTTCCTGCTCTCTGGCATCGGCATCGCGTTCGTGACGAGGCTCGCGCCCTCGCTCGCCATAGGACAGGTCACCTGGCTCTTCCTTTCCGTCGCGGCCATGATCGCCGTGCTGGTGCTCGTGCCCAGCATCGAGGCCCTGGCGCAGTACAAGTTCACCATGGGCATCGTCGGCGTCGCGCTGCTGCTCCTGCCCATGCTCATCGGCACGTCGCGCGGCGGCTCCAAGCTCTGGATTGTCCTGGGGCCGCTCTCGTTCCAGCCCGGCGAGCTCGCGAAGATCCTCATCGTCCTGTTCCTCGCAGCCTACCTCGCAGAGAACCGCGAGATGCTCTCGGCGTCCGCCGTCAAGGTCGGCCCGCTCGACCTGCCGCGCCCGCGCATGCTCGCGCCCATGATGCTCATGTGGGGCATGTCCCTTCTGGTCGTTGTGTTCGAGCGCGACCTGGGCAGCGCACTTCTCTTCTTCACGTTCTTCGTGATCATGCTGTACGTCTGCACCGGGCGCGTGGGGTACGTCCTCGTGTCCATCCTGCTTTTGGCCATCGGCGGCGTGTTCTGCTACCACTTCTTCGGCCACGTGCAGACGCGCGTCCAGATCTGGATGAACCCGTTCAAGGACCCGTCCGGCAAGGGCCTGCAGATCGTGCAGTCGCTGTACTCGCTCGCGGACGGCGGCCTCGTGGGCTCCGGCATCGGCAAGGGGCTTCCCAAGCTCATCCCCGTCGTCGAGTCAGACTTCATCTTCTCGGCCATCGGAGAAGAGATGGGCCTCCTCGGCGCGTCCGCCGTGCTCATCTGCTACATGCTGCTCGCCGTGCGCGGGCTGGCCACTGCCGCGCGCGCAAAGTCCGACATCTCCGCGTTCACCGCGGTTGGCCTCACCGCAGCCATCGCGGTGCAGGCGTTTCTCATCGTGGGCGGCGTGACCAAGCTGCTGCCGCTCACGGGCGTCACGCTCCCGTTCATGAGCCAGGGCGGCAGCTCGCTTCTGGCCAGCTTCATCATCGTCGGGCTTCTGCTGAAGGCCGGCGACGAGGGGACGGGCCGCGAGGCCCTGATAGAGCAGGGCTCCGGAAGCGTGGGCTCTCAGACGCAGGTCGAGAAGGCCATGGCCTCCGTGGTGCACGGCGCCCATGCACGCGCCCGCCGTGGGCTTGACACCCCGGAGTCCGGCGTCCTGGGCCGCGTGGCCCTCGGCAACAGGCTCGTGTCGCTCGTGACCGTGTTCACGATGATGTTTGCCCTGCTGGTGGCCAACCTCACCTACATCCAGGTCTTCAAGGCCGACTACTACCAGACGCTTCCCAACAACAACCACACCATCGCCAAGAGCGCGAAGGTCCAGCGCGGCGCGATCATCGCGGCGGACGGCGCGACGCTCGCAGAGTCCGTCAAGCAGCCCGACGGCACGTATGTGCGCACGTACCCGCAGGGAAACGTCGCCACGCACACCGTGGGCTACCTCTCGTCACAGTACGGGGCAAGCGGCGTCGAGGCCACCATGAACCAGACGCTCACGGGCCACTCGGACTACTCAACCTGGTCAAGCGCCATCAACGCGATGGCCGGCATCGAGACTCCGGGGTCGTCCGTGGTGCTCACCATCAACTCGCAGATGCAGAAGGCCGCCGAGCAGGCGCTCCACGGTCACCGCGGCGCCATCGTGGTGCTGAACCCCACCACCGGCGCGGTGCTCGCGAAGGCCTCCAACCCGTCGTTCGACTACAACGACATCGGCTCGGCCATGTCCGGCAACAACGCCAGCCTGGTGGACCGCGCGACGCAGACGCTGTACACGCCGGGCTCCACGTTCAAGATCGTGAGCCTTTCTGCGGCGCTCGACTCTGGCGTGGCGACGCTCGACAGCACCTACCGCGCTCCCGCGTCGATAGAGATCGGCGGTGCAAAGGTCACGAACATCGATGGCGAGGCGTGGAGCTCGCTCTCCCTCAAGGAGGCTCTCACCTATTCCGTCAACACGGTGTTTGGCCAGCTGGGCCAGCAGGTGGGCGCAAGCAAGCTCGTGAGCTACTCCGACGCGTTCGGGTATGGCCAGAAGCTTGGCCAGGACTTCTCCACCGTGGCCTCGCTCATGCCGGACCCCTCGCAGATGACCGAGTGGGAGACCGCGTGGTCGGCCGTCGGCCAGCCCGTGGGCCAGCACTCCAGCCCCGCGGGACCGCAGACCACGGTCATGCAGAACGCCGTCGTCGCGGCCGCGATCGCGAACAAGGGCGTCGTCATGAACCCCTACGTGGTCGACCACATCCTCACCCCCGAGGGCGCGACCAGCTCTACCACGAAGCCCAAGTCGCTGGGACAGGCGGTGTCCGCCCAGACGGCGCAGCAGATCGGGGAGGCGATGCTGGACGTCGTGAACGACGGCACCGGCATGGGCGCCCAGGTCCCCGGCGTGAAGGTCGCGGGCAAGACCGGCACCGCAGAGGTGAGCTCCAACACGGCAAACTCCCTGTTCGTGGGATTCGCCCCCTACGACCAGCCCACGGTGGCGATTTCGGTCTGCATCGAGGGATCCGAGGGCGAGAGGATGGTAGGCGTCGCCGCGGGAGTTGCAGGTAAGGTGCTTGCCACGTGCCTGCGCGTACAGGCGATGGGAGCCGGCGTATAGTATCGAGTTCCCACACAACGACGCGATGGCGAGCGGGTAGATTAGTATGTTGAATGCCGCACGAGCGCGCGGCTTTTGAGGATGAGACGGAGTGACGATGGCAGAAAGAGTTCTTGGGGGGCGCTATACCGTACAGGACAGAATCGGCACCGGCGGCATGGCGATTGTCTACCGCGGTCTGGACGAGGTGCTGGGACGAACCGTAGCCATCAAGACGATGCTACCCCAGTACGCCGCCGACCCCTCCTTCGCGGCACGCTTCAAGCAGGAGGCCCAGGCGGCCGCCGCACTGCAGAGCCCCTACATCGTGTCCGTGTACGACTGGGGCAAGGACGGCGACACCTACTACATCGTCATGGAGTACCTGCGCGGCACCGATCTCAAGAGCGGCATCCGCAAGCACGGCGCGCTTGACAGCAAGAAGGTCGCCCAGATCGGCAGCCAGATTGCGCAGGCGCTCTCCGTCGCGCACCGCCACGACATCATCCACCGCGACATCAAGCCGCAGAACATCATGGTGCAGCCGGACGGCAACATCAAGGTGATGGACTTCGGCATCGCCCGCGCCAAGAACAGCCACCTGACCACGGACAACTCCGTCCTGGGCACCGCCCACTACGTATCGCCCGAGCAGACGCAGGGCAAGGAGCTTGGCCCCACGACCGACATCTACTCGCTCGGCATCGTCATGTACGAGGCCGCGACCGGTCGCGTCCCCTTCGACGGCGACGACGCCATCTCCGTCGCGCTCAAGCAGGTGAACGAGCAGCCGGTGCCGCCGACGGCCGTGAACCCCGCCGTGGACTCCGCGCTCGAGAGCATCATCCTCAAGTGCATGCAGAAGGACCCGAAGGACCGCTTCCAGACCGCGGACGAGCTGTACCACGTCCTGCGCGACTACCTTGCGGGACGCCTCGCGGCCGTCAACAACGCTACCGAGGTGCTGCCGGCAAACCCCGTGGTGCCCGCGATCGCGCCCATCGCCGCGTCCAGCACCCAGAGCCTGCCGCGCATCGACACCGCCGAGCACATCAAGCCGCAGACCGCAACGCAGAAGGCCCAGCAAGAGGCCGACGCCGCCATGAAGAAGCACAAGCGGCGCGTCGTGCTCTTCTCGATACTCGGCGTCATCGCCCTCATCGCGGCGATCGTAGGCATCTACACGCTCGTGAACCCCAGCAACCAGAAGCGCGAGGTGCCAAACTACCTCAGCATGACGGAGGCGGACGCCCTGAAGGCGATCGACGAGTCCGAGTTCTTCAAGAAGGGCTCCGTCAAGGAGCAGTACTCCAGCACGGTCGAGAAGGGCGTGGTCATGGACCAGGACCCCGATTCCGGCCGTATGGTGGCAAAGGGCACGAAGATCAACCTGGTAATCTCCAAGGGCAAGGAGCCCGCCGCCACGGTGAAGGTCCCCGACCTCACGGGCATGAGCCCCTCGCAGGCCGACAAGGCGCTCGCGAAGGTTGGCCTTGTGGGGCAGGCCGGCGACTCCGTGTACGACGAGAACGTCTCGGTTGGCATGGTCGCAAAGCAGTCTCCGGTGGGCGGCTCCGAGGCCAAGGCCGGAGACACCATCACCTACCAGCTGTCCAAGGGCAAGGAGTCCGTGGACGTGCCCAGCGTTGTGGGCCAGGACGCGGACTCCGCGACGTCCGCGCTCAAGGGTGCCGGTTTCGAGGTCAACGTCAGCTACGGCAACAGCGACACCGTCCAGAAGGGCTACGTGTACGACCAGTCCCCCACCGGCAGCGCCGACAAGGGCACCACGGTCACGATCTACGTCTCCAACGGCCCGAAGACGGTCTCAGTGCCCAACGTCGTGGGGTCCACGGCAGACGACGCCAAGGGCGCGTTGGAGGCCGAGGGCTTCAAGTACAACCTCACTTACCAATACAGCTCCAGCGTCGCACAGGGTACCGTCGTCTCGCAGTCGGCAACGAGCGCCAAGAGCGGAGCCACGATCACCCTCGTGATCTCCAACGGTCCCGACCCCACAACCAGCGGCGCCAACACCAACACGGACAGCACGACGACCAACAATGGCGCCACCGGCACGACGACCAAACCAACCGGAGGCCAATAGAGGCCTAGCGCACCAAACATAGGAAGACGCCCGCGGGCGAGAAGAGCCGTTCTTCTCGCCCGCGGGCTTTTCTGTGGGCACATGTGGAGGCGTCGGGCAGCGACCCACCAGAGCCTCGCGCGGCAACGGCCGGTCAAAAGGCGCATGCCACCGAGACGCGCAGCCATCGCACCTGGCCGGCATTGCCGCGCTAACGAAAAAGGCCAGCGACCTAAGCCGCTGACCTCACATTTCATGGTGACCCCGGTCGGATTCGAACCAACGACACCAGGTTTAGGAAACCTGTGCTCTATCCCCTGAGCTACGGGGCCGTGCTCGACCATTCTATCATCTTCTGGACGATGTGGGGCCGAGAGTTTTACTTGTGCTGCTCGTGCCTTCCAGAGCGCTTAGCACGGCGCGCGGCCTTGGCCTCGTCGCGGGCGGCCTGCTCGCGGGCGATCTCGTTCGCCTCGCCGCGGAGCACCTTCGTGACCTTCTTGTTGGTCATGGCACCCGTGGTGGACTCGGCTTTCTTCCTCATGGGGCGCACGACGCGCCAGTCGTACACGAACGCCGAGATGATGAGGGCGTACGCCGCGACCAGCATGATGAACACCGCAACGCCCATGGGGGTCGTTCCCTCGTTCACCTGCTGGGGGAAGAGGTTCGGCAGCAGCCACGAGATGATTGTGCACACGAAGCCCGTGCCAAGCAGCCCCCACCAGACGCGCTGGGACCTCTTGTACCCCGGGATCTGCTTCAGCACGATCTGCGAGGCGGACGCGCGGCGGTCGGCCTCGTCGCGGCGCTCGCGGCGCGCGCGCTTCTTCTCGTCCTTCGTCATCTGGACCGGGGCCTTGCCCGAGGCAGCGGACTTTCCCGCACCGCCGGAAGCGCCTACGACGCGCACGCCCGATGCGGCCTCGCGCGCGGGCTTTGCACGAGAGACGGAGCGCTTCGAGAAGCCCGAGCGCTCCTCCTCGTCGGCTGCGGCCTTCTCTTCCTTCTTGGCGAGGGGCGCGTTTGCCTCCTGCGCCTCCCTCTTGGCCGCGTTAATGGTTTCACGCAGAGACATTTGACTCCTTCATGGGGGTGAACTTCTCGCCAGTGATGATCTCGAAGGCCTCCTGATAGCGCTCCGAGGTACCCTTGACGACCTCTTCGGGCAGGTGGGGCGGCTCGCCGGTCATGTCCCAGTTCGCCTTCAGCCAGTCGCGCACGTACTGCTTGTCATAGCTGGGCTGCACCTTTCCGGGCTCGTAGCCGTCCGCGGGCCAGAAGCGGCTCGAGTCGGGCGTGAGTGCCTCGTCAATCAGCGTCAGCTTGCCGTCGATGAAGCCGAACTCGAACTTGGTGTCCGCGATGATGATGCCGCGCGTCAGGGCATACTCCGCCGCCGCGGTATACAGCTTCAGGGACTCGTCGCGCAGCTGGGTCGCGACGTCCTCGCCCACGAGCTCGGCGCAACGCTCGAAGCTGATGTTCTCGTCGTGGTCGCCAAGCGCGGCCTTGGTGGACGGGGTGAAGATCGGCTCGGGAATCTTGGACGCCTCGGTCAGGCCGGCGGGCAGCTTGATGCCGCAGACGGTGCCGTCCTGGTCGTACGTCTTCTTTCCAGAGCCGGTGAGGTAGCCGCGGACGATGCACTCGATGGGAACGGTCTTGGCCTTCTTCACGAGCATGGAGCGACCCGTGAGGTACTCGCCGTACTTCTGGTACTCCTCCGGATACTCGCTCACGTCCATCGTGATCAGGTGGTTGGGCATCAGGTCCTTGAACCTGTTGAACCAGAAGGCCGAGATGCGGGAGAGAATCTCTCCCTTGTACGGAATCTCGTCGGGCAGGATGTAGTCGAACGCGCTGATGCGGTCGCTCGCGACCATGAGCAGGCTGTCGCCGCAGTCGTAAATGTCGCGAACCTTGCCGTGAGAATCCGGACGAAGCTCCATGGCTCCCATTAGGTGTCTCCCCTCATCGAGGTCCAGTTAACACACGTGCATAGCGCATCCATTGTAATGGATTAGCCATTTCAGGCTCAGGCGCGCCGCGATGCGTCACGCAATTTAAACCGGCCCGTGCGTCATTCGCAGCGGGCCGGCGAGCGCGGCGCTGGGACTATTCCGCTGGGGCTACTCCTCGCGAGAAGGGCTTCCCGCCTTGTGCTCGAGCGGGATGTGCAGCGTGAACGTCGTGCCCTTCCCAAGCTCGGACTCCACGGAGATGCTGCCATTGTGCTTGTCGACAATCTCCTTCGTGAGCGCGAGGCCCACGCCCAGCCCGCCAGAGACCCGCTCGCGGCTTGCGTCTGAGCGCCAGAAGCGCGAGAACACCCTCGGAATGTCCTCCTTCGCGATGCCGATGCCCGTGTCCCTAACGGATATCTGCATGTAGCTGCGACCCTCGTAGCCAATGCTCACCACGACCCAGCCGCCCGCGGGCGTGTAGCGCATCGCGTTTGACATGAGGTTCGTGATTGCCTCGCGAATGAGGTCGGGGTTCACGTCCGCAAAGAGCTCGTGGTTCGGCGTCTTGTCGTCAAAGCGCAGCCGCAGGTCGCAGTCGGCAAACAGCTGCTGCTGCATCGTCACCAGGCTCTTCAGCACGAAGACCATGTCGGTCTTCTCGGTCTTGAACTTCTCGTTGTTCTCAACGCGGGAAAGGTGCAGCATCGCGTCGACCAGGCGAGAAAGGCGTCTCACCTCGCTCGCGACCGTCTCGAAGTGCTCGTCGTCCGCCGGCAGCACCCCGTCCTGCATGGCCTCGACCGTAGCCTGCATTGCCATGAGCGGCGTGCGCAGCTCATGCGCGACGTCGCTCGTCAGGCGATGCTCGAACTTGATGTCGCGCTCGAGCTCCGTCGCCATGCCGTCAAACGTCTCGCCCAGCTGGCCTATCTCGTCCGTGCCCTTCAGCCCTGTGCGGGCCGTCAGGTCGCCGTTCCTGATCTGCGTCGCGGTCGCGGTTATCTTCTTGATCGGTCGCGTCAGGGCGCGCGACGTGTAGTAGCCAATGATGCTTGCCAGGAATATGGCGACAGCCGCGGCCATCAGGATCGCGGTGTACGAGTTCTGCCTGAAGGCCGCATCTGACTTCGTGATGAGGGCCTCGGACCCAAACGCCCAAAGCCGAACGGTGCCGACCTTCTTGCCCGTGCTGTCGGTCACCTCGGCCGATACGATGTCGTTTGCCGAGGACGGCACGGGGTTCTGCTTCGAGTCGTGCGACATCTTGCCAGAGGCGGCGCGGTTTGCCGCGGTCTCGTCGTACACCAGGGCGTCGTTGGCGTCCAGTATCTGCATGCTTATGTCCGGGTACGCGGACACGCTCGTCTTCGCGTACTCGATGACGCTCGAGGTCCAGCGGTCCCCGCCCTTGTCGTACTGCGTTCCAAGGGTGTCGGCGGTCTGCTGGGCAAGGCGCTGCATGTTCTGCCTGGTGTAGCCCTGGAACTGCTGCTCCCACACCACCGCCAGCACGATGGAGAGTATGGCCGCCGTCATCACGGCGGTCAGCGCCGAGAAGAAGGCCATGCGACCCGTGAAGGACGTCGTCGGGTTGGCAACGCGCGGCGCGCGCCTCAAGGTCGAGTACTCGGCCTTCGCGCTCTCGCTCTTCTCGCCTGCGTCCTCACGCTCGTCGTATGACCTGGTTGCGTCTATGTCTGCCACGTCTGTCGCTTACCTGTCTGCGGCGCTATTCCGCACTCTTCTTCTCCGGCTTCTGCGGTGCCTCGAAGCGGTAGCCAACGCCGTGCACCGTATAGAGCCAGCGCGGGTTGCGGGGGTCGTCGCCCAGCTTCGCGCGAAGGTTCTTCACGTGGGAGTCTATCGTGCGCTCGTATCCCTCGAAGTCGTAGCCCAGGACCTTCTCGACCAGCTCCATGCGCGTATAGACGCGGCCCGGGTAGCGTGCGAGGGTCGTGAGCAGCTTGAACTCTGACGCGGTGAGGTCGACCTCCTTGCCCTCGACCATGACCTTGTGGCCAGAGATGTCGATGACGAGGTCACCAAAGTCCAGCACCTCAAGCTGGGGCTCGCTCTCCGCATGCGCGCGGCGTAGCAGCGCGCGAACGCGGGCCACGAGCTCGCGGGGCGAGAAGGGCTTGATCAGGTAGTCGTCGGCGCCAAGCTCCAGGCCGATGATGCGGTCCTCGACCTCGCCCTTCGCGGTCAGCATGATGATGGGGACGTTAGAGGTCTCCCTGATGGCGCGGCAGACGCGCTCGCCAGAGAGCTTCGGGAGCATGAGGTCCAGAATGATGAGGTCGAAGGAGTGCTTCTCGAACTCCTCCAGGGCGCTTTGGCCGTCGCCTACGCCACGTACGATGTAGTTCTCGCGCTCAAGGTATGCCGCGACGGCGTCGCGAATGGTCTTCTCGTCCTCGACCAATAGGATGCGTTTCTCGTCCGAAGCCATGGATGGCCTCCTCCATTTACTGCTCAGGGGCTGTTATGTGCATTGTGCGCCTTTTTTGTGATTCAGAGTAATGATACCCCAGAACGAAGCCCCTAAAAGCGGGAACTAGAGAGAAAATATTCGGATAGACACTGATTCGGGGTAGCCGGTGTCCTGGTTCTTGATGGTCGAGAAGGTCACGAACCGCGACGTGTAGCCCACGCAGGCCGGATACTCCCCGTAGTCCACGCAGCGGTTCTGCGCCGCAAGCACGGAGTACTTCCTCTTGTCCGTGTCGATCACGAAGTACGACGCGCGGCTCTTCACGATGTAGGTGCCGTCCTTGCCGCAGATCGGGGCGAACGGCTCGCGGGACAGCGCCACGAACGGCCCCTCCGGCTTGCCGATGTAGGAGCCCATCGTCCCCAGCAGGCCGCCGGAGTCGTAGCTCGCCTCGATGGAGAACGCGAAGCGGTCGTCTATGCTCACCGCGTTGAGCGGCTTCACGCCCGCCGGCAGCACGAGCTGGTCCACCTGCTCGGAGAGGTCGTCGCTCAGCTTGTACGATGTTATGCCGTAGTACGTGCCCTTGTCCGCGCGCACGCGGGGGGTGAGCGTTACGGTGCCGTCGGAAACCGCCGGCTCCGTCGCAAAGCGGCCCGGGGACTCTATGGCCCGCCGCGCCTTGGAATCCCCCAGGGACCACACGTAGCAAGACGAGCTCTTCGCGGCCTTCGCGCCCGTTGCCGATGGCATGACCTGCCAGATCACGCGCTTGCCCGCAACGGCAAACAGCGGCGGGTCATAGTCCTTGCTCGCGTGCCAGAGCGTGGACACGTCCCCCGCAAGGGCGCCTCCAGAGAACGCCGCGGCGTACAGGTACCACTTGTGCGTGAGCAGGTCCAGCTCGCTCCACGCATAGACGCTGTCCGAGCACCTCACGTCGTATATCACCATGTTGGTGTTGTGCGACGTGTGGGTCTTGCTCACGACCTCGGAAAGCGTGCCGCTCGTGATGTCGAGCGCGGACCCCTTCACCATGGGCGTCGCGGAGCTCCCCGCGGACGTGACGGGAATCCACGTGTCGCCGCCGGGATGCAGCACGTTGCCCACGGGAATGGTCCACGTCGCGACGGGCTCCTTCTTGAAGTCGACGGACTTGTACTTGCTCTCGTTCGTCTTCGGGTCGATCACGTAGTCCGCGGACTTGTCGTTCACCACGGTCGGGGCGGTCTCGTCGTCCTTCGTGTTGCGCCCGCAGCCCGCCATGACGCCAATGGCGGCCGCCGCCACGCCCGTGGCCGCGCCCGCCCTGAACAGCCCGCGCCTGGTAAGCGCGTGCCTCGCGCCGCCCTTCTCCATGACCGGACTAGTCCCGCGCCCGCGCAAGCTCGCGCTGGGCCTCGCACAGGGCGATGGTCATCTGGTCCGCGCACGAGGTGCCGCGCATGCCGCAGGTGTTGCCCGCAAGAAGCTCCACCACGTCCGCCACGGGCCTGCCCTCCACCAGCTTGCCGACGGCCTTCAGGTTGCCCTCGCAGCCGCCCTCGAAGCTCACGCCCTCGATGGTTTGCCCATCGTCGCTCAGGTCCAGGTGGATGACGCGCGAGCACACGCCGCGCGGCACAAAGTCGTAGTGAAACATTCCCGTCCTCTCTGTCGGAAACAAGTATACCCAGCGCACGCTGCACGCGGCCGCCATACACAGGAAGACCCGCGGCTGGCGTCGCGGGTCTTCTCGCCTAGACGTTCCCTTGCATTTGCCTGCAGCAGGCGCTAGTCGAAGCTCAGCTGCTCCAGCCTGTCAAACACCACGTCGATGCGGCCGAGGAAGCTCCACGGGTCGAAGATCTTGTCCAGCTCCTCCTTCGTCAGGTGGCTGCAGCGCGGGTCGGCCTCGAGCTTCGCGCGGAACGTGGTGCCGTTGGGGTCGCACTGCTGGATCTCGTGCCACGTGGCCATGGCGTTCTCCTGCACGATCTTGTAGGCGTCCTCGCGCGTGATGCCGGTGTCCACCAGGTGCAGAAGGACCTTGGACGAGAAGATCAGCCCCTTGGTCTTGTTGAGGTTGGCCATCATCTGCGCGGGGTACAGCTGCAGGCCGTCCACGATGCGGATGAGGCACTGGAACATGTGGTCCAGCGCGATGAAGCTGTCCGCCTGCGCCACGCGCTCCGCGGACGAGTGGCTGATGTCGCGCTCGTGCCACAGCGCCACGTTGTCGAAGGCCACCTGCGCGTTTGCCTTCACCACGCGAGAAAGGCCGCATACCTTCTCGACGGTGATGGGGTTGCGCTTGTGCGGCATGGCGCTGGAGCCCTTCTGCCCCTTGCGGAACGGCTCCTCGGCCTCGAGGGTGTCCGTGCGCTGGAGGTTCCTGATCTCGGTCGCGATGCGCTCGCACGTGGCGGCCGTCGTCGCAAGCACGCCGGCGAGATACGCGTGGTGGTCGCGGCTGATGACCTGCGTCGACAGCGGGTCGTGCACCAGGCCCAGGTGCTTGCAGACGTATTCCTCCACGCGCGGGTCGATGGAGCTGTACGTTCCCACCGCGCCGGAGATGGCACCAAACGACACGTTCTTGCGGGCGTCCCTCAGCCTGTCGAGGTCGCGCTTGAGCTCCCACGCCCAGCTGCCAAACTTCATGCCAAACGTCATGGGCTCGGCGTGGATGCCGTGGGTGCGGCCCACGCAGAGCGTGTTCCTCTCCTCGAACGCGCGGCGGCGGCAGATCTCTCCCAGCTTGCGGCAGTCATCTATCAGGATGTCCGTCGCCTCGCACAGCTGGTAGCACAGGGCGGTGTCACCCAGGTCAGAGCTGGTCATGCCGTAGTGCACCCAACGGCTGGGCTTCGGCTCGCCCTCGGGCACGTCCGCGTCGATGTAGGAGCCCATGTTCGTCAGGAACGCGATCACGTCGTGGTTGGTCACGGCCTCGATCTCGTCCACCTCGGCCTTGTTGAACTTCGCGTGGTCGCGAATCCACTTGGCCTCCTCCTTGGTGATGCCGCTCTCGCCCAGCTCCGCGTGGGCCTCGCAGGCCAGGACCTCGATCTCCTGCCAGACCTCGTACTTGTGCTCGAGCTCGAAGATGTTTCCCATCTCGGGACGAGTGTAGCGATCAATCATGCGGCTTCCCTCCGTATGGCAACAGGTTGGTTACGCTCCTACACGCAAGATTCTACCGCGCAAAAAAGAGCCTGGGCCGGCTGTGGCCCAAGCTCAGAAGACCGTCATGCAAGAAACGTGCGAGTTTACCCATGCGAGAAGAGCTACATGCCCTCCACCATGGCCTCGTCGGACTGAAGGCGCGCCTTGGCCTCGCCCAGCTGCACGCGGACGGCGTCGTGCCCGGTGCCGCCGTAGGTGTTGCGCGCGCGAGCGATGCCCGCGGGGTCCAGGTCCGCCACCACGTCCTCCTCAAACAGGTCGCTCGCTGCCTGGAACTCCTCCAGCGTCAGATCCTCCAGGCCCTTGCCGTGCTTCTCGCAGTACAGCACCAGCTCGCCCACCACCTCGTGGGCGCGGCGGAACGGCATGCCCTTCTTCGCAAGGTAGTCGGCCACGTCCGTCGCGGCCGTAAAGCCCGCCTTCGCCTCCTCTAGCATCCTGTCCGCATGCACGGTCCAGGTGTCGATCATGCCCTCCATGCAGGTCATGCAGTCACGCAGGGCCTTCGCTGAGTCGATGGCGCCCTGCTTGCACTCCTGCAGGTCCTTGTTGTACGCAAGCGGCAGCCCCTTCATCGTCACCAGGAGCGCCACCAGGTTGCCAACCACGCGCCCGGACTTGCCGCGCGTGAGCTCGGCAAAGTCGGGGTTCTTCTTCTGCGGCATGATGGAGGACCCCGTGGAGTACTCGTCGCTCAGCGTGACGAACCCAAACTCCGTGGTGGACCACGTGATAATCTCCTCGCACAGGCGCGAGAGGTGCATCATGCTCACGCTGCAGGCAAACAGCAGGTCAAGCAGGTAGTCGCGATCAGATACCGCATCCATCGAGTTTGGGATGGGGTGGTCGAAGCCCAAAAGCTCCGTGGTATAGAAGCGGTCCAGCGGGTACGTCGTGCCCGCGAGCGCGGCCGAGCCCAACGGGTTCGCATCGGCGTCCTCAAAGGCAGACTCGATCCTCTTCAGGTCACGCGTGAACATCCAGAAGTACGCCAGAAGATGATGCGAGAAGAGCACGGGCTGGGCATGCTGCATGTGCGTATAGCCCGGCATCACCACGTCGAAGTTCTTCTCGGCCGCCGAAAGCAGGGTCTTCCGCAGCTTGCAGTTCTCTTTCGCGAGCTCGCGCAGCATGTCCTTTGCCAGGAGCCTGATGTCCGTCGCCACCTGGTCGTTGCGGGAACGCCCGGTGTGCAGGCGCGCTCCGGGCGCGCCGATGTCGCGAATGAGCGCGCCCTCCACGGCCATGTGGATGTCCTCGTCGTTCACGTCCCACGCAAACGTGCCGGCGTCGATCTGGCCCCTTATCCTCAGCAGGCCGGCCTCGATCTTCTCTGCGTCCTCCTGGGGGATGACACCTTGGCGGGCAAGCATCCTTGCGTGCGCGATGGAGCCCGCGATGTCTTGCGCGTACATGCTCTTGTCATCCTCGAGCGACGCGCCAAACTCCTGCGTGAACTCGCTCACTCCCTGCTCAAAGCGGCCTGACCAAAGTGCCATCCCTGTCCAATCTCTCGTTTTTCTGCCCTGGCGACCCTACGCCACGTGGACGTTCTCGCTCTGCTTCTGCAGCTCGTACTCCGCGGCGGGTCCCTGCGTCTTGGACCACGTGGTCGCGGCGAGCGTGTGCAGCTCGATGAAGCCCTTGGAGGCGCTGCGGTCAAAGGTGTCACCCTCACCATACGTCGCCAGGCTGTAGTCGTACAGCGAGTACGCGCTCTTGCGGCCGGTCACAGTCATGCTGCCCTTGTAGAACTTAGCCTTGACCTGGCCGGTTACGAACTTCTGGGTGTCCGCGCAGAACGCGTCCAGGGCCTGCTTGAGCTGGGAGTACCAAAGCCCGTTGTAGACGGTGGTCGCCCACTGCTGGTCGATCATGTGCTTGTACTGCAGGGTCGCGCCGTCCAGGCACATGGTCTCGAGCGCCTTGTGCATGTTGATGATCGCAAGGGAGCCGGGACACTCGTACACCTCGTGGCTCTTGATGCCCACAACGCGGTCCTCGATCATGTCCAGGCGGCCGTAGCCGTGCTTGCCCGCGATCTTGTTCATGCTGATGATCAGGCTCAGCAGGTCCATCTTCTTGCCGTTGAGCGAGACCGGCTTGCCCTGCTCGAATCCAAGGACGACCTCCTCGGGCTCGTCCGGGGCGCTCATCGGGTCGGCGGTCAGCGTGTAGATGTCCGCCGGAGCCTCCTTCCACGGGTCCTCAAGGGCGCCGCACTCGATCGCGCGGCCCCACAGGTTCTCGTCCAGGGAGTACGGCTTCGCCGCGGTGGTGGGAACGGGCACGCCGTGCTGCTTCGCCCACTCCATCTCGTCCTCGCGGGTGTGAAGGTCCCACTCGCGCGCGGGCGCCAGGATCTTCAGCTCGGGATCAAGCGCGTGGATGCTGGACTCGAAGCGCACCTGGTCGTTGCCCTTGCCGGTGCAGCCGTGGCAGATGTAGGACGCGCCGGTCTCGTGCGCGATGTCCACCAGGTGCTTCACGATCAGGGGACGAGACAGGGCGGACAGCAGCGGATACGTGTCCTCGTACATGCCGTTTGCGGCGATGGCCTTCGTCAGGAAGTCCTCGGCGTACTCCGAGCGCATGTCAAGCGCCTTGGAGTACACGGCGCCCATGCCCAAGGCCTTCTTCTCGATCCAGGTGAGGTCCTGCGCGTCCTGGCCAACGTTGCCGCAGATCGCGACGACGTCGAGGTTCTTCTCGAGCTGCAGCCACTTCACCATGACGGAGGTATCCAGACCACCCGAATACGCCAGGACGACCTTTTCCTTGTTCTTCTCTGCTGCCATCTTAAACACCCCTGCTTCCTATGTGCGATTTTCCGTGTGATGTGCCAAATTTTCGATAGCTATGACCACGGGGCCATGCCCCGGTTGTTTGCACCGTTGCGTAGGTACAAAAAAGGCGCCCGGCTCTGCCAGGCGTCTACACTGTCCAGTTTTAGGCTTGTTGAACTATGCCTCGAGGACCGAAGTGAGCGCGCGCTGGCGTCGCAGCGTGGAACGTCGATCCTGGCGTCGGAGGGAGTTGATCATGTTGAGCGTGAATGCCATATAAAACCCCTCCTTCATGCGTTGTGCTGCATCCATTGCAGCGCTTCCTGCGTTGGTGAAAGACTTTAGCGGCAAAATCGGGCCACACAACCCAGAATCTTGGTTCGAGACACGTTCGTAACAATGTCAACACAACTCCATAACGATTGTCACGCACGTGGCCACGGTGCAAGATACGTGCAAAAACGTGCCCGCGGCGCTGCCAATGACCCCTGTGGGCGCCCGATGCCGCATCTCACAAGCTGTCATGACATCGCTATTCAAACCATTGCATCAAGAAGTTCACGCCATGACGCCGTAGAGAAACAGGGGCCCGCCTAGGCGAGAAGTGCCTGATAGGCGGCTGTAAGGCCGCTGCCGTATGCTAGGCACAAAAAGAGCCCCACACCGCGTTTTCGCAGGTGTGGGGCTTGTTTTTAGTGGTGGGTCGTGTGGGTCTCGAACCCACGACCTTGGGATTAAAAGTCCCCTGCTCTACCAACTGAGCTAACGACCCTCATGTGTGCGTACGGAAAATGATATCACGTCGGGCAGCTATTCGCTCTCCCAGGCCCACGCACCGTTGCGAAACACGGGGACCTCCTCGCCGGACGCCTTCACACCCGTGACGTTGAGGTCGTCGGAGCCAATCATGAAGTCCACGTGCGTGGCGGACTGGTTCACGCCGCTCGCGAGCAGGGCGTCCTTGTCCATGTCCAGGCCGCCCTCCAGGCACTCCGGGAAGCCCGTTCCCAGCGCAAGGTGACAGCTGGCGTTCTCGTCGTACAGGGTGTCAAAAAACAGCAGGCCGGACTGCCTTATCGGCGTGCGCTTCGATATGAGCGCGCACTCGCCAAGGTACGCGGCGTTCTCGTCGGTCTCTATAATGTGGCGCAGCACTTCTCCCCCGCGCGCGGCGTCGTACTCCACGACCTTGCCGCCCTCGAATCTCAGCCAGAAGTCGTCCACGATCTGTCCGGCGTGCACCAGGGGCATCGCGGAGTACACGATGCCGTCCACGCGCGTGCGTGCCGGCGTGGTGAAGACCTCCTCCGTCGGGATGTTCGGGAAGAACACGGTGCCGTCCACGGTGCGGCCGGCGCCACCCTCCCAGATGCCTTTCGCGTTCAGGCCAACCGTGAGGTCGGTGCCGTTCTTCGAGGTGTAGTGCAGGCGATCGAAGGCCATGTCGTTCAGGAAGCCCTTGTTCTTCTCGAACGCGGCGTTGTGGGTCTCCCAGTCAAGCTGCGGGTCAAGGCCGTCGGCGCGCGCGACCTTCAGGATCGCAAGCCACAGGCGATAGACCGCCTCGTAGGGGGCGCAGTCGGGAAAGACCTTCCGCGCCCACGCCTCCACGGGCGCGCCGGCGATGCACCAGACGTTCTTGCCAAAGTCCATACCGTTTCTGAACGAGAGGCACTCCGTGTTGCGCGCGTGCGCCGCCGCGGCGGGCTTCGCGGGGTCGATGCCGTCCAGCGCGGATGGGTCGCTGCCCTCTATGAACAGGAAGCACGCGCCCGCCTCGGCAAGCGAGTTCAGCTGCTCCACCTTCCACGTGGGCGTGTGGCGAAAGTGCTCCAGCGGCACGTTCTCATACTCCAGCCGCGCCATCGCGTCGTCGCCCCAGATCACGGTCACGTGACCGGCGCCCTCGCGATAGGCCAGGCGCACCACGCGCCTGGCAAAGTCAGCGCACTCCACGGGGGCCTGGACCACGACCTCCTGTCCTTCTCGCACGCAAAGGCCCTTGCGCACAA
Organism: Parafannyhessea umbonata; assembly: GCF_012844235.1. Lineage (GTDB taxonomy): Bacteria > Actinomycetota > Coriobacteriia > Coriobacteriales > Atopobiaceae > Parafannyhessea. The sequence goes on from NZ_JABAGR010000004.1 coordinate 24,705, forward strand.
GCAGCTCCGCGTACTTGTCAATCTGGCCGCTCAGGCCCTCTATGGCCAGCGTGCACTCCTCGCGGGTCATTCCCTTGCTCACGTTCGCACCTCTTCTCTTGTGGCTTTGCGGCGTCAACGGAAGACGCCCGTAAGGTCCCGGCCAACCGGCCGCCGGACCGCAAACAAATACGGGCCCCGAAGGGCCCGTCTGACATCCATGGAGCGGGCAACGGGATTCGAACCCGCGGATGATGGCTTGGGAAGCCATTGCCTTACCACTTGGCGATGCCCGCATCTGTTTGAGCATTCTAACACAGCTTGCCCAACGCGGGGAGTGCGGGCACAATTCCTTCCGCACAAGCCGCAAAGCAACGCGCATGGCCGCGGGCGAGAAGGACATGGGGCCAAGACTAGCAGGCATCTCCTTACCATGTACGCAATTCCAGCCCGTCGCGGTACCCCTGACCTGCAAGAAGGTAACTGCAAGACGCGTGCGAGCCATCTGCAGGTGCCGTTTGCTACGCTTTCCGTCCACGAAGGCCCCCATAGGAAGGTGAACCACATGGTCGAACGCGAACCGCGTCAGAACGCCGAGGTCACAAAGGCCAAGGAGCCAACACGTCATGGTCTGGCCAACAGGCCGGGCCGCTGTCAGCTTCGCGGCGGGGACCCCATAAGGGGCGGCGTCCCGCTTGCCGCCGGGCATGCCGGCCTCTTGGGAGGTGATCGTCGCGCGCTGTAGAAGAGCCGTCACATCGCAACAAAAAGGAAGTCCACCAATGTAGGAATGTCGTTGCGCGTCTAATAAAAAACCGCGGGAGCGTACCCGCGGCATCATAAACATGGTGGAGACGATGGGGATCGAACCCACGACCTCAGGCTTGCAAAGCCCGCGCTCTCCCAGCTGAGCTACGTCCCCGATAATAATCGCCCCAGCGGCGACTCGGCTAGCGCTGGGGCGATTATTCTCAAGAAAAAATGGTGGGCCCGACAAGGTTCGAACTTGTGACCTCCCGGTTATCAGCCGGACGCTCTGACCAACTGAGCTACGGGCCCAACGCGAGAAGTAATATTACTCAGCATCGGTACCTAGGTCAACCGCAATCCCAAATTTCTTTCCCTTCTCTTTTCCTCCACATTTCGTTCGTTCTGTCCGGAAGCGCGGCCGTGCAGCGGGGCAATGCAACGCGGCAGTGTATATCTGGTGTTTGCCAAATAGTGCTTGCGCCCCTTCCTATTGTGGGTAAGATATCCACGCTAAAGAGAGGTGGATTCACTTGGTAAGAATGGACATCCAGACAGTGGTGGTCGGCGGAGGTCCCGTCGCGTCCCTCATCGTCCTCAGGACCAGGAAGCCCAACGCGGACGGCAGCTTCACGCAGCTACCCATCCGCATCGGCGCGGTCGAGGCAACCGCGATCTCCATGGGGGTCGATGGCGCGCACGGCAGCCGCCCCATGACGCACGACCTTTTGGCGTCGACCATCAAGGCGCTGGGCGCACAGGTCTCTCGCGTCGTCATTTCCGACGTCGAGGGAACCACGTTCTTTGCCCAGGTGGCGCTCCGGACCGATTCTGGCCGCATCGTTCAGGTGGACGCGCGCCCGTCGGATGCCATCGCCCTTGCGGTCCGCGTCGACGCGCCGCTGTTTGCGGAGGAGTCCGTGCTCGAAGCCGCGACCCTGCCCGATTTCGCGTCGGTCGAGAAGGACGAGGAGAAGCAGGAGCTCGAGAAGTTCCATGCCTTCGTCGAGGGCCTCTCCCCAGACGATTTCAACGCCACCCACTAGCTCCGGCCTCGTACCTGCCCCCGGCGCACCAGGGCGTCGCAGGGGCTTCAACACGCACATGCCTGCCGCTATGGCAAACGCCCGGGCGAGAAGATCAGCTCTTCTCGCCCGGACGCCTTTCTAGCGTCAGCCTTTCCCAGGGGTCGCGGACCCGCTACTCGTCGTCCTCGATGAGCGTGTCGTCCAGCTCCTCCTCGCCGCCGATGTCGACGGGATCCTCGTCGTCGGCCTCCTTGGCACCGGCAGCCGCAAGGTCAAGCGATCCCTGCATCGGGTTCGCCTTCGCGGCCTTCTTCTTGTGCGCGACCATCCTGGCGACGGCGCTGATCTTGTCGCTCTCGCCCAGGTTCATGATCTTCACGCCCTGCGTCGCGCGGCCGAGCCTCGATATGTCGCTCGACTTCACGCGAATAACGACGCCCTCCTCGGACACGATCATCAGCTCGTGCTGAGGCCCAACGACGCGGCACGCCACAAGGTTGCCCTTCTTCGTGGTCATCGCGATGGTGGCCACGCCCTGGCCGCCGCGCTTGTGCTCGGGGTACTCGGACACGGGCGTGCGCTTGCCATAGCCGCGGTCCGTGATCACCAGCAGGTCACCGTTGCCGTTCGTGATCTCCATGCCCAGCATCTTCGCGCCGTCCTTCAGCGTGATGCCGCGGACGCCGGAGGTGTCGCGACCGGTCGGGCGGATCTCGGCCTCGTCAAACAGGATGGCCTTGCCCAGGTCGGAGCACAGGATGACCTTCTCGCCGGACTTGACCCTCCTCACGTTGACAAGCTCGTCGCCCTTCTTCAGGTTGATTGCGATGATGCCGTCGCGGCGGCTCTTGTCGTAGTCGCTCATGGCGGTCTTCTTGATCATGCCGTCGCGCGTGGCAAACAGCAGGTACTCGTCCGCGGGGAACTCCCTCGTGGTGATGACGGCCGTCGGGTGCTCGCCATCCTCAAGCGGCAGCACGTTCACGAGCGCGGAGCCCCTTGCGTGGCGGCTGCCCAGCGGCAGCTCGTGCACCTTCAGGCGGTACACCTTGCCCCTGTTCGTGAAGAACAGCACGTAGTCGTGGGTAGACGCCACAAACAGGTCCTCGACGAAGTCGTTGTCCTTCAGCGAGAGGCCCTGGACGCCCTTGCCGCCGCGCTTCTGGGAGCGGTACGTCGCCACGGGCAGGCGCTTGACGTAGCCGGCGTGCGTGAAGGTGACGACCATGTCCTCCTCGGCGATGAGGTCCTCGACGTCGAGGTCCACGGGTGCGTCAGATATCTGCGTGCGACGCTTGTCGCCAAACTTCTGGGCAATTTCCTGCATCTCGGTCTTGATGACCTCGAGGATCTTCCTCTGGTCCGCAAGGAGTCCCTCGTAGTACTCGATGGCCTTGCGCAGGCCGTCGAGCTCGTCCTGGATCTTGTCGCGCTCCAGGCCGGTCAGGCGGCGCAGGCGCATCTCGAGAATCGCCGTCGTCTGGATCTTGGTGAACCCAAACCTGTTGATGAGCCTCTCGGACGCCTCCGTGTCCGTGCGGCTGGAACGGATGATGGTGATGACCTCGTCGATGTGGTCGAGCGCAAGCAGCAGGCCCTCGAGGATGTGCGCGCGGGCACGCGCCTTCGCAAGGTCGAACTTCGTGCGGCGGGTAACTACGTCGACCTGGTGGTCGATGTAGTACTGAAGCATCTCGCGCAGCGTGAGCGTCCTCGGCACGCCGTCGACGAGCGCGAGGTCGATGATGCCGAAGGAGCTCTGCAGCGCGGAGTACTTGTAAAGGTTGTTCAGGACGACCTCGGGCACCGTGCCCTGCTTCAGCATGAGCACAAGGCGCAGGCCCTTGCGATTCGACTCGTCGCGCATGTCGGTGATGCCGTCGATGCGCTTCTCGTTTACCAGGGCCGCGATCTTCTCTTGCAGGGTGCCCTTGTTCACGCCATACGGGAACTCGGTGAACACCAGCTTGTTGCGGCCGCCCTTCGTGGACTCCACGTGCGCCTTCGCGCGGATGGTGATGATGCCGCGACCGGTCTCGTACGCCTGCTTGATGCCCTCGGAGCCCATGATGAGGCCGCCGGTCGGGAAGTCAGGTCCCGGCATGACGGTCATGAGCTCGTCCACCGTCGCATCCGGGTTGTCGATCAGCATGCAGACGGCGTTGATCGCCTCGCGCAGGTTGTGCGGCGGAATGTTCGTCGCCATGCCGACTGCGATGCCCTGAGAGCCGTTGACCAGCAGGTTCGGGAAGCGCGCGGGCAGGACCACGGGCTCCTGCAGCGACTCGTCGTAGTTCGGCTGCCAGTCGACCGTGTCCTTGTTCAGGTCGCGCAGGAGCTCCATCGCCGGCCGGGCAAGGCGTGCCTCGGTGTAACGCATTGCCGCCGCGCCGTCGCCGTCGATGTTGCCAAAGTTGCCGTGGCCGTCCACCAGGGGCACGCGCATGCTGAACCACTGGGCCAGGCGGACCATGGCGTCGTACACGGCAGAGTCACCGTGCGGGTGGTACTTGCCGATGACTTCGCCAACGGTCCATGCCGACTTCTTGTGCGGCTTGTTCGGGAAGATGCCCGCCTCGTTCATGGCGTACAGGATGCGCCTGTGAACGGGCTTCAGGCCGTCGCGCACGTCCGGGAGCGCACGGGCCGTGATGACCGACATGGAGTACTCGATGAACGACTGCTCCATCTCGTGACCGAACTCGTGAAACTGCAGACGGCCGCCATGCACGTCCACGCCGTCGCCGGCGCCACGGTTGTCGTCGCCCATCTGGAGCTGCTCGTCGGCGTCGTCGTCCTCGGCGTCGTCCTCGTCGTCGGAGCCACCGTCGTCCATGCCGGCCTCGTCCTCCGCGTCCGGGTCGTACACCGGCGCGTCAGAGTCGTCCGACTCTGCCCTGTCCAGCAGGCGCTGCAGGTCCTCGGGCAGGGTGACGTCGTTGTCGCCGCCCTGTCCCAGACCGTCGTTGCTGTTGCTGTTATCTGCCACTTATCGTGCCTTTCGTCTGTCGCTTGCCTGTCTGCGCCGCTACGCGTCCAGGAAGCGGGCGTCCTTCGCGTGCTTCTCGATGTAGTCCCTGCGGTACTCGACGGAGGTTCCCATCAGTCGCGACACCGCCTGCTCGGCGCGCGCGGCGTCCTCGATGCCAATCCTCTGCAGGATGCGCGTCTTCGGGTCCATCGTCGTGTCCGCCAGCTGCTGCGGGTCCATCTCTCCCAGGCCCTTGTAGCGCTGGACGGTGTACTTGCGCTGCTTGCCCTCCGCGTCGCGCGGCACGTACTGCTCGATCGCCTGGGCGAGAAGAGCCTCCTCCGCCGTCTTGCCGTCTGGGTACACGTAGTGGATCTTCTTGCCCACCTTCACGCCGAAGATCGGCGGGCAGGCGCTGTAGATGTAGCCTGCGTCGATCAGCGGACGCATGTACTTGTAGAAGAACGTCATCAGCAGGATGCGGATGTGCGCGCCGTCGACGTCCGCATCGGTCATGATGATAATCTTGTGGTAGCGGGCCTTGTTGATGTCGAAATCGCCCGCGTCCGTCGTGACGCCGGTGCCGATTGCCGTGATGAGGCTCTGGATCGTATCGGAGTTGAACGCCCTGTGGTCACCCACGCGCTCGACGTTCAGGATCTTGCCTCGAAGCGGGAGGATCGCCTGGATATCTCGGCGGCGGCCGTCCTTCGCCGATCCGCCTGCCGAGTCACCCTCGACGATGAAGAGCTCGGTCATGGCCGCGTCGCGCACGGAGCAGTCCGCAAGCTTGCCGGGAAGCGACGCGGACTCGAGGATGCTCTTGCGGCGCGTTGCCTGGCGCGCCTTCTGGGCCGCAAGGCGTCCCTTTGCGGCGCTCGATGCCTTCTTGAAGATCTCTTTCGCCTGCTTGGGGTGCTCCTCCAGGTAGTCCGCAAGGCCGCGCGACACGATCTTGTTCGTGAGCGTCCTCATGTACGAGCTGCCTAACTTCGCCTTCGTCTGTCCCTCGAACTGCGGGTCGGGAAGCTTGACGGATATGACGGCCGTCAGACCCTCGCGGATGTCGTCTCCGGTGAGGTTCGCCTCCTTCTCCTTCAGCAGCTTGTGGCTGCGGGCATAGTCGTTCACCGTCTTCGTGAGGGCCGTCCTGAAGCCCTCCAGGTGCATGCCGCCCTCCTCGGTGTAGATGTCGTTCGCGAACGACATCACGTGCTCCGAGTAGCCGGTGTTCCACTGCATGGAGACCTCGACCTCGCCCTTCTTGGCGAGCGGGGTGTCCTCGTCCGTCTTGCCCTCGATGTAGATGGGCTTCGACAGGCCGGGAAGCACGGTCTTCTCGTACGCCTTCTTCTCGGGGCTCCAGCCGTTCAGGAACTTGACGAAGTCGTTGATGCCGCCGGCATAGCAGAACTCCTCCACGCGCGGAACAAGCTCGCGCTCGTCGGTCAGTACGATCTTCAGGTTCTTGTTCAGGAACGCCGTCTCCTGCAGGTGGTTCTTCAGGGTGTCGAAGTTGTAGACGGTGGTCTCGAAGATCTTCTCGTCGGGCCAGAAGGTGATGGTCGTGCCCGTCGTCTTGGACTTGCCGATCTCCTTCATCTTCTCGATGGTCTTGCCGCGCGAGAATTGCATCTCATAGATCTTGCCATCGCGCTTTACCTGCGCAATCAGCTTCTTCGAGAGCGCGTTCACAACGGAAACGCCGACGCCGTGCAGGCCGCCGGACACCTTGTATGCGTTGTTGTCGAACTTTCCGCCGGCGTGCAGGATGGTGAGCACGACCTCGAGGGTCGGCTTCTTCTCGGTGGGATGCATGTCGACGGGGATGCCGCGGCCGTTGTCCACGACGGTGATGGAGTTGTCCGGATGGACCGTGACAAGAATCTTGTTGCAGTACCCGGCCATGGCCTCGTCCACGGAGTTGTCGACGATCTCCCACACCAGGTGGTGGAGACCGGTCTCGCTCGTGGTGCCAATGTACATGCCGGGACGCATGCGGACGGCTTCGAGACCCTTGAGGACCTTGATCTCGCTTCCGCCGTAGTTGCTTTCTTCTGTCGCCACTCAGTTTCCCCTCTATATTGAAATAAAAAGAGACTCCTCGATTTTAGTCCAAGGGGTCTCTTTTAGTTTGAGCCAAACATAAAATGGAATGCTGCGCCATCTTAAAATCACGTCAGCGGGCTTGTAAGCCTATTTCTGATGATTTGTCCGATTCTTCGTGTTCTCTAGCAGTTCTCTTCTGAACGAGAGCTCAATGGCTCTCTCCGCCTTCGCGCGAATCCCGTCGGGAAGGTCGCGCGTCATGTCCTCGATGCGGCCGCGCTCCTCCTGCGAAAGGCCGGGCAGCGCCACCGAGGCATGCTTCTTGCCGATGCCCTCGTACTTCTCGCCCGTGGCCTTGCGCATGTGCCGCGCGTCGGAAAGCCTGAACTTGACGCCAGACACTTGCAAGCCAACGCCATGGAGCCGCGCAAGGTAGATCTCCTTGTTCGCGTTGAAGTCCGACATCCTCACGTGCGAGTCCACGTACACGCACAGGACGGGGTCCCTCCCCTTCTTCGTGGGTGTCTTGTCGAGAAAAACGCCCGTAGTGTGCTTTCGCTCTATGTCTCCGTTCGCGCCGTACCAGGCCGCGCGGGCGCGTTGGTTCTCGGTCATGTGCGCGCGCATGTCCGTGCTCACCGTACCGCTCAGTATGGACGAGAGGGGCGTGTCGTTCCTGAAGCGCTCCTCGTCGAAGACGTAGCCCCTCCCGTAGTTCTTGGACGTGCCTTTTTCCCTGGGGTTACCCATCTATCCTCACGACTCTCGCGTCCAACAGAAGCTCCTCCGGGAAGTATCCAAGGTTTGTCGTCGTCACGACCGTCTGTATGCCGGACTGCACGAACCTCGTCATCGCGTCGCGACGCCCTTCGTCCAGCTCGCTCATGACGTCGTCCAGAAGCAGCAGCGGCTGCTCGCCCACAACCTCCTGCGACAGCCTCACCTCGGCCATCTTCCACGCCAGCACGATCGAGCGCTGTTGCCCCTGCGAGCCGTACGCGCGGGCGTCGCGGCCGTCGATGGTGAAGGCGATGTCATCGCGCTGGGGTCCCACAAGCGTCTGCTGGCGCCTGAGGTCGTCCTGCCTGCCCTCCTCCAGCTTCCTCGCAAAGAGGTCGCAGAGCTCGTCGCGGGTGCGCCCGCTCAGGTCCTCGCCAAGAGACGAGACGTACTGGCAGTCCAGCTTCTCGCCGGAGGCGATCTCGCTATAGATGTCGCGAAGATAGTGCCCGAGCCTCTCGAAGAGCCTCAGCCGCGCGGCGAGCAGCGTCGCCCCGCCAAGGGATACCGATGCGTCCCATGCGTCCAGGAGCGCGAGGTCGGGGTAGTCCTCCTTCAGGAGCCGGTTCCTCTGCTCCACGGAGCGCAGGTAGGCGGAGAGCACCTTCGCATAGCCACGATTCGCCTGCCGGCCAAAGCCGTCGAGCTCGTCGCGGCGGTACGAGGCGCCCCGCTTCACAAACGAAAGGTCGTCGGGGTTGAAGAGAACCGACATGAGCGTTTCAGGAAGGTCCTGAGAAGAGCACTTCTTGCCGTTCCTGAAGAATCGGCGGCGCCTGTCCTCCACCTCGCACGATACGTCTATCACGCGTCCGTCGCCCTCGAGTCTTGCGGATATCTTCGCGGCGGCACAGTCCTCGCGAACCTGCTGAGACGGCTTCGCCTTCCTGAACGAGGTTCCGGCGGTAAGCATCTGCAAGGCCTCGACGGTATTCGTCTTACCGACGGCGTTCCTTCCCGCAAGGATGGTCATGCCGTCGGCAAAGTCGATGCTCTTCTCGCCAAAGTTGCGCCAGTCGCGCATGCCAAGGGTCTTGACGCGCAGTCCCACGGCTACATCCTGACGGGCATCAGCAGATAGAGGTAGTTGATCTTGGAGTATGACTTGAAGATGCCCGGCTGCATGGTGCTCTGGAGCTCGAGCGTGATCTCCTTCTGGTCGTTCGCGGCGTTCACGCAATCGAACACGTAGTGGTAGTTCAGCGCGATGGACATGGCGTTGCCCTCGACTTCCACCGGCAGCAGCTCCGTGGACTCGCCCTGGTCGGGCGAGCTTGCAGAAAGCTTCATGACCTTGCCGTCCGGGTCGATGTCAAAGCGTACGGAGGGGTTCGTCAGCGCGATGACCGAGACGCGCTTGAGCGCGGCGGAGAACTGCGCCACGTCGATCCTGACAGACGTGTTGCAGCTGGGCGGCAAAAGCTGCTTGTAGTTGGGGAAGGTTCCGTCGATCTTGCGCGACACGTAGGTCGTGTCGCCAAACGCAAACACGACCTGGCTGTTCGTCGTGCCAATCGTGATCCTCTCCGTCATGGACGGGAGCGACAGGACGTCGTGGAAGGTGTTGCCCGGGACGATGGTCTCGAACGCCTCCTGTATGGAGCTCGTCTCCACGTTCGAGTCGCACACGGCCAGGCGGTACGAGTCGGTCGCCACGAGTCTGATCGTGTTGTCCTCGACGGTCAGGAGCACGCCGGAAAGGATGGGGCGCGACGTGTCCTTCGAGGTCACCTTGTAGACCTTCCCCACCATCTCGGAAAGAAGGTCGCTCGGCAGCTCGACGGTGCGGTCGAGGTCATACTCCGGGAACTCGGGGAAGTCGGCGGGGTCGAGGGTGTTCAGACGGAACGACGACTTGTCGCACTGGATCGTCAGGACCCTCTCGCCGCCCTCGAACATCACGGCCGCGTCGGGAAGCGTCTTCACGATGCTCGTCAGGATCTTGCCGGACGCCACCGTCGCGCCCGGCTCCTCGACGTCAGCTGCGATCCTGTGCCTGATCGATATGTCCAGGTTCGTCGTCTGGAACTCGAGGACGCCTTCCTCCGCCTTTATATATATGCCCGAGAGCACGGGGAGGGTCGAATTCGAAGCCATTCCCTTTGCTACCACAGAGAGGGCTTGCATGAGTGCAGACTGGCTTACTGTGAATTTCATTCGGTACCCTCCATTGTTATTGGTACTTATATATAGAAAAGAAGTAGTGGTAATAATAAGGCTTGTAGAAAAGTTGAAAAGTCAGAATCTCCGCAGGTAAATGGAATGTAAGCGCGACTTGGGCTACTTCATTTCTCCTTACGTCAGTTAACACTCACAATATGTCGAAAACCTCCGTCTACAACGATGCCGCACTTTTCGACTCTTCTCTACAGGATTTCTTCCAGCTTTTCGAACCCTATCTGTTGTCGGTTATCCCGTCTTGCAGAGTCTGGATCCTATCTTGGAAGATCCTGTCCTCCTTGCGGGTCTTGTCGACCCAATAGATGCTGTGCTTGACGGTCGCGTGGCTCCGTCCGCCGAACTTCTTTCCTATGTCTGCCAACGTGTTGTCGGTAAGCTCCCTCGTGAGCCAGACTGCCACGTGCCTTGGCTCCATCAGTTCCTTGTTGCGCTTCGAGCCAACCAGGTCCATATGCGAGACGTCGTAGTAGGTCTCGACCGCCTTCTGTATCTGCTCGACCGTGATGGTCTTCTGACCGGTCGGCCACTTGGCGTTCGCAATCTTTATGATGTCTTCCCGGTCCAGTCGCTCGCCCAGCTTTTCCTTGCGCGACGCGGTTATCAGGCAGGTGTGCACGAATCCCTCGATGATGCGGATGTTCGTGCCCGATTTCTCGGCCATGAGCTTCCGGTCCGTCTCGGATATCGTTCCCGTCATGCCGGGGATGTGCTCCCTCACGGCGTCCTGCTTCATGGTGTCGTAAAAGCTGTTGATGAGCTTCAACTTCAGCTCGTAGTCTGGCACCTGTATGCTCACGGTCACGCCGGAATCCATGCGACTGGTCTCGCGCTCGTCGAACTTGCTGTCACCCATGCCAAGCTGCGAGGGGGATCGGTCGGCCGCAAGAACTATCTGCTTCCCGTGCGACATGAGCGTGTTGTACGTCTCGAAGAAGAAGCTGATCGTGCCCGCCGCGCGGCGCATGTTCTGAATGTCGTCGATAATCAGCACGTCGACGTTCTGGTAGTTGCGAGACAGCGCCGCCTTTGCCGGGGTGTCGCCCACGTTCATCGCGTTCACGTAGTCGTCCACAAACTCCGTGCCCGTGCGGTACACGCACAGCCGCGACGGGTCGTTCTGCGCAATGTAGTTCTGGATCGCGCGCAGCAGGTGGGTCTTTCCCAGCCCGCTCTTCCCATATATAAACAGTGGGTTGTAGCTCTTGTTCCCGCCGTTTGCCACCTGCTTCGCCGCGTCGAACGCAAACTCGTTCTCCTCGCCGGACACAAAGCGGTCAAACGTGAGCTTCGAGTCGGACGGGTCGATGACCTCGTTCTGGAAGTCGCTCACCGGTCGCTCCGCGGCCTCCGGGCGAGAAGGGCCGCCCGCCGTCGCCGTTGGCACCGTCCTGGGCGCCACGCTCGCCGGCGCCGACGCAGGCTCCATCGCCGTGGCCGTCGTGTTGATGCGCCCGACCTCCTCGCGCGACATCTCCGCGCCCGTCTGTACCGGGCGACGTACGGAGTCGTGCGTCAGCATGACCTCGAAGCCCACGGGCTGGAAGGCCGCCTGCTCCAGGCACTCCTCGATCATGGGAGTCTGCTGGGATATCTTGCGCTGCGCAAATCCCATGTTCGTGGACACCGTCAGCTTCTCGCCGTCAAACGAGACCGCCTGGCAGCTCCTGAGCATTGCCAGCGTCGCGGGCGCGACGTTCCTTTCGGCAAGAAGCGTCAGTGCGTCTTCCCAGAGCGCTATCGCATCCGATTCCTGAGATGAAGTCATACCTACCATTTACCTCTGCAATGTTGAAAAGTGCACCCATTATATGATGAAAACCGTCCGAGCACACCCTCGGCGCCGGTCGAGTACTTCTCGCCCGGAGTTTTTATTGCCGTATGTCGCCCGCCGCGTCCGCGCCCGCACGCCCCCGCTCCGCCAAGGCCGCACACCGCCTTCCCGTCGTCGCACTGGGCTGGGGCTTTATGGCTTGCGCTATTTGGCTGCGCTATATCTGCTGCGCGTACGTCCTGCCAAGGTCGGTCAGGGCATACTTCTGGGCACCCTTGTTCTTCCTGATGAAGCCCGCCTTCTCAAGCTTCTGCAGCTCGCGCGTCCACGTGGGCTGCGAGCTGCCAAACGCGCGCGTCAGCTCCGTCGGGCCCACGGTCGGGTTCGCCTTGAGGTACGAAAGCACGCTTACGTCCCTTTCGCTTAGCGAGAAGGGCGCGGGCTGCGGAGCCGCCATGGGCTGTTGGGGCTGCATGTATGGCTGGTATTGGCCCTGCTGCTGGTATGGCATGCCCTGCTGCATGGGCATCTGCTGGAACTGCGGCCACCCCGGCGCGAAGCCCCCCTGCGGATAGGCCGGCTGCCCATAGGGCATCGCCCCGTACTGCTGCATCCCGACGCCCTGTGGCATCTGCGGCATCGCCGCCGTCCCGGGCATTGCCGCCGGCATCCCGCCTCCCGCCGGGCTCTGCATGCCCGTGGGGCTCTGACCCTGCATGCCGCCCATGGCAAAGTCCTGGGTGTCCATGGGCTGGTCCGTCATCTGCTCGTCGTCCTGAACCACATTGGATATCGTGACTATGGTTCCACCGGAAATGTTGTCCTCGATGGTGAGCGACCCGCCGCGGTCCGTCATGTACTGCTGCACGTACGGCAGACCGCTCCCCACCCCGCGGATGTACTGCTTCATGGGCTCCGTCGCGGACGTCGTCCCGTACTCGAGCGCGAGTTCCTTGGACTTGATGCCCGGCCCCTGGTCCGAGAACTTGATCGTCTCGCCGCCGTCCAGGATGCTAATGGTCGGCTCGAGGAAGTATGCGTGAATGAAGTTCTCGACAATCTCCCTTATCACCATAAAGGGAATGGTGCCGCCCTGCTCCTTGGAAAGTCTCGTCACCGTCGCGGTGATCTCCTCAAGATAGGAGCGCACGTCCTTCGGCTCCACAAGCACGACGCGCGGCGCCGCCGCCGCGTCGTCGTACACGGCGATGCGCGCGGGGTATTTCACCTTCAATTCATCGCCATCTGTGGAGGTTTTGGGGGTCCCCTGCGCCTCATTCTCGCCGTCTGCGTTCTCTACAAACGGGTAGAAGTCACGCGGCATGTTCGTCCCTTTCTCCTTAGTTTTAAACAATTCATCTACGCATGTTGAAAACTATTCAATCTGAATAACATCCGAATGAAAGATTTCAACACGGGATGAAACGTTGTTCAAAACTTGGGCGGATGTTGTTCGTATCGGGTGAAAAATCATAGCATCATTCATCAACAAAACCGCAGATGAGACTCAAGTATCGCCGAAATCATGCTCAATGAATTTCATTCAACATAGCCTGAATGACCTGTGTGTGCCCACCTAGCGTCGCCTCAAGGGTCAAATTGTGGTCTCTAGCAGAGGGAAATTGACATTTCGCCTGACAGTTCACTACAATCTTGTGGCTTGACGCTATTGGTCCTATATGTTGATCCTCGGGAGGATTTAAAAATGAAGCGTACTTATCAGCCTAACAAGAGGAAGCGCGCAAAGACCCACGGCTTCCGCGCCCGCATGGCAACCAAGGGCGGCCGCGCCGTCCTCGCCCGCCGTCGCGCCAAGGGCCGCAAGAGGCTTACCGTCTAGGCACGCCATGGAGACCATCAAATCCAAGCGAGATTTTGAAGCGGTCTTTTCTGGCGGGAAGAGAGTCAGCCATAGACTCGTCCGAGCTACAGTTTTAAAGTGCAACGAAGGCGACTTGGGAAAGGTCGCCTTCGTCGCACCTAAGCGACTGGGCAACGCGGTCTATAGGAACAGGTGCAAGAGGGTGCTTCGAGAGGCCGCCCGCTCGTGTGGCTTTCCCGTCCAGGGCACAAGAATCATCCTGTTCGCAACGAAGGCAACGCACGAAAGCTCCCCGGACGAAGTGTCCGAGGCGCTGCGAAGCCTTCTCAAGCGTTGCGGCATCAACGGCTAAGAACGGCGCTGGGCGAGAAGGGCTTGCCATATGGTTAAGAGAGTTCTTCTCGTCTTGATAAGGGGTTACCAGAAGTACCTTTCCCCGCTGTTCCCGCCATCTTGCATCTACGAGCCGTCTTGCTCCCAATATGCCCTCGAGGCCATTGGCAAGTACGGCGCCCTGAGAGGTTCGTGGCTCGCCTTTAAAAGAATCCTGCGGTGCAACCCATTTCACAAAGGCGGCTATGACCCTGTCCCCTAGCTTTGATAACCGGAGGAATCCATGTGGGACTGGTTTATTGATTTCCTGATGCAGATACTGCAGTGGCTCGCCAACTTCAGCGGCGACTGGGGTATTGCCGTCATCATCCTCACCATCATCATCCGACTCCTGGTCATGCCGCTCATGACGAAGTCGACTGCCTCGAGCGCAAGAATGCAAGCGCTGCAGCCAAAGATGATGGAGATCCAGAACAAGTACGCGGACGATCCCGAGCGCCAGGCAGAGGAGCTTCGCAAGTTTACTGCAGAGAACAAGTTCAACCCCCTTGGGGGCTGCCTTCCCATCCTCCTGCAGATGCCCGTCTTCTTCGCACTCTTCACCGTCGCCAAGCAGGTCCCCTCGTCCGCTCACTTCCTCAACATCATGCCGTCCCTTGGCATGTCTGCCGCGCAGGCAATGGATAAGGGCATAAGCGTCGCGGCGGTTTATATCGTCTTTGACGTGCTGTTTGGCATCCTCACCTTCATCCCTATGATTATGAATCTCCAGAACACCCCCGAGGAGCAGCGCCAGCAGACTCTCGTCATGGGTGTTGTCATGGCCGCGATGATGCTCTGGTTTGGCTGGACCGTTCCTGGTGCCGTCCTTCTCTATTACGATGCGTCTGCCGTTTGGCAGGTTGCACAGCAGAAGATCGTCACCCAGAGGGTCATGGACAAGGTCAAGGCCGAGACCGAAGCCAAGCTTGCGAACCAGGGTGTACAGGTCGACGTTGTACGCAAGGAGCGCAAGCCGCGCCCGCACAAGAAGAACTAGAATTAGTGGATTCAGCTGCGCGGCCCCTTAGGATGGGTCGCGCTATCGTTTGTGGAGGTAACACGTGGAGGACGTTCAGAGTGCCTCTTCTGAAGAGAGCGAGCAGATGCAGGCTCCTGTGATTGAAGATGAGTTCTCGAGCATTCGCGAACACTTCGAGAGCGACGTCGACCTCACCGATGAGGAAGTCGACAAGATCGCTGACGTCGCCGTGACGTACATCAGAGAGCTGCTTGGCTTCTTCGGTGAGGAGCACATCTCTATTGATGAGTATGACGGCGACGACGGCGAGCTCATCCTAGACATCAGTGGCGGAGACCTCGCAGTTCTCATCGGTAGGCACGGCAAGACGTTGGATGCCCTTCAGATGGTCGTATCTTCCTACCTAAGTAACAGGCTTAAGTTCCACTATCCCATCGTTGTCGATATAGAGGGCTACAAGAGCCGTCGCCGCGAGAAGCTTGCAGAGCTGGCACGCTCAGCGGCGGCACGAGCGAAGAAGCAACATGGACGCGTTGCGATGGCCCCCATGAATGCCTATGACCGTCGAATAGTTCATCTTGCGCTCGTCGACGATGAAGAGGTAACCACCCATTCCGAGGGTAGCGAACCTGAGCGAAGGGTAATTGTTACCTATGTGAAGGCATAATTCAGTCCATATTGTTGAAGTCAGCAGGGAGACTGCCTTTAAGGCAGCCTCCTTTTTTATTTGGCTAAGTTCGCTGCCGCGCAATGCGAAACAGGGGAAGATACCTGAGTCTAAAGACGTCTCTGATGATATGCGATGAAGTCGACTTCCTGGAGCTGTGATCGATTGTCCTGTCGGCCGAGAGAGCAATGAGAGCGTAATGACACAAGAGGGGTCTCGCATGCAAAGTGACGGTGTGAGCGAAATGTCGTAGGACTCCAGGCGAAAAGATAGGGCCTACATTGTCTTTACGGGACTATCGTAATGATGCACGCTAGTCGCCTATTTGGTGGATGCAAGTCATCTAAGTGGCGGGTAAAGCAAGATTACGTAGGTGTGTTGATGGTCGACTGTCAATATGTGCTCTTATAGCTTTACGGATTGCTTGGGAGTTTAGACTAATGGCCTAAAGTACGTTATGGGACACCACTTTCGAACGAGTTTCGGACCAGTAGACGCTTCAAATGCAGGCCTATCAACGTCCATCACGGGAATGGTCGCGTCTGAGAGCAACGACTACAGAAGTACGACTTAATGTATTTATCGATAGTGTGCGTACGATTGTGTATAGAAGTGTTTGGGGTAACCTGGCGAAGATGGTCTGTCAGAATTCGTCCGAGAGGTTGCTGCAAAGCTCCTGCCATTAGGTTTGATTTACGGCCTGTAAAGACAAAAGTGGCTGATCGTGACGCTGAAGGTGAGCTGGCAGAAACAAACCATATGGAGAACCTAACGGTCTCAACAATTTGAATTAAGTGAATACTGTCGCGCCCAGCAACTCGAATACTTTGATCGACTAAAGCACAAGTGAGATGATCATGTCGAAATTTAAGGCACATTGCTCATAAGACGCGCACCTACTATTGAAGATTGCATTTTGCCATAGGCAGAATACCTTGGTGTATGTGTTGTCACAGATGTTGGTCAATGTCAGTTTGGGCTCGAGGATGGACTCGAAGATTCGAGCTTGATTGATCATATCAATCAAGAAGGATGCATTGTTCGCATCGATGAACAATGCGGATCCTCAGTTCATCACGGGAGATCTTAGCAAGATTTGGGATTTCAGAAGTCCAACGTAACGCATATGGACATTCATAGCCAAACGTATGGGTCGAAACGAACCGCCTTGGCATACCGATTTGATGATAGTGGACGAAGCGAATCATTGCTGATTAGAACAACATCGTTGCTTATGGACTATGGTAGGCGCAGCGCCTTAGTGAATGCAGATCATCGTCTATCTGGGTATCAATCTACGCCGGTTAGTTTTGTTTCCATTGACTATGTTCAAGGATACTTTCGCTCGTGAGCCACAGGTCGCATGTACACTCAAATGGCTGCTAAGTCATGAACTACAGTCTTTCGTCTAAAATCTTTGCCATGTTGAAGGATGCCTTACTAATAACACTAGGACGCTATGAGCTAGGCGTTAGAATCTATACTCTCGAACCCTGCGAACAAATTTTATGACAATAAATCCCGATACAAGAGATTCTGTCATGGTGAAGGAATTTTATTATGTTGGATAACGAAATAGAATACGAAAATATACTTAAGCAAAGAGCACTGCAGTATGGAATAGCAATAAATGATGCTGAAGCCTGTAAACTATTGCAGCATCTAAAATTGGTGATTGAAGCTAATAAGTCAATCAACCTAACGAGAATTACTTCTATATGCGAAGGCATCAACCTTCATATACTTGATTCTCTACTCTATATCGCTGCTAATGAGAGTATCAGGGAGTCTAGTGGGAAATTGCTTGATATTGGTACCGGAGCAGGATTCCCTGGTATCCCAATAGATATATGTTCCCCAATGCATGTAACAATGATTGATTCTGTTGGTAAGAAAGTAAGGGTACTTCAAAGCTTTGTAGATGAACTCAAGCTTGGAAACAAGACCGAATGTATCCAAAGCAGAGCAGAAGAATTTGCAAATGATAGAAGTGAGTCATTTGAACTTGTGACTGCCAGAGCTGTTGCCAAGCTATCTACTCTTATAGAGTATGCAACCCCTTTTCTAAAATTAAATGGCAAGGCTGTATTCTCTAAAGGCAGACTCTCGTCTGATGAATTTGAACACGCGAAATTGACAGCTCAGATTTGCGGCATGAAACTTGTTTCACGTGAAACATTTGAGCTTCCTGATGAATCTGGCCATAGGGAACTTCTTACATATGTTCGTGAAAAGGATCCGAAGGTAAGACTCCCAAGAAGGAATGGATTAGCAAAGTCAGAACCTTTATACATGAAGTTGAAGTAGTGTTTCACGTGAAACATTGTCGAGCACAGTGAATGAGACAGTTCCTTCAAACGATGCGTAGCTATGTTGGTGTGAACTAGATACAATGTTTCACGTGAAACAGATTTGTGGATGGAGGAGCCTTGGGATTTGAAGAAGTAAAGAGAGCATTTCCGGACAGAGATGCAAAAGTATTGGCGATTATCAACCAAAAAGGCGGTGTTGGAAAGTCAACGACTGCCGTAAATCTTTCTGCAGCACTCGGAGAAAACAAGAAGAAGTGTCTTGTTATAGATTTGGATCCTCAGGGAAACACGACAAGTGGCTATGGAATAGAAAAAGAAGAGCTCGAATACGATGTTTATGATGCACTGCTACAGGACTATCCAATCGAGAAGCTGATTGAAGACACTGTAGAGCCAAATGTCTTCGTTATACCGGCAACAATACAGCTTGCTGGTGCAGAAATCGAATTGGTTTCTGCAATGGCTCGTGAGAGCATCTTGAAGAGCATACTTGATCCAGTCAAAAACAAGTTTGATTACGTGTTTATCGACTGCCCCCCATCCCTTGGATTGCTGACGATAAATGCACTTGTTGCTGCAGACTCACTCCTAATTCCGATTCAATGTGAGTTTTACGCGCTCGAGGGCGTGACCAAGCTGCTCGAATCAATGAAAATGGTTAAGGCTAGACTAAACCCAGACTTGGATGTGTTTGGTGTGGTTATGACCATGTATGATGCACGTACTACTTTGTCGAAACAGGTAGTCGAAGAAGTAACGAAATACTTTGGTAGGAAAGTCTTTAAGACAATAATTCCCAGGAATGTAAAACTCTCTGAGGCACCCTCGCATGGTCTTCCGATTACTATGTATGCACATGTAAGCAAGGGTTCTCTTGCATACATGAAGCTCGCAAAAGAGGTGACAAGGCGTGGCTAGAAAAGGCGGTCTTGGCAAGGGGTTAGAATCATTGATGGGCAGCGCTGATGCAGAAATTAGTGCTATCTCTCCAGAAGCGAGCTTACCGATTTCAAAAATCAAGGTTAACAAGGACCAGCCCAGAAAACAATTTGACAAAGAGGCTTTAGAGGAGCTGGCAGACTCTATCAAGCAAAATGGAGTGCTGCAACCTATACTTGTAAGAAAAGTTGGACAGAATTATGAAATCGTTGCTGGCGAAAGAAGATATCAGGCTGCGAAACTAGCAGGACTCAAAGAAATCCCTGTCAATATCAAAGATATCTCAGACAAAGAAGTATTCAAGCTTGCTCTTATAGAGAATCTTCAGCGCTCAGACCTGAATCCTATAGAAGAGGCACAAGGATATAGGAAGCTACTTGAGCAAGATGGACTAACTCAAGAGCAACTCGGTCAGGCTTTGTCGAAATCAAGATCTGCGATTGCAAATACTTTAAGGCTGTTAGATTTGCCAGATGAAGTGCAGCAAATGATGCTCGAAGGTAAACTGACGGCAGGGCATGCAAGAGCAATTCTTGCGGTTGCTGGTGTTGAAGGCAAAATAAGGCTGGCAGAGAAAGTTGTTCAGGAGAACTTGACTGTCAGACAGACAGAAAATATGGCTCCATTGTTTTCTGACAAAGACACCCAAAAGACAACGACAACAAGAGAACCTACGCCAACTTCATATAAACGAGCTGCTAGACAACTCAGAACGGTATTGAATACAAACGTTAAGGTCAAGAAGCTAAGAAATAGAAATAAGATTGAGATCGAATTCACCACTGAAGATGATCTTGCGAGAATCGTTGATATGTTGTCTTCAGTCCAAGAAGGTGAAGGTGACTAGTTGAGACGTTTGAATGCTATTCTCCTATCGGCGGCAACAGTTGCAACCGGTGCATATATAGGTTGGCACGTGTTGCTAAATGATGATGCCCGCACATCTGTCGTAGAGACATTGAACCAAATTGTTCATGCGGCAAAGAATATGCGAGAGACGATAAATAGACAAAATGGCAATAGCCGTAAGACTGAAGATGTCTTCAAAGATGACGTGATAGAGCAGTGGGGCTCTATCGGATACTAAGTAAAAAAAGGGGGGGCTGAAGCCAATAGGTTTCAGCCCCCCACTCTTCTATTCTTCGTTCCTTATCGTCTTAAGGCACGCTCGACATTTTGTCTAAGCTGTCCACATGCCGCATCGATATCGGAACCTCTGGAGTTACGTATTGTTGCCTCAACGCCTACACTTGCAAGACGTCTAACAAACTCCTGGGCGCGAGCCTCAGAAGTAGGCTGGAACTTCGATCCCCTTACATTGTTAAGCTGAATCAGGTTAACGTGGGCAAGGTTGCTGCGACAAAAGTCGCATAGCGAAGCTAGCTCCTCTTCAGTATCATTGACCCCCTTGATGAGGGCATATTCGTATGTCGGTCGTCTTCCCGTCTTATCTACATACTCTCCCATTACGTCGTAGAGATGAAGTAGGGAGTACTTCTTAACTCCCGGCATCAGCATGTCGCGAGTTCTCTGCACGGCCGAATGGAGCGAAACAGCCAGTGTAAACTGCTCGGGTTCGTTGGCGAACCTCTTGATCATGGGAATCACGCCACAGGTCGACACGGTTAGATGCCTTGCACCTATTCCTGCACCTTCGGGAGAATTGAGCTTGCGCAGCGCACCAAGTACCGCATCGTAGTTCATGAAGGGCTCACCCTGGCCCATCATCACGACGCTGGTAACACGTGTATCAAAGTCATCTCGAACGTGCATAACCTGTTCGTAAATCTCGCCAGCGGTGAGGCTTCTCGTAAGACCAGCTGCTCCGGTAGCGCAGAAAGCGCAACCCATAGCGCAACCAGCTTGTGACGAGGCACATACGGCAAGCTTTCCACGACTGGGCATTCCAACACATTCGACCGATACACCATCATCGTAGCGAAGAAGATATTTCCTGCTTCCGTCCTGCGATGCCTGCTTTACAACCTCTTCGACCCCGCCCATAGAGCAGCGTTCGGAGAGCGCCGCGCGAAGGGATTTGGGCAGGTTTGTCATGTCGTCAAAGGATGATGCGTTCTTCTCCCAAACCCATTCCTCAACTTGTTTTGCACGGAACTTGGGCTGACCCATCTCCTCGAATAGCGCCAAGAGATCCTTGTGGGAAAGTGTGTGAATGTCTGGGCGGTTCGACGTCTTCGAACCTGGCTGCCTAGTGTTGTCATCTTGCATGATTTGGGACCTCGCCTGAGTCTGGTTGTACTTGTGGAGTATCCTCTTCTGAGTTATCTCGCCTATCGAGTTGATACTACCGCACGATGCGGCATGTTAAGGAGTCTAAGATGGAGAAGACCGACGTTACACAATATAAAGTTGCCGTTCTTGCAGGTGGCTGGTCTGACGAAAGGGAAATCTCCCTGCAGTCGGGAAAGGCTTGCGAGAAGGCATTGCGCGACGCTGGTTTTGAGGACGTCGACTTTTTGGACGTGGCGGCCGACGACTTCGTGACGTCGCTCGCAAACGGTGGGTACGACGTGGCGTTTGTTGCCATGCACGGCCGTTACGGCGAGGATGGATGTATACAGGGTATGCTTGAGATTATGCATATTCCATATACGTTCTCCGGGGTGCTTGCCTCGGCAACCGGAACCGAGAAGGAAGTTGCAAAATCTATATATCGCTCAGCGGGAATTCCAGTTCCCGAAGGCGTCGATGTCGCATGCGATGCGGAAATCGACGAGGCGGAGGCTGCCAAGATGGTAGAGCGTCTGGGCCTCCCCATCTTCGTGAAGCCCGCGGCAAACGGCTCCAGCTATGGTGTGACACGTGTGACCAGTGCGGACGAGATTGCGGCTGCCGTGAAGAAGGCCGGTGCCGAGGGAGACAGGGTGCTGGTGGAATCTTGTATCGAGGGCACGGAGATCTCCGTCCCGGTCATAGGCAACGAGGACGCTCGCGCACTTCCGATCATCGAGATTGTGACTGGTGCGGACTTCTATGACAGCAAGGTGAAGTACGAGCCTTCCGCTCTTCACCACATCATTCCGGCACGTTTGCCGGAGGGTCCCTACAAGAAGGCTCAGGAGCTTGCCGTCCGAGCCCACCGGGCGCTTGGATGCCTGGGCGCTTCTAGGAGCGACTTTATCGTCAAGGCCGACGGGACGCCGGTCATCCTCGAGACCAACACCATTCCCGGCATGACCGAGTCGAGCTTGCTTCCCGACTCCGCCAGGCATGACGGCATCGAGTTTCCCCAGCTATGCCGCATGTTCGTGGAGTTTGCCCTCCAGGCTCACGCGAAGGACAAGGAGTAGGTGTACTGAATGGCGAAGGCAGAAGCGACCAAGGCTCCCTCGACGACCGTAGAGTCACTCCTCATGCCAGGGACACCCTCCTCCGTCAGGGAAAGGTATCTGTCACTGGAGGAGCGTGCTCTCACGACAGACTTCGGCCCGCTCGAGGAGGACATCGTCGTTATTGACACCGAGACGACGGGGCTCTCGTTCAAGAACTGCGACCTCATAGAGATTGCCGCGGCGCGCCTGAGCGGACGGGAAATCGTGGACCGCTTCCAGACCTTCGTGCACCCCCATGGTCCCATACCGAAGGAGATAACTGCCCTTACGCACATATCTGACGTAGACGTAGCGGATGCCCCCTCTGCCGAGGACGCAGTCCACTCCCTGTCCGAGTTCGTTGCCGGCTCGCCGGTCCTTGCGCACAACGCGACGTTCGATAGGACGTTTATCGAGGGTGTGTCGGGCGGCCGCGACGTGACAGACAACTGGATCGACACCCTGTCTCTTTCCAGGATCGCCCTGCCCCGCCTGCGGTCTCACAGGCTTTCGGACATGGCCCAGGCCTTCGGGTGCGATTCTGTCACGCACAGGGCGATGGCAGACGTGGACGCCCTCTGCGGCATGTGGCGCATTCTGCTTCTTGGCCTAAGCGATCTGCCGGTTGGCATGCTCGCCCTTCTCGCCCAGATGCACGAGGACGTCGAATGGTCGTTCAGGCCGATTATCAGGCACGTCATGCTCCAGAAGGACAACGTGGACGCTCCGTTCTCTTTGAAGGAGTTGCGCCACGGGCTTCTGGCGGAGGATTCCGTGGAGCCGCGCGGCGATGCGGCCGAGAAGAGCGGTCACCTCAGGGTGATGAGCCAGGACGAGGTGAGGTCTGCGTTTGGGCCGGACGGGGTGGTGCCGAGGCTGTACGAGCACTATGAGCCGCGTCCCGAGCAGGTAGAGATGGCCTTGCAGGTAAGGGCCGCGCTCGCCACGTCGACGCACCGCGCCATCGAGGCTGGTACGGGCGTTGGCAAGTCCATGGCATACCTGCTCCCCGAGGTGGACTTTGCCCGCCGAAACGGTGTGACCGTTGGCGTGGCCACAAAAAGCAACGCGCTTACCGACCAGCTTGTGACCCACGAGCTTCCCGCGCTTTCCGACGCGTTGGGAGGGGTCTCCTTCACGAGCCTCAAGGGCTACGACCACTACCCCTGCCTGCACAGGATGGACCAGGCGGTGCAAAACGCGCTGCCGGAGGAGCTTCTGGGGCAGTCTGGCAGGTCTCTTGCGGCCGTGGAGGAGGACGTCCTGACGGCGCTCGCGGTGACGTATGCGTTTAGCTGCCAATCCCCCGATGGTGATCTGGACGCCCTTGGCATCAGGTGGCGCTATGTCCCTCGGCCGCTTCTGACCACGACGCCCGCGGAGTGCCTGCGCGGAAAGTGCCCGTACTTCCCGAACGAGTGCCTGGTGCATGGGGCCCGCCGCCGCGCGGCGTCGAGCGACGTCGTCGTGACGAACCACTCGCTGCTGCTGCGCGACATCGACATGGACGGGAAGATACTGCCGCCCGTGAGGAACTGGGTGGTGGACGAGGCGCACGGCTTCGAGGCCGAGGCCCGCCGGCAGTGGGCCGTGGAGGTCTCGGGCGAGCGCGCCCGCACGGGGTTCGAGCTGCTTGGGGGCTCGAAGACAGGCGCGATCCACAACGTGATGACGAAGGCCACGGGGTTGGAGGGGTCTACGCTTCTTATAAGGCTCCTCACCAAATGTGCCGCATCAAGTGCGCGGGCGCAGGTTGCCATGTCGGACGCACTTGTTGCGCTTCACGACCTTGCGAAGGTGGCCGGCCCCGGCGGCGGGTACGACAGCCTCACGGTGTGGCTTGACGAAGAGGTGCGCGCCACGCCGGAGTGGGCGTCGCTTTCCGAGGCGGGGCATGCTGCGGCTGACAAGCTCGAAGAGGCCGAGAAGGACGTGCGCTCCGCGGTTGAGGAGCTTGGCAAGGTGGCGCCCCAGCTTGGCGCCGATCTTAACGAGGCCGGCCGCTTCCTGGGCGATCTGAAGGACGGCCTTCGGCTGATAGTGGAGGGCACGGACGAGACGTACGTGTACTCCGCTCAGGTGGCGCGCCGCAAGAAGGACATGTCTTCCGAAAAGCTGCTGGCAGAGAAGCTCGACATTGGTGCCGACCTGGGCGAGCGGTGGCTACCCGAGATGCAGAGCGTCGTGTTTACCTCTGCAACCATCGCGGTGGGCAAGAGCTTCGACCACTTTGACCATGCCGTCGGACTCGACAGGCTTGGCAAGGACATGCACAAGGACGTGCGCCTGGATTCGAGCTTCGACTATGACTCGCACATGTCTGTGGTGGTTGCGAAGGACATGCCCCAGCCCAACGACCCGCGCTATCTGGACAGCCTGTGCGACCTGCTGTTTGACGTGCACAGGTCCATGGAGGGGTCCGTGCTCACCCTGTTCACGAACAGGAGGGACATGGAGCTTGCCTACGGGGTGCTGAAGCCAAGGCTCGCCGGCGTTGGGCTTGAGGTCCTGTGCCAGGAAAGGGGCTCTTCTCCCCGACGCCTTCGCGAGAGCTTTCTGGCGGACAAGAGCCGCTCTCTGATGGCGCTCAAATCGTTCTGGGAGGGGTTTGACGCCTCTGGGGACACGCTGCGCTGCGTGGTGATTCCCAAGCTCCCGTTTGCCAGCCCGCGCGACCCGCTTGTGCGCGAGCGAGAGCGTCGCGAGGACCGCGCGTGGTGGAAGTACTCGCTGCCCGAGGCAGTCATCGAGGTGAAGCAGGCAGCTGGAAGACTGATACGCAGCGCTTCTGACAGCGGCGTTTTGGTGCTTGCGGACTCCAGGCTGGTCACGAAGCGTTACGGTCGGCAGTTTCTGACGTCCCTGCCCAAGACTTCCGGCACCATGCTGGAGTGCGAGAACGTGGGCAGATACATAGAGATGTGGCGAAAGTCGCACGAGTAGGCATGCTGCGAGTGTCTGCGCTGGGTGCGCGGGCGCCCGCAAGCTATGTACAAGCGTGTGCGGCAAGGGCAATGACCGGCGACACTACGCCTGCAGCGCGGACCTTGCGTACTGGCGCACAAGCTTGCACATGTCTGCGTCCTCGATAACGACGGAGCCGCCGCAGGCAGCGAGCCTTCGGGGAAGCCACGTGCCGCCAAAGTAGGGGCAGCTCACGAGCGTTGCGCCGGAAGCCAGCGGCGTAAAGCTCGTCTGGTTCCACAGAAGCGCGTCCACAAGCGTCTGGTCGAGAAGAACGAAGCGAATCGTGCGCTGGGGCGCGCCGTCGGGTGCGACCTTCGGCACGTTGAAGTGGCCTTCTGCAACGGCGACGCCAGTCATGCGGTCTATCCTGAAGTTGCGCATGGAAGAGCGGGAGAGGTCGTAGCCCTCGAGGTACCACTGCCCGTTCCGGTGCGAGATGGCGCCGGGCTTCACAAGGCGGCTGCTGTGCTGTCCGGTGGTGGACGTGTACGCAAACGAGATGATGTTTCGGCTGGTTATGGCATCCGCACAGGTGGGAAGGGCCTTTGGACAGGAAGGTTCTTGCATGGCAGCCGCAAGGCCCGCGACGGCGGGTGCGTCACCGATCGCTGCGGACAGACTTTGCGAGAGCTTCTGGAAGAGAGGGTCCTGGGGCTCTACTCCCGCAAGCAACAGGGCCGCAATCAGCGACACGGACTCTGTCAGCGTAAGGCGAATGGGCCTTCCGGCGGTGGTGCCGAACAGGAGGACCGCCTCGCTCATGTCGTCGTCCGTGGCGAGGGGAAGCCTGTTGAGGCTCTCCTCGTCCGAAGCGTCGATGAGCAGGCTGAGCAGGTGCTTTGCATGAGCGATGGTGCAACCCAGGCGCTGTGCCACCACGTTTGCGCTGATGGTGGCGCCCTCCGAGTCGAGCGAGCCGATGAGGGCGGAAAGCTGCCGAGCCTCGAGCACTCCTCCCTTGCGACCGCGCCGTCGTGGGTGGGACTGACTTGCATGTGACTTTCCTGCCGCCAGCCAGGGGTCGAGGGCCCGTGGCTGGCAGTCGCTTGCCGCCAGCAGAATGTTGCGATATGCCTGCACCAGGGACTCTGGCTCCACGGGCGCGACGACGGCGTCAATGGACCAGGCGGCCGCGACCTGCGCGTTCGATACAGGCACGCCCTGCACGAGGCCATCTTCCATCGTGTAGCCCCGTGCGGCAAGCTCGGATACGCCCGGGGCACAAGGGTCGCCCGTGTGACCTGCCGCGCCAAGGGGCGAGAAGGACGCGCGCAGCGTGACCTCGCCCATCTGGAACGGGAGCCTGACGAAGTCGCCTATGCAGAAGTCTTGCGGTACCTCGTACGTTCGCGAGGCGATTGCCCTTACCTTGCGGAAGCGGTCGAGACGGAACGTCCGCGGGGATGAGGCTACGGCGCGGGAGTCCCTGTCATACTCGCACGCGACGAAGTACGTCTGCTCCCTGAAGCCGAAGGAGCCGTAAAGGGCAAGGCAGTAGTCCTTCTCGGCAGCGTCTTTTGGCTGGTAGCGCACGTCTATGGGGTGGCGAGCCTGCAGCGCGTCCAGAAGCTCGGCAAGGGTCGAGTCCCACGGTTTGCCGCCGGTGGCGTCGCGGCGCGTCACCACTGCGTTGTACCTGCGGTTTATCTTTGCGAGTGCGAGTGTGAGCTCGTCTCGGTACGGAAACGCCGGGTCGTTTGCAAGCGGCATGCACGCAACGTCGATGAACGCGGCGTCCTGCCTCGTGAGCTCCTGCGGATGGGCGAACGTCGCCTGCGCGTCGATGGCCCACAGTGCCCCGCTGGCGTTGCGACCGGACTCGACCACGGCTACGCCGCAGGTAGAAAGCATCTTTCTGTCGCGCTGGAACTTCTTGAAGAACGCCTGCTCGTCGAGGTCCGGATAGTAGAGGGAGCGGATTGTGGCCGTTGGCATGGGCACCCTGCTGGCCGCGAGGCCGATCATGAGGGAAGAAAGCCGCAAGGCCTGGATGTCGTCGCTGTTGCGATCGTCAAACTCGTCTTCCACGGTGTTCTTGCTTTGCCTTGCCATGCTCTCACTTTCCCTGGCAGATATCTGCACCTGCTCGCGCGCCTGGACCGTGTGCCTCCGGGTGGCCTTTGGCCGCTTGATTACCCTCCAATATAGGGTAGGTTATGCGCGTTTGGGAAACGCGGGAAGAGAAGACGTATACTCAGACGATGGAGTACTAGCGGAAAATCGTTGCCTGGGGCAAAGGACAATAGCATGGCGACAACTCGCACCTATCTTGATTACCTAGACGAGAAGATCGACATCTCGCCCGCCAACAGCCAGGAGGAGCTTGACGCTGCCGAGCTGATGGGCTCCCTTATGGAGGAGCACGGCCTCGACGTGCAGATGCAAGAGTTTGATGCGCCGTCGCAGGGGAAGCTTGCGCACTACGTGCTTTATATAATTATGTTTGTGGGTATGCTGCTGGCAGGGTTTTTGGGAACCATCGCCGGTGCGGTGGGCCTCATTCTTGTGGCGGCTTCCTTCGTGCTGCTTGCCATGGAGTTTGCCGGCCGTGACGTGCTGGGCAACATTGGCCCTAGGGGTCGCAGCCAGAACGTGATCGGTGTGCACCGCGCCACCGGTCCGCTTGTGATGAAAGGCAACCGCCCCATCGTGATTGTGGCTCACTACGACAGCCC
This sequence comes from Parafannyhessea umbonata, assembly GCF_012844235.1. GTDB lineage: Bacteria > Actinomycetota > Coriobacteriia > Coriobacteriales > Atopobiaceae > Parafannyhessea. The sequence continues at coordinate 52,279 of NZ_JABAGR010000004.1, forward strand.
GAACGAGGACCTGCTGAGCCGCCCCCAGATCGCAAGGTACCAGCCCACGTTGAAGCGTGCGACGTTCTATTGCGCGGTGGTCGTCCCGATCTGCGCGCTGGTACAGCTGTTGGGCTTTCTTCCGGAAGGCTTTAGGCACATATTCTGGATCGTGGGCATTCTGGCGTCGCTTCCGCTGCTGGCGGTGGGAGTCTCTGCTATCTATCAGAAGTTTGCACCCTGCACGACGGGCGCGAATGACAACAAGGCCTCTCTTGCGGCAATGCTGGGCGTGATGGACATGGTGCGTCCCGCCGACGATGCCGCGAAGCGCTATGTTGCGCTGCACCCGCGTCAGCCGATGGAGGAGCTCCCGCAGGAGGAGCCGGCCCAGCAGGGCGAGGAGTATGCGGAGCCGCTTGCCGGCGAGGGGCAGTACGCTGGCGAGGACGGCTACTACCCTGCCGAGGCGGTTGCCGGGGAGAACGCTCCCGAAGAGGCTGCTCAGGCGCAGCCCGTGCCGGAGGCCCAGGCGGAGCCCGAGGCGCCGGCAGATGCGGCAGGCTCGCCATCCGCTGTGGAGCCGTCCGACGCGGAGGGCGCGGACGCGTACTACCCCGAGGCATACGACGCCGTCGCGCCGGAGGCCGCTGCCAACGCCGCACCGGCCGCGAAGCCCGAGGTGCCGACGAACCCCGTTGCCGCCTTCTTCAAGAAGGCCTCTGCAAGCATCGCCGGTGGCGTGCGCACCATTCGCGACGAGGTAGAGGCGCGTCGCGCCGGCGACGCCGCGCACGCGGCCGAGCAGCCCGCAGAGGGCGAGGACTTTGCCGAGGCGACCGCCGGCTATCCGGAGGACTTTGCCACGGAGGAGGAGCCGCAGGGCGAGAAGAGCGAGGCACCCGCGCCGCGCGCCGACGTGTCTGGTGCGCATGACGTGCACGTGCGTCGCGCGACCCCTCTGCCCGCGCAGGTTCCGGAGGTCGACCCGTTTGAGGACAACGTCCGCCGCGGTCCGGACTTCATGGGGAGCCTGAACATTCTTCCGGCTGACTGCGAGATCGTGTACGACAATCCGCCGCGCCCGCGCCCGGACCTCTCTAACCTTCCGGAGGTCCCCGAGATCCCGGACTTCACGGCGGAGTTTGAGGAGAAGTACGCCGCGTCCTTCTCGCCCAAGGCGCCCGAGGCACAGCCCGCGCCCGACTCGACTGCCGATGCCGTTGCGCCGCGCGACGTCGAACCGCTTGCCACCGTGCAGCCGCATGTGGCAGGGAATCTGGACGAGACGAGGTATTCTCCCGTCGCGGCCGGCAACCCCTATATAGAGAGCGCGCCCGCCGAAGTCGACTACATACATTATGTGACGTACGACGAGCAGTACCCCATTGTTGAGGAGTACGAGGTAATAGAAGAGCCGAAGCACGACGAACCGGGCGACTCGGGCGAGGCGCCGGGAGCCGCTGCGGCTGACGCGACCGACGCGCCGCGTGGAGACGGGGCCACGCCGGTTGCGGGTGGACCCGCTTCGGACGCATCGGACTATGCGACGGATGCCGTTGCGGCACCGGCTGGCGAACCCGCGCATACAACTGATAGGCACGACGCCACGTCGCGCGAGGACACCGCGCACATGGACGCGGCCTCCGCTGTCGACGACGGCCAGCCCCACCTGATTGACCTTCCGGAGATCGAGCCTCACTACACGGCGATCGACCATGCGGTTCCCGAGGTCATATATGAGGACGAGCCTGAGCCCGAGCCCGAGCCCGACGCTGAACCTGCCGCGCAGCCGGAAGCCGCGCAGGATGAGCAGGCCGTGGCAGAGGCGCCCGCGTCTGATGCGGACCTTGCGCCGGAACAGGAGTGGGAGTCCGACGAGTCCGATACGGTCGTGGACGAGGATTACGAGGTCGAGGATTCCACGGGCGACGAGGCCGCGGGTGCCGAGCAGACAACTGCAGAGGACGACGAGTTTCTCATCCCCGTGAGCAATGACGCGGCGGAGCCCTACTACTATGATGCGCCCGCCCTCGAAGGCGATGACGCCGAGAAGGACGAGACCACTGCGGCCGAGGGCGTTGACGATGGTGCGGGCGTCGTGCCGACCGAGGATGATGCCGCCGGCGAGACTTCGTGGGAAGAGCTGGTTACCGTTGGACCCGCGCGGTCGGAAGAAAAGCAGAAGGCGTCTGGCTTCCTGGCGAAGCTGAAGTCGCTGTTTGCCGGACATGGTGCTCGCCAGAAACCCGCAAGGTATGCGGCACCGGGCGAGGAACCCTTGCCGGTTGACTCGACGGCGGACATGCCGGTGCTCCACCTGGAAAACGACGACAAGAGTGAGCCAGGCGAGCACGCTGCAGCCAACGTTGACCCGACGCAGAGATACGACCCCGTCTCCCAGGAATCTGCAAGCGATTGGGACGCGCAGCCGTACGCCGAGTATGCCGAGGAAGACTCGGCGGACTACGACGATGATTACCGTGTCGACGCGACGGACGACGATGGCGCGTACGACGACCATGAATACGATGTAGCGCCGGCCGGCGAACCGCATGATGCATCGTTTGGGCCGGAGCCCGCGCCCGAAGCCGAGGTTGCGCCCGAAGCTGAGCCCGCGTCGGAATACGAGGCTGCGCCCGAGTACGAGCCAGAGGCCGAAGCGGCGCCGGAGGAGGAGCACGGCTTTGCCGCAACCTTTGGCGTTGACTCCATTGGGGACGACGCCCCGATAATAGAGGACTACGAGGTCATCGACGACACTAGGGCGGACGACCCGAAGGTGCCCGGCTCGCAGCTTCCTGATGCGGACGCGATCCCTTATCAACAGTCGGCGCCGGAGGAGGAGTTCTCGGACGAGGCTGCGGACGACACCGCGCGGCTTGACGCCCTTGAGGCGACGGCTCACCTTAAGCCGCTTCGCCCCGCCACGCTGAGGGACGAGTACGGCGATGGCGTGGAGCCCATGCCGACGTACGACGAGCCGGAGGACGCGGCCTCGCAGGAGGAGCCCGCCGCAGCGGACGACACGACGGAGCAGGACACCGTGCCCGCCGAGCCGCTTGAGGCTCCGGTTGCGACGCAGGCTGACGAGACGGTGCCGGAGGTCGCTGCGCAAGTGGCCGAGGTAGAGGCGCTACCGGTGGCCGGCACCGCCGAGAACGTGACGGAGCCTGCAGACGACGCGGGCGCGCCGCTGGGCGGTGATGGCGAGGCGCGCGCCGAGGCGGATCGCGACGTTGACGAGACGGCGGATGCAACGGAGGAGACAGAGTCGCAGTTGCCTTCCGAGGCGGAGGCGACTGGGGCCATGTCTGGCTACAGCTTTGTTCCAAACGAGGAGGTTCCCGAGGAGGAGCTTGCCGCAAAGGACGCATCCGGCCTGGACGCGCCCATCGAGGACGACACCCCTGCGGAGAAGATCCCGGCGCCGCGGCCGATTGACGACCCAAGCTGGGGCCGGAGCGAGTTCAGGCCGGCCCACAACAGCATGGCCCGCCGCGCCGTGCTGTTTGACCTGCCGGATCCCAGCGAGGCTACGACCGACCCGTTTGGCACGGGCAACATTGGCAACTCCGGCGCGCTTCGCACTGGGCGCACCCCCATTGCGGCCGGCGCCGAGAAGGTGGACTCCGCGCCGCTTGGCACGCGTGAGCCCATCGGCCTGGTCAACGGCACCCATGCCATGCAAGACGAGGCCAGCCGCCTGAGCGGAAGCGCGGAGCGAACCAGAAAGGCGCAAGCTGCCGCGGCACGCAAGCGCTTCTCGTCCCTTTTTGGTAACAGGGAGAAGCGCCGCGACCCAGAGCCGGAGCAGCAGTCCATGGGAGAGTGGCTTGGCGTGGGAGACGACTTCGACGCGAAGACGGACGGTCGCAAGATTGGCGACTGGCAGCACTTTGGCGAGGACGAGAAGAACGGCGACTCCGGTCGCCGCGGAGACTGGAAGGGCGGTGCCACCACGCGCTCTGGCTTTAGGGTCGTGGAGGGCGACGGTGACGATTCCGCCGGCGTCTATGGCGGGCAGCCGTACGATGGGCAGCCGTACGACGACCAGCCGGCCTACGACGACCAGCAGCCAACCTATGACGACCAGCCTCAGGCCGACGACGCCGCCCCGCAGGCGGAGGGCTACGACCTGTACCCGGCGGACGATTCTGCCTACCAGCAGGGCGCGAACGATTCCGGCACAGACGCGGCGGCAGGCGCTGAGGGCTATGCCGTCGACGGCTACGCGCAGGGCGCGGCGCCCGCGGACGCGTATGCGGGCGCGGAGGTCGCCGGGCAGGAGCCCACGCAGGAGGACCTGCGCCAGGCCATACTTGGCATGAGCAACGACGAACTGCTGGCGCACGACATCTACTTCGTGGCGCTGGGCGCGTCGAACGTGGACCATGCGGGCATGAAGCACTTCCTGGCGGAGCACCGCGGCGACATCCGCGGCGCCTTCCTGCTGAACCTGGATTCCGTTGGCGCGGGGGACCTGGTGTTCCTGACGCACGAGGGCCGCACGAACACGCGCCGCTCTGACAGGAGGATGGGCAGGATGCTGATGGGCATAGCAAAGGACCTGCACATTCCGCTGGGCAGGGCGAAGCTCGACTGGGGAGAGACCGACGCGACCCTGGCCATGCAGAACTCCGTGCGCGCGACGACACTCATGGGCATGAGCCCGGACGGCGTGCCGGCGCTTTCCGCAACATCGGACGACGTGCCAGAGAACGTGAACCCGTCGCAGGTAGTGGCGGTTAGCGACCTGATCGCAGAGCTGATCCGTCGCTCGTAGGGGCAGGCGACGGGATTTCGAAAGGCGGACGCATGTCTAGCAAACGCGAAGACGAAACGAGGGCCGATGGCATCTCGCCGGAGCTCGACCGGCTCTCGGCCGCGCTCATGGGGGATGCCCTGGACCTGCTGGCCGCCGGCGAGGACGTGAACGTGCTGCTGGTGGCATCGGACGCCAAGGGAAACGTCGCGTCCTTCTCGTTTTCTGACGACGGGATCGAGGAGTGCCTCGAGGGCGCGCGCGATAAGGTGCGCGCGCTTGCGAAGGCCAAGGGCGACGCGGAATCCGGCGTGGGGGAGCCCGTGCGCTATGCCATCACGTACGTGGGCGCCGTGGCGGACGAATCCGGCACGTACCAGGACGCCCTGTTGCTGGAGTTTGGCGAGAAGGGCTACAGGTCGTACTCGGCATACTCATACTTCAAGGGCAAAGGCATGGGCGAGGGATTTGCCTGGACCGATCCCGCGCCCGCAGGGGAGCTAGAGCCCCTGCTGTGAGGGCACGTCCTTCTCGCCCGAGAAAACCAGACGCGCGGCAGGCCGGCCTTGTCTTGAGGCTGCCTGCCGCGAGCAGTTTAGATGGAAAGCGGCAGGTGGCGCTCTTGCACGTGTCTGCGTGCTATAAAGTTTTGCAGGTTACACCGCTGAATTGACAGAAGAGGTAAACATGCTCCAGGAGCACATCAGGAACATCGCAATCATCGCGCACGTCGACCACGGCAAGACGACGCTGGTTGACCAGATGCTGAAGGCGACGCATGCCTTCCGCGAGAACCAGCAGGTTCAGGAGCGCGTGCTTGACTCCAACGACCAGGAGCGTGAGCGCGGCATCACGATTCTTGCGAAGAACATCTCCATCGAGTACAAGGGCGTGAAGATCAACGTGATCGACACGCCGGGCCACGCGGACTTTGGCGGCGAGGTGGAGCGCGTGCTGAAGATGGCCGACGGCGCCGTTCTGCTGGTGGACGCGGCCGAGGGCCCCATGCCGCAGACGCGCTTTGTGCTTTCGCACGCCATCGCGGCGAACCTGCGCATCATGGTGTGCATCAACAAGATCGACCGCGAGGGCGCGAACCCCGAGAAGGCGCTGAACGACTGCCTCGACCTGATGATGGACCTGGGCGCCGACGACGACCAGCTTGAGTTTGCCATGGAACACGTGGTGTACGCGTCTGCCGTGAACGGCTACGCGCGCCTGGATCCCGATGACGGCAACATGGACATGTACCCGCTGCTTGACATGATCGTGGACGCGCTGCCCGCGCCGGACGTGGACGTGGACGGCCCGCTGGCCATGCAGTGCGTGACCGTGGATCACTCCGACTATGTGGGCCGCATCGGCATCGGGCGCATCTACTCTGGCACCATCCACGCGGGCGACAAGATCCTGGTTGTGAAGAACGACGGCTCGCGCGCCATGAGCCAGGTGAAGCAGCTGTTCACGTTTGACTACCTGGGCCGCAAGGAGTGCACGCAGGCGGAGGCCGGCGACATCGCGGCCGTGGTGGGCCTTGACTCCACCGACATCGGCGACGTGTACACCGACCCCGAGAACCCCGTCGAGCTCGACCCGATCGAGATCGACCCGCCCACGCTCTCCATCATCTTCGAGCCCAGCACGAGCCCGCTTGTTGGCCGCGAGGGCGACATCGTTGGCGGCCGCCAGCTTAAGGAGCGCCTGGAGCAGGAGCGCGAGAACAACGTTACCATGCGCATCGAGGAGACCCCGGACAAGACCGGCGTCGAGGTTGCGGGCCGCGGCATCCTGCACCTGTCCGTCCTGATGGAGCAGATGCGCCGGGAGGGCTTCGAGTTCCAGGTTGGCCGCCCGAAGGTCCTGTTCAAGAAGGACGAGAACGGCAACAAGCTCGAGCCGATCGAGGAGGCCGTCGTCGAGTGCCCGAACGAGTGCTCCGGCAAGGTCATCGAGGTGTTTGGCAACGCCGGCGGCACGATGAGCAACATGAGTGCAGGCATCCAGCAGACTCATCTTGAGTTCCACATTCCCACGCGCGGCATCATGGGCCTGAAGACCCGCATCATGAACGTGACGCACGGCGAGGCCGTGTTCTATCACAACTTCCTGGAGTACGGCCCGTTTGCCGGCGAGATCGGCGGCCGCCAGAACGGCGCCATGATCTCCATGTCGACCGAGAAGGCCGTCGCGTACGCCCTGGGCACCCTGCAGGAGCGCGGCCAGCTGTTTGTGTCGCCCGGCGACGACTGCTACGAGGGCATGCTCGTGGGCGAGCGCTCCAAGCCCGGCGACATGGTCGTGAACGTTGCCCGCACCAAGCAGCTGGGCAACCAGCGCTCCTCCACCGCGGACATCGCGGTGCAGCTGACGCCGCCTAGGACGTTCACGCTCGAGGAGGCCCTGGAGTACATCATGGACGACGAGCTGGTCGAGGTAACTCCGAAGAGCGTCCGCATGCGCAAGCGCATCCTCTCCGAGACGGAGCGCCGCAAGTGGCGCGTCAGGAATGGCCTGGTGAACAAGTAAGGCCTGCGATAGACAGGACGCTGCGCGCGCAGGGCTGCGACAACGCGAGAGACAGGTGCAAGACTTCGCCGCCGAGAAGGGCATGGGGCTCTTCTCGGCGGCGTCTTCGTGAGTGCGACGATGTTCGGGCGGCACTGATGGGGCCGCGCTAGGAGCGCTGCCGCTTGTTGCCGACGCTCTGCGGCGAGGGGGCGTACGGGGCCGCATCCTCGGAGACGTCGTCCTCGATCTCTATCCTGTCGATCACGCGCGTGCGGGGGGCGTGCGCCTGGCCGGGTTTGGGGCGCGCGTCGTCCGGGGAGGGCTGCTGCACGTAGGTTATCTGGTAGCCGTCGCGCCCCTCGAACTTGCGAAGGATGCGCCTGGAGTTCTCTCTTCCATCTTCCTGCGCGAGGTGGTAGATGACGCGAACCTTCTTCTTGACCACGGGCGCGAGGTCCACGTTTGCCGGGGAGAGTATGTTGAAGTGCAGCGACAGCCGGCGCATGAGGATGACGACGGAGACGCTGATGGCCGTGGCCCACTCGCCGGTGACGTTGGCGTGGATGACGAGCATGTAGAACGCGATGGAGCCCGCGACGGCGCAGATGGCATAGAAGTTGCTGCGCTGGAAGATGCGTGGCGTGTTGCCGAGGAAGATGTCGCGGAGCATGCCGCCGCCGACGCCGGTGACGGTGCCCATGAGCACGACGGCCCACGGGTTCATGTGGTACACGATCGCCTTGTCGGAGCCGGCGGCCACGAACAGGCCGACGGAGATGATGTCGACCCACTCGATGAGGTGCGGGAACCGCGTGAGCAGGCTGGGAAACAGGAAGCCGCCGCACCCGACGAGGACCGTCATGGGGATGGCATACGGCGAGTTGACCATGTAGACGTCGTTGTGCTGGATGATGAGGTCGCGGATGAGGCCGCCGCCCAGGCCGCCGAGCATGGCGAGCACGATGAAGCCCACGAGGTCGAGCTTGCGCTCCGTTGCGACGAGGACTCCGGAGACGGAGCCTACCGCCACGGCGGACGCGTCGAGCCATGCGGGGATGGCAACGGCGGTGACGTCTGGCCCAGAGGAGGATATGAGCTCGGGAATCACGTTCTTCTCCCTGCGTTGTTGGGTGCGTATCGATGCGAACTACGAATATAGCCGTTCTTGTGCGAGGGGGGTGCCGGCGCACCTTGCCGGGCGCTCGGGCGGCGCGGTCTGCCGCGCCTGGGTTCGTGGGCAAAAATTGTAGAAATAATGGGCTTCACACAAGGGGGCAAAGTAATGTATACTTGCTTCCGCGGTTTTGAGGAGAGTTGTCCGAGTGGCCGAAGGAGCACGATTGGAAATCGTGTATACGCCTAAAGCGTATCCTGGGTTCAAATCCCAGACTCTCCGCCAGAATAGTCCTGTGGCGCCTTCGGGCGCCACTTTTAGATAGCCAATACCCCACGGAGGGGTGGCAGAGTGGTTGAATGCGGCGGTCTCGAAAACCGTTTACCCGCTTCGCGGGTACGAGGGTTCGAATCCCTCCTCCTCCGCCATTAGATGCTTTACGGGTGGAACCTTGGTTCCGCCCGTTTTTTATTGAGCGCAAGAGTACCGCACGCTCTAGATCACATCTGCCTTGCGCGCATCTTGACAGTCGAGCGCGCCGTGCAAAGATGTAACGAGTCGTATGCGACAATCATTTGCAAGCGAGCCTCGCTGCCGGCCAGCAGGCCGAAAGGAGACCGATATGAGTGCTCAGAGGGAAGCGTACTACTCCAGGTCGTGGGCGCTGCTCACGCGCGACAAGGGCTGGTGGAAGGTGCTGCTGGTCGCGGGCATAGCGAACTTCGTGCCCATCGTTGGGCCCCTGGGCGTGTTTGGCTACGCGCTGGAGTGGGCGAGGCTCACGGCGTGGGGCGTGGACGCATCGCCCAAGCAGAAGGGCGTCCGCGTGGGCGAGTGCATCAAGAGCGGCTGGCGCGGCTTTGTGGCGTGCCTGGGCTGGCTCGCCGTGTGGGAGGCGATCTCGCTTATCCTTATGCGGCTGACTCATAACGACGACGTGATGAACCTGCTCGTGTCCATCGCCTCGCTCTTCGTGAACGTCATCCTGTGCGTCGTTGCGCTCCGTGCGGCCGTGTACCAGAGCTTCAAGGCGGGCTACCAGGCAAATCGCCTGTGGGACATGCTGAAGGCGGACTTTGGCGGCATCGCGAAGATCACGGGGATCACGACGCTGGCATCGCTTGTCATAGGCTTCGTGCTGAGCGTCGTTGGCCTCGTGGCGATGATGCCCTCCGTCGCCCACGTGATCGGCTTTGCGGTTTCGGCCGGCTCCTCCGCGGACTACCGCGCGTTCGTGAACGTGCTTGCGGACGCGATTGCCGGCATCTTCCCCCTGGTCATGTTCATGGCGTACCTCGCGAGCGTAGGTCAGGCCTTCGTCACGTTCATCCAGGTCACGGCCGTTGGGCTGTGGATGAGGAACTTCAACGTTCCTGCGTGGGGAGCGAGCGCAGACCCGCTCCCGGCCTCCGTCGCCACCCTTCCGCAGCCGCAGAACCCCGCAGACCCCGCGGAAGGCGACGCCTTCGTGCGGCAAGGCGCCTCCACTCCGGCTACCTCGCAGCAGCCTGCGCCCGCGGCGGGCGAGAAGAACGAGCCCGCGGGGCAGGAGGGCTCAGCCCAGAATACGGAAGGCGCAGGTGACGACGGCGTGAAAAGCCTGCCCGCCTCCGGCGACACGTACGATTCGCCCCGATTCTTGTAGAGTCCGTGTCGAGGCCTGGGTGAAGTGGCCTCGCGTTTCTCGTCTTCAGGCGTTTTACGTGCACATACGTATCCCCGGGCAGGTATCTGCAGCCCGGGGATATTTTTCTGCAAGCACCGCCTGCTACGCTTCTTGTGTGGGGAACGTATGGGGAGTCGCGTTTGAGGCGTGATGACGAAGAGTTTGGACGCATCTGTGTTACGATACCAAATCGACCTTTCCTGCTCCGGATGCACCTTCACTAACCGGAGCCGTTAGCCCAGAGGAGGTGACCACATGAAGGCTTATGAACTGCTGTATTTTGTCGATCCCGCGGCCACTGAGGAGGCTCGCGCCGGCGCCTCCAAGCGTATTGACGTCGCTGTCACCGAGAACGGCGGCAAGATCGACAACGTCGAGGACTGGGGCAAGCGCAAGCTCGCCTTTGAGATCGACAAGCTCACCGAGGGCGACTACACCCTCGTCGACTTCCACGCAGACCCCGCTCAGATCGCCGAGCTCGATCGCGTTCTCCGCATCAACGATGCGGTGAAGCGCCACATGATCGTGCGTCGCAACGACAGGGACTAGTTTTGGAAGTGTGGACGTGCGCGTCCACGGACGAGAGGCGTAAGCAAGCATGAGTATCAACAGGGTGAACATTTCCGGTAACCTCACTCGTGACCCGGAGCTGCGTTCGACCGCCGGCGGAACCCAGGTTCTTACCTTTGGCGTTGCCGTCAACGACCGTCGTCGCAACCCGCAGAGCGGCGAGTGGGAGGACGTTCCCAACTACATCGACTGCGTCGTGTTTGGCAACCGTGCCGAACCGCTCTCCCGTTTCCTCTCAAAGGGCATGAAGGTTGCCATCGAGGGCAAGCTTCGCTGGAGCTCCTGGGAGCGCGATGGGCAGAAGCGTAGCAAGATCGAGGTAATCGTTGATGAGGTCGAGTTCCTCTCGCCGAGGAACGGCGGCCAGCAGGGCGGTGGCTACCAGCAGAACAACGGCGGTAACTACCAGAACTACTCTGCTCCCGCACCCGCTCGTGCTCCCGAGCCCTCCCGTCCCCCCGTCCAGACCCCGCCCAGCGCGGACATCTACGACGAGGACATCCCGTTCTAGGATTCAAGAAGGCGGCCAGCGAAAGCACGGTCGTCGTAAGAAAGGCAAAAAGACATGGCTAAGCAAAGGCAAGTTGAACAGCGCCAGCCGCGTCGCAAGTATTGCCAGTTCTGCAAGGAGGACGTCGAGTTCATCGACTACAAGGACACGCAGCTCCTCCGCAAGTACATGACCGACCGTGGCAAGATCAAGCCCCGTCGCGTCACTGGCGCCTGCACGCAGCATCAGCACGACATCGCGGTCGCTATCAAGCGCGCCCGCGAGATGGCACTCCTGCCGTACACCGTCACCGTGGTTTCCAGCCGTGGTGGCCGCAACCGCGGCTAGGTAGCCTCTAGAGAAGGACGCAGCTCTTTTGAACGACACTTCCGAAAACGGTCGTCCGGTGGCTCCCGAGGGGTTTGACGGCTCCAAAGGCGCGCACGACGCCCGAGAAGTGGCGGAAGGACCGAGTTCCACCCAAGGTGGTCTCGCCTGGATTCTGGTCGGCGCGGCATGCATGCTCGTGGGAATCGATTTCGCGTGTGTGCTCGTTGCGTACGGAATCGGCCTTTCGGAATCGAACGGGAAAGGGGCCAGGCGGACGGCGTTTGTCGTTGCCTGCCTCGCCTCCATCCTCGTTTGCGTTCTGGTCGATCCCAAGCAGATACCCTATGTGCTCATCGGGTGTCTGACGGCCTGGGTCTTCTCTGCAGACGGTTCGGATGCAGAGGCCTCCACTGGCTGGAAGTGCTTTGCCGTCGCGGCGATAGCGCTTGCGATGGCAGGTACCGACGCGGTGTTCGCCTACCTGAACAACACGTCTCTTCCCGCCGCCATGGACGGCGCGATACGGACGTACGCGAGGGAGGCGGGACAGTCTGCGAGCGCGAACATGCGCGAGCAGCTGACCGCGGTGGTGGCGTTGGCCAAGACCTACTGGCCGATGGCGTTCCTGAGCAACGCCATCGTCGAGGCGCTCTGCTCTCACATTGGCGGGAGCCTCGCGGCAAGAAAGAGGAACGCGCGCACCAATCGCACGTTCTCCTTGTTTGACGTGCCGGCATGGGTCGCGGTGCTCTTCATCGTCGGGGTTGCGGCGAGCCTCCTAAGCTCGCAGCTGCCTGCCTGGTCCTCCCAGGTGAAGATGGTGGGGGAGAACGTCCTCACGGCAGCCAGGGTGGCCCTGTTCCTACAGGGCGCGGCCGTGGCGACGTGGTACACGAAGAAGGCTGGCTTCGGCCCCATAACGCAGGGACTGACGCTTGTTGCGGCGTTCTATCTTGAGGTGTCATTCTTGTTAGTGAGCGTTGTGGGATTGGTCGACGTAGTCGCGGCGAACTTCCGCGGCCTTCCGCGCAAGCGGGGGAATGCGCGGCCAAAGGATCCCAAAGTGAGCAAAGAGTCGGCCTAGGCCGACCAACAAAAGGAGTTCCCATGAAAGTCATCCTTCTGGGTGAGCTCAGGGGCAAGGGCGGCGAGGGCGACATCGTAGAGGTCGCTCAGGGCTATGCGGAGAACTATCTGTTCCCCCAGAAGATCGCTCAGCCTGCCACCCCGGGCAACATCAAGCAGCTTGAGGAGCGCCGCCACAACATCGAGAAGCGCGAGGAGAAGCGCATCGCCGATGCCAACGCGACGAAGGCCAAGCTCGACGACCAGACAATCGTGATCGACGCCAAGGTTGGCGAGAACAACCAGCTCTTCGGCGCCGTTACCGCAGCGCAGATCGCGGACGCCATCAAGGCCCAGCTCGGCGTCGAGGTCGACCGCAAGCGCATCGCGACCGGCGGTGCCATCAAGACCGCCGGCGCCCACGTCGTCGACGTCAACTTCTACCGCGAGATCGGCTCCAAGGTCACCGTCATGGTCGGCACCCCCGTCGAGGAGGAGCCTGCCGAGGAGCCCGAGGCCGAGAAGGCCGAGGACGCCGAGGCCACCGAGGCACCTGCCGAGGAGTCTGCGGAGTAGCGTTCCCGCACCCAGGCCCGATTGACGGCCCTAGCAGGGGATTTCAACAATACTTGCAGGTAGAGGGGTTGTCGTGAGAGCCTGGCCAGCACATACGTGCGCCATACGGGCCGCCCGAACATGCTTTCGTTCGGGCGGCCCTTTTCTCGCCGCGAGGGCATAACGCGCCGTCTACCTGCAGAAATGTCCTGTTTTCGCAGGTAGAGGGTGGTGTATGGGGAGCCAGGGCATTTCTCGCCCGGAGTCCCGCCTTGTGAGGAGAAATGTTGAAAACGCAAACCTCGAAAATTTCCCAAATTTGTTGAAAACTAAGAAAAGTGAAGAAAGGCCCGCTCGTGGCGCCTAGCTATCAACAAATTGGGTCGTAGCCCCCGATGGTGGCCGCAGACGGGCTTGACAAATCTCCGAAGGCTTCACTCAACCTCAATCTGCGGACGGACGGCTACGTTCTAGAATGAGTGGACCGTGGCAATCAGACGAGGAGCGCAGGGACATGTCCGACAACCAATACGACAACTACTCCGGCTCCGGAGGTCCGCTTCCGGGTGGGGGCGTGATGCCGCAGGACCTTGCCGCCGAGAAGAGCATCCTCTCGGCGATGCTGCTCTCCCAGGAGGTGCTGCAGGAGTGCCTCGTCGCGCTGAACGAGGACGACTTCTACCTCTACTCGCACAAGGCGATATTCCGCGCGATGAACGAGCTGTTCGACCGCGGCCAGGTGGTGGACCCCGTATCCCTTGCGGACCACCTCAGGAGCACGGGCAACCTGGACAAGGTCGGCGGGATGGCGTACATCCTCGACCTCAACACGAACTCGTTCTCGCTCGCGAGCTGGCAGCACCACGTCGAGATCCTGCACAGGGACGCGACGCTGCGCGCCATCATCGACGCCTCCTCCAAGATCACGGCGCTTGCGTTTGACGCGCCGGAGGACACGAAGGAGGTCGTGGACACCGCGGAGAACCTGCTCCTTGGAGTCACGAACCGCGAGATCGGCGACAGCTACTCCACGCTCACGGAGGTCATGGGCGACCTCTACACCGAGCTGGGCGAGATGTGCCAGAACCCGGACGGCACGCTGGGAGTCTCGACGGGCTACCCGGGAATCGACGCGTGCCTGCAGGGCCTGCGACCCGGGCAGATGGTCGTCATCGGCGCGCGACCCGGCGTAGGAAAGACGTCGTTCGCGCTGAACCTCGCCGTCAACGCGGCGGCCGCGGGCGCGAGCGTCGCGTTCTTCTCGCTCGAGATGAGCAAGACCGAGATCGCGCAGCGCCTGCTGTCCGCGCAGGCCAAGATCCCGCTTTCCGCCATCCGCGGCGCGAAGATAAAGGACGACCAGTGGGGCACCATCCTGGACGCGACCCGCGACCTTTCCCAGCTGGACATCCTGATCGACGACACGCCCGGCACGACGGTGACGGAGATCCGCGCGAAGGCGCGCCGCATGCTGAAGGACAAGCCCAAGGGCATGGTCATGGTCGACTACCTGCAGCTGCTCTCGCCGCCGTCCGGGGGCCACCGCGCGGACAGCCGTGCGACCGAGGTCTCGGAGATGTCGCGTGGCATCAAGATCATGGCGAAGGACCTCGAGGTGCCCGTCATCGCGCTGTCGCAGCTGAACCGTCAGGTAACGGACCGCAAGGGTCAGCGCCCGCAGCTGTCCGACCTGCGCGAGTCCGGCTCCATCGAGCAGGACGCCGACATCGTCATCCTGCTTGACCGCTCCATGACCGAGGAGGAGGCCGCGCGCGACGACCGCCCGGACATGAACGTGACGGAATTCATCATCGCGAAGAACCGCTCCGGCCCGCTGAACATCGTGCCGCTCATGTTCCTGCCCGGCTCCACCAAGTTCGTCGAGGTGGACACCAGGCACGGCGACTAGTGGCCCGGCCATCCGTAGAGATGCGTTGAGAGTCTCAAACATAGGTAACGAGAAGAACGGGAAGTCCTTCTCGTGGCCTATACTGAGACTGCCGGCGCCACGGCGCCGCGACACGTGAACATGACCCGACAGGGAGGATGCAATGCCTGCAACAGTTCTGGTTGGCACACAGTGGGGCGATGAGGGCAAGGGTAAGGTCACGGACCTTATCTCCGGCGACTACGACGTCGTCTGCCGCTACGCCGGCGGCGCGAACGCCGGCCACACAGTCATCGCGAACGGGCACAAGCTCGCCCTGCACCAGGTTCCCTCCGGCGTGATGTACAAGGGCACCTATCCCGTCATCGGCAACGGCTGCATCGTCGACCCGGAGGTCCTGCTCGGCGAGGTCGACGTGCTCGAGGGCCAGGGCATCTCGTGCGCAGACCTCAAGATCTCCGGCAACGCGCACATCGTGATGCCGTACCACAAGGACCTGGACGGCGCGCACGAGAAGAAGCTCGGCAAGAACCTCATCGGCACCACGAAGCGCGGCGTAGGCCCCTGCTACATGGACAAGATGAACCGCACCGGCCTTCGCATCCAGGACATGCTGGACGAGAAGATCTTCCGCGAGAAGCTGGACGCGGCCCTTGCGTACACCAACCCCATCCTCGAGAAGGTCTACGACCTCCCGACCTACACGGTCGACCAGATCTGCGAGTCGTACCTGCCGTTTGCCGAGCGCATCCGCCCGTACATCGTGGAGAGCTCGCTCTTCCTGAACGAGCAGCTCGAGGCCGGCAAGAACATCCTGTTCGAGGGCGCGCAGGCCACCATGCTCGACATCGACCACGGCACCTACCCGTTCGTCACCTCCTCCAACTGCACCGCGGGCGGCGCGGTCACGGGGTCCGGCGTCGGCCCCACCCAGATCAAGCGCGTGCTGGGCGTCGCGAAGGCGTACCTCACCCGCGTGGGCTCCGGCCCGTTCCCGACGGAGCTGTTTGACGAGGTGGGCGACAAGCTGGGCGAGGTCGGCCACGAGTATGGCGTGACCACCGGCCGTAAGCGCCGCTGCGGATGGTACGACGGCGTCGTCGTGAACTACGCCGCCCGCGTCAACGGCCTCACGGACCTCGCGATCACGAAGCTGGACGTCCTGGGCTGCCTGGACGAGATCAAGGTCTGCGTCGCGTACGAGTGCGACGGCAAGCGCTACACCACCGTGCCGGAGCACCAGAGCGTCTTCTATCACGCGAAGCCCGTGTACGAGACCCTCCCCGGCTGGAAGTGCGACATCTCCGGCGTTCGCAACTTCTACCAGCTCCCGCGCGAGGCGAAGGACTACGTCGACTTCCTCGAGCAGCTCGCGGGCGTGCGCGTCTCCATCATCACCGTCGGCCCCGATCGCGACCAGACGATCGACCGCTACTGGAAGTAGGCCAGCGTGACCGCCAGCACTTCCAACAGAAAGTTCGCGATAGTGTGCGATAGCGCGTGCGACCTCCCCCTCTCCACGCTGGAGAGGGCGGGGGTCGCCCTCGTACCGCTCATCGTGCGCATGGGGCACGAGCAGTACCGCGACTGCCTCGACATCGACACCCCCACGTTCTACCGCGAGTACACCAAGCACCGCGGCCAGATCAACACCTACTCGCCGTCCGAGGTCGACTTCCTGACCGTGTACCAGGCCCTTGCGGAGCAGGGGTGCGAGCACATCGTCTCGCTGCACGTCTCGTCCCAGATGAGGGACGTGTGCGAGGTCGCGCGCAGCGCCGTCTCGAAGGTGCAGGGCGCGCGCGTCACGGTGATCGACACCCACGCGGCCTCGGCGGAGTACGCGCTCGTGTTCGCGCGGCTCGTGCTGGACAGGAACGCCGGTATGGACTCCTACGAGGCCGTGGAGCGCGCGCAGGCGTTGTCCGCGGCGTCGCGCATGCTCATGGTCCCCACGGCGGACGCCAATCCGTCAAACGGCATCGGCCACAAGCGCGGCGGCATACTCGGCCACATGAGCCAGCTGCAGCGCCGCGCGCTCGGCGTGCGCGGCCTCGTCAAGATCACGCCCGACGGCCAAGCGGAGGAGATCACCACCTCCTCTGACACGGCGCGTCTCGCGGGCGTGCTCGCGCGCACGCTCAGCCGCTACTCCGCAAAGGTCGGGCCCATCACGTACGCCGAGGTCTACTCCGGCGACCCCAAGGTCCTGCAGAAGCTCGAGAAGCCGCTCGACACGAACGAGTTCGAGTCCGCCTGCGCCACGCGTCTCAGGGCCAACCCCTCCACCTGCGCCCAGATCGGCGTCGGCGCCGTGGGAATCGCCTATGCGCCCGCATCGCTCATCACCGCCGAGGAGGCATCCTCGATCCTTCAGGCACGTCAGGCCTAAGGCCACATTCACGTCTAGCCCAAGGAGGGCACCATGGCTTCACAAGACCACAAGGTAGACATCCTGCTCCTAGGTTCCGGCGGGCGCGAGCACGCCATGCTGGTCAAGCTCGCCCAGTCCCCGCGCGCCGGGAGGCTGTTCGTGGCGCCGGGCAACGGCGGCATGTACCAGCTCGCCCAGAAGGTGGACGTGGACCAGAACGATCCTGCCGCGGTCGCGCGCTTCGCCCGCGAGAACGGCATCGGCCTCGTGGTGATAGGCCCGGAGGCGCCGCTCGTCGCAGGCGTGGCCGACGCCGTGCGTGCGGAGGGCATCCCCGTCTTCGGTCCCAGCGGCAAGGCCGCGCAGATGGAGGGCTCGAAGAAGTTCGCCAAGGACGTCATGGAGCGCGCCGGCGTCCCCACGGCCAGGTACGAGTCGTTCACGGACGAGGCCGCGTGCGCGGAGTACGTGCGCAAGGTCGGCGGCCCCATCGTCATCAAGGCCGATGGCCTCGCCGCCGGCAAGGGCGTCATCGTCGCCCAGACCACCGAGGAGGCCCTCGACGGCGTCCACGAGTGCTTCAACGCGTTTGGCGACGCGGGCTCCCTCGTCGTCGTCGAGGAGATGCTCGAGGGTCCGGAGTGCTCGCTTCTGGCCCTCACGGACGGCAAGACCGTCGTGCCCCTCGCGACCTCCCAGGACCACAAGCGCGCGCTCGACGGCGACCGCGGCCTCAACACGGGAGGCATGGGCGTGTACTCCCCGGTGCCCATCCTGCTGCCCGGCGAGCTTGAGCAGATGGTCCAGATAGAGGAGAAGGTCGTGGCGGAGCTTGCCCGCGAGGACAACCCCTACAGCGGCTGCCTGTACGGCGGCTTCATGCTCACGAAGGACGGCCCGAAGGTCCTCGAGTTCAACGCCCGCTTCGGCGACCCCGAGACCCAGGTCGTGCTGCCCCGCATGAAGGGCGACCTCGTCGAGTGCTTCCTCGCGTGCGACGACGGCACCCTCAGCCCCGACATGGTCTCGTGGGACGACGACTGGGCCGTCTCCGTCGTGCTCACGAGCGCCGGCTACCCCGGCTCCTACGAGAAGGGCAAGCTCATCTGCGGCATCGACGACGCAAACGCCATGGACGGCGTGACCGTCTACCATGCGGGCACCAAGCTCGGCGAGGACGGCGCCGTGTACACTAACGGCGGCCGCGTGCTCGACGTCACGGCCGTGGCCCCCACGTTCGAGGACGCCCGCAACAAGGCGTACGAGGCGTGCGACAAGATCTTCTTCGAGGGCAAGACGTACCGCCACGACATCGGCATCAAGGCGATCAAGGGCCGCGCGAACCTGTAGCGCGCGCCTGGGTACCATGAGCGTGTAGGCCAGCAGTCGCGGCGCCGCGTGGTGCCGCGACTTTTTATCCGGGAGGCAACGCATGTCCAAAGACGAGAAGAATGAGGGCTCTGACGAGGTAGACGTCACGCTGGACGAGGACGACGACGCGCTTCTGGGCGAGGAGCACCTGGTGGCGCTCGACGACGGCACGGCCGGCGCCCTTGACCACGCGATATCGAGCATGGCCGAGGGGGTGGACGCCCTGACGTACGACGGCGACAGGAGCAGGCACGACCACCACTCCGGCGCGCCGGAGCGCAGGCACCTGGTCCTGGGCGACGACGACCCGCGCGACGCGGACCTGAGCGAGCACGTGCTTGCGGAGGACGTGGTGTTCAAGGGGCGCGTGTTCAACATCGACCGCCTGCGCGTGCGGCTGCCGGACGGCGCGGAGGCAGACCGCGACGTCGTGCGCCATCCCGGCGCCGTCGCGATCGTCGCCCTCACGGACGACGGGCGCATCTGCCTCGTGCGGCAGTACCGCT
Organism: Parafannyhessea umbonata; assembly: GCF_012844235.1. Taxonomy (GTDB): domain Bacteria; phylum Actinomycetota; class Coriobacteriia; order Coriobacteriales; family Atopobiaceae; genus Parafannyhessea. The sequence continues at coordinate 71,460 of NZ_JABAGR010000004.1, forward strand.
CCGCGCTCGGCCGCGTCACGGTCGAGATTCCCGCCGGCAAGCTCAACCCCGGCGAGGACCCGCTGGACTGCGCGGAGCGCGAGCTTGCGGAGGAGACGGGCATGCGCGCCCAGAAGATGGCGTTTCTCACCACGATCGCCACGGCGGCGGGGTTCGCGGACGAGCTCATCCACATCTACATGGCGACGGGCCTGACGCTGGCGGAGTCGAGCCCGGACGCGGACGAGTTCATAAACGTCGACCTCGTGGACCTGTCGGAGCTGGTGGACGCCGTGCTCGACGGCAGGATCGAGGATGCGAAGACCGTGGTGGGCGCGCTCATATGTGATGCGGTTGCGCACCGGCTGTCCCCGCAGGGCGCGGACGCGCGGTAGCAATATACTTAACGGGATTGATTGTAACGGGACCGATTGACGGGGCGGGCGTGGCCCGCGGCAGGAAGAGGCTTCATGGCAAAGTTGGGGGGAAAGGCTCGCAGGCGGGGCACCCTTGACGCCGCAGACGCGGAGAAGCTCTTCTCGACCGTGGACGAGACGGGCCACACCAACGAGGAGACCGCGGCGCGCCAGCGCAAGATGCGCAGCCAGGGGCGCCATGGCGTCGACGTGGACCCGCTTTCAGACAAGGACCCCTCCGGCTCGAACGTGGGCGAGGTCATGACCCGCACCACGACCATCTTCCTCGTGGTGTTCTTCCTGGCCGTCGTCACGCTGCAGGTCTCCTGCGGCGTGGTGCGGCGCGTCAGCACGCGCAGCCTTGGCAACGACGCCAGCATCTCGAGCGTCGTCGCCGCGATGAGCAACGGCGTGGAGTGGGGCAACGGCTACACGCAGTTTCCGGAGGACTTCTCGGTGCAGGAGGCGGACGAGAACTCCCACCGCATCGAGGTGACCGTGACGGACACGAGTTCGTCCGACGTGCTGGGCGTGTTCTCGACCTCGCAGATCCAGGCGGCCGCGCTCGCGACGAACGCCCTCATGAACCCGGACATCAACACCGTCATCTACAACGTGAACGTCCACGTCAGCAAGGCGGGCAAGATCCAGACGTCCAGGTTCTTTGGCTACCTCAAGCCCACGGGCGAGCAGAAGACCCTCATGACGTTCATCTGGACCAAGACGTCGACCGCGCAGGGCGTGCGCTTCAACTGCTCCATCACGGGCGTGGACTCCGCGACGGAGAAGCAGCTGCGCAAGTCCATCACGAACGGCGTGCTCGACCAGGTGTTTGGCCCGAGCGCGGACGACAAGTCCTCAAGCGGCGGGGACGGCGACTCCGGCGGCATACTGGGCGTGCTGACCTCCGGTGCCGACGGCAAGTCCACGGGGGACGCCCCCACCACGGACGACGCCTCGAGCGCAACGGGCGAGAAGGGCGCCTCCGGTGCGGCGACGGGCACGGGCGCTGGAAACTGACGCTGCCGAACCTATACTGTCTGTAGCGACCGTCGGCGCGGGAGCCGGCTGGCGGACGCCTTCCGAAGAGACGAACACGAGACCTTGGAGGTCAAGCATGGCAGAGCAGCCTGTCGTCGGAATCATCATGGGTTCCAAGTCGGACATGCCGGCAATGGAGGCGTGCACGAAGGAGCTGGACGAGCTGGGCGTTCCCTACGAGCTGGTCATCGCGTCCGCGCACCGCGCGCCCGCGAAGGTGCACGAGTGGGCCTCGACTGCGGCAGACCGCGGCATCAAGGTGATCATCGCGGCGGCGGGCAAGGCCGCGCACCTGGGCGGCGTCGTCGCGGCGTACACGCCGCTGCCCATCGTGGGCGTGCCCATGAAGACCTCCGACCTCGGCGGCATGGACTCCCTGCTGTCCATGGTGCAGATGCCGTCCGGCGTGCCCGTGGCGTGCGTCGCCATTGGCGGCGCCAAGAACGCGGCCATCTATGCGACCCAGATCCTGGGCGCGACCATGCCGGAGTACCGCGAGAAGATTGTGGAGCTGAAGAGGCAGATGGCCGAGGCCTAGGCAACGCGAAAGCCGTGCAGCGCGAGGCGCCCGTTTGTGGGCGCCTCGCGTCGTTTGTGGCCGAGCCCGGTCCAAACGTGCAAGAATGGTGCGTTGGAAACGAAGGCGGCGGTGCCTGGCGCCCCGCCGAGACCTTGGTAGGAGTGACGATGGGAAAGCACACGCGAGCTCAAGGGCCCGAGGGCACGGCGCAGGCGCCTGCCGCGGCGCCGGCGATGGAGCACGGCGCCGTGGGCTTCGAGCCGCTGACGCCCACGCGGGGCGCCGCGACGGCCGCCCGCGACGGGCACACCGCCAAGGCCGTCGCCCGCGACGGGCATGGGGCGGCCGGCGACCAGGGCCGCCCAAGGCGCAAGCGCGGACTGCGCAACGTCCTAAGCACCATCTTCCTGGTGGTTGGCATAGCCCTTCTCGCCACGGCAGGATACCTGTACTTCCACGCGCAGAGCGAGTACAGCCACACCCGGCAGAGCAACGAGAAGCTCCAGAAGGTCGCCAACGTCCAGGTGAGCGAGGACAACGGCGCGCCGAAGATAGACTTTGCTGCGCTGGAGGCCGTGAACGACGACATCGTGGGCTGGGTGGACGTCGTGGGGACGAGCATGAGCTTCCCCGTGTACCAGGGCAAGACGAACAACACGTACCTGCGCACGTCCGCGACGGGCGAGTACAGCGTGGGCGGCCAGGTGTTCCTGGACTGCAAGAACACGAAGCCGGGCATGGTGGACGCCCAGTCGCTGATCTACGGGCACCACCTGAACGACGGGCAGATGTTCGCGCCGCTGGACGACCTCAAGAAGCAGGAGAACTTCGACAAGGTGAAGACGGTCTGGTACGTGGACCGCAACAACAAGGCGTGGGAGCTCGAGCCGCTGCTGCTGTACATCATCAAGAGCGACTACGACGACGACCTGCGCACGTTCACGTTTGCCTCGAACGACGACTTCCACGCATACCTGAACAAGACGCTCGCAAAGGCGGTCGCGAAGCGCTCGGACGCGCAGCAGATCATAGGTGGCACGAGCCACGTGCTCACGCTCGTGACGTGCAACTACGACTTTGGCCACGGCCGCGCCGTCATGCTGTGCGTGCCAAAGAGCGAGGCCGCGGCGGCGACGGGCGCGTCTGCGCAGGACGCTTCGGCCTCCGGCACAACGGACGGGGCCTAAGGGGGCGGACGTGCCGTCTGCCTGCGGGCGCGTCGCGTAAACAATGTGCGCGTAAAGCGCCGCGCACGCGGCGCCGCCGTTGGAACTTGATAGACTTGAGACATACGCTGCAGCCGGTGCGCGGGGCCAGCGCCCTGCGCAACACACGGAGGAGAAGAGCATGGAGACTCAGCCCAAGCACATTACCTACGCCGACGCCGGCGTGGACGTAGACGAGGGCGCACGTGCGGTGGACGCCATCAAGGCGGCCGTGAAGGAGACGAACCGTCCGGAGGTCATTGGCGGCCTGGGCGGGTTTGGCTCGTGCTTCAGCATGAGGGGCTTCAAGGACATGGAGGACCCCGTGCTCGTATCCGGCACCGACGGCGTGGGCACGAAGCTCGCGATCGCCCAGCTGCTGGACCGCCACGAGACCGTGGGCGAGGACCTGGTGGCCATGTGCGTGGACGACGTGGTGCCCATCGGCGCGGAGCCGCTGTTCTTCCTGGACTACGTCGCGATCGGCAAGCTGCGCGCCGAGCACGTGGCCAAGATCGTGAAGGGCATCGCGAACGGCTGCAAGAAGTCCGGCTGCGCCCTTGTGGGCGGCGAGATGGCCGAGCACCCCGGCGTGATGGACCCCGACGACTACGACCTGGCCGGCTTTGTGGTGGGCGTGGTCGACCGCCCGAAGATGATAGGGCCGCACCTGGTGCACGAGGGCGACGTGATCCTGGGCCTGCCGAGCTCCGGCATCCACTCCAACGGCTACAGCCTGGTGCGTAAGGTCGCCATCGAGGGCAAGACGGTCGAGGAGCTCGAGACTCCGCTGCCCGAGCTGGGCGGCGAGTCCCTTGCCGACGCCGTGATGCGCCCGACCACGATCTATGCGGGCGGCCTTGTGGCCGCGCTGAAGGCCGGCGCCCCCATCCACGCGATGGCGCACATCACGGGCGGCGGCATCACCGAGAACCTGAACCGCGCACTGCCGGCGGACGTGGACGCCGTGGTGGACCGCGGCGGCGCCGACGGTCCCGCGTGGGACGTGCCGCCCATCATCGACTACTGCGTGAAGGCCGCCGGCCTCACCCCGGACGAGGCGTACAAGACGTTCAACATGGGCGTGGGCATGAGCATCATCTGCGACCCCAACGACGTGGACGAGGTGTGCGAGGACCTGGTGGCGCAGGGCTTCGCGCCGTTCGTGATGGGCGAGTGCGTGAAGGGAGAGGGCAAGGTGACCTACCGATGAGCCAGGAGCGCAGGTCCATACGGCTGGGCGTCCTCATCAGCGGCAGCGGCACGAACCTCCAGGCCATAATCGACAGGATCGCCGCAGGCACGCTCGACGCCGAGGTCGCGATCGTCATCTCTTCTCGCCCCAGCGCGTACGGACTGAAGCGCGCGGAGGCCGCGGGCATCCAGACCATGACCCTGAGCAAGGAGGTGTACGCCGACCCGATCACGGCGGACGAGGTGATTGCCTCCACGCTGGTGCGCGAGAAGGTCGACTACGTGATCATGGCGGGCTACATGCGCATGGTGCACGCGCCGATTCTGCGCACGTTCGAGAACCGCGTGGTGAACCTGCACCCGGCGCTGCTGCCCAGCTTCAAGGGGGCGCACGCCATCCAGGACGCGTTCGACTACGGCGTGAAGGTCACGGGCGTGACCGTGCACTTCGCGGACGACAAGTACGACTGCGGCCCCATCATCGCGCAGCGCGCGCTGCCCGTGCAGGAGGGCTGGGACGTGGACACGCTCGAGGCCCACATCCACGAGATCGAGCACGAGCTGTACCCCGATACCATCCAGCTTCTGGCAGAGGGCCGCGTGCACGTGGAGGGCAACAAGGTCGTGGTCGACCCGTCGGCGGGCGCATAGCGAGGCGCGTCAGGCCGGCGCGCGCTGCACACGCCCAGCGCGTGCAGACAGACGAAAGGCAGATGCGAGAGCAGGGCGTCCCTACCAGGACGTCCTGTTTTCGTCCGTGACGGCAAGCGTCTGGTGGTCCACCAGGTAGAAGCCCACGAGCTCCGCATCGCCTTCGCCGTTGGGATACGTGCGCTCCAGCACGAGTTCCTGCGCCGTGCCGGAAGGCTGCTCGGACTCGCCGTTGTCTTTCAGCACGTACTCGACCACGACGACCTTGCCGCCCGCGGTCTGGTCCTGCGTGCCCAGACTTGCATATGCATGGCCCTTTGCGTCGAAGGAGAGCGCGGGCTTGCTTGTGCCGGGCACGACGCCCCTCTTTTGCAGATACCTTGCGACCGCGCGCATCTGGTCTTCGAGCGCAGACGAGATGGCGGATTCTGACGTGTCAGTATCGGACGTGACGGCCGAGCTTCCCGCGGACCCCGTCGCGGACGTCGAGCTATCGGTCGTGCCAGAGCCGGAGTCGCCGCCGTTTGCAATCGTCTCGCGCCATGCCTTCGCGTCATACACCTGTGCCGGCGACCACTCTTGCATCACAAAGGGGTCGCGCGTGCGCCAATACGTGGTGAGGCGGCTCGAACCATAGCTTTCCTCCGTGTCGATCGCGAAGTAGTCGTACGGACGCCCATCGGCAGAATCAAGTCGCACGCCGCGCACGATGACGCGCTCCGTCCCATCCGTTGCGAAGAGCGTCCCGATCGCGACAACAAGCGCAAGGCACGTGACAGCCACGACCACAAGGCACGAGCCCACGACTTGCGCGACCTTGCGCCCGCGCGTTTGCGGCGCATCCCGGCGCGTGCGCCACCGGGCGAGAAGAACGACGCCCACGATTGCGAGCGCCACGATGGACGACGAGGTCAGCAGGCCAGCGACCGTCTGGTATCCCACGTGCAGGCGCCAGCTGCCCGTGGCGTCGACCCCGGTGACGACGCCCGCGAAGAAGAGGCAGTGTGCCAGCATGACGGAGAGTGCGACCACCAGAAGCGGCTTGCGGCGGCGTGGCTGCAGCGCCCTTGCACAGGCATCGTGCAGGGTCGCGTCCTCGGGCGCGCGGCCGTCAGCCGTGGATTGCGCCCAGCCAAGGACCGCGTCTTCGGGCGGGAAGTCCGCGTCCTTCTCGCCTGCGATTCCTGCGTAGCGGATTGCCGCGTCACGGGCGTCTTCTTGCAGCTGTATTGCCGTGACGGTCTGCAGCAGGTACAGGAGCTTCAGGCGGTCTGGGTTCAGATGGGAGGTGTCTACGCGCAAGAGGGCGTCGCCGGCAAGATGGGGTTGCCCCCTGAGGATGTCTAGCCGCGCAAGAGCGAGCAGGAAACGCGGCGTGGTGCTTGCGGAGCGGCGCCCCCTGCGGAACGCGCGCAGCACGTAGTCGTGGCGCGCGTCTGGCGCAAGGCGAAGCGACGCGCGACCAAACGCCGCGCCGGCGGCATACTCGAGGCCGCGCCCGAGGATGAGCGCGGCAAGCGTGACGCACAGGACGGCTATGATTGCGGCACCAAGCGAGGTGGCTGACAGCCACGTGTTCGCGCACCACGCGAGCCCGGCAAACGCGAGCGCTGCCGCCGCGACACGCAGCAGGGCGAGCGTGGCAAGGGCACCGTCCGCAAGCCTGCGACCGCGGGGCTCGTACGGGTAGTCGCGCGGGAGGGGAGTGCCAAGGTCGTAGGGGCTTGCGGTTGCGCGTGCGCCGCTTGCGGCTGCCTTGCGCGCATCTTCCCGTGCGTCGCCACCTCGCATGACAGAACCTCCCGCCCCTTGTGCCGGCTACAGGCCCCGTGGGGGCTGCGGCGCCAAGCCCGCGTCCTTCTCGCCCGGCGCGGCGTCCTCGCGGGCGTCTTGCGAGCCGGGCGTGCCGTGGGCCGCGTGCCGCTTGCGCCGCTTGGGGCACGGTGCGGAAAGGCGGCGCCCACCGTCAAACGTGATGTCGCCCCAAGCATACAGGAACGGGATGGCCGCGATAAGGCAGATGAGCGCCTCGAACAGGGCTCCTGCGTCGCTGAGGGGCGTGTCCCACGCGGCGTGGCTCAGCAGCGGGGCGAGCACGAGCAGAAGCCCGCGCAGGCGTCGGCGCTGGCAGAAGAACAGCCAGACGGCGACGGCCGCGAGCGCCGTGTACGTCCAGTGCGAGACGAGCGCGCCCGAGACGCGGTCTCCGAGCGTGACCGCGACCGCGGTCTCGTACCCGTGGTGCGCCGAGGCAACCTGGTCCACTATGTAGCCCAGGTCCTCGTTGAGCTGGAAGCCCATGCCCACGCACATGCCGCCCACGAGCCAGTCGCGGCCTCCGTGGCGTCCGGCAAGGCCCAGCACCGCCAGCACGGTGAGGAGCTTGAGCGTCTCTTCCACCAGCGGCGCCTCGACGGCATCGCCCCACGTGCTGACGAAGGCCTTGGACGTGGCCGCGCGCAGCAGCACGTCGGCGGCGTCGTTGAGCTCGCCGGCGATCCAGCCGGGGATGAAGAGTCCGCTTGCGAACGCCAGCACCACAAGCCAGCGCGGTACGCCCGCGCGCATGCGCGTGTAGCGCACGAACACAAAGAACGGCACCAGGTACAGAAGAAGGAGCGAGAAGCACAGGAGCATGGTCTGGTAGTGCTCCGCGAGCTGCGACGCGTGGTGGATGGTTCCGCGGTCCATGTCGCCGAACATGGCGAGCGGTCCTATGAGGAACAGGAACACGAACGCCGTCAGCCCCACCCACCAGCGGCGCCTGTGGTAGCCAAACGGGTTGCGACTGAGCGTCGCGTTGCTTTCTGGTGCCATGAGAATGCCTCTTTACGTACGAACCGCCAAATATCGGCCCCGGGGACGGGGCCGAAGAAAGGCTGGCACTTTGCGGGGGCATGGGCAATGCCCGCGCGGCAAATCGTCGCAATAATGATGAAATCGCCACGCCGGGCCTAGCGGCTGGCGCGTGCCTGCCGCGCGCGGCGCTGCTAGCGCCGAACGAGCGTGATGACGCTTTCCACGTGCTTCGTGTGCGGGAACATGTCCACGGGCACCGCGGACTCCATCGCATAGCCGTGCTGGCGGAGAAGTGCGAGGTCCCGTGCCTGCGTCTTCACGTTGCAGCTGACGTAGACCACGCGGCTGGGAGCGAGGTGCGCCACGCCCGCCAGGAACTCCGGCGTGGAGCCCGCGCGCGGCGGGTCCATCACCACAACGTCGAACCCGGCGTCGCGACCCTCGCGCGCGACGCCCTCCATGTAGGCCGTGGCGTCCGCGCGCACAAACTCGCAGCTGTCTGCCAGGCCGTTCGCCCTCGCGTTGCCGCGCGCCATCCGCACGGCGCCCGCCACCTGCTCTACACCCACTACGCGCACGTTAGCGCCGGCTGCCTGCGCCTGCGACGCCGCGCAGATGCCGATGGTGCCGCACCCGCAGTACGCGTCCAGCACTCGCATGCCACCGCTCAGCCGCGCGCCGTCTATGGCCAGCTGGTACAGGACCTCCGTCTGGCGGGGGTTCGTCTGATAGAAGCTCGTGGGCCCAATGCGGAACGTGCAGCCCAAAAGCGCGTCCTCCATGGTGCCGGGACCCATGAGCGTGCGGCACTCGCGTCCCAGGATCGCGTTGGTGCGGCGCTGGTTCACGTTCAGCACGATGGACGTGACCTCTGGGTGCAGCTGCGCCATGCGGCGCACGAACTCTTCCTCGCGCGGCAGGCGCTGCCCGTTTGCCACCACGGTCAGCAGCACGTCGTCCGTGGCGTACCCGCAGCGCACGACGGCGTGGCGCAGCGTGCCGCGCCCGCGGTCCTCCTGGTACGGGCGTATGCCCAGCTCCTGCGCCACGCGCGCAACGTCCTCCAGGATGCCGCGCGCCCTGGGGTCCTCCACCAGGCAGCTGCCGCACGCCACGATGCGGTGCGTGCCCGCGCTATAGAATCCAGAGCGCACGCGCCCGCCCTTGCCGGGCGCGAACGGCGTCGCCGCCTTGTGGCGGTACGCTACGGGCTCGTCCATCCCGCGGATGGCCGCCACGCGGCACCCGTCCTCGCGCGCCATGCCGCCCAGCAGCCCCTCCACCAGCTCCTGCTTGCGCCGCAGCTGGATGGGGTACGGAACGGCAAGCCACTCGCAGCCGCCGCACGACTTTGCGATGGGGCAGGTGTAGGTCTTGTAGCCCATGTAACCTCGCGAACGTACGTGGTCCTTGCGGGCGCGTGCCCGCGTTCTTCTCTGCAATTGTAGCGGCGCGCCGGGTTAGGGGGCCGCGGCCTTGCCCCGGATGTGTGCGGGCCGTGCGCCGCCGCCATCGCACCGCTTAGGAACGTTTTGGGGCATCTTAAGGTCGCGTTTGGTAACCTGCAGGCCAACTATTGGATAATTCCACCATCTAACCTGGACTCTAGAGGTTCCGGTACGCGGCCGCGGGCGTGCGGCCCATTTGCAAAGGAGGAGTGATGACCGAAGGATGTGAGGAGGGCGTCGCACCACGAAGCCGCGTCATGCGCGCGGCGGTGGGCGCGGCGCTGGGCCTTGCGCTCGCGCTGGGCTCGGCGGCACCTGCGCTCGCGATACCCGCGTACAACCAGCCGGTGAGGGTCGCGCAGCCCGATGGGTCCACCGCGAGCATCACGACGCACGGGGACGAGTGGTTCCACTACGCCACGAACTCCGCCGGCGTGGTGGTGCAGCGGGACCCGGACAGCGGCACGTGGCGTCAGGTGGTGGGCTCCGGCTCCGGCCTTGCGCTTGGGTCTGACGCGCAGGCCGCCGCGGACGCCGGCGCAATCGACGCAGACGCACTTTCCGGTGACGCGGCCCGTGCGGCGTACTACCAGCTGGGCGGCCACACCTACTCTGGCAAGACCGGAAGCGACGCGACGGCGTCCCAGCCCATCACGGTTTCGGACGTCCGGAAGACTCAGGGCACGACTGCCCCGACCGCGCCGAAGAAGCTGATGAGAAGCGCCGCCCCCAAGGCGAGCACCTCGCTTCCGCTCCTGACCATCGTGGTGGGCTTCAAGGACGAGCCCTACCGCGACGACTACGACTGGAACAAGACGTTCTTCACGGGCGAGTACAGCGTGTCGTCCCTGTACGCCACCTCCTCCGAGGGCAAGTTCACCTGGCGTCCGGCGGAGGAGTCCAGCGCCTACGGCAACGGCGGCAACACGAACTCCGCCGACAGGGCGAACGACGGCGTGGTTCACGTGACGCTAGACCGCGACTACGGCAACCCCGACCCGTTCACCCCGGGCGACGCGGACTACATCGCGGACATGCAGGAGGCCGTGAAGGCTGCGGCCCAGTACGTGGACTTCTCGCAGTACGACACTGACGGGGACGGAAAGGTCGAGGCGAATGAGCTTGGCCTGGGCGTCGTGTTCGCCGGCTACGAGGCCGCGACGAGCTCCATCCCCGAAGGCCACCACGGCATATGGTCGCACCAGTACTCCTTTACGGAGGAGACGGGCGCCCCGTATGAGGTGACCTGCGCAAACGGCAAGACGGTGGGCGTGGACCGCTACATCGTGCAGTCCGAGAGCGAGTCGATGGCGGCGGGAGAGGAGCACCAGAGCGGCATTGGAGCCCTTGGCCACGAGCTCGGCCACTTCCTGGGCATGCCGGACCTCTACTCCACGACGTATGACAGTGGCGCGTGGGACAACTATTCCACCATGTACCTCTCCATCATGGACTACGGCTCGTACGGCAAGACCACGAGCGGCGAGTACCGCCCGACGTTCTTCGACCCGTACGACCGCTACCTGCTGGGATACGTCACTCCCGAGGAGATCACGAAGAGCGGTACCTACACGGCGACGTCCGAGACCGACCCGGCGGGCTACAAGTGCTACATCATCCACGTGAGCGACGACGAGTACTACCTGATCGAGAACCGCCAGTACGCGTCGTTCGACGCCGGCATGGAGCCCATGTACATGAATGGCGACAACACGATCAAGAACCCGACCGGCGGCATCGTGGTGTGGCACGTTGACAACGGCATCGCGACGAAGTGCGGGTATCCCGGCATGACAGGCGTCGAGGCCGGCCTTGCCAACACGGTGAACGTGAAGACGCACCGCCCCGGCGTCATGGAGAACTACTTCGAGTGGTCCGCGGGCTCGCCGAACCTGTACGCGCCGTTCCTGAACGCGACGGAGCACGCGGCGTACGGCGCGAGCAAGCTCTCGCTCTACAAGGGGTCCGACGACCCCGCCGCGAAGACGGACACCGGCATCAGCGTATATTCCACCGACGAGGGCTCGACCTCGATGAAGTTCGTGGTCAGCTTTCCGATGTCCATCACGAAGCAGCCGGTGGGCGCCGAGTACAAGGTGGGCGACGCGGCAACGCCGCTTTCCGTCGAGGTGGCGAATGCGACCGGCAGCGTGACCTTCAAGTGGGAGAAGTCCACGGACGGCAAGACCTGGGCTGGCGCCCGTCCCGCGGCGAAGGCTCGTGACGCTGCCGACGGCGCCACGCTGGTGCCCGACACGTCCCATGCCGGCACGACCCAGTACAGGGTCACCGTCACCGACGAGGGTGGCCACACCCTGACGTCCGATGCGGCGACGGTGAAGGTGACGTCGAGCCTTGAGGTGGTTGCCCCGAAAGACGTCACCTACGACGGCAAGGAGCAGCGTCAGCCCGTGACCGTGAAGGATGCGAAGACGGGCGACGTGCTTGCGGAGGGCACTGACTACACGCTTGCGTATGGCGGCGACCTGACGAACGCTGGCCAGGTGACCGTGACCGCGACTGGCAAGGGCAACTACGAGGGCGACGCAACGGCGTCCTACCAGATAAAGAAGGCTCCGCTTACGGTGAGGACCGAGTCTGCCACCACGACGCGCAACGGCAAGGTCCTGACGGCGAAGGGCACGATATCCGGCCTCGTGAACGGAGAGAGTGCGACCCTGAATGTGACGGGCGGCCAGAAGGAGGTCGGCACCTCCCAGAACACCGCGACGGTCGTGTGGGACGGCACGGCAAAGGAGTCCAACTACGACGTGACGTATGACATGGGCACGCTCACGGTGAGAAGTGCCGACGAGCCGGCACCGAGCGCCTCTGGCAAGACGCCGTCCGCGCCTGCGGGCAGGGCCACGTCCGTGGTGAGCAGGGCGGCGAGTGCCGTGCGTTCCGTGCTGCCGAAGACCGGCGACGCCAACAGCGCCGCGATGCCTGCGGCGCTTGGCACGCTTGGCGCGCTGGCCGTGGCGCTGGGCCTCGCGCGTCGCCATCGCGAGCGCAGGGGGTAGGCGCGACATACGCGTCGCCGGAGGCTCGCGCCTGACGCGGAACATGCGCGAGTAGCGGGGAGGGCTGCCTAGGCGACCCTCCCCGCACCCGTATGGCGCGAAGGGAACCGCGGGCGCGCCGCGGGGGAGCGCCCGTGATTTTCTCGCCCGCGCGATTTGTGGTGGCTGAGGCAACATTTGTTGCCAATCGTGCGTGTGTGTACGTTGCATGGCGATTTGGGTAGTAGTAAGCTAGGCAAAGTTTTTGAATGGGAGTCGAAAACTGGGGCAGTGCCCGGGACTCCCGAAGGAGAGGAAGTGCCTATGCAGTCCAAGATCGCGCACGCTGCGGAGCGCAAGGCCTTCAGCGTGGTGCTCGACAAGATCATTGCGAGTGCCTCCGGCGAAGACCGCGAGAAGAACATCGACCACCTGATCGACATGGCGGAGAAGCTCCTGAAGGACACCTCGCCCGGCGCCATCCGCGGCCTGAGAAAGGGCCTGCGTCCCGGCTCCAAGTGGGAGAAGTTCCTGTTCAGCGTGATTGACGAGACCGACCCCCACGTGCTGAAGACCGCGATTCTTAACGGCGGCTACGAGGCGGCGTTCCGTGGCCTGCGCAACACCACCGCCAACGCGGACAAGTACCAGTGCAACGTGCCCTGGATCATCCTGTTTGACCCGACGAGCGCGTGCAACAAGCACTGCGTGGGCTGCTGGGCCGCCGACTACGGCAACCGCCTGAACCTGACGTATGACGAGATGGACAGCCTGGTGAGCCAGGCCGAGGACCTGGGCACCCACCTGTTCATGCTCACGGGCGGCGAGCCGCTGGTGCGCAAGGAGGACGTGCTGAAGCTGGCCGAGAAGCACAGCACCAGCCTGTTCAACATCTTCACGAACGCGTCACTGGTGGACGACGCCTTCTGCGAGAGGGTGCAGAAGCTGGGCAACATCGTGTTCAGCGTGTCGCTGGAGTCCTACGAGCCGAGCGTGAACGACGGCCGCCGCGGCGACGGATCGTTCCAGGAGGTCATGGACGCGTTCGACCGCATGCACAAGTACGGACTGCTGTACGGCACCTCCACGTGCTACACGCGCGCGAACACCGAGCGCGTGAGCTCTGACGAGTTCTTCAAGCTCCTCATCGACAAGGGCTGCCGCTACGCCTGGTACTTCCACTACATGCCCGTGGGCGAGGGCGCGAACGCGGACCTCATGCCCACCGTCGAGCAGCGCGAGTACATGTTCAACCGCATCCGCTGGGTGCGCTCCGTGGGCGACGAGGGCTACCCGATCTTCGCGATGGACTTCCAGAACGACGGCGAGTTCGTGGGTGGCTGCATCGCCGGCGGCCGCGTGTACTGCCACGTGAACGCCCGCGGCGACGTGGAGCCGTGCGTCTTCATCCACTACTCCAACGCGAACTTCAAGGAGAACGGCAACTGGCTCGAGTGCCTGCACCAGCCGATCTTCCAGGCATACCGCGCGCACTACCCCTGGAACGACAACCTGCTGGAGCCGTGCCCCATGCTCGAGAACTCCGGCCTGCTGACGCAGATCGTGGACGAGGCGGACGCGAAGTGCACGGAGTACGTGACGCCGGAGTCCGCGGCAGACGTGTGCGCTCGCACGAAGCCGTATGCGGAGGCATGGGCGCCGAAGGCCGAGGAGCTGTGGCTGAACATGTATCCCGACGGCAAGAAGCACTACGAGGACGCCATGTCCCAGGAGAAGATCTCGGTCAAGGCCAAGGTCATCGCCGAGGAGGACGCCCAGAACGAGGCCGTCGTCGACTAGCGACGCGCCTGCCTTAGGCGTGCCGGCATGAACCCCGGGGGCATCCCCAGGGGAGAAGAGCAACGCACGGGACCCGGTGCCAGACATGGCGCCGGGTCCTTCTCGTCTGGACGCCCTTGGGCGGCGCCGGCCGTGCGCGGCGTTACGCGCGGTGTGCGGCGATTTAACACGTCGCTATCAACTCCTGTAGCGCCTCGGTAACATGCGCGCGGGAAGCTTGTGCCGTACGATGCGACCAGAGCGGAGGCAGCATGGCAGACGGCGTAGATTCCCTCATGTACGACCTCGGGGCCGGCAAATCGGCCATTCGCGAGGTGTTCGAGCAGACCATGGAGCTCAAGCAGCAGGGCGTGACCGACTTTTGGGACTACTCCATAGGCAACCCGAACGTGCCCGTGTCGCCGCAGGTGACGGAGGCCATTCGCGAGGCCCTTGAGGAGTACGAGTCCGTCGACCTGCACGGATACCCGCCAAACAACGGCTACCTCACCACGAGGCAGGCCGTGGCCGCAAACCTCAACCGCAGGTTCGACGCGCACGCGCGTGCCGGCGAGATTGCCATGACCGCGGGCTGCGCGGGCGCCATAACCTCGACCATCGCCGCGACCACCAGGGCCGGCGAGGAGGTCATCATCCCCACGCCGTACTACGCGGAGTACCGCATGTGGGTGCAGGCGTGGCACTGCAACGTGGTGGAGGTCCCCACGGAGCCCGAGACCTTTCAGCTGGACATCGACGCGATCGAGGAGGCCATCAACCCCAAGACGCGCATGGTCATCATCAACACGCCGAACAACCCCACGGGCGCCGTGTACACGAAGGACTCCATAATCGCCCTGGCCGCGCTGCTGCGGCGCAAGTCGAAGGAGCTGGGACAGACCATCTACCTGCTTTCCGACGAGCCGTACCGCGAGATCGTGTACGACGGCAAGCAGAACCCGTGGATTGCGGCGTACTACGAGAACACCATCGTGTGCTACAGCTGGTCGAAGTCGCTGTTGCTTGCGGGCGAGCGCGTGGGCTACGTGTGGGTGCCCGGCACCGTGCGCCACGCGGAGCGCGTGTACGACGCGATCCTGGGTGCGCAGCGCGTGACGGCGACGGTCATGAACAGCCTGTTCAACCGCGTGTTGGAGAAGTGCGTGGACCTTCCGGCCCCCGTGGACGAGTACGCGCGCAAGAGGGACCTACTCTACGGCGGCCTCACGGACATCGGCTACGACGTGGTGCATCCCGACGGGGCGTTCTACCTGTGGGTTCGTGCGCTCGAGCCCGACGACGACGCGTTCCAGGCGCGTGCGGCGAACGAGCAGAGGCTCTACGTGGTGGGCTCGCGCGACTTTGCGTGCCGCAGCTACTTCCGCCTGAGCTACTGCGTGAGCGACGAGTGCATCAAGACGTCGCTCCCGGCGTTCCAGAGGCTGTTCGAATCGTACGGCGGCTACACCTGGTAGCGTCCACGGAGCGGCAGGCGGCGTTTGCCCGATGAATCGCTCGGCATCCCGTTGCTTATGGGTATGGTGATTCCACGACGCTTTATGCGTGGCTCGTTATGGCGCGGTGGTCCGCCGTTGCGACTGCGGCGAGGCCGCCGCATGATGCGGCTCGAGGAGGAACCATGGCTACAAGCACTGGGAAAGTGAAGAACCTCGCACTCGTAGGCCAAGGCGGCGTGGGCAAGACCATGCTGGCCGAGGCCATGCTCCACCTTTCGGGCAAGACGTCCCGCCTGGGTGGACACGCCGGCACCAAGCCCACGCTTGACTACGACAGCGAGGAAAGCGAGCGCGGTTTTTCCATCTCCACCACTATCGCCCCGGTAGAGTGGGAGGGCACCAGGATCAACGTGCTCGACGCGCCGTGCTACCCGGACTTCGTGGGCGACGCGTACGGTGCGCTCGCCGCCGCGGAGACGGCCGTCTTCGTGGTGGACGCCGCGTCCGGCCCCGGCACCATCACCACGCGCCTGTGGTTTGCGGCCGAGGACCTGAGCATCGCCCGCGCGCTGTTCATCAACCGTCTTGACAGGCCGGACGCCGACTGGGACACCGCGCTTCTGACCGCGCAGGACCGCTATGGCAACCGCCTTGTGCCCGTGACGATGCCCATGGGCTCCGGAGAGGCGTTTGGCGGCATCATCGACGTCGTGCACATGAAGGCGCGCCACATGGTGGACGGCAAGCCCGTGGTCGAGGACATCCCGGCGGATATGCAGGAGGCCGCCGAGGCCGCGCACGCGCAGCTGGTGGAGCTTGCGGTAGAGGCCGACGACGAGCTGATGATGAAGTACCTCGACGGCGAGGAGATCACGCAGGAGGAGCTCGAGGGCCTTCTGGGCAAGGCCATCACCAATCGCGTGATCGTCCCCGTGTTCGCGGGCTCCTGCGTGCGCGAGGAGGGCGTCATCTCGCTCATGAGCGACGTGGCGGAGTGGTTCCCGACCATGGCGGACTACGGCCGCGTGCCGCTGGTGAACGGCGAGGAGCTCGACATATCGCCTGACGACGACCGCCCGGTGGCCTTCGTGTTCAAGACGCTGCAGGACCAGCAGAACGGCAAGCTCTCGTTCGTGAAGGTGCTCGCGGGCACCGTCACGCCCGGAACGGAGCTCATCAACGCGCGCACCCGCAAGAGCGAGCGCCTGGGCCACCTGTACCAGATGTGCGGCCACGACATGCAGGACATGAAGTCCGTCGCGTCCGGCGACGTGTGCGTGGTGCCGAAGCTGGACGCCATGACCGGCGACACGCTCTCCGTCACGGGCAAGGTCGAGGCCGCGGAGTTTCGCTTCCCGAACTCCCTGTACCGCGTCGCCATCGAGCCGGACGCGCGCGGCAGCGAGGGCAAGGTCTACGCGTTTCTCGAGAAGGCCGCGGACGCCGACCCCACGATTTCCGTCTCGCGCGACGAGGAGACCGGTCAGACCGTAATATCCGCCATTGGAGAAGCGCAGGTCTCCGTGCTGCTTGACCGCCTTGAGGAGCGCGCCGGCGTGACGGCCCACACCGTGAAGCTCGCGATTCCGTACCGCGAGACCATCCGCCGCGTTGCCAGCGCCCAGGGCCGCCACAAGAAGCAGACCGGCGGCGCGGGCCAGTACGGCGACTGCTGGCTGCGCGTGGAGCCAAACCCCGGCGGCGGCTACGAGTTCGTGGACGAGGTCGTGGGCGGCCACGTGCCGAGGAACTTCATCCCCGCCATCGACAAGGGCGTGCAGGAGACCATGAGGGACGGCGTGCTTGCCGGCTTCCCGATGATCGACGTCAAGGTCGCCGTGTACGACGGCTCGTACCACCCCGTGGACTCCAACGAGATGGCGTTCAAGACCGCGGCGCGCATTGGCTTCCAGAAGGCCGTGGCGCAGGCCGAGCCCGTGCTGCTTGAGCCCATGGCGCACCTGAGCGTGACCGTGCCCGACAGCTACGCCGGCTCCGTGATGGGCGACATCAGCGCGTCGCGCGGCCGCGTCGAGGGCATGAACGCCGCGTCCGGCGCCGCGGAGAGCGGCTACACCACGATCGACGCGACGGTGCCGTACGCCGAGGTGACCGACTACGCGACGCGCCTGCGCTCGCTCTCGCGCGGCACGGGCGAGTTCGAGCTCGAGGTCTCTGGCTACGAGCAGGTGCCGCACGACGTGCAGCAGAAGCTGGCGGAGGAGTACCAGGAGAAGCGCGCCTCCGGCCAGAAGTAGCGTAGCCGCGGGCGTGGAAGAGGCGTTAGGCCTCGCGCACGCCGCGGCGACATGAGGCAGGGGATGGGCCCTCGGCGCCGTGCGCGCCGGGGGCCCTAAGCGATGCGGCGGGTGCGGTGCCCCCGGCGCACGGCGTGCGCAAAGGTTGCCATTGGCTTAACGTGCCGGCCACGGCGGCGGCACTTCTCGCCCCGCTGGGGTACCATGCGCTCACGAGCGACTACGAAGGAGGGCCCATGACCGAGATTCCCGCCGGCTACTCGTCCGAGCTGGACACCTATGACACCCAGCGCGCCATCGAGCGCATCAAGCACATCTTCCTGGCGAAGCTGTGCGCCGCGCTGCACCTGGTGCGCGTGACCGCGCCTTTGGTGGTTGACCCCACGACGGGCGTGAACGACAACCTGAACGGCGTGGAGCGGCCCGTAGGCTTTGACGTGCCCGCCATCGGCAAGGATGCCGAGGTGGTGCAGTCGCTGGCGAAGTGGAAGCGCGTGGCGCTGAGGCGCTACGACTTCAAGGTGGGCAAGGGCATCGTGTGCGACATGAACGCCATCCGCCGCGACGAGGAGCTGGATAACCTTCACTCCATCTACGTGGATCAGTGGGACTGGGAGAAGGTCATCGACGTTGACCAGCGCACCCCGGAGTACCTGGAAGCGGTGGTGTGCCGCATCGTGACGGCGATATGCGGGACGCTGGACGAGCTGAAGTGGGCGTACCCCCAGCTTGACGTTGAGCTTGATCGCGACGTGACGTTTGTGGGCGCCCAGGAGCTGGAGGACCTGTACCCGGACCTTGCGCCCGAGGAGCGCGAGCAGCGCTTTGTGCGCGAGCACCACACGACGTTTGTGCGCG
This sequence comes from Parafannyhessea umbonata, assembly GCF_012844235.1. Taxonomy (GTDB): domain Bacteria; phylum Actinomycetota; class Coriobacteriia; order Coriobacteriales; family Atopobiaceae; genus Parafannyhessea. The sequence continues at coordinate 90,067 of NZ_JABAGR010000004.1, forward strand.
GGATCGGCGGCAAGCTGCGCAGCGGGAAGCCGCATGACGGCCGCGCGCCGGACTACGACGACTGGGACCTGAACGGCGACCTGCTGTTTTGGGACGAGACGCTTGGCCGCGCGCTCGAGGTGAGCTCCATGGGCATCCGCGTGAGCCCGGAGTCGCTGGACCGCCAGCTGACGCTTGCGGGCTGCGACGACAGGCGCGAGCTTCCGTTTCACAAGGCGCTCCTGGCCGGCGAGCTGCCGTACACCATTGGCGGCGGCATAGGCCAGAGCCGCCTGTGCATGCTGCTTCTGGCGAAGGCGCACGTGGGCGAGGTGCAGGCGTCCATCTGGGACGAGCAGACGGTGGCCGCGTGCGAGGCGGCGGGGGTCATGCTGCTATAGCGGGCCGCCCGGGGGGACCGTGGCCCAGGTGCGGCGGTGCCCTTCTCGCCCGCCGCGCGGCGCGTAAGATGTCGTATCATCTTGCTGTCTAGGCGACGCGGCGCGCCTTGCACGGCAACGCGGGCGCGCATGCAAACGAGAGGGGTTCCCCATGCTGAGTGCGGTTCAGATAAAGCCCGACGTCTATTGGGTTGGTGCCGTCGACTGGAATGCCCGCAGCTTCCACGGCTACAGCACCGAGGACGGCATCACGTACAACGCGTACCTGATCATGGACGAGAAGGTCACGCTGATCGACACGGCGAAGATCACGTTCAAGGACGAGCTGCTTGCAAGGATCTCGAGCGTCATCGACCCGTCGAAGATCGACATCCTGGTGTGCAACCACGTTGAGATGGACCACTCCGGCAACGTCCCGACCATCAAGGGGCTGAACCCGAACGTGCGCATCCTGGCTTCCGCGCCGCAGGGCGTGAAGGGCCTTACCGCGCACTACCACGACCTTGGCTTCGAGGGCGTGAAGACCGGCGACACGCTCAACATCGGCAAGCGCACGCTGACGTTTGTGCAGACGCCCATGGTGCACTGGCCGGACAACATGGTCACGTACGACGCGTACGACAAGATCCTGTTCTCGAACGACGCGTTTGGCCAGCACTTTGCGAGCTCGAAGCGCTTTGACGACGAGAATGACCTGGGCGAGGTCATGAAGCAGGCCCGTAAGTACTACGCGAACATCGTGCAGCCGTACCGCATGCAGGCCTCGAACGCGGTGAAGGCCGTGCGCAAGCTTGGCCCGGACGCCATCGACATCATCGCACCTGCGCACGGCGTGTGCTGGCGCAGCCACGTGGCGGACATCCTGGACGCGTACGAGAACGTGTACACCTCTGGCAAGCTGAAGGAGAAGGCGCTGGTGGCGTACGACTCCATGTGGGGCTCGACGGACAAGATGGCCCACGCGATCGCCGACGGCTTCCTGGCGGCCGGCGTCCCGGTGCGCCTGATGGACGTGAAGTGCAACCACATATCCGACGTGATGGAGGAGTTCCTGGACTGCAAGTACGTGGCCGTGGGCTCGCCCACGCTGAACAGCCAGATGATGCCGCCGATGGCGGAGCTGCTGACGTACATGAAGGGACTCTCGCCCAAGAACGAGGGTCGCGTGGGCATCCCGTTTGGCAGCTACGGCTGGGCGCCGCTTGGCCCGAAGAACATCGCGGCCGAGCTCGAGGGCGTGGGCTTCGACCTGCCGCTGGGCACCCTGGCATGCAACTGGATTCCCGACCAGGCCTACCTGGACGACCTGCGCCAGAAGATCGTGGACCTGGCGAAGTAGGGGGCTGCGGGCCAAGGCTGGCAGGATCGTATCGAGCTTGAGAAGACGGGCGGCTTCCGCGTTGCGGGGCCGCCCGTGTGTTTGGGTGCGACTTGGCGCCGTCCCGTGCGCTTGCGCGAATGGATGCCAAAAGTGCCATGAGAGCGGTACGCATTTGCCCGTTGTGGGAATTCGCCGCAAATACGTGGCGTTACCCCACGTGCAATGCGGATAACGGCGTCTGCACGGATGCGGCTCGGGTAGAATTGTCACTACTGCGGCCCAAGTCGCATCGCGCCGCGCTCGGCGGCGCTTGGCATCTGGCTAGGAGGTTGCGCGGACGCGCATGGACATAGCACTCTCGATTATCGTCACGTTCCTGCTCACACTGGTAAACGGCTACTTCTCGATGTCCGAGATGGCGCTCTCGACTGCGAAGAAGGTCCTCCTCGACCACGAGGCCGAGGAGGGAGACCCGAAGGCGGCCAAGGCCGCGGAGGTCATCGACGACCCCACGGGCTTCCTTGCGGCGATCCAGGTGGCGATCACGCTCGTCGGGTTCTTCTCGTCCGCGTTTGCCGCGACGAACCTCTCCGGCCCGCTCGCAGGGTGGCTCGAGGGCTTCGGCATGTCCTCGGGCGGCGCTAACGCGCTGGCCACGGTGCTCATTACGTTGATCGTCTCGTACTTCTCCATCGTGGTGGGCGAGCTTGTGCCCAAGCGCATCGCCATGAGCGAGGCCGAGAAGGTCTCGAAGAGCGTGGCAGGCCCCATCGGCGGGTTCGCGACGGTCGCGCGGCCGCTGGTATGGCTCACGGGCGCAAGCGCGAACGGCCTTGCGAAGCTCATGCACGTGAAGAGCCCCGAGGACCGCCAGGACGTGTCCGAGGACGAGATCCGCTACATGGTGACGGACTCCGACGAGCTGACGGACACGGAGAAGTCCATGATCCACGACGTCATCGACCTGGGTGACGCCATCGCGCGCGAGGTCATGGTGCCGCGCGTGGACATGACGCTCATCGAGGACACGGCCACGCTGGGCGAGGCCCTGGACGTGATGCGGCGCACCGGCTACTCGCGCCTGCCCATCTACCACCGCTCCGTGGACCGCGTGGTGGGCATCGCGCACATCAAGGACATCATCGGCCCCATCCTGAACGGCGCGAAGGACGAGCCCATCGTGCGCCACATGCGCGAGGCGGACTACGTGCCCGACACGAAGGACATCATCCCGCTGCTGTCCGAGATGCAGACCGCGCACGATCAGATGGTCATCGTAGTGGACGAGTACGGCGGCACGGCCGGCATCATCACGGTGGAGGACATCGTGGAGGAGGTCGTGGGCGAGATAGAGGACGAGTTCGACCCGGACAACAAGTACCTGACGCAGCTTTCCGACAGGGAGTGGCTCGTGGACGGCAGGTTCTCCATCGACGACGCCATCGAGCTCGGCTGGCCCATCGAGGACAGCGAGGAGTACGAGACCATCGCCGGCTTCGTGCTCGAGCTTGCGGACAAGCTGCCGCGCCCCGGCGACGTGTTCCACAAGGACGGCTACACGTTCCGCGTGCAGTCCATGCGCGGACGGCGCCTGGCCATGCTGCGCGTGACGGCGCCGGAGCCCAAGCAGGAACCCGCGGACGACGCCAAGGGCGAGAAGGACGCGCGCCGCGCCAAGGGCGAGAAGGACACGGACGCGTCCGACTGACGCCCGTCCGCAAACCTGGCGCCTTTCTGCGCAGGTACGCGCAAGACCTGCGTGCCGCGCCCCAGTTTTACTACAATGAGAGTCACGTTCGAGTGAATACAGGCGGAAGGTCAAACCCGATGGCACAGCTCATGGACATCCAGCGCGTAGAGATTGGGCCAGAGAACCTCACTGCGCGCGTGCGCATGGCGGACGGCGCCCCGCTCATGACGAGCGAGGACCTGCAGGGCACCACGCGCGTCTATCGGCTTCTTCCGCACATCATCGAGCACGCCTGCCTGGGCGATGCCGGCGACACGTTCAAGGCGTGCATGGGCAACACCGAGCTCGCCCACCTGCTTGAGCACGTGACCGTGGAGCTCCTGGCGCAGACGGACATCGCCGGCGACATCACTTCCGGCCGCACGTTTCCCATCGAGGGCGACCCGCGCAGCTTCGACGTGGAGATCTCTTGCAAGGACGACGTGCTCACCGTCGCGGCGCTCTTGAGCGCGGTGTGGATTCTGGACTGGGCGTACACGGACGGCGGCGACCCCGTGCCGGACGTGGACGCGACGGTCGACGGCCTCAGGAACCTTGTCGCGTCGCTTGGCGACGAGCCCGGAACCTCTTACAAGGAGAAGGTCAAGGGCGAGATCCTGGCAGACGTACAGCGCGAGTACCAGGAGGCGCTCGCGATGCGCGAGCAGGAGATAGCCCAGCGCGAGGAGGAGATCGAGGTGGCGCGCTCCGAGGCGGAGGCCGCGGCGCGGGAGCGTGCGGAGCAGCGTGCCCGCGAGCGCGCGAGGCTCGAGGAGGAGCGCCGTCGCGCCGAGGAGGAGGCACGTGCCGCTCAGGAGGCCGCACGCCAGGAGGCGGAGCGTGCCCGCCGCGAGCAGGAGGAGGCTGCGGAGGCCGCCCGTCGCGCGGAGGAGGACCGCCTGTTCGAGGAGGTCGCCCGCGAGGCCGAGCGCCGCACCACCGTGCTCATGCCGGACGAGGGCCGCGAGTCGCCGGAGGCCGTGCAGGCGTCCCGCGACCTGCCGGACGCGGCCGTCATCGAGTGGCAGCCAAAGGGCGTCGCGCCTGCGCCGCAGGCGGAGCCCGAGCCCGACACCGAGCCCGAGCCCGAGCCCGACGTCGAGCCCGAGCCTGACACCGAGCCAGACGCCACGCCTGGCGCGCCCGACGCGGGCGAGAAGGACGCGGCCCCGGCGCCGCATCCCGCCCCCAACGACGAGCCCGCCCCAGAGCCTGAGGCCCGCTACGCGGCGCCGTGGGAGGACGAGCCCGGCCAGCCGGCGTCGCCCGCGGATGCGGAGCCGCTGCCCGATGCGGCGAACACTTCGGAGAGCGAGGGGCATATTCCCGGTCCCCAAAGGGTACGATAGAGAAAACCTGCGCAGGCGGCGTCCTACGGTCACCACGTGTGCGGTAGTGCAGTAGTGCAAGGCTCGTTTGGATAGTAGGATGACTGGCACATGCCAGGTTCTGAAGGAGGACGACATGAGCGCAAAGGGCGCATTCGGATTCGTTGCGGGTGGCATTCTTGGTGCGGCGGCTGGCGTGGTGGCGGGCATCCTGCTGGCACCGCGTTCCGGCGCGGAGAGCCGGGCCATGGCCGCAGACGCCATGAACGATGCCTGGGACACCGCGGTCGACTCCTACGAGCGCGGCTCCCGCGTGGTGAGCGAGAAGATCGGCTCCCGTCCCGGCATGGACGTCACGGCAGACGAGCTCCGCGCGAAGGTCGACCTCGCGCGCGAGCGCATGGAGCAGCTGCGCGATTCGCTGTCCGATGCGGTGACCACCACGTCCTCCCAGGTGCAGGACGTCGTCAACACCGCGGCGGACAAGGTCGTCTCCGCAAGCGACCACGCCGCTCCCGCCGGCGAGACCAAGGCGGAGGGCGTCCACGTCGAGGTAGTGGACGGCAACGCCGAGGAGTAGCCCTTCTCGTCCAAACGTACAGGAAGTCGGGCGTGGTGCGCACCCTGCACCACGCCCGCTGCATTAGGGCGCGGTGCCCGCATGGGGCGATGCGCATGGAGGTTGGTTCGATGCTTCGCGTCGCAGACGTCGTCGGTCTCAAGGTGTTCAAGGGCAAGAAGACCCGCAAGGGCGAGGAGAAGTACTCCAAGCTTGGCAAGGTGCACATGGCGGTGTTCTCGCCGGACGGCATGAGCGTCGTGGGCTTCACCGTCAAGCGGCCGGACATCGCCGGCATGGTCAAGCGCCCGGACTTCTTCATGGCGCGCGACGCGTTTGGCGTGATCGAGAAGGGCCTGCTGCTCACCAACGAGCGCGACGGCGTGGACGATCGCGCGCGCGAGCGCCTTGGGATCGACTGGGACGCGTGCATCATGTGGACCGGCATGGACGCCCGCACGTCGGACGGAAAGGACCTTGGCTACGTCAACAACGCCGTGTTCGACGCGCAGACGGGCAAGGTGCAGAAGTTCTGCGTGGGCGACGGCAGCGTTGCGCAGTCGCTTGTGGGCTCGCTCGAGATCCCCGCGGACATGGTGCGCGGCTACAGCAAGGGCTACATGATCGTCGACCCAGAGGCAGCCAACCTCAAGCTCAGCGGAGGCGCGGCTGCCGTCGCGGGCGAGGGCTACGCAAAGGCAAAGGTGGCTGGCAAGAAGACCGCCAAGAAGGCCGGGGCCGCCGCGTCCGTCGCCGTGGACAAGGGGTCGTTCGCGCTCGGCCGCGCGCTTGGCAAGGCAAAGCGCGCCATAGACGACGCCCGCGCCGATGCCGCGCAGGAGGGGGCGCCGCAGGAGCAGCTCCCCGCAAGGCAGGCGGCAGACGTGAGCGTGGCCGCCCCCAGCGCTCCTGCGTCGCTGCGCATGTCGCAAGACGAGCGCGAGCAGCGCGCGGACCGCGTGAAGACGTACACCCCTGCGGGCGAGAAGGGCACGGCCTCCGCCGCCGGCGCACCCTCTGCCGCGGAAGCCGCCACAAAGCCGCAGCCCGCAAGGCAGGCATCCGCAGGCAAGCCGGCGGCAAAGAAGGCGCCCGCGAAGCCTGCCAACAAGAAGAAGTCCACCTCTGACGCGGCCGCACGCGCCGTAGGCAAGGAGCTGGGTAAGATGGGCAGCATGTTTGGCTCGTTCATGGACGAGTACAAGAAGGCAAGCAAGTAGCAGGCGACGTGCCCGCGGGCAGGCGACGCGCCCGCGCCGCCTGCTAGAACCCCAGCGCCTGCAGCACGAACATGATGATGGTGAACACGGTCACCGCCACGATCGTGAGCCAGGTCAGGCCGTTCCACACGCGCCCGTTTGCGTGGCCGCGCATCACGTGGCGGTCGCTTGCGATAAACACCATGCACACCAGCAGGATGGGCAGCATCACGCCGTTGATGACCTGCGAGACCATCATGATGCCAAACAGGCTCACGTTGGGAACCATGATGATGACGGCGGAGAGTATGGTGATGGCCGTGATGATGCCGCGGTAGACCGGTGCCTCGCGCCACGTGCGGTCCGCGCCGCGCTCCCAGCCAAACGCCTCGCACACCGCGCTCGCGGTGATGCCCGGCAGCACGCATGCCGCAAGGAACGAGGCCCCTACCAGGCCAATCGCAAACAGGAGCGACGAGTACTGCCCCGCGAGCGGCACAAGCGCCTTCGCGGCGTCCGCGGCGGTGTCGATCTTGATGCCCGCGGGAAACAGCACCGTTCCCGTGGTGAGGATGATGAACCACGTGACGATTTCCGCCGCGATCGCGCCCGATATGTTGTCCACGCGCTGGCCGGGGATGTCGCTTGCGTCCAGGTTCTTCTCCACCACGTTGCTCGACACCATGAAGATCATGTACGGCGATATCGTGGTGCCGATGTTCGCCACCAGAAGCGACACGTAGTGCGGATCGCTCGAGAAGCTGGGCACCGCGGTCGCGTGCAGCGCCGCGAGCCAGTCCGGCCTCGCCAGGAAGCCAGCCGCGATGTAGGTCAGGAAGACGCAGCTCAGCGCAAGGAGCACCTTCTCGATCCTGCGATACGAGCCGCTCATGGACAGCATCCACGTCACAAGCGCGCTCACGGGCACGCTCACCTGCAGAGGCACGCCAAACAGCTGCATGCCAGAGGCGATGCCCGCAAACTCGGACAGCGTGACGGCAAAATTCGACACAATAAGCGAAAGCATCGCCACGGCGCTCACGCGCACGCCAAACCGCTCGCGAATGAGCGACGCAAAGCCCTTGCCCGTGGCGCAGCCCATGCGCGCGGACGTCTCCTGTACCACGATGAGCAGCAAGCACATGATGGGCACGGTCCAGATCATGCCAAGCCCGTAGCTTGCGCCCGTGGTGGAATACGTCGCGATGCCGCCGGCGTCGTTTCCCGCAAACGCGGTCAGGAGTCCCGGCCCCATGGACGCAAGTATGGCTGCCAGCTGCGTCTTCCTGCGCGCGTCCGTCTTGCCCGCCATGCTATGCACCCCAGACGCCCAAAAGGACGCAGCAGACAACTGCAAACACCACAAGCGCGATGACCATGGAGACCAGGGAAAGCGTCATACCCGAGGTCTCCAGGTTCTTCTCGTCACGCTTCCTCAGCACCGTGAGGTAGACGGGAATGCTGGCGAAGGATATCAGTATGCTCACGACGGCGGCGCTCACGCCCCTGGACGTAGCGGCAAACGCGCCGACGGTGTTGCCGAGCACGTTCGTCACGAGGGCCATCCCCACAAGGCCCACCAGCGCAGAGAACACGATGCCAAGCCCCAGTCCCTTCAGCACGAAGCCCAGGGTGGACGGCGTGTCCTCGTCGTCCGGGTCGTACTCCAGAAACGAACTCGTCGCGTAGCTCGCCGCGTCGTTCGCGGCGATCACAGCCACGGGCAGCGCCGTCGTCAGCAGCAGCGCGTTCGCGGCGCCCAGGGTGGGCGAGAAGAACGTGGCCAGCGCGGCCGTGCCCACCATCCAGAAGAAGAACCACGCCTCGTTGCGCATGAGCCATACCAGGCCCTCGAGGCTGCGGTGGTCGTCGGAGTCGCTCGTGGTGGCGCCGGCGATGCGCAGGTCCTCCGCGTGCTCGTCCTCCAGGACGTCGAGCGCGTCGTCCACGGTCACGATGCCCAGCAGGCGCTTGTTGTCGTCAACCACGGGCAGCGCCACCAGGTTGTACTTGGCGATGTCCTCCGCCACGTCCTCCTGGTCCTCGTCCGGGCTCGCGGTGATGAGGTCGTCGTCGATCGCGATGGCGGAAAGCCTGTCCGTGGGGCTCGCGATCGCGAGCGCCTTCAGGGTGACGACGCCAGAGAGACGGCCGTCCTCGTCCGTCAGGTAGATGTAATAGACGGTCTCGAAGTCATCCTCCAGGTTGCGGAGCTTCTCGACGGCGTCCGCCGCGGTCGCGTCCTCCGGAAGCGACACCACCTCGGACGTCATGATGCGGCCAGCGGTGTCCTCGCGGTATCCCAGCAGCTGGCGAATGGCCTTCTGCTCCTTCACGCCCATCAGGCGCAGCAGCTTCTCGGCCTTGTCGTAGTCCAGCTCGCTCACGAGCTCCGCCGCGTCGTCCGGGTCCATTTCGGACAGCATGCGCGACGCGTCCGTCTCCTCCATGTCGCCCATGATCTCGGCGGCCATGGCGTCGTCGTCGAACTCGGCCATCGTCTCGCTGGCCTGCTCGTCGTCCAGCTGGGCAAACACCTGCCCGCGCAGGCGCGGGTCAAGCCGCTCCAGGATGTCCGCGATGTCCGCGGGGTGCATGTCGTCCAGCGTCTTGTGCGATACGGAAAGCTTCACGTTGGAAAGGTCCCTGTCCAGCAGGTCCATGTAGTTCCACGCGATGATCTTCTCGGGAATGGGCTTTCCCAGTGCGCGAGAGATCTTCAGCACCACGCGCTCGAAGCCGGGGGAAATAGAGCGCAGCAGCCCGCGGATGCCCACCTCCGCGCCCAGCAGGCGCAGCTGAGAAGAGCTCGTGTCGCTCAGCTTCAGGTCGTTCACGCGCACGACGCGCAGGCCGCGCGTGTCGACGATCTGCTTGTTCAGGAGGTCTCGCGCCACGAGGACCTCGTTCGGCTGCAGGTACGAGAACCTGATGTCGGTCGCGACCACCTTCAGCTGCACCTTGTCGTCGTCGAACGAGTCCACGTACTTGCGCCAGCTGATCATGAGCGGCGTCTTGCCGGGGCCCTCCACGGCAAGCGCCGTCACGCGCGGAAACACCTCGCCCGTGGCGATGCCAAGGTCGTTCACCTTGCCGATCTTCTCGCCGTCGAGGTCGTAAACGGGATTGCCCAGCATCTGGGACAGATAGATCATGCGTGCTCCTTAGTTGGTATGCAGCGCGCCGGAAGCGCGGCGCGGCGACTCCAGAACCACCCTCCGGCGCTACCAACTGGGCACGCCCGAGGGTCATCGACTGTGAGGTCGAGGTTTCATCAATGACCCTTCTCGTAGACTGCAGATGCGCCCGCCTGTGTGGCGAGCCATGAAAACCGTACGTATTGTACACGCGAACGGGCAGGTTTCTGCAACGGTAGTGCAAGCAGAATGCAAGGTGCACAAAACCGCACGCAAAAAGGGGAGAAGAACGGCCGCGGCGGCTCGTCCTTCTCCCCTTGGGGAAAGCTTGATGCGATTGCGACGCTGGTATTGCGACGCTAGAACTTGACCTGCGGGGCCTGGCGCGCGGAGGCGTCCGTCACCTCGAAGCCCTGGCGCGTCTTGAACTTGGAGCCGGCCACGATGTTGCCGGGGAAGGTCTCGATCGCGTTGTTGTACTCCAGCACGCAGTCGTTGAAGCTCTGGCGCGCATAGACGATCTTGTTCTCCGTCTCTGCGAGCTCTGCCTGCAGCTGCTGGAAGTTGGCGTTCGCCTTGAGGTCTGGGTACGCCTCTGCCACGGCAAACAGCGACTTCAGGGTGCCGCTCAGGACGTTGGAGGCCTCCATCTTGCCCTCGGGCGTGGTCGCGCTCATGACGGCAGAGCGCGCCTGCGTCACGGCCTCGAGCGTCTTGGACTCGTGCGCGGCGTAGCCCTTAACGGTCTCCACCAGGTTGGGGATGAGGTCGTTCCTGCGCTGCAGCTGGGCGTCGATGGTCTGCCACGCGTTGTCGCAGCGGTTGTCCTTCTGGACGATCCCGTTGTAGAGCGAGATGAACCAGAGCGCTAGCACGACCACGATCGCGATGATGACAATGGCAAGCGGCATGGGGCTTCCTTCCTGTGGGAGGTTGGTCTGTAGGCAGAGTATACCCAGACTGGACGCGTTGGTCTTGCGGGCGAAAAAACGTCTTCGGCAGGGGGTTGGCCCGGCGATGGAAAGCGTTTCCGGACGCTACGCCAAACGCGCTCCCTTGGCCTTTGCAAGGGCCCTGAGCTTGGGATCTTCCCTCTCCATGAACACGGTGTCAAAGTCAGAGGGGCTTGCGTAGCGATGTGTGCCCCGCATGCCGAACTTGCTGCTGTCTGCCAAGAGGAAGCGATGCGCGGAGTTGCGCATGACCGTCTGCTTCACAAGGCGGTCGTCCATGTCGAAGGTGCTCACGGAGCCACGCGCGAGGTCCACCCCAAGCGCGCCCAGGAACGCCTTGTCGAAGCTGATGGGTTCGAGCATCGCGCAGGTCGCCGCGCCCAGAAACCCGTTGAACTCGCGGTTGACGCTGCCGCCGGTGCCGATGACCGTGAGCCCCTCGTTGGCGGAGAGCTCCTGCAGCGCGTCGATCCCGTTGGAGACCACGACGCAGCGCCGGTGGCCTTGTGCCAGCAGCCGCGCGAGCGCGAGCGTCGTGGTCGAGATGTCGATGAAGATGGTCTCGCCGTCCACGATCTGCTCGTACGCCTTGAGCGCGATGGCGCGCTTCTGCTCTGGCCGGACGCCCAGGCGCCCCCGCAGGTCGTGCTCCGGCGCGGTCGCGACGCTCGTGGCGCCGCCGTACACGCGTCGCAGCATACCCTCCCCGTCGAGCCGGCGCAGGTCCTTGCGGATGCAGTCCGGCGTGACGCGGAAGTTCTGCGCAAGCTCCGACACCGTGACGCGCCCGCGCTGCGAGACGAGTGCGACTATGGCGTCCTGTCTTTCTCGCGCGAACATGGCACCTCGATACAAAACAATAGAAAACGATAGTCACGTACAGACAAAAGATAGCAGAAGTAAAGGAATGAGCGAGAAAAACGCAGGTGAAGCTATACGAAAATCAACCTTGAAACGTAGCGCAAACCGATTGAAAGCAATATAGAATGGGGCTGAGAAAGCGCATGAGGCGAAAGGCGAACGAAAGGGAGGACCCCGTGGACGACTTCGAGCTCTACCTTGACACCGCGGACATCGACGCAATCAAGGAGCTGGACCAGATTCTGAACGTGCAGGGCGTCACCACCAACCCAAGCATCCTGGCGAAGACCGGCGAGGACCCGCTGGTTGCCGTGCAGAAGATAATCGACTACTTCGATCCGGAGCAGAAGATCTTCATGCAGGTGGTGTCCACGGACCTGCAGGGCATCCTGGACGAGGCGCACTTCATAGCGTCGCTCAGGCCCAAGAACATGTGCCCGAAGATCCCCGTGAGCCACAACGGCCTCAAGGCCATCAAGCAGCTGGAGTCCGAGGGCATCCAGTGCCTGGCGACCTCGATTTACAGCGCGGACGCCGGTTTCATGGCGGCGCACAACGGCGCGGAGTACCTGGCGCCCTACGTAAACCGCATGTGCAACTACGGCGGCGGGATGCAGGACGTCTGCGACCTGGTGGACATGCTCGCGATGCAGAACTCCAAGACGAAGGTGCTTGGCGCCTCGTTCAAGAACACGGACCAGGTGCGCGCGCTGATCGCGGCGGGCATGCAGGCCGTGACGCTGCCGGTGGACGTGGCGTACAACATGATCGGCCACCCCGGCGTGAAGATCGCGGTGGACGAGTTCACCGCCAACTGGCAGAAGGCCTACGGCCGCACGACGCTTCGCGCGTAGACGCTGCCGCACATATATATAAAGCGCAAACCAACGGGGGCCTGCCGAGTGCGGGCCCCCGTTGGTTTGCGCCGCGGGCGGGGGCTACAGGGGGAGCGAGCGGTACGTGGGTATGCCCATGCGCCGGAGCGAGTCGAGCACGACGGGGTCTTTGGAATCCGTGACCACGGCGGAGAAGTCCTTGAGCGAGGCAAAGCGAAACAGGCCCTTGACCTCGAACTTTCTTGCGTCCGCAAGGAGGAACTTGTAGGACGCGTTATGAATGACGCGCTCCTTTACGGAGCCGCTGTCGATGTTGTTGCAGGTGACTGCCGCGAGGTCCAGGTTGACGCCGCTTGCGCCGATGAACGCCTTCGAGAAGAGCAGCGGCTCTAGCATGCTGATGGTGGTGTCGCCCACGAAGCCGTTGAGCTGGACATTGAGGTAGCCGCCCGTGCCGAGGGCGGTGACATGCTTGAGGTTCGAGAGCTTCTGCAGCACCTCGATCATGTTGGTGGTGACGATGACCTGCTTGTCGCCGCGGGCGATGAGGTCGGCGAGGAAGGTGTTCGTGCGCGATATGTCGAGGAAGATGGAGTCGCCGTCGTGAATCTCGAGGTAGGCCCTCTTCGCGACGGCAAGCCTGCCGGCGTCCTCGTCGCTCAGCGAGGCGACGGGCATCTGGGGGATGGCGCCTTGCGTGGCACCGCGGTCGCCCTGCGGCGAAGGCGCCTCGTCCTTCTCGCCAATGCGCGTGGCGCCGCCATACACGCGGTTGCACTTGCCTTCCTTCGCAAGCGCCTGCAGGTCCTTGCGGATGCTGTCCACTCCCACGCCAAAGCGGGACGCGAGGTCGTCGACCTCCACTCGACCGTAATGGTCGAGAAGGTCAAGAATCTTTGCGCGACGCTCGCCTCGGAACAAGGGACACCTGCCTCTCTGGAAGCCTTAGGAATAGTAGCGTGTCGCCCGCCAGAGACATAAAGACGACACTTACAGCTTAAAACTGGAACAAACTTGGAACAAGCGGAAGAAACTGGAAAAACTAGGTTGCAAATCTGGAAAAACCTGGAATAGAATATGGACGTTCTAAGAAACGTGCAGGATGAAACGAAATTGGCCAATGAGGAATTATGATGCCTTCAAATTTCATCCACACGGAAACGAAGGAGTTCACATGGCGCTCACTATGTCGGACATGCTCAAGCGCGAGAACGTTCAGATCGTCGACTCTTGCAAGGATTGGGAGGACTCGGTCCACGTGGCGGTTCAGCCGCTCGTCGACGGTGGCTATGTGAAGCCCGAGTACATCGACGGGATCATCCAGAACGCCAAGGAGCTTGGTCCCTACTTCGTTCTGGTCCCTGACCTGGCGCTGCTGCACGCCCGCCCCGAGCAGGGCGCGATCAAGAAGCAGCTCGCCGTCACCGTCGTCCGAAAGGGCGTCGAGTTCAAGAAGGGCGAGCCGTGCCGCGTGCTCGTCACCCTGGCCGCGGAGGACTCTGACTCGCACATCGACGTCATGAGGATTCTGGCCAGCATGTTCGCGGACCCCGCGAACATCGAGAAGGTCGCTACCGCCGAGACTGCGGACGACGTCTATAGCCTGTTCGTCAATTTCCCCGCTGCATAACGAGGACGGCTGGGAGTTGGTGTAGGGAACTGTAAGTAAGTACGAGTTAAAAAGGGGGAATCATGGCAGTACTTGGGTTTATTGTCAACATTCTGTCTACGCCGGCAATTCTTGTCGGCCTGCTCGCCCTTCTCGGTCTTGTCCTTCAGGGCAAGCCTGCGGAGGACGTGCTCAAGGGTACCATCAAGACCATCGTTGGCTTCCTGGTCCTTGGTGCAGGCTCTTCGTTCCTGCAGTCCGATTCGCTGCTGGCCTTTGGCCAGGTCTTCAACTACGCCTTCAACATGCAGGGCGTCGTTCCCAACAACGAGGCGGTCGTCGCTGACGCACTGAAGAACTTTGGCTCCGACTCCGCCATCGTCATGGCCTGCGGCATGGTGCTCAACATCGTCCTCGCGCGCTTCTCCCGCATGCCGTACATCTTCCTGACCGGCCACCACACGCTGTACATGGCCTGCATGCTCACCGTCATCCTCGGTGGCGCAGGCGGCCTCACCGGCCCCGCGCTGTGGCTTGCGGCCGGCAGCATCCTTGGCCTCATCATGGTGCTGTCCCCGGCCTACTGCCAGGTCACCTATCGCAAGGTGACCGGTGGCGACGCGATCGCGCTTGGTCACTTCGGCGGCATCGGCTACTGGTTCGCGGGCGTGATTGGCAAGCTCTTCGCCAAGGATCCCAACCGCAAGAGCACCGAGGAGATCAATTTCTCCAAGCGCCTCATCTTCCTGCGTGACACCACCGTCTCCATCGGCATCACCATGTTCTTCCTGTTCCTCATCGTGACCGGCGTTGCCGTCGCCCGTGGCATCCTCAACGTCGACCCCACGAACGAGGCCTACTCCCACCTCGGCGTCCTCCTGAACTACAACCAGGAGACCACGACGAACTGGATCGTCTGGTGCATCACCGCCGGCCTGTCCTTCTCTGGTGGCGTCTACATCATCCTGTCCGGCGTCCGCCTGATCATCGGCGAGATCGTCCCCGCCTTCAAGGGCATCGCTGACAAGCTCGTCCCCGGCGCCAAGCCCGCCCTGGACTGCCCCGTCGCCTTCACCTACGCTCCCAACGCCGTCATCATCGGCTTCCTGTCCTCGTTCGTCGGCGGTATCGTTGGCCTGCTCATCCTCGTGGGCGTGAACGCCGCGATCCCCGTTGCCCTCATCCTCCCCGGCGTCGTTCCTCACTTCTTCTGCGGCGCCACCGCAGGCGTCTTCGGCAACGCCGAGGGTGGCCTGAAGGGCTGCATCGCCGGCGCCTTCGCACACGGCCTGCTCATCACCTTCCTTCCCGCCATCTGCATGCCCGTCTTCACGAACCTCGGCTACACCGGAACCACCTTCTCCGATGCCGACTTCTCTTGGCTGGGCATCGTGTTCGGCAACCTCGTCCACTTCGCCGGCGGCGCCGTCCTGGTGGCCATCTGCGTCGTGCTCTACCTGCTGCCGATCATCTACAACTTCGTGGCTCCCAAGAAGGAGGCCAAGGAGGCGTAGTCTGCCGATGCGCTCGGTAAGGCGTCTCTAGCTCTCGCGAGCTTCCGGGGCCGGGGACCTCAGGTCTCCGGCCCCTTCTCACGCTTTTGCGGTGGCTCGATGGCGGCAGGCGGCAGCCGCTCGCCATCGGGGACACAATGGGTAAGATAGGTTTCAAATCCGTTTCGCTGCCACAGGGGCGGCGAAGGTTCTCAAAAGGAGAATGCAAGATGGCTATCCACAAGATTCTGTGCTGCTGCGGATCTGGTCTGGGCTCCAGCCTCATTGTCCACATGAACACCGAGGAGGTCGTCAAGAAGCTCGGCCATCCCGAGATCGAGGTTGACCACTCCACGATTTCCGACATCCACGAGGGCGCCGCGGACCTGTTCGTCGTTGGCGGCGACCTGGCCGACTTCGTCAACAACGTTCCCGACGACAAGAAGATCGTCCTCAAGAACATCCTCGACAAGAACGAGCTCGAGGAGAAGCTGAAGGCCCACCTCGGATAGCGGCGCTTTCAAGGCCAGGCACCCAGGGCGCCTGGCCGCTTTGTGAGAAGAGCAAAAGGAGTGAAAGTGGAAGAAAAGCAGTACAACGACATCAAGCTGCTTGCGGCCAAGGTGCGCCGCGACGTTGTCGCGATGCTCCAGCACCGCGGCTACGGCCACGTCGGCGGGTCCCTCTCGCTGGTCGAGGCCTACGCGGTCCTCTATGGCAAGCAGATGAAGTACGATCCCAAGAACCCGAAGTGGGAGGAGCGCGACCGCATCGTCCTGTCGAAGGGCCACGCCGGCCCTGTGGCGTACTCCACCCTCGCCGAGGTCGGCTTCTTCCCGACCGAGTGGCTGTACACCCTGAACGACGGCGGCACGAGGCTCCCGTCCCACACCGACCGACTGAAGACCCCGGGCATCGACGCGACCACGGGTTCGCTTGGCCAGGGCACCTCCGAGGCCGTGGGCATCGCGCTTGCGCTCGACAAGAAGGGCTCCGACGTCTACACGTACCTGTTCGTGGGCGACGGCGAGCTCAACGAGGGCCAGTGCTGGGAGTCCTTCCAGTTTGCCGCGGCGAACAAGCTGCACAACCTCATCGTGTTCATCGATGACAACAAGCGCCAGCTCGACGGCTGGACGAAGGACGTCATGAACCCGTTCGACATCGCCGAGAAGATGCGCGCGTTCGGCTTCAACACCCAGAAGGTCGATGGCCAGGACATCGTCGCCGTGGACGCGGCCATCACCGAGGCGAAGCAGAACAAGAAGTCCGCCAACTGCATCGTCCTCGACACCGTGAAGGGCGCGGGCATCCCGTACTTCGAGAACACCGAGTCCAACCACTCCATGAAGTGGAACAACGACGAGATCAACGCCGCGACCGACGAGGCGATCAAGAGGCTCAACGAGGAGATCGAAGGGGGTGAGGCGTAATGTTCAAGCTCGCAGAGGACTTCGGCGCCGCAGGCACCCCGTATCGCGACGCCTTCAACAACACCCTCATCGATATCATCAAGAACGACGACAGGGTGTACATGCTCGAGGCCGACCTCGGCGGCGCCTCCGGCACGCTCAAGATCCAGAAGGAGTGTCCCGGCCACTTCGTCGAGATGGGCATCTCCGAGCAGGACATGATGGGCACCGCGGCGGGCATGAGCTCCGAGGGCCTGATTCCTTTCGTGCACACCTTCGGCCCGTTCGCGACGCGTCGCGCCTTCGACCAGGTCTACCTGTCCGGCGGCTATGCGCACAACACCATCAACATCTGGGGCTCCGACCCCGGCTTCACGGTGGGCGCAAACGGCGGCACCCACACCACCTGGGAGGACATGGCACTCATGCGCACCATCCCCGGAGCCGTCGTGTGCGACGCGGCGGACCCCGTCCAGATGGCCTGGATCGTTCGCGAGTTCGCGAAGACCCCCGGCATCAACTACGTGCGCGCCGGCCGCAAGGCGTCGTACAAGGTGTACGCGGAGGGCTCGACGTTCGAGCTCGGCAAGGGCAACGTCATCAAGCAGGGCTCCGACGTGCTCGTCGTCTCGCAGGGACAGCTGCTGAAGGACGCGATGGAGGCCGCGAAGTCCCTGGACGAGCAGGGCATCTCCACCGAGGTCGTCGACATGTTCTGCGTGAAGCCGCTCGACGTCGACCTGCTCCTGAGCGAGGCCGCCGGCAAGAGGGCAGTCGTCACGTTCGAGAACCACGGTGTCATTGGCGGCCTGGGCGACGCATGCGCGTCCGCGCTTATGGAGGCCGGCGTGTCCGTGCCGTTCAAGCGCCACGGCGTCATCGAGAGCTTCGGCCAGGTTGGTACCATGGACTGGCTGCAGAAGGAGTTCAAGCTGACCGCAGCCGACCTCGAGCAGACCGTCAAGGCCCTTCTCGCCTAGGCGGAAGTTGGCACTGCGCCCGCGTGGCGCAAGGCATATGCAAGACAAGTCGGGGCGTCGTCCGCTGTGGACGGCGCCCCGACTCAAGAGCCCGGCGGAGCCGGGCGGTGTGGCAATGGCGGAGGGAGAGGGATTCGAACCCTCGGTACGGGAACCCGCACGGCGGTTTTCAAGACCGCTGCATTCAACCACTCTGCCATCCCTCCGTGGTCAAGTGGATATATCCTAACGCATAAGGTTAGAAAACGTAAGCGAGGATGCGGTGGTGGACAAGAGGGACGCGACTCCCGCGGCAGAGGCCGCTACCCCGGACGAGGGCTTCATGCGGCTGGCGCTTGACGAGGCGCGCGCGGCGGCCGCGGAGGACGAGGTGCCCATTGGCGCGGTCGTCGTGTGCGACGGGCGCGTGGTGGCGCGCGCCCACAACCGACGCGAGCTGGACGAGGACCCCTCCGCGCACGCCGAGTTCAGGGCGATGGTGGATGCGTCGCGCGCACTGGGGCGCTGGCGCCTGACGGGCTGCACCGTGTACGTGACGCTGGAGCCGTGCCTCATGTGCGCTGGGCTCATGGTGAACGCGCGCGTGGACCGCTGCGTGTACGGCGCGCCGGACCCAAAGGGCGGCGCGCTGGGGACGCTTTACGACGTGAGCCACGACGCGCGGCTGAACCACGAGTTCCAGGTGACGCCCGGCGTGCTGCAGGGGGAGTGCGCGTCGGTGCTGCGCGAGTTCTTCCGCGCGAAGCGCGCCGCCCGCAAGGCCGCCGCGCGCCGTCCGGATGCCGGCGACGCGGGCCACGATGCGTCCGTTGGCGAACAATAGGCGCATTCCGCGGTACGAGAGGTTTCGTTCTTCTCGGATATCCGCTATCTTTCTTTTATCTTTGTGCGTGCGACGAAGGGGTATGGATGAAAGAGTGGTTCGATGCGCAGGACGTTCGCGAGGCGCGCGAGAGGATCAGCCCGTGGGCGCGCGTGACGCCACTTGAGCAGTCCATCTACCTTGACTACGCGGACCGCAACTACCAGTTCAAGCTCGAGAGCCAGCAGCTGGGCAAGAGCTTCAAGATTCGCGGCGCGTTAAACACCATCTCGCAGCTGTCTGACTACGAGAAGCGCCACGGTGTGGGCACGGTCTCGACGGGAAACCACGGCGTGGCGGTGGCCATCGCGGCCCACGTGCTGGGCATTCCGGACTGCTCCGTGGTGGTGCCGCTGGGCACGCCGCACGCGAAGACAGACCGCATCCGGTTCTATGGCGCGCGCTCGATGATGCTAGGCGCGGACTACGACGACGCCCTGACGCTTGGCATCAACTACATCGACCGCGCAGAGATGTTCTACGTGGACCCGTTTGAGCACGACACGCGCGTGTATGCGGGCCAGGGGACCATCGGCCTCGAAATCATGGAGCAGAACCCGGACGTCGACACGATCGTGGTGCCCATTGGCGGCGGCGGGCTGTGCACGGGCATCGCCGTGGCCGCGAAGTCCGTCAACCCCAACGTGCGCATCGTGGGCGTGCAGACGGAGGCCTGCCCCGCGATGGTGGACTCCATCCGCGACGGCGTGTGTTACAGCCGCTTCCCCACGGAGGGCGACACGGTGTGCGAGGCTATCGTGGGCGGCATCGGCGAGATCGCCTTCGACATGCTGCCGAGCCTGATCGACGACATCGTGGTGGTGAGCGAGAAGAGCATTCGCTCCGCGTTCAAGTTCATGATCGAGCGTGAGCAGCTCTCCGTCGAGGCGGGGAGTGCCATGGTGGTGGCCGCGGTGCGCGAGTTTCCGGAGCGCGTGGGCGGCAAGAACGTTGCCCTGGTGATCAGCGGCGGCAACCTGGACATCAACATTCTTACGAGCGTGCTTTCGGAGGACTTCGAGGAGTAGCGCCGCCTAGAATGAGTGGCTCCGCCTACACGATCTGGAAGATGAAGAAGTCGAGGTAGTGGGTCTGCGGCACGCCCCACAGGATGGGGTGGTCCGGCGCCTGCTGGCGCTCCTCAACCTGCTTGAGCTGCACGTTTGCCTGATGGGCGGCCTCGGCGATCGCCTTGGCCAGAAGGTCGCGCGTCATGAAGTGGCTGCAGCTGCACGTGGCGAGGTAGCCGCCGCGCGGCAGCAGGCGCATGGCCTCGTAGTTGATCTCCCGGTAGCCGTGGCTTGCGTTGCGCACGGTCGAGCGGCTCTTGGTGAACGCGGGCGGGTCGAGCACGATGAGGTCGAACGGGCCGCCCTCTTGGCGCAGCGCCTGCCGGTCCTGGCGTAGGCGCGGCAGGTACTCGAGCACATTTGCGCAGGTGAACGCCATGCGCTCGCTGCCGTCGGGCGCAAGCTCCAGGTTGTTTGCCCGGGCGTTCTGGCGTGCGAGGTCGATGGCGGTCTGGCTCACATCCACGCAGCGCACGAACTGCGCGCCGCCGGCCGCCGCGTTCAGGCCGAACGGGCCTACGTGGCAGAAGCAGTCGAGCACCCGCCTTCCGGCCGCGATGTTGCGCACGGCGCGACGGTTGTACTTCTGATCAAGGAAGAACCCGGTCTTCTGGCTGTTCTCGATGTCCAGGTCGAAGAGGATGCCGTTCTCGCGCGCGAGCACGCGGGCGCTGTCCGGTACGGCGAGCCGTGGCACGTCAAGCCCCTCTGCCACGGCGCCGGGCGCCGCGAAGTCGTAGAAGCCCTTGTGGAGCGGCAGGCCCTCCTTCGTGCGGGCGGGGGAGTCGTTCCTCTCGTAGACGCCGCGGATGGCGACGCCGTCCGCCTGCAGCACCTGCACCAGCAGCGGGTAGATGGTGGGACGCAAGAGCTGCATGCCCACGGTTCCCACCTGCGACACCAGCACGTCCTCGTAGCGGTCAACGATGAGCCCGGGGAACCCGTCCGCCTCGCTAAAGATCACGCGGCAGCAGTTGGTGTCCGGCTCGCAGCCGGGCAGCGCGAGCGAGCCCATGGCGACCTTGCGGTGCTCCCACGCCCACTCGATCTTGCGCCGCCAGAACGACGCGTCGAAGCGGTCGTTCGCGTTTCTGCTCACCACGCGCACGCGGATCTTGCTCTGCTGCGAGATGAGTCCGGTTCCCTGGTAGGTGCCGTTCTCCTCAACCACGTCCACCACGTCCCCGTTGGCGACGGCGCGCCCGTCCGAGGGCGCGGGCTCGACGCGCAGCACTTCTCCCTCAAACACCCAGGGGTGGCCGCCCTTGAGCGAGCGGGCCGCCTTGGCCGTGACGACTACCTGGGGATACGGGCGAAGCTGCCTCATGTGACGGGCCTTCCTGTGGTTGGGTGGCTATGGGGCGCGCCGCCGCGGCGGATGCTGGCTGCGGCGGCGCGACGAGCGGTGCTGCGGGCGGGGTGCCGCCTAGTAGTGACGGCCGTAGCGGCCGCCCTGGATGCCGCGGCCGCGTGCGCGCGAGCCGTTGAACAGGCTGCGCGTGGGCTTGGTCGTGCTGCGTCCGGGGTTGGGGACGATGCGCGCGGAATCGTACTCGAAGCCGTCGAGGTCCCACACGGGCACGAGCTTCTTCGTGAAGTACTCGATCTCGCGCAGGGGGCTGATCTCGTCCGGCGCCACGAACGTGAACGCGAGGCCCTCGTGCCCGGCGCGGCCCGTGCGGCCGATGCGGTGCACGTAGTCCTCCGGGTCCATGGGCACGTCGAAGTTCACCACGGCGTCGATCCCGGATATGTCGATGCCGCGGCTCATGACGTCGGTCGCCACGAGCACCTGCACCTCCGCGGAGCGGAAGCGTGCAAGGGCCCGCTCGCGCTCGCCCTGGTTGCGGCCGGAGTGCATGAGGTCGCACTTGAAGCCGCCGCGGCGGAGCATCTGCGCAACCTCGTCCACGCGGGTCTTCGTGCGGCAGAACACCAGCACGCGCTCCGGCGAGTAGCGCCTAAGCAGCGCCTCGAGCAGCTGCAGCTTCTGGCCCTGCGTGACGGGGCACAGGTGCTCCTCCACCGTGTCGGCCGTCTGTCCCACGCGCGCGATCTCGACCGTGGCTGGGTCCTTGAGCATGGCGTCCACGGTGCCCTTGATGGAGGGTGGGATCGTGGCCGAGAAGAGCAGGGTCTGCCGCTCGCGGGGCAGTGCGGCGACGATGCGCCTGACGCTGGGCCAGAAGCCCATGTCGAGCATGCGGTCCGCCTCGTCCAGCACGAGGACCTTCACGTCGGCAAGGCTCAGGTGGCCGTGCTCCATGAGGTCGAGCAGGCGCCCGGGCGTGGCGACCAGAAGGTCGCAGCCGGCCTCGAGCCTGCGGATCTGGCGGTCGAGCTTCGTGCCGCCCATCACGACGACGGCCGTCTGGCCCGTCTGCTCGCACACGACGGAGACGACGTCCTCTATCTGCTGCGCAAGCTCGCGCGTGGGGGTGACCACCAGCGCGAACGGACCAAACGGGTGCGCGTTGGGGTTTGGCGCGAGGTTTGCGCCGCCCTTGCGGCCGCGCTTGCGCGAGCGGCGGCGCCCGTGGCCGTCCGCCTTGCGGTCGTCCCGGGGCTTGCGGTCCTCCGTCGCCTTGCGGCCGGCGAGCGACTTCGCGCCGCGTCCCGCGCACGCCTTTGGCTTGCCTGCGCCTAGCTCGCGCGCGCCGTCCGCATCGCGCGCGCCGTCCTGCGACGCGGCTTCGGGCTTGGCCGCCGCCTTGTGGTGGCGACGACGTGGCCGGCGGGCGGGGCGGATGTTGCCGTCCGCGTCCACCTTGGCAGAGACGGAGGCGCTGCCATCGGGCGCGTCGTCCGCAAGCACGTCGGGACCGTCCGCCGCGTCGCCAGTGTCCGCCGCGTCCTCGTTCGCAAGGCGCTCCTGCTCCTCGCGCGCCGCACGAGAGTACGGCTCGATGAGCTGCAAGATCGGCAGCGCGAACGCTGCCGTCTTGCCCGTGCCCGTCTGCGCGGACGCAATGACGTCACGGCCGGCAAGAACCAGCGGAATCGCCTGTTCCTGCACGGGTGTTGGTGTGGTGAAGCCCAGGGCGTCGATGCCCCGGAGGATGTGCTCGTCTAGCCCGAGCTCGGCAAATGACTTGTTCATGCACCCTAGTATCCACCAACTGGGCGAATCTTGCACGAACATGCGCGCGCGGCAGCGCGTGCGCACACAATATGCGCAGGTCAGGCGTGCGCCGCGCTTCGCTTATGCACGGGGACGCCCCCCTCGCCGCCGCGACTCGCCCCCCGCGAATGCCGCCGCGCGCCATCCCGTTCCATAGGTACACTGCTTCTGGCACCGCACTCGTGGCGCCGCAGGGGGTTGACGCGCGCGTTTGTCACGGGCTTTTGCCCGTCCGGACGCTTCTGCGCAAGAGAGGTGACATGCATGGAGAAGATCCTGGTCACGGGCTTCGAGCCCTTCGGCGGGGAGCAGACAAATCCCTCGTGGGAGGTGGCGAGCACGCTACCCTCGGCCATCGGCGGGCGCGCCGTGGTCTGCGAGCGGATTCCCGTGTCGTTTGGTCGCGCCCCGGCCGCCGTCCTCGCGGCGATCCGGCGCGAGGACCCCTCCATCGTGCTTTGCCTGGGGCAGGCGGGCGGCCGCGCCAAGGTGACGCCGGAGCTCGTGGGCATAAACTACGCGGACGCGCGCATCCCCGATAACGACGGCGCCCAGCCGCGGGGCGCGCGCCTTCTGGAGGACGCGCCGGACGCGCGCTTCTCGACGCTGCCCGTTCGCGCGATGGCGCAGGCAATGGTCGACGCCGGCGTGCCTGCGGCCGTCTCGTACACCGCGGGCGCCTTCGTCTGCAACGCCGTGCTCTTCTCGGTGCTTCATGCGCTCGCGGAGTCCCGGCCCTCGGTGCGGGCGGGCTTTGTGCACGTGCCGTACTCTCCGGAGCAGGCGCGCCGTCTGCCGGGGGAAACGCCCAGCATGCCCGTCGCGCTCATGCGGCGGGCGATCGTGAGCGGCCTGGAGTGCGCCTGCGCGCGGGGGTGACCCCGGAGCACAAATCGCGCGCCTGCCGGTCCGGAAAGTTGCTAAGGTAGTAGGCGCCCCGCGGCGCGCGGTCGCGGGCGGATAGGGAGAGTTCGGTATGCTCGAAAAAGC
Organism: Parafannyhessea umbonata; assembly: GCF_012844235.1. GTDB lineage: Bacteria > Actinomycetota > Coriobacteriia > Coriobacteriales > Atopobiaceae > Parafannyhessea. The sequence continues at coordinate 113,907 of NZ_JABAGR010000004.1, forward strand.
GAAGGCGTTGTCGGCTGGCACGGCGTTTCGAATGCGCTAGCGTCACGCAAGGTGGGCCCCACTGCGTGACGGAGCCGGGGCGGGCCGCCTGACCAGGGACCGGGTCGACATCCTTTGCGCCGTCGTGCGCGTGGCTCGGTCTTGCAACTGCTTTACTTTGGAGAAGAACATGCCCATCAACATCCCAGACGGCCTTCCCGCCAAGAAGATTCTGCACCAGGAGCGCATCTTCGCGCTCGAGGAGGAGGCCGCTACCGAGCAGCAGATTCGCCCGCTTTCCGTGGCGATTCTGAATCTGATGCCCACCAAGATCGAGACCGAGACCCAGATCCTGCGCCTGATCTCAAAGTCCCCGCTGCAGGTGAGCTGCGACTTCATGCGCGTTTCGAGTCACGAGTCCAAGAACACGTCCGAGGACCACTTGGTCAAGTTCTACCAGACGTTCGACGAGCTCAAGTCCAACAACTACGACGGCCTCATCATCACGGGCGCGCCCGTGGAGCAGATGCCGTTTGACGAGGTCGACTACTGGGACGAGCTCTGCCGCATCATCGACTGGAGCCAGGAGCACGTGCTTTCGACCATGTTCCTGTGCTGGGGCGCGCTCGCCGGGCTCTGGCACCTGTATGGCATCCCCAAGAAGCAGCTGGGAAGCAAGCTGTTTGGCGTCTTTCCGCAGCGCCTGTGCGACGAGTACAGCTTCCTTACGAACGGCTTCGACGAGGTCCACAACATGCCTCACTCGCGTCACGCCGCGATCGACACCAACGAGCTCGCGAAGCACCCCGAGCTCCACGTTCTGTCGGAAAGCTTCAAGACGGGCCCGGCGCTTCTTGCCACGCGCGACTTCCACGAGATATACGTGACGGGCCACTTCGAGTACGGGCGCGACACCCTTAGCAACGAGTTCTGGCGCGACTTCAAGAAGGGGCTGCCCATCAAGATTCCCGAGAACTACTTCCCGGACGATGACCCCGAGCAGCAGCCGCTCTTCACGTGGCGCGCCCACGCCAACCTGCTGTATCGCAACTGGCTCAACTGGGTGTACCAGATGACGCCGTACGACATCGACCAGATTCCCCAGGCCATCGCACGGCTGCGCGCGTCGAGCGACGGCATGGTGGACAAGTTCGAGGCGTAGCAAGCCCATGCGGCCCACTTATATAGCAGCTTATTCAATCACTTATTCACTTGAATAAATGGTAGATAAACAAGTAGATAAGCTATGCGCCCGCGACGCCGGCCGCCAACCTCCGAAGCACCATACGCACGATGCGCATCGCGCGCCCAATCGCGCACGTCAGGCGCCGCACAACGTCTAGACTGTTGGGGTGGCGCGCCGGCGCCATCGCCATGCGGGCCTAGTGCGGCCCAGTCCACGCTCGCCAAGGAGGACAGATTGACCATCGTCGACATGCTGCGTCACAACGCGGCCGCATACCCCACCCAGACCGCCCTCGTCGAGGTCAACCCCGAGGTGCGCGAGAACCGCCACGTCACGTGGCGCGAGTACGACCTGGTCGAGAACACGGAGGACGAGCCGTTCCGTCGCGAGATGACGTGGCGGGTGTTCGACGAGCAGGCCAACCGCTTCGCGAACCTGCTGCTTTCGCGAGGCGTGCACAAGGGCGACAAGGTGGCCCTTCTCCTCTACAACTGCATCGAGTGGCTGCCGCTGTACTTTGGCATCCTCAAGACGGGCGCCGCCGTGGTGCCGCTTAACTTCCGCTACGCCCCGGACGAGATCGAGTATTGCATAAAGAAGGCCGATGCGGACATCCTGGTCTTTGGCCCGGAGTTCATTGGCCGCGTGGAGCAGATCGTGCCGCAGATTCAGCGCGGCAGGCTGCTGTTCTACGTGGGCGACGACTGCCCCACGTGGGCGGAGAGCTACCGCGAGCTCGCCATGCTCTGCTCAAGCGCCGATCCCATGATCCCGCTTTCGGAAAACGAGGATGCGGCGATCTACTACAGCTCTGGCACCACGGGCTTCCCCAAGGCCATCCTGCACCACCACCAGAGCCTCACCCAGGCCGCCCAGATGGAGGCCGTGCACCACAACACCACGCACGACGACGTCTTCCTCTGCATACCGCCGCTGTATCACACCGGCGCCATGATGCATTGGCTGGGTTCGCTCTCCGTCGGCGGACGCGGCGTGCTGCTGCGCGGCGTGAGCCCCAAGACCATCCTCAAGACGGTGTCCGACGAGCGCTGCACCATAGTCTGGCTGCTCGTCCCCTGGGCGCAGGACATCCTGCTCGCCATCGAGGAGGGCACCGTCACGCTGTCCGACTACCACCTCGACCAGTGGCGCCTCATGCACATTGGCGCGCAGCCCGTGCCCAAGAGTCTCATCCGCCGCTGGAAGGAGGTCTTCCCCAACCACCAGTACGACACCAACTACGGCCTGTCGGAGTCCACGGGTCCCGGCTGCGTGCACCTGGGCCTGGACAACATCGACCACGTCGGCGCCATCGGCGTGCCCGGCTACCGCTGGGAGTGCAAGATCGTGGACGAGAAGGGCGAGGCCGTGGGGCGGGGGACCGTGGGCGAGCTGTGCGTGAAGGGCCCCGGCCTGATGGAGTGCTACTACAAGGACCCCGTCGCCACCGCGGAGACCCTCGTGGACGGGTGGCTGCACACCGGCGACATGGCCAGGCAGGACGAGGACGGGTTCTACTGGCTCGTCGACCGCAAGAAGGACGTCATCATCACGGGCGGCGAGAACCTGTACCCCGTGCAGATCGAGGACTTCATGAGCGGCTGCGACGCCATCCAGGACGTCGCGGTCATAGGCCTCCCGGACGAGCGCCTGGGCGAGATCGCGGCCGCGGTGGTGCAGCTGAAGCCGGAGTTCGTCGGCAAGGTGGAGGAGGACTACATCAACGACTTCTGCATGGGCCTTCCGCGCTACAAGCGCCCGCGCAAGATCATCTTCGCGGACGTGCCGCGCAACCCCACCGGCAAGATCGAGAAGCCGCTCCTGCGCCGCCGCTACGGGGCCACGGGTCTCGTGGACAGGGAGAACCAGGCCTAGCCTGGACATGCGTTTTTGTTGTGCTCGTACGGCCATGGACTTCGCACGGATGCATACGCCATGCGAATTGTTGGTATGCGGTTCTTCTCGCCCCGTATTCAGAAAAATGTCAATTGCGACTAACACCGTCTGCGACCTGCGAAGGGCGAACGTGCAGGCATTCCGGGGTTTTTGAAATGAATATCATTCGCTAGCCAACGTCATCAGAACGATGTGGACTGGAAACGTTTTCGATTCGACTTAGCAAAAAATCTCCACGTCAAATACAATTGGGACTAGTCGTAAGGCGACGTATGCCCGTGACTCAGGCGTCTCGGGCGTATCAAGACAGAAGGAGAAGACATGTCCGAAGCCCCCGAGACAAAAGCTCCGCAGGTCGAAGAGCCAACTCGCGATGACGGCGCGGCCATCATCGTCCACAGCGACGAGGAGCTGACCGAGAAGCTCGCCCAGATGCGTGAGGCCCAGAAGAAGTTCGCCACGTACACCCAGGAGCAGGTCGACAAGATCTTCAAGGCGGCAGCGCTTGCGGCCAACAAGGAGCGCATCCCCCTGGCCCAGCTCGCCTACGAGGAGACCGGCTACGGCGTCGTGGAGGACAAGGTCATCAAGAACCATTTCGCGGCCGAGTTCGTCTACAACAAGTATCGTGACACCAAGACGTGCGGCGTCATCGAGGAGGACAAGGCCTACGGCATGACGAAGATCGCCGAGCCCCTCGGCGTCGTCGCTGCGGTCATCCCCACCACGAACCCCACCTCCACTGCGATCTTCAAGACGCTGCTGTGCCTGAAGACCCGCAACGCCATCATGATCAGCCCGCACCCGCGCGCGAAGAAGTGCACCACCGAGGCCGCCCGCATCGTGCTCGAGGCCGCGGTCGAGGCCGGCGCCCCGGCAGGCATCGTCGGCTGGATCGAGAAGCCGTCCCTGGTCGCCACCAACACCCTCATGTCCGAGGCGGACATCATCCTCGCGACCGGTGGCCCCGGCATGGTCAACGCCGCGTACAGCTCCGGCACCCCCGCCCTCGGCGTCGGCCCGGGCAACAACCCCGCCATCATCGACGACTCCGCCGACGTCGTGAACTCCGTCAACTCCATCATGCAGTCCAAGACGTTCGACAACGGCATGATCTGCGCGACCGAGCAGAACGTGATCGTCCTCGACGGCGTGTACGACGCGGTCAAGGCCGAGTTCCAGAAGCGCGGCGCGTTCTTCCTGCAGGGCGACGACATCGACAAGGTCGGCAACACCGTCATCGTGAACGGCGCCGTCAACGCGAAGATGGTCGGCCAGCCCGCCACCAAGATCGCCGCGGCCGCCGGCGTCGAGGTTCCCGCCTGGACGAAGGTCCTCATCGGCGAGACCGAGTCTGTCGAGCCCTCCAACCCCTGGGCGCACGAGAAGCTCACCACCATCCTCGGCATGTACCGTGCGAGCGACTTCGACGACGCGCTCGCCAAGGCGTCCCGCCTCATTGCTGATGGCGGCTATGGCCACACCTCCTCGCTGTTCATCGACACGCGCGAGACCGAGAAGCTCCAGAAGCACGCGCACGCCATGAAGACCTGCCGTATCCTCATCAACACCCCCGCTGCCCAGGGCGGCATCGGCGACATCTACAACTTCCAGCTCACGCCGTCCCTCACGCTTGGCTGCGGCTCCTGGGGCGGTAACTCCTTCTCCGGCAACGTCGACGTTCACCAGCTGCTCAACATCAAGTCGGTCGCAGAGAGGCGTGAGAACATGCTCTGGTTCCGTACCCCCGAGAAGGTCTACTTCAAGAAGGGCTGCATGCCCGTCGCCCTCCGCGAGCTCAAGGAGGTCTACGGCTGCAAGCGCGCCTTCATCGTCACGGACTCCTTCCTGTACAAGTCCGGCTTCACCAAGAAGATCGAGGAGCCCCTGGACAAGATGGGCATCGCCCACTCCAGCTTCTGGAGCATCTCGCCCGACCCGAAGCTGCAGGACGCCCAGAAGGGCGAGGAGCTGCTCCGCGCGTTCGAGCCTGACGTGATCATCGCCATCGGCGGCGGCTCCGCGATGGACGCCGGCAAGATCATGTGGACCATGTACGAGCACCCGGAGGAGAAGTTCGACGACATGGCCGTCGACTTCATGGACATCCGCAAGCGCGTCTACCGCTTCAAGAAGATGGGCGAGAAGGCCAAGTTCGTCGCCATCCCGACCTCCTCGGGCACCGGCTCCGAGGTCACGCCGTTCGCCATCATCACGGACGCCGAGACCGGCATCAAGTGGCCCATCACGGACTACGAGCTCATGCCGACCATGTCCATCGTCGACACCGACAACATGATGACGCAGCCCAAGGGCCTCACCTCCGCCTCCGGCATCGACGTCCTCACCCACGCCATGGAGGCCTACGTCTCCATCATGGCGTCAGACTACACCGACGCCATCGCGCTCAAGGCCGCGAAGCTCGTGTTCGACTACCTGCCGACCGCCTACAGTGAGCCCACCAACGTCGAGGCCCGCGACCACATGGCGAACGCCTCCTGCCTCGCCGGCATGGCCTTCGCGAACGCCTTCCTCGGCGTGAACCACTCCATGGCGCACAAGCTCGGCGCCTACCACCACATCCCGCACGGCTGGGCCAACGCGGTCATCCTCACCCGCGTCGCCCGCTACAACGCGGCCGAGCGTCCCACCCGCATGGGCACGTTCTCCCAGTACCAGTACCCGCAGGCGAAGAAGCGCTACGCCGAGATGGGTCGCTTCTGCGGCTTCACCGGCAAGGACGACGACGAGGTGTTCGAGAACTTCATGCAGGGCATCGAGGACCTGAAGGAGTACATCGGCGTCAAGAAGACCATCGCCGACTACGGCGTGGACGAGAAGTACTTCCTCGACACGCTCGACGAGATGTCCCTCAACGCATTCAACGACCAGTGCACCGGCGCGAACCCGCGCTACCCGCTCGTGGCCGAGATCAAGTCCCTGTACCTGGACGCCTATTACGGACGTCCTGCGACCTCCTACGAGGACAAGGGCCTGACCATCCGCGATTCCGAGTAGCGTTTCTTGTCGTACACGCAAGATGAGGAGATGACTGCACCATGGAACTACCCAAGGACAAGAAGGTCATCAAGACCCGTCACAACAAGGTCGTCTACGACTGCGGTGACACCGTCGCCAAGGTCTTCAACGCCACGAAGCCGCACGCGGACGTCTTCAACGAGGCGCTGAACCTCGCCCGCGCGGACCAGGCCGGCATCGACGTGCCCGAGCTCGTCGAGGTCAGCAAGGTCGACGGCTCCTGGGCGCTCGTCACCAAGAAGGTCGCGGGCAAGACTATGCGCGAGCTTGCGGACGAGGACCCCTCCAAGCTGGACGGCATCATGAAGGACTTCGTGAAGCTCCAGCTCGACGTGCACAAGCACAGGAACGACCTCCTGAACCGCCAGAAGGACAAGTACACGCGCATGATCAACTCCGTCACGGAGGTCCTGGACGAGTCTACCCGCTACGACCTGCTGATGCGCCTGGACGGCATGCCCAACCACCAGAAGATCTGCCACGGCGACTTCGTCCCCTCCAACGTGATCGTCCGCGAGGACGGCACCGCGTGCATCTGCGACTGGGCCCACGCCAGCCAGGGCGACGGCTCCGCGGACTGCGCGGTCTCGTACCTGCACTTCAAGCTGAACGGCCAGGACGACTTCGCGGAGACCTACCTCAAGACCTACTGCGAGCTGCAGGGCACCACGGTCGAGTACGTCAGCCAGTGGTTCCCCATCGTCGCGGCGGCCGAGCTTGCGCGCGGTCGCGTGGTCGAGAAGGACTTCCTCCTCAGCTGGATCTCCGTCGGCGACTACGAGTAGTCCGGGGCGGCGGCCCAGGCACCGCGGCATGCGCCGCATGACATGAGCGAGACAGGGGACGGGGTCGCCGCGCGCGGCCCCGTCCCCTTTGCGCTTCTCGCCCGTGGCGCGCGTTGCCGCCGCTTGCCCGTCATGCGCCCTTGTTGTCAAAATCGAAACAACTATCCTAGACAATGGAGCCCTGGCACGAGCCCGGTGCTCGTGACGTGAGTCCTGCGGCGGGGCGGCGCATGCGGCCCGCCGCGGGTTGGCGATGGGAGAATCGATGGCAAAGCAGCTGCTTTCGGGCAACGAGGCCATAGCGCAGGGCGCGTGGGAGGCCGGCGTCAGGGTTGGCACGGGGTATCCCGGCACGCCCTCGACGGAGACGCTCGAGAACCTGGTCAGGCACGAGGACGTCTACTGCGAGTGGTCGCCCAACGAGAAGGTCGCGCTCGAGGTGGGCATAGGGTCGGCCATGGCCGGCGCGCGCACGCTCGTGACCATGAAGCACGTGGGCGTCAACGTCGCGGCGGACCCGTTCATGTCCGTCGCGAACACGGGCGTGAACGCGGGCCTCGTGGTGCTGGCCGCGGACGACCCGTCGTGCTACAGCTCGCAGAACGAGCAGGACTCCCGCACGTACGCGGCGTTCGCGCGCATCCCGTGCCTGGACCCCGCGGACTCGCAGGAGGCCTACGAGTTCAGCCGTGCGGCGTTCGGGCTCTCCGAGCGCTTCGACACCCCCGTCATGCTGCACGAGACCATGCGCATCGCGCACACGCGCACGATGGTTGACCCCGCGGGCGAGCGCGAGGACGCGCCGCTGCGCGACTACGCGTCGCAGCCCCAGAAGTACGTCATGATGCCGGCGTTTGCCGTGGGCCGCATCCAGGCCACGAACGCGCGCGAGGACGCCCTGGTGCAGTTTGCCGAGAAGAGCGAGCTCAACCGGGTCGAGATGCGCGATACCGGCATCGGCGTCATCGTGGCCGGCGCGCTGTACAACCACGTGCGCGAGGCGCTGCCGAACGCGTCCACGCTCAAGCTCGGCCTCACGTGGCCGCTGCCGCCGGAGCGCCTGCGCAAGTTCGCGGCGTCCGTGGACAAGGTGTACGTGGTCGAGGAGACGTGCCGCTACTTCCGCGACGCCATCGCCGCCATGGGCATCGACCTGGGCGAGTCGCCCGCGGCGCCGCTGCCGCGCTCCGGCGAGATCTTCCCCTCGCACATTCGCGCCAGCTTCGGCGCCGAGCTGCCCTCCCACAAGCAGGCGGCACAGGACCTGCCGCCGCGCCCGCCCGCGTTCTGCGCCGGCTGCCCGCACCGGCTGGTCTTCTGCGAGCTGCGGCGCATGCACGCCATTGTGACCGGCGACATCGGCTGCTACACGCTCGGCGCCGTCGCGCCGTACAAGGCGGTAGACTCCGTCATCGACATGGGCGCCTCCCTCTCGATGGCGCACGGCATGGAGCTCGCCGGCGCGCAGGAGCGCACGGGTCGCCCCGTCGTGGGCGTCATCGGCGACTCCACGTTCGCGCACTCCGGCATCACGAGCCTGCTGGGCACCGTGTACAACGGCGGCACCGGCACGCTCTGCATCCTGGACAACCGTACGACGGCCATGACCGGCACCCAGGGCAACCCCGTGAACGGCCTCACGCTCACGGAGCAGGCGGCGCGCGTCTCTCCCCTCGTGGACGCGGCGGAAAAGCCGACCATGCTCGACCGCCCCGCCGGCAAGCCGCTCGACCTGGTGGCGCTGTGCCGGGCCATCGGCGTGGACGAGGTGAGCGTGGTGGACGCGCAGGACCTGAGGGCCATCCGCCGTGCGCTCAAGGAGGCCACGTCGCACGCGGACCAGCTGAGCGTCGTCATCTTCAAGAGCCCGTGCCGCCTGGTCGACCGCTCTTCTCGCCCGGCGCCGCGCATCACGGACTGCCGCGCGTGCGGATCGTGCATCCAGATTGGCTGCCCGGCCTTGGGCAAGGCGGCGGACGGCACCGCGCAGATCGACCCGACCCAGTGCATCGGCTGCAACCAGTGCGTGCAGAGCTGCCCGTTTGGCTGCATCGCGTTCGAGGAGGAGTAGCATGCCACACGCAACCGCATCCGCGCAGGCCTCGACCATCGAGCTTGGACAGCGCGTCACGTTGGAGAAGACCATGACCGTCCTGCTGGTGGGCGTGGGCGGGCAGGGCACGATCCTGGCCGGCAACATCCTCGCCATGTGCGCGAGCGAGGCCGGCCTGGACGTGAAGGTGTCCGAGATCCACGGCATGAGCCAGCGCGGCGGATCGGTCAGCACGATCATCCGCATGGGCCAGAGGGTCGACAGCATGATCTGCGACCCGGGCTGCGCGGACGTCCTGGTGGCGTTCGAGGCGATGGAGGCCCTGCGCAACCAGCAGTTCCTGCGCGAGGGCGGTCGGCTGTTCGTGAACGACGAGACGATCACCCCCGTGCCCGTGAACATAGGAAACGCAACCATGCCGCAGAACGTGGATCAGCGCCTGGACGCGCTGGGCGCCACGCGCATGAACGCCGGTGCCATCGCGCGCGAGGCGGGCAGCCCCCGCTCCACCAACGTGGTGCTGGTGGGCGCGCTTTCCACGGCGCTGCCGTTTGCGCGCGAGGAGTGGGAGGACGCCATCAGGCGCCGCGTGCCTCCCAAGACGGTGGACGCGAACCTGAGGGCGTTTGCGCTGGGTCGCGAGGCGGCCCTTGGCTAGCGGCGCGGGCCGCGGTCCTGCCGGCGGCGAGCGCGAGCCCCTCACGGAGGAGCTGCTGGCGCGCCTGCTCGCAAGCGCCACGCCGCAGGAGTACCTGGACCAGACGCAGGTGGGGGAGCGCGACCTTGCCCCCTACCTGCGCACCCTCCTGCAAGAGAAGGGTCTGACGCGCGCGGACGTGCTGCGCGCGTGCGACGTGAGCCCCTCGTTTGGCTACCAGGTGTTCCAGGGCGTGCGCCGCCCCAGCCGCGACACGGCCATAGCGCTCGCGTTTGGCCTGGCCTGCAGCCTGCGCGAGGCCCAGCGCCTGCTGCGCCGCGCCGGCCACTCCGAGCTGTACTGCAAGGTGCGCCGCGACGCCGTGATCATATTCTGCCTGGAGCACGGCTACAGCCGCTTCGAGTGCGACGACGAGCTGTTTCGCCTGGGCGAGAAGACCATCGGCGCCGACGGCGCGGGAGCCGTGGGCTGATGGCGTCGGCCGACCCGGAAGACCAGGCGCTGCTGGCCGCGATGGACCTGGACGACTCGTTTGTGCCCGTGCGCACGCTGGCCGAGGGCGACGGCGGCACGACGGAGCTCGTGGCGCGTCGCGTGGCGCGGGCGGGCGAGCCCGCGCTGCTGGTGCGCAAGCGCATGCCGGCGCCGCTCGCGAACGAGCCCGCGTGGCGCGCACTGCAGGTGGCGGAGCTTGCGGCGGCGGACGCGGAGGCGGGCGAGCCGGCGGCCAAGGCAGGCGACCACTCCATGGGGGATGGCCCGGCCAAGGGGGTCGGCCCGGCCAAGGACTCAGGCGTTTCTCGCCTGCCGCGCGTGCGGGAGCTGTACCGCCTGCCGGACGCGCTCGTGGCGGTGTACGACTACGTCGAGGGGCCCACGCTGCGCGAGCTCGTGAGCGGGCGGGGTCCGCTGGCGGCGGAGGCTGCGGTTGCGCTGGCGCGGCAGCTGTGCCAGGCGCTTGCGCCGCTGCATGCGGCGGGCGTGGTGCACCGGGACGTCGCGCCCGGCAACGTGGTGGTGGCCGCGGACGGAGCGCACCTCATCGACCTGGGGATCGCGCGCATGCGCGTGGACGGGGCCTCGCACGACACCACGCGCCTGGGCACGTGGGGGTTTGCGGCGCCGGAGCAGTACGGGTTTGCGCAGACGGACGCAAGGTCGGACGTGTTCTCGCTCGGCCGCGTGCTGGCGTACGCGCTCACGGCGGCGGACCCGCAGGACGCGTCGTTCGACGCGGCGGCGCAGGAGTCGCCGCTTGTGCCGCCGGACCTGCGCGATGTTATCAGGAAGGCAACCTCCTTCGAGCCTTCGGCCCGCTACCAGTCCGTGGGGGAGCTAGACCGTGCGCTTGCGGCCACTCAGGCGGGTCTGGTTTCGCCGCGGGGCGCGGTGGGCGATGCGCGCCCCGCACGCTTCTGGGGCGCGCGGTCCGTCGGGCACGTTCGCGCCCGGGACCTCTGGACGGCGTTTCGTGCCGCCGGGGCCGGGACGAGGGCGGCCTGCGTCCTTCTTGCCGCGTTCGCGGCGTTCAGTACCGTCTTGCTGGCGGTCTCGTGCTGGTACATGGTGTTTAGGCCGACGGACGAGTACGGGCCGTACTCCGCGGCGCTGGGAGTTGGCCTGGCCGTGTGGGTTGCGTTTGCCTTTGGCTGGGAGCCCGTGTGCTGCATGCTTGGGCTGGGACGCTACGACCGCCCGGACGGGCGCGTGCGCGTGCGCGTGCTGCTGCGTCGGGAGGTCATGCACCTGCTGTGGCTTGCGGCGCTGTTTGCGCTGGATATCGCGGCTGTCGTCATCGCTGGGGCCAGCAACGGCGCTGTCGTTGGCGCGTAGTGCGTGGCCCCACGCTCCAAGAGGCCATCGGCGTCCCACGCGTCCGTTGGCCGGAAGATGCGACCGGCAACCTTGCGCGGCCCAATTTGCCCGACTCTGCTGCCAGCAGAGGACTTTGCACTTCCTGAAACCTAACATCGGTCGTGCGCGCAAACGCGCGTGCCTGACGTGCGCCGTGGCCCAGGCCATGGCGTGTCGCAGGCCGCAGCGCGGCGCAAACACGGACGGGTTCGGGACGAGGAGAAGAACATGAGAATCAAAAGGACAATCATTGGTGCTTGTGCGGCATCCGGCGCGCTCGTGCTCGCGCTTGCGGGGTGCGGATCGGGCGGCTCTGCCTCCAGCCCCAAGTCGTCGGACAGCTCCTCCTCTGCAAAGCAGGAGCAGACCACCAAGAAGGCCGATCCCAAGAAGGAGGCCTCCGTCAAGGTGACGATCGACGGCGCGCAGATGGCGACCGACTACAATGGCAACCCCTGCGTCGTCGTCAACTACACCTTCACGAATGTGTCGAACAAGGAGGCGCAGTCATTCACGTCCTCCACGTACACGGAGGTCTACCAGAACGGCGTCCAGTGCGACGCGGCCGCGACCGACGCGGCGGATGGTAACTCGCTGCTCACCAACGTCCAGGCGGGGCACTCCGTCCAGGTGCAGGAGGCTTACAGCGTGAAGGACACGTCGGACATCGAGGTCAAGGTGTACGCGGTCGAGAACATGTTCGACGGCAAGACGCCCCTGGCAGAGCAGAAGATCAGTCTCTCGTAGCAGGTACGCAGGAACGTGAAAGGCAGGCTTTACTCGTGAAACGCAGCAAACTCCTCTTGGTCGCGCTCGTTCTGGGCGTGGCATATGTGGTCTACAGCCTCTGGTACTGGTTTGGGGGCGGTGCGGCCGGGTCCGTGGGCGCGGACTCCGCGTCTCAGGCGGGTGCGGGCCTCGCGACCATGCTCGTGACTCCCCATCTGGCCCTTACCGTCGTCGCAGTCGTGTTCAACGCACTGGCGTACTTCATGGGCAAGCGAGCCTTCGCGCTTGTGGCGGGCATCCTCTACGCGGTCGCCATGGTGCTCTTCCTCGCGTACTTCTTCTTCGTGCTGGTGCAGATGATCCTGTGCTTCGTGGCGTACGCGAAGATGCCGAAAAAGGGCGATGCGTAGCCTGTCAACCTGGCGCTCGGATACACGCTCAAACAAATAGATAAGGCAGGCGAGAAGGACTGGCGGCCATGGTCGCTGGTCCTTCTCGCCTGATGTCGCTTCCGCCTTGCAGACGCCTTGCGCCGGGACGGCCGCCGCCTGGCCCGCCGGCCGCCGACTGGCCCGGCGGACTCGCGCGAAGAGTCCCGCGCTACCCCAGGATGCGGTGCTGGAACTCTCCGTCCGCATAGACCCCGTAGCTGTGCGAGCTGTCCTTGGGGATGCCCACGCTGCCCGGGTTGAAGCACCACGCGTTGGGGTTTGCCTCGCTCTGCTGGTTCACCTTCTTATGCGTGTGGCCATAGACGATCGCGGCGCCTGCCGGAAGCGTGGGCATGCGGTCCACGGAGTTGTGGATGCCGGGGCCCCACACGTGGCCGTGGGTAAGGAACAGCTCGCGTCCGGCGCCGGCCGCCTGCGGGTTTGGCGCAGTCGGGTCCCACAGCACGTCGTAGTCCGCCATGCACGGGAAGTCGAGCACCATCTGGTCGACCTCCGCCTCGCAGTTGCCTCGCACGCAGATGACGCGGTCCGCGATGCCGTTCAGCATGGCGATGACCTCCTTCGGGGCGTAGTCCGCCGGGAGGTCGTTGCGCGGGCCGTGGTACAGGAGGTCGCCCAGCAGCACCACGCGGTCCGGCTGCTCGGCGTCGATGGCGTCCATGAGCCGCGCGCACCACCGGGCCGCGCCATGGATGTCGGACGCAATCAGGAGCTTCATGATCTTCTCCACTTCCGTGGCCTCCACAGGGGCGCCACATGAGGTCTTTGCCTGGTACCGATGGTCCCACTGGGTGGCACCCGTGGTCAAACAATGGCGTTTACCTGCACGGATGTCGCATGGCGAGAAACGCTGCCGCCATGGTCGAACCCTATAGCGCAAATTTCAAAAAATCTAATGTGTGAGGACTTAGATTATGTATAGAATCAAAACGCATGGGAACAATGAGGATTGTACAACGAGGATAGAACGTCCCGAAGCCGGCGCGGCCGGTCCTTGGGAGACAGGGAAAGGAACTACACCATGGCAAAGATTCTTGGCATCGACCTTGGTACTACTAACTCGGCAATGGCCGTGCTCGAGGGTGGCAAGCCCACCATCATCGTGAACGCGGAGGGCGACCGCACCACCCCGTCCGTCGTGGGCTTCCGTCCCGACGGCGACCGCATCGTCGGCAAGGCCGCGAAGAACCAGGCCGTCACGAACCCCAAGAACACCGTCTTCTCGATCAAGCGCTTCATGGGCCGTCGCTACGACGAGGTTGGCTCCGAGCTGAAGACCGTCCCGTACACCGTGAAGAGCGGCACCGGCTCCCGCGCCGTCGTCGAGATCGACGGCCAGGACTACACGCCGGAGCAGATCTCCGCGATGATCCTGTCGAAGATGAAGGCCGACGCCGAGAAGTACCTGGGCGAGACCGTCACCGACGCCGTCATCACCGTCCCCGCGTACTTCAACGACGCCCAGCGCCAGGCGACGAAGGACGCCGGCAAGATCGCGGGCCTGAACGTCAAGCGTATCGTGAACGAGCCGACGGCCGCCGCGCTTGCCTACGGACTGGACAAGAAGGGCATCGACCAGAAGGTCCTCGTGTTCGACCTGGGCGGCGGCACCTTCGACGTGTCCCTGCTTGACCTCGCGGACGGCGTGGTCGAGGTCCTGGCCACCAACGGCGACAACCACCTGGGCGGCGACGACTGGGACCAGAAGGTCATCGACTGGATGGCCGACAAGTTCCAGAAGGACAACAACATCGACCTGCGCAAGGACCCGATGGCGCTGCAGCGTCTGAAGGAGGCCGCGGAGAACGCGAAGAAGGAGCTGTCGAGCGCGCAGCAGGCTGACATCAACCTGCCGTTCATCACCGCCGACGCGACGGGCCCCAAGCACCTGAACTACACGCTGACCCGTGCGGAGTTCGAGCGCATCACCCGCGATCTTCTCGACCGCTGCAAGGCGCCTGTGACCAAGGCCCTGCGTGACGCCAACCTGCAGATCTCTGACGTGAACGAGGTCATCCTCGTCGGCGGCTCCAGCCGTATGCCCGCCGTCCAGGAGCTCGTGAAGCAGATGACCGGCAAGCAGCCGAACATGTCCGTGAACCCGGACGAGGTCGTCGCTGACGGCGCTGCCGTCCAGGGCGGCGTCCTGACCGGCGACGTCGAGGGCATCCTGCTTCTGGACGTCACCCCGCTTTCCCTTGGTGTCGAGACCATGGGCGGCGTGATGACCAAGATGATCGACCGCAACACGACCATCCCGACCTCCAAGACCGAGGTGTACTCCACCGCCGCCGACAACCAGACCTCCGTCGAGATCAACGTCCTGCAGGGCGAGCGCGAGATGGCCGCAGACAACAAGAGCCTGGGCAAGTTCCAGCTCACCGGCATCCCCGCGGCGCGTCGTGGCGTGCCCCAGATCGAGGTCACGTTCGACATCGACGCCAACGGCATCGTGAAGGTCACCGCCAAGGATAAGGCCACCGGCAAGTCGCAGCAGATCACGATCAGCGGCTCCACCGCGCTTTCCGACGACGAGGTCGACCGCATGGTGAAGGACGCCGAGTCCCACGCCGAGGAGGACAAGAAGCACAAGGACGAGATCGAGGTCCGCAACCAGACCGACTCCCTTGCGTACAGCACCGAGCAGACGCTGAAGGACCTGGGCGACAAGGTTCCCGCCGACATGAAGAAGCAGGTGGAGGGCGCGGTCGCCGAGGCCAGGAAGGCCTTGGACGGCACGGACATGGACGCCATCAAGGCTGCCGGCGACAAGCTGCAGGAGGTTGGCCACAAGCTGGCCGAGATCGTCTACAGCGACACGAACGCGCAGACCGCCGCTGGCGCCGGCGCGGGCGCCGCACAGCCGACCGGTGACCCCGACGACGTTGTGGACGCGGACTACGAGGTCGTGGACGACGACAAGGACAACAAGTAAGCTCGTCGCGTCGAGCGAACGATAGCTACCTGAGGGGCGGTCTGAGGGCCGCCCCTTGGGGGATTCCCGAAGGAGGGTGACGTGAAGGTGCCAGTCGAGGACGCGGAGGAGAAGAGCAAATCCACTGAGGCCCAGGCCGCGCCGGAAGCGAAGGCGACGGACGAGCTGGATCCCGAGGAGGAGGCGGCTCGCGTGGAGGCTGCGAAGCGTGCGGGCGAGGCCGCTGCCGCCGAGGACTTCAAGGCGGACGCAAGCAAGGTGCGCGCGGAGCGCGACGAGCTGCAGAAGCAGCTTGAGGAGGCCGCTGCCGACGTCGAGGCCGCGAAGAAGCAGGCCGCGGAAGCAAGCGAGCGCCTCGTGCGCCTGCAGGCGGACTGGGACAACTACCGTAGGCGTACGGCCCAGGAGCGCCTGGACGAGCGCGAGCGCGCGGCCGAGAAGCTCGTGGTGAACCTGCTGCCGGTCTTGGACGACATGGAGCGCGCGTCCGAGCATGCCGCGAAGAACGACGCGGACAACGAGAGCCTGATGCAGTTTGTGGACGGCGTGAACGCGGTGCATGACAAGATGCTCTCCGTCCTGGCGAAGGAGGGCGTCGAGGTGATCGACCCCGTGGGCGAGCCGTTTGACCCGCTGATTCACCAGGCGGTCGGTCGCGAGGAGAACAAGGACGCCTACGACGAGACCGTGGCCCAGGTGTACCAGAAGGGCTACTCCATGGGTGGCAAGGTCATCAGGAACGCAATGGTGACGGTTACCTTTGGCGGGCCGAAGCGCCCGACCCCCAAGCCGGAGGACGACTCCGAGGACGAGGGCGGCGCGAAGGATGCCGGCAAGGCCGCCGACGCCGAGTAACAAGGTAAGTTGACCAACGCGCCCGGGCCCAGCAGGTTCGGGCGCGGCTATTTGGAAGGAGGCGTTAGCTCGCATGACGGACAAGAGGAACTACTACGACATCCTTGGCGTGAAGCGCGACGCCGACGCCGACGAGATCAGGAAGGCCTTCCGCAAGCTGGCCGTGAAGTACCATCCGGACGCGGGCGGCGACGCTCAGAAGTTCAAGGAGATCAGCGAGGCGTACACGACGCTCTCCGATCCCCAGAAGCGCAAGGAGTACGACCAGCTGCTGATGTTCGGCGGCATCCCCGGCGCGGACTTTGGCGGATCGGGCGGACGCAACCGCACGTACACGTACACGACGGGCGCGAACGGTGCCGACTGGTCCGAGATATTCGACAACATCAGGAGCGGCGACGGTGCGTTTGGCGGGTTCGACTTCTCGTCCATCTTCGGCGGGGCGGGAGGCCCCGGCGCGGCACGGTCGAACAGGACCGTCAAGGGCGGGGACCTCACCATGTCCATCGACATCTCTGCCGAGGAGGCGTTCTCCGGGGCGCAGCGCAAGGTGTCGTACACGATACCCTCCACGGGCGAGCGCCAGTCGCTTACCGTGAAGGTGCCGGCCGGCGCCGTGGATGGGGGCAAGCTCCGCTACCGCGGCCGCGGCGAGTACGGCATGAACGGCGGCGCGCGCGGCGACCTTGTGGTGACCACAAACGTGGCCGAGCACCCGCTGTTCAAGCGCGACGGCGCGGACGTGCGCATGGAGGTGCCCATCAGCGTGTTCGAGGCGGCGCTGGGCGCCCAGGTGGACGTTCCCACGCCGGACGGGCACGAGGTCAGGCTGAAGGTGCCGGCGGGCACCCAGGATGGCAAGACGTTCCGGTTCAGGGACCTTGGCGCCCCGGACGTGAAGCACAAGGGAAGCCGTGGCGCGATGTACGTGACGGTGAAAGTCAAGGTGCCTACGCACCTCTCGCCCAAGGAGAGGGAGTCGCTGCAGGTCATGAGGGATAACGACAAGCGCGACTACCGAAAGGACGTGGAGCGCTATGGCGCATAGGGACGAAGGCGACAAGAGCAAGCCGCTGTACATGATCAGCGTGGCCGCCGAGCTGACGGGCATGCACCCGCAGACCCTGCGCGTGTACGAGCAGAAGGGGCTGGTGACACCCGGGCGCTCGCGCGGCAACACGCGCCTGTACTCGCAGGGCGACATCGAGCGGCTGAACCTCATCAGCAAGCTGACGGACGAGGGCATCAACCTCGCCGGCGTGGTGAGGATCCTGGACATGCGCGAGCGCGCCATGGAGCGCGACAAGGAGATCGACCGGCTGCGCAGGCGCGTGCGCGAGCTTGAGGACGAGGTCCACGAGCTGCGCATGAGGGAGAAGATCACCGCCCTCGCCCGCTACGACGGCGCGGGACCGGAGCAGGTCATGCGCGGACTGCTCTCGAACGGCAAGGGCCGCGGCGTCTGAGGACGGCTTGCCGGCGCGTGGCAGGCCCTTCTCGCCCGCGCGGGCGTTTGTCGCTAGCTACAAAAATCGCGTTTGGCTTAGACGCCCCTTCCTCGTACCTTTATGCGGGGAAGGGGCGCCTTCGTGTGCGGTGGCCATGTGACGCGAGGCTTGCACGGGAGGCCCCAGGGCCCAGGGGAGGAAGATCCACATGAGCGAGTTTCTTGCAAGTCGCTTTGCGAACGCGTGCCCGTATCGTCCCGGAGAGCAGCCAAAGGACCGTGCGTACGTCAAGCTGAACGCGAACGAGACCAGCGTTGCCCCGAGTCCGCGCGTGCGCGAGGCGCTGTGCGACGAGGGGCTCTTCAAGGGGCTGGGCCGCTATGCTGACCCGTACTGCATGCCGCTGCGGCGCGCCGTGGCGCGGGTGTACGGCGTGGACGCGGAAGAGGTGTTCGTGGGCAACGGCTCGGACGAGGTCTTGGGCTTTGTGATGCAGACGTTCATGGGGCCGGGCTCTCGCGTGTGCTTTCCGGACGTGACATACGGCTTCTACCATGACTTTGCAGTTACCTTTGGGCTCGACTGGGAGTACGTGCCTGTGCGCGACGACTTTGGCGTCGACGTTGCGGCGCTGTGCGCGACGGACCGCCATGTGCTCTTGGCTAACCCCAACTCCCCAACGGGAATCGCGTTGGGTATCGACGAGGTCGAGAAGATCGTGGCCTCGCGGCCGGAGCGTCTTGTGGTGTTGGATGAGGCCTACGTGGACTACTGCGGCAAGAGCTGCGTGCCGCTGGTGCGCAGGCACCGCAACCTGATAGTGGTGCACACCATGAGCAAGTCCAGAAACTTGGCCGGCGCGCACATTGGCTACGCCATTGCTCAGGCGGACCTGGTGAAGGACCTGGAAGACATCAAGTTTGCATTCAATCCGTTTAACCTGAGCGCACCGACCATGGCCGTGGGTATCGCGGCGCTTTCCGACCCGGAGTACTATCGCGCGACGGTTGCCAACACGGTGCGCACGCGCGAGGCGATCCGTGCCGAGCTCGAGGCCATGGGCTTTGCGGTGCTGCCTTCGAGTACGAACTTCCTGCTGGCGTCGCACCCTAGCCTCGACGCGCGAACGTGGTGCGCAGAGCTGCGATCGGCCGGCGTGCTGACGCGCCACTACGATACCAAGAGGTTGCGGCCGTGGCTGCGCGTGACCGTGGGCACGCCGGAAGAGATGCGCGTCTTTTTGGACCAAACGCGGCAGATACTGGAGCGGGCGCGCGCCTAGGGGCGCCGCCGCGGGCCACTACTGCGCAAGGAGCTCCTGGCAGAGCGCGATCTTGCGCGCGATAGACAGCTGCTCCATCTGCGCGTGCGACTTGTAGCTGAGGCCGCATACGGAGGCGATCTTGCCCAGGCGGTAGCGGATGGTATTGGGGTGCTGGCCCAGTGCGCGTGCGGCGGCCTCCACGGACTCGTCGGCGTCGCAGTACGCCTCGAGCGTCTGCAGCAGGCTGGAGCCCGTCTCTGCGTCAAAGCTCCGCAGCGGCTCGAGCACGGAGTCTGCCCACGCGTTCACCTGCGCGTCACGAGCGCAGGGCAGAAGCGCCCTCAGCACGCCCAGGTCTGCGTAGTGCACGGTGCCGCCGCCGCGCCTGCGGGCAACGAGGGCCGACCTTCGCGCTTCGAGCACGGCATCGCCCATCTGCCCAAGGTCAAAGTGGACGCAGCTCACGCCAACCGGCGCCGTCACCTCGTGCTCAAGAACGTCCGCACGCAGGACGCTTACCAGCTCGTCCAGCTGCGCCCGACCGTTCACGACGTCGGAGTCCGCGCTCGCGACGTACAGCAGGCCGTCGTCGTAGGGCGCCAGCAGGCAGCGCAGGCCAAAGAGCCGGCTTTCGTGGTAGCGTGCGAGCGCCTGCGCAAGTCCGGCCTGCGAAGGAGGCTCCGCAACGTAGACGGCCACGTGCTCCTCGCCAAAGCTCGGGTTCAGGCGCAGCGCGTGGGTGCGCACGACCTCGCGGCTTGCAGGCTCGCGCGTCATCAGGTCCAGCTCGTTCTGTGCAAACGACGCGTCCGCGAGCTCGGCCACACGCCGGTCCACCTGGGCTATGACCGTGTCGAAGAAGAAGTCGTCGTGGGTCGTCAAGAACAGCGGGAAGTCGCGCGCGTTTGCATAGCGAAGCGTGGAGTCCGGTATGTCCAGGTGCAGCACGTTCTTGATCACGAGGCCGCTCGTACCGCGTCCGACCAGGTACTTCACGGCCTCGCCAATAAGCCACGGGTCGTCGCGCGCATACAGAAACGTCGAGAGCACAAGCTGGCCCGGCTCGAAGTTGACGCGCTGGTAGCGGGTCTTGAGCCCGGGCATGAGCTCGTAGTCGAGGATGCCCACCTGGCCAATCGCGCGCGAAAGCCCGCCGGCGCCCGCAAGGAGCCGCATGCTCTGGGCGTACGAGTTCATGAAGTCCGAGACGGTATAGATCATCATAGGCTCCTGTAGGTCCAAAAACACAATGCAAAGACTGTCGAGAAGAACAATCACCATGGCAGATAGCCCGTAAATTCAAAAGAAATGTTCTTCTCGCCCCAAAACCTATTGTAGACAAAAACAACAAGTTGCCCTCGAACATCAGGCCTTGGGCACGTAAAGTCGTTGTCATGAGCGGCGTGGGTATAGGGCCCGCGCTACGGGCAGGCCGGATCCAGGAGCCCGTGTAAGACAGGACGAAGCATGACGCAGATCAGGGTACTTTCCGCGGAAGACATCTCGAAGGTCCTTACCGTGACCGATGCGCTTGAGGCGGTGGAGGACGCCTACCGCCAGAAGGCGGAGGGGGAGGCCAAAGCGTGGCCCATGGTATACGAGCACTTTGTGCCCGGCGCCTCTGACATGGACATCCGCTCCGGCGAGCTTGCGGCCAGTGGGCTGTTTGGGCTCAAGCTCACGTCGTGGTTCTCGGGCAACCCCAGCCGTGGCCTGCCAGAGGTCTTTGGTACCACGCTTTTGTGTGACAACGGTACGGGCGCCCCGCTGGCGGTCCTGAACGCCGGCGCCATCACGGGCCTGCGCACCGGGGCGGCCGCGGCACTGGGCGTGAAGTGGCTGGCGCGCAGGGACGCGTCGCGACTGCTCGTCGTCGGCGCGGGCCACATGAGCACGTATATGGTGGCGGCGACGCTCGCAGCGTGCCCCGCCATAGACCACGTCGAGGTGTGGGACCCGCGCAAGGAGGAGGCACCGGAGTCGCGCGTCGAGCTCATGCGCGGTGAGGTTGCGGACATCCTGGCCGCGGCGGGTGCGGAGCGCGAGTACGAGCTCGTCGACGTGGCGGACGGCAAGGCCGCGGCAGGCGCCGCCGACGCGATTATCACCATCACCCCGGCGACCGACCCCGTGGTCCAGCGCGACTGGGTGCGTCCCGGCACGCACATCAGCGCCGTCGGCGCGGACATGGAGGGCAAGCAGGAGCTTGCGTCCGACCTTGTGGCGGCGGCCCGCGTCTACGTGGACGACCGCGCGCAGAGCGTGTCGTCCGGCGAGCTCGAGGTGCCCGTCAAGCAGGGCGCCATCACGCCGGACCACATTGTGGCGGAGCTGGGCGAGCTCATCGCCGGCAAGGCGGAGGGTCGCACGTCCGAGGACCAGGTGACGGTGTTCGACACCTCGGGAATCGCCGTGCAGGACCTTGCGGCGTCGCACATGGCCTACGACCGCGCCGTCGAGCGCGGGCTGGGTTCCGTGGTCGCGCTGTAGCGGGCGAGAAGAACAGTCAACGTACGGGCAAGCTAGGCGGACGCGCCCGAATCTGGTGGGCGCCGCAACGGAGGTCGTCATGAAGATCAAGGACTTCAAGGTAGAGCAGTGGATGAACGCGTGGGAGACGAAGTGCCGCTACAACGTGGCCGAGACCTGCACGTACTCCATGTCCCTCGACGAGGTGTTCGAGCTGTGCGAGGGCTCGGCGGAGGCCGGGGCGAAGGCGCGCCAGGAGTTTCTGGACGCGTTCTGCAAGCGTCGCCTGACGTATGGCGACATAGAGGGCAACCCAAAGTTCCTGCAGGGCATCTGCGGCCTGTACCAGACGGTCAAACCAGAGCACGTCATTCCCACGCACGGCGCGGCAGGCGCAAACCACCTTGTGCTCACGACCCTGTGCGAGCCGGGTGACCACGTCGTTTCCGTCATGCCCACCTACCAGCAGCTCTATTCCATCCCCGAGATGTGCGGAGCCAAGGTGAGCATTCTGCACCTGGACAAGGAGCAGCACTACCACGTGGACGCAGAGAGGCTCGAAGCCCTCTGCGGGGACGACGCCAAGGTCATCTGCATCAACAACCCGGACAACCCCACGGGAGCCCTGCTTTCCGAGGAGGAGATCCGCAACATCGTGGACATCGCCCGCAGGCATGACGCATGGCTCGTGTTCGACGAGGTGTACCGTCTCTTGGTGCAGGACAGCGACGCGTTCACGACCTCGCCCATCGACCTGTACGACAAGGCCGTCGTCGTGAGCTCCATGTCCAAGGTCTGGTCCATGGCCGGCGTGCGCCTTGGCTGGTGCATCACGAAAGACGTGCAGCTCCGTCACGACCTGCTGAGTCACCGCGACTACGACCTCATCAGCTGCGGCCTGTTCGACGAGGAGGTAGCGGCCTATGCCCTAGCGCACCGCGACGCGATTCTGGGTCGCAGCCACCGCATCGTCCGCAAGAACCTGCAGGTTCTGACGGAGTGGGTCGACTCCGAGCCGCACCTCTCGTTCGTGAGGCCCGAGGCCGGAACCACTGCCCTCGTCTACTACGACTACGACATCGACTCCTACGACTTCTGCGTCGACATGGTCAAGACCGCGGGCGCCCTCGTCACGCCCGGCGATGCCTTCGAGGAGCCGCACAGCATGCGCATCGGCTATGCGTACTCCGACAACCCCGATGACCTGCGCCGCGGCCTTGAGGCGATCTCGGCCTTCATGCGCACGCTCGAAAAGTAGCTGCGGTCGCACGCGACGCGGCCCCCAACATACGTATCGCCTGCGGGCGAGAAGGACGTGCGGCGTAAGGCCGCGACCCTTCTCGCCCGCCCATCTTTGCGGCCGGCGCGCCTTCGGCGGTGCGCTGGCCCTTCCTTTTGGTTCTCTTTATCACGCGCAGAAAATCTATCTAATGAAGACTTAGATTTTTGCATAAGCGCCAGCTCACGGGGAACAATGAACCTTGATAACCAGATTCCCAGAAGGGAGAAAAGCATGAGATTCGACAAGTGGGCAGTGACGGCCCAGGAGGCGCTGCAGTCCTCCGTCAGCATAGCCGCCGACGCCGAGGCGGGCGAGGTTCGCCCCATACACCTGCTGAAGGCGCTGCTGCAATCCAACGAACGCAACATCACCGCGATCATCGAGCGCGTGGGCGCGGACCCCGCGCAGGTCGAGGCCCAGGTGGACCAGACCATCGCGCATGCGCCGCGCGTCACGGGCGACATGAGCCAGATGAGCATAAGCAACGAGCTGCGCCACGTGGGCGACGAGGCCGAGAAGCTCGCCTCCAAGCTCGGCGACAGCTACGTCACGAGCGAGCACCTGCTGTGCGCGCTCGCGGACGAGAAGGGCGACGCCGGATCGGCGCTGCGCGGCGCGGGCATCACGGGCAAGCGCGTGCAGGAGGCGTTCAACGACCTGCGCGGTGACGAGCGCGTGACCTCTCAGGACGCGAAGACGCAGTTCGAGGCGCTGGAGCAGTACGGACGAAACGTGACGGACCTTGCCCGCCAGGGCAAGCTCGACCCGGTCATCGGTCGCGTGGAGGAGATTCGCCGCACCATCCAGGTGCTCAGCCGCCGCACGAAGAACAACCCCGTCCTCATCGGCGAGCCCGGCGTCGGCAAGACCGCCATCGTCGAGGGCCTGGCAGAGCGCATCGCCGCGGGCGACGTGCCCTCCACCATCAAGGACAAGGAGGTCGTGGAGCTTGACATGAGCGCGCTCGTCGCGGGCGCAAAGTACCGCGGCGAGTTCGAGGACCGCCTCAAGAGCGTGCTGAAGGAGGTCCAGAAGGCAAACGGAAGGGTCATCCTCTTCATCGACGAGCTGCACACCATCGTGGGCGCGGGCGCGACCGAGGGCTCCATGGACGCCGGCAACATCCTGAAGCCGGCCCTGGCCCGTGGCGAGCTGCACATGATAGGCGCGACCACCCTGGACGAGTACCACAAGTACATCGAGAAGGACCAGGCCCTTGCCCGCCGCTTCCAGACGGTGTTCGTGTCCGAGCCTACGGTGGAGGACACCATTTCCATCCTGCGTGGCCTGAAGGAGAAGTACGAGCAGCACCACCGCGTGCGCATCACGGACGCGGCGCTGGTGTCTGCCGCGGACCTCTCCAACCGCTACATCAGCGAGCGCTTCCTGCCCGACAAGGCCATCGACCTGGTGGACGAGGCCGCGTCCCGCCTGCGCATGGAGCTCGACTCCATGCCGGCCGAGATCGACGCCGTCGACCGCGAGCTGACCCAGAAGCAGATCGAGGAGCAGGCCCTCATGAAGGAGGAGGACGCCGCCTCTAAGGAGCGCCTCGCCGCGCTGCAGAAGGAGATCGCGGTCACGCGCGAGAAGCTCGACGGCATGAAGGCCAATTGGAAGAACGAGAAGGACGCGATCGACCACGTCCAGGACCTCAAGAGCCAGATCGAGGACGCCAAGTCCCAGGTCGAGATGGCCACGCGCGCCGGCGACCTCGCGAAGGCATCCGAGCTGCGCTACGGCAAGATCCCCGAGCTCCAGAAGAGCTACGAGGCCGCCGAGCACGCGCTCGAGTCCAAGCAGGAGGCAGGCGGCATCCTGAAGGAGGAGGTCACCCCGGACGAGATCGCGGAGGTCGTGAGCTCGTGGACCGGCGTCCCCGTCAGCAAGATGATGCAGGGCGAGATGGACAAGCTCAAGAACCTGGAGGCGGAGCTCCACAAGCGCGTCGTGGGTCAGGACGAGGCCGTCAAGGCCGTCGCCGCGGCCGTGCGCCGCAGCCGTGCGGGACTTTCCGACCCCAACCGCCCGATCGGCAGTTTCTTCTTCCTCGGCCCCACGGGCGTCGGCAAGACCGAGCTCGCAAAGGCCCTGGCAGAGTGCCTGTTCGACGACGAGAAGGCCCTGGTGCGCATCGACATGTCCGAGTACATGGAGAAGTTCAGCGTCCAGCGCCTCATCGGCGCGCCTCCCGGATACGTGGGCTACGACGAGGGCGGCCAGCTGACCGAGGCCGTGCGCCGTCGTCCGTACTCCGTCATCCTCCTGGACGAGATGGAGAAGGCTCATCCCGACGTCTTCAACATCCTGCTGCAGGTCTTGGACGACGGTCGCCTCACCGACGGCCAGGGTCGCGTCGTGAGCTTCAAGAACACGATCATCATCATGACCTCCAACGTCGGCAGCCAGTACATCGCCGGCGCGAACGCCTCCAGCGACCCGAAGACGGTGCAGAAGCAGGTGAACGACGCCCTGCGCGCCACCTTCAAGCCCGAGTTCCTCAACCGTATCGACGACGTCGTGGTCTTCCACGCACTGGGCCTCGACGACATCGAGAAGATCGTGGACATCCAGCTGAAGGACGTCCGCAAGCGCCTCGACCGCGAGCGCATCAAGCTCGAGCTCACGCCTGCGGCCATCCAGTCGCTGTCGCTCGACGGGCTCGACCCCGTCTACGGCGCGCGTCCGCTCAAGCGCCTCATCCAGCGCCAGGTGGTGGACAACGTCGCGTCGCTCATCATCGCGGGCAAGCTCCACGAGGGAGACACCGCGAGGATCGACGTGGGCGCGGACGACCAGCTCTTCGCGGAGCCCGTCCCCGCCGGCGACAACTCCGACCAGCCGTCGGACGACACGCCGGTCGAGCCGGACACGGTGGAGTAGCCGGGGCGCCCCGCGCGTCGCGCGGACCATATGGTGTCAGGCCAGGGCCGGCCGGGCGGGACATCCTGCCCGGCCGGCCCTTTGCCGTACGCGCCGCCTTTGCGCAATAATGTTCCAAACGCTTGTGAGGGAGGCATCGTGACGGACGAGAAGGACCAGGCCCCAGAGCAGCTAGTCCCCCTGGACCAGAACTCCGAGGACGCCGTTGAGGACGCCGACGCCTCCGCCGTGGTCGATCCCGACAGGTTCGGCCGCGTGGCGCAGGGCGCCCGGGCGGCCGTCGCCGCGGAT
The DNA here is from genome assembly GCF_012844235.1 of Parafannyhessea umbonata. Lineage (GTDB taxonomy): Bacteria > Actinomycetota > Coriobacteriia > Coriobacteriales > Atopobiaceae > Parafannyhessea. Next base: position 139,965 of record NZ_JABAGR010000004.1, read on the forward strand.
GGCGTGCCGGGCGAGGGCGCAAGCCGACGCCCCGGGCGCGCGGTCATGGCGTTCGTGCTCGTCCTGGCGCTCGTCGCCTGCGTCGCGGCCGCCGCGACGTACGGGGCGGAGCTCTGGGGCGGCAAGACCGTTCCCTACGTCGTGGGCTCCACGCAGGAAGGCGCGGCCGGCAAGATACGGGGCAAGGGCCTCGCGGTCAAGGTGGCCCTCGTCGCGTCGGACGATCCCGAGGGAACGGTCGTGCGCACGAGGCCTGCGGCGGGCACACGCACCCCGGCGGGAGGCACCGTCACCGTCTACGTCGCGAAGGCGCGCGTCGTGCCCAAGGTGTCCGGGCTCCAGCTGGGCGAGGCCAAAAAGGCGCTTCGCGGCGCAGGCGCCAGGCACTTCTCCATCGCCTACGTGGCGTCTGGCGCCGCCGACGGCAGCGTCGTCGCGACGGAGCCGGCGGAGGGCGCCGCGTTCCAGGCAAGCGACACCATAACCATCAAGGTCGCGCGGCCGTACACGGTACCGTACGTCGTGGGCAAGACCGAGGCTGACGCCCGCGCCGCCGTGGCCGAGGCCGGCCTTGTCGCAAGCGTCGCGTACGTGAGGTCGGACGAGGACGCCCTGACGGTCGTCGCGGCGGACCCCGCCCCCGGCACCACCATAGAGCGGGGCGCGACCGTCACCTTGCAGGTGTCTGCGCCGTACCCCTCCGACTACCACCACCTGCGCGAGTACTTCGACTACAAAACGCACGTGACGGAGTTCCTGAGGGGCGAGGGCTTCCAGCTCGCGACGTCCTCCACCGGCGACGGCGGCGTGGCGCGCGTGCTGTACGCCTCGGCGGACAAGGGCAACGTGACGGTGACGGACACCCCGTTCAGCCACAGCTTCCCCAAGGGGTCGGGCACCGCGGACGTGCTGGCGTCCGGCGCGGCGCTGCCGGGCATCCGCCTTGACTTCGCGGGCGCGGACCTCCCGGCGGACGCGTCCTCGCTTGACGAGTCCGCGGTGCGCCAGCTTGCGGACCTGTGCGGGTTCACGGGCATGACCCAGACGCTTACGCAGGACCAGGTGGTCGTACCCTCGAACTTGCGGAAGTCTTCCGCGCGGTTCGTGTGCGCGTACGGGGAGATGGGCGACTACTGCTGGTCGGTCCTCGTGGTGCGCGACGCGGACCGCACGCGCGCCGCGGCAACGTGTGCGCCAAAGTCGCTGTACGACGCCTACGACCTTGGCAAGTTCAACAACAGCATCTGCGACATGATCGCGTGCGTGGACGTGTACGGATAGGGGAGCGCAAGGCACATGCAACGGAATACGACAGACGACGCACGGCAGCAAGGCACCCGCAAGGACTCCGGGCGAGAAGCTCGCGCCCACGCGGCCGCCGCGAGGAAGCGGGACGCGCGTGGCGCGCGGCAGAGGCCCGACCAGCCGAAGGACGACCCGTTCATCCGCGCTGAGCGCGAGGACGATGACGGCTACGACCCGTATTCCGACCGCAGGCCAACGCCGGAGCCGCTGTTCGAGCGCGACCCCTGGGACTAGGGCCCCTGGGACTGGGATTGCCCAGGCGCCGGCCAGAAGCGCCCGGCGCCTAGCCCAGGTGGCTTATCATCTGGGCGATCACGATCGCGATGACCACAAACACCAGGATGACCGCGATGATCGAGAAGAGCGACCTGCGGCGCCGCATGCGGTCGCGCGAGGCAAATATGGAGCGGCGACCCTTTGGCACCTCGAGGTACTGGCCGTAGCGCCCCTGCTGTATGGAAGACCTGCTCTTGCGCGCGCGGCGGTAGCTGTGCCCGCCAGAGAGCACGCCGCCGCCTATGGCGATGTTGGAGTCGTGCGCGTAGCCCTCGGGCGAGTACGTGCCGTCGGCTGCGTCATCGTTGATGGCCGGCTGCGTCTTGTGCGGCGCGCGTGGGCGCGTGTACAGCTCGCGCTGCATGCCGGCACCGCCCTCTGGCCAGGCGCCGTCCTCCCAGCCCTGCTCTCGGGCGGCCTGCGCCGCCTCGTACTCTGCCGGGTCCATCGGGCGCCGGCGCGGCGCGTCCTGCGGCTGGGGCTGCGCCCCATAGCCCTCGAGCCCGTCAAGGCCAAGCAGATCGTCGTCCGTGGCGTCCGTCGGGCGCTCGCCTGCCGCGCCCGCATCCTGTGCCGCGGCGCCCGTCCCGGCCGGCCGTGACGTGGCCGCGTCCTTCTCGTCCACGCGCTGGCGCTGGTCCTGCGCCGCGCCCGCGTCCCTTGCGCCGCTTATGTGCTGCGGCTTGGCCTCGGCGGCCTCTACCAGAAAGTCGGGTATGTCCTGCGCGGTGCGCGAAGCGTCGTCGGACGCGCGTCCCGCTGGCTTCTGCTGATTCATTGCGTGCCTCTGTGTTCGCTCGCAAGATGCTACTGGATGGAATTTAGCATATCGCGCACGAATGACCTCCAGCCAAACTCCGCTAAGCAGTAAGCAAACATAAATGAAAACCTAGTGTGTGTACACTTAGATTTGATGAGTTTGTGTCGCTAAGAAAACCTTGCGGCGCGTGTTTAAATCCACCCTCGGCGGGAACAAACAACTACGAACGCAAAAGCGCACGACGGCGCCGGAAAGCGGGCGCCACCAACCATAGGGAGTGATAGTCATGACGAGCATGATTCCGTACACCAGCCTTGACAGGGCACTTTGCAGCTGGCCGTTCGATTCCATGGACGATTTCTTCGCGCCGCTGGCCAAGGTCACCGGCGACTACGGCTTCAAGATGGACGTTGAGGACGCGGGCGACGCGTACGTGGTGTCCGCGGAGCTGCCGGGCGTCACGAAGGACCAGGTAGACGTGGAACTTAACGAGGGCCGCCTCTCCATCAGCGTGGACAAGAAGGAGTCCGACGAGAAGAAGGGCAAGACCTACCTGCAGAAGGAGACCTCGGAGTGGCAGGCGTCCCGCGGCGTGTACCTAAAGGACGCCGCGCGAGAAGGACTTTCCGCCAAGCTCGAGGGCGGCGTCCTCACGGTGAACGTCCCCAAGCAGCAGAAGCAGTCCAACGTGACGAAGGTCACCGTCGAGTAGCCCTTCGCGCCTGGGGTGCGCCGGAAGGCGCGTCCACAACATGGCCCGGGCCGTCATGGCGCGGGCGTCCTAACACACAAGGGGACGACGCTCGGGCGCCGTCCCCTTTCTGTGTCGCGTGCCTCACCGCGCACGCTTCTTCTCGCACGTCTCATGTCGCGTGCGGCTTGGTCCCGCGCGCCGATGCCCGCGGTCGTCGCCGGCAGCTACACCGAAAGCTCCGGGCGCGGGCAGCGCATGATGACGGGCTCGCCGTCGCATGCGAGCTCGCCGCCTTCCACCACCACGTCGGACCCGTCGATCAGGTTCCTGTACGTGCCGTCCGCAACGTCCACGGCAACGCGGGCAGTCTTGCCCCTCAGGCTGAACACGCCAACGGTGCGAGGCATGTCGCCCGCCTCCTTGCGAACGTCGTCTCGATACATGACCGCCACGTCCTTCTCGTCGTCCGCCGTGGCGTGGCAGTAGTCCGTGGGCTCCAGCACGTCGCGCTTGATGCCGTACAGCGTGCGCATGAGGCCGCTCAGGTCGCAGCGCACGGTCCAGTCCACGGTGTCGCGGTCAAACAGGCTGGGCTGGTGCTCCGCCGCGACCTCCTGGCCGGCGTACAGCAGGGTCGTGCCTTTCAGGAAGTAGATCATGGCGGTAAGGTTGCGCAGGTCGCGGGGGTCGCTGTCCCATCCCGCGATGCGCGGCAGGTCGTGGTTCTCCAGGTAGCGCAGCTTGTTGTAGTACGCGGGGTACGCGCAGTCCTGAAAGTCCACCAGGTCCAGGTAGTGGCTCAGCGTCGCCTTGCCGCGCAGGTAGTTGTCGAACGTCTCCTGCACGTCGTAGGAGTACTCGATGTCGAACGCCTCGAACGCCTCCGTGTCGCGGGCGCAGCACATGCCCAGCGCGCGACACGCCTTGCCAAACGAGCGGTGCACGGTCTCGGCCAGCCAGATGGCGTCCGGTCGCACCTTCGCCACGGCCTTGCGCGCGGCCTTCCAGAACTCCACGGGCACGAAGGACGCCACGTCGCAGCGGAAGCCGTCCACCATGGTCGCCCAGTAGCACAGCGACTCGATCTGGTAGTCCCACAGCGGCTTGTTCCACCTGCCGGGCGTGCCGTAGTCCAGGTCGATCACGTCGGACCAGTCGCCCACATGGTTGCCGGGGTTGCCGTCCGGCTTGCGATAGAAGAACTCCGGGTGCTGCTCAAACAGCACGGAGTCGGGGGAGGTGTGGTTGTACACCACGTCGATGATGCACCTCATGCCGCGCGCGTGGATCGCGTCCACCAGCTGCCTGAAGTCGTCCAGCGTGCCGTACTCCGGGTTCACGGCGCGGTAGTCGCGGTTTGCGTAGGGGCTCCCGAGCGTGCCCTTGCGGCCCTTCTCGCCCGTTGGGTGGATTGGCATGAGCCACACCACGTCGACGCCCAGGTCGCGGATGCGGTCAAGGTCGGGTATGACCGAGAGGAACGTGCCCTCCTTGGTGTGGTTGCGTACGAAGACGGAATAGATTACCTGCTTCTGCAGCATGGGGTTCGTGTCTGCCGGCATGCGCTTCCTCCTTGTGTCCTGTTGCGGCGTCTGCGTGCCGTCCCGCCCGTGGCGTCCGGGCGGCCGCGGCCACGCGATAGCATATGCCATTGCACGCGCCGAGGGTGCGTGCCCTTTCGTTCCTCTATTGGTGTCGCTTGTTCCATCTTTTTTGGCGAGATTGCTACTCACCCGCGATTTCCGTCCGTTCACCGCCTGTTCCCGGAAATCCGACGGCTATTCCTTGACCGAATCTCCATGCGAGTGCTTCAATGGTCTTACTGGAAACGTTACCAGAAACGTTCCCGCAACTGGTTTGATGCCAGTTTTCGAATCGGTACGAAACGCAGCGACAAGTGCATGAGGGGAGGGACCGACGTTGACCATCAAGGATGTCGCAGCATACTGTGGGGTCTCGGTCAGCACGGTCTCCCGAGCGCTCAACGGTCACCCGGATGTGAGCGAGGACATGCGCAACAAGGTCCTGGATGCCGCCCGCGCGCTGCGCTACGTTCCCAACAGGAGCGCCCGCGACCTCGCGATGAACCAGTCGGACACCATCGGGCTCGTCGTCCGCGGCGGCACCAATCCGTTCTACACCCCCATCGAGCACGCCATAGAGCATGAGGCGGAGCTTCGCGGCTTCGGCATCGTGCCGCGCCAGCTCCCCTCGAACGGCGACGAGATCGGCGAGGCCGCGGAGCTCGTGCGCACGAAGCGCCTCAAGGGCGTCGTGCTCTTGGGCGGCAGGTTCGACTACTCCACAGAGGACGCGCAGTCCGTCGGCGTGCCGTTCGTGTGCTGCTCCTATACCAACCACTTCGGCGACCTGCCGAGGGACGCCTACTCCTCCGTCTCCATCAACGACAAGGCCGAGGCGTACAAGGCCGTTCGCGCCCTCATCGACGCGGGCCACACCCGCATCGCGTGCCTGTTGTCCGAAACAGACGACCAGTCCATCAGCCAGCTCCGCTTCGACGGGTACTGCCAGGCGCTGGAGGACGCGGGCATCCCGCTCGACCTCGGTCTCGTCCTCAAGACGAACGGCTTCCTGATGAGCTCCGCGTACGAGCGGGTCAAGGAGGCCATCGAGGCCGGCCTCGACTTCACTGCGGTCTTCTCCATCGCCGACACGATGGCCATCGCGGCCATGAAGGCGATTTTCGACACCGGCGCCAGCGTTCCCGACGACTACTCCGTCATCGCGATCGACGGCATCGAGGTGTCCCAATACACGGTCCCAACGCTCACCACGCTCTGCCAGCCTCAGGAAACCATGGGCCAGGAGGCTGTGCGGCTGCTGGTGGACGTCTTGGAGGGCAAGTCCGAAAACGAGCACGTCAGGCTCAAGACGACCCAGCGGTCCGGTGGGACCGTCGGGCCGGCAAGAAGGTAATTCTCGCACCTAAGGGAGGGTGCGTGAAGGAAAACGTAGGAGGGTTCTTATGTTTGACAAGCCAATTTCTCGTAAGGGTTTCCTGAGCGGCACCGCCGCGGTCGTCGCGGGCCTCGGCCTCGCCGCCTGCTCCGGTGAGTCTGGAGACGACTCCAGCAAGTCCGGTGCCGGCAAGACCTATGGCTCCGGCAAGAACGGCACCGTTTACTGGCTGAACTTCAAGCCCGAGATTGACGAGACCATCCAGAAGCTCGGCAAGAAGTACGCGAAGGCCAAGGACGTCAAGGTGAAGATCGTCACCGCTGCTTCCGGCGACTACGAGAAGACCCTGACCTCCGAGATGGACAAGTCCGAGGCTCCGACCATCTTCGTCATCGGCAACCATGCCGGCGTCAAGGAGTGGAACGACTACGCTCTCGACCTCAAGGACACCGACATCGCCAAGGCACAGACCACCGACGAGTACAACCAGTACGATGACAGCGGAAAGCTCGTCTCCGTCGGCTACTGCTACGAGTGCTACGGCATCGTCGCCAACGTCGACAACATCACGAAGGCCGGCCACTCCGTCGACGAGATCAAGAACTTCGACACCCTGAAGGCCGTCGTCGAGGACATCCACAAGAACGCCAAGGCCAACGGCTTCGACGCCTTCGCGGCCACCGACATGGACGACTCCTCGTCCTGGCGTGTCACCGGCCACCTCGCCAACCTCGAGTTCTTCTATGAGGAGCACAAGGGCGACGGCGCGAGCAAGGACGTCTGGAAGGAGACCCCCGCTACCATCGAGGGAACCTACCTGCCGAACTTCAAGAGCCTGTACGACCTCATCATCAACAACTCCGTCACCGCTCCCGACCAGCTCGCGACCGGTGGCCACGACCCCGCGCAGCAGTTCAAGGACGGCAAGGCCACGTTCTATCTGACCGGCTCCTGGGACTACGCCGACATCGCCAAGTCCGTCAAGAACACCACCATGCTTCCTTACTACTGCGGCGTGAAGGGCGAGGAGAAGGCCGGCCTCAACAACGGCACCGAGAACTGCTGGGCCATCAACAAGAACGCCTCCAAGAAGGACCAGAAGGCCTCCATGGACTTCCTGATGTGGCTCGTCTCCGACGCCGACGCCTCCAAGGCCCTCGTCGAGCAGCTCGGCATCATGCCCTTCAAGGACGCTGCCGAGTCTGAGAACGGCTGGCTGAAGCGCTCTGCAGAGCTCGCCGACGCAGGCAACTACAACATGGACTGGGCGACCAACTTCGAGCCGAACGTTGACACCTATCGTGCCGGCCTCGTCTCCGCTCTGAACGACTACAACTCCAAGCAGAACGACGAGAACTGGGACAAGTTCAAGACCGCCTTCGTCGACGGCTGGGCGACCCAGTACAAGAAGGCTAACGCATAGCCTTAGGCTCGGGTAAGCCTCTGCGGACCGGGTGGACGCGCGCCCGCCCGGTCCGCTTCTTTTTGGGAGCGTTTATGAGTAGTGCAAAAGCAAAGAAGATAACGGCGACGAGCTCGCGGGTGAGGTCCATCAGGCGCTGGGGCCTCCTCTTCCTCGGGCCCGTTACCGCCGCATTCACGATTGGTTTCATCTGGCCGTTCATTCAGGGCATCTACCTCTCGTTCTGCCAGTTCCGCCTCACGTCTGATGCCAAGTTCATCGGACTCGGCAACTACGCGGCGGCATTCGCGGACGAGAGCTTCAGGTACTCGTTCTGGTACACCGCGGCATTCGCGGTCGTGAGCCTCGTGCTCATCAACGTGCTGGCGTTCGCCGTCGCGTACGCCCTGACGCAGAACCTGAAGGGAAGCAACATCTTCCGTACCGTGTTCTTCGCGCCCAACCTGATCGGCGGCATCGTCCTGGGCTACATCTGGTCGATGATCTTCGACGGCATCCTGTCCAGGTACGGCACCTCCGTCATCCTCGAGACCAAGTATGGTTTCTGGGGCCTGGTCATCCTCATGTGCTGGCAGCAGGTCGGCTACATGATGATCATCTACATCGCCGGCCTTCAGGCCGTACCCGAGGACATGCTCGAGGCAGCCAAGATCGACGGTGCGTCCAAGTCTCAGACCCTGTTCAAGGTCACCATTCCCAACGTAATGCCCTCCATCACCATCTGCATGTTCCTCACTCTCACCAACAGCTTCAAGCTCTTCGACCAGAACCTTGCGCTGACCGGTGGCCTCCCCTTCAAGCAGCTCGCGAACGGCGAGACGGTCCACACGACCGAGATGCTCGCCCTGAACATCTACAACACGTTCTACGGAACCGCCTCGGTCGCACGTGGCACCGCACAGGCCAAGGCAGTCATCTTCTTCGTCCTCGTCGCGATCATGGGCCTCGCCCAGCTTGCGTACACGCGTAAAAGGGAGGTGCAGCAGTAATGGCTTCCAAGCAAGAGACCCTTACCTCCGAGCGTCGTCACAAGACAATCGCCTCAGTGGTTCTCTCCATCATCTGCATCATCTACGTCATGCCCATCGTCACGGTGGTCATCAACTCCTTCAAGAAGAACACCTTCGTGAAGACCGACACCTTCGCGCTCCCGAACGCGGAGACCGCTGCCGGCTGGGCGAACTTCATCAAGGGCATGACGTTCGGCAACTACCCCTTCATGGCGTCCGTTGCCAACTCCGTGATCATCACGGTGATCTCCACCTTCCTCATCCTGTTCTTCTGCTCGATGGCCGCCTGGTACATCGCGCGCGTGAACTCCAAGTTCTGCAAGGTCATCTACTACCTGTGCATCTTCAGCATGGTGGTCCCCTTCCAGATGGTCATGTTCACGCTGTCCAAGACGGCGGACGTCCTCAAGCTGAACACCCCGTTCACCATCCCCATCGTCTACCTCGGCTTCGGCGCCGGCCTCGCGATCTTCATGTTCGTCGGCTTCGTCAAGTCGATCCCCATCGAGATCGAGGAGGCGGCCTCCATCGACGGCTGCGGTCCCGTGCGCACGTTCTTCCGCGTGGTTCTTCCCATGCTGAAGCCTACGCTCATCTCGGTCGGCATCCTCGAGGTCATGTGGGTGTGGAACGACTACCTGCTTCCGTACCTTGTGCTTGACATCAACAAGTACCGCACCATCCCCATTCACATCCAGTACCTCAAGGGCAGCTACGGTACGGTCGACCTTGGCGCGACCATGGCGCTCATCCTCCTGAGCATCATCCCCGTCATCGTCTTCTACCTGGCGCTGCAGAAGTACATCATCAAGGGCGTCGCAGCAGGCGCCGTTAAGGGCTAAGGAATCATGGATCGTTCGTGCGGCACAATTCTTCCGATCTACGCGCTCCCGACGGCGCATGGGGTCGGCACCCTGGGCAGGGAGGCCCGCGAGTTCGTGGACTTCCTGTCCGAGTCCGGCCAGACCTGGTGGCAGATGCTGCCGGTCGGGCCGACCAGCTACGGCGACTCCCCGTACCAGAGCCCCTCTACCTTCGCGGGAAACCCGTACTTCATCGACCTGGACTACCTGGTCGAGGACGGGCTCCTCACGAGGGACGAGGTCGACGCCGTGGACTGGGGCGACGATCCCAGCAAGGTCGACTACGCCCTTCTCTTCCAGAGGCGCGAGCCGCTGCTTCGCCGCGCATTCGAGCGCGGGCGTAACGGCAACCGCCGGCTCTTCGAGGAGTTCGTGGTCGAGAACGAGTCCTGGCTGGCCGACTACGCCCTGTTCATGGCGGTCAAGCGTCGCTTCGACCTCAAGCCGTGGATCGAGTGGCCCGACGACGGCATCCGCCTTCGCGACGACGACGCCGTGGCCAGGTACACGTCCGAGCTTGCGGACGAGATCGAGTTCTACGAGTTCGAGCAGTTCCTCTTCTACACCCAGTGGGACCAGCTGAAGCGCTACGCGCACGCAAAGGGGGTCAAGGTCCTGGGCGACCTCCCCATCTACGTCGCGCTGGACTCCGCGGACGTGTGGGCGAACCCCACCATGTTCCAGCTGGACGAGAAGAACGTGCCCATCGAGGTCGCGGGCGTTCCGCCAGACTACTTCTCTGCGGACGGACAGCTGTGGGGCAATCCGCTCTACGACTACGACGCCATGGAGAAGGACGGCTTTGCCTGGTGGGTCAACCGCATCAAGGGCGCGGCGAACCTGTACGACTCCATCCGCATCGACCACTTCCGTGGCCTCGAGAGCTACTGGGCCGTGCCGTACGGCGATAAGACCGCGCGCAACGGCCGCTGGGTCAAGGGGCCGGGCATGAAGCTGGTCGGGACGCTGGAGAAGGCGTTCCCCAACGTGAGCTTCATCGCGGAGGACCTTGGCTACACCACGCCGGAGGTGCGTCAGCTGCTCGCGGACTCGGGCATGCCGGGCATGAAGGTGCTCGAGCTTGGCTTCGACTCGCGCGATGTGAGCGACTACCTGCCGCACGCATTCTCCCCGCACTGCGTCTGCTACACCGGAACGCACGACAACCAGACCGTCGAGGGCTGGAGGTCGGAGGCCGATGCGGCTGATGTCGAACTTGCCACCAAGTACCTGGGGCTCAACGAGGGGGAGGGCTTCTCGTGGGGCGTCATCAGGGGTGGCATGTCCAGCGTCGCGGAGCTATTCGTGGCGCAAATGCAAGACTATCTGGAGTTGGGTTCCGAGGCGCGGACCAACTTGCCCGGGACCCTTGGTGGGAACTGGCAGTGGAGGCTTTTGCCGGGGCAGATCACGCCCGGGCTCACTAAGCGCATCGCCGCGATGACCCATATGTATGGAAGGGACGTGAGACGCTAATGGCAGAGGTAAGCCTGAAGCACATCGAGAAGATCTACCCCAACATCGAGGGTGAGAAGAAGCACTTCTTCGGCAAGAAGAAGGACGCTCCCAAGAAGAAGAGCAACCTCAAGCAGGTCGACGGCGGCGTCCTCGCCGTCGAGGACTTCAACCTCGACATCGCCGACCGCGAGTTCATCGTGCTGGTCGGCCCGTCCGGCTGCGGCAAGTCCACCACGCTGCGCATGGTGGCGGGCCTCGAGGAGATTACCTCCGGTGAGCTGTACATCGACGGCAAGCTCATGAACGACGTGGCCCCCAAGGACCGCGACATCGCCATGGTCTTCCAGAGCTACGCCCTGTATCCGCACATGACGGTGCGCGAGAACATGGCGTTCCCCCTGAAGCTGCGCAACGTCCCGAAGGACCAGATCGACAAGAAGGTCGAGGAGGCCGCCTCCATCCTGGGCATCACCGAGTACCTCGACCGCAAGCCGAAGGCGCTTTCCGGCGGCCAGCGCCAGCGCGTCGCCATCGGCCGCGCCATCGTGCGTGAGCCAAAGGTCCTGCTCATGGACGAGCCGCTCTCCAACCTGGACGCAAAGCTCCGCAACCAGATGCGCGCAGAGATCATCAAGCTCCGCCAGCGCATTGACACCACGTTCATCTACGTCACGCACGACCAGACCGAGGCCATGACCCTCGGCGACCGCATCGTGATCATGAGGGACGGCGTCGTCCAGCAGGTCGGCACCCCGCAGGAGCTGTTCGACCACCCCGCGAACCTCTTCGTCGCAGGCTTCATCGGCGTCCCGCAGATGAACTTCTTCGACGCGAAGCTCACCAAGGACGGCGACATCTACAAGGTCAAGGTCGGCGACGCAACGTTCGTCCCCAGCGAGGCAAAGCAGAAGCGCCTCGCCGCCAAGGGCGTCACCCCGCAGGACGTCACGCTCGGCATCCGTCCGGAGCACGTCACCCTCACCGACGACGCGCCCGAGCTCGTGACCGGCACCGTCGACGTCTCCGAGATGATGGGCTCCTCCATCCACCTGCACCTCAACACGCTGGGCAAGGACGTCATCGTCATCGTCCAGACCCAGGACCTCAAGGAGGAGAAGCGCGGTGGCTTCAAGCTGGGCGAGAAGGTCTCCTTCACGTTCGGCGGCGACGTCATCCACCTCTTCGGCAAGGACGACGAGAAGAACCTCGAGTTCTAGTCCAGACGCCCTCGGGCGCCCGGCAAGGCGCTCCCCGCGGCCGACCGGCGCATGTCACACCGGCCGGCCGCGTTAGGGGCAGAGCGCGTCTTGCGGCGCAAGGCCGCAGGCATCGCGCACCATAAGGCAGCACCCTCCCCAAGCCCGCGTCGCAACCCCTTTCGGCGACGCGGGCTTCTTCGTGTCGCGGGGCGTCGTCCGCGTGCGACGGGTGACGGGTGCCGGCGCGCCCGTGGCGGTCTCGCCGGGCGCGGCGCCGCTATGCCTCGAACCCAAAGAACGACGTGACGTGCACGGTGGAGAAGCCCTTCTCGCATGCCGCGTCGAGCGTTTTCACGGTGTCCTCCACAAGCGCCACGCGGTCGCGGGGGAGCGCGAGGTCATCCGCGACGTCCTGGAGGAAGTCCATCTTCTGGGGCTTGCGCTCGACCAGGCGGATGTGGTCTGGGGCGATGCCGTAGTGCGCGAGCACGAAGTCGCGCTTGCCCGGCGCCTCGAAGTCCGCCGCGACGGAGCACGCGTACACACGCTCCGGCCCCTTCGCGCGCACGAAGCGCTGGATCTGCGGCACGGGGCGCGTGAAAGCGTACGGGTCGTGCGTGCGGACGTAGGTCTCCCAGTCTTCGTCGGGGCACGCGCTGTGGCAGTGCGTGCCGAACTCGTACACGGCCAGCACCCCGTCGATGTCGAACACGACGGCGGTCTGGGGGTCCAGCAGGAATTTGAAGAGCTCGCTCATGGGGTCTCCCTGGTCTTGTCGGGTCTGGGCGCGCGGCGCGGCGCGGGGGGCGCCCGGCGGCGTGCGGCATTCGCTCACACCTGCTATATACCACAGGCGGGTGACCCGGATGGGCCGCCCGCCTGGCGTTTCGTCTTGCATGTGCCTTGCGCGTGCCTTGCGGCTACGTTGCCGCCTATGACCACGCCGACGCCGTGGCCGATGGTGAGGCGACGGCCGCGGTGGCCGCGAGCTGCATTAGAGGTCCATCGAGAGGTAGCGCTCGCCGGTGTCGGGCAGAATCGCCACGATGGTCTTGCCGGCGTTCTGCGGGCGGTTGGCCAGCTCGACTGCGGCGGAGACGGCCGCGCCGGAGCTGATGCCCACGAGTAGGCCGAAGTCGCTCGCGAGGCGCTTCTTGGTCGCGATGGCGTCCGCGGAGGTCACGGGCACGACCTCGTCCACGACGGACGCATCGTACGTCTTGGGGACGAAGCCGGCGCCGATGCCCTGGATCTTGTGGCCGCCGGCGGGCTTGCCCTCCAGCACCGCGGACTCCGCGGGCTCGACGGCGATGCCCTGGACGGAGGGCTTCTGCTCCTTCAGGTACTTGGCGGTGCCGCTGATGGTTCCGCCGGTGCCGACGCCCGCGACGATGAAGTCGACGGTGCCCTCGGTGTCACGCCAGACCTCGGGGCCAGTGGTCTTGTAGTGGGCGCGCGGGTTGGCGGGGTTCACGAACTGGCCGGCGACGATGGCGCCGGGGGTCTGCTTGCGCAGCTCCTCCGCACGGGCGACGGCGCCCTTCATGCCCTCGGAGCCAGGGGTGAGCACGATCTGCGCGCCGTAGGACGCGGCGAGCTTGCGACGCTCGACGGACATGGTCTCGGGCATGACGAGGATCATCTTGTAGCCGCGCTCGGCCGCGAGCATGGCAAGGCCGACGCCGGTGTTTCCGCTCGTGGGCTCGATGACGGTGCCGCCCGGCTGGAGCGTGCCGTCGGCCTCGGCCGCGTCGAGCATGGCCCTGGCGATGCGGTCCTTGACGGAGCCGCCGGGGTTGGTGGCCTCGTACTTGCCCAGGATGGTGGCCTTGCCGTCCACCAGGGCCGAGAGGTCCACGAGTGGGGTGGAGCCGATGAGTGCCTCAGTGCTTCCTGCGTACTTCATTTCTTCCTCCTATGAGACTGGGTGCGAGGTAAACAGCGCCTTGTGCGTGGTAACTCGCATGGCAGTATCGTGGCACCTAAATCCCTAGCAATCAAGTAGGAAAATATATTCGTAACAAAATCCTACCTGTGCGGTGGGAGAAGGCGGCCCCGGTCGGTTATTGGGTAAGAATGTGGTCACAAAAAGGGTCTGACTTTACAATTCTGCAGACTGGTACCTATTAGCGGGCTTTTGGTACCAGTCAGACTTCTGGCCACCATGGCGTGGGAATAAATTAGGTGCACGGTTGGTGTCGACGCTGGCGGTGCATGATGAAAAAAGATATCGAACGGCGCTGTGTCGAACTGACTCAGACGGCAATCACGCGCTTCTGGCAGCGCGATCCAGAGTACGTGCTCAGTCTCTGCAGTGACGACGTCATGTGGATCTCTCCGGAGAAGGACCGCTACATGCGCGGCCTGGACGAGGTCTCGGCCGACTTCCGTAAGTCCGCGCACGACATAAAGAGCTCCCACGTCTCGCACGCGCAGTTCTCCGTGGTGCAGAACTGCGGTGACGCCTGTTCCGTCGTGGGCCGCTACGTGGTGACGATGGACGAGGAGACGGGCCTGATACGGCAGTCGCACGAGCGCTGCCAGTTCAACTGGGAGCGCAAGGGCGGCGAGCTCAGGGTCGTGAGTATGTTCGTGAGCTGGCCGCGCGGGCAGATGGTGCCGGAAGAGACGTGCCGCGTCGACTCGATAAGCAAGGTGACGCGCCGCTACCTCGAGGCACGCATCGCCGCGCAGAGCGACAAGCGCCGCCTGGTGTTCCCGGACGTGAACGGACCCATACGCTTCGTGTCCCTCAACGAGGTGCTGTGGGTGGGCGCAAAGCGCAAGCACACCATCATCCACACGGTCTCGGGCGACTACGAGGCGAGCATCGGCCTTTCCGAGGTGGAGCGCTCGCTTGGCCAGGGCTTTGTGCGCGTGCACCGCAGCTTCATAGTGAACCCCAGCTACGTGGCGCTAATCGAGCGTCGCGAGATCGTGATGTCAGACGACACGCGCGTTCCGGTTCCCGAGAAGCGCCATGCCGAGGTGGCGGCGCGGCTCATGCGGACCACGAACTAGTGCCCGTCGCGGCCGCGCGGGTCGCAACCCCCAACGCCCGCGCGGCCGCAGGCTTGCACTGCGGGACTTATTGGATACTTGTCCGGCGGATGCGGATTTGCCTGAACGGGTTTCCCAACAACTCACTTCACCACGTAGCGCGCCTGGATCTTCAGGCGCGCGTTGCTTGCGACGAGGACGTTGTCGCCCGTCAGGCGCGGGCTCTCCGGCGCCTCGGGAATCAGGTACACGTGCTCGAACGTGGCCTTGCACGCGTCGAGCGAATCCGCGAGCACGTCGGTCCCCTTGCCCTCGAGCGGAGATATCACGTTCGCCAGGTACACGCCGCCCTCTGCCAGGTGGTCGCGCACCTGTCGCGCGCCGTCCTCGGTCTTGAGGGGGCCAAGCGGCCTCTTGCCGCCAAACGCGTCGTTCACGATGAGGTCGAAGCGCTCGCCGGAGCGGGTGAGGTAGCCCCAGCCGTCGTCGCACACCAGGTCGAGCCTGCCGTCCTCCCGCGTGCGGAACTCGCGCTCGAGGTCGTCCAGAAAGAAGAAGCGCCGCGCGATATCCGTTATGGCGGGGTCGATCTCCACGACCGTGGTCGAAAGGTGCGGGCACGAGCTCACCAGCCACTTGGGAAACGAGTAGCCGCCGCCCCCTATGACGAGGGCACGCCCTTCTCGCCCGTCCTTGAGGCCGGCGATGTCGACTATCTGCGCAAAGTAGCGGTGGTACACGCACACGAGGCGGTACCTCAGGCTGTCTTGCACGTAGCTGACGGACTGGAACTTGCCGCCCACGTTGAGCAGACGGATGGGGACGCCGTCGTCGTCCTGCGAGTCGAACACGATCGCCGGGCCGAACTTGGTACGAAGCTTGATGTAAACGCCACGGCGCCTGAGCACAAGCAGGCACACGAGGCATACGAGGTCGACGGCGACGGCGATCGCGATGAGTGCGACGATGGGCGTGGGGAGCTTTGGCATGCGTTTACCTTTGGTGTTCTGGCGCGGCGGCGGGGTGCGGGGCGCACGTAAAACGGGCACGTAGAGATTGTGAGTTTTGCCCGGCTTTGGTTATACTAACCATTGCATCTTTGTCGAACCTAAGACGCCACCATCAATACAGAACCTTTGGGAGGACTCGTATGATTTTGGGAATGGGACCTTTTGAGCTGATTGTCATCGTCTTGGTAGTGCTGGTCATCTTTGGGCCCAAGAACCTCCCGAAGCTTGGCAAGTCGCTTGGCCAGACCGTGAAGAACGTGCGCGAGGGCATGGAGGAGGGCTCCGACGACAAGAAGGACGAGAAGTCCGAGGAGGCCGCCAAGGACGCCGAGGCCGAGGACGTGGTCGAGGAGTCCGCAGACTCCGACGCAGGCGCCGCCGAGGACGTCGTCTTCTGCTCGCACTGCGGCCACAAGAACGAGGCCGGCGCGGAGTTCTGCTCCAAGTGCGGCAGCCCCCTGTCCAAGTAACGAGCGTCCCGCCAGCGCAAGCGCACCGCCGGCACGGGCAAGCGTCCCGGCCAACACCACGAAGGAAAGCAGAACATGGCAAACAAGGAAATCATCCTTACCCCCGAAGGCCGCCAGAAGCTCGTCGAGGAGCTTGAGTACCGCGAGGGCGAGAAGCACGACGAGATCGTCGAGCGCATCAAGGAGGCCCGCGGCTTTGGCGACCTCTCCGAGAACGCGGAGTACGACGCCGCGAAGGAGGAGCAGTCCCAGAACGAGTCCCGCGTGAACGAGATTCGCCACATCCTGGCGACGGCCAAGGTCGTGGAGTCCGGCGCGGACGCTCACCTGTCCGTCTCCATCGGCACCACCGTGGAGCTCGAGGACGCCAAGGGCAAGCGCATGAGCCTCACCATCGTGGGTACCACCGAGACCGACTCCATCAACCACAAGATCTCGAACGAGTCCCCGGCGGGCATGGCGCTCATCGGCCACGTCGTGGGCGACCAGGTTTCCTTCAACACCCCCACCGGCAAGGTCCGCGAGTACAAGATCGTCAACATCACGCGATAGGCCAGGCCACGCGGAAGCCCGCATAGCACGAAGCGTCGCGCCCCACTGCGCAGGTGAACCTGTGTGGCTGGGGCGTTCTTGGTAACGGCGCCCGCGGGCATCGTGCCCGGCACGCAACGCAAGCCAGCAACGGCGGCCACAGGCCGACATATTCCAGAACAGGAGAGAACATGGCTCAGGCGAGCAATGCCCCCGAGGTAGACATCAACGACGTGCGCGCGGTCCGCCGCGCGAAGCGCCAGGCGCTCATCGACGCCGGCGTGAACCCGTACCCCATCGCGAGCAAGGTCACGGCCCACGCAAAGGACCTGGAGGAGAAGTACGCGGGCCTCGAGGCCGGCGCCGACACCCAGGACGAGTACTCCCTCGCCGGTCGCGTCCGCGCGATCCGCGGCCAGGGCAAGCTCATGTTCGTGGTGCTGGAGGACGTGTCTGGCAAGATCCAGCTGTTCTGCCGCGTGAACGACATGGACGAGAAGAGCTGGGAGCTGCTGCGCCAGCTCGACATGGGCGATATCGTCCAGGCGGAGGGCCCCGTCGTGCGCACCCGCCGCGGAGAGCTCTCGCTCGCGCCCAGGAGCATAGTCCTTCTCTCCAAGTCCATGCGCCCGCTGTCCGAGAAGTTCCACGGGCTGACGGACCGCGAGATCCGCTACCGCCAGCGCTACCTCGACCTGATCATGAACCCCGAGGTGCGGGACGTCTTCCGCAAGCGCAGCCGCATCGTGAGCCTCATTCGCAGCTACATGGAGGCCGACGGCTACATCGAGGTCGAGACGCCCATCATGCACTCCATCCTGGGCGGCGCGAACGCGAAGCCGTTCGTCACGCACTTCAACGCGCTCGACCGCGACTTCTACCTGCGCATCGCGACGGAGCTGCCGCTGAAGCGCCTGATCGTGGGCGGCATGGAGCGCGTGTTCGAGATCGGCCGCCAGTTCCGCAACGAGGGCATGGACCTCACCCACAACCCGGAGTTCACCTCGATGGAGGCGTACTGCGCCTACAGCGACCTGGACGGCATGAAGCGCCTGACCGAGGGCCTGTTCCAGTACATCGCGCGCGAGGCGTGCGGCTGCGAGCCCGGCCACGAGGTCATCATGTTCCAGGGGCAAGAGATCGACATGAGCGGCACGTGGGACTCGCGCCCGCTGAGCGAGATCGCCTCCGAGGTCGTGGGCGAGCACGTGGACATGGACACCCCGGTGGAGCACCTGCGCGAGCTGTGCCGCGCCAACGGCATCGAGCTGCAGGACAACTGGGGCCCGGGCAAGCTGCTGTTCGAGCTGTACGACGAGTTGGGCGAGGAGACCCTGGTGCGCCCGACCTTCGTGTGCGACTACCCGGAGGAGGTGAGCCCCCTGTCCAAGCGCAAGGACGACGACCCGCGCCTGACGGACCGCTTCGAGCTCGTGATCGCCGGCCACGAGTACGCCAACGCGTTCAGCGAGCTCAACGACCCCGTTGACCAGGCCGGCCGCTTTGCGGAGCAGGTTGCGGCCAAGGGCTTTGGCGACGACGAGGCCATGGGCTACGACTACGACTACGTGCGCGCGCTGGAGTACGGTATGCCGCCCGCGGGTGGCATCGGCTACGGCATCGACCGCATGATGATGCTGTTCTGCGACCAGCCGTCCATCCGCGACGTGCTGCTGTTCCCGCAGATGAAGCCGGAGACCGTCACGCGCCAGGACATCGCGGAGCAGGTTGGCGGCGCGCGCACGGACAACGCCGCCGCGGACGTGGACTCGCTTTTCTCGGATGCCGAGAAGGGCGCGACCGCCGAGGTGGAGGCCCAGCGCCAGGCCGAGGACGCCGAGCCGGCGGCCGACGCCGAGCCGGCAACCGATGCCGCGGGCGAGAAGGACGAGGCCTCGGGCTCGCAGGACGGCGCCGGGGCGTCCGACGCGGTGCGCGCGGCCATCGACGCCACGGCGCAGGAGGGTGAGGCGCTCGACGCCGGGATCACCCGCGAGAAGGCGCACGAGCTGCTGACCACGTACAACAAGGACCCGTTCCACGTGAGCCACGGCGAGACGCTCGAGGGCCTCATGCGCCACTTCGCGCAGAAGTACGACCCGGCGAACGTAGACTTCTGGGGCCTGGTGGGCCTGCTGCACGACCTTGACTGGGAGAGGTGGCAGGACGACCAGCTCCACACCACGAAGACCGCGGAGCTTCTGGCCGAGGCCGGCGCGAACCCGTACCTGGCGCACGCCATCATGACGCACAACTCCGACATGAACCACGACCTGCCGGAGCCGCGGCTTAAGATGGAGAAGGTGCTGTTTGAGTGCGACGAGGTCTCCGGCCTGATCCAGGCGGCGGCCAAGATGCGCCCGTCCGGATCGGTTATGGACATGCCGCTGAAGTCGCTCAAGAAGAAGTTCAAGGACAAGCGCTTCGCGGCCGGCTGCGACCGCGACGTGATGCGCCTGGGCGCGCAGTACAACGGGCTCGAGGTGGCGGACGCGCTGAACGAGGTGCTCGAGGCCATGAAGGCCATCGCGCCCGTGGGCGACATCTACGCACGGGACGACGAGGACGAGGCGGAGCAGTCCGCCGAGCCCGCGAAGAAGGGCCTCACGATCGAGCCGGTGGCCGATGGCGTGACGTTCGACGTGTTCAGCCAGTCCGACATGCGCGTGGTCCACGTGAAGGAGTGCGTCGCCGTCCCGAAGAGCAAGAAGCTGCTGCAGTTCACGCTGGACGACGGCTCTGGCCAGGACCGCACGATTCTCTCGGGCATCCACGAGTACTACGAGCCGGAGGACCTGGTGGGGAAGAACGTGGTCGCCATCGTGAACATCCCGCCGCGCAAGATGATGGGCGTGGAGTCCTGCGGCATGCTGCTCTCCGCCATCCACGAGGTCGACGGTCAGGAGCGCCTGAACCTGCTGATGGTGGACGACGCCATCCCCGCGGGCTCGAAGCTGTACTAGGCCGGGCGGCGCACCGGGCGCCGGCACAGGGCCGGGCGCGCGCAAGACACATGCAAGGGGGCCGTCGACGGTGCTGTCCGTCGGCGGCCCCCTCTGCGTGGGCGGCTCTTCTCGGCCAGCCGCGTGCCGGCGCGCGTCCCGCGGCCGTACCCGCGGCCGCAACCACGGCTAGTGGGTGGACACGGAGTGGAACTCGTAGCCGCGTGCGTGGCGTGCTATGGAGTACTCGAACGGCACGCCGTCGTCCAGGTAGCCCACCTGCTCCACCTCCAGAAGCGGCGTCGTGGGCGTCACGTCCAGCCAGCCCACCTCGCTCTTGCTGGGAAGCACCGCCCGCAGGGTGCGGTGCGCGCTGCCGATCTTCAGGCCAAGGTCACCCTCGATGTAGCCGTAGATCGTGGTCTCCACGTTGCGCTCGCGCAGGTCCGGTATCAGCTTGATGGGCATGAACGTGTACTCGATCACCTGAGGAACGTCGTCGATGAGGCGGGTTCGGCACACGTAGTACGCAAACTCGTCCGAATCCATGCCCAAAAGCCCCGCGACCTCTGCCTTCGGCCTTACGACGGAGAACTCGTGCACGTCGGACGTCACCTTCTCGCCCGGGTGCTCGGCGCAGAAGCCCGTCATCTGGCTGGACATGTCCCACCCGGAGGGCGACTGGGCCTCTGGCTGCGGCACGCGCTTCACGTACGTGCCCGAGCCGCGCCGCCTTGCGATGAGCCCCTGCTGCACCAGCTCGTCCATCGCCTTCTTGATGGTGATCTTGCTCACGTCGTACAGGTCGCACAGCTCCGGCGTGGTGGGAAGCTGGTCGTTCGGGCCGTACACGCCCGAGGCGATCTTCTTGCGGATGTCATCGGCCACCGACTCGTACTTAAGCATGCGCGTCTTCTTTCCGTCGTCTGTCTCATGCCATTATCCCCATAATTCGTCCCATTGTCTTTATTGAACACGAACAAAAAATATTCCTTTATCGCGCAAAGTATCTGCTGAGAAGCACCGCGGGCGCCGGGACGAGAAGGACGGCCCCCTCGGTCGGGGTTTTGAGGACGTGGTCCCAAAAAAGCCCGCCGTGCGTTATAGCCGCCGCGCAACGGGGTACAGACGTACAAGCAAACCAACATCCGTGGGCCCGCATGCGCGTGGGGTCGCGGAAGCACAAGGATTGGAGGCGTCAGACCCCGCATGTTCGAGAAGTTCACAGACAAGGCCCGCAAGGTCATGAGCCTCGCGCAGGAGGAGGCCCGCAGCCTCGGCAAGATGTACGTGGGTACGGAGCACCTGCTGCTCGCGCTCATCCGCGAGGGCGACGGCATCGCCGCGCAGGCGCTCGCGAAGCTCGACGTCACGTATGACGAGACCGTGGCCACCATCAAGGAGATCTCGTCCGAGGAGACCGAGCCCGTCCCCGGCGGCCACATCCCGTTCACGCCGCGCGCCAAGCGCGTGCTGGAGGACGCGTACCGCGAGACCGTGACCCGCGGCCAGACCTACATCGCCACCGAGCACCTGCTCCTGGGCATCGTCGCGGAGGGCGACGGCCGCGCCATGACCGCGCTCTCTCGCATGGGCGTGTCCGGCGACGCCGTGCGCAACGCCGTGAACGAGCTGATGGAGAGCGAGGGCGAGAAGGGCGAGCCCGCCTCCGCCGCGACCGAGGTCGGCTTCGGCCCGCAGTTCATGGGCGCGGGCGCGCCGCAGGGCGGCTCGTCCGCCGACGACGGCTCCATGCTGGAGCAGTTCGGGCGCAACCTCACGAAGCTGGCGGCGGACGGCAAGCTCGACCCCGTCATCGGCCGCGACCGCGAGGTCGAGCGCGTGATGCAGGTGCTTGCCCGCCGCCAGAAGAACAACCCGCTCATCCTGGGCGACCCGGGCGTCGGCAAGACGGCCATCGTCGAGGGCCTCGCGCAGCTCATCTCTGCCGGCAACGTGCCGGACATCCTGCGCGGCAAGCAGATCTGGACCCTGGACGTCGCCTCGCTCGTCGCCGGCTCCAAGTACCGCGGCGAGTTCGAGGAGCGCATGAAGAAGGTCATCGCGGAGGTGATGAAGAGCAAGGACGACATCCTCTTCATCGACGAGATTCACACCATCATCGGCGCGGGCTCCGCGGAGGGCTCCATCGACGCGGCCTCCATCCTGAAGCCGCCGCTGTCCCGCGGCGAGATCCAGGTCATCGGCGCCACGACGGTGGACGAGTACCGCAAGCACATCGAGAAGGACTCCGCGCTCGAGCGCCGCTTCCAGCCCGTCAACATCGGCGAGCCCACGCCGGAGGACACCATCAAGATCCTCCACGGCCTGCAGGACCGCTACGAGAAGCACCACCACGTCAAGTACACGGACGCGGCCATCGAGGCGGCGGTCAGCCTCTCGAACCGCTACGTGCAGGACAGGTTCCTTCCGGACAAGGCCATCGACATCATCGACGAGGCCGGCGCCCGCACGCGCGTCCACAAGACGACGCTGCCGCCGGAGCTCGCGCAGGTGGACGAGGAGCTCGCCCGCATCAAGGAGCAGAAGTCGAAGGCCGCGACGGCCCAGGAGTTCGAGGAGGCCGCGCGCCTGCGCGACAAGGAGCGCGAGCTCACGTCCAAGCGCGACGAGCTCGAGAAGTCCTGGCACGAGCGCCAGAGCAAGAACGTCGTCGTGGTGGACGAGAAGGACATAGCAGACGTGGTCTCGGACATCACCGGGGTCCCGGTGTCCAACCTGACCGAGGCGGAGGCCTCGAAGCTCCTGCGCTGCGAGGACGCCCTGCACCAGCGCGTCATCGGCCAGGATGAGGCCGTGAGCAAGGTCGCGCGCGCCATCCGCCGCAGCCGCTCGCCGCTCAAGGACCCGCGTCGCCCCGGCGGCTCGTTCATCTTCCTCGGGCCGTCCGGCGTCGGCAAGTCGGAGCTCGCGAAGTCGCTCGCGGAGTTCCTGTTTGGCAGCGACGACGCCCTCATCAGCTTCGACATGTCCGAGTTCATGGAGAAGCACGAGGTGTCCAAGCTCGTGGGCGCGCCTCCCGGATACGTTGGCTACGACGAGGGCGGCGAGCTCACGAAGGCCGTGCGCAGGCGCCCGTACTCCGTCGTGCTGTTCGACGAGATCGAGAAGGCCCACCCGGACGTCTTCAACGTCCTTCTCCAGATCCTGGACGAGGGTCGCCTGACCGACGGCCAGGGCCGCACCGTCGACTTCAGCAACACCGTCATCATCATGACATCCAACATAGGCGCGCGCGAGATAGCGCAGACGGCGCCCATGGGCTTCAGCGCCGAGGGCAACGGCGGGCTTTCCGACCGCGAGATCAAGAGTCGCGTGGAGGGCGAGCTCAAGCACCTGTTCCGCCCGGAGTTCCTGAACCGCGTGGACGAGATCGTGGTGTTCAAGTCGCTCACGGGCGATCAGCTGCGCCAGATCGTGGAGCTCATGATCCGCGACCTGCGCAACCGCCTCATCGCGAACGGCATGTCCATCGAGCTGACGGACGCGGCGCGCGACTACATCGCGAAGCGCGGCACGGACCCCGTCTATGGCGCGCGTCCGCTGCGCCGCGCCATCCAGACGCTCATCGAGGACCCGCTGTCCGAGCAGATGCTCATGGGCACCTGGAAGGCGGGCGACGTGATCGCGGTGGACGCCGGCGAGGACGGCCTCACGTTCTCGAAGGGCGAGGGAGAGATCCCGGCCGTGACCGAGAGGGTCCACATGGACCTTCCCCGCGCGCGCGAGCACTGGAGCGCGCCGGCCGGCGGCCACGCGACGCCCGGGGCCTCCGGGGGGCTTGCCTCCGCGGAGTAGCCGCGACAAAGGGGCGGGGTTCTTCTCGCCCCGCGCAAGCAATATACTGTTGGTGACGACGTTGGCCGGCCCGCGACGCGCGGGCCGGCTGTGATATGGGGG
Source organism: Parafannyhessea umbonata (assembly GCF_012844235.1). Taxonomy (GTDB): domain Bacteria; phylum Actinomycetota; class Coriobacteriia; order Coriobacteriales; family Atopobiaceae; genus Parafannyhessea. Next base: position 163,746 of record NZ_JABAGR010000004.1, read on the forward strand.
TGAGCCGATGGACCAGAACGAGGTGGACAGGGCCCAGGACAGCAGGGAGCGACTGCGCTCGGCCATTCGCCAGACCGCGCCGGGAACGTCGCTCAGGCACGCGCTTGACATGATCATCGCGGGCCACATGGGGGCGCTCATCTGCATAGGCGACACGGACGCCGTGCTGGCCGCCGGGGACGACGGCTTCAAGCTTGACATATCGTTCACCGCGAACCGCCTGTTCGAGCTCAGCAAGATGGACGGCGCCATCGTGATCGACAAGGGGCTCACCCAGATCCTGCGCGCAAACTACCACCTGAACCCGGACCCGTCGCTCCCCACAAGCGAGACGGGGATGCGCCATCGCACCGCCGCGCGCATGAGCCTGCTCACGAAGGCCATCGTGATATCCGTGTCAGAGCGCCGGCAGGTCGTGAACGTCTTCGTGGACGGCAAGGGCCACCAGCTGCGCACCGTGACGCAGATTATGGCGTCCGTGAACCAGCTGCTGGTGTCGCTGCAGAGCACGCGCACGCAGCTCGACCGCAGCCTGCTGCGCCTGACCACGCTCGAGCTGGACAACTACGTCACGCTTTCGGACATAACTGAGACGATCTACCTGTTCGAGGTGCTGGCCACCGTGGCGGAGCAGCTGGACCGCCTGATCCTGGAGCTGGGAAGCGAGGGCAAGACCATCGAGATGCAGCGCGACGAGTTCGTGGGCGACGCGAGCGAGAACTACACGCTGCTGGTGCGCGACTACGCGGCGGACTCCTCGCGCGAGAACGCGGCCCGCATCCGCAGGCAGCTGCACGAGACGGACAACGCCCGCCTGCGCCAGCCAAAGGTGGTCGCGTCCATCCTGGGCTACGAGGGCAAGAGCGAGGACTCCATCCTGACGCCGCTGGGCCTGCGCACGCTGTCGAACATCTCCGTGGTGCGAAAGGGCATGGCCGATAAGATCGTGGACGAGTACGGATCGCTCCAGAACCTGCTCGACGACATCGAGAAGAACCCGTCGCGCCTGGACAGCGTGGGCGTGGACAACCCCAGCATCCTGGCGGACAGCCTGTACCGCATGTGGGGCAAGCGCGCATGAGCGCCCCAAGGCCGTGCGCATGCGCCCTGGCCGAGAAGGACGCGCCCACGCGATCCGGGCAGGACACGTGCGCGATAGTGGTTGCCGGCGGCGTGGGCCAGCGCTTTGGCGACCCGCGAGGCAAGCAGTACGTGGAGCTGTGCGGGCTGCCCATAGCGTGCTGGGCGGTTCTCGCGCTGGACAGGGCGCCCTCCGTGGGGCACGTCGTGGTGGTGTGCGCGCCGGAGCGCGAGGACGAGATGCGCCGCGACGTGCTGGGCAGGCTCCGCCTGCGCTGCCCGGTGACCATAGCCCACTCCGGCGCGACGAGGCAGGAGTCCGTGTACTCGGGGCTGTGCGCCGTGCCCGGGCGCTCGGGCTTCTCGATGGTGGCCATCCACGACGCCGCGCGCCCGCTCGTGCGCACGCAGGACGTGGAGCGCTGCATCGCGCGCGTCCGCGGGGACGATGCGGTGGCGGGCGCCATCTGCGCCGTGCCCAGCACGGACACGCTGAAGCTGGTGGAGGGCGACTCCGTCGTGGCGACGCCGGACCGCAGCTTCTATTGGTGCGCGCAGACGCCGCAGGTGTTCAGGACGAAGGCCATCGTGTCCGCCCACCGCGCAGCCATATGGGACGAGTTCGTGGGGACGGACGACGCGTCGCTGGTGGAGCGCCACGGCGGGCGCGTGGCGTGCGTGAAGTCCAGCCGCGACAACATAAAGGTGACGCTTCCCGAGGACCTGGCCATTGCGCAGACGCTGCTCGAGCGGCGCCTGATCCAGGAGGGCTGCGGCCTTGAGTGAGGGGGAGACGTGCTTCGCATAGGACACGGGTTCGACGTCCACCGCTTCGCGGAGGGACGCAGGTGCATCCTGGGCGGCGTGGACGTGCCGAGCCAGAGGGGGCTTCTGGGCCACTCCGACGCGGACGTCGTGACGCACGCCCTGATGGACGCCATACTGGGCGCGCTTCGCGCCGGCGACATAGGCCAGCTCTTTCCGGACGACGACCCCGCGTTCGAGGGGGCGGACTCCCTCGTGCTGCTCTCGCGCGTGATGGACGTGGTGCGCGAGCGCGGCGCGCGCGTGATGGACTGCGACTGCACCATCGCGGCGCAGGCGCCAAGGCTAGCGCCGTACCGCGACCAGATGAGGGGCAACCTCGCCCGCGCCATGGGCGTGGACGTGGGATGCGTGGGCATGAAGGCCACCACGACGGAGCGGCTGGGCTTCGTGGGCCGCGAGGAGGGCATCGCCGCGTGGGCCGTGGTGCTTCTGGACGACGGCCAGGGCGACGCCGCGGGCGCCGGGCGATGTAACGACTGAGGCGCCCGGGGCCGCGGCCCAGGCGCAAAGCGCTACAATGCCATGCCATGAACGCACGCGGGCCACGCCCGCTCACACCCAAGGAGAACCACGATGCTCGTATACAACTCCCAGACCCACAAGAAGGAAGAGTTCAGGCCCATCGACGAGGGCAAGGTCCGCATGTACGTGTGCGGCCCCACCGTGTACGACCAGATCCACATTGGCAACGCGCGCACGTTCCTGAGCTTCGACGTGATTCGCCGCTACCTGCAGTACAAGGGCTACGAGGTCACGTTTGCCCAGAACCTGACGGACGTGGACGACAAGATCATCAACCGCGCGAACGAGGAGGGCCGCACGGCCGCGGAGGTGGCGGAGGAGTACTCCAACGCCTTCATCGAGCAGATGCACCGCTTCGGCATCCTCGACCCGGACATCCGCCCGCGCGCCACGCGCGAGATCGAGGCCATGCAGCAGATGATCCTGGCCCTGATCGAGAAGGGCCACGCATACGCCGCCGACAACGGCGACGTGTACTTCTCGGTGAGGTCCGACCACAACTACGGGATCCTCTCCGGCCGCGACCTCGACCAGCTGCGCGCCGGCGAGCGCGTCGAGGTGAACGACCAGAAGCGCGACCCGTTCGACTTCGCCCTGTGGAAGGCCGCGAAGCCCGGCGAGCCCAGCTGGCCGAGCCCGTGGGGCGACGGCCGCCCCGGCTGGCACACGGAGTGCTGCGCCATGATCCACCGCTACCTGGGCACGCCCATCGACATCCACGGCGGCGGCCAGGACCTCGTCTTCCCGCACCACGAGAACGAGACCGCGCAGGCCATGTGCGCGTGGGGCCGCCCGCTTGCGAACGTGTGGATGCACACGGGCATGCTCCGCGTGAACGGCGAGAAGATGTCCAAGTCGCTTGGCAACTTCTTCACCCTGAAGGAGATCCTGGACAAGTACCCCGCGGACGCCGTGCGCCTGCTCATGCTGCAGACCCACTACCGCTCCGCGCTCGACTTCCAGACCGACCAGCTGGACGGCGCCGTCGGCACGCTGGAGCGCCTGCGCACCTGCGTGAAGAACCTGCGCTGGGCCGCTGACATGGCGCCGCAGGACGGCGAGCTCTCTGCCAACGACCGCGAGCTGGGCGCCGCCATCGACGCGGCCCACGACGAGTTCGTGCGCCAGATGGACGACGACTTCAACACCTCCGGCGGCCTCGCGGCCATCTTTGGCCTGGTGACCGCCGCGAACAAGTACCTCGCGGACGCCGGCAACGACGCGGCGACCGCGCCGGCGCTGCGTGCGGCCGACATGATCGTCGAGCTTTCCGACGTGCTGGGCATTAACCTCTCCCAGATCGGCGAGGGCGACCTTCCGCACGAGCTTGTGGACCTTGCGGCCGAGCACGCCGGCTACCAGGGAGACGACCCCGCGGTAGCCGCGAAGGCGCTGCTGGACGCGCGCCAGGCGGCCCGCGCCAAGAAGGAGTGGGCGACGGCGGACGCCATCCGCGACGGCATCGCCGCGCTGGGCCTTGTGGTGGAGGACACCGCAGCCGGCGCGCGCCTGACGAGGAAGGCGTAGGGGGCCCATGTCGAAGATGCAGCCGAGAAGCGCCGGGCGTCCCGACAGGGGCGGCGCGCGGGGCGCGGGCGGACGTGGATCCGCGCGTCCCGCGGGCGGTCGCGGGGAGCGCCGGGGGCCGAAGGCGGCCGCCAATGGCCGCGACCGGGCATCGCGCGGCCAGGGCCAGCGCGGGCCCGCCTCCCGCGACGACGCCCGCAGGGGCGGCCAGCACCGCCAGGGCCAGCGTCCCGCCCAGGGCCAGCGTCCCACGACGGACTTCATCGAGGGTCGCCGCGCGTGCGCGGAGGCCCTGGAGGGCGGGCTCCCGCTGAAGCGCGCGCTCGTGGCCATGGGCGGCGAGCAGGACCAGACGCTCGCCGGCCTCGTCCGCAGGCTGGAGGCGGCCGGCGTCCCGGTGGAGCGCGTGCCAAAGGGGCGGCTCGACGCCATCAGCTCGCACGGCGCCCACCAGGGCATCGTGGTGCAGACCCGTCCGTTCGCCTACGCGGAGCTCTCGGACGTCATCGCAAACGCGGGCGACGGCCACGCGCTCGTGGTTCTTCTCGACCACGTGACCGACGAGGGCAACTTCGGCGCGATCGTCCGCTCCGCGGAGGTCGTGGGCGCGGCCGGCGTCGTCATCGCGAAGGCGCGTGCGGCCGGCGTGGGCGTGGGCGCGTACAAGACGTCCGCCGGCGCGGTGCTGCACGTGCCCATAGCGCAGGTGCCAAACCTCGCGACCGCGATAGACGAGCTCAAGCGCGCCGGCTTCTGGGTGGCCGGCTCCACGGAGCACGCGACGCAGGACGTGTGGTCCGCGCCGCTTGAGGGAAGGCTGTGCCTGGTCATGGGCTCGGAGGGCTCCGGGATCTCGCAGCTGGTGCGCAGGAAGTGCGACTTCGAGTGCCGCCTGCCGCAGTGGGGCCGGGTGGAGTCGCTCAACGTGGCCCAGGCCGCCACGGTCATGTGCTACGAGTGGCTTCGTCGCGAGAGTGCTGCCGCGGCGGACGCGCCCGCAGGCGCCGCGACGCCGGTGGGGGAGCGCTAGCATGGCGCGGCCCGCGGAGCTTCTGGTGGTGGACGGCTACAACGTCATCCACAAGTCCCAGCGCTACATGTGCCTCGTGGATAAGCCGTCCGGCCGCCTGGGCGATACCGACCCGTTCGACCGCGCGCGCCAGCTGCTCATAGCAGACGTGGCTGCGTACGCGCAGGGCTGCTACGAGGCCGTCGTCGTGTTCGACGCCGCCGGCAACGTCTCGCCCGAGCGCCCGAACCTCACCGTCGCCGGCGTGCGCACGGTCTTCTCGCCCACGGGCGAGGACGCGGACAGCGTCATAGAGCGCCTGGTTACGGAGGCCCGCCACCACGTGCGCGCCGTCACGGTCATCACGTCCGACAACACCATCCGCGCCACGGTGGGCGGCGTGCCCGTCACGCGCGTGTCGAGCGACGTGCTCATCGCGGACGTGGGTGCCATCGTGGAGGACGTGCGCGCGGCGAACGAGGAGCGCAACCACCAGCACCTCACGCTGGAGGACAGGCTCGACCCCAAGACGCGCCAGAAGCTGGATAGGCTGCTCGGCCGCATCTAGGCGCCCGTGCCATCGCGACGCCGCCCTGCCAGCCGCACTCGACAACGTCCGGCCAAGGCGCTATGATGCTAGGACCCGCTGGCGTAGCTCAATGGTAGAGCCCTGGTTTTGTAAACCAGTTGTTGTAGGTTCGAGCCCTATCGCCAGCTCCAGAAAAAACAGCGCCAAAACCTTTTGCGGGTTTTGGCGCCTTTTTTATCCCAACGCAATGTTTCGAAGAGAAGAACGACATGCCCTACCTGCAATTATGTAGGAAATATGAGGGGGATACGCCCGGTTGGGTGGAATGAGTTGACAAGCTGGTCCGCGGGCCGTAGTATACTTTCCGCTTGCAAGGGAAGTCCTCGCGAACGAACGAGCAAGCAGCTTGAAAACGGAATGGGGATGTGGCACAGCGGCAACTGCGGCGGACTGTAAATCCGCTCCCTCTGGGTTCCTTGGTTCGAGTCCAAGCATCCCCACCATTCCAGGCCCGTGTAGCTCAGTCGGTAGAGCACTTCGTTGGTAACGAAGAGGTCACCGGTTCGAATCCGGTCGCGGGCTCCATGTTTCAAGTGCCACACACCATGCCGGTGTAGCTCAGCTGGTTAGAGCACGCGGCTCATACCCGCGATGTCACTGGTTCGAATCCAGTCACCGGTACCATGGCTTTAATGAGGCGCTTCGGCGCCTCTGAGCATAATTAGGCGTCGTTTTTAGTACCATGGAATAGCCCGCGAAGGTTGTTTCAAAAGGAGGATTGGCAATGGCCAAGGAGAAGTTCGACCGTTCTAAGCCACACGTAAACATCGGTACGATTGGTCACGTCGACCACGGTAAGACCACCCTTACCGCAGCCATCACCAAGGTTCTCTCCGAGACCGAGGGCTGCAAGGCTGACTACACCGCCTTCGAGAACATCGACAAGGCTCCCGAGGAGCGTCAGCGTGGTATTACCATTTCTGTCGCCCACGTCGAGTACGAGACCTGGGAGCGCCACTACGCGCACGTCGACTGCCCGGGCCACGCTGACTACGTCAAGAACATGATCTCCGGCGCTGCTCAGATGGATGGTGCCATCCTCGTCATCGCAGCGACCGACGGCCCCATGGCTCAGACTCGTGAGCACATCCTCCTCGCCCGTCAGGTTGGCGTTAAGTACATCGTCGTCTTCCTGAACAAGTGCGACATGGTCGACGACGAGGAGCTCATCGACCTCGTCGAGATGGAGACCCGCGACCTCCTGTCCGAGTACGGCTTCCCCGGAGACGACATCCCCATCATCCGTGGCTCCGCTCTCGGCGCCCTCAACGGCGAGCAGAAGTGGGTCGACTCCATCGTCGAGCTCATGCACACCGTTGACTCCTACATCCCGACCCCCGCTCGTGACAACGAGAAGCCGTTCCTGATGGCCATCGAGGACGTCATGACCATCTCCGGCCGTGGTACCGTCGTCACCGGCCGTGTCGAGCGTGGCGAGCTCAAGCTCAACGAGCCCGTCGAGATCGTCGGCATCAAGGACACCCAGACCTCCACTGCCACCGGCATCGAGATGTTCCGCAAGACCATGGACTTCTGCGAGGCTGGCGACAACGTCGGCATCCTGCTCCGTGGCATCAAGCGCGAGGACGTCGTCCGTGGCCAGGTTCTCTGCAAGCCCGGCTCCGTTACCCCTCACCACGAGTTCACCGGCGAGATCTACGTCCTCACCAAGGAGGAGGGTGGCCGTCACACCCCGTTCTTCTCCGGCTATCGTCCCCAGTTCTACTTCCGCACCACTGACGTGACTGGCGACATCACTGAGCTCACCGACTCCGATGGCAACAAGGTTGAGATGGCTATGCCTGGCGACCACATCACCATCCACTGCGACCTCATTCACCCGATCGCCATGGAGGAGGGCCTCCGCTTCGCTATCCGCGAGGGTGGCCACACCGTCGGCGACGGCCGTGTCTCCACGATCATTGCGTAGTATCTAGCTACACATAGTTCGTAGTTTTGGCCCGACGCCTCGTTTGGGGCGTCGGGCTGTTTTCTTCTGTCGTATACGCTGATATTTGATGGTTTTGTCGAGTCGACGAATGACAAACCCATCCAGTTGACAGACTGAACCATTGAATGGTAGCGTATACCATCGCCGACGCAGGGGTAGTCCCGTGGCGGTTATCTATAGGAGGATCAATGCGTACACTCGTTACCCTTGCATGCACTGAGTGCAAGCGTCGCAATTACACCACGAAGAAGAACAAGGCAAACACTCCGGATCGCATGGAGTTGAAGAAATATTGCCCGTGGTGCCACAAGCACACCCTTCACAGGGAGACCCGCTAAAATAAGGGTCATACAGGCCAGTAGCTCCAATGGTAGAGCGGCGGTCTCCAAAACCGTTTGTTGTGGGTTCGAGTCCTACCTGGCCTGCCAGATTACACCACCGGCTATCCCTTCTTGGGGTTAGCCGGTTTCTATGAATAGGGGTTTCGTTTCATGGCAAAGAAGGAGCGTCAGAGAAGAAGCGCACGCAAGGCCCGCTCCGCTGAGCGTGCCGCGCTCGAGGCCACCCGCGCCGCTTCCCAGTCCGGTTCGAAGGAACCGGCGAAGAAGGCTGACGCTTCGGTTGCCCAGGCCTCTACGAAGAAGTCCGAGAAGCCGGCGAAGAAGCCGGGTCGCATTCGTGGCTACTTCCGCGACGTGAAGGCAGAGATGCACCGCGTCGTCTGGCCTGACCGTAACGAGCTCAAGAGCTATTCGGTCGCGGTCATCGTCATGCTGGTCGTGTTTGGCGTGTGCGTGTGGCTTGTTGACACCGGATTCGTTGCCGTACTCGTAGGATTCACTGGACTGAGGGGATAGGACATGGCAAAGCGCTGGTATGTGGTCCACACCTACTCGGGCTACGAGAACAAGGTGAAGGGCGAGATCGAGCACCGTGCCGAGATCAACGGCATGCAGGACAAGATCGTCGACATTCAGATTCCGACCGAGGACGTCACCGAGATCAAGGACGGTGGCAAGCGCGAGACCAAGGAAGAGAAGGTCTTCCCGGGCTATGTGCTCGTTCGCATGGAGATGAACGACGACACGTGGACCCTCGTTCGCAACACTGAGGGTGTCACCGGCTTCCTCGGCCTAGACGGTAGCAAGCCCGCTCCGCTTCGTAGGTCTGAGTTCAACAAGATCATGCACCGCGGTGGAGGCAACTCGAACGGCTCCAAGCAGCAGAAGCACGTTACGACCACCACCAACATCGAGCCCGGCATGTCGGTCAAGGTCGTCTCTGGGCCGCTTGCGGACTTCGACGGCCAGGTGTCCGAGGTCAATGCCGAGGCGGGCAAGGTCAAGGTTATGCTCACGATCTTCGGCCGCGAGACGCCCGTCGAACTCACCCTCGACCAGATCACCATCATCGCTTAGCAACCAGTCGGTCCCGGTATCGGTGAGGATGGCTTCTCCGGGGTCGGTTGATATAGGAAACGCAAAACTCTGTCTAGGAGACCACAATGGCCAAGAAGGTTACCCACTTCATCAAGCTCCAGATTCCTGCTGGCGCAGCTAACCCCGCGCCTCCCGTCGGCCCTGCCCTCGGTGCCGCCCAGGTCAACATCATGCAGTTCTGCCAGGCGTTCAACGCGGCGACCTCCGACAAGAAGGGTGACATCATCCCTGTCGAGATCACCGTCTACGAGGACCGCACTTTCGACTTCGTGTGCAAGACCCCTCCCGCGGCCCAGCTGATCAAGAAGGAGCTCGGCCTCAAGAGCGGCTCTGGCGTTCCCCAGCGCGATAAGGTCGGCCAGCTCTCCCAGGAGCAGCTCACCAAGATCGCCGAGATTAAGATGCCGGACCTCAACGCGAACGACATCGAGGCCGCCAAGAAGATCGTCGCGGGCACCGCTCGCTCCATGGGCGTCACGATCGCCGAGTAGAAGGCTCTAAGCGCCCGGTGTCGCCGGGCGTGTCCGATAACGGTGGTGATCCACCAACTACGTGGGAGGGCCACGCCGCCCGCTAACCACACAGGAGGTAAGAAATGGCGAAGCACGGAAAGAACTACACCAACGCCACTGCCAAGTTCGACAAGGCAGAGGTCTACAGCCCGAAGAAGGCCATGGAGCTCGTGAAGGAGCTCTCCACCGCCAAGTTCGACGAGACCGTCGAGGCTTCCATTCGCCTGGGCGTCGACACCCGCAAGGCCGACCAGAACGTCCGTGGCTCCATCTCCCTGCCCAACGGCACTGGCAAGACCGTCCGCGTCGCCGTCTTCGCAGAGGGCGCCAAGGCCGACGAGGCCAAGGCTGCTGGCGCCGACATCGTCGGCTCCGACGACCTCGTTGAGGATGTCCAGAAGGGCAACATCAACTTCGATGCCGTCATCGCGACCCCCAACCTCATGGGCAAGGTCGGTCGTCTCGGCCGCATCCTCGGTCCCCGTGGCCTGATGCCGAACCCCAAGCTCGGCACCGTCACCATGGACGTCGAGAAGATGGTCAAGGAGCTCAAGGCCGGTCGTGTCGAGTACCGCGCCGACCGCTACGGCATCTGCCACGTCCCGATGGGCAAGGTCTCCTTCACCGTCGAGCAGCTGGTCGAGAACTACGCGGCTCTCTACACCGAGATTCTCCGCGTTAAGCCGTCCACGGCTAAGGGACGCTACGTCAAGTCCGTCTCCTTCTCTTCGACGATGGGCCCTGGCGTCAAGGTCGACTCCGCTGTCACCCGCGACTTCCTCGCCGAGTAGCAAGCTAGTCGCCTAGCGGTCGCTAGACAGAAGCAACGTACGAATGCCGGTTCGGGACTGCCCGGGCCGGCATTCTGCTCTTCTCGACCACGGTCCTTTCGGTGTGCGGGCGCGAAGCTATGACTGACGGTGGGGGCGGAAGCGATCGCATGCCCATGCACACAATGTGAAGACGAGAAGAACGCGTCGCCTTTGCTTGACGTCCGCCATGGGTGATGTAAAAATACTCTGTGCATGACGTTGGTCATGCAATTTTACATAGCACGTACCGCTGCCAAAGACAGCAGGTGCCCGCAAGGGCTCAAAGGGGTTATCCCGCCAGCCGAGGTGGTCTTGGAATAGCTTCTTAGACCCTGCTTTGGCTGCGCCAAGCGGGGTCTTTTTCGTGAAGGCCCGCCGCGTCGGCGGCATGTGCCTGATCGGATCAAGGAGGTGTATTTCATGCCCAACAGCAAGAACGTCGAGATGCTCGCCAAGGTCAAGGAGTCCATTGACAACTCCAAGGGTGTCTTCTTCATCGACTACCGCGGTCTTACCGTCAAGGAGACCCAGGAGCTTCGTCGCAAGCTCACCCAGGCCGGCGCTCACATGAAGGTCTACAAGAACAACATCGTGAAGATCGCTCTTGAGCAGGCCGAGATGCCCGTGGCTGACGTTGCAGGCACCGTCGCCTACGTCTTCTACGAGGACGACCCTGTCGCCGCTGCCAAGGTCATCAAGGAGGAGTCCAACTCCCTCAAGAAGATCGAGTGGCTCGGAGCCATCGCTGACGGCCAGTCCCTCTCTGCGGACGAGGCCAAGGCCTACGCGGAGCTGCCCTCTCGCGAGGAGCTCATGGCCAAGCTGGTTTACGTCATCGCAAGCCCGCTTTCCGGCATCGCTCAGGTTTGCGCTGGTCCCGCCAGGGGTCTTGCGACCGTCCTGGACGCCATCGCAGACCAGAAGAACGCCGCCTAGACAGGCGCTCTTCGAAAGCGCCATCGCACGTTGCACTACCAAGAATTCTATGGGCGCAGGAAGCGCCCACTAACAAAGGAGAATTGACATGGCTGTCACCAAGGATGAGATCATCGAGGCCCTCAAGGAGATGCCCGCCCTCGAGCTTTCCGAGCTCGTTCACGAGCTGGAGGACGTCTTCGGCGTCTCCGCCGCCGCTCCTGTCGCCGTCGCTGCTGCCGCTCCCGCGGCCGACGCTGCTCCCGCTGAGGAGAAGACCAACTTCGACGTCGAGCTGACCTCCTTCGGCTCCAACAAGATCGCCGTCATCAAGGTCGTCCGCGCCCTCACCTCCCTTGGCCTGAAGGAGGCCAAGGAGGCCGTCGAGTCCGCTCCTAAGGTCATCCTCGAGGGTGCCAAGAAGGAGGACGCCGAGGACGCCAAGAAGCAGCTCGAGGAGGCCGGCGCTACCGTTACCCTGAAGTAACGAACGCTCCTTCAGCACTTCGCACGTCTGGGGTCCGGACCGCAAGGTCCGGGCCCTTTTGCGTAGGACCGCCAATGCGAGAAGGGCTTGCGCAGCGCTCTTCGGACATCGTCTCTCTGGCTGATTGCGGGTCCGGCTGCCTTTCGGTACGGGCGCGCGACCGGGTTGATGGCGGACGAGAATCTATGGGCACTGGAAGATTTCTGTGCTGAATTTCGTCGTCCCGTCGGTTTGGAATGTAACAGCCCACAATCTGACCACAAATTCGAAATGCGTTTTCGCAGGTAGAAGCCTTGCTTTTCTCCCCTAATAAAAAGGGTCTCGAATGTCAAGACTTTTCATTGACCTGGAATTCCAACTTCGTTAAGTTATTAGATTGCGACAACTGCCGCTTTTTATCTCGTCGAAGGAGGAAGTGCCTGGTGCCTACCGCAAAGTCTTCCCAGCCCGCACAGGAGCAGCGCAAGCGCGTGAGCTTCAGCAAGATCCCTAGTGCGATGGAGTTGCCCAACCTCATTTCCGTACAGAAGGAGTCTTTCAACCGCTTCATGACCGAAGGCCTGGCCGAGTGCTTTGCCGAGTTTTCGCCCATCGAGAACTCCGCGAAGAACATGCAGGTCACCTTTGGTGAACACCAGTTTGGCGACGCGCCCGCGGACATTGCCGAGTGCCGCGCCAAGGACATGTCGTACCAGGCGCCGCTCTTCGTGGACGTGCGCTTCGTGAACACCGACACGGGCGAGATCAAGGAGCAGCTCGTCTTCATGGGCGACTTCCCCCTGATGACCGACCGCGGCACCTTCATCATCAACGGCACCGAGCGCGTCGTCGTCTCGCAGCTGGTCCGTTCGCCTGGCGTGTACTTCTCCGAGGAGCTGGACAACGGCGTGACCGTGCAGCACGTGCAGTTCATTCCTGCGCGTGGCGCATGGCTCGAGTTCGAGGTCGACAAGCACGGCCACCTGGTGGTCTCCATCGACCGCAAGCGTCGCCAGAGCGCGACCCTGCTGCTTCGTGCGCTCGGCATCGCCGAGAGCGACGACGAGATCATGAACCTGCTTGGCGACTCCGACGTGGTTCGTGCGACGCTTGAGCGCGACGTTGCCACGACTCGCGAGGACGCCCTTCTCGAGATCTACCGTCGCCAGCGCCCGGGCGAGCCCCCCACCGTCGACTCCGCGATGAAGCTGCTGGACGGCCTGTACTTCAACCACCAGCGCTACGACCTCGCTAGGGTCGGTCGCTACAAGATCAACAAGAAGCTTGGGCTGGACATCGACGCGCAGGAGAAGATCCTGACGCAGGAGGACATCGTGTGCGCGCTGAGGTACCTGCTCGCGCTGCACGAGGGCGACAACACCAAGAAGTTCGACGACATCGACCACTTTGGCAACCGTCGCGTCCGCACCGTTGGCGAGCTGGTGCAGAACCAGTTCCGCATCGGCATGAGCCGCATGGAGCGCGTCATCCGCGAGCGCATGGCCTCCCAGGACGCCGATGACATCACGCCGCAGTCCCTGATCAACATTCGTCCCATCGTGGCGGCCATCAAGGAGTTCTTCGGCTCTTCTCAGCTGTCCCAGTTCATGGACCAGTCCAACCCGCTTGCCGGCCTGACCCACAAGCGCCGTCTGTCCGCGCTTGGCCCTGGCGGCCTTGCCGGCCACAAGTCTGGCTCCAGCCGCCGCACGAACGTCCCGACTGCGGTCCGCGACGTCCACAACTCCCACTACGCGCGCATGTGCCCGATCGAGACGCCCGAAGGCCCGAACATCGGCCTCATCGGCTCGCTCGCGCTGTACGCGCACGTCAACGAGTATGGCTTCATCGAGGCGCCGTACCGTCGCGTCGTGGACGGCCGCGTCACGGACGACATCGACTGGATGACCGCCGACGAGGAGGAGAACCACGTCATCGCGCCGGCGAACACCCCCGTCGACCCGAGCACCGGCCACTTCGTCGCCGTCGACCCCGAGGGCAAGACCTACAAGCCCGAGACCGTCATCGCGCGTACGCGCAACTTCGACGGCTCGTTTGGCGCTCCCGCGTCCGTGCCCGTCGAGACCGTCGACTACATGGACGTCTCCCCGCGCCAGCTTCTCTCCGTCGCGGCGAACCTCATTCCGTTCCTGGAGCACGACGACGCAAAGCGTACCCTCATGGGCGCTAACATGCAGCGCCAGGCCGTGCCCCTGATCAAGCCGCACGCGCCGTACGTCGGCACCGGCCTCGAGCGCCGCGCCGCGCTCGACTCCGGCGAGCTCATCGTCGCGAAGCATTCCGGCACCGTTGTCGAGGTCGACGCGGCTCACGTGACCGTCGACACCGCGAACGGCCCCGAGCGCTTCGACCTGCCCAAGTACCAGCGCTCGAACCAGAGTACCTGCATCAACCACCGTCCCGTGGTCCACGTGGGCCAGAAGGTCGAGGCCGGCGAGCCCCTGACCGACGGCACGTCCATCGACCACGGCGAGCTTGCGCTTGGCACGAACCTGACCGTGGCGTACATGCCGTGGGAGGGCTACAACTACGAGGACGGCATCGTCGTCTCGGAGCGCGTTGTCCAGGACGACCTGCTCACCTCCATCAACATCTCCCGTCACGAGATCGACGCCCGCGACACGAAGCTCGGTCCCGAGGAGATCACGCGCGAGATCCCGAACCAGAGCGAGGACATGCTCGCGAACCTCGACGACGACGGCATCATTCGCATCGGCGCCGAGGTCGGCCCCGGCGACATCCTCGTCGGCAAGGTGACCCCGAAGGGCGAGCAGGCCCTTACCGCAGAGGAGCGCCTGCTCCGCGCGATCTTCGGTGCCAAGGCGCACGACGTTCGCGACACGTCCCTGAAGATGCCTCACGGCGCCTATGGCCGAGTCGTCGACGTGGTCCGCTTCAGCCGCGAGGCCGGTGACGACCTCCCGCCCGGAGTGAACGACCTTGTCCGCGTCTTCGTCGCGCAGCGCCGCAAGATCCAGCAGGGCGATAAGATTTCCGGCCGTCACGGCAACAAGGGCGTCGTCTGCAACGTACTGCCGGTCGAGGACATGCCCTACATGGCCGACGGCACGCCCGTCGACGTGCTTCTTGACCCGCTGGGCGTCCCCTCCCGTATGAACGTGGGACAGCTCATGGAGTGCCACCTCGGTTGGGCCGCGAGCCACGGCTGGGACGTCGTTTCCGCGGACTCCAAGGAGGTCGTGGACGGCCCGATGTACGTCTCGACGCCCGTCCTCGACGGCGCGACCGACGACGAGGTCCAGGAGGCCCTGCGCCGCACGAACATCAACATCATGAACAAGGCCCTGCGCACCTACGGCGAGCACCTCCGCAAGGAGTTCGTGCCCCAGCTGAACGAGATGGGCAAGACCACGCTGTATGACGGCCGCACCGGCGAGCCCTTCGAGAGCCCGATCACCGTCGGCACCTCGTACATCCTGAAGCTCGGCCACATGGTCGACGACAAGATCCACGCCCGTTCGACCGGCCCCTACAGCCTCGTCACGCAGCAGCCCCTGGGCGGCAAGGCCCAGTTCGGCGGCCAGCGCTTCGGCGAGATGGAGGTCTGGGCGCTGTACGCGTACGGCGCGGCCAACGTCCTCCACGAGCTCATGACCGTCAAGTCCGACGACACGAACGGCCGCGTCAAGACGTACGAGGCCATCGTCAAGGGCGAGAACGTCCCCAGGCCCGGCATCCCCGAGTCCTTCAAGGTCCTCGTCAAGGAGATTCGCTCCCTCGCGCTCAACATCGAGCCGATCTCCTACAAGAGGCCCGAGAAGGGCCCCAAGTCGCAGGAGGACGTCCAGGACGAGAACAGCGTGGACGTCTTCGCTGGCGCCGACAGCGCCGACGACCTGATCGGTGGCGTTGCCTCCGATTCCGAGAAGGGCTCCGAGGCCCTGATCGGCGACAATTCCGACGATAAGGAGTAGCGAACGTGGCAGATTTCGATACCACTGATTTCGACGCGATAAAGATCTCGCTCGCCTCCGCAGATGAGATTCGCAGCTGGTCGCACGGCGAGGTCAAGAAGCCCGAGACCATCAACTACCGCACCCTCAAGCCCGAGAAGGACGGTCTGTTCTGCGAGAAGATCTTCGGTCCCGTCAAGGACTGGGAGTGCGCTTGCGGCAAGTACAAGGGCATCCGCTTCAAGGGCATCGTCTGCGAGCGCTGCGGCGTCGAGGTCACGAGCGCCAAGGTGCGCCGCGAGCGCATGGGCCACATCGAGCTGGCCGCGCCCGTCTCGCACATCTGGTACTTCAAGAGCCCCGCGACCTTCCCCCTGGCGCGTCTGCTCGACATGAAGAGCAAGGATCTCGAGAAGGTCCTGTACTTCGCGAGCTACGTCATCACCTCCGTCGACGCCGAGGCCCGCGAGGCCGACGCGGACGACCTGAAGGAGGAGCTGGCCGCAGACCTCGAGGAGCTCGACGCAGAGCGCGACGACGAGATCGAGCGCCTCAAGGCGCAGGGCGACCCCGACGCCGCCGGCGAGTTCGGCGACGACGAGGTCCTCTCGGCCGACGAGGTCCGCATGGGCATCGCCGACCTCGAGGAGGAGTACGCGGAGGAGAAGAAGCTCCGCCAGGACGCCTTCGACAAGTTCATGCAGCTCGAGGAGCGCGAGCTCATCTCCGACGAGTCGCTCTTCACCGAGATGAAGCGCTACTACTCCATCTACTTCAAGGGCGGCATGGGCGCCGAGGCCATCCGCGACCTACTTCGCGGCATCGACCTGGGCGAGGAGGCCGAGCGCCTTCGTTCCATCGTCGCGTCCGACGATGCCCAGAAGCAGAAGAAGGAGCGCGCGGTCAAGCGCCTCGAGATCGTCGACGCCTTCCTGAAGGGCGGCAACGACCCCGCCAACATGATTCTGGACGTCATTCCGGTCATCCCGCCCGACCTGCGCCCCATGGTGCAGCTCGACGGCGGCCGTTTTGCGGCGTCCGACCTCAACGACCTCTACCGCCGCGTCATCAACCGCAACAACCGCCTCAAGCGCCTGCTTGATCTGGACGCTCCCGCGATCATCGTCAACAACGAGAAGCGCATGCTCCAGGAGTCGGTGGACGCCCTCTTCGACAACGGTCGCCGTGGTCGCCCGGTCACGGGCCGTGGCGGCAGGCCGCTCAAGTCCCTCGCCGAGTCCCTCAAGGGCAAGCAGGGCCGCTTCCGTCAGAACCTGCTGGGCAAGCGCGTCGACTACTCCGGCCGTTCGGTCATCGTCGTCGACCCGCGCCTGCAGCTCCACCAGTGCGGCCTCCCCTCCGCGATGGCGCTCGAGCTCTTCAAGCCGTTCGTCATGCGTCGCCTCGTCGAGCTCGGCAAGGTCGAGAACATCAAGGGCGCCAAGCGCGCCATCGACCGCGGCATGCCCGTGGTCTGGGACGTCCTGGACGAGGTCATCAAGGGCCGCCTGGTCCTGCTCAACCGCGCACCTACGCTGCACCGCCTGTCCATCCAGGCGTTCGAGCCGGTGCTCGTCGAGGGCAAGGCCATCCACCTGCACCCGCTCGTCTGCGCGCCGTTCAACGCAGACTTCGACGGCGACCAGATGTCCGTGCACGTGCCCCTGTCCACGCAGGCCCAGACCGAGGCCCGCGTCCTGATGCTCTCGAGCAACAACCTCCGCTCGCCGGCGTCGGGCAAGGTCCTCACCGTGCCGTCCCAGGACATGGTCTTCGGCGTGTACTTCCTCACCACCGAGAAGAACGACGACCAGCCCTCCATCCACACCTTCGCGAGCTTCGAGGACGCCCTCGCGGCGTTCGACAGCATGGGCGACCTCGACATCCAGGGCAAGATCACCGTCCGCGTCAAGCCGGAGCAGGCCAACGTCGTCGACGGCGACAAGCGCTACTTCCGCATCGTCGACGGCTGGGGCAAGTTCGAGGACCTCGACCTCACGAACGGCTCCGCGCGCTTCGAGACCACCATCGGCCGCGTCATCTTCAACAAGTGCCTGCCTGACGACTATCCGTTCATGAACTACAAGATGGTCAAGGGCGACATCTCCAAGCTCGTCAACGACTGCTGCGACCGCTACAGCACCGCGAAGGTCGAGCCGATCCTGGACGCCATCAAGGCGACCGGCTTCCACTACGCCACCCGCGCCGGCCTGACCATCTCCGTCTGGGACGCAACCATCCCGCAGGACAAGCCGCAGATCCTTGCGGAAGCGCAGGAGCGAGTCGACACCATCAACGAGTACTACGAGGACGGCTTCCTGTCCGAGCAGGAGCGCCACGTCGAGGTCGTCAACGCCTGGACGGAGTGCACCGACAAGCTCTCCGCCGAGATGCTCGCCGGCTTCAACGAGGACAACCCCATCTTCATGATGGCCGACTCCGGCGCCCGTGGCTCCAAGACCCAGCTGCGTCAGGTCGCAGGCATGCGTGGCCTCATGGCAGACATGTCCGGCGACACGATCGACCTCCCCATCAAGTCCAACTTCCGCGAGGGCCTCGAGCCGCTGGAGTACTTCATCTCCACGTACGGCGCCCGCAAGGGCCTCGTCGACACGGCGTCCCACACGTCCGATTCCGGCTACCTCACCCGTCGTCTCGTCGACGTCGCACAGGACGTCATCGTGCGCGAGGAGGACTGCGGAACGGACGAGGCCGTCACGTACGACATCATCAAGCCAGGCGAGACCGACGTCGACCTCGACCTCATCGGCCGCTGCACGCTGCACGACGTCGTGAACCCCACGACGGGCGAGGTCATCATCGCCGCGGGCGACTACGTCGAGTCCAAGGCGCAGCTCCAGCAGATGGTGGAGGCCGGCCTCAAGAAGGTCGAGCTCCGCGCCCTGCTCACCTGCAAGTCCAAGTACGGCGTCTGCCAGCGCTGCTATGGCTGGGACCTCTCCACGCGTCGTCCCGTCAACATCGGCACCTCCGTCGGCGTCATCGCCGCGCAGTCCATCGGCGAGCCGGGCACCCAGCTCACCATGCGTACGATTCACTCCGGCGGCGTCGCGGGCGCCGACGACATCACGCAGGGCCTCCCGACGGTCGCCCGCATGTTCGACGTCGTCGGCAACGTCAACGAGAAGATCCTCGGCCGTGAGGCGGACCTCGCTCCCTACTCCGGCATCCTCTCGATCACGCCCGAGCAGACCGAGTACCTCATCCGCATCCTCGATGCGGACGACCGCTCCAGGATCCTCGTCGAGTGGCGCGTCCCCGCGTCCGTGCGCTTCATGCCGGGCTTCGAGGACGGCGTCGAGGTTCGCGCCGGCGACCAGATCACGCGCGGCTTCGTCAACTTCCGCAAGCTCCGCAGCCTGACGGACATCGAGTCCACCATGCACACCTTCGTGAAGTCGGTCAAGGACGTCTACACGTCCCAGGGCGTCGACCTCAACGACAAGCACATCGAGGTCATCGCCCGACAGATGCTCCGTCGCGTCCAGGTTACCAACCCCGGCGACTCCACGTACCTCCTCGGCCAGTACGTCGACCGCTACGTGTTCGCGGACACCGTCCGCAACATCGCGCTTGCCGGCGGCACCCCGCCCGAGGCAGAGCCCGTCATCCTCGGCACCCTCAAGGTCGCGAGCTCCATCGACTCCTGGCTGTCCTCCGCGTCGTTCATCCGCACGGCTGGCGTCCTCACGGAGTCTGCCATCAAGGGCGAGGTCGACCACCTGCTCGACCTCAAGTCCAACGTCATCGTCGGCAAGAAGATTCCGGCGGGCACCGGCCTTCGCGCATACGACGACGTCAAGCTCACCTACCACGGCAAGCGCATCGACGGACCCACCTCGCCTATGGCGAAGTCGCTTCCCGAGTGGGCTCCCGAGGAGCTCAAGGGCATCGAGGAGCAGCTTCCCAAGCAGCTCGACTGGATCGGCGACGACTACGGCTACGGCGGCGTCTACTCCAAGAACGGCCGCACCCTGTCTTCCGAGGACGCGAAGCTCTACCTCTTCGACGACCTCGGCGTGTCGCAGCGCTGGACCAACAAGTTCAGCGAGGTCGGCATCGAGACCGTGGGCGACCTCATCGGCAAGACCGAGGACGACCTGCTCCGCATCGACGGCATCGGCGCCAAGGCGATCGAGGAGCTTCGCGACGGCCTCGAGGCCCGCAACCTCCTCTACATCCTCGAGCCCGACGAGGACGAGGCGGACAGCGAGGACCTCTCCCAGCTGCTCAACATGGTCTTCTCGCCCGACGCTGACAGCGACATCATGCTCGGCACGGCCGCACCGTCCAAGCACCAGTCCTTCGACGACGAGCTCATCGGCGGTTCCTCCAAAGACGAGCAGGAGGACAGCTCCGAGTCCCAGGTCATCAACGAGGACCTCGGTTCCCTCCACGACCTGCTTTCCCAGGTCGAGAAGAACGAGTCCTCCGACTCCGAGGAGTAACGCCTAGGCTCGCGCGGCACCCGCCCGCGACATAGTTGCCAGTCAGGCCCCCGGCTCAGCAAAGAGTCGGGGGCCTTTGTCATACCTGCGCGCAAATGGGTATCACTTGCCATAGGCAACGTTCGGCGGCGTGCCCGTGGCGCGCCGCGGGTCGCGAAGGGGTGGTGTCGTTATGGAAGTCAAGTTCACGCGCTCTAAGTGGGGGACCATCCTCTGGGGCGTCGCCAGCGCCGTGCTGGGCATTTTCATGTTCGTCAACCCGGGCGCCACGGCAAAGGGCGTCACGGTCTTCTTCGGCTGGGTGCTCACCATCGCGGGCGTGATCGCGCTCATCGGGTCGTTCACGCACTGGAGCATCGTCCTCTCCACGCTGGACCTCTATGCCGGAGCCCTTTCGCTCCTGTTCGGCATGCTCATCCTGGCGTGGCCGGAGTTCTTCGTCGCGTTCATCTTCGTGATGCTCGGCCTCTATGTCATCGCGGCCGGCTTCTCGACTCTCGCGGGGTCGAACGCCCTGCGGATACTGGGGGTAAAGGGCTCGGGCGCCGGCATAGCGCTCTCGGTCCTCTCCGTGATCCTTGGCATCCTCGTCATCATGTCGCCGTTCGCCATGGCGAGCTTCGCCATGTCCGTTGGTGGCATCGCGCTCATCTACACGGGCCTGGTGCACATAGCGCAGGGCATCAAGATGCCGGGCAAGGGCAACTAGAGCCGCACGCCGAACGCCTTGGCTCTGGGGCCGCGGCGTCCGCGAGGGTCGCCGCACGGATGGCTCTACCATGGGGGTACCGGCCGTCGCCGGCGCCCCCTTTTTCAGGACGACCATCATGCGCCGTGGCATCACACAATTCCGTGAGTGGTTCCCACGCGACGGTCCTTCGTATCGATAATGGGTAAGAAACATAATGTCATAGGTCCACTGAGCCTTATGCGAAGGGCGGACCGCGTATACACACTCTGTCGGAAGGATGAGTCATGGCACGCGTGTTCATCAGTCCCAGCAAGTACGTCCAGGGTCCCGGGGAGTTGGCCAAGCTTGGCAGCTACGTGGCAAACTACGGCAAGAAGGCCCTGGTCGTCATTTCCGCGGGCGGCATCCGTCGCTCCTGTGACGTGGTGAGGAAGAGCTTTGCCGATGCCAATGTCGCGTTTGACTTCGACGAGTTCAACGGCGAGTGCTCGCAGGACGAGATCGACCGTCTTGTGGGCGACGCGCGCGAGAAGGGCGCGGACGTCGTCGTAGGCATTGGCGGCGGCAAGATCTTCGACACTGCGAAGGCCGTCGCAAACGCCGTGGACGCTCCCGTGATTGTGGTCCCGACGATCGCCGCGACCGATGCGCCGTGCTCCGCGCTCTCCGTCGTCTATACGGATGACGGCCAGTTCAAGGAGTACCAGTTCTTCAAGGCGAACCCGAACTTGGTGCTCATGGACACCGACGTCATCAGCAAGAGTCCCGTGCGTCTGACCGTGAGCGGCATGGGCGACGCGCTGGCCACGTACTTCGAGGCGCGTGCGTGCAAGCGCTCCGACGCCACCACCTGCGCCGGCGACAAGGTGACCTCCGCGGCCATGGCCCTCGCGCGCCTGTGCTACGACACGCTGATGTCCGACGGCGTCAAGGCGAAGATCGCGCTGGAGGCCGGTGCGTGCACCGAGTCCGTCGAGAAGATCATCGAGGCCAACACGCTGCTATCCGGCCTTGGCTTCGAGTCGGCCGGCCTTGCTGCGGCGCACGCCATCCACAACGGCCTTACCGCGATGCCCGAGACGCACGCGTTCTACCACGGCGAGAAGGTTGCGTTTGGCACGCTGTCCCAGCTGGTGCTGGAGGATGCCGACGAGCTTCCCGAGGTGCTGGACTTCTGCGTGCAGCTGGGCCTGCCGGTCACGTTTGAGCAGCTCGGCGTTAAGGACGCGAGCTACGACCGCGTGCTTGAGGTGGCGAAGCTCGCGTGCGCGCCGAACGACACCCTGCACAACATGCCGTTCGAGGTGACGCCGGAGAAGGTCGCGAACGCGATGCTTGCGGCCGACGCGCTGGGCAGAAACGAGCTCGAGGCGTACGAGTAGCTTCGGGACCACGGTAGACCGCGGGATGCCACGGACGTGTGGCTGACCTAGGCCCCAGGTCGCCCGTTACAAAAGAACCCTCCCTGCCGCTTTGGCAGGGAGGGTTCTGTCGTACCATCCCAAATTCCTGGCAGGTCGGGAGCGTGGCGGAGTATACTTGTGTAGACATTATGTAATGTGACTAAATTAGTGTCTATACAGATGTTTTGGCATGACCTTGCGCATCGCGCCGGTCCGGGTCGGAAAGGGGAATCCGTTGGACAGGAACAGCAGAATCTGCATCGTTGGTGGAGGCCCCGCCGGGCTCTCGCTTGCCATGTACCTCGAGAAGAACGGGTTTGACGACTACACCATCTTCGAGCGCAGCGGGCGCGTGGGCGGCAAGGCGTTCAGCCCGCTCATGAAGGTGAAGAACCGCAAGGGCCAGTGGGAGGACCGCACCATCGAGATGGGCGCGGTCATGGGCTGCGACACGTACTTCGCCGTGCACGAGTGCGAGGAGTTTGGCCACACGTCCCACGCCGACGGTCCGCAGATGGGCCGTCGCTTCATGAACACGGACGGCACCCCCATCAAGGAGAGCAAGCTCGGGCTGCTCAAGAAGGTCATGAAGATGCGCAAGCTCAACCACCTGCTTGCGACCAAGTACAAGGGCTACGACGTCAACGGACACCGCGGCGTGGCACAGGGCCGCTACGAGGGACCATGTCCTTCTCCCAAGATGAAGCTGGCGCACATCGAGGGCGAGAACCCGAACCTGAAGGACCTGAGCATGCCGTTCAGCGAGTTCCTGAAGCTGAACGACTGCGAGGACGCCGAGCTCGTGTGGAAGGGGCCGTTCACGAGCTTTGGCTATGGCTACTTCGACGAGATTCCCGCCGCGTACGTCCTGAAGTACCTGGACGCATTCACCGTGAAGCAGTTCCTTTCCACCGGCAGGCTCTGGACGTGGAAGAACGGCACCAACTCGATCTGGACCGGCGTCAACAGCGCGCTGCGCCACCCGGCAAACCTCAACAGCGAGGTCACGGCCGTGCGTCGCACGGATGACCATGTGTACGTGCGCGTGAACGGCGGCGCGGAGCAGGAGTTTGACAAGCTGGTCATCTGCACGCCGCTCGAGATGTTCACGGCCTACGGTGACGCGACGGAGCAGGAGCGCGAGCTCTTTGGCAAGATCCAGCACAAGGAGTACTTCACCATGGCCGTGCGCACGGAGGAGGAGAAGAGCCCCGACATCAGCTACTACTACTTTGCCAACATGACGCCCGAGACCCGCGGCCACCTTATGGTGTTCTACCACCGCTGGCCGGACGCGGGCGCGCAGCCGCTGGTGACGTTCACGCTGCGCAACCACGAGGGTGCGGAGGACGTGCCGTTTGAGGAGGCGCGCGACACCACGCTTTCCGACATGGCGAAGTCGGGCCTGCCCGTCATGAAGACGGAGCGCATCGACGACTGGTACTACTTCCCGCATGTGAGCTCGGCGGACTACGCCGACGGCTGGTACGACAAGGTCGAGGCCCTGCAGGGCGAGCGCAACACGTACTTTGCGGGCGAGGTCATGTCGTTTGGCGACATGGAGGAGACCGCGGAGTACTCGCGCGACCTGGTGCGCCGCTTCTTCCACTAGCCTTGCGGCCATCTTGCGAATGGCCGTCGGGTGGCGCGCGAATCTCTGCCTGCGCCCGAGCCGCCTGCCGCGCGTGCGGCGGGCGGCTTTTGCGTGGCGCCGCGCGCCGCGAGGGGGCCGCGAGCCTCGCGGGTGCCCGCGCCGCTATACTAGGGTGATGCCCGCCCGACAGGCGTGGCCCGCCCAGAGGGGGCGGCCGCGCGGCGACGCCCGCGGGCAAGCCGAAAGGAGCCGCATGGCAGAGTCTCACGTGACGACAGACTGCGGGTGCAAGATCGCGGACGACGACACCCTGCGCGCGCACCTCGCCAACGACGACGTGGTCTACAGCGCGACGCAGATCTTCGACGCGCTTTCCGATTCCACGCGCTTCCAGATACTGGGCGTGCTAGTCCTGGGCGAGAAGAGCGTATCCGACCTGCAGGAAGTCTGCCATGTGTCCCAATCCGCCATTTCGCACCAGCTTAGGCTCCTGCGCGACCGCGGCCTTGTGAACGCGCGCCGCGACGGGCAGCGCATGATCTACTCGCTTGCGGACGAGCACGTGGAGCAGCTGCTGCGCGTGGGCCTGTCGCATGCAGCGGAGGACGCGCGGCCTGAGTAGGGCGACGGCGCTTGTCGCCGTGTGGCCGCGCTGCCGGCGCGGGCGTGTACGGAAGGGCCTGCCACGGGCGATGGGCGCGGTCCTTCTCGTCCGCCTGCGCTGTCGCCCCGAGCGAATGTGCACGGAGCGTGAAAAAGGGATACGCCCGGCACCGTGGCGTTTTGACATCTGCTGTTCAAGAGATTAAAGTTCTCCATTGCGTCAAATTGCGCTAGGAGTCTGTCTGTATCCGCTGCAGGGTGGCCTTCCAGGGTAAAGTCGCAGGTATCTGTCCCCAACAATCCGAGGTAGCGGTGCTGCGTTGCCTCTGATACATAGGTGCTCGCGCACCAAATTCCGTTTGATCCTATTAAGGAGAGAAGCTTTGCCTACTATCAACCAGCTCGTCCGTCAGGGTCGCGTCTCGCACAAGGCCAAGTCCAAGAACGCCGCCCTCCAGCACAACCCCCAGAAGCGTGGCGTCTGCACCCGCGTGTTTACCACGACCCCCAAGAAGCCTAACTCCGCGCTTCGTAAGGTCGCGCGTGTCCGCCTGGTCAACGGCATCGAGGTCACCGCTTACATCCCGGGCGAGGGTCACAACCTGCAGGAGCACTCCATCGTCCTGATCCGTGGCGGCCGTGTTCGCGACCTGCCTGGTGTCCGTTACAAGATCATTCGCGGCGCCTATGACTGCGCGGCAGTTCAGGACCGCAAGAAGGCTCGTTCCCGCTACGGCGCGAAGCGCCCCAAGAACTAGCCGCAAGGTCCCATCTGAATTAGCTACGAGTTTTTAGGAGATACAACATGCCGCGTCGTGCAGCAGCAGTCCGTCGTGAGGTCCAGCCGGACGCCGTTTACAACAACCGTCTCGTGACCCAGCTCATCAACAAGGTCCTCCTGGATGGCAAGAAGGCCACCGCCGAGCGCATCGTCTACGGTGCCTTCGACCTGGTCAAGGAGAAGACCGACGGCGATCCTCTGGCCACCTTCAAGAAGGCCATGGACAACGTCCGCCCGACCCTCGAGGTCAAGCCCAAGCGCGTTGGTGGCGCCACCTACCAGGTTCCTATGGAGGTCAACTCCCGTCGCGCGACGACCCTCGCCATCCGCTGGATCGTCAACTTCAGCCGCGCCCGCAAGGAGAAGACCATGGCGGAGCGCCTCGCCAACGAGATCATGGATGCGGCCAACGGCGTTGGCGCTTCCGTGAAGCGTCGTGAGGACCTCTTCAAGATGGCCGAGGCCAACCGCGCGTTCTCGCACTATCGCTTCTAGTCCAGGGGAGTAGCGACACATGGCAAAAGTTAAGTACAAGCTCGAAGACCTTCGTAACATCGGCATCATGGCCCACATCGATGCCGGTAAGACGACTACCACCGAGCGAATCCTGTACTACACCGGCAAGACCCACAAGATCGGCGAGGTCCACGACGGTGCAGCCACCATGGACTGGATGGTTCAGGAGCAGGAGCGTGGCGTGACCATCACCTCCGCCGCGACCACGTGCTTCTGGAAGGACCACGTCATCCAGATCATCGACACCCCGGGTCACGTTGACTTCACCGCAGAGGTCGAGCGCTGCCTGCGTGTCCTCGACGGTGCCGTCGCGGTCTTCGACGCCGTCGCCGGCGTCCAGCCGCAGTCCGAGACCGTCTGGCGTCAGGCTGCCAACTACAACGTCCCGCGCATCGCCTTCATCAACAAGTACGACCGCGTCGGCGCCGACTTCTTCCACGCCATCGACACCATGAAGGACCGCCTTGGCGCCAACGCCGTGGCCGCCCAGGTCCCCATGGGCTCCGAGTCCAACTTCTGGGGCCTCATCGACCTCGTCACCAACACCGCTTGGGACTTCAAGGAAGACGCAAAGGGCATGATCTACCCCGAGCCCATGGACGAGATTCCTGACGAGTTCAAGGACGTCGCAGCCGAGAAGCGCGAGGAGCTCCTGGACGCAGCCTCCAACTACGACGACGACCTGATGGAGAAGATCCTCATGGAGGAGGAGATTCCCGTCGATCAGCTGAAGGCCGCCATCCGCAAGGGCGTCATCGCCAACGAGCTCAACCCCGTCTTCGTGGGCTCCGCCTACAAGAACAAGGGCATCCAGGAGCTGCTGGACGCCGTCGTCGACTACCTGCCGAGCCCGCTCGACGTCAAGGAGATCGACGGCAAGAACCTCGAGGGCGAGGACGAGGTCCGTCACGCGGACTTCAAGGAGCCCTTCTCGGCCCTTGCCTTCAAGATCATGACCGACCCCTTCGTCGGCAAGCTCACCTACATCCGCGTGTACTCCGGTCAGGCGGAGGCGGGCAGCTACGTCTACAACTCCGTCAAGGACAACCGCGAGCGCCTTGGCCGCATCCTCGAGATGAACGCGAACGACCGTGTCGACCGCGAGGAGTGCTCCGCCGGTGACATCGTCGCCTGCGTCGGCCTGAAGAACACCTCCACCGGCGACACCCTCTGCGACGAGAAGCACCCCATCGTGCTCGAGTCCATCGACTTCGCCGACCCCGTCATCGACGTCGCCGTCGAGCCGAAGTCCAAGGCCGAGCAGGACAAGATGTCCGTTGGCCTTGCCAAGCTCGCCGAGGAGGACCCGACCTTCCGCGTCCACACCGACCACGAGACCGGCCAGACCATCATCGCCGGCATGGGCGAGCTGCACCTCGAGATCATCGTCGACCGCCTGCGTCGCGAGTTCCACGTCGACTGCAACGTCGGTAAGCCGCAGGTTGCCTACCGCGAGACCGCCGGTCACGCCGTCCAGCACGTCCAGGGCAAGTTCGTCCGTCAGTCCGGCGGCCGCGGCCAGTACGGCGACGCCATCATCGACCTCGAGCCGATGGAGCCGGGCTTTGGCTACGAGTTCGTCGACGGTACCGTCGGTGGCTCCGTCCCCAAGGAGTACATCCCCTCTGTCGACAAGGGCATCCAGGAGGCGCTGGAGTCCGGCGTCATCGCGGGCTACCCCGTCCAGGACATCAAGGTCACCCTGGTCGACGGCTCCTACCACGAGGTCGACTCCTCCGAGGCGGCCTTCAAGATCGCCGGCTCCATGGCGATCAAGAACGCCCTTCAGCAGTCCGACCCCGTTCTTCTCGAGCCCGTCGAGGAGGTAACCGTCGAGACGCCCGAGCAGTACATGGGCGACGTCATGGGCAACCTCTCCGGCCGTCGCGGCAAGATCGAGGGCATGGAGGACCGTGCCAACACCAAGCTCATCCGCGCCAAGGTGCCCCTGGGCGAGATGTTTGGTTACGCAACCGACCTGCGCTCCCAGACGCAAGGCCGCGCGTCCTACACCATGCAGTTCTCCAGCTACGAGCCCGTCCCGAAGAACATCAAGGACGAGATCGTCGCAAAGAGTGGCGTCAACGCCTAAGTTAAGTAGCCAACGGTAGCTCAGGCTGCCATTTGATGGAGGTATAAGAAGTGTCAAGCCAGAAGATCAGGATCCGCCTCAAGGGCTACGATCACGAGGTCGTTGACCAGTCCGCGAAGCTCATCGTCGACACCGCCCAGAAGACCGGTGCCCGCGTCTCTGGTCCTATCCCCCTGCCGACCGAGCGCAACCTCTACACGGTCATTCGCTCGCCGCACAAGGACAAGGACTCCCGCGAGGAGTTCGAGATGCGCACCCACAAGCGCCTCATCGACATCCTCGACCCCAGCTCCTCGACCGTCGATTCGCTCATGCGCCTCGACCTTCCCGCTGGCGTCGACATCGAGATCAAGCTCTAAGCGCTAGCGACTCGATACGCTGACAAGCCCCGCCACTCCTGCGAGTGGCGGGGCTTTTGCGTGTGTCGAAGCCGCTGCGAGGAAGAAGGCTCCGGGCGTGAAGGCGCAAATACACAAGCGACGTCGTTTGAGCCCGGGCGGCGTCGTTTGGAGGGGTCGCCCCACCGCCCTAGGCTCGTGTCCACATCGGGCGCTATCCCAGCAGCTGCGACCGTAGGTCGTCTGAACGTTGGGCGAACAATCCGGTGCGAAGCGGTGGCGTGACGCCAAGCGGGGGAGCGACCCGCTGCCTTACGATGTTGTCGTACTCCATTGCAACCATCTCGGTAGGCCATGCCAAGTCAGCCGGCAGATATGGCGTTCGCAGGTACCGCTCCCACGATTCCGCAAGGTCTATGCGATGGTTCGAGGCGCACGTGGGAAGACCATAGCCGCCGAGTCTTGCCGGGAGCGTGAGGAGAAGTGCAAGGGAGGTCCCCGCGGGCGACCTAAACCCCTCGACCGCGTACGACAGCGTCTTTCGTGCCCCGCAAACCCCGCGGGCCCCGGCGCACTTCGATAAGTACGGCGCCAGAAGGCCCAGGTTGGTCAATGGCGGGCGCGCGTGGAACGAACGCCCGCCTTGGTTCAGAGAGTACCCTTCCACGATTTCGCATGCATACGAGGCAAGCCTCGGCAAGGATATGACTGTGGCCATCTGCAGATAGGTGAACTCTGGCGTGGAAAGCCTGACCGACGGCTCGATCGTGACGAACGAGCGCTCGGGAATCTGGCGCATCCAGACGTGATTGCGAATCTGCTTGCCATAGAGCCGGTCGGAGTCTTTCTCAACAATGATGTCGACGGGTCTCGGAAGTGCGCGGAGCGCCGTCGTCGACAGTATTCCCTGCGAGAAGAGCGCGCGGTACGAATGGGGGAGGTTCGCGGGACGAGAGTCCGCTATGCGAGGAAAGCGCACATAGTCTCGTGCACGCGTGCTCCTCCAGAGCGACTGCGCCGAGTTGTGGTAAATGTAGACGGGCATACGGGCATACGCACCTCCGTTCGTCGCGGTTTTACAGGATCGTTCGTAGTAGCGCCACATCATGCCGCACGGCACTTGCAGCGACTTCGCATCCGTATTGCGCAAAACTCTCCGCATCGCGACAAGCGAGACGTCTTGCGCCGCTGGCGATAAGCAAGACGGCCGGTGCCATGGGCAAACGCTGCTTTCGTGGCGCCTATCGCGAATTCTCGGTGTTGCACCCGAGCGGCAGCCGACGCCCTTCTCGCCTTCTGGCCTGCGATTTTTGCAGGGATTGTGGCGCAAAAAATGTGGATGCTTACCACGGTCCCGAGCGTGTACACTAGTCAGGCTGTGTTTTTATGGCTCATGCCGTCCAAATCGCTCGTCCCCGACCTGTGAGGGGGCGCCTGCCCGCGAGGCGGCGACATGTCCGCACGGCACTCGTTGGATGTGGTCCGCTGGGGAGAGTCGCAGGATGCGTCTCTAAGGTCCCATGACCACCGAAGGAAAGGACCAGGAATGGTCAACACTATCCTCGGCCGCAAGCTCGGGATGACGCAGGTGTGGGATGAGGACGACAACGTCGTGCCCGTCACCGTCGTCCTCGCTGGCCCCTGCACCGTCTCGCAGGTCAAGACGAAGGCAACTGACGGCTATGACGCCGTCCAGATTGGCTTCGGAGACATCTCCGCAAAGCACGTGAACAAGCCCATGGCCGGCCACTTTGCCGCCGCAGGCGTCGAGCCCATGCGCTACCTGCGCGAGGTTCGCGTCGCTGAGGGCGAGGAGCACGCCACTGGCGAGAAGGTCACCGTCGCCGACTTCGCTGAGGTCCAGACCGTCGACGTCACCGGCACCTCCAAGGGCAAGGGCTTCCAGGGCACCATCAAGCGCTGGAACTTCTCCCGCGGCCCCATGGCCCACGGTTCTCGCAACCAGCGCGAGCCGGGCTCCATCGGCCAGTGCGCCTACCCCGCGCGCGTCCGCAAGGGCCTGCACATGGCTGGCCACATGGGCAACGAGCGTGTCACCGTCAAGAACCTGAAGCTCGTTCGTGTCGACGCCGAGCAGAACCTCATGCTCATCAAGGGCGCTGTCCCCGGCGGCAAGAACGCTCTCGTTTCGATCCGCATGGCCTAAGGGCCCGTTCGTAATCACACCCTAAGGCTAACAAGGAGGACTAATGTCCAAGATCGAAGTTAAGAACGTGGAGGGGAAGGCGGCCGGCGAGGTCGAGCTTTCCTCCGACGTCTTCGGCATTGAGCCGAACATCCCCGTGGTGCACCAGGTCGTCGTGGCCTACGAGGCCTCCCTGCGTCAGGGCACCCACTCCGTCAAGAACCGCCACGAGGTCTCCGGCGGCGGCGTCAAGCCTTGGCGCCAGAAGGGCACCGGTCGTGCCCGCCAGGGCTCCATCCGCGCTGGCCAGTGGGTCGGCGGCGGCGTCATCTTCGGGCCCCAGGTCCGCAGCCACGCCAAGCGCGCCAACAACAAGGAGAAGAAGCTCGCCATGCGCTCCGTCCTCTCCGGCAAGCTCGCTGACGGCGAGCTCGTGCTCGTGGACGAGCTGAAGTTCGAGGCCCCCAAGACCAAGCAGGCCGTCGCTCTTCTGAGCGCCCTTGCCCTCGACGGCAAGCGCGTGACCGTCGTCGTCGACGACGAGGACATCAACACCTACCTCGCCTTCAGGAACCTCCCGAAGGTCAACGTGATCGGTGTCTCCGAGTCCAACACCCGCAACCTGCTCGACAATGGCGCCCTCGTCATGTCCGCCGCGGTTGCCAAGCAGCTCGAGGAGGTGCTCGCGTAATGAACTCCATCTATAACGTCATCATCCGCCCGGTCGTCTCCGAGCGTTCGTTCGACCTGATGTCCCAGGGCAAGTACACCTTCGAGGTTGCCGCCAAGGCTCCGAAGGAGGAGATTGCCGACGCAGTCGAGAAGCTCTTCAACGTTCACGTCCTCAAGGTCAACACCATGTGGGTGAAGCCGAAGAACAAGCGCGTCCGCTACGTCACCGGCAAGACCCGCACCTGGAAGAAGGCCGTTGTCACCGTCGCCGAGGGTGAGCAGATCGAGGTCTTCGCCAACCAGCAGGCAGCTGCTGAGGAGTAAGTGGTTTTTCGCCCGCGCCTCCCAGGAGGCCGGGCTTTCATGCCGCGCATGATGGATACGCGCGGTACCGTGGTAATCCGGTGTCGGCGTGCCATTCCCGGGCACACCGGCCAACGGACAAGAAAGGGAAGCAGTAATGGCAGTTAGACATCTGAAGGCAACGAGCGCCGGCAGGCGTTGGCAGACCATCTCCGACTTCGCGGAGATCACTACCGACAAGCCCGAGAAGTCCCTCCTCGAGCCCCTGCCCAAGAAGGCCGGCCGCAACAACAACGGCCGCATCACCACCCGTCACCAGGGTGGCGGCGTGAAGCGCCAGTATCGCAAGATCGACTTCAAGCGTCAGAAGGACGACGTGCCGGCCAAGGTCGCGACCATCGAGTACGACCCGAACCGCACCGCGAACATCGCCCTGCTCCACTACGTCGACGGCGCCAAGGCCTACATCCTGGCCCCCGAGGGCCTGCACGTGGGCGACGTGGTCGTCTCTGGCACCAAGGACGTCGACATCAAGCCGGGTAACTGCACGGTTCTCTCCGAGATCCCCGTCGGTACCCTGCTGCACAACGTCGAGTTCCAGCCTGGCAAGGGCGCCGCGATGGCTCGTTCCGCCGGCACCTCCGTCCAGCTCATGGGTAAGGACAACGGCTATGCGGCGCTCCGCATGCCCTCCGGCGAGCTTCGCCGCGTCCTTCTCACCTGCCGTGCCACCATCGGCGTCGTGGGCAACGCCGAGCACGGCAACATCGTGATCGGCAAGGCCGGTCGTCACCGTCACATGAACGTGCGCCCGACCGTCCGTGGTACCGTCATGAACCCCGTCGACCACCCGCACGGCGGCGGCGAGGGCAAGAACCACACCTCCGGTCGTCCCTCCGTTACGCCTTGGGGCAAGCCGACCAAGGGCTTCAAGACCCGCGACCCGAAGAAGGCCTCGAACCGCCTCATCATCCGTCGTCGCAACAAGAAGTAACCGGAACACGAACATTAGGAGATTCCAAGAATGAGCAGAAGTCTCAAGAAGGGCCCGTTTGTGGAGACTCGCCTCCTTGCGCGTGTCGCCGCGATGAACGAGGCTGGCAAGAAGGAGGTCGTGAAGACCTGGTCGCGTTCCTCCACCATCTTCCCCGAGATGGTCGGCCACACGATCGCCGTCCACGACGGCCGCAAGCATGTCCCCGTATACGTCACCGAGTCCATGGTCGGTCACAAGCTGGGCGAGTTCGCCCCCACCCGCACCTTCCGTGGTCACAAGCAGGCTTAACAGGGGGTATGGAGTAAATGGCTAACAACAACGAGGTCAAGGCCACCGCTAAGTACGTGCGCATGGCGCCGCGCAAGGTACGCATGGTCGTCGACCAGATTCGCAACAAGTCCGTGGAGCAGGCACTCGAGCTTCTCCAGTTCTCGACCCGCGCGGCCGCTGAGCCCGTCGCGAAGGTTCTCCGCTCCGCGGTGGCCAACGCCGAGAACAACAACAACCTTCGTTCCGACAACCTCGTGATCAAGGCTGCCTACGTGGACGAGGGCCCGACCCTGAAGCGCATCCGCCCGCGTGCCAAGGGCTCCGCTTCGCGCATCAACAAGCGCACCAGCCACATCACCGTCGTCGTTGCACCTCGAAAGGAGGCGTAGGGGAAGTATGGGTCAGAAAGTACAGCCTACCGGCTTCCGTCTCGGCATCACCGAGGAGTGGCGTTCCCGTTGGTACGCCGATAAGAAGGACTACGCCAAGAACCTTGGCAACGATATGCAGATCCGCAAGTTCCTCGAGAAGAAGCTTGCGAGCGCAGCGCTGTCCCGCGTCGACATCGAGCGTGCCGGCGACAAGGTCAAGGTCATCATCTACACCGCCCGTCCGGGCATCGTGATCGGCAAGAAGGGCTCCGAGATCGACGCCCTGCGTGCCGAGCTCGAGAAGATGGCCGGCGTCTCCAAGGGCAACATCTCCGTCGACGTCATCGAGATCAAGCGTCCGGAGCTCGACGCCCAGCTGGTGGCCCAGTCCATCGCCGAGCAGCTCGAGGGCCGCATCGCCTTCCGTCGTGCCGTCCGCAAGGCCATCCAGTCCGCCCGCAAGGCCGGCGCCAAGGGCATCCGCATCCAGTGCTCCGGCCGCCTGAACGGCGCCGAGATGGGCCGCCGCGAGTGGTCCCGCGAGGGCCGCGTGCCTCTGCACACCCTGCGCGCCAAGATCGGCTTCGGCGAGGCTACCGCCCGCACCACCATGGGTGCCTGCGGCGTTAAGGTTTGGATCTATCTCGGCGAGAAGATGCCTGGTCAGCCTGCGCCCAACCCGGCGCTTGAGGGCTCCAGCCGTCCCCGTCGCCGTAACGAGAGGAGGGGTCGCTAATGCTGGCTCCTAAGCGAGTCCTTCACCGTAAGGTACAGCGCGGCTCCATGAAGGGTCAGGCCAAGGGCAACACCGAGCTGCACTTTGGCAAGTGGGGTCTTGTTGCGCTCGAGCGTCACTGGATCACCAACCGTCAGATCGAGGCCGGCCGTGTCGCCATCGTCCGTCGCATGAAGCGTGGCGGCAAGATGTGGATCACCATCTTCCCCGACAAGCCGATCTCCAAGAAGCCGGCCGAGACCCGCATGGGTAAGGGTAAGGGCAACCCCGAGGAGTGGGTGGCCGTTGTCAAGCCGGGTCGCGTCATGTACGAGATCGACGGCGTCGACGAGGCAACCGCAAAGGCTGCGCTCCGTCTTGCTCAGTACAAGATGCCGATCAAGACCAAGATCATCACCCGCGCCGAGCAGGACGTGGAGGAGTAGTCAACATGAAGTACAAGGATATTCGAGAGCTCTCCGACGAGGAGCTTGCTCAGAAGCTCGAGGATGGCCGCGCAGAGCTGTTCAACCTTCGCTTCCAGATGGCTACCAGCCAGCTGGACAACACGGCCCGCGTCAGCGTCGTCAAGCGTGACATTGCCCGCATCCAGACCGAGATGCGCGCTCGTCAGATCGCAGCGGACAACGCCGCTGCGCAGAACTAGTCGCAGGAGATAAGAAATGGCAGATACCGAAAGCAGGAACGCACGTAAGGTCCGCACCGGTGAGGTCATCTCCCTCTCTGGCGACAAGACCGTCACCGTTCAGATCACCTACCGTAAGCACCACCCCAAGTACGGCAAGATGATGACCATTAGCAAGAAGCTCCACTGCCATGACGAGAAGAACGAGTGTGGCCTTGGCGACACCGTCCGCGTCATGGAGACCCGTCCCATGTCCAAGACCAAGCGCTGGCGTGTCGTGGAGATCGTGGAGAAGGCAAAGTAACGATCGTATTCACCCCGTCCGACAATGTGCGCGCACAAGCGCGCACCTCTTGCGGGCAGGTATGGAGGAACAGCAATGATCCAAATGGAGACCATGCTCAACGTCGCTGACAACAGTGGCGCTAAGCGCGTGAAGTGCATCAAGGTCATGGGTGGCTCCAAGCGCCGTTATGCTGGCCTCGCCGACGTCATCATGTGCGCCGTGCAGGAGGCTACGCCGGGCGGTTCTGTGAAGAAGGGCGATATCGTTCGTTGCGTTGTCGTCCGCACCACCAAGGAGACCCGCCGCAAGGACGGCAGCTACATCAAGTTCGACCAGAACGCCTGCGTCCTGGTCAACAAGGATGGCGAGCCCAAGGGCACCCGTATCTTCGGGCCTGTGGCACGCGAGCTGCGCGATCACAAGTACATGAAGATCGTCTCGCTCGCACCCGAGACGCTGTAGGGGAGTGAGAACGAATGGCAAAGATGAACGTTAAGAAGGGCGACCAGGTCGAGGTCCTGTCCGGCAAGGACAAGGGCAAGCGCGGCGAGGTCATCGTGGCCCTTCCCTCTGAGGGCAAGGTTGTCGTTCGTGGCGTTGCAGTCGTGAAGAAGGCTCAGCGCCCGACCCAGGCCAACCAGCAGGGCGGCATCGTCGAGAAGGAGGCCGCGATCGACGTGTCCAACGTCGCCCTCGTGTGCCCCACCTGCGGCAAGGCTACTCGCGTCGGCCACGCCGAGGAGGACGGCAAGAAGATACGCGTCTGCAAGAAGTGCGGCGCCAAGTTCTAGTCCCTTCTCGCCAAGAGCGATATCAAGGGACCCGTCTCCGGACGGGTCCCTTTTCTGTGCGACAAACGATTATTCGGGCGCCCTTGCGAAATCGGGGATAAGGGCGGCCGGTGCCAGTGGATGCCGCCTCTGAAATAGTGTCTGATATGCGGAGATTTGCCGCAGACCAGTTCGTGCTGGAAATTTACCTCTCGAACACGTAATATTTGACCTTGCGTCTCTATGAACGGGATGGGTATGTCTCTGGAACGGGCGCACGGCTCCTGGTCACAGGGACCAGGAGGTGCGAGGACCAACCCCGCACTTAAAACCCCATGAGTGAGGAGTGCCACATGGCAGACAAGTACGTTCCTCGTCTTAAGGAGATGTACGTCTCCGAGATTCGCGACGAGCTGCAGAAGAAGTTCCAGTACCAGAATGTCAACCAGATTCCGAAGATCGAGAAGATCGTCGTGAACATGGGCGTCGGCGAGGCCGCGACCGATTCCAAGGCCATCGAGGGTGCCGTTTCCGACCTTCGCGCCATCACCGGCCAGCAGCCCATGGTCACCCACGCCCGCAAGTCCATCGCAACCTTCCACCTGCGTGAGGGCCAGGCCATCGGCGCCAAGGTTACCCTGCGCGGCGACCGCATGTACGAGTTCCTGGACCGCCTGATCTGCATCGCAATCCCTCGCATCCGCGACTTCCGCGGCATCAGCAGCAAGTCCTTCGACGGCCACGGCAACTTCTCCATGGGCGTCACCGAGCAGCTGATCTTCCCCGAGATTGACTTCGACAAGATCGATCACACCCGCGGCATGGACATCACCATCGTGACCACCGCCCCGACTGACGAGGAGGGCAGGGCGCTCATCGCGGCCTTCCACTTCCCGTTCAAGAAGGACTAGTCAATATAGTTTGTCAAACACCCCGGCGGGGTGCCGGGGTCTCTTCCTGAAGGAGGATTTGTGGCTAAGACATCGATGATCGTCAAGGCGAACCGCGAGCCGAAGTTTTCGACGCGCAAGCAGAACCGTTGCCAGCGCTGTGGCCGACCCCACTCCGTCTATCGCAAGTTCGGTCTCTGCCGTGTCTGCTTCCGCGAGATGGCGAGCAAGGGCGAGCTCCCTGGCGTCACCAAGGCTTCTTGGTAGCAAAGGGCTCTGGCGTTTAGGCATCCTGGCTACGGGCTTGGATGAACCAAACGCGCAGTTTCATCACTAACGAAGGAGAAGGAATCAATGAAGGTTACTGATCCCATCGCAGACATGCTGACGCGCATCCGCAACGCTAACTCTGCCGGCAAGTCCGAGGTCTCTATGCCCTCGAGCAAGGTCCTGGTTGAGATCGCTCGCGTCATCTGCGAGGAGGGCTACATCAAGAGCTACGAGGTCGAGGACACCAAGCCTCAGAAGACCCTCCACATCACGCTCAAGTATGGCGCCCGTCACGCCAAGGTCATCCGCGGCATCCGTCGCATCTCCAAGCTTGGCCTTCGCATCTACACCACCGCAGCTGAGATGCCGCGTGTCCAGGGTGGTCTCGGCACTGCCGTCATCTCCACCTCCAAGGGCATGATGTGCGACCGCGATGCTCGCAAGCTCGGCATCGGCGGCGAGGTCATCTGCTACATCTGGTAACCAACGGACGAATCTAGATAGGAGGAGACAATGTCTCGTATTGGTAAGAAGCCTGTCACGGTTCCCGCTGGTGTTACTGTGACCATCGATGGCACCACCGTTTCGGTCAAGGGCGGCAAGGGCGAGCTCACTCGCACCTTCTCCGACCTGGTGACCATCGCTCAGGAGGGTTCCGAGGTTCTCGTTACCCGCAACGACGAGTCCACTGAGTCGAACGCTCAGCAGGGTCTCACCCGCACCCTCATCCACAACATGGTGATCGGCGTCTCCGAGGGCTTCTCTAAGAAGCTCGAGCTGACCGGCGTCGGCTACCGTGCCGCTCTCAAGGGCACTGGTCTCGACCTCTCCCTCGGCTACTCTCACCCCGTCCTCGTCGATGCCCCCGAGGGCATCTCCTTCGAGGTCCCCGACAACACCCACATCGTTGTCAAGGGCATCTCCAAGGAGCAGGTCGGCCAGGTTGCCGCCGAGGTCCGCGCCAAGCGCCCGCCCGAGCCTTACAAGGGCAAGGGCATCCACTACGAAGGCGAGCACATTCGTAGGAAGCTCGGCAAGGCTGGTAAGTAGTCTTCGCTAGGCCATAGATAAGACCATCACCCCGTCAGGTGATGGCGATTGAAGGAGAAGGTATGAACAAGAACCAGGCTAAGCGTGCGAGCCTTCAGCGCCGTAAGCGCCGCGTTCGCGCCAAGGTTTTCGGCACCGCTGAGCGTCCTCGTCTGAGCGTCCACCGTACCAACGCTCACATCTACGCCCAGGTCATCGACGACCAGGATGGCAAGACCATCTGCTCCGCCTCTACCCTGAGCCCCGAGTTCAAGGAGACCGGCAAGATCGGCTCCAACAAGGAGGCTGCGGAGTTCGTCGGCAAGCTCATCGGGGAGCGCGCCGTCGCGAAGGGTGTTACCGAGGTCACGTTTGACCGCGGTGGCTTCATCTATCACGGCCGCGTCCAGGCTCTGGCAGACGGTGCCCGTGCCGCGGGCCTGAAGTTCTAGGAGGAATTTGAATGCCACGTGATCGTAAGCGCCAGAATGACTCCGATCTTCAGGAGCGCGTAGTCTACATCCACCGTGTTTCCAAGACCGTTAAGGGCGGCCATCGCATGTCGCTCGTCGCTCTCGTCGTCGTCGGTGACGGCAAGGGCAACATTGGCCTTGGCCAGGGTAAGTCCGCCGAGGTCCCTCTGGCAATCCAGAAGGGCGTCGAGGATGCAAAGAAGAACATGTTCAAGGTTCCCGTCACCGCCGGTGGCTCGATTCCTCACCCCGTCGACGGCCACTTCGGCGCCGGCCATGTTCTGATCAAGCCGGCTATCGAGGGTACCGGCGTCATCGCCGGCGGCCCCGTCCGTCCGCTCTTCGAGCTCGCTGGTATCACCAACGTGCTCTCCAAGTCGCTCGGTACCGACAACGCTCTCAACATCATCAAGGCTGCTGCAGAGGGCCTCAAGTCTCTCTCCAGCCCTGAGCAGGCTGCCGAGCGTCGTGGCCTTACCGTCAGCGAGATGTTCAACGGTAAGGAGGACTAACTATGGCAGACGAGAAGAAGCTCACTGTCAAGCTCGTCCACAGCGCCGTCGCGTCGGTCAAGAAGGACCAGACGAGGACTTGCTTCGCCATGGGTCTCCGCAAGATCGGCGACGTCGCCGTGCTGCCCGACAACCCGAGCGTTCGTGGAATGATCTTCAAGGTCAAGCACCTTGTTGAGGTTGAAGAGAACTAAGGAGTCAACCAAATGCAGCTCAATGATCTTCGCCCCGCGGAGGGCTCCAAGAAGTCCCGCAAGCGCATCGGCCGCGGCAACTCTTCTGGCCACGGCACCACCGCTGGTCGCGGCACCAATGGTCAGCTCTCCCGCTCCGGCGGCGGCAAGGGCGCTGGCTTCGAGGGTGGCCAGACCCAGCTCGCGATGCGCCTTCCGAAACTTCCTGGTTTCGTGAACCACAACCGCGTCGAGTACGCTCCCGTGAACGTTGCTCGACTCGAGGCTCTCTTCGCCGACGGCGAGACCGTCGACGGCGAGTCCCTGATGGCCAAGGGCGTCATCAAGCACGACTACATCCCCGTCAAGGTCCTCGGCGACGGCGAGATTACCAAGAAGCTCACCGTCAAGGTCGACAAGGTCTCCGCTTCCGCCAAGGCCAAGATTGAGGCGGCTGGAGGAAAGGTCGAGCAGGCGTGCTAAAGGGAATCGCAAATGCGTTCCGCATTCCGGAGCTCAGGAAGAAGATTCTGATTACCATCGGGATCCTCGCCCTGTATCGCTTTGGTGCCTATCTGCCCGCCCCGGGCGTGCCCTTCGCGAGCATGCTCGAGGCGTTCCAGACGGCTGCCGCCGGTAGCGGTGCCATCGCGGTGCTCAACCTGTTCTCTGGTGGCGCCCTTTCCCGCGTCTCCGTCTTCAGCCTCGGAATCATGCCTTACATCACCGCGCAGATCATTTTGCAGATGTTCCAGGCTGTCATTCCCTCCCTTGGAGAGCTTGCGAAGGAGGGAGAGTCCGGTCAGCGCAAGATCACGCAGTATACGCGTTACCTTACGATTGGCCTCGCGCTCATCAACGCGATCGGTTACCTCTTCCTCTTTAAGAGCTACGGCATCGACTTCTCCCAGCTCGGGTTCCCCGAATTCATCGAGGACATCGTGATCGTTGGCGTGCTTCTTACCGGTGCCATAATCATCATGTGGCTTGGCGAGGTCATCACGCAGCGTGGCATCGGCAACGGTATGTCGCTCATCATCTTCGCGAACATCATGGCCGGCCTCCCCTCTGCGTTGATCTCTTCGGTCAAGACCTCGAGCACGGGAGCTGTCATAACGCTGATTACCGTTCTCGTGATGATTGCGATCATCCCCGTGATCGTCTACATCGAGCGTGGTCAGCGTCGCATCCCGGTTCAGTATGCGAAGAGGGTCGTTGGCAGGAGGATTATGGGTGGACAGTCCACCTACCTGCCGATCAAGGTGAACACGGCAGGTGTCGTGCCCATCATCTTCGCGTCCGCGCTTCTCTACCTGCCGGCGCAGCTTGCGGTCTTCTTCCCCAACGTGGGGTGGATTCAGTTCGTTGCGAATGCGCTTGCCTCCGGCTGGGTGAACTGGGTGCTCTCCGTTCTCCTCATTGTGTTCTTTGCGTACTTCTACACCTCTATGGTGTTCAACCCCGACGAGACCGCCGACCAGCTTCGCAAGGCAGGCGGCTTCATCCCGGGAGTGCGCCCCGGCAACGCCACCGCCGAGTACATCAAGAGCGTGCTTGATCACATCACGCTCCCGGGTGCACTCTTCATGGCAGTGCTGGCCGTCGTTCCTTCCATCCTGTTCTCCATCACGGGCAACACCCTGATGCAGTCCTTTGGCGGAACTTCGGTTCTGATCATGGTCGGCGTGGCCATGGACACGATCTCTCAGCTCGAAAGCCAGCTGAAGATGCACAACTACGAGGGCTTCTTCAAATAGCCTTCGGACTGCGTAGAACGCGCAACCATACAAGGAGGGGGCCTTCGGGCCCCCTCCTCCTTTACGTGTGGAGGCCGTGCAGGCGCTCCGTCTGCCAGAACGCGAGGCCAATTCTCAAGTTGCAAGCAACGTGAGCCCTGCTTAGGGGCTAGACTAGGGTTGTTGGTGCGTCGAGAGAGGTACGGCGCAACGCTATGCGAAAGGTGGAAACCCATGAAGATCGTCCTTCTCGGCGCCCCTGGCGCTGGCAAGGGAACTCAGGCACAGAAGCTCGTCGCTGACTACGGCGTGGCCCACATCTCGACGGGCGACCTGCTTCGTGCGGCCGTCAAGGCCCAGTCCAAGCTCGGCGTAGAGGCCAAGGGGTACATGGACGCAGGCAAGCTCGTTCCCGATCAGCTGGTGATCGATTTGGTGAAGGAGCGTCTTGCACAGGATGACGCGCAGAAGGGCTTCATCCTCGACGGCTTCCCGCGCAACACGGCGCAGGCCGAGGTTCTGGACAAGGAGCTTGCCGGCATGGGCATCGCGCTTGACGCGGCGCTTCTTGTGGACGTGAAAGCCGACGTGATCATCAAGCGTCTGAGCTCTAGGCGCACGTGTCGTTCCTGCGGCTATACCGCCGGCGCCGGCGTGGACGTCTGCCCCCGCTGCGGCGGCGAGATGTACCAGCGCGACGATGACAAGCCAGAGACCATCAAGAAGCGCCTGGACACCTACGAGAGCCAGACCGCCCCGCTTGTTGGCTACTACCGCGAGCATGGCATCCTTAAGGAGGTTGACGGAGACCGTCCCGTCGACGAGGTGTACGCCGACGTCAAGGTGCTCCTTGGACTATGATCCACATCAAGTCCCAGCTGGACATGGACACGTACCGCGCAAGCGCAGGCGACCTCTCCAAGAGGGCGCTGCGCCTTGCGGGGTCCTTGGCCAAGCCGGGGACGAGCACGAAGCAGATTGACCAGGCGGTCGAGGGGTTCATCAGGCAGAACGGCGCCAAGCCCGGCTTCAAGGGCTATGGCGGCTTCCCGGGAAGCATCTGCGCCTCCATCAACGACGAGGTCGTGCACGGCATTCCGTCTCCTGAGGTGTTCCTTCGCGACGGCGACATCATTTCCGTGGACGTGGGCGCGAACAAGGCCGGCTGGGCCGGAGACAACGCGTGGACGTTCTACGTCGGCACGGTCTCGGACCAGGTGAAGGGGCTGTGCGAGTGTGCGCGGGACTGCCTCAAGGACGCAATAGAGCAGGCAGTGCCCGGCAATCGCCTTGGCGACGTTGGGTACGCAGTCCAGTCAAAGGCCGAGAAGAACGGCTACGGCGTGGTGCGCGACTACGTGGGTCACGGCGTGGGCCACTCGATGCACGAGGACCCGAACGTCCCGAACTACGGAAAGAAGGGCAGGGGGGTCCTGCTGCAGGTAGGCATGATGATCGCCATCGAGCCCATGCTTACGCTGGGGCTTGCGCAGACCCACGTGCGGCGGAACGGCTGGACCGTCGTGACCGACGACGGACTGCCGGCCGCGCACTACGAGAACACGATCGGCATCACCAAGGATGGCCCCGTCATCCTGACCCAGGATTCGTTTGGCCCGTGGTGCCGCATGCAAGGCGGCAAAGTGGGTTCAGAGGAATAGGGGAGCACGGCGCCGGGCTCTTCTCGCCTGGCGATATGTGCACCAAAGATGAATCGATCAGTGCGTCGTGGACGTGCTGTGTTGATTTATGTATGATATTCAGTCGCTGTGATTCACAGGGAGAAAGTAGGCAAGGTGGCAAAGCAAGGCGGAATCGAGCTGGAAGGTAAGGTCATCGAACCCCTTCCCAACGCAATGTTCAACGTTGAGCTTGAGAACGGAAAGACGATCCTCTGCACCATCTCGGGCAAGATCAGGATGAACTACATCCGCATCCTGCCGGGAGACAAGGTCGTGGTGGAGATTTCCCCGTACGACCTCACGAGGGGTCGCATCACCTATCGCTACAAGTAGTCCTTGTGGACGTGCGTCCGCATGGGCGCATCCGGCCTTGGATATTCACGCCTGCGGCTGGGCGAGTACATAGAGGCGTCTTAGCACCACCTGAGGCGTCGAGCAACACCAGTTCGTGTTAGAACTACCGAAAGGAAACGCAAAATGAAGGTACGTCCTTCGGTCAAGAAGATGTGCGACAAGTGCAAGATCATTCGTCGCCATGGCAAGGTTTACGTGATCTGCGAGAACCCTCGCCACAAGCAGCGTCAGGGCTAAGAGAGGAGCTCGAAGTTGGCACGTATCAACGGCGTTGACCTTCCCCGCGAGAAGCGCGTTGAGGTTGGTCTTACGTATCTCTATGGCATCGGTCAGACCAGCGCTACCAAGATCTGCGCTGAGACTGGCGTGAATCCCGACACCCGCGTCAAGGACCTCACCGAGGACGACGTGACGAAGATTCGCGACTACATCGACGCGAACTTCACCACCGAGGGC
Organism: Parafannyhessea umbonata; assembly: GCF_012844235.1. Classification (GTDB taxonomy): domain Bacteria; phylum Actinomycetota; class Coriobacteriia; order Coriobacteriales; family Atopobiaceae; genus Parafannyhessea. Next base: position 206,569 of record NZ_JABAGR010000004.1, read on the forward strand.
GACCTCCGTCGCGAGGTTCGTCAGAACGTTGCCCGCCTGATGGAGATCGGCTGCTACCGCGGCCTCCGTCACCGCAAGGGCCTTCCTGTCCACGGCCAGCGCACCCACACCAACGCTCGCACCCGCAAGGGCAAGAAGCGTCAGATCGGTGCAAAGAAGCGCGGGTAGGGAGTAGATAAATGGCACAGAAGAAGAACCAGCGCGGCACCCAGCGCGTCCGTCGCGCCGACCGCAAGAACATCGCTGTGGGCCAGGCTCACATCAAGAGCACGTTCAACAACACGATCATCTCCATCACCGACCCCCAGGGCAACGTCATCGCCTGGCAGTCCGGTGGCACCGTCGGCTTCAAGGGCTCCCGCAAGTCCACCCCGTTTGCCGCCCAGGTCGCGGCTGAGGCCTGCGCCAAGGCAGCCATGGAGCACGGCCTTCACAGGGTCGCTGTGTTCGTGAAGGGTCCCGGCTCCGGCCGCGAGACCGCAATCCGTTCCCTCCAGGCCGCCGGCCTCGAGGTTTCGGGCATCCAGGACAAGACCCCCATTCCGCACAACGGTTGCCGTCCGTGCAAGCGTCGTCGCGTGTAGTAAGGAAGGACAGTAGCAATGGCAGTTGATAGGACCCCTGTCCTCAAGAGGTGCCGCCAGCTCGGCATCGAGCCCGTGACCATGGGCTACAACAAGAAGAGCAATCGCGGTGAGCACCAGCGTCGTCGTCGCCAGGAGAGCGAGTACGGCCAGCAGCTCCGCGAGAAGCAGAAGGCCAAGTTCATCTATGGCGTTCTGGAGAAGCAGTTCCGCGGCTACTACGACAAGGCCAAGAAGGTCGAGGGCATCACGGGCGACAACCTGATGACCATCCTCGAGTCCCGTCTTGACAACGTCATCTTCCGCCTTGGATTCGCTCGCACCCGCAAGGAGGCCCGTCAGACCGTCCGTCACGGCCACATCACCGTGAACGGCCACCGCGTCGACATCCCCTCCTACCAGGTGAAGGCCGGCGATGTCGTTGCCGTCGCCCCCAAGTACAAGGACCTTCTCCCCATCAAGGAGGCCCTGATCTCCTCCGAGCACGTCGCGGTTCCCGCGTGGCTCGAGGTGGACATCGAGAAGCTCCAGGGCACCGTCCTGCAGCTCCCCGTCCGCGACCAGATCGACCTTGACATTGACGCTCAGCTCATCGTCGAGCTCTACTCCAAGTAAGTCTGGACCGGTAGGAGGTTTTCATGTCCGAATTCATCCGACCGCAGGTGTCGGTCGAGGAGATTTCCGAGAATCTCGCCCGCGTTACCGCGGAGCCGCTGGAGCGTGGCTACGGAGATACCCTCGGAAACTCTCTTCGCCGCGTTCTCCTGTCGTCCCTTGAGGGAGCGGCAGTCGAGGCCATCCAGATTGATGGCGTGCAGCACGAGTTCACGACCGTCGAGGGCGCCTACGAGGACGTCACCGACATCGTCCTGAACGTCAAGGGCCTGGTGTTCAAGAGCATGGGCACCGGCGACGAGGCCACGGCGACCGTCAGCATCGACGGCCCGTGCACCGTCACCGGCGGGGACTTCCACGTTCCGGCCGAGTTCGAGCTCGTGAACAAGGACCACGTCATCTGCACGCTGGGCGAGGGTGCTCACCTTACGATGCAGATGCGCATCGGCGTCGGCCGTGGCTACGTGTCCGGCGACGACAACGAGCGCGAGGGCGACCCCATCGGCATCATCCACGTGGACTCGCTCTTCTCGCCCGTGCGCCGCTGCGCCAAGACGGTCGAGCCCTGCCGCGTTGGCCAGCACACCAACTATGACCGTCTGATCCTCGAGGTCGAGACGGACGGCTCCGTTTCGCCGCGCGACGCGGTGGTCGAGGCCGCAAACATCGTCGACCAGCACATGAACGCATTCATGAGCCTGGCTGACGAGGAGGAGCCCGCCGAGGACACCTCCATCTTCGCCACCGGCGAGGTCGAGGACAACACGGAGCTTGACAAGCAGATCGAGGACCTGGACCTTTCCGTCCGCTCCTACAACTGCCTCAAGCGCGCCGGCATCCACTCCGTCCGACAGCTGGTGGAGTTCTCCGAGAACGACCTGCTCAACATCCGCAACTTTGGCGTCAAGTCCATCGAGGAAGTCAAGGACAAGCTCGAATCCATGGGTCTTAGCCTCAAGGCCTAGGACAAGTCGCAAGTTTCACTTAGGAGTATCTAGACCATGAGACACAACAAGAAGCGTGGCATGAAGCTTGGCACCGATGCCAGCCACACCAAGGCCATGAAGAGGAGCCTCGTCGCTTCCCTCCTCGCCAACGACCGCATCAAGACCCTCGACGTTCGCGCCAAGGCCATCCGTCCCGACGTGGACAAGGTCATCACGTGGGCCAAGAAGGGCGACCTGCACTCCCGCCGTCTTGCCATCGCCAAGGTCGGCGACAAGGAGGTCGTGCGCGAGGTCTTCGAGAAGGCCGCTCAGGGCATGTGGGCTGACCGCAACGGCGGCTACACCCGCATCATGAAGCTTGGTCCCCGCAAGGGCGACGCAGCCGAGGTCGTCATCATCGAGCTCGTGACCGAGCCGGTGAAGGGCGCCAAGGCCGAGACCACTGTCACCAAGGTGGAGCCGGTCGAGGAGGCTGCTGCCGAGGAGACCACCGAGGAGTAGGCTGTCGCCACATCGCACATAGCTTTGCCGGGGGGCTCGCACGCGCGGGCCCCTTTTTGCTACGAAGCCTTGCCGAAGGCGCATGGCGCATTGGCGAGAAGTGCTTGGCATGCCGCCTGATGGCTGCGCGATGACCGACACATTCCCACCTTGTGGCTCTCTGACGGAACCTGGTGCCGAATGACGGTTGTTTCGCACGAAAGACGTGTATCTTTACGCTAACTTTGGAACGGGCCGAATATGGCCTTACAATCGCTTCTATTGTGCAGAGGCGGATTGCGCTTGGGAGGAAACGGAGCCAGACGTGGAACGCGAAGACATGGCACGGGGCGGCATCTGCGCGGGCGACATCGAGCCGACGAGGGAGCCGGCGCTGCCAAGCGATCAGGTTGCCGGGACCCTTGCGATCACGCTGGGCTACCGCGGCGAGGGATTTTCCGGATACGCGGAGCAGCCGGGCCAGCGCACCGTTGCCGGGGAGCTTCGCCGGGCGCTGCAGACGCTGCTGAGGCGTGACGTTGACATGGAGTGCGCGGGCCGCACGGATGCGGGCGTAAGCGCTCTTGGGCAGGTGGTGAGCGTGCCGGTGACCGCGCAGGAGCTGCTGCGCCCGGCGCGGCGTCTGACGGCGTCTCTTGTTGCGCTTACGCCAGACGACCTTTCCATACGCGGGATCCGACGGGGAGGGCAGAACTTCTCCGCCAGGTTTGATGCGACGCAGCGCTCGTACCGCTATCGCATTTGCTGCGGTCCGGCGCGTCCCGTGCTGGCATGGGGCCACGCGTGGTGGCTGCGCAGCGTGCCCGCGCTGGATGCGGACGCGATGCACGCGGCCGCTCAGGTGCTTGTGGGGGAGCATGACTTCCGCAGCTTCTGCAAGGCGACGTCTGCGCACCTGCTCGAGGCGGACGGGCGATCAACGTGCCGCTGCCTTTCCTCCGTGCGCGTGAGCCGCGTGCGCGAGGCGGGAGAGGAGCTTGTTGCCGTGGACGTGACGGGCAACGCGTTCCTTCACAACATGGTAAGGATCATCGTGGGCTCGCTCGTGGAGGTGGGGCGCGGGCATCGCGACACCGCGTGGCTCGAGGGCGCGCTTGCGGCGCGGGACCGATCGGCCGCCGGACCGACGGCGCCGGCGAGGGGGCTCGTGTTCGAACGGGTCGACTATCCCGCGGATGCGCTCGAGGCGTGGAGGTAGCCAAGCCGTAGCCGGCGTCCGGGCGGCGCGGCCTGCGCGCCAACGCGGCGCCCATGCGCCCCGCGCTGGCGTCCGATGCATGCCGACTCAAAATAGCGTGTGTGAAGTTTTCTTGCCCAAGGCGCACGTTGCGCGCCTTGGGTATAATGCACTCCGCGTTTTACGACAAAAGCGCAGGTAAATACATATGTTCATCTGCTCATATGTTGGTACGGGACGATGTGGACGTTCCGGCGGCGCTGCATTGGACATAAAGATGTAAACAGTTTGGAGCACACGTGACGCCAGGCATCATAATGGACGTACTTCTGGACAGCGTGCACGACACGCTAGAGCTGATTCCGTTCCTCTTTCTCACCTACCTTGCGATGGAGGCGCTCGAGCACACGGCCGGCGGCCGCACGGAGCGCATCATCGCGCGTGCGGACAAGTCCGGCCCCATCGTGGGCGCCCTGCTGGGCGCGCTGCCGCAGTGCGGCTTCTCCGCGATGGCCGGCACGCTGTACGCGGCGCGCGTGGTGTCGGCGGGCACGCTCGTCTCCGTCATCCTCGCGACGTCCGACGAGATGATTCCCGTGTTCGTGGCGCATGCGGAGCCGGCGGGCCGCATGCTCGCGATCATCGGCTTCAAGGTGGTCGCGGGCATGCTCGTGGGGCTTGCGGTCGACGTCGTGCTGCGCGCGCTGCACCGTGCGGGCGACGGGCACGCGCACATCGCCGAGCTGTGCGAGGCCGCCCACTGCGACTGCGGGGAGATAGATTCGGACGCGGATGGCGCGCTCTTCTCGCCCGAAGCGGGCGCCGCGGGCGAGAAAGACGCCGTCGCGGCTGCGGCGCATGGCGAAGCTCACGGCCATGGCCATGCGCACGACCACGGCCATGGCACGTCGCACGGGCGTCGCGTGTGGCACATCGTGCGCAGCGCGCTGGTGCACACGGCGGAGGTCACGTTCTTCATCTTCCTGGTGACGCTGGTGTTTGGCTTCGTGATCGAGGCGGCCGGCACCGACGCCATCGCCCAGGTGCTGGGAAGCCACCCCGTGCGCGCCACCATGCTCGCCGCGCTCATCGGGCTCATCCCCAACTGCGGCGCCTCCGTGGCGATCACCCAGCTGTACCTGCAGGGGTCGCTCGCGGCGGGCCCCATGATGGCCGGCCTTCTGGTCTCTGGGGGCATGGGCCTGCTCGTGCTGTTCCGCACCAACCGCGACATGCGGCAGAACCTCGTCATCACGGCGTTCGTGTACGTGGTGGGCGTAGTTCTGGGTCTTGTGGTCGCGGGATTAGGTATCATCTTCTGATAGGGCGCCCTCGGGCGCATTCGGCCCTGGGGAGGAAGCATGCCATTTAGACAGCGCGAGAGGTTCGAGCGCACGGACGTCCCTCGCTACAGTCCGTATCGCAACGCCATCGCCATAGCGGTGCTGGTGGCGGTGGGCGTGCTTCTGGTGGTGCTGCTGGGCACGCTGTGGGCGAAGGCACAAAAGCCCATCAGCGTGGGCAACGAGTCCCTGAGCAAGTCGCTCCAGGCACAGGGCCAGGTGACGAGCCCGGACGGCTATACCGTGTCGCAGGACTCCTTCACGAACGTGCTGGTGCTCACGGTGGACGACGTTAACGCGAAGTCGCCCAAGCTCACGAAGGCCCAGATCCTGAGCCTGGACGCCACGGCGCGCAAGGGCACGCTCGTGACCATCCCACTGGACACCAAGGTGAACGACGGCAAGGCTGACGTGCGCCTGCAGGACCTGTACTCCGGCTCCGGCGCGTCCGCGTGCATCGTGCCGCTGGCGACGGCCGCGAACCTGCGCATGACCCACGCCATGCTGGCCTCGAATGACGTGTGGGACAAGATCGAGAGCTACAAGGGCGCCGGCGTGAGCGCGCTTATGAGCCACGGTGCCGACCTGCTGTACAGCATCAACACGGACATGAGCACCGGCGACCTGATGGACGTGGCCGAGCTGGTGCAGTCCATCGGCGTGAACAACCTGAAGCGCATGGACGCGCCGGCGAGCCAGGAGGCGGATGGCGCGGGCGGCAACTGGTCGGTCCTGAACTCCGCGCAGCTTGGGGTGGACATCGGAATCATGGTGCCCGCGGCGTAGCGTCGTCGCGCCGGCCTGCCCCGCGGTTTGTGCAGTTATTGAACTCCACCGCTCCACCACACGACGCCAGGCACGGTAGGGGATAATTCGACCTGCAGCACTTTTCCGCCGCGTCGTGCGGCGCGGTCGCCCAATCGTCGTTTGGAGAGCTTGCGGAATGGATCCTCACACGCCTGGAATTTCGGTCATCATGCCGGCGTACAACGTGGACGGGTATGTGCGGCGCGCCGTCGAGAGCCTGCAGCACCAGACGTTTCGCGACTTCGAGCTCCTGGTGGTGGACGACGGCTCCACCGACCGCACCGGGCAGATCCTGGACTCCATCGCAGGGCGTGACATCCGCGTGACGGTGTACCACCGCCAGAACGGCGGCGCCCCGGCGGCCCGCAACTACGCGCTCGACCGTGCGCGCGGGAAGTACGTCATGTTCATGGACGCCGACGACTGGGTCGAGCCGGGCATGTTGGAGGACATGTACGCGTTTGCCCAGGAGAACCGCCTGGAGCTTGCCATCTCGGGCTTCTACATCGACACGTACTACGGCAGCGCGGGCGAGCACACCACGGAGCTCAAGGCGTGCGCCGACGCCGTGTACCAAACGCAGGAGGAGTTCCGCGCGGCGGCGTTTCGCCTGTTCGACCAGAACCAGCTGTATCCGCCCTGGAACAAGCTGTTCCTGCGCGAGCGCATCGAGCGCCTGGGCATTCGCTTCCGTCCCACGTTCTGGGACGACTTCCCCTTCGTGCTCGACTTCATCCGCGACGTGCAGCGCGTGGGCGTCATGTCCCGCCCGTACTACCACTTCATCCGCCAGCGCAGCGAGTCCGAGACCGCCCGTTGGCGCCCGGACATGTACGCGAAGCGCGAGGAGGAGCACACCTGGATGCTCGACCTCTACCGCCACTGGGGCCTGTCCGGCGACGCCGCCAGCAACGAGATGATCCAGCGCCGCTACATAGAGCGCCTCGTAGGCTGCATCGAGAACGTATGCAACCCCAAGTGCGAGCTGAGCGAGAAGGACAAGCTCTCCCAGATCGACGCCATGATCAACAGCGAGCGCGCGCAGATCGCGGTGGTCGCGGCGCGCCCGCGCTCCCGCATGATGGCCGCGATGCTCGTTCCCATCAAGCAGCGCAACGCCGCCCTGGCCTACCAGGAGGGCAAGTTCATCTCGTTCGTGAAGCGCCACAACACCAAGGTGTTCGCGACGCTGAAGGCCAACCGCTAGGCCCAAAGCAGGCCGCCGCCAGTGCCCGTGCTGCGCCGGGCGCCCGTCCCATGCATCCCAAGGACGGGCGCCCGGCGCCTTGCTACCGTGCGCCTGCCTGCGGCCGGGCGTACAGCGCCGCCAGCTCCTGCAGCACGTCCACCATGGCCTCGAGCTCCGGCACGGGCACGAACTCGCGCACGCCATGCGCGTTGTAGTAGCACGCGGAGAGGTTCGCGCACGCAAAGCCCCTAAAGCTCAGCTGACTGCCGTCCGTCCCGCCGCGCATGGGCACGCAGCGCATCTCCTGCCCCACCTTCGCGTACGCGGTGCGGGCGTTCTCTATCAGGTGCCTGTGCTCCGGGCGCGTCACCACGTCCGCCAGGTTGTGGTACTGGTCCTCGATCTGGATGGTCAGCACTTCTCGCCCGCCGCCGTACGTCTGGTTCACAAGGTCCACGGCGCGCCGCATCACGTCCTTGCGAGACTCCACCTTCGCCTGGTCGTGATCGCGAATGATGTAGTCGGCACGCGCCTCCTCGCAGTTGCCTTCCATCCGCTCGAGGTAATAGAAGCCCTCGTGGCCCTCGGTGTACTCCGGCCGCTCCTGCGCGGGGATCATCGCGTGGAACCTCATGATGGCCTCGGACGCGTTCACCATGATGCCCTTCGCCGTGCCCGTGTGCACGGAGGTCCCGCTTGCGCGCACCTTTGCCTCCGCGGCGTTGAACGTCTCGTAGCAGAACTCGCCCAGGGGTCCGCCGTCGATGGTGTAGCCAAAGCCCGCGCCAAACTCCCGCAGGTCGAGAAGGGCCGCCCCATGGCCGATCTCCTCGTCCGGGACAAAGGCGACTGCCAGCCGCGGGTGGGGGAGCGCGGGGTCCTTGCGCAGCCGCGCAAGCAGCGACACCACCATGGCGATGCCGGCCTTGTCGTCGCCGCCCAAAAGCGACGTACCGTCGCTCGTCACCAGGTCCCAGCCCACCATGTGCTCGAGCTGCGGGTTCGTGTCTGGGCTTATGGACACCTCGCGCCCGTCGCGACCGCGCCCGATGGCCAGGGTTCCGCCTTCGTAGCGCCTCACCTGCGGGCGCACGGGGTCCCCGTACGTCTGCCACGCGGTGTCCAGGTGGCAGCACAGGCCAAGCGCCGGCAGCTCCTCTGCGCCCGCGCTCGCGGGCCAGTGCGCCGTCACGTAGGCGCTTGGCGTCACGGTCACGTCCTGGGCGCCAAGCTCGCGCAGGTCCCGGGCCACGACGTTTGCCATGTCAAGCTGGCTTGCCGTGGAGGGCACATCGTCGGCCGTCAGGGGGTTCGATTGCGACGGCACCGCGCAGTAGCGCAGGAAGCGGTCTAGAACGTCGCTCATGCGGGGTCCTTCCTTTCACATGGCTGCGGGGCGCGTGCCGGTGCGTCGTACGCCGGCTGCGCCCCGCCCAAAGCCTGCGGACGTCTTGCTACTCCTTGACGCCGTACTTCTCGTAGTATGCGTCGATGGACGCCTTCAGGGCGTCGTCGATCACCACGCGCCCCTCGACCTCGTGGTCGTACAGCGCGTCCACGACCTCCGCCATGGTCACGATCGACGCGACGGGGAAGCCGTAGCGCTCCTGGATCTCCTGCTGGGCGGTGACCTTGCCGCCCTTGCCGACCTCCATGCGGTTGAGCGACACCATCAGGCCCACGACCTGCACGTCCGCGGCGGCCTTCAGCTTGGGGTACGTCTCGTCGATGGACTTGCCTGACGTGGTCACGTCCTCCACGATCACCACGCGGTCGCCGTCATGCAGCTCGTAGCCCAGGAGCTGGCCCTTGTCCGCGCCGTGGTCCTTTACCTCCTTGCGGTCGCTGCAGTAGCGCACCTCCTTGCCATACAGCTCGTGATACGCGATGGCCGTCACCACGGCCAGGGGGATGCCCTTGTACGCCGGGCCAAACACCACGTCGAAGTCGTCGCCAAAGTTGGCGTGGATCGCCTGCGCGTAGTACTTGCCCAGGCGGCTGAGCTGCTCGCCCGTCACATACGCGCCGGCGTTCATGAAGAACGGGGACTTGCGGCCGCTCTTGAGCGTGAAGTCGCCAAACTTCAGCACGTCGCTCTGAACCATGAACTCGATGAACTCCTGCTTGTAGGCCTCCATTGGCCTCTCCTCTCGTCGAAGGCGTCGCACTCATGGTAGCGCAGGGGCGCCCGAAAAAGCCCGCGACCGGCGCCGCCGTCCTTCTCGGCCACGCGCTCGGTGGCGGCGCGTTTGGGCCGCGGCTTCCGCCCCACGGCCGCAACGTCCGACCTGACGCCTCGCGCCGCCTATGTAAATGTTATGCACTAAGTATCAATTGCATACCGCGCGGGGGAGACTGAGCCTAACGCAGACCAACCGGCGCGCCCGCGCAGCGCGCACGACCCGCCCCGCAAGGGGCTGACGGGAGAAGAACATGCAGCTCAGGAAGGTAACTCACACGCTCAAGGGAGTTCGTGCCACGGACGGCGCCGGCGTCAGCCTCGTGCGCGTGCTTGGTGCGAACACCACCGACACCTACGATCCGTTCCTCATGCTCGACTCGTTTGACTCGACCGACCCCGAAGACTACCGCGCCGGCTTTCCCATGCACCCGCACCGCGGGATCGAGACCGTCACGTTCATCGCCCGCGGCGCCATGGTGCACGAGGACCACCTGGGCACGAAGGCCACGGTGACCGACGGCGAGGCGCAGTGGCTCACCGCGGGCTCCGGCGCGTTTCACTCCGAGATGCCGCAGGCGACGGAGCGCCTGCTGGGCGTACAGCTATGGCTGAACCTGCCCGCGAAGGACAAGCTCACCGCCCCGCCCAGCTACCACGGCATCACGCGCGACGAGATCCGCGAGTTCCCGTTTGAGGGCGGCACGCTGCGCCTTGTGGCGGGTACCTACGGTGACGCCCATGGTTACCAGGGCAAATACTTGCCGCTGGACTACTACGACATCCACCTTGACCCGCATGCCTCGATCACGCTGGACGTCCCGGGCGCGCGCTCCGTCATGGCGTTCACGTTGCTGGGCGGCGCGACGATATCTGGCCACAAAGTGGCCGAGAAGAACGCAGTCAAGCTGGGTGACGGCGACACCGTGACCATAGAGGCCCTGGACGAGCCGGCCGAGGTGCTGTTTATGTCGTCCGTGCGGCTGGACGAGCCGGTCGCGTGGTACGGCCCCATCGTCATGAACACGAAGGAGGAGCTTCTCGACGCGTTTGGCGAGCTTGAGGATGGCACGTTTGTGAAGCAGGCCGCGGAGTACGCGGGCGAGTGAGAGAACGACTGCGGGACGTATAAAGGTGGTGAGCGTCCTTTTTCGTACTGCGGTAGTTCTCCCCCGATGCGTGAGGTGTCTGGCGACAGTAGAACAAGCGTGCAAACAATCTTTCCAGATGTCCCCCCCGAAATCTGGTAAATGGCTATTTGGCTGCGTGAGGTCGACCTTCGAGACGTCGATTTCGCCGGACATGAGCTTGGGAAGCAGGGCATC
>NZ_JABAGR010000005.1 GCF_012844235.1 Parafannyhessea umbonata
GGGTCGTTAGCTCAGTTGGTAGAGCAGGGGACTCTTAATCCCAAGGTCGAGGGTTCGACCCCCTCACGACCCACCATTGACCTCTTCTCTGGCACACGCCAGCACACATAGATGGGTCGTTAGCTCAGTTGGTAGAGCAGGGGACTCTTAATCCCAAGGTCGAGGGTTCGACCCCCTCACGACCCACCATCGCAAACGCAAGCCCGGCGCATCCGCGTCGGGCTTTTTTGTGCTCGGGACGCGCGCTATGCCGGGCTCGAGCCCAGCGCAAGCGCCTCCGCCGCGCCTCGGCTCGCGGCGTCCGGGTCCAGCCAGCGCCCGGGGCCGGCCAGGCGAAGCCCTCCCATACCGCCGGTCTCGAACTCGTACACGCGGGGCTGGCCCGTCGGGACGTTCACCTTGCGAATCTCGTCCGCGGACACGCCCTCTATAACCTTTATGAGCGAGCGCACAACGGAGCCGTGCGTCACCACGAGCACCGTCTGCCCCAGCAGCAGGGGCGGCGTCACGTAGGCGCCCCAGAACGGCTCCAGCCGCGCGATCACGTCCTTAAGGCACTCGCTGCGAATCTGCCGCGGGTCCGTAGCGTCAAGCCCGTCCTGCGAAAGCGTGCCGTAGCGCGGGTCGTCTGCCTGGAAGTACGGGGAGGCGGGGTCGATCTTGGGCGGCCTCACGTCGAAGCTGCGCCGGTACGCGTTAAACAGCTCCTCGCCGTACGCCTTGCGCATGTCGGGACGCGTCTGCCCCTGGAACGCGCCGTAGTGGCGCTCGTTCAGGCGCCAGCTGCGGATGACGGGCACCCACAGGCGGCCCACCTCGTGCAGCGCGATGTCCGCGCTCACGATGGAGCGCTCCAGAAGCGACGTGAACACCGCGTCCGGCTGGATGCCGGCCTCGCGCATGAGCCTGCCCGCCTCCGCCGCCTGGGCGCGCCCGCGCTCCGTCAGCGGAACGTCCACCCAACCCGCGAAGCGGTTCACCCGCTTGTCCGTCCACGCGCTCTCGCCGTGGCGCATGATCACCAGCGTCGCCGTCGCCATGGCAGCCTCCTCGCATCGATCGCCCTGCCTGCGCTACCCTAGGGCGAGGGTAAGGCGGGCGCGGCGCCGCACGGGCGCGGCGCCCCAGATTTCACCCAACGCGCACGACGGGCGCGACGGGCACGAAGGGCGCGGTGCAACGGGCCGAGCCGGGAAGGGGGCACCGCATGGACGGCGATGGGACGCGCGGGCGCAAGCGCGAGCTGCGCCGCCACTACAAGGAGGTCAGGAGCGCCCTCGGCGAGGACGGCCGGGCGAGAAGGGACGCCGCCATAGCGGGGCGCGTCACGCGGCTTCCGGAGTATCTGGCCGCAGACACCGTCCTCACGTACCTGTCCGTGGGCGACGAGGTCGACACCCGCGCGCTCGTGCGCGACGCCTGGGCGCGGGGCAAGTCCGTCGCGCTTCCGTGGTGCGTCCCCGGCACGCGTCGCATGCGCTGGTTTCGCGTGTCCTCGCTCGACGGTCTCGTGAGGAGCCCGTTTGGCGTGGAGGAGCCCGTGCCCGACCCCACGCTCGAGGCGGACCCAAAGGCGTCGCGCCGCGCGCTTGCGATCGTGCCGGGGCTCTCGTTCGACGAGCGCGGCTATCGCATGGGCTACGGCGGCGGCTTCTACGACGTCTTCCTCGCGGACTTTGCGGGCGTCTCCGTCGGCCTCTGCCGCGAGCCGCAGATGAGCGCGGTGGGCGCCCTCGCGCTCGACGGGCACGACGTCCCGGTCGATGTCGTGGTGACGGAGGGGCGCGTCATTCGACCGTCCCGCTAGGGAACCGGCGAAGGGTGCGGCTCTTCTCGGCCGCCCGAATTGCGACTATTCGATATCCGCCGCTCGATCCTCGGCAAAAATGTCCCCTGGAACGCGCACAATGGGGTAACGGTCAGTTCGTCCCGTGAGACCCGGTAACCGTTGGAGCTCGACCGCTCCAAGAAGCGAAAGGAAGCGCCGAGGATGGCAAAGTCAGACATTGAGATCGCGCAGGAGGCAACGATGCTCCCGATCACCGAGGTGGCCAAAAAGGCCGGCCTCGGTCCGGAGCAGCTCGAGCTCTACGGAAACTACAAGGCGAAGGTGGACATCCACGCCTTCAGGGACAAGCCCATGAAGGGCAAGCTCATCCTCGTGACGGCCATCAACCCCACGCCTGCGGGCGAGGGCAAGACCACTACGTCCGTCGGCCTGCAGGACGCCCTGTGCAGGCTCGGCAAGAACTCTATGCTGTGCCTGCGCGAGCCCTCCCTCGGCCCGGTCTTCGGCATCAAGGGCGGCGCCGCCGGCGGCGGCTACGCGCAGGTCGTCCCCATGGAGGACATCAACCTGCACTTTACGGGCGACTTCCACGCCATCGGCGCCGCGAACAACCTGTGCGCCGCCATGCTGGACAACCACATCAAGCAGGGCAACTCCCTCGGCATCGACCCGCGCCGCATCGTGTGGAAGCGCTGCGTCGACATGAACGACCGCCAGCTTCGAAACGTCGTGGACGGCCTAGGCGGCGTCGCGAACGGCATGCCGCGCGAGGACGGCTTCGACATCACCGTCGCGTCCGAGGTCATGGCCGTGTTCTGCCTCGCGACGGACCTCATGGACCTGAAGGCGCGCCTCGGCCGCATGGTCATCGCGTACACGTACGACCGCAAGCCGGTCACGGTCCACGACATCCACGCGGAGGGCGCCATGACGGCGCTCCTGAAGGACGCCATCAAGCCCAACCTCGTCCAGACGCTCGAGAACAACCCCGCGTTCGTGCACGGCGGCCCGTTCGCGAACATCGCGCACGGCTGCAACTCCGTCGAGGCCACGACGACGGCGCTTAAGCTCGCGGACTACGTCGTCACGGAGGCCGGCTTCGGCGCGGACCTTGGTGCCGAGAAGTTCCTGGACATAAAGAGCCGCTACGCGAACCTCCATCCCGACGCCGTCGTGCTCGTGGCGACGGTGCGCGCCCTCAAGTACAATGGCGGCGTGCCGAAGGCGGAGCTCACGGAGGAGAACCTCGACGCCGTGCGCGCCGGCCTTCCCAACCTGCTGCGCCACGTCTCGAACATCAGGGACGTCTGGGGCCTGCCCGTCGTCGTCGCCGTCAACGCGTTCCCCACGGACACCAAGGCAGAGCTCGACCTCGTGGCCAAGGAGTGCGGCAAGCTCGGCGTGAACGTGGCGCTGTCCGAGGTCTGGGCAAAGGGCGGCGAGGGCGGCGAGGCCCTCGCGAACGAGGTCATCCGCCTGTGCGACCAGCCGAACGACTTCCGCTTCGCCTATGACGTCAACGACAGCATAAAGAACAAGGTCGAGGCCATCGCGACGAAGGTCTACCACGCGGACGGCGTGGACTTCACGCCGAAGGCGGCGCGCCAGATGGCCCAGCTCGAGGAGCAGGGCTTTGGCGACCTGCCCATCTGCGTCGCGAAGACCCAGTACTCCTTCACGGACGACCCCAAGCGGCTCGGCGCGCCCGAGGGCTTCCGCATCACGGTGCGCAACCTGAAGGTCTCCGCGGGCGCGGGCTTCATCGTCGCGCTCACGGGCGACATCATGACCATGCCGGGCCTCCCGAAGGTGCCGGCCGCCGAGAAGATCGACGTCACGCCCGACGGAAAGATCGTCGGCCTGTTCTAGCCGCGTCCTTCTCGTCCGTACAACCAATCTGACCTGCGGGGTGCCCGATGGGGCACCCCCTCATGGGAGTGTGCATATCGTGCAAGAGAGGCCCGAAGAGAGGCTCGCAGACAAGAGCTGCGCCCGCTTTGCGGAGGAGCTCGCCGGAAGGAGCCCCGTTCCCGGGGGCGGCGGCGCCGCGGCGTACGCGGGCGCGCTGGCCGCCGCGCTGTGCTCAATGGCCGGCGCGTTCACGCTGGGCAAACGCCGCTACGCCCCCGTCGAGGCGGACGTGCGGCGCATGGTGGAGCAGGCGGGGGAGGTGCGCCGGCGCCTGGTAGAGCTCGTGGACGAGGACGCCCGCGGCTTCCTGCCGCTTTCGCGCGCGTACGCGCTGCCTAAGAGCGACCCCGCGCGCCCGCAGGCCATACAGGACGCGACGCGGCTCGCGTGCGAGGCGCCGCTCGCGGTGATGGGACAGGTGTGCCGCGCCATCGAGCTTCTGGAGGAGATGGGCGAGAAGGGCTCGGCCCTGCTCGTGGCAGACGTCGGGACGGGCGCGCACCTTGCCCGCGCCGCGCTGGAGGCCGCGAGCCTGAACGTGTTCGTGAACGCGGTGGCGCTGGAGGACCGCGCGTGCGCGAAGGAGCTGGAGGCCCGCTGCGACGGCATGCTCGCGGCGTACGTGCCCCGGGCTCAGGCGCTTGCGCGCTCCGTGACGGACCGTGTGAGGGGAAGGGGATAGTCTTGGCGGAGTTGTTGAAGGGGGCGCCCGTCGCCCGCGCCCTCACGGAGGAGCTTGGGGCGCGCGTGGCGGCACTTCTCGCCCGCGGCGTCACGCCAGGGCTCGCGATGCTGCGCGTGGGGGAGCGCCCGGACGACCTCTCGTACGAGCGCGCCGCGCTGAGGCGCTGCGAGAAGGTGGGAATCGCCGCCCGGCGCGTCACGCTGCCGGCGGACTGCACACAGGCGGAGCTGGAGCGCGCCATACGCGACGTCAACGCGGACCCGTCCGTGCACGGGTGCCTCATGTTCCGCCCGCTGCCGGCCGCGCTGGACGAGCGCGCGGCGTGCGCGGCGCTCGACGTGGCCAAGGACGTGGACGGCGTCACCGCGGGGTCGCTCGCGGGCGTGTTCGCGGGGGAGCCCGTCGGGTTTCCGCCGTGCACCGCGGAGGCCGTGCTGCAGCTGCTGCGCCACCACGGCGTGACGCTCGACGGCGCGGACGTCGTGGTGGTGGGGCGCTCGCTCGTGATCGGGCGGCCGGTGTCCATGCTGCTACAGGCGGCAAACGCCACCGTGACCATGTGCCACACGCACACGCGCGACCTTGCGGCGAAGTGCGCCGCCGCGGACGTCGTGGTGGTGGCCGCCGGCCGCGCGGGCACGTTTGGCGCACGCTGCGCGCGCCCAGGCCAGGTCGTGGTGGACGTGGGCATCAACTGGGACGAGGGCGCGCAGCGCCTTGTGGGCGACGTGGACTTCGACGCGGTCGAGCCCATCGTGGGCGCGATCACGCCCGTGCCCGGCGGCGTGGGGTCGGTCACGACGGCCTGCCTCGCGAAGCACGTGGTGGAGGCCGCGGAAAGGACGGTTGGATAGATGGTGCCAGAGACGACATCGTTTCGCGCGGCGCGGCCCACGGGCGAGAAGGACCGCTACGGCCGCCCGCTGAACGACCAGGGGTTCGCGCCCATAGACAAGCCGCGGGCGGAGGCCGCCGTGCGCGAGTTCCTGCTCGCGATCGGCGAGGACCCGGACCGCGAGGGCCTCAGGGGCACGCCGGAGCGCGTGGCACGCGCCGCGGAGGAGCTCTTTGGCGGAATGCAGGAGGACCCCGCCGCCCACCTGCGCCGGCAGTTCCAGGAGGAGCAGAACCAAGAGATGGTCGTCGTGCGCGACATCCCGTTCTCTTCCATGTGCGAGCACCACATCCTGCCGTTCGAGGGGACGGCCAGCGTGTGCTACATCCCGCGCAAGGGGCGGATCACGGGGCTTTCCAAGATCGCGCGCTGCGTCGTGGGCTACGGGCACCGCCTGCAGGTGCAGGAGCGCCTGACCGCGCAGGTGGCGGACGCGCTCATGCGCGAGCTCGACCCGCTGGGCGTCATGGTGGTCATGCAGGCGGAGCACACGTGCATGACCATGCGCGGCGTGCGCGCCGCAGGATCGTCCACCGTCACGAGCGCCGTGCGCGGCGTGTTCAAGGCAGACAGCAAGACGCGCGAGGAGGCGCTCAGGCTGCTGAGGGGCTAGCCCCGCGGCCTGCGCGCGCCCGCGCAAGAAGGAGCGCATTCCATAATGTACCAGGTTCCCTTCCAGATACCTTCCCTTGGCTACGCGGACGCGATGGCGCGCCTCGCCGCCACGAAGCGCTTTGGCATCCAGCCCATGCTCGAGAGCGTGGAGGACATGCTCGCAGAGCTTGGCAACCCCGACGAGCGCTTCCAGAGCGTGCAGATAGCGGGCACGAACGGCAAGACCTCGACTGCGCGCTTCACGGCGGCGATCCTTGGGGGAGAGGGGCTTCGCGTGGCGCTGTACACCTCCCCGGAGCTCGTGAGCATGACGGAGCGCATGGAGGTGGCGGGCCATCCCGTGAGCGAGGAGCGCTTCGCGCGCGGCGTCGCGGCCGCCGTGGCCGCCGGCGAGCGCGTGAACGCGCGCCGCGAGGCCGCCGGCGAGCGCCCGTACGACATCACGGAGTTCGACGTGCTGACCGTTGCGGCCATGGTGGTCTTCGCCGAGGCCGGCGTGGACGCGTGCGTGCTGGAGTGCGGCATGGGCGGCCGCTGGGACGCCACGAGCGCCGCGCACAACATCCGCTCCGTCGCCGTCACGGGCATCGGCCTGGACCACATGCGCATCCTGGGCGACACGCTCGAGAAGATCGCGGGCGAGAAGGCCGCCATCATCAAGCGGGGCCGCAGCTGCGTATTGGGCGTGGGCACGGCGACGCCGGACAGCGTGGAGGACGTGTTTCTCGCCCGCTGCGCGGAGCAGGGCGTCACGCCGACGCTGCTGAGGCCGACCGACCCTGCGGACGCCGCGGGCGAGATGCATCCCGGCGTGCCACGCGCGCACGAGGGGCTGCCTCACGCGACGTATTGCATAACGCGGCGCCCGGACCGCATAGGCGCGCCGCTTGTGGTGGACGTGAGGACGCCGGGCGCGGACGGCCGCGCGTACCGCGAGCTGTCCGTGCTGAAGCCCGCGTACCAGGCGGCGAACCTCGCGTGCGCCGTCACGCTGGCACAGCAGTTCCTCGGGCGGCCGCTGGACGCCGAAGCGCTGTTCCAGTCCCTCGTCACGTGCCCGACGCCCGGTCGCTTCGACCTGGTGGTGCCAGACCCGCCCGTGCTCATCGACGCATGCCACAACCCCCAGAGCGTCCAGACGTTCTTGACGGCCGTCCGCGGCGTGGACCCCAACGTGGCCACGCGCCCGGCGCTTCTGTGCGCCGTGCTCGCGGACAAGGACGTGAGGGGCATCGTGGGCCTGCTCGCGCCGGAGTTCCCGCGCGTGTACGTGACGCAGACGTCGTCCGACCGGGCGCTTCCGGCCCGGGACCTTGCCCGCGTCTTCGAGGAGTGCGGCAGGCGGCCGGACGCGGTCTTCTCGTCCGTGCGCGAGGCGACGGACGCGCTCTCGGGCACGCCGTACGTCGCGTGTGGGTCGATCACGACGGCCGGTGAGGTCGCGGCGCTGCTCAGGCCGGGCGTGCAGAACGCGGCGGGCCCCGTGCGGCCGCACGCCGCGCCGGACCACCATCCAAGGGTGCAGATTTTCGACGACGCCGCGGACGACGGGAGGGACTAGCGTGTACCAGCTGAAGACGGAGGCGAGCTTCGACGGCGCCCACTTTCTGACGGACTACCACGGCAAATGCGAGAACCTCCATGGCCATCGCTGGCGCGTGGTGGTCTACATCAGGCAGGCCTCGCTTGGCACGGACGGGACCGGGCGCGACATGGTGCTGGACTTTGGCGAGTTCAAGCGCATCGTGCGCGAGGAGGTTGCGCGCTTCGACCACATGTTCCTGGTGGAGGAGGGCTCGCTGGCGCCGGAGACCGTTGCGTGCCTGCAGCGTGAGGGCTTCACCCTCAAGATGCTGCCGTTTCGCACCACGGCGGAGAACCTCGCGCGCAACTTCGCGGAGGTCCTCGTTGGCCGCGGGCTGCCCGTGAGCCAGGTGGACTGCTACGAGACGCCGCTGAACTGCGCCACGTACCTGGTGGACGAGTAGCCGCGGGTCCGGCCGGTGAAAAGCGGTCGCGGGTCCAGACGGTCCGCTCGCGCGGGCCGCGGCCGCGGCCACGCGCGTTTCCGATGGCACAAGCCCACCACTTTCTGACAGATCAAGCTTCTGTCAGAAAGTGGTGGGCTTTTCGGGCTCCAGGGGCCCTTTCCGCATCACTATCTGACAGGTCGCGCTTCTGTCAGATAGTGGTGAGCCTTCTGTCCCCACTAACTGACAGGTCGCGCTTCTGTCAGTTAGTGGCTGGATTTCGAGGCAATCGAGGCCCAATCGAGGCCGTATGTCCCTCACTACCTGACAGATCGAACATCTGTCAGGTAGTGAGGTCCGCAGGATTCCAACTAACTGACAGGTCGCGCTCCTGTCAGATAGTTGGCGGACCCTGGCGCTATCGGCCGCGCGCTAACCGCGCCTGCCGCCGCGGTCGCCGGGATGGCGGCTCAGCTTCTTCGTGGCAGAGCGCTTCGGCTTGCCGCCGGGGCCATAGGGCATCGCCTCGTCGCGCGGGGCGTTCCGGCGCCTCGGCTTCCGGGGCGTGCGCGCGGCCTTCGCGGCCTTCGGCGCCGTGCCCTTCACCTTCGTGGCCTTCGCCTTCGCGGCCTTCGGCGCCGTGCCCTTCACCTTCGCGGCCTTCGGCTGTGCGGCGGCGTCGCCCTTCGCGTGCCTAGCGCCCTTGGACCTGGTGCCCTTCGGCCTCGCGGCCTTGACCTGCGCGCCGAGCGACTCGGCCGCCTGCTCGCAGGCAGCGCGTCGTGCCTCGCGGCGGGCGGCGCGCTCCTCGGCCATCTTCTTGCGGGCCTTCTTGCCGGGGAGCTTCTCGCGCGGGTCGTGCGCGGGGTCAAGCCGCAGCGGCTCTGCCCCCAGGTCGATGCCCACGGCGCGGGGGTAGTCGGGCACGACCTTGCCCATGAGCGCCTCGGCGTCGCGAAGCTCCAGGTAGTCGTCCTCCGTCACGAAGGTCAGCGCCCAGCCGGACTCGCCGGCGCGGCCAGTGCGCCCAATGCGGTGGATGTAGTCCTCCGCGTCTCCGGGCACGTCGAAGTTCACCACGTAGCGTACGTCGGGGATGTCGATGCCGCGCGCAAGGACGTCCGTCGCCACCAGCACGTCCACCGCGCCCTCGCGGAAGCTCCGCAGCGCGTTCTCGCGCTGGCGCTGCGTGCGGTTGCCGTGGATGGGCGCGCACAAGAAGCCTGCCTTGCGCAGCTTGCGGCAGATTGCGTCCGCGCGGTGCTTGCCGCGCGTGAACACGATCACGCGCTCGGCGCCCTCGCGGCGCAGCACTTCCGCGAGCACGGCGTGCTTCGCCTCCGGCGAGACCCCCAGCGCAAACTGCTCAATCGTCTGGGCCGGCGTGCCCTTGCGCGCGATCTTCACGTGGGCGGGGTCGCGCACGAGCGAGCGCGTGCTCGCGATGGCGTCGTCGTCCAGCGTTGCCGAGAAGAGCAGGGTCTGCCGCTCGGACGGCGTGCGGGCCACGATTTTCTTCACGGCCGGCAAGAAGCCCATGTCCAGCATGCGGTCCGCCTCGTCCAGGACGAGCACGCCCACGTGGTCGAGGCTCGCGTGGCCGGAGTCCAGAAGGTCCTGCAGGCGGCCCGGCGTCGCCACCAGCACGTCGCAGCCGCGCTCGAGCGCCTGGTACTGAGGCTCGTACGCGACGCCGCCCACCAGCGTCACGGTGCGGTGCCCCGTGTGCGCGCAGATGGTGCGCGCGACGCCGTCAATCTGCTGGGCAAGCTCGCGCGTGGGCGTGATGATCAGCATAAGCGGCCCCTCGCCGGCGCCTACGTGGCCCAAGCGGCTGAGCGTGGGCAGCAGGAACGCCTCCGTCTTGCCGGTGCCGGTCTGCGCCGCGGCCAGCACGTCCCTGCCCGCGAGCACGAGGGGGATGGCCTGCGCCTGCACGGGCGTCGGATGCACGTGGCTCATCTCGGCGACGGCGTCAAGCACTTCCTGGCTCAGGCCCAGCCGGTCAAATGTCGGAGTCTTCTCGCCCGCGGGCGCCTCCTGCGCCTCGCGAACGGTGGCCGCGTCCGTGCGGTCCTTCTTGTGGTGATGGCGGTCTGCCAATATGCACTTCCAATCAAATCTGTAAATGATGCGTTGGCATCGTATCCGCAAACGGCACCCACGAGTCCGTCGGCGGCGCATCTACCAAATAAACCCACGTCGTGCCGCCCGTCAGGCGATACCATTGAGCAACGTGCCAGTGGCGTCGCAACAAGGGAGGAGCCTGCATGGACGGCGAGAAGGACGAGGGCTGCCGGGCGGATGACGCCCGCGGGCGCGAGACGGGTGCCGGCGCCGCGATCGAGGCGGCGGCGGGCGCGGACGGCCGCGAGACGGCGGGATCGCCCGACGGGCTCGAGCGCATCCGCGAGCTTCTGCGCGACGACGCGCGCCTGGTGGAGCGCGTCGTGGGCGAGACGCGCGTGTGGGACGGCAGGATCTTTCGCGTGCGGACGCTTGACGTGGCGCTTCCCGACGGCACGAAGGGGTACCGCGAGGTCGTGTGGCACAACGGGGGCGCAGGCGTGTGCGCCGTGCGCGACGGCAGGATGTGCCTGGTGCGGCAGTACCGCGTGGCCATGGGCCGCATGAGCCTGGAGATTCCCGCGGGCAAGCTGGACGCGGGGGAGGACCCCGCGCACTGCGCCGCGCGCGAGCTCGCGGAGGAGACGGGGCTCGTGGCGCAACGGCTCGAGTTCGTCGCGCGGGCGGCGGGGTCGATCGGCTTCACGAACGAGGCGACGAGCGTCTTTCTGGCGCATGGGCTCTGTGCCGGGACGGCGCGGCCGGACCGCGGCGAGTTCGTGGACGTGGCATGGCTTCCCGTGAGGGACGTGCTCGCGGCGGCGCGCGCCGGCCTCATCCAGGACGGGAAGACGATTATCGGGGCGCTCGCTGCCGTGGAGCGCGGGCTCGCATAGCGCGTCGCGCATGGCTCGCGTCGCGCATGGCTCGCGTCGCGGCGCCCTGCGTGCAGAGGGCAACAAAAAAGCAGGTCGGACGCCCAATTGCGCCGACCTGCCGTCGCGTTCTGGTGCTCCCTAGGCGATTCGAACGCCTGACCTGCGGTTTAGAAGACCGATGCTCTATCCAGCTGAGCTAAGGGAGCGCGTAGTCGATAGTAGCACGAAGTGGGCGCGCGCGGCCGGCTCAATCGCCGCGGATGCGAGCGCGCATGGCCGGGCGCGTGCCGCAACATGTGGGTCGCACCCGCCGAGTTGACCACTAGTCCGTGTACATGCCCTTCTCCGATTCATCGCGGCTGTTTGCGAGATGTTGGCGAAAACGCGACGATTCTGGCCTATTGTTGAATGCGATGTAGGGTTTTAGCTTTTTTCACGATGTCGGGGCAGGTCGTTTGAGTCATAATGTAGCCAAATTGTGTGCTGGAAGGAGCCTACGTTGATTTACACCGTAACTTTGAACCCGGCTATTGACTATGTCATGCATCCGCTGACGCTTGACATGGGCTTCACGAACAGGTCCTCGAGCGAGGAGCTGTACTGTGGCGGAAATGGCATCAATGTTTCAACTCTGCTCAACGAGCTTAAGGTAATCAACGTCGCCTTCGGCATCGTGGCCGGGTTCACCGGCGACTACCTGGTCAAGACGCTCCAGAAGAACGGCATCTCGTCCAACTTCGTGCGTCTGGACAAGGGCTTCACCCGCATCAACGTAAAGCTGAACGGCATCGTCATGACGATGGTGAACGGCATGGGCCCCAAGATCTCCGAGAAGAAGGTCGACGAGCTGCTCGAGCGCATCGACTACATCGGCGAGGGCGACACGCTGGTCCTGACCGGCTCCATCCCGAAGTCGCTGCCCGAGGACATGTACAGCATCATCATGAAGAGGCTGAAGGGCCGCGGCATCCGTTTCGTCGTCGACGCACCCGGCCAGCTGCTGCTCGAGTCCCTGGAGGACGAGCCGTTCCTCATCAAGCCCAACAACCACGAGGTCGGGCGCATCTTCGACGCGCGTCCCGAGACCCCGGAGGAGTGCATACCCTTCGCGAAGGAGCTGCACGAGCGCGGCGCCCGCAACGTCATCGTGTCCTGTGGCGGCCACGGCTCGCTCCTGTACGACGAGAAGGGCGAGGTCCACACCGTCCCGACCGCGAAGATCCGCCTGGTCAACGCGACCGGCGCGGGCGACTCCATGGTCGCCGGCTTCGTGGCCAAGGTGCAGGAGGGCGCAGACTACGAGACCGCGCTCCGCTTCGCTTCCGCCTGCGGCACCGCGACCGCGGCGAGCAAGGGCATCGCGAAGCGCGCGACGATCGACCGCGTCTACCAGAACCTGAACGAGATCATCGCGAAGCAGGGGAAGTAGCGCGAGAAGAGCCATGTTATCTGGCGGGGGCAAAGGGGGAGCTCCCGCCAGACGTATAGGTGCATGGGATACTTGGCAATGCAAATGGGAGGTTTAGATGTTCGAAGGCGTAAATGCTTCTGACGGCTACGGCATTGGTGTCGCACAGGTTGCGGTCGCACCCGACCTGTCCTTCACCCCGACGAAGCCCGAGGATCCGGAGGCCGAGAAGGCCCGCTACAACGAGGCTCTCGCGAAGTTCATCGACCAGACGAACAAGCAGATCGAGCGCATGAAGCAGTCCGTCGGCGAGGAGGCTGCCGCCATCATGGGCGCGCACATCGAGTTCGCCGAGGACGAGGGAATCAAGGACATGGTGAACGGGTCCATCGATTCCGGCATGTGCGCCGAGCAGGCCGTGAGCGAGGCCTACGACATGTACTTCAACATGTTCTCCAACATGGAGGACGAGCTGTTCCGCGAGCGCGCGGCCGACGTCGCCGACGTCAAGACCGGGCTTCTGGCCGACCTCCTCGGCAAGCAGGTCGTCGACCTGTCGTCCCTCCCGGAGAACTCCATCGTCGTCGTCAAGGAGCTCACCCCCTCGATGACCGCCGACATCGACAAGGAGAACGTCGCCGGCATCGTCACCGAGACCGGTGGCCGCACCTCCCACTCCGCCATCATTGCCCGTGCGCTCGAGATCCCCGCAGTCCTTTCCGTCGCGGACGCCACGAAGAACATCAAGTCCGGCGAGATGGTCATCGTCGACGGCACCCTCGGCAAGGTCATCAACAACCCCGAGGACGACGTTCTGGACAACTATCGCGCCAAGGCGAAGTCCTACGCCGAGGAGAAGGCCGCGCTCGAGGCCTATCGCGGCAAGGAGACGGTGACCGGCGACGGCGAGAAGGTCCTTCTCGTCGCGAACATCGGCAACCCGGACGACGCGAACGTGGCGGCGGAGCACGACGCGGAGGGCGTTGGCCTGTTCCGCTCCGAGTTCCTGTTCATGGACGCGAAGGAGCTCCCGACCGAGGATGAGCAGTTTGCCGCGTACCAGAAGGTCGCCCTGCGCATGAAGGACGAGCCGGTCATCATCCGTACGCTCGACGTGGGTGGCGACAAGGAGATTCCGTATCTCAACCTGAAGAAGGAAGATAACCCCTTCATGGGCTTCCGCGCCGTCCGCTACTGCCTGAACAATCCCGAGCAGTACAAGGTGCAGCTCACCGCGCTGCTTCGCGCATCCGCGTTTGGTGACGTGAAGATCATGCTGCCGCTCGTCACCACCCTGGACGAGGTGCGCCAGGCGAAGGCCCTCGTCGAGGAGTGCAAGAAGGAGCTGGACGAGCGCGGCGTCGCGTACAACAAGGACATCGAGGTCGGCACCATGATCGAGACGCCGGCCGCGTCGCTCATCGCCGACGACCTCGCGGAGGAGTGCGACTTCTTCTCCATCGGCACGAACGACCTCATCGGCTACACCATGTGCGCCGACCGCGGCAACGACCGCGTCTCTTACCTGTACACCGTGTACCAGCCGGCCGTCCTGCGCTCGCTGAAGAGGATCATCGAGTCTGGCCGCGAGAAGGGCATCATGGTTGGCATGTGCGGCGAGGCCGCGGCTGACCCGCTGCTCATCCCGGTGCTGCTGTCCTTCGGCCTGAACGAGTTCTCCGTGTCCGCCCCGTCGATCCTGCGCACCCGCAAGATCATCTCCGAGTGGACGAAGGAGGAGGCAGACGCCCTGACCGAGAAGGTCATGAAGCTGAAGACCGCCACCGAGGTCAAGGTCATGCTCCAGGCTGCCCAGAAGTAGGCAGAGCGAGGCTGCAACCTCTAACGCAAACAAGGGGGGACGTCCGGAAGGGCGTCCCCCTTTTGCATGCAGGGCTTTTGGGGTCTGGGGGCGGCTATGCGGGTGAAAGCGATTGATGGCCTACTATTGCCAGCCGTCTACCATGTGGGCGCCACGAGCGTAAGCGAGCGCGGCCGAACCTCTACGTCGTACGTGCGCCCATGGAGCGGCTCGCCGTCTGCCTGGCATGGCGGCTCGCGCTCCAGGAACTCTATGTGAAGGTGCATGACCCGCCTTGTGGCGATGGCGCGCGACCCCGCGTGCCTGCCCGTGCGCGCAAGGGCAAACAGCGCGAGGACATGGGGGAGTGCGGGCACGCTCACGTTGTAGCAAAGGTCGAGGCTGCCGTCGTACGGGTCGGCGTCCGGGCAGATCCTGAAGCCGCCGCCGTACGTGGGACCGTTCTGCACGGCAAACACGATCGAGTTGAGGTGGACGTCCTTCTCGCCGTCCATGGTGACGCGCGAGGGATAACCTGACGCCTCGCCCCTGACCTTGGAGAGGATCTTGATGCCTGACGTCGCGAACAGCCCGGATCCCTTCTGGTGCGTCTGCGCGGCGCGGCGGTCGGTCGTGTCGAGGGCGATGGCGGCGTCGAGCCCAAACGAGAGCGTCTGCACGAAGTAGGCGGACTCGCCGGCGTCGCTTGCTACGTGGCCAAGGTCAAGCTCGAGCCTGCGCCCGCGCAGGATCTGCCCAAGGGCGGCGATTGGGTCGTTTGTGGCGGCACCGATGGTACGCGCGAAGTCGTTTCCCGAGCCGACGGGGACGACGGCAAGTGCCGGCCGCTCGTGCGGCGCCACGGACATGAGGCCGTTTGCGACCTCGTGGATGATGCCGTCGCCGCCAAGCGCGACGACCGTGTCGAAGCCGGCGGACTCCCGCGCCATCCGCATTCCGTCTCCCGGCGCCTGGGTAAGGCGAAGCTCGAAGCCTTCTGTCGCGTTTGCGTAGGACGAGAAGAACCTCTCCACGCGCTCGGCGGCCGCGGCTCCGTCGCCGCTGTGTGCCACCGGGTTCGCTATCACGAGCGTCCTGCCAAGGCTTTCGTTCATGCTGGTTCGACTCCCATCCATCGCCCTGTAAACAATCTAGCGCCACTGGTGCTTGTGCGTAGGGGAGGGTGGGACGAGGATGCCGCGTTGCGCGGTGGGTGGTGGGACCGAACAAAAAAGAAGGCCACGGGATAACCCGTGGCCTCATGTGCAATGGAGCGGCGGACGGGACTCGAACCCGCAACAGGCAGCTTGGAAGGCTGCTGCTCTACCAATTGAACTACCGCCGCATATGGTCGGGGTGACTGGATTCGAACCAGCGACCCTCTGCTCCCAAAGCAGATGCGCTACCAAACTGCGCCACACCCCGGAGCCGCTCTGAAAGTATAGGGTACTGCGACGGTTTGGGCAACCGTCGATCCAACAATCGGCACAACTAGTTGGATTATGGGAGGCGTCTACGTGTCGTGATGACTAGTGATGATGGTTCGTCATGTACTCGTGAGTAGCCATCATGAGGTAGTAGTCCTCGTCATGCTTTTCCGCCTTGGCGCGCTCCTCTGGCGTCATCTTCTGACGTTCGCGTGCGCGAGAGTTTGCCGCAGCCTGAATCAGTCCGATAAGAAGGCCAATGCCATAGAGCACGAGAATCAGGATGCATACGCCGTAGAAATCCATGATGTCGCCCCCTCGGTCCCTAGCTGTCCGACGCCCATCTTATCGATTATGGTACCCAGAAGGTCAACGTGAAATATGTCGAGTTCCGCGAGGACGTGAGCCGCAAGAACGGTTATGCGCACTTCCTGCGGGATGCGGCCGCCGGCCACACGGCGGAGCACGTGCAGATACTGCGCTCCGCGCTCGGGGGCTAGGTGTCCCGTTACCGCAGTCGCATGCTGTCCCCGTGAAGAGCGGGGCAAGGCTGGGTCCTTCTCGCCTGCGCATCCATGCATCTTGCAACTACGTTGGAAGGCAGCTTTCAATGTGGCATGCGCATGGGGCGCATGGGCTGCCGGGGTGCGGCGTTGTCGAATCGCTATCACGCAGGCCACAATTGCGCTCGCATGTACATTCTGTTACGCAAAACCGCGTGAAACCATTTCAAACCCGTGAAATAACTATCCTGATTTTGCACCGGTTACGATGTCTCGCAAGCGTCGCCTGCCCCCTGGCAGACGGAGAGGAGATTAGCACATGAACTATTCCGAGCGAGTGATTGCCGATCTGGAACAGCGCTACTCTGACCAGCCTGAGTTTATCCAGGCCGCGAAGGAAGTCCTGACCACCCTACAGCCTGCCCTCGACAGGCATCCCGAGTACGAGAAGGCCGGTCTCCTCGAGCGTCTGGTCGAGCCCGAGCGCATCGTGATCTTTCGCGTGCCCTGGGTCGACGATTCCGGCAAGGTCCAGGTCAACCGTGGTTACCGCATCCAGTTCAACTCTGCGATTGGCCCCTACAAGGGCGGTCTGCGCCTGCATCCCAGCGTCAACCTCTCCATCCTCAAGTTCCTGGGCTTCGAGCAGATCTTCAAGAACTCCCTCACCACGCTTCCCATGGGCGGCGCCAAGGGCGGCTCGGACTTCGATCCCAAGGGCAAGTCCGACAACGAGGTCATGCGCTTCTGCCAGTCCTTCATGACCGAGCTCGTCAAGCACATCGGCCCGGACACCGACGTCCCCGCCGGTGACATCGGCACGGGCGGCCGCGAGATCGGCTACATGTTTGGCCAGTACAAGCGCCTCACCAACTCTTGGCAGTCCGTCCTCACGGGCAAGGGCCTCTCTTACGGCGGCTCCCTTGCGCGTCCGGAGGCCACCGGCTACGGCGCCGTCTACTTCCTCCTGGACATGCTGAAGGAGAAGGGCGACTCCATCGACGGCAAGACCATCGCGGTCTCTGGCTCCGGCAACGTCGCACAGTACGCCATCCAGAAGGCGGAGCAGCTTGGCGGCAAGGTCGTGACCTGCTCTGACTCCAACGGCTACGTGTACGACCCCGAGGGCATCGACTTCGACCTGCTGTGCCAGATCAAGCAGGTGGAGCGCGGCCGCATCAAGGAGTACGCGGAGCGCAAGGCTGGCGCCACCTATCACGAGGGCGAGCGCCCCTGGGGCGAGAAGTGCGACATCGCCATGCCGTGCGCCACGCAGAACGAGCTCGAGCTCGATGACGCGAAGAAGCTCGTCGCGGGCGGCTGCAAGTACATCGTCGAGGGCGCGAACATGCCCACCTCGACCGAGGCTACCGAGTACGTGATGGCCAACGGCGTGTTCTTCGCACCCGGCAAGGCCGCGAACGCCGGCGGCGTCGCTACGTCCGGCCTCGAGATGTCCCAGAACCACGAGCACCTCTCCTGGACCTTCGACGAGGTCGACGAGAAGCTCCATGGCATCATGGACTCCATCTACGCAGCCGCGTCCGGTGCGGCCAAGGAGTACGGCCACGAGGGCGACCTGGTGTTTGGCGCGAACATCGCGGGCTTCCTCAAGGTCGCGGACGCGATGATGGCGCAGGGCATCTGCTAGAGCGGGACAACCCATGGCGGTCCGGGGGGCTTCGACTACCCGGGCACGCGAGCACATGAGAGAGGCGGGATCGGGCATGCGTCCGGTCCCGCCTCATCGCTTTTCTCGGCTGTTTGTAACAGAATCATAAACATGACCACGAATTGATACTAAAACGCATATCAGACCCTCTACAATACGAAACAACCTTTAAGGACGGTACGGAGATACCGTAAAGGATGACCATGCGTCAAGGTGATGATTAGGGATTCCGCCAAGGGGTGGGGTCCCTCTATTTGGCGCGCGGCACGGAGAGGATGGTTGCATGAACCCACTTGTGAGCAGGGAACGGCAGACACAGGCGCTTCTGGCGCTCGAGGACGGCACGGTGTACAGGGGTCGAAGCGCCGGTGCCGGCGGCGAGGCCTTTGGCGAGATCGTGTTCAACACCTCGATGGCGGGATACCAGGAGATCGTGAGCGACCCCAGCTACGCGGGACAGATCGTGACGCTCACGTATCCGCAGGTTGGCAACTACGGCGTGAGCGCCGCCGCCATGCAGTCCGGCGGGCTTGCGCTTTCCGGCCTGGTGGTGCGCGACATGTGCCGCGAGCCCAGCAACTGGCAGAGCGAGGGCAGCCTTCCGGACCTGCTGCGCAAGAGCGGCGTCGTCGCGATCGAGGGCGTGGACACGCGCGCGCTCACGCTGCGCATTCGCTCGGCGGGCGCCATGCGAGCCGCGATATCGACGGAGGACCTGGACCCCAAGAGCCTTGTGGCGCGCGTGTGCCAGGCACCCGGGATATCGAGCCACAACTATGTGCCGGACGTTTCGACCAAGCAGGAGTACGTGGTGCCCGCGGCGGGGGAGCGGCGCTTCCGCGTGGTGGCGTACGACTGCGGAGAAAAGCGCGGCATCGCGGACGGGCTCGCGGCCGTGGGGTGCGAGACGGTCGTGGTGCCGTGGGACACTCCGGCCAGGCGCGTGCTTGCGCTTGGGCCGGACGGCGCGGCGCCGGACGGCGTGTTCTTCTCGAACGGGCCGGGCGATCCCACCCAGGTTGGGGCGACCGCGCAGGCGGCGCGCGAGCTGATGGGCAAGGTGCCGGTGTTTGGCATCTGCCTGGGCAACCAGCTGATGGCCCTTGCGGCGGGCGCAACGATCGAGAAGCTGCCGTTTGGGCACCACGGCGGCAACGAGCCCGTGATGAACCTGCTGACCGGCAGGGTGGAGATAACGGCCCAGAACCACAACTACGGGCTGGTGTTCGAGTCGCTGGGCAAGATCGTGCCGGAGGAGTCCGGCGGCTTTGCGGAGCATGAGCGCGACCTGCGCGCATGGAGCGAGCGCCACGTGGCGCCCGTGGTCATGAACGAGCGCTTTGGCCGCGTGAGGCTGACGCACGTGAACCTGAACGACGGCACGCCGGAGGGCGTGCAGTTCCTGGACGTGCCCGCGTTCTCGGTGCAGTACCACCCGGAGGCGTGCCCGGGGCCGCACGACTCCGCGTACCTGTTCACGTCGTTCGCACGGCTCATGGCAGGCGACGCAGACTGCCTTGACATCGACGTGCGCGAGGGGAGGCGCTTCTGATGCCCAGGCGCGATGACTTGCACAAGATCCTGATAATTGGCTCCGGCCCCATCGTGATCGGCCAGGCCTGCGAGTTCGACTACTCCGGCACCCAGGCGTGCCGCGCGCTGCGCGAGGCGGGCTACGATGTGGTGCTGGTGAACTCGAACCCGGCGACCATCATGACGGACCCCGAGACCGCGGACCGCACGTACGTGGAGCCGCTCACGGCGGAGGCCGTGGGCAGGGTCATCCGCAAGGAGCGGCCGGACGCCATCCTGCCCAACATGGGCGGCCAGACGGCGCTGAACTGCGCGATCGCGCTGGGGGAGTCCGGCGTGCTGGACGAGTGCGGCGTGGAGGTCATAGGATGCGACCTGGACTCCATCCGCGTGGGAGAGGACCGCGAGCTGTTTGCGAAGGCCATGGGCGAGCTGGGGCTGGAGGTTGCGGACTCCGGCTTCGCGCACAGCCTGGACGACGCCCGCGCCGTGGCGGCGCGCCTGGGATACCCCGTCGTCATACGCCCGAGCTTCACGCTGGGAGGCGCCGGCGGCGGCGTCGCGCACGACGAGGGCGAGATCGAGATCATCGCCGGGCAGGGGCTCTCGCTCAGCCCGGAGCACGAGGTGCTGGTGGAGCGCTCCATCGCGGGCTGGAAGGAGATCGAGATGGAGGTGATGCGCGACGCCCAGGGCAACGGCATCGTGATCTGCTCCATCGAGAACCTGGACCCCATGGGCGTGCACACAGGAGACTCCATCACGGTCGCGCCCGCCCAGACGCTCTCCGACGCGGAGCTGCAGCGTCTGCGCGACTACTCGCTTGCGATCCTGGAGAAGGTGGGCGTGGCAACCGGCGGCTCCAACGTGCAGTTTGCCGTGAACCCCACGGACGGCCGCGTGATCGTGATCGAGATGAACCCGCGCGTGAGCAGGAGCTCGGCACTTGCCTCGAAGGCGACGGGGTTCCCCATAGCCAAGGCCGCGGCCCTTCTCGCCGTGGGCTACACGCTGGACGAGATAACGAACGACATCACGCGCGCCACGCCGGCGTGCTTCGAGCCGTCCATCGACTACTGCGTGGTGAAGGTGCCGCGCTTCGCGTTCGAGAAGTTCAAGGGCACGAGCGAGACGCTCGCCACGCGCATGAAGAGCGTGGGCGAGGTCATGGCGATCGGCCGCACGTTCGAGGAGGCGCTGCAGAAGGCGCTGCGCTCGCTGGAGCAGGGCCATAGGGGTCTGGGCATGGACGGCGTGGACGACCTTTTCGCGCTGGGCGAGAAGGACCTGGAGGAGCGTGTTTCCACCCCCACGCCAAGGCGCATCTTCCACGTGGCCGAGGCGCTGCGCCGCGGCTGGGACGTGGCGCGCGTGCACGCGCTGAGCGGCATCGACGCGTGGTTCCTGGGAAGGGTCCGCGACATCGTGGCCGCGGGCGGGCGCATCCGCGAGCTTGGGCTGGCGGGGCTCGACGCGCCCACGATGCTCGCCGCGAAGCAGATGGGCTTTTCCGACGAGCAGATCGCGTGGCTCACGGGCACCAGCGCCGAGGTGGTGCGCGCGCTGCGCGAGGTGGAGGGCGTGCGTCCCGTCGTGAAGACGGTGGACACGTGCGCGGGCGAGTTTGCCGCGCGGACGGACTACCACTACCTCACGTACGAGGCCGCGCCCGTACTGGGCGCCGTGCCCGCCGGCGAGCACGCCGAGGGCGCGCGGCCGCGCGTGATGATCCTTTCCGCCGGGCCCAACCGCATTGGCCAGGGCATCGAGTTCGACTACTGCTGCGTGCACGCGAGCGCGGCGCTGCGCGAGCGCGGCTTCGAGACCGTGATGGTGAACTGCAACCCCGAGACCGTCTCGACGGACTACGACACGTCGGACCGCCTGTACTTCGAGCCGCTCAAGTTCGAGGACGTCATGAACGTGGTGGAGGTGGAGCGGCCGCAGGGCGTGATCGTGACGCTTGGCGGGCAGACGCCCATCAACCTCGCCCACAGGCTGAAGGCGGCGGGCGTGCCCATCATGGGCACCCAGCCGGACGCCATCGACCTGGCTGAGGACCGCGACCGCTTCAGCCGGCTGCTCGACAGGCTGGGCGTGGCCTACCCGCCCAGCTCCACGGCCCAGACCGTGGACGAGGCCAGAAGCGTCGCCCGCAGCCTTGGGTTCCCGCTGCTCGTGCGACCGAGCTACGTGCTGGGCGGGCGCGGCATGGCCATCGTGTACAGTGACGACGACCTGTCCACGTACATGTCCGCGGCGGCGCACGTGTCGCCCGACCACCCCGTCTACCTGGACGCCTTCCTGGAGGACGCCATCGAGCTGGACGTGGACGCGCTCGCGGACGGCGACGAGTGCTACGTGGGCTCCGTGCTGGAGCACATCGAGGAGTGCGGCATCCACTCCGGCGACTCCGCGTGCTGCTACCCGTGCTTCTCGCTCTCCGACGCCATCGTGGCGCGCGTGCGGCAGATCACGCGGCAGCTCGCGCTCGCCGTCGGGATCGTCGGGCCGCTCAACGTGCAGTACGCCGTCAAGGACGAGCAGGTGTTCGTGATCGAGCTCAACCCCCGGGCCAGCAGGACCGTGCCCTTCTCGTCCAAGGCGTCCGGCGTGAGCCTCGCCCGCTGCGCCGCCCGCGTCATGGCGGGCGAGAAGATCCGCGACCTCGGCCTGCCGCCGGAGGATAGGGAGGTGGGCTACTTCGCGGTGAAGGAGGCCGTGATGCCGTGGTCGCGCTTCCCGGGAGCGAACGTGGAGCTTGGCCCCGAGATGAGGTCGACGGGCGAGGTCATGGGCATCGCGCGGAGCTTCCCCGAGGCGTACGCGAAGACGCGCCAGGCCATCGAGTACAGGATGCCGGAGCGCGGCACGGTGTTCGTGAGCGTATGCGACCGCGACAAGCGCGCCATCGCGCCCGTGGCGCTTGCCTTGAGGGGCCTGGGCTACGACATCCTCGCGACGCGGGGCACGGCGAAGACGCTGCGCGCCGCCGGCATAGAGTGCGAGGTGTGCCGGCGCCTGAGCGAGGGGCACCCGAACGCCATCGACGAGATGAGGTCCGGACGGATCTCGTTCATCATCAACACGCCGCACGGGCACGACTCGCGCGGCGACGGGTCCAGGATTCGCGAGGAGGCGGTGAGCCGCGGCATCACGTGCGTGACGGCGCTCTCGGCGACGGTGGCGCTGGTGCAGTCGCTCGCGGCCGTGAGGGACCGAGAGCTGGACGTGTACGCGCTGCAGGACCTGCGCTAGGCAAGGGCCCCCGCTCGAGGGGCCCTTTTGCGCAGCTCGCATGGAAAGATTTGCGGACAGCGGGGTAAAATGCGAAACGTTTGCTATCATGCATAGGCTGTGCATGAATCATGCGGGCGTGGCGGAACTGGTAGACGCGCTGGATTTAGGTTCCAGTGGGAGAAATCTCGTGAAGGTTCAAATCCTTTCGCCCGCACCAATGCAAAGCAGAGTAACTGCGCAAGGGGGCAAGACGTGGGCCCTGCTCCCTGGCACGAGAACACTGGAGGAACGTTGAACATCACCGTCACCGCTGAGAAGCCCGAGAATGGCAAGGTAGTCGCCACCATTACCGTCCCTGCCGCCGAGGTCGACAAGTACGTCGCCCGCACGTACAAGGACATCTCTCACAGGTACCAGTTCCAGGGCTTCCGCAAGGGCCACACCCCGCGCCCCGTCATCGACGGCATCGTCGGCCGCGAGGCGGTTCTTGGCCAGGCGACCGAGGACCTCATGAACGACGCACAGCCCGCGATGCTCGAGGAGCTTGACATCGTCCCCGTCGAGAGCCCCGACTACGGCGAGGATCCCCTGGCCGTCGTGGAGCACGAGGACTTCACCGCTACCGTGACCGTGAGCGTGCCGCCCACCTGCGAGCTGGACAGCTATGACGCGCCGGCCATCAACATGCCTCCCGAGGAGGCCACCGAGGCCGAGATCGACCAGCAGCTCGAGCAGCTCATGAGCTACCACAACACCTACGAGGACGTCGAGGAGGACCGCGAGGCCACCAAGGACGACGTCGTCTCCCTGGACGTCGAGGACAAGGCCGAGCAGAAGTCCGGCCTCGCCGGCACCGACCGCCAGCTGAACCTCGCGAGCACCTACCTGCCGGAGGAGTTCGTGGCGGGCGTCGTCGGCATGAAGAAGGGCGACCAGAAGGACATCGCCTGGACCGAGAAGCAGGGCGATAACGAGCGCAACTACGAGGTCTCCGTCACCCTGAAGGCCATCAAGAAGTCCGTCACCCCCGAGCTCGACGACGAGTTCGCGAAGAAGAACTTCGGCTTCGACACCGTCGCGGAGCTTCGCGACGCCCTGAAGGAGGACATCGAGAACGACAAGAAGTCCAGCCTTCCCTCCCTCAAGGAAGACCGCGTCGTCGAGGAGATCGGCAAGCACCTCACCCTTGAGGAGGTCCCCGAGGCCTATCTCAACCAGGTGTTCAACGAGCTCGGCCAGGAGGTCCTCGGCCAGCTCCAGCGCCAGGGCATCAGCCTCGACATGTACCTCGCGGCTCGCAACATCAAGAGCCAGGACTTCGTGAACGACCTCCACGAGCAGGCCGAGGAGCGCGCCCGCCAGTCCCTGGCGCTCGACGCCCTGGCCGACAAGCTCGGCCTCGAGGCCACCGACGAGGACGTGCGCGCCGAGTTCGAGAAGGCCAACGTCGACGACGTCGACGCCCGCATCGAGGAGTTCAAGAAGGGCGGCCAGCTGCCCGCCATCCGCGAGTCCATCCGCCGCTCCAAGGCCGTGGACTGGATGGTCGAGAACGCTCCCGTGACCGTCGTGGACGAGGTCGCCGAGGCCCGCGCGAAGGCCGAGGGTGCGGATTCCGAGGACGCCGAGTAACTCTCGATAACTTAGACTACGGGAAGCGCTCCGAGGGTAACAGGTACCTCGGAGCGCTTTTTGCAACCATCGTAGTGGCATTGCATGGGACAGGTCCCATGTTCTGACGGCCGGCCCAACGTTCCGGCAAGAAGGAGAACGCATGCACAACCCCATGAACACACCCCTCATCCCGTACGTGGTGGAGCAGACGCCGCGTGGCGAGCGCAGCTACGACATCTACTCGCGCCTGCTGAACGACCGCATTGTCTTCCTGGGCGAGGAGATCACCCGCGACTCCGCGAACCTCGTGATCGCGCAGCTGCTGCATCTCGAGAGCCAGGATCCCGACAAGGACATCTCGCTCTACATCGACTCTCCCGGCGGCGAGGTGTACGCGGGCCTCGGCATCCTCGACACCATGAACTTCATCAAGCCGGACGTCTCGACCATCTGCGTGGGAATGGCCGCCTCCATGGCGTCCGTCCTTCTCGCCGCGGGAACCCCGGGCAAGCGCCTCGCGCTTCCCAACTCGATGATCATGATTCACCAGCCGAGCTCCGGCGCCCAGGGACAGCAGACCGACATCCAGATCGTCGCCGACGAGACCAAATACATCCGCGAGCACATGAACGAGCTCCTCGCGCAGTATACTGGTCAGTCCGTGGAGAAGATCAACGCGGACACCGAGCGCGACAACTACATGCGCGCCCAGGAGGCAAAGGAGTACGGTCTCGTCGACAAGGTCATCGCCTCGCGCAACGAGCAGGCGTAGCCTCAAGGCGAGCAGCTTAGGAAGAGAACCAGATGCCGAACAACGACATGAACATGCCCGAGATGCACTGCTCGTTCTGCGGCAAGAGCAGGAGCCAGGTTCGCAAGCTCATCCAGGGGCCCAACGGGGTCTTCATCTGCGACGAGTGCGTGAAGGAGTGCTCCGACATCATCAGCGAGGACGACGCGCACGTGGTGGAGGAGGGGGAGAAGGGCAGCGACCTCATCGAGAACCTGCCCACCCCGCACGAGATCTACGAGGAGCTCTCGCAGTACGTTATGGGACAGGAGGCCGCGAAGCGCGCCATGAGCGTTGCGGTCTACAACCACTACCGCCGCGTCCAGATGGGCGACGACGAGGTCAACTCCGCGGGCGAGGAGGTGGAGCTCGCCAAGAGCAACATCCTCCTGCTTGGCCCGACGGGCACGGGCAAGACGCTCCTGGCCCAGACGCTCGCGCGCTTCCTGGAGGTGCCGTTCGCGATCGCGGACGCCACGACGCTGACCGAGGCCGGATACGTGGGCGAGGACGTGGAGAACATCCTGCTCAAGCTCATCACCGCGGCCGACGGAGACGTGGAGCGCGCCGAGGTGGGCATCGTCTACATCGACGAGATCGACAAGATCGCGCGCAAGGCCGAGAACCTCTCCATCACGCGCGACGTCTCCGGCGAGGGCGTGCAGCAGGCGCTCCTGAAGATCCTGGAGGGCACGGACGCGAGCGTCCCGCCCCAGGGCGGCCGCAAGCACCCCCAGCAGGAGCTCATCCACATCAACACGAAGAACATCCTCTTCATCTGCGGCGGCGCCTTCGTCGGCCTGGACAAGATCGTGGCCGACCGCATCGGCAAGAAGGGCATCGGCTTCAACGCGGAGCTCAACAAGAAGGTCGAGGAGAACTCCGACGAGCTCATGGCCCAGGTCATGCCCCAGGACCTGCACAAGTTCGGCATGATCCCCGAGTTCATCGGCCGCATCCCCGTCATCACCTCCACGAAGGAGCTGACGGAGGACGACCTGGTGGAGATTCTGACGCAGCCGAAGAACGCCATCGTGAAGCAGTACAAGCGCATGTTCGAGATCGAGGGCGTGAACCTCGAGTTCCAGGACGACGCGCTGCGCGAGATCGCCCGCGAGGCGATCGCGAGGAACACCGGCGCCCGCGGCCTTCGCGCCATCTGCGAGGCGACGCTCGAGGAGACCATGTTCGACATCCCGAGCGACCTCGAGATCACGGACGTCGTGGTGACCCCGGAGTCCGTCGGCGGCAAGCAGCCGCCAAAGATCGTCCGCAAGTCCGGCTCAGGCTTCGGCAAGCACTCGGCGTAGCCCGCAGGGCGCGCCTGGGCGAGAAGGACGAGGCGCCTGGCACGAGGCGTCCGCCAGAGGCTCAAGACACGATGCCCGCCGTACGGTATCACTCCGTACGGCGGGCATTCTGCTGCTCTTGCGCCTCGTGGGCGCGCGTGACGTGTGGGGCGACTCTCCGGGCGTACGCTGGGGACGTCCCCTGCCGCCGCCCTAGATGGCGAATCCCGGCAGCACGGTCGAGTCGTTGTCGTCTCCCGTCGCCGCCACGGCGAAGCGGAAGACGTCCCCACTCGGCCCCACGCGGTTGAACCAGGTCTGTCCATCGTCCTCGGAGCAGTCGGGGCTGGGGGAGCGCGTCCACCAGTAGCACTTCGAGCCCTTCCAGCGCTCTGCCGTCGCGTCGTTCGCCCTTGCGTTCGTGGAGACCTTGCGATCCTTCCAGTAGCGGTACTGGGTGCCCTCGGCGTTTATGATTCCGGCCAGGTACCCATAGCCCTTCGAGAAGGAGGCGGTCGTGCGCTTGCCGCCGAGCTCTGCCATCGAGAAGAGCCACACGGAGTCCTTGGTGGCGGTGACGGAGTCTGCGCTTCTCGTTGCGCCCGCGTTGTTCGTTAGCTTCGAGACGGGGACGATGACGGAGGACAGCTCCTCTGGCAGCATCGCGAGGAAGTCGTCGTTCAGCCACGCGCGCATGTCGCAGTCCTTCCAGCCGCCCTGGGCCATCTTGGCGTCGCTCATGTTCCTTGCCGCGACCGGCGCCCTGAAGGCGAAGGTGAGCCCCGCCTTGCCCTTGCCGTCCGAACGGTCGTCGTGGTGGTAGCCGACTATCCGCACGGTCGCCTTCGTGCCGTCTTGAAGCTCGATGTCCTTCGTGAGGTTGCCGGCGATGGACCCGTCCTTCCTGGCGATGCCGTACTTGACGGCAAGTGACAGGGCCTCCTTGGAATCCCCCGCGTTTGCGATCTTGCGCGCGACCTTGGAAAGCTCGTCCCAGCTGCTGTCATTCAGGCCGTGGTCGGCAAGGGCGCCGAAGAGCTGCGTGCGGTACGCGGCGATGCCGAGCGCCGCGGCACCTACGGCGCATCCGGCTCCGATCAGGAGCGAGCGCCTGGAAATCACTATCTTGCCCTCGGACGCCTGGGGCGCGGCGGTGCCCTTCTCGCCCGCGGGCGTTGTGGGACCTGCGATCGGGACAGAGGGTGCGTAGGCGGAGACATATCCGCTCTCGAGGTGGGCTTTGCCGTCAACCTTCGGCGCCTGCTCGCGTACGAGCTCGATGGCGTGCCCCGTCGTCTTCTCCTGCCACGCGGCGATGCCCCGGAAGAGCTCGCTAGCGGAAGGGCGGTCATGGGGGCTTGCCGAGAGGCAGGGCATGAGGGCGTCTATCAGGGGTTGGTCTGCGTCGATGTGCGCCACGAGCGGCTCCGGCGCGTGGCTCGTCTTGATTTTGAACGCGCTTTCGCCCGGATGCTCGGAGAGCCTGAACGGCGTCCTTCCCCCGTACATCTCGTAGAGCACGCTGGCCAGCGCATAGACGTCGATGGAGGGGGAGCGTCGCGCCTCGATGTAGCTCCTGTCGTCGAGCGCGAGCATCTCGGGTGGGGCGTACTCCGGCGTCGCGGCGCGCCATACGTCCATGGTGCGGGTGAAGGTCGCCTCGGTCCTGCTCATGAAGATGGAGCTTCCCAGGTCGATGAGACGGAGGTCCAGGACGTCGCCCGAATCGCCGTTTGCGGGGAGGACCATGATGTTGCGCGGGGATATGTCGCGATGGATGAAGGTGCCGTCGAGGCAGCTGGTGGAGACGAGCGTCTGCAGCGCGCCGAGGGCGAGCGCCGCGACGGCATGCCCCGTGCAGCCGCTGCCGTCCTCGCAGAGTGGGAGGTCCTGCGCGCGCTCCGCGGCGAGCAGGGTCTTTCCGGGTATCCACTCCATCAGGATAGCGGGGTCTCCCGCCCGCGTCACGCCGTAGCCGTAGACCCTCGGGAAGCCCCTGAGAGAGGAGACCGCAAGCATGGTGCGGTACTCCTCGAAGAGTGCTGCCTCGCGCCCGCGGCGAGAGAGCGGGTCCGTGTCGGTGGGGAGGGGGCGGAGGCGCTTCAGGGCGAACAGGTCGCCCTCGGTGTTGTGTGCCGCCAGCACCTCGCAGTCCGAGAGGTGGTCGGTTGCTGGCCGCCTCTGTGCAAGCACCGTCATGTACTTGCGGCGCACGGTTCCCTCATCCTTGGGGTTCACGGCAAAGGAGGTGTCGAGCTGGGCGAACTCCACGACCTCGAGAGCGCTATTACCCTCCTCGTTGGCTTCGTGCTTCAACCTGTCCTCCTAGCTCTTCTCGCCCGCTATGCGCATGACGAGGAACTCCGTCGACGCCCCGAGGCGCAGGACGTCGCTGTTTGATATCCTGACCGGCCCGTACTCCCGGCCGGGCTCCCGTTGGGACTGGGGCGGCTCGACGACGGTGACCTCGCGCGTGTCGCCCGAGACGAGCGTCGTGCCGTTTGTCGAGTGCAGGCCCTGGAGCCACCAGGTGCCATGCGACCGCCAGATCCTGGCGTGCCGGGCGGAGACGTCGCTTCCGACGGCGGTCACGTCCTGCGCACCCGGTGCGAGCGCGCCGATGATGGTCCCCTCCGGCTCGAGCGAGAGCGGGTATACGGGAAGTCTTGCCTCGCCGTTGTCGATGCGAAGTATTCCCAGGCAGACATCGTCTTCCGCCGCTGCGCTAGACGGACGCTCACTGCCGATGCGCGTCTCCATGGTGTGGAGGCCGTCCGCGTAGCATGCCCGCGAGTAGGCATCCACGATGCCGATGGAGACCCGAGGGTCGCCGAGGCACCCGGTCGCCACGAAGAGCATGAAGCCGAGGTGGCTCTTCTCGCCGTCGCCTAGCTGCTTAGCGGCCCAGATCCTGTCGAGCGCGTTCTGGTAGAGGTTCCCGTCCTGCCCGAACCTCGCGATTGCGTTGCGCATGGAGTCGGC
Source organism: Parafannyhessea umbonata (assembly GCF_012844235.1). GTDB lineage: Bacteria > Actinomycetota > Coriobacteriia > Coriobacteriales > Atopobiaceae > Parafannyhessea. The sequence goes on from NZ_JABAGR010000005.1 coordinate 29,070, forward strand.
GGCCTGCCCGCGGTAGTGCCTGTCGAACTGCGCGGGACCCGAGCCTGCCTCCCTGAGGTGGGAGAGGATCAGGTTCTCGAGCTGCTGGGCGGACCTTGGGAAGCTGTTGAACGCCTCCGTTCCGTAGCGGCCGGGCCTTGCGTGGACGATGTCGCGCGAGAGGAACGTGCGGTCGGTGCCCGCGCGCCCGCGGATCGGCATGCCGTTGGCGCTTGCCGTCGGGCTCAGGAGGATCATGGCGGCGTCGCGGTTGGATATGTGGCCGAAGGCCTTGAGGTCAGCATAGAGAATGTGACTTGGAGTCTCCATGTATGCTTGCGGCCTTTCCTGCGATGTGGTGACGATGTGGGACAAGAGAGATTCGCCACACCCAGGCGACCAAGCCCCCACGTTCCGGGCTTGCGGACTTCGTTTCCGTTCCTAGGATGGTACGGCAGCGCACGGTGACGCATCCGCAAAATGTTGCGCAACATTTTGCGGACCTCAGCAGAGGCGCCCCGCCCTGCGCGCGGCGAGAAGTGCCTCGTAGTCCCTCTCGGTCTGGTCCGCATACCTCGTGGCGAACGTGCGGAGCGCCTCGTCCGCCTTGTCGTCCTGTCCGAGGTATGCCGCGATGGCGAAGCGGTTTCCCGTGCGGGCGTGGGCCCGCGCGAGGGTCCATCCGCACAGGGCGGAGAGGTGCGCAAGGCGATGCGCGTCAATCTTCGTGAGGTCGGGAGCGCCCTTTCCGTCCCATAGCTGCCTCACGTAGTAGTCGTGGAGCCTGCCGTCATCCGCGGGCAGGCGCGTCCATCCCAGGAAGGCGTCGGACGCGACCTGGATGGCGCGCTGTCCCTCCACCACGCGCTGGCCGTGCTCCGCGTAGCCGCTCCTTCCCACGTAGCGCTCGAGCACGGACTCCTCCGCCTCCTTGATTTGCAGCACGAGCGCGTCGGCGGGACCTGCGCCCTCGAACACGCAGATCCACGTCCGCAGGCCGACGGACCCCACGCCCACGACCTTGCGCGCGATGTCGACGCCGTGGTAGGAGTCGAGGAGCGCGCGCCTGCTCTCTGGCAGCGACTTTCGGTAGCCCCTGAGGATGAGACGTATGAGCTTTGCGGAGGCGTCCTCGCGGGTGAGGCTCGCGTCGTGGGCGAGCCTGTCCGCAAGCGCGGCCGCGGCATCGCCCTGCGGGCTCTGGGCCTCGATGTCACGAAGGGGGACGATCAGGGGAGGGTCGCTCACGAAGCGGAGCCCATTGTCCGAGACCTCGGTGAACTTGGCGACGGCGCGGGCGTTGTTTCTCTTCTCGGCCTTGTCGAAGTCCTTCGCGAACGCCTTGCGGGTCGACTTGTCGCCATGCTCCTCGACGAGCTCCTCGACGTGCTCCTCGTCCGCCTCGGCGTACCACACCTCGAGGTTGCCCATCTCGGCGAACTGCCGCATGGCCTGGTGGTAGCCTCCGACGCAGGCGAGAACGGCCTTCTCGGCCTTGCCGCCGGAAAGCCCGAGCATGCGGGCGCACACCTCCACCGAAGCGGCGAGCCGCTTGAGGTCCCACTCCCAGGGGCCGCGTGCGGTCTCGTCGAAGTCGTTGAGGTCGAATGCCAGGTGGCGCTCCGGGGTGGCGAATATGCCGAAGTTCGCGAGGTGGGCGTCGCCGGAAGCCTGCACGCGGAGGGAAGTCGTGGGGAGGCACGCGAGGTCGCCGGCCATGGGGAGTGCGCAGCCGCGGTAGTACGCGAAGGGGTCGGCGGCCATGCGCTCGTAGCGGATGGGGACGAGCTCGCTCACGCGGCTGGCGTCCTGGTCCCTGAGCAGATCGAGCGGGTCGGGACGGGTGGTGCCGGCCGGCGGCCATTGCGCAAGCGCCGCAGGCGGGAGCTTGTCTCTAAGCCTCGTCCCGAGGGCGCGTGACTCCTCGGGGCTTAACTGCGTCGGCTGCTCGAACGCCGCCCGCAGCAGGTGCGTGACCCTTTGGGCGATCGCCCCCGCGGCCGCGCTGCCCAAGACGCCCTTACGTTGTGTCGAACCGTCGGCCATGGAACCTCGCCCTTCTCGCCCCTCTTGTCCTGCGCTCCCTCGCCATCGCCGCCAACCGCTATGCGAGGAGCCGCTCCGCGTTGTCGCACACGGTGCGCGCCAGCACATCCGCGTCGCACGAGCGCGCCTCTGCGATGCCCGCGAGGCACTCCCTGAGAGCGCCCTCGATCTGGGCGGCGGAAAACGGCACGCCCTCGCCGGGCGGAAGGTCCGTCTCGGTCAGGAGGTGGCCGAGCGGTACCTGCCGCGCGTACTCGCGACCGCGGCGCGTGCGCAGCATCATGGGGTTGACGGAGAACCAGCAGCCCGCGACCACGGAGGCGTGGAGCTCGTCCGAGCTGCCCGAGAACCAGTGGAACACGCAGCGGCAGCGCTCGAGGCAGCCCGTTTGGCTCAGGATGCCAAGCACTTCTCCCGCGGACCTGACGGAGTGGATGGACATGACCGTGGGATGCGCGGGGTCGCTCCCGGCGGCCGCGGCCTCGCAGACGAGCCGAAACGCTGCCCGCTGGGCGTCCCGCGAGCCCTCCGGCACGTGCCTGGGCGAGAAGTCCATGCCGACCTCGCCCACGTAGCGTGCCGTACCGGCGAGGTCGGCCGCCGCCCTGACGTCCGCAGGCGAGAGCCGTCCGTCCGCCACCCACCACGGGTGCGCGCCCACGGCGACGCTCACGTTGGGAAGCCCCGCAAGGGCGTCCCGCGCGCGCAGGTAGCCCCGGGGCGTCACCGTGGTCGCGAGCACGTGCAGGCCGTCTGCCTCGGCGTCGCGCGCGACGTCGCCCATGTTCGACATGAAGTCCAGGTGGCAGTGCGCGTCGAACAGCCGCATGGCTACCTGCCCCCGCGCCTGCGTGGCGCCACGATGGGCTCCTGCACATCGAGGTCGCTGTGCAGGTCCGCGAGGTCGCATATAACGCGGCCGGCTATCATCTGGCCCATGATGGGCGGCATGTAGCTCATGGTGCCCAGCGTGACGCCCTTCTCGGGCCGCCTGCCGTCCGGCAGCTCGGCGCCGCGCGGCGTGACGGGCATGGGCACCTCGGACGAGTACAGCACCTGCAGGCCCCTGATGCCGCGCTTGCGACACTCCTTGCGCATGACCTTGCAGATGGGGCACGACTTGGTCTTCTCGATGGTCGAGAAGCGCAGGCGCTCCGGGTTTAGCTTGTTCGCCCCGCCCATGCTGGATATCAGTCGCAGCCCGCGGTCCTGGCACCACTTGGCGACGATGAGCTTCTGCGAGATGGTGTCGATGGCGTCCACCACGTAGTCAGGGCGGGGGAGCGCCTCGAGCGTCGGTACGAGGTTCTCCTTCGAGAGGAACTGGTGCACGGTGGTGACCTTGCAGGTCGGGTTGATGTCGTGCACGATCTCTTCCATCACGTCCGTCTTCGCGCGGCCGATGGTTGAGTGGTACGCCACGGCCTGCCGGTTGATGTTTGACGGCTGCACCACGTCGCGGTCCACCAGCACGAGCTCGCCCACGCCGCCGCGCGCGAGCGCCTCCACGCAGTTCGACCCGACGCCGCCCAGCCCCAGCACGAGCACGCGCGAGGACGCGAGCACGTCCAGGCGCTCCTGGCCCAGGATGATCCTCAGCCTGTCGGTGGCCGTCTCCGGCTCGATCGCGCCGCCCCCCGAGCTGGCTCCTGCCGGAACGTCCGCGTTCTTCTCGCCCATGCGGTTCCCCTCGATGCCTAGCGGGGGCCGACGGCCCCCTAACGATGTGTGGTAAAGACTGTAGCACGGCGTGGCGCGTGGGGCACCGCCCGGCCGTGCTATGCTGTTTGCTTGACTTTGCCCGCTGGCTGCGGGCGGGTCGCAACGTAAGCCAGCCTCGGCGGAGGCGCGCGCTCACTACACGAGTGCCAACACCGTCTGCGGGGGCGCGTAAGAAGGCGGTACACACCGTGGAAGAAATGCCAAAGAACTACGACCCGCAGACCGCGGAGCCCGAGCTCATCAAGAGCTGGATCGACGCGGGCTGCTACCAGCGCAGCAAGGGAGTGGGCGACTGCACCGTCGTCATCCCGCCCCCCAACGTCACGGGCATCCTGCACATGGGCCACGCCATGGACGACACGATCCAGGACACGTTCATCCGCTACAACCGCATGCGCGGCCGCTCCACCCGCTGGATCCTGGGCACGGACCACGCCGGCATCGCGACGCAGACCAAGGTCGACAAGAAGCTCAAGAGCGAGGGCATCTCTCGCCTGGAGATAGGGCGCGAGAAGTTCTTGGACGCGTGCTGGGACTGGACCCATGAGTACGGCGGGACCATCGTCAGCCAGATCAAGCGCATGGGCTGCTCCATCGACTTCGACGACGAGAAGTTCACGATGTCGCCGGAGTTCAGCCGCGCGGTGCGCAAGGTGTTCTGCGACTGGTACCACGACGGCTTGATCTACCGTGGCAAGCGCATCGTGAACTGGTGCCCCAGCTGCCGCACGGCCATCAGCGACGACGAGGCGGAGTACCACGATGAGCACGGCCACCTGTGGTTCTTGCGCTACCCGCTCACGGAGTCCGTCGACGGCATCGAGTACGTGACCGTGGCCACCACCCGCCCGGAGACCATGCTCGGCGACACCGGCATTGCCGTGAGCCCGCAGGACCCGGACAAGCAGAAGCTCGTGGGCAAGACCGTCATGCTGCCGATCGTGGACCGCGAGATCCCCATCTTCAGCGACTGGCACGTCGACCCCAAGTTCGGCACCGGCTTCGTGAAGGTGACGCCCGCGCACGACCCGAACGACTACGCGATGGGCCAGACGCACGACCTGCCGCAGATCAACATCTTCGACGAGACGGCCCACGTGGTCGACGGCTACGGCGAGTTCAGCGGCATGGACCGCGACGAGTGCCGCGAGGCCGTCGTGAAGTGGTTTGACGAGCATGGCCTGCTCGATCACATCGAGGACCTCGAGCACTCCGTCATGCACTGCTATCGCTGCGACACCGCTCTCGAGCCGTGGCTGAGCGAGCAGTGGTTCGTGGCCGTGGACAAGCTGAAGGAGCGCGCGACCGAGGTCGTGAGGGACGGCGAGATCAAGTTCCACCCGGAGCGCTGGACCCAGACGTACCTCACGTGGATGGACAACCTGAAGGACTGGTGCATCAGCCGCCAGCTGTGGTGGGGCCACCGCATCCCGGTGTTCTACTGCGAGGACTGCGGCTGGGAGGACGCCCTCATGGAGGACACGGACGTGTGCCCGAAGTGCGGCGGCCACCACGTGCACCAGGACCCCGACGTGCTGGACACCTGGTTCAGCTCGCAGCTGTGGACCTTCGCCACGCAGGGCTGGCCCGACCACCCCGAGCAGATGGAGGGGCACCACCCCACGAAGGTGCTCGTGACCGCCCGCGACATCATCGCGCTGTGGGTCGCGCGCATGATCATGAGCTCGCTGTACTTCACGGACGAGGTCCCGTTCCACGACGTGTACATCTACGCGACGATCCTGGCCAAGGACGGCAGCCGCATGTCCAAGTCCAAGGGCAACGGCGTTAACCCCATGGACCTGATGGCGAAGTACGGCGCCGACGCCATGCGCTTCAACCTGCTGACGCTCATCACCAACAACCAGGACGTCAAGTTCGACGCTAACATCAACAAGAAGACGAAGGAGCTCATCGACAGCCCGCGCACCGAGCAGGCGCGCTCCTTCGTGACGAAGATCTGGAACGCGAGCCGCTTTGTCCAGATGAACCTCGCGGGCTACGTGCCCGGCGCCCCCAAGGCCGAGACGCCGGAGGACGCGTGGATGCTCAGCCGCCTCGCGAAGGTGGTGGCGGAGTCCACGAGGCAGCTCGAGGACTACGAGTTTGGCGACTACGCACGCAACATCCAGTCGTTCTTCTGGAACGAGGTGTGCGACTGGTACATCGAGCTGTGCAAGGGCCGCCTGCTTGACGGGACGCCCGAGGAGAAGCTGCAGGTCCAGCGCAACCTCGTCTTCGTGCTGGACGCGTCGATGCGCCTGCTGCACCCGGTGATGCCGTTCGTGACGGAGAGCGTGTGGGACAAGCTGCCGGCAAGCGGCCTGGACGACCACTCCGCCAAGTTCCTGATGGTCGCGAAGTGGCCCGAGCCCGATGACTTCGCGAAGTTCGTGAACGACAAGGCCGAGCACGACTTCGACCTCGCGAAGCGCGTGGTCTCCGCCGTGCGCTCCACCCGCGCCCGCTACCGCCTGTCCCCGAAGGTCGAGCTGGACGTCGCGGTGCGCTCCTCCGCGGAGGACGCCGCGGTGCTCGAGGCCCAGCGCGGCTTCATCTGCTCCGTCGGCCGCGTGGACCAGCTCGCCCTTGGCCACGAGCAGCAGAAGCCGGAGGGATCGGTCACGGTGGCCGACGGCACGCTCGAGATCTTCGTGGCGCTCGGTGGCCTCGTCGACCTTGCCGCGGAGGCGAAGCGCCTGAGGAAGGAGCTCGAGAAGGCCGAGAAGGACCTGAGCTCCGTGAGCAGGACCCTCTCCAACGAGGGCTTCGTCGCGAAGGCGGCACCTGCCGTCATCGAGAAGAAGCGCGCGCAGCAGGCTGAGCTCACGACCACGATCGAGCAGCTTAAGGGCCAGATCGCGGACTTCGAGTAGCATTGGTGCGCTGCCGCGCGTGATAGCGTGACAAGAACGGGGCGGTCGCTGGCATGGTGCCGGCGGCCGCCCGTTTGCATGGCTCTTCTCGCCCGCGCGCGGTGCGGGAGCCGTGCTACGGCTGCTGAGCCAGGCCTGCTGGCTACGCCTGCTGCGGGCGAGGGTAGAACTCCCAATACAGCGCAGGGAGCGGCGGGCGATGCCTGCCGCCGGCGTCCACGAGCGCGCCGTCGCGAATGAGGTACGCGCCGTCGCAGACCTCCTCCAGGTCGTTCAGGAGGTGGGACGACATGAAGACGCAGCGGCCCTCTTCCGCGTACGCGCGGACCTGCTCGTTCGCGAGCTGTCGGTTCGTAGGGTCGAGCGCGTTCATGGGCTCGTCCAGCAGCAGGACCGGCGCCTGCGTCGCGAGCGCGACCGCGACGGCAGCCTGCTGGCGCATGCCCTGCGAGAGCGTGGCGATGCGCTTGCGCCTGAAGCCATCGGCCGCCATGTCAGCGAGCGTGTCGCGTTCCGGCACGCAGCGCCACAGGCAACGCACGAGCTCGATGGTCTGGTCGGGCGTCAGGTGGTCGTACAGCACGGAGCCGGCGCCAGGCAGCAGGAAGACGGACCTGCTCCACGCGGCCTGGCTGCGCGGGCTGACGCAGCCGCCGCCCGCCGCCGCCACGGCCACGGCATCGACGGACGTTGCGCGCGGGCGCTGCGGGACGCCCGCGAGCGCGGCAAGGAGCGTCGTCTTGCCATATCCGTTTGGCGCGACGAAGCCCACGACGCCGCCGCTCGCAAGGGAGAGTGCGCCTGTCACGAGCGGCTGGTTCTTGGTGTAGCCCACGCTGACATCGCGTGCCACGAGCAGCCGTCCCCTGGGGATGGCCTGCTCCGATGCCGCCTTACGCGCATGGCCGTAGGACCTCGCGAGCGCGGCCGACCTCGCGAGCACGCCGGCCAGCCCCATGAGCGCGATGAGCACGGCGATGGAGAGCGCGCCCCGCGTCGCGTTCGCGCCTGCTATGGGTATGGCGTTCTGGGCGCCAATGCCGCCGAGCCTGCCAAGGATCCTGTCTGCGGAGAAGTACGTGGACGGCAGGGAGGCTAGCGCGTCCGGGAAGATCGCGCCCAGGTCATAGTAGTCGTCCAGGCACGGCGGCACCAGAAGCGCGATGCCGGCGGCCATGACGGCAGGCGCCCGCAGCGAGGTCGCGAGGTGGCAGAGCGTGCCCAGGCAGAACCCCGCAATGAGGAAGAACCCCGCGTACCGCACGAGCTCGCGTCCGAGGGTCGTCCTCACGAGCACGTCGTCCTGCCAATAGATGATGGGGTAGGCGAGGTCACCCACGCCGTTCCTGATGACGCCCAACACAAAGGCGGGAAGCATGGGGACGAGCGAGAAGACGAGAGCGAGCAGTGCGCCGAGGCATCCCAGGTACAGCCACATGCCGGCGGGGGAGAGCGGTGCGTGTGAGAGGAGCCTGGACGATGCGTTCTCCCGCGCGATGACCCACAGCAGGGCAAACGGCGCGAGCAACAGAACGGGGGAGGGCAGCGCCCCAAGGTAGTATGCGACCAGCATTAGCCCGGGCATGTCGTCCGTTCCCTGGTACAGGGCGGGCGAGCTCAGCTTGCACACCGCGTTCAGGAACGTGGTCGTGAAGGAATACAGCCTTCGCGTGTCCGGGTCCGACGACCGGCCCTGGGATTTCCGCTCCTTGATCCCCCGAAGCTCGTAGCTGCGGACCTTGCGGCAGTATTCAGCCGGGTCCGTCTCTTCGATGATCGACTCGAGCCTTCTGGCCTGTCGGTGTTCCGCATCGCTTATGGTTCCGCCTTGGTGAAGGAGAAAGCTGTACGTCTCGTAGTACCTGTCCACCGAGTAGTTGTACGCGCTGTCTGTGGCAAACGGCACGAGCGTGGCGAGAAGGACGGCCCCCGCGATCGCGGCGAGCATGGCCAACGCCCAACGCCTTCTGGACAGAAGGAGGTAGGACCTGAGGTAGGGAACGCGAGGCATGGCGGTTCCTCCCGGCGAGATCGCGCGTTGCAAGAAGGTGCTCGCCCCACGTGGGACGACTGCCTGCGCCACATGATAGGCGTTATCCTTCGCCTGCCCGTCATGCCGCACGAAGTGGCTGGCAGGTGGTACCAAGGTGGGGCGAGCGGCCTCGTTTGCGCACAATTGCCCGCGGCAACGTCGAACGAATTCGCACATCGCGATGTGCGAATTCCCGCGTTTTTGCGTTCTCGCAGCTAGTTGGTCTGGAGGGGTTCATCGCACACGGTCGCACATCGCGATGTGCGATTTTTTGAGCGCGTCCGCGCGCCGCCAATGTGACGCCGACCGCATTCCCCGCTCGCCAGGCGTGCCCTGCCGTGCGCGGCCGCGCGCTCGATTAACAGATTCGAAAGTTTGCCAACTTGCGGCGCGGCCGCGCCGCTCCTTTTGTAGAGTGATTAAAAGCTTGTTGTGTGCCGATGCATGGCCGCGCGCTGCGGGCGCGGCTGGCGGGGGAGGTTTGCCCATGCACAAAGAGTTCCTGATGGGAAACGAGGCGATGGCACTGGGTGCACTCGCCGCCGGCGTGGACGTGGTGGCGGGGTATCCCGGCACGCCCTCGACGGAGATCATCGAGACCGTCGCGAAGCGCAACCCCGGCGACGTGTACGTGGAGTGGTCCGTGAACGAGAAGGCCGCGCTCGAGGTGGCGGCCGGCGCGTCGTACGCAGGCGCACGCTCGCTCGTGACCATGAAGTGCGTGGGCCTGAACGTGGCGGCCGACCCCCTGATGAGCCTGGAGTACATCGGCGTCAAGGGCGGCATGGTCATCGTGGTCGCGGACGACCCCGGTCCCATCTCGTCGCAGACCGAGCAGGACACGCGCACGTTTGCCCAGTTCAGCAAGGTGCCGTGCCTTGACCCGTCCGGCATCGCGGACGCGTACCAGATGATGCGCGACGCTTTCGCGCTCTCAGAGGAGCTCCACAGCCCCGTGTTCCTGCGGCCGACCACGCGCGTGGACCACGGGTATGAGGCGATCGACGTCCTCGAGCCAGAGGACTACCTCAGAAGCGACCCCGAGGGCTTCGTGAAGGACTCCTCCAAGTGGGTCATCTTCCCGCGCCTCTCCGTGCAGGCGCACGCGCGCATCGAGCAGAGAAACGCCAGGCTCTCGCACGAGCTGGGCTCGTACGCCGGAAACTTCGTGGATTGGGAGGCGGGCCACGGCGCCGCAACCCACGCCGGCGCTGCAACCCCCGCCGGTGCCGCAACCCATGCCAGCGCCGCGGCGCCGCGCCCTTCTCGCAAGGCAATTGCGACGCACGGCATCAACTACCAGTACGTTCGCGAGAACCTTGCCGAGGGCGAGTGCCGCGTGCTGCGCGTGGCGACGCCGTTCCCGTTCCCGGACGACCTTGCGCTCGAGTTCCTGGACGGCGTGGACGAGGTCCTGTGCGTGGAGGAGCTCGACCCCGTGATCGAGCGCGCCCTCACGGCGCTCGCGGGCAGGCACCACCTGGACGTGACGGTGCGCGGCAAGCTCTCCGGCGACGTGAAGCCGTCCGGAGAGAACTCCGTGGAGTACGTGGGCCAGGTGCTCGACGCGTTCCTGGGGCGCGACGTCGCCTGCGGCGCTGGCTGGCCTGATCCGCCGCAGCTTCCCGTGAGGCCGCCCGTGCTCTGCGCCGGCTGCCCGCACCGCGCGAGCTTCTATGCGGTCAAGCAGGCCATGCGCGGCAAGAAGACCATCTACTGCGGCGACATCGGCTGCTACACGTTGGGAAACGCCCGCCCGCTCGACATGTGCGACACCTGCCTGTGCATGGGCGCCGGCATCAACATCGCGCAGGGCGTGGGCCGCGTGGAGCCCGACACGCACTGCTTCGCTTTCGTGGGCGACTCCACGTTCTTCGCGTCCGGCATCACGGGCGTCGTAAACGCGTTCTACAACCAGGCCAACATGACGCTCTGCGTGCTGGACAACTCCACCACCGCCATGACCGGCCACCAGCCGCATCCCGGCACGGGCCGTACGGCCATGGGCGAGAAGGTCACCCCCGTGAGCATCGAGCGCGTCCTCAGGGCAATCGGCCTTACCGTGGTCGAGACGGTGGACCCGCTCAACCTGCAGGCGACGGTGGAGACCGTCGCGCGCGTGGACGCGGAGCCCGGCGTTAAGGCCATCATCTTCAAGAGCCCGTGCGTGTTCCTGTACAAGCCGGGCGCGCAAAGCCACGTGGACCAGGCGCGCTGCGTGGGCTGCCAGCGCTGCGTGAAGCAGCTGGGCTGTCCCGCGCTCGTGCCGCAGGCAGACGGCAAGGTAAAGATAGACGACTCGCAGTGCACGGGCTGCACGCTGTGCGAGCAGGTGTGCCCGTTCGACGCGATATCGGGAGGCTGTGCGTATGAGGCGTGACATCGTGTTGTGCGGGACGGGCGGCCAGGGCACGGTGCTCGCGTCCCGCCTGCTTGCGACGGCGGCCATGCGGAAGGGGCTTCCCGTCAAGACGGCAGAGACCATTGGCATGGCGCAGCGCGGGGGCTCCGTCCTCAGCCACGTGCGCGTGGGCAAGGGCGTGGCTTCGCCCCTGGTGGGCAGCGGCCGCGCGGACGTCATCCTCGCGTTCGAGCCGGCGGAGGCCGCGCGCCAGCTGCACCTGCTCAAGCCCGACGGCGCCGTCGTCGTGAGCGGGCGGCCCGTCGTGCCGGTATCGGCCGTCACGGGCGGCCCGGCGTACGACCTCGATGCCGTCATGGGCTACCTGGAGGGCGCCGTCAAGAGCCTCACCGTGGTGGACGCGGACGCCGCCGCGCGCGAGCTTGGCTCCACGAAGGTGCTGAACGTGCTGCTGCTGGGTGCGGCCGCGCGCACGGGCGCGCTCGGCTTTTCCGTAGAGGAGGTGCGCGCCGCCGTGCACGACGTGGTGCCGGAGCGCTTCCTCGCGCTCAACGACCGCGCGCTCGACTACGGCGCCTCGCTGTAGCACGCCGCCGCGCCGTACAAAGACCACCCAACCGGGAGGAAAGATGCAGATAAGCGACACCCAGCTCGAGCTCGTCAACACGCAGATCGCGCGCCTCCGCGCGTCGGACAACTTCTACGGACGCCGCCTGAAGGAGGCCGGGATCTCCGGCGTGGCAGACGCCGACGACTTCGGGCGCCTGCCCTTCTCGTCCAAGCAGGACCTCCGCGAGGCGTATCCGCTGGGCCTCGCCGCGGTCCCAGAGGAGAAGATCGTGCGCATCCACTCGAGCTCAGGCACCACGGGCACGCCGGTCATCGTCCCGTACACCGCGCGCGACGTGGAGGACTGGGCCACGCAGTTCGCCCGCTGCTACCAGATGGCCGGCGTCACGAACCGCGACCGCGTGCAGATAACGCCCGGCTACGGCCTCTGGACCGCGGGCATCGGCTTCCAGGCCGGCGCGGAGAAGCTCGGTGCCATGGCCATTCCCATGGGCCCCGGCAACACCGAGAAGCAGCTCCAGTTCATGATGGACATGCAGTCCACGGTCATCTGCGCCACGTCCAGCTACGCGCTGCTGCTGGCGGAGGAGGTGCAGAAGCGTGGCCTCCGGGACGGGATCTGCCTGCGCCGCGGCGTCATAGGGTCCGAGCGCTGGGGCGAGAAGATCCGCCGCCGCATCAACGAGGGCCTCGGGATCGAGTCGTTCGACATCTACGGGCTGACGGAGGTGTACGGTCCGGGCATCGGCATCAGCTGCAGGGAGAACGACGGCATCCACTACTGGGACGACTACGTCTACATCGAGGTGGTGGACCCTGCCACCGGCGAGCCCGTGCCGGACGGCGAGTGGGGAGAGATCGTCATCACCACGCTCGTGAAGGAGGGCGCGCCGCTCATCCGCTTCCGCACGCACGACCTCAGCCGCATCATCCCCGGCCAGTGCCCGTGCGGCAGCCGCTTTCCGCGCATCGACACCATCCGCGGCCGATCGGACGACATGTTCAAGATCCACGGCGTCAACGTGTTCCCACGCCAGGTCGAGGAGGTTATCGCGTCGTTCCCGCAGCTGTCGAGCGAGTACCAGATCCGCCTGTCTCACCTGGAGGGGCGCGACACCATGCGCCTGTACGTGGAGACGGACGGCACGCAGAACTTCCTCGCGCTCGCGGACGAGGTGGCGCACGAGTGCCGCAACCGCATAGGCTTCACGCCGCTCGTGAAGATCGTGGAGCTGGGCGTGCTGCCGCGCAGCGAGAAGAAGACGCGCCGCGTGTTTGACGAGCGCTACGATTAGCGGCAACGCCGCGGACGTTGCGCGATGTAGTGAGCTTGTGCGCAACCTGCACAAATGCCCATCGCGCGCGGCGCCCGCGCGCAGTCTGTTACAATCTTCTGCGATGCTGCAGCTTCCTGCGAGCGCAAGCCGGGAAGCACGTATGTCAAATAAGAAAGGTCACTAAGACATGTCTGAGCTTCTCGACCAGCTGATTACGCCCGAAGTCCGCATGGTGCTCTACCTCATGGTTGCGTGCCTTGTCATGCTCTACATCCTCTCCATCGTCTACGTCATCCGCGACGCCCAGCGCCGCGGGGCGGAGCCTTGGTGGCTGTGGGCCGTCATCTCCATCATCCCCATCGTGGGCCTTCTGGCGTACGTGATCCTGCGTCCCAGCTCCTACCTGGTGGACCGCGAGGAGCAGGACCTGGACATCGCGCTTCGCGAGCACCAGCTCAGCCACTATGGCATCTGCCCCAAGTGCGGCGCGCCCATCGACCGCGACTTCGTGGTGTGCCCCATCTGCAACACCCAGGTGCGCAACGTCTGCCCCACCTGCCACCGCCCGCTGAACGCGGACTGGAAGGTGTGCCCGTACTGCCGCACCCGCATCCAGTAGCGCGACATCCGATAGCGTCGCACAAGGAAGTCACCTGCAAGGGCACCGCGCAAGTCGCGGTGCCCTTTTCGTGCCGGGTGCATGGCCGCCTCGCGTGCCTGCGCATGTGGCTTTTGGCTGACGCGGAGGTCGCGGCCACATATCGCACGAAGCTGTTGTAAAGTAGTCACGTCTGTAATTGGTTTGCGAACGGCCGTGGGCCGTCGGCAAACGCAAGTCGTGCCGTCAGGCACGGGGGAGTCGTCAGGTCATGCGTTCGAACAGTGACGAGTACAGGTTCTGCCCACGCACGCGCGCGAGTCGCGCCAACGCGAACGGTATTCCCACCACCACTACGACGACTATCTAGGCGCCTGTCCTTTCGATGGGACGGCCACGCGCCGTCTTGCGGCAGGCGCCGCGCTGCGTTGACCCCAGGGCTTCGGCCGGGCGCGCACGCTCTTCTCCCTTGGTATGAGCAAGGTCATCACACGGCACTTACATCATTTCACGGCAATGTCTGAGGGCGGGACCCATGGCGGGCACGCCCCACACACGAAAGGTTGCGAGCATGAAGGTTCTTTACAACGACGGTCACGTGGGAGAGGTTCCCGCCGACGAGGAGCTCCACGTACTTCGTCACTCCGCGGCGCACATCATGGCGCAGGCCATCAAGCGCCTGTACCCCCAGGCGGACTTCGCGTACGGCCCCGCCACGGACAACGGCTTCTACTACGACATCGACCTTCCCGAGGGCACCAAGATCTCCGAGGACGACTTCCCGGCCATCGAGGACGAGATGCGCAAGATCTGCAAGGAGAACCTGAAGTTCGAGACGTACGAGCTCCCGCGCGCGGAGGCCATCAAGCACATGGAGGAGCGCGGCGAGAAGTACAAGGTGGAGCACATCGGCGACCTTCCCGAGGACGCGCGCATCACGTTCTACAAGCAGGGCGAGTACGTTGACATGTGCGTGGGCCCGCACATCCTGTACACGAAGGCGCTGAAGGCGTTCAAGCTGACGGGCGTCTCTGGCGCGTACTGGAAGGGCGACAGCAAGAACAAGATGCTCACCCGCGTCAACGGCGTCGCCTTCCGCAACAAGCAGGAGATGGACGAGCACTTTGCCCTGCTGGCGGAGGCCGAGAAGCGCGACCACCGCAAGATCGGCCAGGAGATGGAGATCTTCATGATGAACGAGGCCGGCCCCGGCTTCCCGTTCTGGCTGCCCAACGGCATGCGCATCCGCAACTCCCTCATGCAGTACTGGCAGGAGATGCAGGACAAGTACGGCTACGACCAGGTGCAGACGCCGATCATCCTCTCGCGCAAGCTGTGGGAGACCTCCGGTCACTGGGACCACTACAAAGAGAACATGTACACCACGAAGATCGACGACGAGGACTACGCGATCAAGCCGATGAACTGCCCCGGCGCGTGCCTCATCTACAAGAGCAAGCCGCGCAGCTACCGTGACCTGCCGCTGAAGCTCGCCGAGGCCGGCATCGACCACCGCCACGAGCTGAAGGGCGCGCTGCACGGCCTGTTCCGCGTGCGCGAGTTCCAGCAGGACGACGCCCACCTGTTCATCCGTCCGGACCAGATCACGGAGCAGGTGACGGACGTCGCGCACCTGATCACGGCATACTACGCGCAGTTTGGCTTCCCGTACCGCGTGGAGCTGTCCACCCGCCCGGAGAACTCCATGGGCTCCGACGAGGACTGGGAGCGCGCGGAGGAGGGCCTGAAGAAGGCGCTCGAGGCCATGCACGTGGACTACAAGCTCAACCCCGGCGACGGCGCGTTCTACGGCCCCAAGATCGACTTCCACCTGGAGGACTGCCTGGGCCGCGAGTGGCAGTGCGGCACCATCCAGCTCGACTTCCAGCTGCCGCACAACTTCCAGCTTGAGTACGTGGACAAGGACGGCACCAAGAAGCAGCCGATCATGATCCACCGCGCGGGCTTCGGCAGCTTCGAGCGCTTCATCGGCATGCTCATCGAGCAGTATGCCGGCAAGTTCCCCACGTGGCTCTCGCCCTGCCAGGTCAAGGTGCTCCCCGTGAGCGAGAAGACCCGTGACTACGCGAACGAGGTCGCGCAGACGCTGCGCGACGCCGGCGTCCGCGTGAAGGTGGACGACCGCGACGAGAAGATCGGCTACAAGATCCGCGAGGCCCGCTCCGTGGACCGCGTCCCCTACATGCTCATCCTGGGCGAGAAGGAGAAGGAGGCCGGCAACATCAGCGTCCGCGACCGCGCGACGAACGAGACCACGCAGCGCGACCTTGCCGACTTCGTGAAGGACATCTGCGCCGAGATCAAGGAGCGCCGCGGCTAGGGCAGCGCGACACCATCTTGGCAAGACAGGGGCCGTCCCGCGGGGCGGCCCCTTTTGCGACGGCGGCACACGTGCGCCACGGGGGCGAAACGCGCCGGGAGGGGAGAGCGATGGGACAGGAGCAAACGCGCACGGACGCGGCACGCATGGACGCGCCGCACGCCGGGCGAGAAGGGCGCGACGCCTTGGCGGGGGAGACCCTGCGGGACGCCTGCCGCACCTTTGCCCGGGCCCTTGGCGGCCGTAGCCGCGCGTGGGTCGTTGCGGCGCCGGACGTCGCGGACGTGGCACGCCGGCTGGGAATCGACCCGACGGCCGTGGCGGAGCCCCTCGGCGGGACGCCCATCCGCATGCGCGACGTGCGGACGCTGGCGCGCCGCCGTGACGAGGCGCCCGTCGCCGAGCGCATTCCGCTTGCGGTTGACGTGAGCCTGACGTCCGCACTGGGATGCCCCGCCGGCAGGCTGGGGGCGGACGTTGCCCTCGCCTCGCTCGACCGCGTCGTCTGCCAGTCCGGCTGCGGCATGGCGATGGTGGGCCTCCGCCGCGAGGCCCTGCAGGGAAGGGATGGCTGCGCCGGCATGGCGGACGTGGCGTCTGCGCTGCCCGTGCCGGACGGGCAGCGGCTGCGCGCGCTTGCGGCCGGCATGGCGACCTTCGACGAGCGCCGCCGCCGCGCGAACGACGTCGCGCAGGTCATGGCGGCATACCTGCGCTGCCACCCCGTGGTGCGCGACGTGCGCTACCCCGGCCTCACGGACGACCCCTCGTACGAGGCCGCGGCCGCGAACCTGGAGGACGGCTTCGGTCCCGTCGTCGACGTGCTCGTGGATGCGGACGTCGCGTGGCGCGCGGTGGACCAAAGCGTGGACGGCTCCGTCGACCTGTGCGGACGATACGTGCCCGGCGCCACGGCAAGCCGCGTGCAGCGCCTGGCCACGGCCGCGGGCGGCGCGTGGCTCAGGGTCGAGTGCGGCTGTGGGGACGCGAGGGAGCTCGTGGCCGCGGCGGAGGCTCTTCTCCGCCCGTAGGCCCTGCGGCCATCGTAGTGGATGGACGGCCCCGTGCCCGTCCGTATCAGACGTTACGCGCGCCTGTCGTAGCGCGCGAAGTCAAATGCGACGCCCGCCTTCGTGACGCCGCCGTCCTCGCGCTCGGCGAGCACCCACGAAGGGTCCTCGTCCAGGTTCGGGAAGAACGCGTCCGCGCCGGGCACCACCGTGTCGTTTCTTGTGACGTAGCAGCTGGAGCAGCGGGAAAGAAGGGCGCGGTACAGCGACTCGCCGCCTATGAGCCACACGCGAGCGTCCGCGGACGTCGCGTCGAGCGCCGCCTGCGGAGACGTCACCACGTCCACCGTCGTGCCCGCGGGGAGGTCCTCCGCCTTGGGCGGCACGTAGGCGGCGTCGTGCGTCACGATCACGTTGCGGCGGCCCTTGAGCGGACCTCCCGGGAAGCTCTCGTAGGTCTTCCGGCCCATGACGCAGGTGCAGCCGCGCGTGAGCTCCACGAAGCGGTGCATGTCCGCCTTGTTGCGGACCAGCAGCCTGCCGGCTTTACCGATGGCCCAGTCGCGCGTGACGGAAACGATGGCGTCCATGGTCCTCCTAGATCGCTATGGGAATGTCCTTCACCTGCGGGCCGTGGCTGTAGCCCTCCACGATGAGGTCGTCGGTCGTGAAGTCGTAGAAGTCGTGCACGTACGGATTCAGGCGCACCTTCGGGGCGGGGTAGGTCGGCCTGCTGATGAGCTCGCGCACGATGTCGACGTGGCGGTCGTAGATGTGGGCGTCCGCGATCATGTGAACCAGCTCGCCGGCGTGCATGTCGCTCACCTGCGCCACCATCATCAGCAGGATGGCGTACTGGCACACGTTCCAGTTGTTCGCGGCAAGCACGTCCTGACTGCGCTGCACCAGCACCATGTTCAGCGTGGGCTTGTCGTCGCCGGGCCGTTCCGTCACGTTGTAGATCGCGTTGTACGCGCACGGGTACAGGTGCATCTCGGACAGGTCGGAGAACGTGTACAGGTTCGTCATGATCCTGCGGCTGAACGGGTTCTCGCGCAGGTCCTTCAGCACGCGGTCCATCTGGTCGAAGTCGCCGTCCGCGTAGTGGCTCACCTGGGCCACCTGGTAGCCGTACGCCTTGCCGATCGACCCGTCCTCGTCTGCCCACTCGTCCCAGATGTGCGGCTTCAGGTCGTGGATGTTGTTCGACTTGCGCTGGTAGATCCACAGGACCTCGTCCATGCAGCTCTTTAGCGCCGTGCGCCTGAGGGTGAGCGCGGGGAACTCCTCGCGCAGGTCGTAGCGGTTGCACACGCCAAACTGCTTTATGGTGTACGCCGGCGTGCCGTCCTCCCAGTGCGGGCGGACCTTCTGTCCCTCCGTCGTGGTGCCGTTCTCGATGATGTCCCGGCACATGGAGATGAAGATGTCGTCAGCCTTGCTCATGCGTGCCTCCTTCGTGGATGCTGCCCTGGCTCCATCAGCCGTCCTGGTCGTCGTAGGTGTTCCATGCGTCGGAGTCGTCAGAGTACCCCGTACGCGCCGTCGGGCACGTCAAGCTCAATCGTGTCCGAGTGACGTCCCAGCTCGTTCAGGAGGGCAAACCTCGTGACGCCCGCGACGAACCCTCCAAGCGCGTTCGCCAGAAGGAGAAGGACCACCACGCCGACCGCGGCGATCACCACCGGCTTCGCGCCGGAGTTCGCGTTGTCCGGCGACGTCGTGGCCGATGCCGTCTCTATCACTGCGGGGCGCGTCGCGGCGTCCGCCTGGGCCATGCTCGTCTGGTCGCTCGCGACCGGTTGGGTGTCTGGCATGTATATCCTTTCTCTAACTCAGGGCATTATCATAGCAGCTGCGGCTACAGGCGCCCCTCCGTGAACACCTCGTCCCAGCTCATGCCCAGGCTCATGACGACGTCGCGGTCCGCGGGGAGCCACCCCACGTCCAGGAGCTCGTCGCGCGCAAGCCAGCGCTCTGCCTCGTGCTCCCTCGAGTGGGGCGCCTCGCCCGCGGCGGGGGTGCACGCGAACACGTCCATGCTCAGGTGGAAGTCGTCGTAGTCGTGCTCCACGGTGTCAAGGTAGAACACGCCGCCCAGCTCGCAGCCAAGCTCCTCCCTCACCTCGCGGCGCAGCGCCTGCTCCGGCGCCTCGCCCTTCTCGACCTTGCCGCCGGGGAACTCCCAGCCGTCCTTCATGTCGCCGTATCCGCGCTGGGCGGCGTACACGCGGTCGTCCCTCCAGATGACCGCCGCCACCACGCGAACCACTGGCCTGTCGTCCTGCGTGCCCATCAGTCGCGCACCTCTATCCTCACGATCGCGTACGGCTCTCCGTCCGGCCGCGCGAGCCTGACCGTGCGGCCGCCCTCGGAGCGAAACACCTGCGGCTCCACGGTGTCGTGCAAGAGCGCCATCGACTCGTACTGCACCGTGATGCGCCACGGCACAAGGGCCTGGCCTGTCTGCTCGAGCGCGTCGAGCGCCATCTGGATGTACTGCGCGTTGTTGACGTGGCCGTTCGTGTCCAGGTGCTGGCGCGTCACCGTGAGCGCGGGCGCGCATGCGAAGTCGCCTTCGACGTCGATCTTGCGCCGCGTGGGCGGCATGTCCAGGCGCGGCGTGTCCTCCAGGTAGGCCATCTGGGGCTCCGGGAACTTGATGGGCCGGCCGAGCTTCGTGTCGAACAGGAACCACAGCGAGTCCGCGCGCACGTACGGGGTGCCGTCCTGGCCCGATATGGTGAAGTTCCTGCTGGCGAGCAGGCGCTTCACGCCGTAGCACCATGTGCTGACGGCGATGGGCGTGTTGAAGCGCGGCAGGTCCTCGATCTCTATCTGCCAGGCGGAGAGAAACCACGCATAGTGGTTCCTCCTCATGTCGTCTAGGCCGATGCCAAGGCTCTCGCTCTGGAAGCACGAGCAGTCCTGCAGGTAGTTGACGAGCCCCAGAAGCGACAGCCGCGCGTCGCTTGCGCACTCGCTGTAGCGGACCCTGCTCTCGAACGTGTACATCTGTCTCCTATCGCATCGCAAAGGCCCCCGGACTCCGGGGGCCAAGGCGCTCTTGCTCCGTTGTGCTATCCCAGCTCGACGCGGTTCCTGCGGTCGAAGTACGGGCTCGCCTGGTCGACGACGAGCTTGTTGCACCGGGGGATGACGTGGGCCTTGTAGCCCATGACCATGCCGGGGATGGTGTCGCCGTCCACCTGCATGGGGATGGGCGAGTCGGACCTCACCTCGATCTCGCTGCCCGAGAAGTGCTCGATGAAGGGCCTGCCGCCCTTTGCCTGCTTGTCGAAGAGCCCCGTGAAGATGGGGACGAGCAGCTGGACGGCATCGGAGGTCTCGAGCACGATAACGTCGAGCTTGCCGTCGGACATGGAGCAGTCCGGCACGATCTGGATGTCGGCCTGCATCTTGGCGGTGTTCGCGACGATGCAGGCGATGCCGTCGCGCTCGAACGTCTCGCCGTCGACGGTGATGGTGAAGTGCTCCACCTTGGGGTGGGCGTTCGCGAGGGCCGCGGTGAAGTACGCGGCCTCGCCTATGATCTGCTTGTTGGGGATGGCCTCGCGCATGAGCACGGCGTCGTAGCCCGAGCCCGCCATGAGGCCGAAGCCGCGCGAGTCGCTGTTGCCGTCCGTGTCCGTCCACGAGATCTCGCCAAAGTCCGCGCGCACGAAGTAGCCGTCGCGGCACGCCTTCGCGATGGAGGCGGGCTCCGGGGCGTTCGCGAGGTTCTCGAACACGAGGTTCGCGGTACCAGAGGGGAAGACGCAGGTCAGGACGTTGCGGTCGCGCAGCTCGTACAGCAGGCTCGTCACGGTGCCGTCGCCGCCCGAAACGACGACGAGGTCGAAGGACTCCGCGTCGCGCAGCTCCTCCTCGCCCTGCGAGTTGGAGTCGAGGCCGCGGATGACGATCTCGTCGTCCTCGCGCATGAGCGCGTGGACAAAGTCGAATACGTCGATCGAGCTCATGCCCGACTTGAGGTTGTGAACGATGAGGATGCGCACGATGCCCTCCCGCCTTGTTATGTATCATGGTGTAGTCGCGCCGACGTCGCGAGCCATATCCACAAAGGATAGCGTAACGCCCGTCGGCGCAGGGCGAATGCTGACACAATCAACGAAAGAGCTTGCGTGTATATATCTGATTCAAAGGAGCTTGCCGCGTTCTGCGAGCGAGCCTCATCCTCGCGGGTGCTTGCCGTCGACACGGAGTTCCTGCGCGAGAAGACCTTCTATCCCAAGCTGTGCCTCATCCAGGTCGCGACGGAGGACGAGTCCGCGGCCATGGACCCCATCCTCATCCGCAACCTCTCGAGCCTCCGGGCGCTGTTCGAGGACGAGTCGATCACGAAGGTGTTCCACGCCTGCACCCAGGACCTCGAGGTCATCCTCGAGGAGATGGGCTGCATTCCCGCCCCCGTGTTCGACACGCAGGTCGCGGCCGCGTTTCTGGGCTACCGCCAGCAGATAGGCTACGGCGCCCTCGTGGAGGCGTGCTGCGGCGTGAGGCTCCCGAAGGCGGAGTCGCTCACGGACTGGTCGAGGCGCCCCCTCGACCCCGAGCAGCTGCAGTACGCGGAGGACGACGTGCGCTACCTGCCAGGCATATACCGGCAGATGACGGAGGAGCTCACGCGCCGCGGCAGGATATCGTGGATCGCCCCCGAGATGGCCGAGGTCACGAGTCGCGAGCACTTCTCGCGCCCCCCGGAGCTCGCGTACCTGCACCTGAAGCGCTCCGGCTCGCTCACGCGCAAGCAACTTGCAGTCGCGCGCGAGGTGAGCGCGTGGCGCGACGTGGTCGCGGCGGACCGCAACATCCCGCGCAAGTGGGTCGTGTCCGACGAGGTCATCATCGAGTCGTGCAAGCGAGTGCCGCGCTCCGTGGACAGGCTGCGCCGCATCCGCGGCACGGAGCAGCTGAGCGCGAAGGACGCGCAGGGCATGGTCGACGCCGTGGGCCGCGGCGTCGCGTGCCCGCCCGACGACTATCCCCAGACGAAGCGCCACGACCGCCCGTCCGCCGAGACGGAGAGCGTCGTGGACCTCATGTACGCGATGCTCCGCCTGATATCCGAGAAGAGCGGCGTCGCCACGCAGGTGATCGCGACGAGGGACGACCTGCTCGACGTCGCGAGCGGCAGGAAGGGGTCGCGGCTCATGAAGTCGTGGCGCTACGAGCTTGCCGGACGTGAGCTGGAGGGGCTGCTTTCCGGCAGCGTCGGGCTCACCGTGAAGGACGGCAGGGTGGAGCTGCTGTAGCCTCGGGCACGCCTCTCGTGCGCGACGTTCGCTACCGCGACGCCGCCTTTCGTGCCGGATTCGCGCGCAGCGAGCCCGACCGGCGACGCGGCTTACAGCAAATCGCGATTTGTTGTTTGGGCGCTGCGGCGCGGCCCCGATTGCGTTACGGGTTCGGCTCCGGGGGAATTTGTGTCCACCGCGTTGGGTACAAGGACTCCATACGTCTACTAGATCGGAGAATCACATGTACTACGGCTACGGCATGGACTACGCCTACCTAGGGATCATCATCCTCTCCATCGTCCTGGGCGGCATCACGCAGTCCTACATAAACTCCCAGTACAAGAAGTGGTCGCGTGTGCCGGCGTCCATGGGCAAGACCGGCGCCCAGGTCGCGCGCGCCATGCTCGACTCGTCCGGCGCCTCGTCCGTGGGCATCGGCACCGTCGACGGCCACCTGACTGACTACTTCGACCCGCGCGACAACAACCTGCACCTCTCGAGCGAGAACTACGAGGGGGGCTCCGTTGCGTCCGTCGCCGTCGCATGCCACGAGGCCGGCCATGCGGTCCAGACAGCGAAGGGCTACGCGTTCGGCCGCTTCCGCACGGCGCTCGTGCCCGTCGTAAACTTCACGTCGCGCACGTGGGCGATCGTCCTCGTCATCGGCATGGTGCTCGGCATCGCCGGCCTCACGCAGCTCGCGGTCGCGTTCTTCGCGTTCTCCGTGCTGTTCCAGCTCGTGACCCTCCCGGTCGAGATTGACGCGTCGCGCCGGGCCGTGCGCTACCTCTCCACGGCGGGCGGCGGCATCGACGAGCGCGGAGCGCGCCAGGTGCTGACGGCGGCGGCCCTCACGTACGTCGCCGCGGCCCTCATCTCCGTGCTCCAGCTGCTGTACCTGCTCGGACGCACGGGCGACAGGAACTAGCCGTGGGTGCTGCACAGGAGGGGCCGCTCTCGGTGCACGAGGCGGTCACCGTCGCCGGCGCGCACGTGGACGCCATACCCTCGCTAGTCGTAACGGGCGAGGTCAGCGGCTTCCGCGGCCCCAACGCGCGCTCTGGGCACTGCTACTTCCAGCTGAAGGACGACCAGTCCGCCATGGACGCCATCGTGTGGCGCGGCACGTACCAGAAGTGCGGCTTTGCGCTCAGGGACGGCCTGAAGGTCGTCATGGGCGGCAAGTTCAACGTGTACAAGGGCTCGGGCAGGCTCTCGTTCGTCGCGCGCACGGTGAGCCTCGCGGGCGAGGGTGCACTCAGGCAGAAGGTCGCGGAGCTCGCGCGCAGGCTCGAGGCAGAGGGCCTCATGGCGCAGGAGCGCAAGAGGCCCATCCCGCGCTTCTGCACGCGCGTGTGCGTCGTGACGTCGCTCTCCGGCAGCGTGATCGACGACGTGAAGCGCACGCTCGCGCGGCGAAACCCCCTCGTCCAGATTCAGGAGGTCGGCTGCTCCGTGCAGGGGCCCGGTGCGCCGGCGACGATCATCCGCGCGCTTCGCGTCGCCGCGGAGGCGCGGCCGGACGCCATCCTGCTCGTAAGGGGTGGCGGGTCCTTCGAGGACCTCATGACCTTCAACGACGAGGCGCTTGCGCGCGCCGTCGCGGCCAGCCCCGTGCCCGTCGTCACGGGCATCGGGCACGAGCCGGACACGTCCATCTGCGACATGGTGTCCGACAGGCGCTGCTCCACGCCCACGGCCGCGGCCGAGTCCGTGGCGCCCGCGCTCGAGGAGATCGTGGGCATGATAGAGGACCGCAGGACGCGCCTCGTGCGCACCATGCAGGGCATCGTCAGGGCAGACGTCGCGGCCGTCGACCAGCTGGACGGCTCTTCTCGCGTGGCGATGCGGGCGTACCTCGACAAGAGGCGCCTGTACGTGGAGTCCATGGCGTCGCGCAAGTGCCTGACGGACCCGTACTCCACCATCGAGGACAGGTCCGCCCAGCTCAACATGACGGAGGAGCGTCTCGCGGCCTCGATGCCCCGGCTGATCTCTCGTCTTGCGGACGGCGTCGAGGGCGACGCGCGATCGCTTCGAGGCGCCATGCCGGGCGCGCTCGCTCGTGCCGAGAAGGGCGTGTCCCAGAGCGGACGCGCGCTCGGCGTGCTGGGAACGAGGCTGCTCGCACCGTACGAGAGCGGGCTTGCGCGCATGGCGGGACAGCTGGACGCGCTCTCGCCGCTGAGGGTGCTCGGCAGGGGGTACGCGATCGCGCGGGGGCCGGCCGGCCACGTCGTGAGCGACGCCTCGAGGCTCGCCCCCGGCGACGCGGTGAGCGTGCTTCTGGGCAAGGGCTCGTTCGAGGCGACGGTGAGTGCCGTCGACACCGCAGGAAAATCCGCACCGGAACGCTGACGTAACGCATGCAACTTGGAGGAGACATGGCAGAGACCGAGTTCAGGAACATTGACGAGATGAGCTTCAAGGAGGCCTCCATCGAGCTGGAGCAGATCGTGAGGTCGCTCGAGGCGGGCGATCTGGAGCTCGAGGAGTCGCTC
This sequence comes from Parafannyhessea umbonata, assembly GCF_012844235.1. Taxonomy (GTDB): domain Bacteria; phylum Actinomycetota; class Coriobacteriia; order Coriobacteriales; family Atopobiaceae; genus Parafannyhessea. The sequence goes on from NZ_JABAGR010000005.1 coordinate 53,645, forward strand.
GCGCGCTACACGAGGGGCGTCGAGCTCCTGAAGAGCCTGCGCGAGCGCCTCGCGAACGCGGAGCAGAAGGTCCAGGTGCTGATGGACGCGTCCGACACGGACGTGAAGGCGGACAGCACCGCGGCGCCGGCGACGGCGTTCCTGGACGACTAGACGGCTTTCGGCAGGCGGAGAACGCAAACAAGGGAGAGTGCCAGCATGGCCAAGAAGGACGACTGCATCTTCTGCAAGATCGCGAACCACGACATCGAGTCCGACTACGTGTACGAGGACGACCTCGTGTGCGCGTTCAAGGACATGAACCCCCAGGCCCCGGTGCACGTGCTCGTGGTGCCGAAGGACCACTACGACAACATCGTGGACGACGTTCCCGGCGAGGTCCTCGCCGCGATGGCGAACGCGATCAAGGAGGTCGCGAAGAGGACCGGCATCGACAAGACCGGCTTCCGCGTCATAGCGAACACCGGCGAGGCGGCGGGCCAGACGGTCATGCACCTGCACATGCACGTGCTGGGCGAAAGCCCCTCGGCGAGAGGATCATCTAGCCGAATCTCCACGGATATGGTGGAGCTATGGCCCGCGGCACCTTTTTCCTGTGGCGAAAGAGGTGCCGCGGGTTTAATATGTCCAAGGTTCTTTAGTCATTTGGGCTTATCGAAGCTATGCGGTCATGCACCGCGCGAGAGGAGACTCATGATAGTACTCGTGATCAACGCCGGCAGCTCTTCGCTGAAGTACCAGCTGCTCGACACCGCGACCAAGAAGGTCTATGCAAAGGGCAACTGCGAGCGCATCGGCATCGACGGATCCTTCATCGGTCACGAGGAGAACGACGGCGGCAAGCAGAAGCTGGAGGTCGCCCTCCCTGACCACAAGACCGCCATCAAGCACGTCTTCGACATCCTGGCCGAGGCGGGCTTCGACACCGACAAGATCGAGGGCATCGGCCACCGCGTCGTCCAGGGCGGCTGGTACTTCCCCGAGTCCAAGGTCGTCACCGACGAGACCCTGGGCTGGGTGCGCGAGGTCGCGCCCCTGGCGCCGCTGCACAACTACGCAGAGGCCGACGTCATCGAGATCTGCCGCGAGATGTTCCCCTCCATCGGCAACGTGATCGTCGCCGACACCTCGTTCCACTACAACATGCCCGAGAAGGCCTGGCGCTACGCGCTGCCGCGTGACGTGGTCGACAAGCTGCACATCCGCAAGTACGGCGCTCACGGCACCTCTCACCGCTACATCTGGAAGACCACGAGCGAGTTTTTGAACGGCGACGTCCACAAGCTCGTCTCCTGCCACCTCGGCTCCGGCGCGTCCCTCTCCGCAATCGAGGACGGCCACGACATGGACACCACCATGGGCCTCACGCCGCTCGACGGCCTCATCATGGGCACCCGTTGCGGCACCATCGACCCCGCCACCGTCTGCTACCTCCAGCGCGTCGGTGGCTACTCTGTGGACGAGGTCGACACCATGATGAACAAGCAGTCCGGCCTGCTCGCCGTCTCCGGCGTCTCGTCCGACTCGCGCGACATCGAGGCCGGCGCGCACAACGGTGACGCCAACTGCCAGATGGCACTCGACATGTTCTACTACCGCACGAGCCAGCTCATCGCCGAGATGGCGCAGTCCATGCACGGCTTCGACACCATGGTCTTCACGGCCGGCATCGGCGAGAACTCCGCCGAGATGCGCCTGGGCGTCGCGAAGGAGCTCGAGTGGCTCGGCGTCAAGATCGACGAGAAGGCCAACGAGGTCCGCTCCGACGAGCCGCGCGTCATCAGCACCGACGACTCCAAGGTGAAGGTGCTCGTCGTCCCGACGAACGAGGAGCTCATGATCGCCCTCGACGTCGAGGCGCTGCTCGGCTAGAACTCAGCCTTCGGCCAAGGGGCCGCAGGGCGAGAAGAGCGCAAGAAACGGGGCGGATGGCGATACGGGTCGCCATCCGCCCTTTGTCGTGCCGGCCCGTTGTCTGGGCGAAATCTCACGTGCAAGGTCGCGAAGCGTCTCTGCGCGCCGCGCGGACGCTCGCTTGGAATGGGCGCGGCCCTACAGGGGCATGAGCGAGAACGACCACGCGCGCCTCTCGCCCGGCGCAAGCGTCGTCATGCCGCGCTTGTGCTCGAACTCGTCGTCCTCGTCGGTCGCGGTGGCGCAGCCGGTCCAAGGCTCGAGTGCCACGAAAGGCGCGTCGTTTGCGGCGGACCAGACGCCCAGGTAGTCAAAGCCGTCGAAGTCGACCTGCATGCCGTGGCCGGCGGGTCCCACCAGTCGCACGGAGCGGCCGGGCACGTCCTCGAACACGAGCGTGTCCACGTCGAACAGACGGCGCGTCAGCGCGAGCGTGTCGGCGTCTTCCAGGAGCTGGAAGCGGTCCTGGAAGTTCAGCAGGCCGGTCGACGTGTCGATGCGAGGGCTCGCGTACGTCCACGGCCGCGGAAACTCGAGGCGGTAGTCCGAGAAGGACTCGCCCTCGTCGCCGGCGACGGGGACGTTGAACGCGGGGTGTCCGCCGAGCACGAACGGCAGGGGAGAGTCGCCGGTGTTCGTGACCGTAAACGTCTGCGCGAGGCGGCCGTCGGCGGCGACATAGGTCGTGTCGAACTGGAAGTCGTACGGGAAGGACTGGCGCGTGGCGGCGGAGGAGCGAAGGCGGAACGCGAGCGTGCCGTCCGTGGAATCCAGCGCGTCGAACTCGCAGTTGCGCGCGAGGCCGTGGCGCCCCAGGCGCACCTCGCCCCCGCGGGAGTGGGCGCGGTCGTCGCGGATGTTGCCGACGATGGGGAAGAGCACGGGCGCCCTGCGCGGCCACCACGTGGGGTCTCCCTGCCACAGGTACTCGCGCCCGTCCTTGCGCAGGCTCATGAGCTGCTCGCCCTTGGAATCGACCGTGAACGCGAGGCCGCCGGCCTCGCACGAGTGCAACGACATGACTCCTCCTTCTGGCATGCGGCCCAAGGCGCGGATGGCAGATCTTCTCGGCCGCCGAATCTTGCGGATGACTTGATTGTAAACTCTCTTCTAACTTGCCGGTAATAGGTTCAAAATGTCATATGTGAAGAGTCCATGTTCGTCTTTTGGAGGTCCAATGGTAATTGAGGAGCTTGCAAAGTACGGCATCAACCACACCGATGACAGGACGGTCATAGACGGCTCCACGGCGGCGCTCGTCGAGAAGGCGCTCGAGCGCGGAGAGGGAACCCTCACGGAGACGGGTAGCCTGCGCGTCATCACGGGCGCGTACACGGGCCGCTCCCCGCACGACCGCTTCATCGTCGACACGCCGGACGTTCACGACAAAATCGCCTGGGGCAGCGTGAACGTGCCGTTTACGGTCGAGGGATACGAGAAGATCAGGGCGGAGGTCATCGGCTACCTATCGGAGCGCAGAATCTTCATGGTCCACGCGCTGGCCGGCGCCGACCGCCGCTACGCCCGCAAGGTGCTGGGCCTGTGCGAGCTCGCGAGCCAGGCGCTCTTCATGAGGCAGATGCTCGTGCGCCCGACTGAGGAGGAGCTCGAGGACTTTGGCGACGCTGACTTCGTCGTGATGGCAGCCCCGATGCTGAAGCTCGACCCGAAGGAGTACGGCACGAACTCCGAGGCCGCGGTGCTCCTGAACTTCGAGCGCCACGAGATCCTTGTTGTGGGCACGCAGTACTCCGGCGAGATCAAGAAGTCGATCTTCTCGATGATGAACTACCTGCTCCCGGTCGAGAACAACGTCCTGAGCATGCACTGCTCGTGCAACATGAACCCCCGCAGCCACGGCACCACGGTGTTCTTTGGGCTTTCCGGCACCGGCAAGACCACGCTTTCCGCCGCGGAGGACAGGCTCCTCATTGGCGACGACGAGCACGGCTGGGCGGATGACTCCGTCTTCAACATCGAGGGCGGCTGCTACGCGAAGACCATCAACATTACGCCCGAGACCGAGCCGCAGATCTTCAACGCGATCAAGTTCGGCTCCATCTGCGAGAACGTCGTGATCGACGCGAAGACCCGCAAGCCCGACTACTTCGACACGTCGCTCACCGAGAACGGTCGCGTCGCATACCCCGTTGAGTTCATCGACAACGCCGTGGTGAGGGGCGTCGCCAAGCGCACCCCGGACGTCGTGATATTCCTGACGTGCGACGCGTTTGGCGTGCTGCCCCCGATCTCGAAGCTGGACGAGAACTCGGCCATGTACCACTTCATGACCGGATTCACCTCGAAGGTCGCCGGCACGGAGCGCGGCATCAAGGAGCCTACGCCCACGTTCTCGTCGCTGTTTGGCGAGCCGTTCATGCCGCTTGACCCCATGGTGTACGCGGAGATGCTCGGCAAGCGCATCAGCACGGGCGGCACGCGCGTCTACCTGGTGAACACCGGCTGGAGCGGCGGCCCCTACGGCGTGGGCAGCCGCGTGAAGCTGAAGTACACGCGCCGCATGGTCGAGGCCGCGCAGTCCGGCATCATCGACGAGTGCGAGTTCGTGCACGACGACCGCTTCAACGTGGACGTGCCGACGGAGTGCCCCGGCGTTCCCGCGGAGCTGCTGAACCCGAAGGCCACGTGGGCGGACGGCGACGCATACGAGAGGACCGCGGAGAAGCTCGCGCGCATGTTCGAGGAGAACGCCCAGAAGCGCCTGACCTCCATGACGGAGGAGGTGCGTGCGGCAGGCCCGCATCCTCTGTCAAAGTAGCGAAACCGCGGCGGAGATTGCATCAAATTGGTTGTTCACCGTCGAATTTTGACATCTTACCGACGAATAAATGACCATCAATCGCTAGTCATATAGGTTATTGAGGGGGGCGCTGTCCGGCGTCCCCCTGTTTTTTTGGGAGCCGTCGAGGCTCCCGACGACTTGCCACGATTGGGGGAACTATGGCAAGAATGCACGTAATGGAACGTAGCGAGGCGCAGCAGATCATGGACGAGCTGCACGATGCGGTTGGTCGGCGCCTTGCGGTGAGCTCGCTGGCACCTTGCCCGGTGGAGTTCACGATGGCCTTCGTCGACATGTGCTCGACGCAGAGCTGCGGAAAGTGCACGCCGTGCCGCGTGGGCCTGAGGATGCTTCGGCACATGCTGTCGGACGTGCTCACCGGCAAGGCCACCATGCAGACGCTGGATGACATCGAGAGGCTCGCGAGGAGCATCTACCTGTCCGCCGACTGCGCCATCGGCTACGAGGCGGGTGCGATGGCGCTGAAGGCCATCCGCGGCTTCCACGACGACTTCGTTCACCACGTCACGCAGCGCGCCTGCGGGTTTACGCAGTCCCAGCTCGTGCCGTGCGTGTCCGGATGCCCGGCTGGCGTCGACATCCCGGGCTACATCGCGCTCGTGCGCGCCGGCAGGAACACCGACGCCGTGAGGCTCATCCGCAAGGACAACCCGCTGCCCCTGGTCTGCGGCCTCGTGTGCGAGCACCCGTGCGAGATGAACTGCCGCCGCGGCATGGTCGACGACCCGATGAACATCCGCGCCATCAAGCGCTACGCGTGCGAGCACATGGAGGGGGACTACGCCCCCAGCATGGCGGAGCCCACCGGAAAGAGGATCGCCGTCGTGGGCGGCGGCCCGGCCGGCCTGAGCTGCGCCTACTACCTCACGCTCATGGGGCACCACGTCACGATCCTAGAGCAGCGACACCACCTTGGCGGCATGCTGCGCTACGGCATCCCGGCGTACAGGCTCCCGCGCGAGCGCCTGGAGGGCGAGATCCAGTGGATCCTGGACCGCGGCATCGACGTCGAGCTCGACACGTCCGTGACGGACGTCGCGGCACTGCGCGAGAAGTACGATGCCGTGTACCTGGCGATCGGCGCCCACGCCGACAAGAAGCTCGGGCTCGAGGGCGAGGACGCCGACGGCGTCGAGTCCGCCGTGCAGATGCTGAGGGCCGTGGGCGACGGAGAGATGCCCGACTACACCGGACAGCGCGTGTGCGTCGTGGGCGGCGGCAACGTCGCGATGGACGTCGCGCGCACGAGCGTGCGCTGTGGCGCGGAGAAGGTCTCCATCATCTACCGCCGTCGCGTGGCGGACATGACCGCGCAGGACGAGGAGATCGCCGGCGCCCAGGCGGAGGGCTGCGAGCTGCTGGAGCTTAACGCGCCGCTGCGCATCTCCGTCGGCGAGGACGGCAAGGTGAACGGGCTCGTGGTGCAGCCCCAGATCATCGGCGAGGTGAAGAGGGGCCGTCCTTCTCCGCGTCCTGCGGACAAGCCGGAGGTGACCATCCCCTGCGAGCGCGTGATGGTGGCCATTGGCCAGGCGATTGACTCGAAGCCGTTCGAGGAGCATGGCGTCCAGACGAAGTGGGGGCGCATCGTGACCGACGCCGCGGCGGAGGTACCGGGGCTCGACGGCGTGTTCTCGGGAGGCGACTGCCAGACCGGCCCGGCCACGGTGATCCGCGCGATCAACGCCGGCAAGGTCGCGGCGGGCAACATCGACGGCTACCTGGGCTTCGAGCACAAGATCGAGCTCGACGTGGACATCCCGCAGGTGCAGTTCCAGGGGAAGATGGAGTGCGGCCGCTGCGAGACCACCTTCCGCGAGGCGGAGGAGCGCAAGGGCGACTTTGACGAGATCGAGAACGGCCTCACGACCGAGGAGGTCATGCAGGAGTGCTCCAGGTGCCTGCGTTGCGACCACTTTGGGTACGGCGCGTTCCGTGGCGGGAGGATCGTGGAATGGTAGAGCAGCTCAAGACGAAGGTCTCCGCGAGGGACGCGGAGAGGATCGTGACCGTCACGGTCGACGGCAAGCAGGTGCAGGTGCCCGGCAACACGACGATTCTGGACGCGTGCCGCAAGGCGGGCCAGAACGTCCCGACGCTCTGCTACCTGAGGGGCATCAACGAGATCGGCTCGTGCCGCGTGTGCGTGGTCGAGGTCGAGGGCGTGGACCAGCTGGTGGCCTCGTGCAACAACTACGTGCTGGACGGCATGAGCATCAAGACGAACAGCCCGAAGGTGCGCCTCGCGCGCCGCGAGAACGTGATGCTCTTGCTGGCGCAGCACGACACCACGTGCACCACGTGCGCGAGGGGCGGCAACTGCAAGCTGGCGGAGGTCTCGAACGACCTGGGGATCATCGACTTCCCGTACAAGAGCATCCTCGCGAACACCCCGTGGCCGCACGACTTCCCGCTCATCCGCAACAACGACAAGTGCATACGCTGCATGCGCTGCATCCAGATCTGCGACAAGGTGCAGGCCTCCCACGTCTGGGGCATCACGAACCGCGCGACCCACACCCTGGTGGACGTTGCCGGCGGCGCGAACATCCACGACGTGGACTGCACGCTGTGCGGCCAGTGCATCACGCACTGCCCGACGGGCGCCCTGCGCGAGCGCGACGACGTCATGCGCGTGTATGACGCCCTCGCCGACCCGGACGTCACCACGATCGTGCAGATAGCGCCCTCGGTCAGGACGAGCTGGGCCGAGCACTGGGGGCTTTCGGACGACAAGGCCACCATCGAGCACATGGTGGCGGCGCTGCGCCCGATGGGGTTTGACTACATCGTGAACACGGACTTCTCGGCGGACCTCACCATCATGGAGGAGGGGACCGAGCTTCTGGAGCACATGCGCAGGAACGCGAACGGCGGCTCCGGCTTCCCCATGTTCACGTCGTGCTGCCCGGGCTGGGTGCGCTTCGTGAAGGCGCACTACCCGGAGCTGGTGGACGACGTGTCGACGAGCAAGAGCCCGCAGCAGATGTTTGGCGCGGTGGTGAAGAGCTACTATGCCGAGATGCTGGGAATCGACCCGCACAAGATCTTCTCGCTGTCCATCATGCCGTGCGTCGCGAAGAAGGCGGAGTGCGCGTACCCCAACATGAACGACGCGTGCGGCGACCCGGACGTGGACTGCGTGCTGACGGTGCGCGAGGTGTCGCGCATGCTGCGCGCCGACCACGTGGACGTGGCGAACCTAGAGCCCGAGCCGTTTGACGAGCCGCTTGGCTATGGCACGGGCGCCGGCATCATCTTTGGCGCGACAGGAGGCGTCATGGAGGCGGCCCTGAGGACCGCGTACCACATCGTGACGGGCAAGGTGCCGAAGGACGACATGTTCGACGAGGTCAGGGGCCTGAAGGGCTGGAAGGAGGCCACGTTCGACATGGACGGCACCAAGGTCCGCGTCGCGGTGGCGTCCGGCCTGCAGAACGCGAAGGAGCTGTGCGACGCCATCCTGAGCGGCGAGGTGAGCTACGACTTTGCCGAGGTCATGGCATGTCCCGGCGGCTGCGTGGGCGGCGGCGGGCAGCCCATACACGACGGCGAGGAGCTCGCGGGAGCGCGCGGCAAGGTGCTGTACGGCCTGGACCGTGTGGCTAAGTATCGCAATTCCTACGAGAATCCGGACATCGTGAGGTGCTACGAGGAGTACTTTGGCGAGCCCATGAGCGAGCGCGCCGAGAGGCTCCTGCACACGGACCAGCACGGCTGGATGATGCCTGCGGAGTGGATTCGCCAGGCGGAGGAGGCGCCCGCGGCGGGGGAGTAGCCCGCGCGGCGTCGCATGGGCGCCGCGACCGCGAGGCATAGGCCAACGAGGCAGGCGAGGGCGGGCCGGGGTGGATGCTCCGGCCCGCCCCCTTGTGCTTCTCGGCGTTCCGTTGGTACGTGGCGTGCCTACGAACGCACGATTTGGCTCGGTGGGCGGCGTATGTTGACACATTGTCAAAACTGTTCGTTGCTACACAGACCCTTCACATATACCATCTGGGCGTAAGTTGACACGGTGTCAGCGAAGGAGGTGGCGATGTCGAAGGCAGAGGCGGCGGAGGCAAGGCGCGAGCAGATCGTCCGCGCGGCACGCGAGCTGTACGAGGAGCGCGGCATCGACCGCACCTCCGTGACGGACATCGCGGCGCGCGCCAGCATGACGCGAAGCCTGTTCTACCACTACTTCACGCACAAGGACGAGGTCACAGCCGCCATCCTGGACGGATACGTGCAGGGCTTCGTGGAGGCCGTGCGGCAGTGGGACGAGAAGCGCGTGCGCGGCGACGTCGCGGGCGCGCTCGGGAGCTGCGTCGCCATGCTGAGGCTGCACCTCTTCGACAGGGACTCGTTTCGCACCGACCTTCGCAAGAGCCAGAACGCCCAGCTCTACCAGCGCTTCAGCCAACAGGTCGCAAGCACGCTCGCCACGTACTTCTCGTCCGTGGTCGTGCCCGAGTACGCGTGCTACCACCACGTGGAGGTGCGCCATCCCTACGAGGAGTTCTACCTGCTGATCATCGGCCTCATGAGCTACATGAGGACCCATCCCGAGGCGCCGGACGAGCTCGTGGCGGACCTGATTTCCGACACGCTCCACCTAGACCTCGACCCAACCAACACCGCGGACTAGCCGCGCCGCGCGCGACGGCTTGCACGTGCCTGTCAGCCTCTCGAGAGGGGAAGTGTCATGTTGTTCGACCACAGTGCCAACCTGCCGTTCCAGCTTCTGGGCTGGGTGATGGTCTTCGTGGGGCTCATCGTGCTCAACGAGTTCGCCCGCAGGTCAAAGCTCGGCGGAATCGTGATGTTTGGCGTGCTGCCCGTCGCGATGACCGTGTACTGCGTCGCGATCGCCGTCGGCGTGGCCCAGGGCCAGCAGTGGGCGCTCACCAACCCGACGCACGTGTACCAGAACAGCTGGTTCCACTACGCGAAGGTGTATGCCGCGCTCGCCGGCTGCATAGGCTTCATGGCGATCAAGTACGAGTGGGGGAAGCTGGGCAAGGCCAGGTGGTTCCGCGCCTTCCCGTTCGTGATCGTCGCCATCAACATCCTGATCGCCGTGTGCTCCGACTTCGAGAGCGCGTACCACTACTTCGCGCTTGGCCAGTCCACGTGGGTCACGTCCGAGGGCGCCAAGCAGCTTGCCGGCTGGAACAACGTGTTCAACGGCGTCGCGGGCCTCATCAACATCTTCTGCATGACGGCGTGGTGGAGCGTGTACTCCTCCAAGGACGGCCGCGACATGCTCTGGCCCGACATGACGTGGGTCTTCATCGTGGCGTACGACGTCTGGAACTTCTGCTACACCTACAACTGCCTGCCGCACCACGCCTGGTACTGCGGCCTTGCCCTGCTGCTTGCGCCCACGGTGGCCAACGCCCTGTGGAACAAGGGCGCCTGGATCCAGAACCGCGCGAACACGCTTGCCATCTGGTGCATGTTCGCCCAGGTGTTTCCCGCGTTCCAGGAGAAGTCCGTCTTCGTGACGCACTCGACGCTGAACCCTGCCGTCGCGACCGCCGTCTCCGTCGTCGCGCTCGCGGCGAACGTCGCGGCCATCTGCTACATCGCGTACCGCGCGAAGAAGCTTGGCGTGAACCCGTACAAGCAGGACGTCTTCCGCGGCACGCGCGACTGGGAGCAGGCAACTGCCCGCCGCGCCGACGTGGCGTAGGCCCGCGCGCCCGCGCTTGCGGGTATGACATAAAGAAGTGGGGGCGCCGTCGCAGCACGTGGTCTGCGGCGGCGCCCCCGTTGCGCACGGAGCGCGTGCGCGGGTCGCTTAGTGGCGGCTACTCTGCCATCTGGGCCTGGACCGCGGTGATGGCCACGACGCCCACGATGTCGTCTGCGGAGCACCCGCGCGAGAGGTCGTTCACCGGCTTCGCGATACCCTGCAGGATCGGGCCGTACGCCTGGGCGCCGGCGAAGCGCTGGACGAGCTTGTAGCCGATGTTGCCGGCCTCGAGGTCCGGGAAGACCAGGACGTTCGCCTTGCCGGCGACGGCAGACCCCGGGGCCTTCAGCGCGGCGACGGACGGCACGAGCGCCGCGTCGAGCTGCAGGTCGCCGTCGACGGAGAGCTCGGGCGCCTTCTCGTGGGCGAGCTCGGTCGCCTCCTGGACCTTCGTCGGCACCTCGCCCTTGGCGGAGCCCATGGTGGAGAAGGACAGCATGGCCACCTTCGGCTGGGTGCCCATGTACTTCTCCCACGAGCCCGCGGACGCGATGGCGATCTCGGACAGCTCGTCCGCCGTGGGGTCGATGTTCAGGCCGCAGTCGGCGAACAGCAAGGTGCCGTCCTCGCCGTACTCCGCCTTGTCGGTGCACATGATGAAGAACGCGGACACGAGCTTCGTGCCGGGGGCGGTCTTCAGGATCTGCAGCGCCGGGCGCAGCGTGTTTGCGGTGGAGTGGCAGGCGCCGGAGACCAGGCCGTCGGCGTCGCCCATCTTGACCATCATGGTGCCGAGGTAGGTGGCGTCGTTCATCTGCTCCATGGCCTCGGGCAGCGTGACGCCCTTCTTCTTGCGGAGCTCGGCGAAGGCGGCAGCGTACTCGTCGTGCTTCTCGGCGTTGCGCGGGTCGATCACCGTGACGCCCGGCACGTCTATCTTGCTGGGGTCGCCTAGGATGATGAGGTTCGCCAGGCCCTCGGCGACGATCTTCTTCGCGGCCTCGATGGTCCTGGGATCCTCGCCCTCGGGCAGGACGATCGTCTTCTTGCTGGACTTGGCAGCCTTCTTCATTCTTTCCAGAAAATCGCTCATTAAAGCTCCTTTGCCTTGCCACGCGCGGCCAAAGCCACGCACTTGAACGACGATTGTGCACGTCGGCTGGGTATTTTCCCCGGCAGTCCTGTATTATATGCCCTCGTGATAGAATCGGCTCCGTGAACGCCCGCCGCGCGCGGGCCAGAGCAATGGTCGCCGCCGTGGATGGCGGCGCCAGTACATGAAGGGAATCAATCGACATGGGTATCACCAAAGGTCTTCCCGAGGGCTTCAACCCCCAGAACTACGACGTCATCGTCGTGGGCGCGGGATTCGCCGGCGCTGTCTGCGCACGTCGTCTTGCGGAGGCCTGCGGCGACAAGGTTGCCATCATCGAGCGCAGGGACCACATAGCCGGCAACGCGTACGACTGCTTGGATGACGCCGGGGTGCTGATCCACAAGTACGGTCCGCACATCTACCACACCCAGAGCGAGCGCGTGCACGAGTACCTCTCGCGCTTCACGGAGTGGACGGACTACAACCACAAGGTGCTGGCGAACATCCACGGCACGCTGATGCCCGTGCCCTTCAACCACCAGTCCCTGAAGCTCGCGTTTGGCGACGAGAAGGGCGAGCACCTGTACCAGAAGCTCGTGGCTGCCTTCGGCGAGGACAAGAAGGTCCCCATCATGGACCTCAGGGAGAAGAACGACCCCGAGCTCGCGGAGGTCGCGGACTACGTGTACGAGAACGTCTTCCTGCACTACACCATGAAGCAGTGGGGCAAGACGCCCGACCAGATCGACCCGTCCGTCATGGGCCGCGTGCCCGTCTTCGTCGGTGACGACGACCGCTACTTCCCGAAGGCCCCGCACCAGGGCATGCCCGCCGTCTCGTACACGGACCTCTTCGAGCACATGCTCGACCACGACCTCATCTCCGTGTTCCTGGACGTGGACGCCCGCGACCTGCTCTCCCTGGGCGACGGTCACGTCAACGTGTGCGGCCAGCCGTACGGCGGCGAGGTCATCTACACGGGCGCCCTCGACGAGCTGTTTGGCTTCGACCTCGGTGCGCTTCCGTACCGCACGGTCGACATGGTGTTCGAGACCCTGGACGAGGACCAGTTCCAGCCGGTCGGCACCGTCAACTACACCGTGTCCGAGAACTTCACCCGCATCACGGAGTTCAAGAACATGACCGGCCAGGTCGTTCCCGGCAAGACCACGATCCTGCGCGAGTACTCCAGGACGTACCTGCCCGGCGTGGGCGAGACCCCGTACTACGTCATTAACGAGCCGCAGAACATCGAGCTGTACAAGCGCTACAAGGCGCGCGTGGAGGACATCCTGAACTTCCACGTCGTCGGCAGGCTCGCGGAGTACCGCTACTACGACATGGACGGCGTCACGGCCTCGGCGCTCGAGCTGTCCGACGACCTCATCTCGAACCACTAGGAACAATCGATAGGGTGCCGGCCGTCGCTTGCGCGTCGGCCGGCTTTTGGCATGTAGGAACCATATGAACAAGATTCTGAGCTTCGGGATACCCTGCTACAACTCCTCCGCGTACATGGACCACTGCATCTCGTCCATCCTCGAGGGCAGCGACTACGCGGAGGACGTCCAGATCATCGTCGTGGACGACGGCTCCACCAAGGACGACACCCTCGCGAAGGCGCAGGACTGGGAGCGCCGGTACCCCGGCATCGTCAAGGCGGTCCACCAGGAGAATGGCGGACACGGCATCGCCGTCATGAAGGGGCTCGAGAACGCGGAGGGCACCTACTACAAGGTGGTCGACTCGGACGACTGGGTGGACGCGGACGCGCTGAAGGCGCTCCTGAGGCAGCTCAGGCGCTTCGAGGAGCTGGGCACGAGGGTGGATCTCGTCATATCCAACTACGTGTACGAGCACGTGGAGGACGGCAAGCAGAACTACGTGAGCTACGAGGCGCTCCCCAAGAACAAGATCTTCACCTGGGACGACATCGGCCACTTCAGCATGAGCAAGTACCTGCTCATGCACTCTCTCTGCTATCGTGCGGACGTGCTGCGCGACGGCGGCCTGCCCATGCCGCCCCACACGTTCTACGTGGACAACATCTATGCGTACGTGCCGTTCCCACGCTGCAAGACGTTGTACTACCTTCCGGTCGACCTCTACCGCTACTTCATCGGCCGCGAGGACCAGTCCGTCAACGAGAAGGTCCTCACCTCGCGCATCGACCACTACTGGCGCGTCGCGCGCGTCATGATGAAGTCGTACCACCTCTACGACGACATCAAGAGCGCGAAGCTCCGCAGCTACATGCTGAGCTACTTCACCATCATCATGGCGATTTGCTCCGTGTTCTCGCGCCTCTCGGACCGCCCCGACGCCATGGACGAGCTCGACAAGCTCTGGGCGGAGCTGAAGGCGTACGACCCGCGCATGTACCGTCACGCGAAGCACGGCGTCGTCGGCACGTTCACGAACCTTCCCACCAAGGTGGGCGAGAAGACCACCATCGGTCTGTACAAGGCCGCCCAGAAGCTCGTCAAGTTCAACTAGCCGCGCACGTGTCGCCGCACGCAGCACGCCGTGCGACGCGCGAGAGCCGCGTGCAAGGAGCGGGCGCCGGATAGCGTGCCGAAATGGCGCGCACAAAGGGGACCTTGTCGCAAATCGCGATTTGCGACAAGGTCCCCTTTTACGTTTTCGCAGCTAGAGGCACAAGTGACCCAATTCGCATATCGCGATATGCGAATTGGGCGAGCCGCGTCGCGCCATTCGGGACTACGTCGCGCCCCTCAGGCCCGCACGTCGCGCATGGCCGCTATCCCAGGTCGCCGCCGATTGCGACGTAGCCCTTGATGAGCTTCGTGCGGCGCTTCGTGCCAGGGGGAAAGGTCTTGTCCACCAGAGGCATGATGCCCTTGAAGATGACGCTCACCTTCGCGCGGTCGAGCTTGCCCGCGACGGTGGTCTGGGACTGCTGCAGGCGCTCCTCCAGCACGTCGGCAAACGCGCTCCTCTTGGCATAGTCCCAGAAGTAGGCACCCATGTCGCAGTCGGGGTAGTCCCACGGGCGGTCGTCCGGCCCGGCGTAGTGCACGATGGCGGGGTCCTGCCGCGCGGTCTCGTACTGCTCGCGGAGCTCCTCCGGGGCCTGGGCGATGATCTTCTCGCGCCTTATGCCCTTCCAGTCCATCAGGGTGTTCCAGCGCATGTCCACGCGGACGTAGTTGCCGTCGGCCAGCATGTTCAGGATGTCCTGGTCCAGCCAGCGCCACACGTGGACGGTCGACAGGCTCAGCATGTCCGCGACCGTGAACGCGTAGCGGAACGCCTCGAGGTTCATCACGAGCACGCCCGCCTGGAAGTACTGCATGGGGTCCGTGAGCTTGATCTCGTTCTCGAGGTACGGCCCGACGGTGCCGTCGTAGCCCAGCATCATGCCAACGGTGTCCGCGTCGCGCGTGGCCCCCAGGAGGCAGCCCTCGACGTCCGTGTCAAACAGCTCCGCCACGTCCGTGAGCGCCACGAGGTCGCTGTCTAGGTACACGGCCTTCTTCACGTTGGGAAGGAGCCATGGCGCCAGCAGGCGGAAGAACGTCTCGGGCCTGAAGTGGCCGTGGTGGGGGAGCTTCGTGCCCTTGAGTGCGACCTCCGGGTTCAGGAAGCCAAGCGACATGTTGGGGTAGGGGAGGTGCCCCACAAGGGAGTCGATGGTGCGCTGCGTCAGGTCGCGCGTGAGCACCACGATGTCGTAGTGGCGCTCCGGTGACATGTGCTCGACGATGGACTGGATGGCCACCGCGGTGTACGGCACGAAGTACTCGTTGCACGCAAGCAGGATGACCACGTCGTCGAGGGCGAGGCCCATCTCCTCGACGGTGCACGAGAGCCTGGTGAGCATGCCGGGTTCAGACGATGAGCTGGTAGGCATAAAACCCCATAGGTGCCTGAGCTGGCTTGGGCGCCGGCGCAGGCGAGACAAGTTGCTGATGTGACAACGTGAGTGTATCAGAGCGCAAAACGCGGCCCCCGCTCGCGCCACAGATTGCCGATAGGTAACACGATACGCGCCGTGGGCGAGAAGGGCGCGGCCCCTCTGTGGCGTCAGAGGTCGCTGGCCGCGGTGAAGCCGTACGCGGAGCGTGCCTCGCGGGCACCGCGCACGATGGCCCCCTCGAGGGCCCTCACGGCGAGCATGCCCACCGCGTCCACGGGCGCCTCGACCGAGCCCGTCGCCATCACGAACACGGTGTCGCCGTCGTTCGTGGTGTGCGTGGGCATTATGGCGTGCGCGTACGCGTCCGCGGACATCTGGGCCACCTTCGTGGCCTGCGCCTTCGTCAGGCGGGCGTTCGTTACCACGCAGCTGATGGTCGTGTTCGACCTCAGCCACGGCGCGGCGGCCGCAACGGCGGCGATCGGGTCCGCATCGACCGCGATCGAGCGCCCGTCCTGGGCAAGAGCGCCTGCCACGGGGGCGCCGGTCGCGGGGTCCACGACGTTTCCCAGGGCGTTCACGGCAGCGACGGCGCCGCACACGAGCTTTCCCGCACGCTCCACGTGCTCACCCAGGCCGGACTTCATCGCGCGCTCGGGCCCCAGGAACTTGCCGACGGTGCACCCCGTGCCGGCGCCGTGGTTGCCGCACGCGAGGGGCCCGTGCGGGCCGTCCAGCGCCAGGGCGGCAGCACGTGCCCCGTCCGCGGCCGTGGGCCGCACGTCGGGGGCGCCGCACGCAAGGTCGAACAGGCACGCGGAGGATACGATCGGCACCCTGCCCACGCCCACGTCCACCCCTATGCCGCGCCGCTCCAGCTCCTCCGCGACGCCGCACGAGGCTGAAAGCCCAAACGCGCTGCCGCCGGACAGCACCACGGCATGCAGCACGTCCACGGTCTCCTCCGGCCTCAGCAGGTCAGTCTCGCGCGAGGCGGGCGCCCCTCCGCGCACGTCCACGGCGCCCGTGGCGCCCCGTGGGCACACGATCACGGTGCAGCCCGTGCCGGCCCCCTCGTTCGTGACGCTCGCGGCGTACACGCCGTCTATCTGCGCGACGCCCCCAAGGGGCCCGAGGCACTCGCCGCCCGAAGTCACGACTCCCGATCCTACCTGCCCAGACATGGCTCTCCTCTCAGCGCGCTGCATACGACGGACACCTTGCCTCCCGCGCCCTCTCCCACAAGCGCGTCCAGCTCTCGCGCAAGACGCGCCACGGGGAGCCCCACGATGTTGAAGTAGTCCCCCTCGATCCCGCTCACGAGCAGCCGGCCGTGCCCCTGTATGCCGTACGAGCCCGCCTTGTCGCGCGGCTCGCCGCTTTGGACGTACGCGTCGATCTGGTCGGGCGAAAGCTCGAAGAACGTGACGGAGCTCGTCTCCACGAACGAGGCCTCGCCCGCGGGTGCCAGCATGCACACGCCCGTCGAGACGTGGTGCGTCCTTCCGGACAGGCGCGTCAGCATGGCGCGCGCGTCCTCGTCGTCGTGGGGCTTTCCCAGCTCCAGGCCGTCTATCCACACCGTGGTGTCCGCCGCGATGACGACCTGGCCCAGGAGCTTGTCGGGCAGGCCCTTCTCGCATGCGCGCGCCTTCTGGCACGCAAGGCGCAGCACGAGGCCGGTGGGAGACTCGCCGGGACGCGGGGTCTCGTCGATGTTCGCGGGGCGCACGACGGGCGAGAAGCCCATCTGCCGTAGCAGCTCGAGCCTGCGGGGCGAGCCAGATGCCAGGATCATGGCGTTCCTTTCCGGCGACGACTGCGCACGCGGGCGCGCGGCATGCGTCGCACAAAAACGGGGCCGCCCGAGGGCGACCCCAACATTCTAGGCGAATCGCTGTGCGACGTGCCCGAGGCTACTCGACGGTGATGGCGCCGACGGGGCAGCCCTCCTCGGCCTCCTTGGCGGCATCCTCGTACTCCTCGGGGATGTCCTCGTCGATGGCGACGGCGACGCCCTCGTCGCCGATGCTGAAGACGGCGTCACACGTGCTCTCGCAGAGGCCGCAGCCGATGCACTCTTCGCTCACAGTAGCCTTCATGGTGAATTCCTCTCCTAGACCCTTGGGTCCCATACCCAAGTGGGTTACATGACTTTTTTACTCTAAAGGGCGCCCGAGTTCTACCCCCAATCTCATATTTATTTTTCGGCCAGCGGCGGCAGGCTCCGTGCCTCAGCGTCTGCGCAGGATGGTTACGTCCTCAACGTGGTACGTCTGCGGGAACAGGTCCACGGGCGTGACGGATTGAACCGCGAACGCGCCTTCCTGCTCGAAGCGCGAGAGGTCGCGCGCGAGCGTCGCGGGGTCGCACGAGACGTACGCGATGGCGCGAGCGGGCTGACCGGATAGCTTGCGCACCACGTCCTGGGCAAGGCCGGCGCGCGGCGGGTCCACCACGATCACGTCCGCGTCGGAATCCGGGAACTCGCGGTCGGCGTCACCGCCCACGGGGTCGGCGTTGTCGAGGCCGGCGCGCTCGAGGTTGCGCCTGAGGTCGCGCACGGCGGGTCCGTAGGACTCGACGGCGTCCACCCACGAGGTCCTGCGCGCGAGCGGCAGCGTGAACGTCCCGGCGCCGGAATAGAGGTCCATCGCGACGTCCGACTCACCTGGCTCAAGGCCTGCGAGCACGAGGTCCACGAGCTTCTCGGCGCCCTTCGTGTTCACCTGGAAGAACGAGGGGGCGGAAACGGTCATGCGCTCGTCGCCGATGAGCTCCGTCCAGCTGCCCGCGCCCGAGAGGCGCTCCACGCCCACGACGCGGCGCGCCTTCTTCGGGCCCTTGGTGAGCACGCGCACGATGGACGTGGCCGAGGTGGCGTCGCCCAGGATCTTCGCGGCCTGCGCGCGCGGGAACGCCCCCGGCTCCGTCCAGAGCGCCACCTCGACGTCGCGCGTCCGCCTGGAGGCGCGGATGCCCACGCGGTCGATGTCGAGCCCGTGCGAGTTCGACAGGTACGAGAGGGCGCCGGACACGGCCTTCGCGAGCTTCTGGTGACGTGACTCGAGCAGCAGGCAGCGGTCCACCCTGACCACCCCCGTGCCGCCGGCATCGTGCATGCCGATAACGGCTCGCTGGCCACGGCGCTCGAACGCGAGCTCGATCTTGTTGCGGTAGCCCCACGGCTCGCCAGGCTGGACGCATGGCGCCACGAGCTGACGGGCGCGGTCTGCGTCGAAGTGGCCGATGCGCGTGAGGGCGTCTACCACGTTGTCGCGCTTTGCCGCGAGCTGAGCCTGGTACGAGACGGACGCCCACGGGCAGCCGCCGCAGACGCCCGCGAACGGGCACGGCGACTGCACGCGGTCGGCCGACGGGTCCAGCACGCGCGTCACGCGCGCCTTCGAGAAGGACGGTCCGTCCTGCACGAGGGCCGCCTCCACGGTGTCGCCCGGGACGCCGCCCTGGACGAAGACGGTCTTGCCCTCGTCCGTGTGGGCGATGGCGTCCGCCCCGTAGGCGAGCCTCTCTATCTTGAGGGTGAGCAGGGGCCCGTCCTGCGGGCGGGGCGCCTGCTGTGGTGCGATGGGCCTTTGGCGGGCGCTGCCGCCGTGGTTGTTATGGTGCGTGGGCACTAACGACTCCTTCGCGTAAGGTTTCCGGTAAAGAGCTCCGCAAAGCCGAGCCCGATGAGCTTGAGGGCGACTGCGAAGCGGTTGGGCCTGCGGATCTCGATGGACGTGGTCTGGGCGTCGCCGCGGGACGTGCGCTCGGAGGGCGGCTCTTCCTCGATTACGCGGGCGTCCACGGGCGCGGGCTGCGGCTTGGACTCGGGCTGCGGCGCCGGCTTGCCCTCGGGCTTCGGCTCGCTTGCCGCCGGGACCTCCGGGGCCGCGGCCGGCACGTGCTCGTCGTTGGGGGCGGCCTCCGCGGGGGAGGGCGCCTCGTCCTTCTCGGCCGAGCTCATGTGCTTGGGAGCCGTGGGCGTAGCCGGCGCGGGGGCCTCGCCTGCGGTCGGCGCGGGCTCGGCGTGCGACGCGGCCGCCGCGGCGTGCGACTCGCCGCCGATGCCCAGTATCTGGCGCTCTTCGCGCACGAACTCCCTTGGCGTCACGATGCGTGTCCTGACCTGCGGCTCGCCGTCCACATCCACCTCGTAGCGGCCTATGCGCGGCAGCGCCTGCAGCGTCTGGCTCGCGTCCGCCTCGAGCATGGGGTTCGCCTTTGCCACGAGCGACGCGTCCACCGCGGCGTCCGCGTACTCCTCGGTCTGGAGGTACGCCTTGGCAAGCAGCAGCTCCTGCGCGTCGATCCGGGGTTCGTCCGCCGCGGGCGCCAGCTTCTCCCACGTGCCCTCGCGCGTGAGCCTGCGTGCCTTCACGTTGTCTGCAAGCTGTAGGTTCACGAACTCGATCACGCGCTCCTTGCACGCGGGGTCGAGCACGGGGTACGCGATCTCGACGCGGCGCTCGGTGTTGCGGGTCATCATGTCCGCGCTGGAGAGGTACAGGATGTCCGTGTCCACGCCAAACGCGTACACGCGCGCGTGCTCCAGGAAGCGCCCCACGATCTGGTGGGCGATGAGACCCTCCGTCTTGTGCGGGATGTCCGCCTTGATGCAGCAGATGCCGCGAATCACCAGCATAACGCGCACGCCGGCAAAGCACGCCTCGGAAATCTTGTCGATAACGTCACGGTCCGTGAGGGAGTTCATCTTCATGAACACCTGCGCGGGCTCGCCGGCGCGCGCACGGCCGATCTCACGGTTCAGGCCACGCATCACCAGCGGCTTCAGGCCGGACGGTGCGACGCCCAGGTAGCTGTAGCTGCCCTTCAGGTTGCCAAGCGACAGGTTCCTGAAGAACGTGTTGCCGTCCTCCGCGATGCCCCTGTGCGCCGTGAGCAGCATGAAGTCAGAGTAGAGCTTCGCCGTCTTCTCGTTGAAGTTTCCGGTGCCCAGGCAGGTGATCCTGCTGATGCCAGACTCGTCGTGGTACGTGATCTGGCAGATCTTGGAGTGGACCTTGAAGCCCTCCTGCCCGTAGATCACCGTGCAGCCCGCCTGCTCCAGCCTGTCCGCCCACTCGATGTTGTTCGCCTCGTCAAAGCGGGCGCGCAGCTCCATCAGGACGGTGACCTCCTTGCCGTTCTCGGACGCGGCTATGAGGCTCTCGCAGAGCTTCGAGCGCTTCGCGACGCGGTACAGCGTGATCTTGATGGAGATGCACGCGTCGTCGCCGGAGGCCTCGCGCAGCAGCTGCAGCAGGGGGGACATGCTCTCGTAGGGATAGGTGAGAAGAACGTCGTGGTCCTCCACCTGCGGCCGCATCGGACGCGAGGCGTCCACCATGGGCGAGACCTGCGGTACGAACGGGTCGAAGACGAGGGCGGGGCGGAAGGCCTCCGGGATCTTTCCCTCGAGCCCGTACACGTAGCCGTCCAGGTCGAGCGGCATGTCGGTCTGGAACACGCGCTTGCTCGTGAGGCCGAGCCGCTCCCGAACCTCCGTCAGCTGCTCCTCGGGGAGGTAGCCCTCGACCTCCAGGCGCACCGGCTGCAGGCGCTGCCTGCGCTTCAGCACCTTCTTCATGTGCTGGCGGTAGTCCTCCTCCTCCTCGACGCCTTCGCCGTCGGGGTCGATGTCCGCGTTTCTCGTCACGCGGATCACGGCGGAGGCGGTGGGGGCATAGTCGCCAAAGCAGCCGCTCAGCATCTCGAGCATCGCGTCCTCCATCAGGATGTAGCGATACTCGCGCTCCGTCGAGGGGAGCTTGATGACGCGCCCGAGCGAGGTGGGGACCTCCACGATGCCCAGAAGGCCCTTCTCGTCCTCCCCGTCAAGCGCGCACGTCACGTACAGGTTGCCGTTGCGGAGGTTGGGGAAGGGGTGTCTGGGGTCGATGATCATGGGAGATATGATCGGCGCGATGGACAGGTCGTACGTGCGCTTGATCTGCGCCCTGTCCGCATCCGTCAGGTCCTCGCTCGCGACGCGCGTGAGGCCGTGCTCGGCAAGGCTCCTCTCGATCGAGGCGAACGCGCGCCCCTGCCGCGCGATGAGTTCCGGCAGCATCCCGAGCACGGTGTCGATCTGCTCGGACGGCGTCTGGTTCGACTTGTTCTCGCGCGGCTGGTGCTTGAGCAGCGTCAGGTCGCTCAGGCCGCCGATCCTGATCATGAACCACTCGTCGAGGTTGCTCCCGAAGATGGAGACGAACTTCAGCCGCTCGAACAGGGGAACGGTCTCGTCGAACGCCTCGTCCAGCACGCGGTTGTCGAAGCGTAGCCAGCTGACCTCCCTGTTCTGCGTATACGAGAAGTCCCGGGCCTTCGCATGGGCGTCCTTCTGGTCCTTCGCGCTCACGTACTTCGCGGCCCGCTTCTCGAGGGCCGCCTCGGTGTGCTCAAAGTCGGTCGTGGAGTCCGCGGCCGTCGCCTTGTCCTTATTCTTCTTCTTTCCCATTGCCTTCCGTCCGTCCCGAGTCGCCTTGGCCTCCGCGTGCCAAGGGCATGGCGCGCGGCTGGTGTAGGTATTAGATTTTATCGCTCGAACGGGCACGGCGTCGCTCGTCGGCCAATCATTACGCAGACGTAACCGCGGGGCGACGTAGCGTCCACGGGACTTCCCGCGTGGGGGGGCAGCGTACGCGTGGCGATTCGTTTTCCCCGCATATATGGTGTTGTCGTAATAGTGAATATAAGCTCATTTTGATAGTATATTTATGCTGTCAATAACGCGTTTGAGTCACTGGGCTGATTACGCTCTTTTGCGCGGGTAGTTTCTAATAGTGCACGATAGGAATCTAGAAATATGCAGGTAAAGACAGCGTAAACTCAACTCAACCAAACCAAATGAACCGTTTGGGGGCGCTTTGCTACCGTTCCCCCAACAAGAAAAACTTTGCCTATTTCGAAAAAAGTTATTGGATATAGTTGGTTTTGGCGTTATTGTTGGAGCTGCAAGTTCGACGCCAGTTTCCGAGTCAGCTCGCTGGTTTGGTAGCACGTAGCGATTGCAGCGTCTTATTCATCTCGTTAGTCGGGTTTACCCGACGCGAAAGGAGTGGGAGGACATGGCTAACGGACTCTACGTCCACAGCGAGATCGGTCCCCTGAAGAAGGTTTGCCTTCACCGCCCCGGCGAGGAGCTCCTGAACCTCACCCCGGACGACCTCGAGCGCCTTCTGTTCGACGACATCCCCTTCCTGGAGGTCGCACAGGCCGAGCACGACAAGTTCGCCGAGCTGCTCCGCGAGCAGGGCGTCGAGGTTCTCTACCTTGAGAAGCTCGTTGCCGAGGCTCTCGATGCCGCAGGCTCCCGCGAGGAGTTCACGCAGCAGTGGCTGAACGAGTCTGGTCTCAAGGGCAAGGAGGCTCGTGCCGCCGTCAAGGAGTACATGGACTCCATCAAGGACACGAAGGCCTTCGTCGACAAGTGCATCGCAGGTCTCCGCAAGAACGAGATCGACCTGCCCGTCAGGTCCAGCAGCACCCTGTCCGAGCTCGTCGGTACCGACCAGGACGGCGAGACCGATCTTCTCGTCGACCCGATGCCGAACACCTACTTCACCCGCGACCCGTTCGCGGTCGTCGGCCGTGGTGTGAACCTGAACCACATGTTCTCTGTCACGCGCAACCGCGAGACGCTGCTCGGCAAGTACATCTTCCGCGATCACCCCGATTACAAGGACGCTCCGCTCTGGTACCGTCGTGACAGCGCGTTCCACACCGAGGGTGGCGACGTCCTGAACATCAACGCCCACACCCTCGCAATCGGCATCTCGCAGCGCACCCAGGCTGCCGCCATCGACGCCCTCGCACAGAACATGTTCTGGGGCGACAACGCCGAGAAGTGCGAGATCACCGACATCTACGCCTTCAACATCCCCGTGTCCCGTGCCTTCATGCACCTCGACACCGTGTTCACCCAGATCGATGTTGACAAGTTCACCATCCACCCGGGCATCATGGGCACCCTGCAGGTCTTCAGGCTCACCAAGGGCGCTGCCGAGGGCGAGGTCAAGATCGAGGAGCTCAACGACACCCTCGAGCACATCCTCGAGAAGGCCACCGGCGTCGACGCCATCAAGCTCATCAAGTGCGGTGGCGGCGACCCCGTTGCGGCTGCGCGCGAGCAGTGGAACGACGGCTCCAACACCCTGGCTGTCGCACCTGGCAAGATCTGCGTCTACCAGCGCAACTCCGTCACCAACGACGTTCTGTACAAGGAGGGCCTCGACCTCATCGTCGTGCCGTCCGCAGAGCTGTCCCGTGGTCGTGGCGGTCCCCGCTGCATGAGCATGCCGTTCGAGCGTGAGGACATCTAAGTCCTAGCTAACCTTTGGCTAGACCGGGGACGCCTCGGCGTCCCCGGCATTAGTACGTTTAGTCAGACTGCATACCCACCAAAAAGTGCGTTGGGGTGCAGATATAGAAAGGAACAACATGGGCGTCAATCTTCGTGGCCGTCACTTCCTGAAGCTTCTGGACTTCACTCCCGAGGAGATCAACTACCTCCTGGACCTCTCCACCGACTTCAAGAACATGAAGCGCGCCGGCGTTCCCCACCGTTACCTCGAGGGCAAGAACGTGGCCCTTCTCTTCGAGAAGACCTCCACTCGTACCCGCTGCTCCTTCGAGGTCGGCGCCTATGACCTCGGCATGGGCTGCACCTACCTTGACCCCAGCGGCTCCCAGATGGGCCACAAGGAGTCCATCGCCGATACTGCCCGCGTCCTCGGCCGCATGTTCGACGGCATCGAGTACCGTGGCTTCGAGCAGTCCAAGGTCGAGGAGCTCGCCAAGTACGCCGGCGTCCCCGTCTGGAACGGCCTGACCAACGAGTTCCACCCCACCCAGATGCTCGCTGACATCCTCACCATGAAGGAGAACTTCAACAACGACATCAAGGGCCGTCAGCTCACGTTCATGGGCGACGCTGGCAACAACGTCGGCAACTCCCTCATGGTCGTCTGCGCCAAGCTCGGCGTCAACTTCGTCGCCTGCGGCCCCAAGGAGAACATGCCTTCCGCCGACCTGGTCAAGGAGTGCGAGGCCATCGCGGCCCAGAACGGCTCCACCGTCAAGCTGACCGAGGACGTCCACGAGGGCGTCAAGGATGCCGACGCGATCTACACCGACATCTGGGTCTCCATGGGCGAGCCGGACGAGCTCTACAAGAAGCGCATCCCTCTGATGGAGCCGTACCGCGTCACCTCCGACGTCATGAGCCAGGCCCACGACGACTGCATCTTCCTGCACTGCCTGCCCTCCTTCCACGACACCAACACCAAGAAGGGTGCCGAGGTCGCCGAGAAGTTCGGCATCACCGAGATGGAGGTCACGAACGAGGTCTTCGAGTCCCGTGCCTCCAAGGTCTTCGACGAGGCCGAGAACCGTATGCACACCATCAAGGCCGTCATGTACGCGACCCTGAAGTAGTCAGGTCGTAGCATACTGTTGAGCCTCCGCGGCTTGACCGCGGAGGCTCTTTTGATGCCTCGGTTGCAAATTGTATTTTTAATGTTCGAAACTATAAAACAATTTATTAAATATGTTGTTTTATGGGTGTCCCTTACATAAAGGGAGGATTTTCATGGCAAACGATAACGCAAAGGTCGACAACCCTAACGGCGTAAGCTTCTTCGGCCTCGTCGGCATGGTCGTCTCGTCCTGCATCGGCTCCGGCGTCTTCGCCTTGACCGGACAGCTCGCCAACGTCGCGTCCCCCGGCGCCGCGCTCGTGGCGTGGCTCGTGTGCGGCCTTGGCTTCCTGTTCCTGGCCCTCGCGCTCGCATACGTCGGCTCCAAGCGCCCTGAGCTCGACGGCGTGTGCGCCTACGCCGAGGAGGGCTTTGGTCCGTTCCACGGCTTCATAAGCGGCTGGGGATACTGGCTGTCCGCATGGCTTGGCAACGTCGGCTTCGCCACGATGATCGCCCAGGTCCTCGGCTCCAAGTACTGCCTCGGCGGCCTTCTGCCCGGCGTGTTCTCCAACCCGCAGACCGGCAACCCCGCCGTCGTCGGCGTCGTGGTCGTCTCCGTGCTCCTCTGGGCCATCACCTTCCTGGTCATCAACGGCGTCGAGTCCGCCGCGTTCCTCAACGCGGTCGTCATGGTCGTCAAGTGCGCCGCCATCCTTCTCTTCATCGTCTTCGCCGTCGTGAGCTTCAACGCCGGCGTCTTCACCGCCGACTTCTGGGGCACCGCGCAGCGCAACGCAGTGATCATGGCCGCTAACAAGACGGGCCTTGGCTCCGTCGCGCACCAGGTCACCCAGTGCATCCTCGTCATGATGTGGGTCTTCATCGGCATCGAGGGCGCGTCCGTCATGAGCAACCGCGCGAAGAAGAAGTCCGAGGTCGGCTCTGCCACCATCCTCGGCCTCGTCGTTCTTCTCGTCCTCTACATCGGCGCTTCCGTGATCCCGTATGGCGTGCTTCCCTACAAGGAGCTCGTCGCCGCCCCGAAGCCTGCCACCATCACTGTGTTCGAGCACATGCTCCCCGGCTTCGGCGGCGCGTTCATCAGCTGGGCGATCATCATCTCCGTCGCGGGCTCCTGGCTGTCCTTCACCATGCTGCCCGCCGAGGTCTCCTCGATGATGGCAGACCACCACGAGCTGCCCGCGAAGTGGGGCGAGCTGAACAAGAAGAACTCCCCGCAGTACTCGCTGCTCATCGTCGGCGCCCTGACCGAGATCTTCATCATCGTCGCGACCTTCGCCGCGGACGCCTACACCTTCGCGATCTCGATGTGCACCGTCACCATCGTCGTCACGTGGGCATATGCCGCCGCCTACCAGGTGAAGCTCGCAAAGGCCAACAACGACACGGGCCAGATGGTCATCGGCGTGCTCGCGCTGCTGTTCCAGGTCGTCGGCGTCCTGTTCACGGGCTGGGGCTTCCTGCTGCTTGCCTGCCTGGGCTACATTCCCGGCTTCTTCTTCTACAAGCAGGCTCGTGACGCCGAGGGCAGCGGCATCGTGAAGAGCGAGGTCGTCCTCGCCGTCGTGATCGCCATTGCCGGCATCATCTCGATTCCCCTCACCGCCGTGGGCATCATCCCCGTCTTCTAGGCGAAGGGCAATCTAAACCAGCGAAGGGCGAGGGGCTGATGTGCTTCTCGCCCTTCTGTGTAAGGAGGAACCTATGAACAACCCTATCAAGCTCATCGGCTGCGAGGACTGGCTGAACGTGTACGAGAAGAGCGCGAAGTGGGATATCGCGCAGTCCACCTTCGCCTCGTTCACGATGGACGAGCTGATGGCCCTCGACGGCGAGGAGGGTGCGACGTTCTATGAGAGCCTCAACCGCGAGGTCATGAACTACGGCTGGATCGAGGGGTCCCCGGAGTTCAAGGACGAGGTGGCGAAGCTGTATCGCAACCCCGTGAGCCCGAGCAGGATCCTGCAGACGAACGGCTGCACCGGCGCGAACCTGAACGCGATGCACGTGCTCATCGAGCCCGGCGACCACGTCGTGGCGGAGTGGCCCACGTACACGCCGCTCTACGAGGTTCCGCGCCAGCTTGGTGCCGAGGTCGACTACTGGGAGCTCGAGGAGGGACTCGGCTGGAAGCCGGACATCGAGAAGCTGAAGCGCCTCGTCAAGCCCAACACGAAGCTCATCTGCATCAACAACGCGTCCAACCCCGTGGGCTGCGTGCTGGACAAGGACACGCTCGAGCAGATCGCTGACATCGCGAGGTCCGTCGGCGCGTATGTCCTGTCGGACGAGGTGTACATGCCGATGGACGACACGGAGAACTACTGGTCCATGGCCGACGTGTACGAGAAGGCCATCGTCACGAACTCCGTGAGCAAGACGTACTCCACCCCCGGCGCCCGCATCGGCTGGGTCGTCGCGGACGAGGACGTCGCCCAGCGCGTGCGCGTCTACAGGGACTACTCCATGATCTGCGCCGGCGTGTTCAATGACATCCTCGCTACGTACGTGCTGAAGAATCGCCAGACCATCCTCGAGCGCAACCGCAGGATCTGCCACACGAACCACGACATCGTGGCGGAGTGGGTGAAGGGGCAGCCCCGTGCGAAGTGGAACGACCCGAAGGGCGTGTCCGTCTCGTACCTGCAGCTCGACATTCCCGAGTCGGACGAGGAGTTCTGCAAGAGGATCCTGGGCGAGAGGGGAGTGCTGCTCGTGCCCGGCACCAGGTTCGAGCTGCCTAACGGCGCAAGGCTCGGCTACTGCTGCCACGAGGACGTCCTGAGGAAGGGGCTTGCCCTTCTCGGCGACGCGCTTGCGGAGTACGACAAGTAGAGACTTCTGACGAAAACAGTAATATTTTTGAAGCGGATATGCATAATACATATCCGCTTCTTCATATTGAATACAGCGGGGTGAGAGGAATTTCCCTGTGACCCAAAATGACGTCATGACCTTGAGCTGGCATTTGTCGCGCGTGCAAAACCCATGCATCGGCAAGCGGCTTAGTTTCGCTGGTGGGCGCATCGAATTCTGTAAATAATGTCCGTGTAACAACTCACCGACTATTGGATAACGCTCACGAACCGCGTGGACGAGATTTGGGGAATGCGTGTAGGATATATAGCGGAATTGAGCGTTTTGTGTACCGATGGTGTTACACAGGCGCTGTAAAGTTCAAGGGCGCCTTGCGCCGAAAGGAGTTGCGGTCATGTCTGATACGACAGCGCAGCCGAAGAAGAAGAGGAAGATGCTCACGTCTTTCTCGATCATCTTCATTCTGTTGGCCCTCGTGGCAATCATCTCGATTCTGCTGAACGGAACCTCGTTCCACTATGAGGACATCCAGGGAACCGTCACCGGCGCCACGCTCGGCAGCTTCACCATGGCGTCCGTCAACGGCTTCAAGGACGCCGTCGACGTCTGTCTCTTCGTCATGGTCCTCGGTGGCTTCCTCGGCATCGTGAACAAGACCGACGCCCTTGCGACCGGCATCGACGTCCTCGTCGCGAAGATGAACGGCAACGAGCTGAAGCTCATCCCCATCCTCATGGCGATCTTCGCCTTCGGCGGCACCACGTACGGCATGTGCGAGGAGACCGTCGGCTTCTACGCCCTGCTCTCCGCCACCATGATCGCCGCAGGGTATGACTCCCTCAGCGGTGCCATGATCGTGCTGCTCGGCGCCGGCGTCGGCTGCCTCGGCTCCACGGTGAACCCCTTCGCCACCGGCATCGCGAGCTCCGCGCTCACCGACATGGGCATCAAGGTCAACCAGGCCGTCGTCATCGGCCTCGGCCTCGTCCTCCTCGTCGTCTCCTACGCGATCTCCGTCTTCTTCGTCCTGCAGTACGCCAAGCGCGTCAAGGCCGACCCCTCCAAGTCCCTCATGAGCCAGGATGAGATCGACGCGTCCCTCGCCTCCTATGCCAGCGACAACGAGTCCGGCGAGAAGAAGAGCCTCACCGGCAAGCAGAAGGGCGTCCTCTGGGTCTTCGCGGCCGCCTTCATCATCATGGTCATCTCCTTCGTGCCCTGGGAGGACCTCGGCGTGAACGCGTTCGTGGCCGGCTCCTCCTCGCACGACGAGACCTCCACGGTCACCGCGGCTGACATCGAGCAGCAGTACTCGGACGACGATCTCGGCACCCTTAAGCTCGACAAGAACGTCAAGGGCAAGCTCACGACCACCGTCACCGACAACGCCGGCTGGTCCGCGTTCCTGACGGGCACCCCGCTCGGCCAGTGGTACTTCGCCGAGTCCACCACCTGGTTCCTGCTCCTCGCCATCATCATCGGCATCATCGGTGGCCTTTCCGAGCACGAGATCGTCGACACGTTCATGGCGGGCGCCGGCGACATGATGTCGGTCGTCATGATCATCGCGGTCTCCCGTGGCGTCTCCGTCCTCATGAAGAGCACGGGCCTCGCGAACCTGGTCCTCGCGAACTCCGCGAACGCCCTCAACGGCACCCCCGCGGTCGTGTTCACCATCGGCTCGTTCCTGCTCCTCTTCCTGCTGTCCTTCCTCATCCCGTCGACCTCCGGCCTGGCAACGCTGTCCATGCCCATCCTCGGGCCCCTGGCCGCAAGGCTCGGCTTCAACCCCGCGATCATGATCATGGTCTTCTCCGCCGCGTGCGGCGTCGTGAACCTGATCACCCCGACCTCCGGCGCGATCATGGGCGGCCTGGCCCTGTCCCGCATCGAGTACGGCACCTGGGTCAAGTTCGCGCTCAAGATCGTCATCGCGATCTCGGTCGCCTGCATGGTCATCCTCTCCATCGCGATGGTCGCCATCCCGGCGTAGCCTGCGCGCAAGAGGCAGAGAAGGGCGTCTCCCTCGGGAGGCGCCCTTTTTGGGATGCACGGCTTGGCAGCGGCACGTTTACCGAAGGTTGCCCACGTCTGCAAACATGTAAGAATTTCATGTTACGAAGATGTTACAGTACATCTGTTATCGAATGGTTGGGCCGCATGGGCGGCCCGTTTTCATGAGAGGGTGTACCGTATGTCAGCTGGGCACAAGCGGAGAATGCTCACATCGTTCTCCATCATGTTCATTCTTTTGTTCGCAATAGCGATACTCAGCCTCGTAATGTCACGCTTTACGAGCGAGGTGACGGCCGTTCCGTTTGGGAACCTCATGATGTCCCCTGTGAACGGTTTCAAGGACGGCCATGGCGTCGCGCTCTTCGTCTTTGTGCTCGGAGGCTTCCTGGCAATCGTGAACAAGACTGACGCGCTGTCCGCGGGCATTGGCGCGCTCGTGCGCAAGATGGGCGGAAACGAGCTCAAGCTCATCCCCGTCCTCATGCTCATCTTCGCGATCTTGGGCAGCACGTACGGCTTCTGCGAGGAGACGGTCGGATTCTACGCGCTACTTTCCGCGACCATGATGGCCGCGGGGTTCGACGCGCTCACGGGCGCGATGATGGTCCTTCTCGGCGCAGGCGTCGGCTGCCTTGGCTCGACGGTGAACCCGTTCGCGACGGGCATTGCCGCGGACGTGCTGGCGTCGAGCGGAATCGTCGCGGACCAAGGCGTGGTCATCGGTCTTGGTCTGGTGCTTCTTGTCACGTCCTACCTCGTCTCAGTGTACTTCGTGATGAGGTATGCGAAAGGCGTGAAGGCAGACCGCTCGCGGACGCTCATGAGCGCGGACGAGGTCGCGGCCTCGGAGGAGGCGTACGGCGACACGACGACCGCCGGCAACCAGTACGAGCCGCTCTCGCGCAAGCAGAAGGTGGTCCTGTGGCTGTTTGGGCTCTCGTTTCTTGTGATGATCGTGGGGTTCGTGCCCTGGGGCAAGCTTGGCATAGACGCGTTCTGTGCGGGCTCGAGGTCACACGAGGTGACCGAGACCGTGACGGCGAAGGACATCGAGCGCCAGTACGAGGCGGACAAGCTGGGACGCCTTAGCGTCACCCCGAAGGACGCCAAGGGGACGCTCACAAACGAGGTCGTGGACGACGCGGGATGGTCGTCCTTCCTCACGGGCGTTCCGCTGGGCGAGTGGTACTTCGCGGAGTCGACCACGTGGTTCCTCGTCATGGCGATCGTGATCGGCATCGCCGCGGGCTTCGACGAGCACGAGCTCGTGTTCACGTTTCTCTCTGGCTGCGGAGAGATGACTGGCGTCGTGATGATCGTGGGCCTCTCGCGCGGGGTCGCCATCCTCATGGGACAGACGGGGCTCTCGCTTTACGTGCTGCACCACGTGGCGGCTGCGCTCAACGGCACGTCACCCGTCGTGTTTGCCGCGGGAAGCTACGTGCTGTACTTCCTGCTGTCCATCCTCATTCCGGGCACCTCGAGCATGGCGACGATCTCGATGCCCATCATGGGGCCGCTGACGCAGTCGCTTGGGTTCAACCCGGCCATCATGATCAACGTGTTCGCCGCTGCAAGTGGCGTTGTTAACTACTTTACGCCCGCGAACGGCGCGATCATGGGCGGACTTGCGCTCTCGCGCGTGGAGTACGGCACGTGGCTCAAGTTCGTGGGCAAGGTCGTGCTGGTGACGGCCATCGTGAACGTGGCGGTGCTCGCCGTCGCGATGGTGGTGCTGTAGGCGTACCTGCGCGTGGCATACTGCCGAGCCCCGGAAGGGGGGCCACACATAAACCGGGAGCCCTTCTCGCCCGCGTCTTGCGCGGCGGCCGAGAAGGGCTCCCGTCTTCGTTGGTGCAAGTGGTCGGCAGCGGTGTCTGCCGTGCCCGTGGCGGCCCTGCGGACCGCGCGGCGCTAGTAGACCATGCCCATGGCCTCGCGGACCTCGTCCAGGGTCTGGCGCGCGATGTCGTTGGCCTTGGCGTTGCCGTCGTGCAGGACGTCCCTCACGTAGTCGAGGTCGTCCTCGTACTGGTGGCGACGCTCGCGGATGGGCTCGAAGTAGTCGTTCACGGCCTGCGTGACGTACTTCTTGAGCTGACCGGAACCGCCGTTGCCGATCTCCTCCGCGATCTCACGCGGGTCGCGGCCGGTGCAGATGCCCGCGGTGGTGAGCAGCGCGGACACGCCGGGGCGGTTGTCGGGGTCGAACGTGATGAAGCGCTCGGAGTCGGTCTTGGACTTCTTGATGAGGCGCGCGGTCTCATCCGCCGTCATGGAGATCGAGATGGCGTTTCCGTAGGACTTGCTCATCTTGCGGCCGTCGAGGCCGGGGATGAGCGGCGTGGAGGTGAGGAGGCCCGTCACGTCCGGGAACACCTTGCCGTAGCGCTCGTTGAAGCGGCGCGCGATCTTGCTGGTGACCTCTATGTGGGGGAGCTGGTCGCGGCCGACGGGCACGATGTTGCCCTTGCAGAACAGGATGTCGCACGCCTGGTGCACCGGGTAGGTGAGCAGAAGCCCCGTGAGCGAGTGGCCGGACGCCTCCATCTCGGCCTTCACGGTGGGGTTGCGCTGGAGCTCTGCCTCGGTCACGAGCGAGAGGAACGGCAGCATGAGCTGGTTCTCGGACGGGACGGCGGAGTGGGTGAAGATCATGGTCTTGGCGGGGTCGATCCCGCAGGCGAGGTAGTCCATCACCATGTTGTACACGTTGTCGCGGATGTGCTCCGTCGTGTCGCGGTCCGTGATGACCTGGTAGTCCGCGATGATGATGTTCGTGCGGACGCCGAGGTCCTGCAGGCGTACGCGCTCCTTGATGGTGCCGAAGTAGTGGCCCAGGTGCAGGCGCCCGGTGGGCCTGTCGCCCGTGAGCATGGTGTACTTCTCGACCTTGCCGGCGGCGATGTCCGACTCGACCTCCCTGCTGCGCTTCAGGGCGGCCTCGTAGCTTCCCTCGTTGGGCATGGGTTTCTCTCCTTGCGTGGTTTGGTGTCAGGTGCCGGCGAAAGGCCAGCCCCTCTATCCTACGGCAAAACGGGACGCGTGGGCGGCAGGGAGTTGAGCTCTGCCCTGGCCTCGCGCCACCAGGGGCAGAAGCCGTCCATGAGCGCATGAAAGCGCTCGTTGTGGCTGGGCTCCAGCAGGTGGCAGAGCTCGTGCGCGACGACGGACTCCACGCTGGACGCGGGATGGCACGCGAGCTCGAGGTTGAGCGTGACGCGCCCCGTGCGGACGTTGCACGAGCCCCAGCGCGACGTCATGCGGCGGAGGCGGATCCCGGTGCAGCGGACGCCCATTAGGCGCTCGTAGCGTTCGAGCAGGGGAGGGAGAAGCTCCTCCAGCGTGGAGCGCCACAAGGACTGCAGCGCGAGGTCCACGCTTGCGGGGCCGGCGTCCGCGGCGTCCACGTGGGCGACGACCGCGCCGTCTGCGCACGTGGCATGCGGCGCGGAGCCGGAGGGGAGGTCCTTCTCGACCGAGAGGGCGAGCGTCCTGCCCAGAAGGCGCGTGGTGCCGCCGTCTTGCAGGGAATGGGCGCGCGCGGCCTGGCGGGCGAGCGCCTGCGAGCGCGCGGAGCGGACCCAATCCTCGCGCGACTCGACGAACGCGCGGATCTGCGCGAGCGGGACGCGGGCGGGCGCGCTCACGGCGACGGAGCCGTCGCGACGAACGCGCAGGTTGACGCGGCTGACGCGCTTTCTGGTCACGGTGACGTCTATGGTGCCGAGGTGGATGGTCTGTTGCGCGGTCTGGGGCACGGGCGCATCTCCATTGTGGGACGAAATTGTTGCCGGGCGGGGATGGACGTCCCCGTTGCGGGCCTGTATGGGTTAGACTTTAGACGAATGCGACGTGGAAAGGGAGCCGATGGCCAGTTCTTGTGGTGAGGATGCGAGCAAGTCTGCGCTCCGCGAGAGCTACCTGGCCGTGCGGAAGGGGCTGAGCCCCAGGTTCAGGATGAGGCTGGACGGAAGCATCGCCAGCAACCTGAGGGCGCTTCCGGAGTACCGTCGCGACACGTGGCTTCTGGCGTACGTGCCGTTCGAGGACGAGATTCCCACCCGCAAGATCGTCGAGCGCGCATGGGCGGACGGCAAGCGCGTGGCGCTGCCGCGCTGCGTTCCCGGTCCGACGTCGCTCCAGTTTGTGGAAGTGTCCACGCTGGACGGCCTGCGCGCCGGCGCGCGCGGCGTGCTGGAGCCCGCGGCGGACGAGGCCGCCGTTTTGACGAGCGAGGCGCTTGCGGACTCCGTCTGTCTGGTGCCGGGACTGGTTTTTGACGCGGAGGGCCACCGCATTGGCTACGGCGCCGGCTACTACGACAACTTCCTGGCGGGGTACGCGGGCACGAAGGTGGGCCTTGCGCGCGGCATGCAGATTAGCAGCAACCCGCTTCCGCACGACGACCACGACGTGGCCGTGGACGTGATCGTGAGCGACGGCGCAATCTGGCGCTGCCGCAGGGACGAAGGCAGGTAGCGCCCGGACCGGGGCGCCTTGTGGCGGGGCTCGGGGCCGGCGGGGGACGCTAGAGCCGCGACAGGTGGTCTGCCAGGTCGCGGATGGCCTTCGCGTAGCCCTGGATGCCCATGCCCATGATGGTCTCGAAGCACGCCTTGCGCACGTAGGAGACCTGGCGGAAGTCCTCGCGCTCGCTCACCTTGGAGATGTGGACCTCCACCGCGGGAATCTGCACGGCCTTGAGCGCGTCCAGGATCGCGACGGACGTGTGCGTGTAGGCGGCCGGGTTGATGACGATGCCGTCGATGGTGCCCATGGCCTCCTGTATGCGGTCCACGATGTCGCCCTCGTGGTTGGACTGGTAGCACTCGCACGACGCGAAGCCGGCGTCCTGGGCCACCTCGTGGCAGAGCGACAGCAGCGACGCGTAGTCCTCGTGACCGTAGAGGTCGGGCTCACGCACGCCCAGCAGGTTGATGTTGGGCCCGTTGATCACGAGCAGGCGCGGGCCGCTGGCGGGGAGGGCGCCTTCGCCCGCGGCACCCGCGTCCTTCTCGCCCGCGGGGACGTCCTCCGCGGGGTCGTCCCCGAACGTCTCGTACAGGTCGTCGGCCTCGTCGTCCGGGTCGATGGCGTCGTCCAGCTCCATGAGGCGCTGCAGGTCGAGTGCGCCGTCGGCGTCCGCCGCGTTACGCGGGCGCCCGGCCTCGGGCGCATGGGGGAGAGGCGCCTGCGCACGGGGCTGGGGCGTTGCCGTGGAGGCGTCGTCCACGGCGCCCGCGGGCCCGTCGAAGACGGTCTCGCGTGGCTTGGCGTCCGTTATGTGCACGTTTATGCCGTTTGCGGCGCGCCTTCCCAGGGGCGGGAGCTCCATGGTGGGCTCCAGGCCCGTGAGCTCCTGGAACGCGTCGAACACCTCCTGCACGGAGCGCGGGCCAAACACGACCTCGAGCCCATTGGAGCCAAAGGTCACCACGCCGAGCACGCCCTTCGTGCCGATGAGAGCGTCGCGGTCGATGAGCGTGGGGTTTGCCACGCGCAGCCTAAGACGCGTCATGCACAGGTCGTTCTGCACGACGTTGCCCTTGCCTCCGATGTTCTTGAGTACCGCCCGCGCGGCCGCCTGCGCGTCCATATGCCAGAGTCTCCAAACGTTGAGCCTTGTGTCCGAAGCCAAGTATACGGGTGCGCGGGGAAAGAGGCGTTTCCATTGGGTGTCGGCGGCGTGAGCGTAGCGATGTTTTCCGTAAACGTTCCCGACAACGTTTCCGAGAAGCGCTCGTTCCCGGAACGCGCCCCACGTGGCACGGCTATCGCGCAGAGAGCCCCAACGACGCCGCGATGGCGCGGGCGTCGCCCGCGGCGCTTCCCGTGCACGGCTGCACAAGGTCCGCCCACGCGCGGTACAGCGGCAGGCGCTCCCTCGCGAGCGCCTGGACGCCGCGCTCCTGTGACAGCGGCCTGTTTGCCTGCGACAGCTGCTCGGCGGGGCGGTCCAGCTGGACGATGGTGCCGTTCTGGTGCAGGAGGTCGTAGTTGCGCGGCTGGGTGACGATGCCGCCGCCGCAGGCCACCACGAGGCTGGAGCGGCTGCCGTAGTCGGCCGCGACCCGCGTCTCCCTCGAGCGGAACTCCGCCTCGCCGTGCGCGCGGATGAAATCGGCCGCCGAGGTGCCAAACTCGAGCCTGAACGCGTCGTCCAGGTCCACGAACGGACGTCCCAGCAGGTGCGCGAGCGCACGGCCCGTGGTGGTCTTTCCCACGCCCGGCATGCCAATGAGCACGACGTTGGCGGTCTGGCTCAAGATCTCGCGCTCGATGGCGCCCACGAGCGACCGGTCGAGCGGCGTGCCCTGGAACAGCTCGCTCGAGAAGAGCGCCTGCGCCACCAGCATGGCCAGGCCGCTCTGCCACGGCAGGCCCAGGCGCTCCGCCGCAAGGCAGATGCCGGTGCGCCGCGGGTTGTACACCACGTCCAGAACGCCGCGCAGCTCCGGGAGCGCGGCGAGGTCGTCCTCCGCCACCACGGAGGCCGGGCACTTGGGGTACATGCCCACCGGCGTCGTGTTCACGACGAGAAGCGCGTGGGGGTGCCGCCCGGGAAGGCCCTCGTAGCCGTCGTTCCCGTGGCGCGATATGACGGACACGTGCGCGCCGGTGTCCTCAAGCGCCGCCTGCACGGCCTGGCTCGCGCCGCCGTCGCCAAGCACGAGGACGTCCGCCCCCGAAAGCGCGGAGGCGCCCGCAAGGCCCAGGCGCTCGCGGCAGAACGACTCCAGCATCCACCCAAAGCCCAAGACGTCCGTGTTGTCCGCGTAGACGCTGCCGTCCGGCCTGCGCACGAGCGTGTTCGCAACGCCCAGGCGCTCCACGCGCTCGGAGCGCTCGTCCGCGAGCCGCGCCGCGTCGCGCTTGTACGGGATGGTCACGTTGAGGCCGCGCCACGACGCGTCCTCGCGCACGAACGGGGCGACCTCATCGGGCTCCAGCTCGATGAGGTCGTACGGGGTGGAGCCCAGCCGCGCGTGGATGAGCGGCGACCAGCTGTGGCCAAGCGTGCGTCCCAGCAGGCCAAAGCGGCCGTCGCGCGAGGGCGCGCTCTCCATCTGCGACACGTCAGATCACCTCGCTGTAGCTGCCGAGGTAGCGGAACTCCTCGCACGTGGACTCCAGCGAGCGCACCAGCGTGAAGAACTCCGGGGAGGCGGCGGGGCAGTCGATGTCGAAGTAGAACATGAACTCGAAGTCGCGGTCGGGTATGGGGCGGCTCTCGAGCTTGATGATGTTGATGTCGAGGTCGTAGAACTTCGCGAGCACCTTGTACAGCGCGCCCGGCTCGTGGTTCACCACCAGCATGAACGTGCTGCGGTCGGCGCCGGGGTAGATGGCGAGGTCCTTAGATATGCACGCGAAGCGCGTGTAGTTGTTGCCCTGGTCCTGCACGCTCGACGCGAGCACGTCCAGCCCGTAGATCCTGGCGCACGCGCGGGACGCGAGGGCGGCCACGTCGCGCCGCTCGCTCTCCGCAACCATCTTCGAGGCCATGGCCGTGTTCTCGCACGCGTGCACCGTGACGCCCTCAAGGGACGAGAGGAACTCGCCGCACTGGTTGATGGCCTGTTCGTGGCTATAGATGTGACGTATTTCCCCAAGGCCGCAGCCGGGCTTCGCCAGCAGGTTGTGGTCCACCTTCAGGCGGCACGTGCGCACGATGTGGAAGTTGTGGCGCATCATGGGGTCGAACACCTGGTTGACCGAGCCGGCCGTGCTGTTCTCGATCGGCAGCACGCCGAAGTCGGCGTAGTTCTCCTCCACGGCGCGGAACACCGCGTCGAACGTGTCGAAGTAGCCGATGTTCGCGTGACGGAAGATGCGGTCCGTCGCGATCTGCTGGTACGCGCCCTCGACCCCCTGGCACGCCACGTACGCGTCCCGCGGGAACAGCTCCGGGCTGTGCGCGAGGGCGTCGCGGATCTGCTCCACCGTGTGGCCCTCCGTGCCCAGGTGCTCGCCCTGGCGGTTGCGCGACGCCTCCATCAGCAGCTCAAACAGCACCTCCGTGTAGACCTTCATGTCCTCGGGCACCTGCGCGGCGCGCCTGGACAGCAGCTCGCGCTCGCGCGACCTGTCGAGCACGGGCAGGTCGTGGGCGCGCTTGTACGCGGCGACCGCGTCGGCGCACGACATGCGGCGCTTGAAGAGCTCCACGATCTGCGTGTCTATCGAGTCGATCTCTTTCCTGATGTCAGAGAGGTCTTCCACTGTTCCTCCGTGGTCCTTCTCGCCCGTGGCGCCGGCCTGGCTAACGCGCGGGCCTCGTGTTACGTGATTGGTGGGCGTGCACGCCCGGGCGCTACGCCTGGGGCTCCGGCGGGAAGCTCAGGAGCGCGTCCAGCAGCGCGAGCGCGCAGATGGCCTCCGCCACGGGCACGGCGCGCGTCGCGACGCACGGGTCGTGGCGTCCGTGCACCTCGAGCGTAGCGTCGGAGCCGCTGGTGAGGTCGACGCTCTCCTGCGGGCGAGAGATGCTGGACGTGGGCTTGAGGGCCATGCGGAAGAGCACGGGGGCGCCGGTGGTGATGCCGCCGAGCGCGCCGCCCGCGTTGTTCGTGACGGGCGTGACGGCGCCGTCCACCATGCGGTACGGGTCGTTGTCCTCGCTGCCGCGCAGGCGCGCTGCCTCGAACCCGCGGCCGAACTCCACGCCCTTCACGGCGGGCACGCCAAACGCCGCGCGCGCGACGAGGTTCTCGATGCCGTCGAACATGGGCGAGCCCACGCCCGCCGGCATGCCCGTGGCCACGCACTCCACGACGCCGCCGACGGAGTCGAGCTCGCGGCGAGCGTCGTCTATGGCGGCGAGCATGGCCTTGCCGGCCGCGTCGTCTATCGTGGGGAACGTGCGGCCGTCCGCGAGCGCGTCGAGCTGCGCCCGGAGGCGCGCCTGGGACGCAGGCGCGTTGTCGAGCGCGCACAGCGGCTCGTCGCGCACGTCGGCCACGCTCAGGAGGTGCGCGCCCACGCGCACGCCGCGCTTGGCCAGCACCTGGAGCGCGATGCCGCCCGCGGCGCACAGGGGGGCCGTCAGCCGGCCGGAGAAGTGGCCGCCGCCGGGAACGTCCTGGTTGCCGTGCCACTTTGCCCATGCGGTGTAGTCCGCGTGCCCCGGGCGCGGCACCGCCATGAGGTTGTCGTAGTCGCGCGAGCGGGTGTTCGTGTTCTCGATCACGACGGCGAGCGGGGCGCCGCACGTGGCGCCCTTGGGGTTGAGGCCGCTCACGACGCGCGGGAGGTCCGCCTCCTTGCGCGGCGTCGTCCACGGGCCCTGGCCGGGCGCGCGTCGCGCCATGAAGCGCCGGAGCGCCTCCATGTCGACGACGTGGCCGGAGGGGAGCCCCTCCACGACGCAGCCGACGGCCTGCGAGTGAGACTGTCCGAACACGGTGACCCTGAGGGCGTTTCCAAAGGTGGAGGGCATGGCTTACTCTCTTTCGCGCGCGACTCCGCCCAGCGAGCGGAAGTCCTCGAAGAAGGTGGGGTAGGACTTCGCGACGCACTCCGCGCCGCGGATGGTGGTGGGGCCCTGCGCATGCGCGGCGCACACGGCCGCCATCATGGCGATGCGGTGGTCGTTCGCCGCGTCGACGACGCCGCCGGGAAGGGTCCCCGTGCCGCGGACGAGAAGGTCGTCGCCCTCGACCGTGGCGTCGCCTCCCATGCCCGCGATGGCGGCGCGCACGGTCTCGAGTCGGTCGGACTCCTTCAGGCGCAGGCGCGCGGCGTCGGTGATGCGGGTCTC
This sequence comes from Parafannyhessea umbonata, assembly GCF_012844235.1. Taxonomy (GTDB): domain Bacteria; phylum Actinomycetota; class Coriobacteriia; order Coriobacteriales; family Atopobiaceae; genus Parafannyhessea. Next base: position 93,084 of record NZ_JABAGR010000005.1, read on the forward strand.
TCCCCGGGCGTACGCGGCCATGGCCGCGATGGGGGGCACCAGGTCCGGGATCTCGGCCACGCTCACGGTCCTGCCCACGAGCGCGGCGTGCTCCGCGGTTGCGGCTTCGCCCGCGGTGCGCGCGCGTGCGCCCAGAAGCGACGCGGCGCCGACGATGGCGCGGTCGCCCTGGGAGCTCCTGGGGTCGAGCCCCGTCACGCACACGGGTCCGCGGATGGCGCCGGCCGCGAGCCAGAACGCGGAGTTGGACCAGTCGCCCTCGACGGCGACGGTCCCGGGCGTGCGCACCGGCTGGTGCGCCACCTCGAACACCTCGAAGGACGTGCCGTCCGCCTGCTCGCGACCAACGCGGACGTCCACGCCGAACGTGCGCAGGGCATCCGTCGTGATGGTGACGTACGCGCGCGACTCGAACGGCTCGCTCACGCGCACGCGCACGCCGCCAGGAAGGAGCGGCGCCGCCATGAGGAGGCCCGAGACGTACTGGGACGACACGTCGCCCGGGATGTCGAACGTGCCGCCGGCGAGGCTTCCCTCGACGCGAAGCGGCAGGACGCCCCTCTGGGAGAGGCGCGCGCCGTGGGACAGCAGCTCCTCGTAGAGGGGGGAGAGCGGGCGCTTGGCCAGGCGGCCGTGGCCGTCGAGCGCGCACGGGCGCCCCAGCGCCGCCGCCACGGGCAGCATGAAGCGCAGCGTGGAGCCTGACTCGCCGCAGTCGAGCGTCGCGCCCGAGGCGGCAAGCGGCGCGCCGTCCGCGTCGCGCGGGATGGGCCGCACGCGGAAGGCGCGCCTCGTGCGCGCGATGCGCGCGCCGAGCGCCTCGAGGCAGCGAGCCGTGGCGTCGATGTCCTTCGAGGTGGTGTTGCAGTCTATGTCGGTCGTGCCGTCCGCGAGGGCCGCGAGGATGAGCAGCCGGTGCGCGACGGACTTGGAGGCCACCGCCGCTACCGTGCCCGAAAGCGGATGGGGTTCGATCGTGACGTCCATGCTCTTCTCCTTAGGGCCTACGCGGCGCCCGTGCCGCAGCCCAGGTCGACGAGGTGGCGGAACTCGGGCAGCGAAACGGTCCTGACCTCGACCGCGCCGATGCGCGTGGGCACGACGACGTTCACCGTCGACCCGTGGCGCTTCTTGTCGTGCGTGGCGAACGAGAGGAGCGTGTCGTGGTCGACCGCGGTGTCCGTGGGGAGCCCATAGGCCGCCACGGCGCAGACGATGTCGTCCGCGACGTCCTGCGCGCACCAGCCCATGCGCGCGGACGCGCGGGCGATGCAGCACATGCCCGCGGCGACGCTCGAGCCGTGGCCGAGCGCGAAGTCGCTCGCCGCCTCGATCGCGTGGCCGATGGTGTGGCCGAAGTTCAGGATCTGGCGGAGCCCGCGCTCGCGCTCGTCCGCGTCAACCACGTCGCGCTTGATCTCGACGTTGCGGCGGATCACGTCCGCGAGCTCCTGGCGGTCGAAGCCCTCGGCGTTGATGGGATGCGCCGCCAGGCGGCGGAACAGCGCCTCGTCGCGGATGACGCCGTGCTTGATGACCTCGCCGCACGAGTCCGTGAGAAGCTCCGGGGTGAGCGTGTCGAGGCAGTCGACGTCCGCGACGACGAGCGACGGCTGGAAGAACGCGCCGGCCAGGTTCTTGCCGGCCTCGAGGTCGACGGCCGTCTTCCCGCCGACGGAGGAGTCCACCATGGCCAGAAGCGACGTGGGCACCTGCACGATCTTGCATCCGCGCAGGTACAGCGCCGCGGCGAGCCCGCCCATGTCACCGGTGACGCCGCCGCCGACCGCGACGACGACGTCGTCGCGCGAAAGCTCCGCCGCGGCGAGGCCCTCGAGCAGGTCCGAGAGGGTGGATAGGCGCTTGTGCCTCTCGCCCGCGGGAAACACCTGGAGCGTCGTGCGGTAGCCGGCGTCCTCGAGCGACTCGGCCACGGCGTTCGCGTACAACGGCGCCACGTTGTCGTCCGAGATGACGCATGCCGCCGCACCGCCGCACGCCCTTCGCGTGAGCGTGCCGACCTCGTCGATCACGCCCTGGCCGATGAGGACGTCGTAGCTGCGCGACGGCGTCCTCACGTGAACGGTCGAGGTGCTCATCTGCGCTCGGCCTCCTTCTTCAGGCGGTCGCCCTCGGCGAGAAGGGCCTCGAGCCTCTGCCCGTCGCGCGCGTCGATCGCGTCCTTGTACTGCTGGAGGTTTCCTATCAGCGTCCCGATCTCGCGCGAGAGGTTGTCCGCGTTGTCGAGGAACAGCTCGCGCCACATGGGGGCGTTCAGGCGCGCGACGCGCGTGAGGTCCTTGTACGAGCCGGCGGAGAAGCCCTTGTGGCTCTGGGCCGCGGGGCTCTTGACGTACGCGTTGGAGACGACGTGCGCCAGCTGCGACGTGTACGCGATCTGCTCGTCGTGGAACGCCGCGGTCGCGAGCGTGAACGAGCCGAAGCCGCACGGCTCGAGCAGGTGCTTCAGGCGCTCGAGCACGCTCGCGCGGTCGAAGTCGTCCATCTTGGGCGGCACGACCACCATGGGCGCGCCGTGGAACATGTTCGCGCGGGAGTGCGCGAAGCCGGAGTACTGGGTGCCCGCCATGGGGTGGCAGCCCACGAACGTCCAGTCGCGGCCCTCGGCGATGGCGAAGCACTTCTCGCATATGACGCGCTTCACGCCCACGGCGTCGATGACGATGGCGCCGGGAGAGACGAGGTCCGCCTTCCTCTGCAGCCAGTCGATGGAGAACTGGGGGTAGCCCGCGAGGATGACGAGCTCGCACGTGGGGATGATGTCGTCGGTGAGCTCGCCGTCGATGGTCTCTATCTCCGCGAGCTCCACGGTGGCGTGCGTGCGGTTCCACGCGTACACCTCGCGGCCGCCCTCGTGCTCCGCCTTCGCGAACGAGCCGCCCATGAGGCCGAGGCCGACGACGCCGACCCTGTCGGGAACGTAGGTCGACTGTGCCATCACGCCTCGACCCCGCTCTCGTCGAGGTCCTGGCAGATGGCCTCTCGGATGACGCGGATGCGACGCATGGCGTCGTCGAACTGCGCCGGCGTGAGCGCCTGGGCGCCGTCGGACCACGCCTGGGACGGGTTGTCGTGCACCTCGATCTCGAGGCCGTCCGCGCCGGCGGCCGTCGCGGCGTACGCGGCGGGGCGCACGTAGCGCGTGTAGCCGGTCGAGTGGCTGGGGTCGCCGATGATGGGCAGGTGCGACAGGTGGTGCACCACGGGGATCGCGTTCACGTCGAACGTGTTGCGCGTGCGGGTCTCGAACGTGCGGATGCCGCGCTCGCACAGGATGACGTTGGGGTTGCCCTCGCTCATGATGTACTCCGCGCCCATGAGGAGCTCGTCGATGGTCTCGGACATGCCGCGCTTCAGGAGCACCGGGGTGCGGGTCTTGCCGACCTCGCGCAGGAGCGGGAAGTTCTGGGCGTTGCGCGCGCCGATCTGCATGACGTCGATCCCCTTGTCCAGGAAGAGCTGGACGTCGCGGGGGTCCATGACCTCCGTGACGACGGGCATGTCGAGCTCCGCGGACGCCTCGAGCAGGATGTCGAGGCCCTTCTCGCCCATGCCCTGGTACGAGTACGGGCTGGTGCGGGGCTTGTACGCGCCGCCGCGCAACATCGTGGCACCGGAGCGCTTCACGGCTCGGGCGATGTCGATGAGGCCCTTGCCCTCGACGGAGCACGGGCCGGCGATGACCTGGAAGTTGCCGCCGCCCAGAAGCACGCCGTGGCCGCAGTCGACGACGGTGTCCTCGGGGTGGAACTTGCGGTTCGCCTTCTTGAACGGCTCGGAGACGCGCCTGACCTGGTCGATGATGTCCATGGACTCCAGCAGGAACGGGTCGATCTGCGTGGTGTCGCCGATGATGCCGACGATGGTCTCGTTCTCGCCCTTCGAGACGTTGGTCTTGAAGCCGCGGTCCTCGATCCACTTGACGAAGTGGCTCAGCTGCTCTGGCGTGGCCGAGTCCTTAACGATTGCGATCATGTGCATACCTTTCGTGCGCCGACGCATGCGTGCGGACGCAGTAGCTTTCCATACGTTGACGATGCTAACGCATGGTATTTGGTATGTAGCGCGTCGGTATTCAAAGCGTTACGAAAAAAGGACGCCCGAAGGCGTCCCTCGTCACGCGATGGTGACCCCAGTGGGGCTCGAACCCACGACCTTTCGCTCCGGAGGCGAACGCTCTGATCCACTGAGCTATGGGGCCAAAAAGAGATGTTACTACAAGTTCGCCGGAATGTCTTGCGGGGAGTGCGGGCGCGTTTTGAAATCGGGTAGACTGAGGTGACTGGCTTGACGGCATGCGCGGCGGAAGCCGCGGGACGAGGCAGCGGCGGAGGTGTTTCTTGGAGCGAGGCGACGGAGGCACGTGTCTGGGCGAGGGCGAGCGCGCGACGCTTGGCCTTACGGACGAGCAGGTCGCGCAGCGCGTGCGCGCCGGGCAGGTGAACGCGAACGCGGACGTGAAGACGAAGTCCGTGTGGCAGATACTTCGCGAGCACACGTTCACGCTGTTCAACGCCGTGAACGTCGCGATGGCGGCCCTGGTGGTCTCCACGGGCTCCTACAAGAACGTCGCGTTCATGGCCGTGGTCGCGAGCAACCTCGTCATCGGCGTGTTCCAGGAGATCCGCGCGAAGCGCAAGGTGGACCGGCTGTCAATCCTGACCGCGAAGGACGTGTGCGTGCTGCGCGCGGGCGAGAAGCGCCACGTGCCGGTGTCGGCGGTCGTGCGGGACGACGTGGTGCTACTTGCCCACGGCGACCAGGTGCCGGCGGACGGCGTGGTGCTGAGGGGCAGCCCGCGCATGGACGAGAGCCTGCTGACGGGCGAGAGCAACGCCATAGAGAAGTCCGTGGGCGACGAGGTGCTATCGGGATCGTTCGTGGACTCCGGGGCGTTTGCGTACCGCGTGACGCGCGTGGGACGCGACGCGTACGCGGCGAAGCTCAACGCTGAGGCGAAGTACGTGAAGCGGGTGCGCTCCGAGATACTCTCCACGCTGTCCGCGATCATACGGCTTGGCACCATCGCGCTCATACCGCTTGGCGCGGGGCTGTTTGTCCGCATCATCCTCATGGGCCGCTACGGCTACGACGACGCGGTGCTGCAGACCGTCGCGGCCGTGGTGGGCATGATCCCGCAGGGGCTGGTGCTCCTGACGTCGAGCGTGCTTGCCATCGCGACGACGAGGCTCGCGTCGAAGAGCGTGCTGGTGCAGCAGTCGTACTGCGTCGAGACGCTCGCGCGCGTGGACGTGCTGTGCCTGGACAAGACGGGCACCATCACGACGGGCGCCATGGAGGTGGCGGAGGTGCGCGGCGACGCGGCGCGGGCCGCGGTCACGATCGCGGCCGCGAACGAGGCGGACGCGAACGAGACGGCGCGCGCGATCCTGGAGTACGGCAGGGCGCGGGGCGTTGAGGCGCTCGCGGTGACGAGGGCCGTGCCCTTCTCGTCCAGGACGAAGTGCTCCGGCTGCGTCACGGCCGACGGGACGGCGCTGGTGATGGGCGCGGCGCAGTTTGTGATGGGCGCCGCGTTTGGGCAGGTGGAGGACGAGGTGCGCTCGTTTTCGGGCCTCATGCGCGTGCTGGTGGTCGCGCGCGTGGACGGCTTTGCGCGGGACGGCTCCGCGGTGGGGACCCCGCGCGTGCTGGGGTTCTTGGGCATACGCGACCAGATCCGCCCGACGGCCGCCCAGACGATGCGCTACTTTCGCGAGCAGGGCGTGGACATCCGCGTCATATCCGGCGACGACCCGCGCACGGCGTCGAGCATCGCGGCGGCCGTGGGGGTGCCGGGGGCCGAGAGGTGCGTGGACGCCTCGACCCTGAAGACGGACGCGGACGTGGCGGACGCCGTGGAGAAGTGCCGCGTGTTCGGCCGCGTCACGCCCCACATGAAGCGGCGCCTGGTGCGCACGCTGCGCGAGGCGGGCCATGTGGTCGCCATGACGGGCGACGGCGTGAACGACGTGCTCGCCCTGAAGGACGCGGACTGCTCAGTCGCCATGGCGTCGGGCTCGGCCGCGGCCAGGAACGTGGCCGAGATCGTGCTTGTGGACAACGACTTCGCGCACCTTCCGGAGGTGGTGGCGGAGGGCCGGCGCTCCATCAACAACCTGCAGCGCTCGGCGTCGCTCTTCCTCATGAAGACCGTGTACTCCGCCGTGCTCGCGCTCGTGTGCATCGTGCTGCCGCCGTACCCGTTCATCCCCGTGCAGATGTCTCTGGTGTCCACGGCGATCATCGGCGCGCCGTCGTTCTTGCTGGCGCTTGAGCCCAACCACGAGCGCGTGCGGGGCAGGTTCCTCACGAACGTGCTCTCGCGCTCGCTGCCGGCGTCCGTCGCGATCATCCTCGCGATAGTCGCCTCCATCGCGGCGTCGAAGCTCATGGGCTGGTCGGACGGCGTCATGTCGACGGTCTGCATGTTCCAGATGTTCGCCGTCGGCATCGCGCTCATCTACAGGATCTCGCGGCCGCTCAACCCCATGCGCGTGGGCGTCATCTGCGTGGTGGTTGCCATCGTGGTCGCGGGAACGACGGCGGGGGCCGGGTTCTTCTCGGTCGTTTCGCCTACGTTTAATTCTGCCGTCACGTCCGTCGCGATAGCGGCGGTGGCGATAGTCTTGTTCAACAGGTTGTACGACGAATCCGTTGCGGAGGCCGGCCCCAGGGGCCTCGTCGGGTTCCTCATAAGGAAGTTGGAGGCGCTTGATGACAGTGAGTAAAGAGTTCGAGGCCGCCGTCAGGGCTGCCAGGCACCCCAAGACGCTCGAGGCCGCGGGCACCGGGTATGCGGTGTACGACGTGTCCGGCGTGCCGGGCGCGGACAGGCTGCCCAGGGCGCTCGTGGTGCTGCTCGAGAACTGCGTGCGCCGAGCCGCCACGGACGAGGAGGCCGTCGAGCTCGCGAGCCGCGTGGTCGAGGCCGGCCTTGCCGGCGAGCAGGGCCGCGAGATCCAGTTCATGCCGTCGCGCGTGCTGTTCCAGGACTTCACGGGCGTGCCCGTCTTCGTGGACTTCGCGGCCATGCGCGACGCCATGGTCGAGCGCGGCGGCGACCCGTCCAAGGTGAGCCCGCGCATCCCGTGCACGCTCGTCGTGGACCACTCCGTCATCGCGGACGTGACGGGGACCGAGGACGCCGCCCTCCAGAACCAGCGCAAGGAGGCCCAGCGCAACCGCGAGCGCTTCGCGTTCCTCAAGTGGGCGGCGAACTCCTTCGACAACGTGCGCATCGTGCCGCCCGGGGAGGGCATCTGCCACCAGCTGAACATGGAGCGTTTCAGCCAGGTCGTGGGGACGGACGCGCTCGCCGCGGGCGATGAGCCCGTCGCGTGCTTCGACACGCTCGTGGGCACGGACTCCCACACGACGACGGCGAACGGCCTCGGCGTGCTCGGCTGGGGCGTCGGCGGCATAGAGGCGGAGGCCGCGGCCCTCGGGCAGCCCATCTCGATGCTCGTGCCGCCCGTCGTGTCGCTCAGGCTCACGGGAAGGCTGCGCGACGGCGCAAGCGGCATGGACCTCGCGCTCACCGTGGCGCAGCTCCTGCGCGCGGAGGGCGTCGTCGGCACGCTCGTCGAGGTCACGGGCGACGGCGTCCAGACGCTCACCGCGACGCAGCGCGCGTGCGTCGCGAACATGACGCCGGAGTACGGCGCCACGACGACGCTGTTCCCCGTGGACGAGCGCTCCGTCGAGTACCTGCGCCTCACGGGCAGGAGCGACGCCCAGGTCGAGCTCATCCGCTCCTACCTCGGCATGCAGGGCGTCTTTGGCCAGACGCGCGGCCGCACGTACGCGCGCGAGGTCACGCTCGACCTCGCGACCGTCGAGCCCAGCCTCGCCGGTCCGTCGCGCCCGCACGACCGCGTGACGCCCGCCGGCCTGCCAGAGCGCTTCTCTAAGGGGCTCGCGGCGCACGGCGTGAAGGACCCGGCCGCCCGCTTCGACGTGGCGCTGGGCGAGAAGAGCGTGAGCCTGGGCCACGGCGCCATCGCGATCGCGGCCATCACCAGCTGCACCACGGCGACGGACCCCGCGATGATGGTGGGCGCGGGCATCCTGGCGAAGAAGGCCGTCGAGCGCGGCCTTGCGCCGAAGCCCTGGGTCAAGAAGGTGCTGGCGCCGGGCTCGCGCGTGACGTCGCTCATGCTCGAGCGCGCGGGGCTGACGGGCGCCCTCAGGAAGCTCGGCTTCTACACCTGCGGATTCGGCTGCATGAGCTGCATCGGAAACTCGGGCGACATACCGGAGTCGCTGAAGGAGCTCTCTTCGAGCATGGAGCTCACGAGCGTGCTTTCCGGCAACCGCAACTTCGAGGGCCGCATCTCGCCGTACGTGAGCCAGAACTACCTCATGCAGCCGGCGCTCGTCGTGGCGTACTCGCTCGTCGGCACGGTCGACGTCGACCTCGCGCACGAGGCGGTCGGCGTGGGCGCCGACGGAAGCGAGGTCATGCTGAGGGACATCATGCCCACGAACGAGGAGATCGCGGCCGTGCTGGACGAGGTCCTCACCCCGGAGCTCTTCGCGGAGGGCTCGCGCGGGCTGTTCGAGGGCTCGAGCGTGTGGCGCGACATCGACGCGGGCTCGAGCGACACGTTCGACTGGGACGAGGACTCCACCTACGTGCGGAGGGCCCCGTACTTCGACGACGCCGTGCACCGCGACGTCGTGGAGGTGCGCGGGGCGCGGGCGCTCGCCCTTCTCGGCGACTTCGTGACGACGGACCACATATCGCCCGCGGGCGCGATCGCGCCGGACTCGCCGGCTGCCCGCTACCTGCGCGAGCACGGAGTCAGGCCCGAGGACTTCAACACGTACGGCAGCCGTCGCGGCAACCACGAGGTCATGATGCGCGGCACGTTCGCGAACGTGAAGCTCTCGAACGCGCTCGCTGACGGGCGCAAGGGCGGTTGGACCCGCGACTTCGTCGACGGGAAGGTCAAGAGCATCTTCGACGCGTCCGTGGACTACGCGGAGCACAAGATCCCGCTCGTCGTGGTGGCCGGCAAGCTGTACGGCTCGGGCTCGAGCCGCGACTGGGCGGGGAAGGGCCCGGCGCTCCTGGGCGTGCGCGCCGTCATCGCGCAGAGCTTCGAGCGCATCCACCGCTCGAACCTGGTACAGATGGGCGTGCTTCCCCTGCAGCTCAGGGACGGCGAGAGCGCGGAGACCCTCGGGCTCGACGGGACGGAGACGTTCGACGTGTCGCCCGTGGACGTGAGCGACGGGCTGCCTGCGGATCGCACGGCGACCGTCACCGCGACGAAGGCGGACGGCACGAAGATTGTGTTCGAGTGCGTCGTGAGGGTGGACACGCCGATGGAGGGGGACTATCTTTCATCGGGCGGCATCCTGCCCTACGTGCTGGACGAGCTCGCGGAGTAGAATCGACCTCGCGGGGGTGCGGGCGTGCCCCCGCGAGGCGCTTGCGCCTTCGATCGATGCGACCTGGAGGTCGGTGTTGTGATTTGCCCTAACTGTGGATCAAACGTGCCAGACGGGCTTTCGAAGTGCCCAGCGTGCCACGCGGACATGGACCGCATCGTCGTAGAGCGCGACGCGGACGAGACGTGGTGCAAGAGCTGCGGATCCCTCGTCCCGAGGGGGGAGCTCGTGTGCCCGTGCTGCGGCATGCCGGTGGACTCCGGGGACGACCGAGACTTCGCGGAGCAGGCCATCGAGGCCGGAGACGCGACGGGCGACCTGTCGAGCGACAGCGAGCAGACGAACGTGATGCCCAGGATCGAGAGCGCCATACCCTCCGAGGACGACGACACGAGCACGGTCGCGGAGCACGACCGTCTGCCGCGGGCGAAGGTCATGATCATCACGATGGCGACGGCCGTGGCGGCGGTGAGCGGCCTGGTGCTGCTTATCACGCATCCCTGGAACCCCGGGGCGTTCGACGACAGGGCGAAGACGGACGCGAGCACGTCCATGGCGGGCTATCCCGGCGCGATCAAGGAGCTGAAGGGCCAGGACAAGGACTCGAGCCAGAAGTCTGCGAAGAGCGGGGACGACGTCACCTACGAGGCCCTCACGAAGGCGTACAAGAAGCTCAAGACGCTCGAGAGCAAGGTCGACGAGAACGAGGACCTGTTCAACGACGTCGCGTACTCCGGCTCCCAGGAGCAGAGGAACTCCGGCAAGAGCAAGGCCGAGGCGATATCCCTCGAGATAAGCAACCTCATTGGCGACATCAAGGACGTCGACGTCACGTCCGGCACGTACGCGGAGGACGAGAAGAACCTCCTCACGCTCGGCAACTACATGCGAAACAGGATGGACGCCCTGTACGAGGCCTGGAAGCGCTCCGCGATGTCGGACAACCCGCAGACGGACAAGTCGCTCATAGAGGAGCCCCTGAAGGACGGCGGGGCATCGGTCACGGCAAGCTACAAGAAGCTGTTCGAGGACAACTACGACGACTGGAAGCCGACGAAGAAAAGCTCCGAGTGACGCATGCGTTCTGCCGAATATGTGAAACAATATCGCTGCTGCTAGAATTAACAGGATGAATAGGCTCAACACGAGCGAGAGCTCGACCGTTGTTTGAAGGGGGAGACATGGGATTCTTTTCCGAACCCGTCTACACGCCCGAGTACGAGGTGGCTGGCGACGAGGTCGCCGTGTTCGACACGAGCAAGGGAACCATCCGCGTAAGGCTCGATGGAGAGGGCGCCCCCATCCACGTCGCGAACTTCTGCGAGCTTGCGAGCGCAGGCTTCTATGATGGGCTGAAGTTCCACCGCTACGTCCCCGACTTCGTGATCCAGGGCGGCTGCCCGAACACGAGGGACATGACCCCCGAGCAGGTCGCCTCGGGCATGCCCGGGCCGGACGGCATGCCGTGCACGGGCGGTCCCGGCTATCGCATCAAGCACGAGTACGACGTCAACCCCCGCAACAGCCACGTAGACGGCGCCCTCGCGATGGCGCGCTCCCAGAACCCGGACTCCGCCGGCTCCCAGTTCTACTTCTGCCTCGGCGCGCAGCACTTCCTCGACCCGAACTACACGGTGTTCGGAAACACGATCGAGGGGATGGACGTCATCTCGAAGCTGCGTGCGGGGGACCTCATCCGGTCCATCAGGATTGAGCACGCGCAGCGATAGAAGAACAGAAACACTCGACAGAGGATCATCATGAATCAGCAAGCATACGAGGCCGGTAAGAACGCGTACAAGCAGGGCGATCTTGCCACGGCGGTGGCCCAGCTCACCGCGGCGAAGGCACCGGGCGAGGTCTCGGGCGCCATCGACCACCTGCTTGGCAACTGCCTCATGAAGCTCGGTCGCTTCTCGGAGGCGGCGAACTCCTACGCGGACGCGCTCAGGGACGTGAACTACGGCCACTCCGGCGCGCTCGCCTGCAACCGCGGCCGCGCGCTCATCGCGGCCGGCAAGCCGCAGGAGGCCATCGCCTCGCTCACCCTCGCCGTTAAGGACGAGGGCTATGCGACGCCGTACAAGGCGTACACCGCGCTTGGCAACGCATACATGCGCGTCGGGAACGTGCGCGACGCCGGCGTCGCGTACCGCAACGCCGCAATCGACGAGAAGAACCCCGACCCCAGCTCCGCGCTTCGCAGCCTGGGCGGCTGCTTCATGCAGATGGGGCGCGCGGTCGACGCCGTGGAGGCGTACCGCACGGCGCTGGACTTCTCGTCCCCGCAGAGCAGCCAGAACGCCATCTACGGCGACCTCGGACTCGCGTACGTCGCGGCGAACCGCATGGCCGAGGCCGTCGACGCGTTCAACCGCGCGACGGCTGACGGGTCCTACACGCTGCGACCGGAGGCGCAGGCCGCCTACGACGCCGCGAAGAAGGCCGTCTCCGCGATCACCGATGGCGGTCCGTCCGAGACCGACGCGTTTCTCGCCGCGGCGGGATACGGCACCGGAGCCGCGATCGACCCGCTCGACCCCACGGGCCAGACGGGCGAGTTCATGCCGTCTCCCGAGGACACGGGATTCTTCTCCGTCAAGGAGGAGGACCTAGTCGCGCAGGACAAGAAGGCTCGCAAGGAGCGCAAGGTCCGTCGCAAGAAGAGCCACCGCGGGCTGAAGGTGTTCCTGACCATCCTCGTCATCCTGTTGATCGCGGCCGGCGCCGCGGGATTCGCGTACTACAAGGGCTACGGCTTCCCGACGCAGCAGTCTGTCGTCGAGGACCTGTTCGAGGCCGGGGCCTCCGGCAAGGACATCTCGCCCTACCTCGAGTCCGGCCTCTCCAGCGACGAGAGGGCGCAGATCAAGAGCCTGCTCCCGACCGGTTCCTCCAGCGTCTCGATCGACGGGCTGGACAAGTCGATGAGCAAGTCGACCGTCATGGCGACGGCGACGCTCTCCGCCGGCGGCGAGCAGAGCTACAAGATCTCGCTCGTGAGGGACGGCGTCACCTGGAAGGTGAAGTCCATCGCCCCGGTGTACGCATCCGGTGACGGCAAGGACGCCTCCGTCAGCGACACGAGCACCTCTGCAGCTGACACGACCGCTCAGAATAGTGGAACTGACGTGTCCACGAGCGATGCGAGCGCTTCCGAGGGCGCCTCTACGGGTACCATTTCCACGGGCGAATAGAGCAAGCCCCACAAAGTGAATGAGCGTCGGGCGAGACGGCCCGCATTGGATAGGATTGGGAGCAATGTCGATCATCGACTCACTCTTCGGCGAATATGACGGGGACCTGGCCATCGACCTCGGAACCGCGAACACCCTTGTCGCGGTTCGCGGCCGTGGCATCGTTCTGAACGAGCCCTCCGTCGTGGCCATCGACAAAAGCGAGGATCGAGTGCTCGCCGTCGGCGCCGACGCAAAGCGCATGATAGGCAGGACCCCTGGCTCGATCATCGCGGAGCGTCCCCTGAAGGACGGCGTCATCGCGGACTTCGACGTCACGGAGGTCATGCTCCGCTACTTCATAGAGAAGGCGCGCGGGAGCCACAGGTATCCCTGGTCGCCGAGGCCGAGGGTCGTCATCTGCGTCCCCTCCGGCGTCACGTCCGTGGAGAAGCGCGCGGTCTTCGAGGCGACGATCTCCGCCGGCGCGCGGCAGGCGTACCTCATCGAGGAGCCGATGGCCGCCGCCATCGGCGCGGACCTGCCCATAGAGGACCCCACGGGCTCCATGGTCGTGGACATCGGTGGCGGCACGACCGAGGTCGCCGTCATCGCAATGGGTGGCATCGTCGTGTCGCAGTCCATCAGGATCGCGGGCGACGAGTTCGACCAGACGATCCTCGAGCACGTGCGCGACGCGTACAACCTCTCCATCGGCGAGCGTACCGCCGAGGACATCAAGATCAAGGTCGGCTCCGCGGCTCCGCTCGCGGAGGAGCTCGACGTCGAGGTGAACGGCCGCGACGTGATGAGCGGGCTCCCGAAGAGCGTCAGAATCGAGTCCGAGGAGATAAGGCGCGCCCTCGACAAGCCTCTCGACGAGGTCACGAAGGCCGTCAAGGACGCGCTCGACGTCACGCCGCCCGACCTGGCATCGGACCTCATGTACTACGGCGTGCTGCTTACCGGTGGCGGCGGCATGCTCCGCGGCCTCGACCAGCGCCTTCGCGAGGAGACGGGCGTGCCCGTGAACGTGAGCCCGACGGCGCTAGAGAACGTCGTGAATGGTTGCGCAAAGGTCCTCGAGGCAAACGCCCTCTCCGGCGGCTTCGTCCAGAGCGCCAGCTAGCGGGTGAGCCAGGTGCCGACTCTAAACGGCGGGGGCCTCTCTTCCTCGGGACTGCACAAGGACAACTCGGGAAGCGGCGGTCGTCTCGCCGTCGTGTTCGTCGTACTCTCGCTCGTGATGTTCACCATGAGCGCACGCGAGACGAACGGCGGGTTCTTCACGACGGTCAGGGCCGTGTATTCCACGGTCACGACGCCCGTGCGCTACGTGGGCGTCGTGGTGACCGCGCCGTTCCAGGGGCTGGGAAACGTCTTCGCGAACCTCACCGCGAGCCAGAAGTCCCTCTCGGAGCTCAAGGAGGAGAACGAGAAGCTGAAGGCGCGCAACGCCGAGCTCGAGGAGGCGGAGAAGACCTCCGAGCGGCTCGAGGACCTGCTGAGCCTGCAGAGTACGTACAAGCTGAAGTCGAAGGCCGCGAGGATCATATCCGGGTCGACAGACTCCTGGAGCGACACCGTGACCATCGACAAGGGCTCCTCCTCGGGGCTCGCCGTCGGCATGCCGGTCACGGACTCGCGCGGCGCGATCGGGCAGATCGTGAGCTGCGGGGCGACGTCCTCGACGGTACGTCTCGTAACGGACGAGAACTCGAGCGTATCGGCGATGATCCAGTCGAGCAGGGCCCAGGGCATACTCGCCGGCAGCGCCGACGGGACGCTGCACCTGAATCTCATAAGCACCGACTCCACGGTGAAGGTGGGTGACACGGTCGTGACGAGCGGTCTTGGCGGAGTGTTCCCGAAGGGGCTGCCGCTTGGGACCGTCATGAGCGTGAACAAGTCGGCGGGCGCCCTGTACTACGAGATCGCAGTCAAGCCGTTCTCTACGACGGAGAACTTCGAGGAGGTGCTGGTCATAACGTCGCTGACGGAGGACCAGCGGGCGACGTCCGACGACATCGCCGCCGCGGACGCGCAGGAGTCGGAGGCCGTCAAGGGCGGAAGCGACTCCTCGACCTCGGACTCCTCGAGTTCCGACTCCTCGAAATCCGACTCGTCGGGCACGGACTCTTCCTCTACGAAGAGCGACTCGGGCGAGAAGAGCAGTGGCGACTAGGCGGACGGGGGTGACGTTGGGTGCAGGTCAAGGACTCTAACAGGAACAAGAGGAGCATCGGCTGGCTCGCGCTTGCATGCCTCGTGCTGCAGCTCGCCGTTGCCCCGAACTTCGGCATCGGCAACGGGCGCATCAACTTCGCCCTGATATTCAGCGCCGTCGTCGCCCTCACCATAGGTGGGCGAACGGGCGTGTTGTGCGGGTTTCTCGCCGGATTCGTGTTCGACCTCTCGACCACGGGACCTGTGGGCCTCATGGCGCTCCTGCTGACCGTCTCGTCCTTCCAGATGGGCATGGAGTGCAGGAACCGCCTCTCGGAGGACCTGGGACCGTCCGTCATCCTCTTCGCAATACACGCCCTTGTCGTGAGCCTTATGTATCACCTGGCGATGCTCATAGTGGGGCAGGCGAGCTCCGCGTTCGACGTGATCGTGCTGAGGATGCTGCCGACGTTCTTCCTGACCGTGCTCGCGTTCGCTCCTTTTGCGTACATCTACTCGCGTGGGGGTGGAAACGGTCTCGACCTGGGTAGGAAGAGTGCGCATGGGGGACATGCGAAGCACGGGTCAAAGTACAGCCTCGGCAAGCTATAGGGTCGCGATTTGAGTCCTATCGTCATCATAATCATCGTTCTCGCGCTGGTGCTGATAGCGCTTCTCGTCGCGTTCTTCCTGTTTGGGAGGGGCGAGACGCGCTTCAAGTTCGACATCGGCGGCGGGGCGCCCAGGGCGTCCGGCGGGTCTGACATGTCCACGGAGGGCGGCTTCAAGTCGAGGCTCTTCGGACTTGGCGTATTCTCCGGCTCGATCATCGCGGTGCTCCTGGCGAAGCTCTGGACGATGCAGCTGGTGTCCTCGAGCGAGTACAGCGAGCAGGCGGAGTCGAACAGGTCGAGGACCATATCGACGTCCGCCGCGCGCGGCCGCATCCTGGACAGGAACGGCGTCGAGCTCGTGAACAACAGGGCGAGCCTCACCGTCGTCGCGAAGAGCGACGTGGTGGACGACCCGATAGAGATGAAGCTCGTGGGCAACCTCATCGGCATGCCCGAGATGGCCGTCAAGCGCAAGATCGAGGACGCGACGGGAGGGGCCCAGAGCCTCAGGCCGATCGCCGTGGACGTGTCGCGGCGCGTCGTCGCGTTCATCGATGAGCACCAGTACGTGTTCAAGGGCATCAGCGTGGAGGAGAGGACCCAGCGCCACTACCCGCAGGGGAGCCTCGCGGCGCACGTGCTGGGCTACACGGGCACCGTGAGCTCCGAGCAGCTCAAGAAGTCCGGCACGCAGGACGATGACGCCAAGATCTCTTACGCGTCCGGCGACGTCGTGGGCCAGGCGGGCGTGGAGTACGAGTACGAGAACGTGCTCCAGGGCGTGAAGGGCGAGCAGAAGGTGTACGTGGACGCCTCCGGCAACGTCCTGAGCTACTCGAGCTCCGTGCAGCCGAGGAGCGGCTCGGACATCGTGCTGACGCTCGACGCTAACATCCAGCGCGCGGCGGAGGAGTCGCTTGCGAAGCGCATCCAGAAGCTGCGCGAGATGGGCAGGACGGACTGCCACGCCGGCTGCGCCATCGCGATGGACGTGACGAACGGCGAGATCCTCGCCATGGCGTCTGCGCCCACGTACTCGCCGAACGTGTTCGTCGGCGGCATCTCGAGCGAGGACTGGAAGAGCCTCTCGTCCGACGAGAGCCACTACCCGCTCATGAACCGCGCCATCGCGGGCCAGTACCCCTCCGCGTCCACCATCAAGCCACTCTCCGCGTTCGCGGCGCTGAACTACGGTATCGCGACGACCAGCTCGACGTACTACTGCTCAGGCTACTGGACGGGCTTCGGAAAGGGCTTCGGGCAGTACTGCTGGAAGCACAGCGGCCACGGCACGGTGAACATCCAGAGCGGCATCACGTACTCGTGCGACGTCGTGTTCTACGAGATAGGCAAGGGGTTCTTCTACTCTAAGGAGCCCGAGGGGCTACAGAAGACGTACAAGCGCTGGGGACTTGGCAAGAAGACGGGCATCGACCTGCCGAGCGAGTCCGCGGGCCGCGTGCCGACCCCCGAGTGGAAGTGGAAGTACTTCTCGTCCTCGTCCGAGGACGCGCGCACGTGGCAGGGCGGCGACACGACGAACCTCGTCATCGGCCAGGGCGACCTGCTGGTGACGCCACTGCAGATGCTGTGCGCGTACGCCGGCATCGCGCTGGACGGCACGATATACCGCCCGCACGTGCTGAGGTACGTGAAGAGCCCCATCGGCGACGGGTCCGTGGTGAAGTACAAGCCCGAGGTCGAGCGCAAGGTGACCGAGAAGCAGGCGTACATGGACGACATCCACCGCGGCCTGAAGGGCGTGATCTACGAGGAGTCCGAGGCGCAGACGGAGCATTTCACGAACCTCTCCGTCACCGTCGCCGGCAAGACGGGATCTGCCCAGACCTCGAAGTCGCAGCCGACGGGCTGGTTCATAGCGTACGCGCCGTACGAGGACCCGAAGTACGTCGTGGCGTCCGTCATCGAGTACGGCGGCTACGGCTCCGAGGGCGCCATGTACGTGGTGAGGGACATACTGGGACAGATCTACAACCAGCCGGACACCGCGACGTCGGTGGACAGCTCCGGCGTGCAGTAGGGAGGGGGCGACATGGCCCAGAAGAACTCCGCCGAGGGGGCGAAGGTGAACGAGAAGGGCCTCGGCTCCTTCTCGGCGTTCTACTCTCACATCATGAACCGCCGCGGGATCGCGCCACGGCCGTCCGCCGGGCGAACCATCGCCCGCGGCTCCGTCTACGTTCCGCAGCTCATTCCCGCAATCCTTCTGGTGGTGTACGGCGCCGTCGTCATCTGGTCCGCGTCGCTCTCCATCGCGGACGCGAGGTTCTCAAGGCACCTCGTGGGCATTGCGATCGGCTTGGTCATGGCGGTGCTCATCTGGCGCTACGACTACCGCGCGCTCGCGAACATGACGACGGCGATGCTCGTGACGATCGTGATCCTCATGTTCCTGCCGAAGGTGCCGGGGCTCAGCTACACGGCGCTCGGCATGACGGGCTGGATCAGGATCCCGATCATCGGCATGACGTACCAGCCGTCGGAGCTCGCGAAGCTCGTGACCATCTACCTCATGGCCGCGCTGGGCGCCCAGTACAACGGCAAGGTCGACACCCTGAGGGACTACCTCAAGCTCTGCGGCATCCTGTGCGTGCCGTTCCTGCTCATCCTGACGCAGCCCGACCTGGGCACGGGCCTCATCATCCTTGTGACCGGCGCCGCCATCATCATCTGCGCCGGCGCCAAGCGGTCGTGGGTCATCGTGACCATCGCCGGCATCGTGGCGCTCGCGACCCTCGTCGTCGTGATGTCGATGACCCCAGGCGTGCCTCACCCGCTGAAGCAGTACCAGCTCAACCGACTCATCGTGTTCGCGGACCCCTCCGTGGACCCCTCGGGCAACGGCTACAACCTCCAGCAGGCGAAGATCGCCGTCGGCTCCGGCGGCATGTTCGGCAAGGGCATCGGCAAGGCGACGCAGGCTGGTGGCGGCTTCCTTCCCGAGGCGCACACGGACTTCGTCTTCGCGCTTCTCGCCGAGGAGTTTGGCTTCGTGGGCTCCGTGGTGCTGCTGATGCTGTTCGCGGCGCTCATATTCTCGACCATTCTCCTCGCGATGAGGATCGAGTCCCCGTTTGGGAAGCTCGTGCTCGTGGGGTGCGCTACGATGTGGTCGTTCCAGCTTCTGCAGAACGTGGGCATGTGCATAGGCATCATGCCCATCACCGGCATCCCGCTGCCGTTCGTGAGCTACGGCTCATCCTCGATGTCCGTGCAGATAGCGGCGGTGGGAATGGTGCAGTCCGTCTGGCACCACAAGCCGAAGGCGGCGTAGCGCCGCGTTCGTAAACGACGCCCGCGAGGTGAGGTTATGCCCAAGAAGAGCAAAGTTTCGCTTGGCGACATCGCAGACATCCTGCGTGCCGGCCAGAGGAGCGAGAAGGACAGGTCGACGCCGCTCGGCGTCCTTGTGGTGGTGGACACGAGCGCCGCGAGGGACGTGGTGCTTGCGGTGAAGGACGCGTTCATGCCGCGGCAGGCCACGGCGACGGTGCGCGTGGAGTCGCTCGCAGCGTCAGAGCCGCCGGCACCGGGCTGGGACGCGGCCGTGGTGGTGGCGGGCGCGCACGTCGCGGCCGCGGAGCGCATGGCGGAGGGCCTCGCCCGCTGCGGCGTGCCCGTGGGCCTGGTGGTGGACTCCGTGCTGGACCTGGGCGCGAACGACCTTCCGGAGGAGGTCGCGGCCCTGGTGAGCGCCGTGCCCGCGTCGGGCGCGGACGCCGTGCGCGCCAACCTCGCCGACTGGCTGGTTGACGCCGCGGGCGAGAAGGGCATCGCCTTCGCCGCGAGCTTCCCGTTCTGCCGCGACCAGAAGGTGCGCGAGCTCGTGAGGACGAGCGCGCTTCAGAACGCGGCGGTCGGCGCCGTGCAGGTGCTGCCGAGCGCCGACCTCCCCATAATGACGGTGCGCCAGGCGAAGCTGGCGCTGGACGTGGCGGCCGCGTGCGGGCACCCCGTGTCCGTCGCGAGCTCGGCGGACGTCGCGGCCGTCATAGCGGCGGGGCTCGCGTGGCGCGAGGTGGCGCGCCGCGCGACGCAGGTCGTGCCCGTGCCGCAGTGGGCCGTAAAGGCTGCCGTGGGCTTTGCCGGAACCGTGGCGACGGGCGCGGCCGCGCGCCTGCGCAACGACCCGCCCGTGCTGCCGGACGTGGGAGACCTCGTGGCGGGATCGGCCGTGGGGCCGATCGTGGAGGCGGCGGCGCGGGTGGCGAGCCGCGCCGCGAAGGCCGTGGGCGAGCGAACTGGCGCGGCCAGCGGGCAGCGACAGGAAGAGGCCCCCGCACGTGCGGAAGGCGCGCGCCGCACGCTGCCGGCGCCGTGCGAGGCGACGGGCCGCGAGCGCGGCCGCGACGACGACTACGTGGTGATATCTGGGGGATGCGATGAGGCTTAGGCGAGAAGACCTGTACCCGCGGCTGGAGCCGCTTCTTGGGCAGGTGGCAAAGCCCTCCCGCTACCTCGACCACGAGTGGGGCGCCATCGAGGAGCAGGACGGCCCGTTCCACGTGGTGCTCATGTACCCGGACGTGTACGAGGTCGGCCTTCCCAACATGGGCCTCTCCATCCTGTACACGGCGATCAACCGCGTGGAGGGCATGTCGTGCGAGCGCGGCTACCTGCCGTGGGTGGACATGGCCGACCTCATGCGCGCAAAGGAAGTGCCGCTGCTTGCGCTGGAGAGCTCTTCTCCCATAGCGTCGTTCGACGTCGTGGGCTTCACGCTCGCGCACGAGATGGCGTGCACGAACATCGTGGAGGCGCTCGACCTCTCGCGCATCCCCATCCGCGCGGAAGAGCGCGCGCAGGACGATCCCATCGTCGTGGCGGGCGGGCCGTCCGTGTGGAACTGCGAGCCGGTCTCGCCCATGTTCGACGCGGTGCTGCTGGGCGACGGCGAGGAGGCCATGGTAGAAATCTGCTCGTGCGTGCGCGACGCGCGCGCAAGGGACCTTTCCAGGCGCGACATCCTGCTCGCGCTCTCGCGCGTCCAGGGCGTGTACGTGCCGAGCCTGTACGACGTGGTCGTGGACGAGACGTCTACGCAGTGGGGCTATGCCGTCCCGAAGCCCAAGACGGGCGCGCCCGCGGTGGTGTACAAGCGAAGCCTGCAGGGCTTCTCGTCCACGGAGCCCGTGCCGCAGAGGATCGTGCCGTACATGGACGTGGTGCAGGACCGCCTTGCCGTCGAGGTGCTGCGCGGCTGCGCGCGTGGCTGCCGTTTCTGCCAGGCGGGCATGACGTACCGCCCGGTGCGCGAGCGCCCGGCGGAGCAGGTGGTGGCCGCGGCGCGCGAGGGCCTTGCGCTCACCGGGCACGACGAGGTGTCGCTCACGTCGCTCTCCACGACGGACCACTCGCAGTGCGCGCAGATCCTGCACGCCCTGAATGAGGACGTCCGCGGCACGGGCGTGCGCGTGTCCATCCCGTCGCAGCGCCTGGACTCGTTTGGCGTCGAGATGGCGGCGGAGGTGGGCGGCTCCAAGCGCGGCGGGCTCACGTTCGCGCCCGAGGCCGGCAGCCAGCGCCTGCGCGACGTCATCAACAAGAACGTGACCGAGAAGGACATAGACACCGCGGCCGAGAACGCGTTCCGCAACGGATGGCGCCGCATGAAGCTGTACTTCATGATGGGCCTGCCGACCGAGACGGACGACGACATCGTGGCGATCAACCAGACCGCCGACCGCGTGCTCGAGATCGGCCGCAGCGTCGTCGGCAGGGGTCCGAAGAGCGGCGTGAGCGTGTCCATCTCCGTCGCGGTGTTCGTGCCGAAGGCGTACACGCCGTTCCAGTGGTGCGGGCAGCTGGACCTCGAGGAGGTGCGCCGCCGGCAGCAGCTGCTGCTGGGCACCTGCCCGGACCACGCCATCAAGATCTCGTACCACGACGCGGAGGTGTCGCTGATCGAGGCCGTGCTCTCGAAGGTGGGGCGCCGCGGCTTCGACCTCATCCTCGCGGCGTGGCGGCACGGCTGCCGCTTCGACGCGTGGACGGACCAGTTCTCGTTCGAGCGCTGGACGGACGCGGCCGCCGAGGTGGGCATGGACCTGGAGGCGATCGCCGCCGCGGACACGCCGCTCGACGCGCGCCTGCCGTGGGAGCACACGTCGCCGGCCGTGTCGCAGGGGTTCCTGAGGCGCGAGTACCGCCGCGCGGCGCAGGGCGTGACGACGCCGGGCTGCACGAGGGAGAGCTGCGTGGGCTGCGGCGTGTGCCCGAAGCTCGGTGTGGAGAACGCGATCGTGGGGGACAGGCATGGCAGACACTAGCAACCAGTCGCGGCTGCGCGTGAGGTATCGCAAGGACGGGCGCCTGGCCTACCTGGGCCACCTCGAGGTGCTTGGCACCATCAACCGCTCCATCAGGCGATCCGGCGTGCCGTTTGCCGTGGGCAACGGCTTCGCGCGGCGCATCAGGCTCCAGTTCTCGCAGGCGCTGCCCGTGGGCGCGTCGTCTTTGGGGGAGTACTACGACCTCATGGTGACGGAGCGCCTTGAGCCCGCCCGCGCGCTCCGGATGCTGCGGGACGCAACGCCGCGCGGGCTCGCGCCGGACGCTGCGGCGTACGTGTCGCGCCGGCTCCCCGCGCTCGAGGCGTGGGTGAACCGCGCGGACTGGGACGTGACGGTGCGCGGCCTGCGCTCGGCGGACGCGCTCGCAGCGGCGCTCGCGGACCTGAGGGAGATAGGCGAGCTCCACTACATGAGGGGCGAGAAGCCCAAGTCCATCGACCTCGGTCGCGCGCTGGTGTCGTGGGACGTGGCGCCGTGCGAGGAGGGGCTCCGCGTCCTTCTCGCCACGCGCTCCTCGAACGACGGGGCGCTGCGACCGCAGGTGCTGCTGGACGCGGCGTTCGCGACTGAGCGCCTTGCGGCGGACGTCGCGGAGGCGGGGCGCCCGACGCTTTCCGTGTGCCGCGTGGGGCAGTGGCACGAGGGCGAAGATGGCAATCTCGTGGAGCCGCTCCCAACCGACGGCGAGGGCGCCTGAACGCAGGTATTCTGTGCTAGGCGTGTTCTGCGTGTGAACGACGTTTCCCCGTTGACTCTGCAGGTCATCGCTAGTAAGATGTTCAGCTGTTGCACTAGAACCAGTAATGAAGGGTTAACACATGTACGCAATCGTTACCACTGGTGGCAAGCAGTATAAGGTTGCCAAGGGCGACATCTTCGATGTCGAGAAGCTCGACGCGCAGCCTGGCGACAAGGTCAAGCTTGACGTCCTCATGCTTAATGATGGCAAGAAGACCGTCGTTGACGCTGCCACGCTCGCAAAGAAGAAGGTCACCTGCGAGGTGCTCGACCAGTACAAGGGCGAGAAGGTCCTCGTCTTCAAGCTCAAGAAGCGCAAGCGCTATCACCGCACCAAGGGTCACCGTCAGAACCTGACGAAGCTCCAGGTCACCTCTATGCCGACCACCAGGACTGCCGCAAAGTCTGCCTCTACCGAGGAGGCCGCAGAGTAGTCTTCATAGTTTCAAGTCTCCAAGCTACGTAGAGAGCAGGTAACAGAATGGCTCACAAGAAAGGCCAGGGTACTTCCCGTAACGGTCGCGACTCCAACGCACAGCGCCTCGGCACCAAGATCTTTGGCGGCCAGGCCGTGAAGACCGGCCAGATCATCGTTCGCCAGCGTGGCACGCACATTACCCCGGGCGACAACGTCGGCCGCGGCAAGGACGACACCCTGTTCGCCCTCGCAGACGGCACCGTCGAGTTCGTTAAGGGCAAGAAGCACTACGTGCACGTCCGCACCGCCTAGTTGCGGCACAACAATGCGAATGACACCCTGGGCCCCTGGTCCGGGGTGTTTTTCTATCTTGGCGGACATGTGCGAGACCACGTCGAATGTCGGGTCAGGATGCCTTACCATTTGACACAGCCAAGGAGGTAGAGAATGCCAACCAACACATTCACCGACGTATGCCGCATCAACGTGAAGGGCGGGGACGGCGGCGCGGGATGCATGTCGTTCCGGCGCGAGGCGCACGTGCCGAAGGGCGGGCCCGACGGCGGCGACGGCGGACGCGGCGGCGACGTGGTGCTCGAGACCGACCCGCAGCTCTCGTCGCTCATCGACTACCGCTTCAAGCACCACTTCCGCGCCGAGAGGGGAACCCACGGCAAGGGCGCGCGCAAGCACGGCAAGGACGGGCAGGACCTCGTCCTGAAGGTGCCGCTGGGCACCGTGGTGCACGAGCTCGACCCCCAGACCATGGAGCCGCTCTACGACATCGCGGACCTCACGAAGGTGGGGCAGAGGGCCGTGGTGGCGCCTGGCGGCGTGGGAGGCCGCGGAAACATCCACTTCGTCACTTCCGTGCGCCGCGCGCCGGCGTTCGCCGAGAAGGGCGAGCCCTCCCAGGAGCACTGGATCGAGCTCGAGATGAAGCTCATGGCGGACGCGGCGCTCGTGGGCATGCCGTCCGTTGGCAAGAGCTCCATCATCGCGCGGATATCCGCAGCGCGCCCGAAGATTGCCGACTACCCGTTCACGACCCTTGTGCCGAACCTCGGCATGGTGCGTGCGAAGGACGGCTCGTCGTTCGTCGTCGCGGACGTCCCCGGACTCATCGAGGGCGCAAGCGAGGGCAAGGGCCTTGGGCACCAGTTCCTGCGCCACATAGAGCGCACGGCGCTCATCCTGCACGTCGTGGACGTGACGGGCGGCTACGAGGGCCGCGACCCCGTCGAGGACTACCGTGCCATCAACCACGAGCTGGACGCGTACGCCGCGGAGCTCGCGGAGCGCCCGCAGATCGTGGTCGCGAACAAGTGCGACATGCCCGGCGTGGAGGACGCCGTCAGGCGCCTGCGCGAGGAGGCCGAGAGGGACGGCCGCCCGTTCTTCTCGGTGTCCGCCGTGACGGGCAAGGGCATGGACGAGCTGGTGTCCAGGACCGCCGCCGAGGTGAGGGCCCTGAGGAGCGCCGTCGAGACGGAGGAGGACGCGGAGTCCAGCGTCGCGCTGAACCAGGGCGCGGAGCTGCTGCGCCGCCGCAGGGACGTCATGGTCTCCATCAAGAGCGAGTCCGCCGGAATCTGGCGCGTTTCCGGCGGAGCCGTGGAGCGCATGGTCATCCAGACGGACTGGGACAACGACGAGGCCATCGCCTACCTGCAGCACAGGTTCGACAGGATCGGCCTGGACGACAAGCTAGCCGCGGCCGGCTGCAGAAACGGGGACGAGGTCAGGATCCTGGGCTACAGCTTCACGTACGAGAGCCCGGAGGACGAGGACGACTTCGACGAGCTGGACGACGCGGACGACTCGATGCTCGCCGGGCTCGAGGACGGGGGCGCGCCCGAGGTCGAGGTCGTGGAAGTGCAGGCGGGGGAGTAGGAATGGAGAGCATCTTCGAGGCCCCCAACGTCGTCGTCGTGAAGGTGGGCTCGTCCACGCTGGTGGACGAGCTCGGACGCCCGGACCGCATGTTCATAGGGTCGCTGTGCGACCAGGCGGCAGACCTGCAGAAGCGGGGCTACCACGTAGTGATCGTGTCCTCGGGCGCCGTCGCGGCCGGCATGGAGAGGCTGGGCCTGGACGCGCGGCCGACCGACATGCCCGGTCGCCAGGCGTGCGCCGCGGCAGGACAGGCGGCGCTCACGGAGGTGTACGCGGAGCAGCTTGCGCGGCGCGGCGTGCCGTGCGGCCAGGTGCTCCTGACCCGTAGGGACCTGACGGACCGCGAGGGCTACCTGAACGCCCGGAACACGCTCGGCAGGATGCTGGAGCTGGGGGCCGTCCCCGTGGTGAACGAGAACGACACCGTGTCGTTCACGGAGTTCAACTTCGGCGACAACGACATGCTCGGCGCCATAGTCGCGGCGATGCTGAACGCGGACCTGTACGTGATCCTATCGGACATCGACGGGCTGTACACCGCGAACCCCGCGAAGGACCCCACGGCGCGCCTCGTGCCGCGCGTCGAGGAGGTGACGCCACAGATATCCGCGATGGCCGGCGGGGCGGGCTCCGCCATCGGAACGGGCGGCATGGCTTCGAAGGTGCGTGCGGCGCGCGCGATGATTGCGGCCGGCGTGCCCATGGTTGTGTGCCGCGGACGCGAGCACGACTCGTTCAGGCGCGTCGTCGAGGGAGAGGGGCTTGGCACCAGGTTCGAGGCGCCGGCGGGGGTCCAGCACGAGAGCGCCCGCAAGCTCTGGATAGGCCTCGCCGAGATGCCGCGTGGGTCCGTCGTCCTGGACGCGGGAGCGAGTCGGGCTATCCTGGAGCGCGGCGCGTCCGTGCTTCCCGTGGGCGTCACGGGCGCGGAGGGGCGCTTCTCGTCCGGCGACGTCGTGAACGTGGTCTCCGCGGACGGCGCGCTCCTGGGGCGCGGCATCACACGCTACTCGTCCGAGGACATCGGGCGCGTGCACGGGCTCCGGCTCGACGTGATCGCGCGCTTCATGCCCGAGAAGGACGGCCAGCCCGTCATACACCGCGACGAGCTCCTGGTGTTCTAGGGGGTGCCAATGGGACTGAGCATCGACGAGATAGAGCGCGTGGCGGCGGACGTCGTGAGGCGCGGCGACCTGCCCATGCTGGGGCAGGAGCCGGGTCGCACGTACCGGCTTGGCGTGATGGGCGGCACGTTCGACCCCATCCACAACGGCCACCTGGTCGCGGCCGAGCAGGCGTTCGACGACCTGAGGCTGGACACCGTCGTGTTCATGCCGGCCGGGCGCCCCGCGTTCAAGCAGGACAAGCAGGTGTCCGCGGGCGAGGACCGCTATGCGATGACGCTGCTTGCGACGGCGGACAACCCGCACTTCCTGGCGAGCCGGTTCGAGGTGGACCGCCCGGGCATCACGTACACGGCCGACACGCTTGAGCGCCTGCGCGCCATCTATCCGGAGAACGTGGAGATCTACTTCATCACCGGCGCCGACGCCATCGCGGACATCGTGCGCTGGCGCGACGCGGACCGCCTGAGCCGGCTCGCGCACCTTGTGGGCGCCACGCGGCCCGGCTACGACCTCACGCACGCGCAGCGGGCGATTGAGGACTCGGACATACGCTTCGACGTGACGTACCTCGAGGTGCCGGCGCTGGCGATATCATCCAGCTACCTGCGCGAGCGCGTGCGCAACGGCCAGAGCCTCAGGTACCTGACTCCGGACGCCGTGACGGGGTACATACACAAGCACCAGCTGTACGGCGCGAGCCAGCTTGGCTATGGCTCCAAGCCAACGGAAGGTCGTGAGTAGCCAGATGAGAAGGGCGGAATACACAAAGGACCAGCTTGCCTTGATCGGCAGGCTCGAGTCGGACCTGACGGACCGCATGAGCGCGGTCAAGCCGCGTCGCCTTGCGCACTCGCTCTCCGTCGCACGCTGCGCGGAGTCCCTGGCGCTGCGCTACGACGTGGACCCGTTTGACGCGCGCGTCGCCGGCATCCTGCACGACTGGGACAAGGTGGTGCCGGACGACGAGCTCGTGCGGCGTGCGCGCGAGCTGGGCATCGACTTCGGGGTCGACCTCGACCTGGTGAGGCCGCTGCTCCACGGCGTCGTGGCCGCGCGCGAGCTGCCGGGGCTCTACCCGGAGCTTGCGCCGGAGGTGTTCCAGGCGATCGCGCGCCACACGACGGCCGCCGTTGACATGACGCCCCTGGACGAGGTGGTGTTCGTGGCGGACGGCATCGAGCCCCTGCGCACGGGGAGCAAAGGCATCCAGCAGACGCGCGATATGGTGGGCAGGGCCTCCCTGGACGACGTGTTCTGGAACTCGTTCTGCGCAGGGATCGAGTACGTGGTGGAGACCAGGCGCTACCTGTATCCGGGTACGCTTGACATATACAACGAGCTCGCCCTCATGAGGGCGGGGGCCGGGTCGAACGCCCCGGCCGGAAGGTAGGCAACATGACGGTTACATCGCTCGAGCTTGCGAAGGCGGCCGCGACCGCCGCGGACGACAAGAAGGCCACCGACATCGTGCTTCTGGACCTGACGCACGCGACGGACGTGTGCGATTACTTCCTCATCTGCACGGTCCAGAACAACCCCCAGCTGGACGCGGTGACCGAGGAGGTCAAGAGACGCCTGGCCGCCGAGTGCGGCGAGAAGCCCGTGTCCACGGAGGGCCGCGGCGGCTCGTCCTGGGTGCTCATGGACTACGGCGCGCTCGTGGTGCACGTGTTCAAGCCGGAGGCCCGCGACTACTACCGCCTGGAGCACCTGTGGGGCGACGCCCCGCGCGTGAAGCTGGGCCTGGAGGGAGAGGCGCCCGCGAACGCCTAGTCGTCGTCCTTGTTCATGGGGGCCGTGTCGGAGGCGGACTCCCTCAGCCTGAGCTCGGACCCAAGGCTGAGCGACCCCTTCCCAAAGCGCGAGCGCACCTCATCCGCCGCGACGGAGAGCGCCCTGAGGTCACGGTGCCTTCCCGGTGCCGTGGCCTCGTCCTTCTCGCCCGCGTCGGGCGAGAAGAGCTCGAGCTGCCGCTGGCGGGGCGCCCCGGGGCCAAAGCCGCTCACGCCCACGCCCACCAGGCGGACGGGCGTGCCCTCGCGCCAGACGTCGTCAAGCAGGCGCAGCGCCTGCGCGCCAAAGACGTGCTCGTCGTCCGTGGGGGCATCGAGCTGGCGCTGCGCGGTGCGCGTCTTGTCGTACGAGAACTTCAGCTTCAGCGTCACCTGGTGGCCGCGCAGCCCCTTCGACCTCAGGCGCGTGCCCACCATCTGGCTCACCATGCGCACGGCGGCGGCCACGTCCTCGCGCGTCGTGAGGTCGCGCGCGAACGTGCGCTCGTTCGACACGGACTTCGCGGCCTCCGGCTTGGCGCGCTCGCGCACGCGCGACACCTCGCGTCCCGCCGCGCGCGTCACCAGGCTGGGCCCCGCGACGCCGAACGCGCGTCGCATGCGCTCCGGGTCCTGCCGCGCGAGCTGCCCCAGCGTGGCGATGCCCATCTGGCGCAGCCGCGCCTCCGTCGCCCTGCCGACGCCGCTCATGGCGGAGACGGGCAGCGGCGCCAGGAACGCACCCTCCGTTCCGGGGAGCACGACGGTCATGCCGCGCGGCTTCTGGCGCTCGGACGCGATCTTCGCGACGGTCTTGCTGGTGCCGAGGCCTATGGAGCAGGTGACGCCCAGCTCGGCTACGCGGCCCTGGACGCGCCGGCAGATGGCGATGGGGCTCTCGCGCGAGAAGCGCCCGGGCGTCACGTCGAAGAACGCCTCGTCGATCGACACCTGCTCCACGAGCGGCGTCTCGTCCAGGATCGCCTGCATCACCTGCGCGGACACCTGGCGGTAGCGGTCGTAGTGGCCCTGCGTCCAGATGGCCTCGGGGCACAGCCGCCTCGCCTGGTACGAGGGCATGGCGGAGTGCACGCCAAAGCGCCTCGCCTCGTACGACGCGGTCGAGACGACGCCGCGACGCTCCGGCGAGCCTCCCACGATGAGCGGCTTGCCGCGCCACTCCGGGTGGTCGAGCTGCTCCACGGACGCGAAGAACGCGTCGAGGTCGAGCAGGCCTATGGCAGGCCCCGACCACTCTGTGATGGATGCCGCCACAGTGCCTCCCTCCTGCTGCGCCGCGTCCCCGCACGGCGATGCCCGTCGCAGAACACCTTTCCGCAGATTATAGGCCACGGCCCGGCCATCGCCTAAGAGGGGAGGTAGCCGGGCCGTGGTGCGCGCGGGCGAGAGGGACGGCGGTGCTCGCTAGAGGGTCACCGTGAACGTGGTCCCGTCCTTCTCGTCGCTCGTGCACTGGATGGAGCCGCCGTGCGCGTCGACGGTGGACTTCGCGATCGCGAGGCCCAGGCCGAAGCCGCCGGCGCCGTCGTCGCGCGTGCGTGCCTTGTCGGAGCGGTAGAACCGCTCGAACACGTGCGGCAGGTCCTCAGCGGGGATCGCGGGACCCTGGTTGTTCACCGTCAGGCGGCACCCCTTGCCCCGGCGCTCGAGCGTCACCTTGACGGTGGTGCCGACGGCGGCGTACTTCACGGCGTTGTCGATAAGGATGCGGACCATGTGGCGCAGCCAGTCCGCGTCGCCCTGCACGTGCACGTCCTCCGCGACGGAATCCTCCACGGACGTGCCGCGCTCGAAGGCGACGGCGTCGAACTCGAGGGCCGCGGAGCTCACGATGTCCGAGAGGTCGACGTCGGCGCGCTTCAGGATGCCCGCGGTGCCGGCGACGCTCTCGTCGGCGCGGGCGAGCTGCAGCAGGTCGTTCACGAGCGTCTTCATGTGGCCGGCCTCCTCGGCCGTGCTGTCCACCCAGCGCCTGCTGTCCGCGGGGAGGTCCTCGTCGCGCTGGAGGATCTGCGTGTTCGCAAGGATGACGGCAAGCGGCGTCTTCAGCTCGTGCGACGCGTCCGAAACGAAGCGACGCTGCTGGTCCCACGCGCGCCTGACGGGCCCGAGCGCCCAGTCCGCGAGCTTCCACGAGATGCCGAACAGCACGAGGATGCCCACGGCGACGATCTCGACGTTGCGCACGATGGCGTTGTGGAACGTGTCGTCCACGGCGGTCGTGTCCACGATGGCGATGCGGGTCGTGCCGGAGCTCGTGGTGGCGGACTTCCACGACACGTGGTACTCGGGGAGCCTTCCATGGTTCGCCTGTGCCTCGAGCGCCTGCTCCACCACCTTCTCGAGCACGGGGCCGTTAATGCTCACGTTGTCGTCGCTCGACTCGAGGACGACGCCGCTCTGCGATATCTCGACGGTGAGGGCGAGCATGTTGGAGTTGTGCCTAGTGCCGGGAGCGTCCTTTCGCGTGGTGCCGATGACGGGTACGGCCTCGGTTGATCCCTCGAGGTTACGATTGAGGGCGCCCGCGATGAGGTCCTGCTGGTTGACGTAGGTGGAGTAGAGCGACATCCCAAGGACGCTCGCGAGGACGAGCCCCGCGAGCGTCGTGACGATGGCGACGAACTTCCTCTTGAGCTTCTTGAGCATGGCGCACCGACGCTACTCTTGGACGTCGAACGCCTCGAGGCGGTAGCCGAGCATGCGCAGCGTCGTGATCTGCACCTTGGAGCGCACGTGCGTGATCTTCTTCCGCAGGAACGATATGTACGCCTCCACGGAGTTCTCGGACGCGTCGGCGTCGGCGCCCCACACGCGGGTGAGGAGGTCCTGCTTCGACACGACGCGCGCGTTCGAGCTCATGAGCATCTTCAGGACCTCGAACTCCTTGCCCGAGAGATGCACTTCTCGCCCGTCGCACGAGAGGTCGTGCGTCTCGAGGTCGAGCGTGAGGTCCGCGAAGGTCACGGTGTCGATCACGACGTCGCCCTGCCTGCGCGTGAGGGCGCGGAGGCGTGCGAGGAGCTCGGGCGCCTCGAACGGCTTCGTCATGTAGTCGTCCGCGCCGGCGTCGAGGCCCTCGACCTTGTCAGAAGTGGACGTGCGGGCCGTGAGCATGAGCACGGGGATGGAGTTGCCCTGGTGGCGAAGCTCGCGCACGATCTGGATGCCGTCTGTGCCGGGAAGCATGACGTCCATGATGACGGCATCGTACAGGCCGCTCTCCGCGGAGTTGAGGCCGGCGTTCCCGTCGTACACGGCCTCGCAGTTGAATCCGGCATCGGACACGATGCGAACGATGGCATCGGCAAGGTTCCTCTCGTCCTCCACGACAAGTATGTTCATGGGGCCTCCTTGGGTTTCTGAAATCGTGTTTATTGGTGCAATATAGCGAGCGATACTTAAGGCCGCCTTAAATAGCGTTCCCCGTCAAAAGCACTGCACATTTGCCGTGCAAGGTTCACAAAAACGACACCTTGATACGCGTGGGCGGTGTCGTAGAATATAAAGTCGCTAATTGCGGCTATGCGGCGCACAAACTCATCTGACCCCGGCGCCGCGAATGTAAAGGAGTTTAGTTTTGGCAGTTAAGATTCGTCTCGCCCGTCACGGTGCAAAGAAGCGTCCGTACTACCGCGTCGTCGTCGCCGACGGCCGTATGCCCCGCGATGGTCGTTACATCGAGCTCGTTGGTCGCTACAACCCGCTGACCACCCCGAAGACCATCGACCTCGACCTCGAGAAGATCGACGAGTGGGTCGCCAAGGGCGCCCAGCCCAGCAACGCCGTCGCTCACCTGATCGACATCGCCCGCAGCGACGCTCCCGCTCCCGAGAAGAAGCAGAAGCTCTCCAAGAAGGCTGCCGCCAAGGCCGCTGCTGCCGCCGAGGACGCGGAGTAGCCATCGTGTCCGAGGAAATCGCGGACGTCGTGGATTCCCTGGACCAGCTCTCTGACGACTCTGAGGAACTTGCCTCCGACAAGGTGGCAGACCTGGTTGAGTACATCGTCTGCGGACTCGTGACCAACGAGGACGCCGTCTCGCTGGACGTGACGGACAGCGAGGGAGCAGCGCTCATCGAGGTCTCCTGTGCCGAGGAGGATGCCGGAAGGATTATCGGCAGGAGGGGCCGCACCATCAAGGCCATCCGCACGCTCGCGCGTGCGCTCGGCTCCAGGGTGGGCACCTCCGTAGAGGTTGAGGTTCTAGGCTAGACGTCTCGTGCGTAACGAATACAGAGCCATAGCCCGTGTGGTAAAGACCCACGGGAGGAAAGGGGAGGTCGTGACGGTTCCCGTCCACGGCCTTCCCTCGCTTATGCGCAAGGGCCTTGAGGTCGCGGTCGTGCCGCCGCCGCTGAAGGGCCCCCGCGTGCGCAGCGTCGCGTCCGCCGACGACGGGGACAGGGGCCAGCTGGTCCGTCTCGCCGGCGTCGGCGACTTGGACGCCGCGTCGTCGCTCGTGGGCAAGACGTTGCTGGCCCGTGTGGACGACCTGCCCGAGGGGTTCGAGTACCACGATGCCGACTGGCTCGTGGGAAGGGCCGTCGTGGACGAGAAGATCGGCCCCCTGGGCAGAATAGAGGAGGTCATGGTGGGCCCGGCGAACGACGTCTGGTCGATCATGGGCCCCTTCGGGGAGGTCATGCTCCCCGTGGTGGACGAGTTCGTCCTCGGGACGGACGACGACGGCGCCATCCACGTGAGCGCGCCGGACGGACTGGTCGATGCGGAGGGATAGGATGAGGTTCGAGACGCTCTCGGTGTTCCCGCAGGTCTTCGCACCCTACCTGAACGAGTCGATCATGGGTCGCGCGCAGCGCAAGGGGATACTCGACTTCGAGGCGTACGACCTCAGGCACTGGACCCATGACCGCCACAACACCGTGGACGACGCGCCGTTCGGCGGCGGGCAAGGCATGCTCATGAAGCCGGCCCCGATCTTCGAGGCGGTGCGCGACATCGCCTCGAGGGGGGGCGCCAGGCCGCACGTCGTGTTCTTCTCGCCCTGCGGAAGGCGCTACGACGAGGCGTGCGCACGACGCCTTTCCACGCTCGACCGCGTGCTTCTGGTGTGCGGCCGCTACGAGGGCATGGACGAGCGCGCCTACGAGCTCGCGGACGAGGTGTTCTCGCTCGGCGACTACGTGCTCACCGGCGGGGAGCTCGCGGCGCTCGTGGTGATCGACTCCGTCGTGAGGCTGCTTCCGGGCGCCCTGGGGGACGAGAAGAGCGCGGAGGACGAGTCGTTCAGCGACGGCCTGCTGGAGTACGCGCAATACACGCGCCCGGCGGACTTCGAGGGAAGGCGCGTCCCGGATGTGCTGCTCTCAGGCGACCACGGCGCCGTGGACGCGTGGCGCAGGCGCAGCTCGATTGAGCGCACGGCCCGCTGGAGGCCGGACCTGCTGGACGGAGCGACCCTGACCGAAGAGGAGCGCGCGTTCGCCCGCGAGGCGGCGCGGCGCGAGGAGGGTGAGTGCGATGCCTGAGGAAGAGGAAGCCCAAAAGGGCAGGCGCCTTCCCGCCTGGCTCGACTGGGTCATCACGATCGCCGTTGGCGTGACGCTCGCGCTTCTGGTGCGCACGTTCGTGGCCGAGGTGTACATCGTGCCGTCCGGCTCGATGCTCGAGACCATCCAGGAGGGGGACCGCCTGGTGGGAGAGAAGGTCAGCTACCGCGGCTCGACGCCCAAGCGAGGGGACGTGGTGACGTTCGACGACCCGGAGAAGCCGGGGACGACGCTCATCAAGCGGGTCATCGCGACGGGCGGCCAGACCGTGGACCTGAGGGACGGCCACGTGTACGTGGACGGGAGGAAGCTGGACGAGCCGTACGTGCTTGACAAGCCCACCTACCCGCTCGAACAGCAATCCAGCATCCTGAGCGAGGCGATCGCCTACCCGTACAAGGTGCCGGACGGCTGCATCTGGGTCATGGGCGACAACCGGACGAACTCGCTCGACTCAAGGTACTTTGGGCCCGTGAGCACAAGTAAGGTATCCTCGAGGGCGCTGTTCATTTTCTGGCCGATAGGTGACGCGCGCGGGCTGTAGCCGCCGCGCCGGAAGACATACGATGGGAGCTTATAGGGACATGAGCGACAAGCCGCTTACGTTTCAGGAGATCATCCTGACGCTTGATAAGTACTGGGCGGAGCAGGGCTGCACCGTCATGCAGCCGTACGACAGCGAGGTCGGTGCGGGTACGTTCCACACGGCAACGCTGCTGCGCTCTCTGGGACCCGCCGCCTGGCGCACCTGCTACCCGCAGCCGTGCCGTCGCCCGGCGGACGGCCGCTACGGCGACAACCCCAACCGCCTGCAGCACTACTACCAGTTCCAGGTGCTGCTGAAGCCGTCCCCCGTGGACTCCCAGGACCTGTACCTGGGCTCGCTCGCGGCCATCGGCCTCGACCCCAACGACCACGACGTGCGCTTCGTCGAGGACGACTGGGAGTCGCCCACGCTCGGCGCGTGGGGCCTTGGCTGGGAGGTGTGGCTCAACGGCATGGAGGTTACGCAGTTCACGTACTTCCAGCAGGTGGGCGGCCTGGAGGTCGATCCCGTCCCCGTCGAGATCACCTACGGCCTCGAGCGCATCGCCATGTACGCCCAGGGCGTGAACTCCGTGTACGACCTCGTGTGGAGCTACCTGCCCGACGGCACGCCCATGACGTATGGCGACGTGTTCCACGAGAACGAGTTCGAGTTCTCCACGTATAACTTCGAGGTCGCGAACGTCGACATGATGCGCCAGAAGTTCGACGACTACGAGAGGGAGTGCCACGCCTGCCTGGACCGCAAGCTGCCGCTTCCCGCGTACGACTGCGTCATGAAGTGCTCGCACGCGTTCAACCTGCTCGACTCCCGCGGCGCGATCTCCGCGACGGAGAGGGCCAACTACATCCTCCGCGTCCGCACCATCGCCAAGGCCTGCTGCGAGGCCTACCTCGAGCTGGTGGCGTCCAAGACCGACGCGGACAACAAGAAGGGGGAGGTGGCCTAAATGGCAGACACCTTGGATTT
Source organism: Parafannyhessea umbonata (assembly GCF_012844235.1). Classification (GTDB taxonomy): domain Bacteria; phylum Actinomycetota; class Coriobacteriia; order Coriobacteriales; family Atopobiaceae; genus Parafannyhessea. The sequence continues at coordinate 127,775 of NZ_JABAGR010000005.1, forward strand.
CCTGCTTGAGGTCGGCACGGAGGAGATGCCGTCCGCCCCGCTCATCCACGCCATCAAGCAGTTCGGCGAGCTCGTCCGCGCAGGCCTTGACGAGGCCGGGCTCGAGCACGGCGAGGTCACTCCCATGAGTACCCCGCGCCGTCTGACCGTCCTGGTGAAAGACGTCGCAACCTCCACGAAGGAGGTCCACGAGGTCAAGCGCGGCCCCGCGGCAAGCATCGCGTTCGACGCGGACGGCAACCCCACGAAGGCGGCCGCCGGCTTCGCGCGCAAGTTCGGGCTCGACGCCACGGAGCTCGTGCGCAAGCAGGACGCCGACGGCAGGGAGTACGTCTTCGCCGAGAAGAACGTGCCCTCCAGGCCGGCTGTCCCCATCCTGACCGAGCTCTCCCAGAACTCCATCGCATCCCTCGAGTGGCCGAACTACCGCAGCCAGCGCTGGGGGTCCGAGCACGCGACGTTCGTGCGCCCCATCCGCTGGATCTGCGCGCTTCTGGGCGAGGAGGTCGTGCCCGTCACGTACGCGGACGTCACGTCCTCCAACGTCACGCGGGGGCATCGCGTGCTTGGTCCCGGCGAGCACGTGGTGAAGGACCCGGCGAGCTACGTCGAAGTGTGCCGCGAGGCGGGCGTGCTCTTCGAGGACGAGCGCCGCAAGGTCATCCGCGACGGCATCGCCCGGGTCGAGGCGGAGCGCGGCGGCGCGCACGTGGACACGCCGAAGCGCATCTTCGACGAGGTGGTGAACCTCACGGAGTACCCGACGGTCCTCGTGGGCAAGTTCGACGAGGAGTTCCTTGACGTCCCGAACGAGATCATCTGCGACTCGATGCTCTCGAACCAGCGCTACTTCCCGGTGTACGACGCGACGGGTGCCCTCACGCGCGAGTTCGTCGTCGTTTCCAACAGCGCGCGTCGCAACAACGAGCGCGTCATCGACGGCAACGAGCGCGTCGTGCGCGCCCGCCTGGACGATGCGAAGTTCTTCTACGAGGAGGATCTGAAGAGGCCGCTCGAGGACTACGTCCAGAAGCTCAAGGACGTCGTGTTCCAGGAGAAGCTCGGCACCGTGTACCAGAAGGCGCTGCGCATGCAGGAGATTGCCCCCGAGGTCGCGACCCAGGCCGGCTGCGACGCCGCGACGGTATCCAACGCCGCCCGCGCGGCACTTCTCGCCAAGGCGGACCTCGTGACGCAGGCCGTCGTGGAGTTCACGAGCCAGCAGGGCGTCATGGGCGGCTACTACGCGAAGGCGTCCGGCGAGTCCGACGAGGTCGCGGAGGCCATCCGCGACCACTACCGCCCGCGCTTCGCGGGTGACGAGCTGCCGTCCGGCGTCGTCGGCAAGTGCGTCGCGATCGCGGACAAGCTCGACACCGTCTGCGGCATCTTCGCGATCGACGAGCCGCCCACCGGCTCATCCGACCCGTTCGCCGTGCGCCGCTCCGCCATCGGCATCATCTCGATGCTGCGCACGCTGCCGTCCGTCTCGCTGAAGTCGATCATCGCAAAGTCGCTGGACGCGTATGCAAGCCAGGGCCTCGAGTTCGACCGCGACAAGGTTCAGGCGCAGGTCGAGAAGTTCTTCGCCGGCCGCCTGAGCACGATCGCGAAGGACGAGAAGATCTCGCCCGACACGATTGAGGCGGTCTCGAGCGTGGGCGTCATCGACCCCGAGGAGTTCCTGGAGCGCGCGCATGCGCTCGAGGACGCCAGGCGCGACCAGCCGGAGCTCTTCGACGACCTCGCGACCGCCTACGCCCGCGCCGCGCACCTCGGCGACGCGAAGCTCGGCGTCGAGGTGGACGAGTCCGTCATGGGTGACGCCGAGAAGGCCCTTCTGGACGCGTGCCAGAAAGGTAGCGAAAACGTGGAGAAGGCGCTTGGCGAGGCGGACTACAGGGGCGCCTGCAAGGCTCTCGCCGAACTAAGGGAGCCAATCGACCGTTTCTTTGATGACGTGCTCGTCATGGACGAGGACACTGTAGTAAGGGAGAACCGACTTAGGTTGCTGAATCGTTTCGCATCGGTGTTCAGCGGCGTCGCGAACATTGGCGTCCTCTCGAAGAAGAAGTAGGATTGGCCGTGAGTTAGGTCGTAACGCAGGGGCCGTGCCCCTTGGCTTGGAGGTTGATATGGCAGACGAAGCGATTCTTGAGGACGACATCTTTGACGTGCCTACTCCCGTCGTGATCGTCATCTCGGACGCGCGCGGCAAGACGGCTACGAGCGTCGTCGAGGCTGCTGCCGACCAGTTTGGCGAGGACAGCGTGATTATCAAGAGCGTCGGCAACGTCAGGGACCTGGCGACCGTCAAGAAGTACCTCGACGAGAACATCGAGGAGGGCGTGCCGACCGCCGTGTTCCACACCATCGTCGACAGGAACCTTCGCAGGGACATCCGCCGCGAGCTCGACGGTCGCGGCATCCCGTCGATCGACCTGCTGGGCCCCGCGATCACGGTCCTCATGTCGCTCACTGGCGAGGAGCCGAAGCTCGAGGCCGGCCGTCGCGTCGACAGCAAGGTGGAAGAGCTCTAGCTCTTACTCCATAACTTCCACAAAGTAAAGAACTATTCCACGCATGGCAGTCGCTGGCATCTGAATGGATGCCAGCGACCTTTTTTACCCGTTAACGTTTATTTATGGGCAAACAACCAATATGTGTGGATACAATAGGTTTCGTTAGGGACGCCACCACAGGGGTTTGCAGAGTGGCGCCGCAAGTGTTGGGGTGCGACTTCGCACCATGGAAAAACGATCAGGGGTGTCAAATGGCTGAAAAGCACGTGTACAAATTCGGCGTTGACGAAAACGGTAACAACGTTACCGAGGTCGCCGGCAAGACCGTAGACGAGGCCAAGTGGATCACGGGCGGCAAGGGCGCGAACCTTGCCGAGATGGCGAACATCGGCCTCCCCGTTCCTCCGGGATTCTCCATCACCTGCCAGACCTGCGTTGCCTACTCCAGCGCTGGCAACGTCTGGCCTGACGGCGTCCTCGACGAGATCGACGAGTACCGCAAGGACCTCGAGAAGCGCATGGGCAAGAAGATCGGCGACCCCGACGACCCCCTGCTGGTCTCGGTCCGTTCCGGCGCACCGTTCTCCATGCCCGGCATGATGGACACCGTCCTGAACCTCGGCCTGAACGACGAGTCCGTCAACGGCCTCATCAAGCAGACGAACAACGAGCGCTTCGCATGGGACTCCTACCGCCGCTTCGTCCAGATGTTCTCCGACGTCGTCATGGGCGTCGACGGCCAGCTGTTCGAGGACGCGATCAACGAGAAGAAGGCCGAGAAGGGCGTCAAGCTCGACACCGAGCTCAACGCTGACGACCTCAAGGACCTGACCGAGACCTTCAAGGGCATCTTCGCCAAGAACGTCGACTCCCAGGCCCACCCCGAGGTCGCGCCGAACGGCGTCGCGGAGTTCCCGCAGGACCCCTACCTGCAGCTGCGTCTTGCCGAGCAGGCCGTCTTCGGCTCTTGGAACACCGAGCGCGCCGTGCTGTACCGCAAGCAGAACAAGATTCCCGATGACCTTGGTACCGCCGTCAACGTGCAGGTCATGGTCTTCGGCAACAAGGGCAACACCTCCGCGACCGGCGTCGCCTTCACGCGCAACCCCGCCGATGGCACGAACGAGCGCTACGGCGACTTCCTGGTGAACGCGCAGGGCGAGGACGTCGTCGCCGGCATCCGTAACACGGAGCCCATCGCCGACCTCCCGAAGACCCCGGGCCTCGAGGAGGCGGGAAAGGAGCTCTATCACGTCTTCGAGATCCTCGAGGATCACTACGCGGACATGATGGACCTCGAGTTCACCATCGAGCAGGGCAAGCTCTGGATGCTCCAGACCCGCGTCGGCAAGCGTACCGCGCTCTCCGCGCTGAAGGTCGCCATGCAGATGGTCGACGAGGGCCGCATCACCCGCGAGCAGGCAATCATGCGCGTCGCCCCGGAGCAGCTCGACCAGCTCCTGCACCCGCAGTTCGACCCGAAGGCCAAGTTCGACGTCGTCGCGAAGGGCATGAACGCTTCCCCCGGCGCTGCCGTCGGTGCCGTCGTGTTCTCCTCCGATGCCGCCGTTCACTACCACAACATCGAGAAGCCGTGCATCCTCGTCCGTTGGGAGACCACTCCTGACGACCTGAAGGGCATGGTCGCGGCCGAGGGCATCCTCACCTCTCACGGCGGCAAGACGTCCCACGCGGCCGTCATCGCCCGTGGCATGGGCGCGCCTTGTGTCTGCGGCGCCGAGGCGCTGAAGATCGACGCGAAGGCAAAGGAGTGCAAGATCTCCGGCACCGACGTCGTCCTGCACGAGGGTGACATCATCTCCATCAACGGCACCACGGGCGACATCATCGTCGGCGCAGTGCCCCTGACCCGCCCGGAGCTCACCGGCGACCTCGAGACCATCCTCGAGTGGGCCGACGACGTCCGTCACGACGCTTCTCGCGGCCGTCTGTTCGGCGTGCGCACCAATGCGGACAACCCCGCGGACGCGCAGCTCTCCGTCGACTTCGGCGCCGAGGGCATCGGCCTCGACCGTACCGAGCACATGTTCCTGGGCGACCGCAAGCAGATCATCCAGTCGTTCATCCTCGCCGACAACGACGGCCAGAAGCAGCAGGCGCTCGGCCAGCTCCTCCAGGCCCAGACCGGCGACTTCGAGGGCATGTTCAAGGCCATGGACGGCAAGACCGTCATCGTGCGTCTGCTTGACCCGCCCCTGCACGAGTTCCTCGACGACCCGCGCGATCTTGCTGTCGAGATTGCACGCGCCGAGGGCCGTGGCGAGACCGAGGTCCAGCTCAAGGCCATGCGCGATCGTCTTGCGCGCCTCGACTCCTTCCAGGAGGCCAACCCCATGCTCGGCCTGCGCGGCTGCCGTCTGGGCATCGTGTATCCCGAGCTCAACGAAATGCAGGTCCGCGCCATCGCTGGTGCCGCCGCGGCGCTGAAGAAGCAGGGCTTTGATCCCAAGCCCGAGATCATGGTCCCGCTCATCTCCACGGTCGAGGAGCTCAAGCTCGTCCGCGAGCAGATCGAGGCCGGCGTGCAGGCCGTCGCCGAGGCCGAGGGTGTCGAGCTCAACATCCCCGTCGGCTGCATGATCGAGCTGCCGCGCGCCGCCGTCACCGCCGACGAGATCGGCGAGTACGCCGACTTCTTCTCCTTCGGCACGAACGACCTAACGCAGACCACCTTCGGATTCTCGCGCGACGACGTCGAGTCCGCGTTCATTCCGCAGTACCTCGCGAAGAAGATCCTCAAGACGAACCCGTTCGAGACGCTGGACAAGGGTGTCGCCAAGCTCGTGAAGATGGGCGTCGAGGGCGGCCACAAGGCCAACCCGACCATCGTCTGCGGCGTCTGCGGCGAGACCGGCGGTGATCCGGACTCCATCCAGATGTACTACGACCTCGGCCTTGACTACGTGTCTTGCTCGCCGTACCGCGTGCCCATCGCACGCCTCGCGGCTGCCCAGGCCAAGATCAACTCCAACGGCGGTCCCGAGAAGATCTCCAAGTAGTGTCGACCACGTTGGACGCTAGGTCATAGTTTTATGTGGGGGAGAAGGACGCGCGTCCTTCTCCCCTTGCCCATATCTGGGCGAAGGGAGGCATGCGGCATGGGGCTTTTGGGAAGGGAAGCGCAAGAGAGAAGGGAGCACGAGCTCCTGTCCCGCCATGCGGCGTTTTCCGACGAGTCCGCGGGAAGGCTCGTGCCCGAGGAGCCGGACGAGCTGAGGACGTGCTACCAGCGCGACCGAGACCGCATACTCCACAGCAAGAGCTTCAGGCGTCTCGCTAACAAGACGCAGGTGTTCCTGGCGCCGGAGGGCGACCACTACCGGACGAGGCTCACACACACGCTCGAGGTGGCTCAGATCGCGCGCGACATCGCAAGGCCGCTTGGACTGAACGAGGACCTGACCGAGGCAATCGCGCTTGGGCACGACCTGGGCCACACGCCGTTCGGACACGCCGGCGAGCGTGCCCTTCGGGCGGCGATGGCCCGGAACCTTGGCATCGACCCGCGATCGAGCGCCGCGGAAGGGCTGTTCAGGCACAACGAGCAGAGCGTGCGCGTGGTCAGCCACTTCGAGAGGGACGGCAGGGGGCTCAACCTCTCGCGCGAGGTGCTCGATGGAATACGTTGCCATGCGGGAAGCCTGCGCGCGGAGACGCTCGAGGGGAGGGTCGTCGCGAAGGCGGACCGCATAGCGTACGTGACCCACGACATAGACGACGCGGAGCGGGCGGGCCTCCTTACGGAGGAGGTGCTTCCCGAGAAGTGCCGGGACGTGCTCGGGCACACGTCCTCGGAGCGCATCAAGACCATGGTGGAGGATGCCGTGACGTGCAGCGCAGGCACCGGCGACGTCGTCATGTCACCGGAGGTGTGGGGCGCCCTGATGGGCATGAGGGCGTTCTTGTTCTCGAACCTCTACAAGCGGGGAGACGCAAAGTCTGAGGAGCCGAAGGCGGAACACGTGGTCGCGGCGCTGTTTGACCACTTCGTGGCGCATGTGGACGAGATACCCGAGGAGTACCACCTGGCAGAGGGGCAGCAGGAGGTCATGGTTGCCGACTACATCAGCTCGATGACAGACCGCTATGCCATCAGGCTCTACAGGGACATTTTCGTGCCAAGGGCCTGGGGCATGCGATAAGTTGGCAATACATATGCATTGGTTCTTGCGGCGGGCCCTCGGTCGGCACGTCCATAGTGGTCCCTCCTGCACTAACCAATGGCAATCAAGGCCCGTGTGTCCTTGTGTATGGATATGTTTTGACGGGTGCTTTCTGCTTGTGCGGATCCCTGTCGTGGAATATACTTCTCGGTTGTGTGTAAACCTATGTGCCGCGCACACCGCGACGGCACCTCTAGAAGTGAGGAAACTATGGACTACATTCGCGCAATCGAGCGCCAGCAGATCCGCGAGGACATCCCCGAGGTCCGCGTTGGCGACAACGTCAAGGTGCACTATCGCATCAAGGAGGGTGACCGCGAGCGCATCCAGGTCTTCCAGGGCGACGTCATCCGCATGAGCGGTGCCGGCTCTCGCGAGACCTTCACCGTCCGCAAGATCTCCTTCGGCGTCGGCGTCGAGCGCACCTTCCCCCTGCACTCGCCCAAGATCGGCAAGCTCGAGGTTGTGCGTCACGGCGACATCCGTCGCGCAAAGCTCTACTACCTGCGCGATCGCGTCGGCAAGGCCGCCCGCATCCGCGAGAAGCGCTAAGGGTTTCTCAGTCGCACGCATTGAGCGGCACCCCGAGGGGTGTCGCTCTTTTTTTAGGAGCTGCCATGAGCGAAAGAGTTCATCCCGCCAGTGCGCGCGAGGTTGCCGCACGGCTTTCCGATGCCGGGCTCGACGAGATAGACGGCCTGTTGGAACGCTATGGCGACGACCCGCGAAAGCAGGTGCAGCATGCCGTGGCCGTGGCAAGGAGGCGCCGTGACCGAGAGGCGGCCGAGCGAGACCGCGTGAGTGCCATGTACGACCTCCAGCACGAGCTTGGGGGAGATGGCGTCGTCCTGGGCGTAGACGAGGTGGGAAGGGGAGCCATCGCTGGGCCCCTCACGGTGTGTGCGGTCGCGCTGCCAGCGAACCCCAGAATATGGGGCCTGAACGACTCGAAGCAGCTCACCCCTGCCCGGAGGGAGGCGCTTGCGGCTCAGATCGCCGAGGTCGCGACGGCAATTGGCATCGCGCACATAGAGCCTGCGTCCATAGACGCGGTGGGCATGTCATCCGCGCTCAGGATGGCCATGGCAAACGCGATCGAGGACACGGGCGTCGACCCAGACTGCGTGCTCATAGACGGAAACCCCGTGCACGTTCACCCAAGGGAGAAGACCCTGGTCAAGGGCGACGCGCGCGTCGCATGCATCGCGGCTGCCTCCATCGTCGCGAAGGTCACGAGAGACGCCATCATGGTGGCATACGACGCGGAGTATCCAGAGTACCACCTTGCGGAGTGCAAGGGATACGGGTCGGCGGCGCACATCGAGGCTATCAGGCAAATCGGCCTGAGTCCCATCCATAGGGTGTCGTTCTGTGGAAACTTCTTGGAGACCCCCTCTCTCTTCTAATCAAAAGTAGAATCGCCTGAATCGACGTTCCGTTCGCGTGCCTGCGATGAACGGGCTTTCGGGACGAGACGGCGGCGTTAGCAAAGTCTTCCGAAAGACGTGCGGCAGCTAGCTGCGAGCCGCGCATGAGAACCTCTTGGTCCCATTTGGCGAGGACGGGAGGATGCATGTGCGACAACGAGTTCTATCAGGATGGCGAAGACGTCTACGGGAAGGGGCAGCCTGCGTCGGTTCCAGAAGAGTCTTGCGCAGCGGCTGACGGGGGCTATGCGCCCGAAGGCCTAGAGGAGCAGGCTCGGTGTGCGGGCACGGGCGGGTACCAGGGAGGGGAGAGCCCGGCCCGCAAACCACTCATGGAGATGAGCGCCCGTGAGATCGGCGACATGGGCGAGCACATAGCGTGCTGCTACCTCCAGAATCACGGATACAGGATCATCTCCCGAAACTGGATGTGCAAGATGGGCGAGGCCGACATAGTCGCCACCCAGCAAGACGAAGACGGCAATGACGTGTGCGTGCTCGTCGAGGTCAAGACGCGACTTTCGCTCGGCAAGGAAGACGACGGCATGCCAGAGCTTGCCGTGAATGGCGAGAAGCAGAAAAGGTATCGCGGCATTGCGGAAACGTTCCTCAGCGTCTCCACACAGTTTCACCAAGTAAGGTTCGACGTGATCGCAATCAAGATAGTCGCGGAGCACTCTGCGAAGCTCAGGCATCTCATCGGCGCCTATGAGGCTGACGACTGATGGGCGCCGGCGGATCCCTGAGCGTCGCGTCGGCGACTCTCAGGGGCATCGAGGCACTGCCGGTGGACGTGGAGATCGCCACGTCGGCGGGGATTCCGGGCATGTCTATCGTCGGGATGCCGGACGGAAGCGTCCTGGAGGCGCGTGCCAGGGTGAGGTGCGCCATAAAGGCCTCCGGATTCACCGTGTCTAGGCTGAGGTTCACGGTGAACCTGTCGCCAGGGGAGCTCAAGAAGTCGGGGACGGGCTTCGACCTGCCGCTCGCAGTTGCCATGCTCGCGGTGACGGGGCAGATTCCGACGAGGGGACTCGAGGATTGCATGTTCGTGGGGGAGCTTGCGCTTGACGGCTCGGTAAGTGCCGTAAGAGGGCTCGTGGCCTATCGGAGGCTCGCCGAGAGAACGGGAAAGACCCTCGTCTGCCCTGCGTCATCCTACGATGGCCTTGGCGAGGGGGTCCTCAACATCGAACGGCTCGAGGACCTGCGCCGAGGGGTAGGAAGCCTCGAGGCGGGCGGACGGGGAGAGAGGCGCGAAGCCCAGGCGGGGTGTCCGGATCTCGACTATGAGGACGTGCTCGACCAGGAGGCGGCGAAGCGCGCGCTCGTGATATCCGCTGCGGGAGGGCACGGTCTGCTCATGGTCGGACCTCCCGGCGCGGGAAAATCCATGCTCGCGCGTCGGCTTCCGACCATTCTTCCCCCGTTGACGCCTGAGGAGGCCGAGGAGGTGGCCTTGATAGGGTCTGTTGCTGGACGTGCGGGCGGATGCCAGGACAACGGCGCAAGGCCATTCAGGGCTCCCCATCACTCGATATCGCAGGCGGGAATGATCGGGGGCGGCAGCCCCGTGCGTCCCGGGGAGGTCACCCTTGCGCACCATGGCGTGCTGTTCCTCGACGAACTGCCGGAGTTCTCAACCAACGTGCTGCAGTCGCTGAGGCAGCCATTCGAGGAACACGTGGTGAGGCTGGTGCGTGCGGACGGACTGTACAGGTTTCCCTGCGACTTCACGTTTCTCGCGGCAGCCAACCCCTGTCCCTGCGGATACCTCGGAGACCCGGCGCACGCATGCACGTGCGCCCCGGCAAAGGTTGAGCAGTACCAGGCGAGGGTGGGAGGTCCCCTGAAGGACCGCATAGACGTACACATCTTCGTTGCGCGTCCCGATTCCAGAAAGGTCGTGGAGGGTGAGCGCGGCATGAGCTCGGCGCAGATGCGCGAACTCGTGCTTGGGGCGCGGGAGTTCAGATCCTGGAGGGAGTCCAGGCTTGGCCCTGAGGACGAGGAGGGGCTCGATGGCCTGGCATTGGGGGAGGAGGCGGCCTCGGTGCTGGAGTCGATGGCCAGAAGCCTTGGGTTCGGCGGCAGGTCGATCGTGCGCGTCGCTAGGGTGGCGAGAACGATAGCGGACGTTCGGCAGGGAGACACGGTGTCAAGGGAGGACGTGCTGGAGGCGTGTGCGTACAGGGATAGGAGGGGATGAGGAATGAGGGGGAAGTCCTTCGAGCTGAGACGGGGTGAAGAGGAGTATCCGAGGCGACTAGAGGACCTCTCCGACCCTCCCGAGCGCCTCTACGGCATCGGTGCCGCAGAGGTTCTGATGGACGCGGGCATCGCAATCGTCGGATCGAGGCGCGCCTCCCCCTACGGGGTCGCCACGGCCGAGATGGCCGGGAGAATCGCGGCGGAGAGCGGGCTCGTAGTCGTCTCGGGGGGAGCCCTCGGCTGCGATGCGGCGGCGCTGAGGGCGGCGCAGGCGTCGGGGGGCACGACTGTGGTCGTATGCGGATGCGGCGCCGGCGTCGTCTATCCGCAATCGTCTCGGGACGTGTTCGAGGGCGCTATATCGAGGGGCGCGGTGATATCCCTCGAGAGGTGGGGCGCGCCTCCTCGGAGATACGCGTTCCCGAAGAGAAACAGGATCATCGCCGCAATCTCCGATTCCACGCTCGTCGTGGAGGCCGGCGTGAGGTCTGGGACCATGAGCACGGCGGAAGCAGCATCAGCCATGGGGAGGAGGCTGTATGCGATACCTGGGTCGATCTACTCGCCCCAGTCCGTTGGGACGAACGAGCTCATCTCGGACGGTGCGAGCATCGTGTGCTCTGAGCGAGACCTAGAGATGTGCATCGCGCTGGATTACGACAAGCTGAGGCTTTGCGCGGACGGCTCGCATTCTGAGCGAGGCCGCGTCCTCTCCGCCCTCGTGGCATCCCCGACGAGGGCGGACGAGCTGGCGAACAGGCTGGGCGAGAGCGTCATCACGATTCTGGGCACGCTGAGTGACTACGAGGCGCGGGGGATGATCGTCCGGCTCCCGGACGGAAGATACTCGCCCACGGCCGAGCTCCTCCGCGCTTCGGATAGAATGGGTCCCTGAGAATGGCTGTCGAGAGGAGTGCACGTTGTCGAAGAGTGTTGTCGTGGTCGGTGGGGGACTAGCCGGCAGTGAGTGCGCGCTGCAGCTTGCGGATCGGGGGGTTTCCGTGACACTCGTCGAGCAGCGTCCCGTGGCAAGCACGGCCGCTCACCACACCGACGGCTTCGCCGAACTCGTCTGCTCGAACTCCCTCAAGTCAATGAGGCACGAGAGTGCGGCGGGGCTCCTGAAGGAGGAGCTCGAGAAGATGGGGTCTAGGCTCATCCGCCTTGCGAAGGAATCCGCCGTGCCGGCCGGAGGGGCCCTCGCCGTAGACCGCGGGCGGTTCTCCGCGCTCGTGGGTCACGCGATCGACGAGAGCCCGAACATCACCGTGGAGCGTCGCGTCGTCGAGGAGATTCCGGAAGGACCGTGCGTCATAGCCGCGGGCCCGCTCTGCGGAGACGCACTCTTCGCATCGATCGCCGCAAAGGTCGGCGGAGAGTCCCTCTCGTTCTATGATGCCGCGGCGCCGATCGTCGACGTGGAGTCGCTGGACAGGGGAGTCGTGTTCTCGCAGTCGCGCTACGACGAACAGGGTAGGGGCGACTACCTTAACTGCCCGATGACCCGCGAGGAGTATGAGAGCTTCTACGAAGAGCTCGTTTCCGCGAAGCGCGTCGTCTCCAAGGAGTTCGAGCAGAGCGACCTCTTCAGTGCGTGCCAACCCGTCGAAGAGGTCGCCAGGACGGGCAGGGACTCGCTCAGGTTCGGCGCCCTGAAGCCAGTGGGACTGACCGACCCCCGCTCCGGCAGGCGACCGTGGGCGGCGGTGCAGCTCAGGGCGGAGAACGCCGACCTGACCGCATACAACCTCGTTGGATTCCAGACGAATCTGACGTGGGGAGAGCAGAAGCGCGTGTTCCGCATGATTCCGGGCCTCGAGAACGCCGAGTTCTTCAGGTATGGGGTCATGCACAGGAACTCGTTCGTCGACGCCCCGAGGGTGCTCGACCATACGTTCAGGATCCCCGGAACGCAGACAAGGCTTGCGGGGCAGATTACCGGTACAGAGGGGTACACCGAGGCAATCGCATCGGGGCTGCTCGCCGCCCTCAACACATATGCGGACATCACCGGCATCGAGGAGGTCGATCTTCCGAGGACGGGTGCGCTCGGATCGCTCGTCGCGTACGCCACGAACCCCGATACCAGGCCGTACCAGCCGATGCACGTGAACTTCGGACTCGTTCCGCCGCTTGAGGGCGGGCGACGCAAGAAGAGGGAGCGGTATCAGGCATACGCAGACCGGGCGACCGTCGACCTGGAAGGGTACCTTGAGTCGCGTCGCGACCTCTTCGAAGCCTTCCGATAGCGGAACGCGCGTCACCATGGCGACCGCAGGAGGGGAGCTCGAGAGGTTCCGTTCGTGCGTCGGGCGGTTCCTCAGGCACATAGGGGGAGTCGAGAGGCTTTCGGACAACACGGTAAGGGCCTATTCGGGAGACCTTCGGGCATATCTCGACTGGGCGGAAAGGCGTCACGTCGACCCGTTCCACGTTACGCACTCCGAGCTGAGGGGCTACCTTGCCGAGATGAGCCGCGCGAGGTACTCGACGGCGACCATGAACAGGAGGCTCTCCTCGGTACGGGACCTCTACAGGTGGCTTGTGGAGGAGGGCGTGACGACGGAGGACGCTGCGGCGGCGATCGTGAGCCCGAAGAGGGCCAAGACGCTCCCTAGGACGCTTACCGAGGAGGAGGCCGAGAGGCTTCTGGGGGCTTGTGACGGACGGGATGCGAAGGACGTGAGGGACAGGGCATTCCTGGAGCTCCTGTACGCGACCGGGGCGAGGATTTCCGAGGTGTCGAAGCTCGACCTCGGGGACGTTGACCTCGACCAGAGGCAGGTGAGGCTCGAGGGAAAGGGGTCCAAGACCCGCATCGTCCCGATATACGACCTCGCGGCGGAAAGGGTCGGGTCCTACGTGTCTGAGGCGAGGCCCGCGCTTGCCGCGAAAAGCCTCACGCGTGAAGAGGCCCTCTTTCTTTCCACCCGTGGCAATAGGATGTCCGCGGACGCGCTTAGGACCGTGTTCGAGAGAAGGGCGACGGCGGCGGGCATCGACAGGAGGGTCACGCCGCATGCGATGAGGCACACGTATGCCACGGAGCTCCTCTCTGGCGGTGCCGACCTGAGAAGCGTCCAGACGCTTCTTGGGCATGCCGACCTCTCGACGACGCAGATCTACACCCACCTCACGATCGATAGGATGAAGGCGGCGGCTCGGCAGGCCCACCCGCGGGGAGAGTGAAGGTGACGGATGTCACGGAAAGCGGGCGTGGGGCGTTCGAGAAAAGCGGTGCCGCCGCCCATGCCGAGGGTTGCGGCGCGACTTGTGGAGCTGATACGATTTTTTCACGTCGTGGAAAATCGGCTCTCCCGCTGTTATAATTTTTTCTCGCTGTGCGATCGCACGGCATAAATTCACACGTGTGACGACTCGTCGACCACGGTGCCTAAGGCGACAGCCGCGCCTTAGGTGGTTAGCACGGGGTTGATATCACACGGAGGACCAACCAATGGAGGTTTTCAGAATGGCTGTTAAGATCAACATCCGCACCCTGCTCGAGGCTGGCTGCCACTATGGCCACCAGACGCGTCGCTGGAACCCGAAGATGAAGCCCTACATCTTCGGCGAGCGCAACGGCATCTACATCCTCGACCTCAAGCAGACCGTGCTCGACGCGGACAAGGCATACACCTTCCTGAAGGACACCGCTGCCAAGGGTGGCCGCGTCCTGTTCGTCGGCACCAAGAAGCAGGCCCAGGAGCCCATCGCGACCCAGGCCGAGCGCTGCGGCATGCCCTACATCAACCAGCGTTGGCTCGGCGGCATGCTGACCAACTTCGTGACCATGCGCTCCCGCATCGATCGCCTGGAGGAGCTCGAGGCCATGGTCGAGGACGGCCGCATGGCTCTTCTCCCCAAGAAGGAGCAGGCTGTCCTGAGCAAGGAGCTCGAGAAGCTCCAGCGCAACCTCGGTGGCGCCCGTGACCTGCACGCCCTGCCGCAGGCCCTGTTCGTCGTGGACAGCAAGCGCGAGGAGATCGCCATCCGCGAGGCAAACCGCCTGCACATCCCGGTCGTCGCCCTTCTCGACACCAACTCCGACCCCGACGTCGTCGACTACGGCATCCCCGCGAACGACGACGCGATTCGCTCCGTCAACCTCATGTGCGAGCTCGTTGCCGACGCCGTTCTGGCTGGTTCCGGCAAGGAGCAGATCACCGAGCAGGAGATGGCTGCCGGCGAGACGACCCCTGCGGTAGAGACCCCCGCTGCCGAGTAGCCCAAGGTCACAAGCTCTATAGGATTTCAACCCCAAAGGAGGGGCAACATGGCAAAGATTACCGCCGCCCTCGTCAAGCAGCTGCGCGAGATGACCGACTCCCCCATGATGGAGTGCAAGAAGGCCCTCGTCGAGGCTGATGGCGACATCGACAAGGCCGTCGACGTTCTCCGCAAGATGGGCGTTGCCAAGGCCGTCAAGCGCGCTGGCCGCGAGACGAACGAGGGCACCGTCGCCGCCTACATCTCCGAGGACGGAAAGACGGGCGCTCTTCTCGAGCTCACCTGCGAGACCGACTTCGTCGGCACCAACCCCAAGTTCACCGGCTTCGCCAACGAGCTTGCCAAGGTCGTCGTCGAGAACGACCCCGCTGACGACGAGGCGCTCAAGGCATGCAAGATGGGCGAGAGCACCGTCGCCGACGAGCTCACCGAGATGATTCACGTCATCGGCGAGAACATGAAGGTCGCCCGCTTCAAGCGCGTCTCCGTCGAGAACGGCGCCCTTGCGAAGTACGTGCACCACAACGGCAAGCTGGCCGACATCGTCACCTTCGAGTTCGCGAAGCCCGAGACCGCCGCTGCCGGCGAATTCAAGAGCTTTGCCCACGACGTTGCGATGCAGGTCGCTGCATCTAACCCCGTCTCCGCGCGCCGCGAGGACGTCCCCGCAGACGTTCTTGAGCACGAGAAGAGCATCTACATGGCTCAGGCCGCCGAGTCCGGCAAGCCGGAGTTCATCCAGGAGAAGATCGCCCTCGGCAAGCTCGAGAAGTTCTACAAGGAGAACTGCCTGACCGAGCAGGAGTCCATCAAGGAGTCCGGCGTCACGATCAACGAGCTCGCCGCGAAGGTCTCCAAGAGCCTCGGCGACGACGTCAAGGTCGTCAGCTTCGTGCGCTTCTCCTTCGGCGAGTAGCCACGTACAGAGTGTTTTCTGTGGAGCCGGTGCCAAGCACCGGCTCCTTTTATATGGCGCCAGGGACTGCTTGCCTATTGGTTGGGTGGTTCTTCTCGCGCTTTGCTAGAATCTTATGAGCGTGAACGAACAGCTTTTTAGTCTTCCCCAAGTGACTGGAGGCCTGGATTGTCCGACTACAAGTTCAAGCGCGTGCTTCTGAAGCTCTCTGGCGAGGCCCTCATGGGGTCGAAGGAGTTTGGAATCGACCCCGACGTTCCGCAGAAGATCGCGGAGGAGCTCAAGCCCGCATACGTCGCGGGAATGCAGATCGCGGTCGTCGTGGGCGGCGGCAACATATTCAGGGGGCTTTCCGGCGCGGCCGCAGGCATGGACAGGGCCCAGGGCGACAACATGGGCATGCTCGCGACCGTGATCAACTCGCTTGCGCTGCAGGATACCTTCGAGCGTAACGGGATGGTATGCAGGGTCATGAGCGCGATCGAGATGCACCAGGTCTCCGAGACCTACATCAGGCGCCGCGCCATCAGGCACCTGGAGAAGGGTCGCATCACGATCTTTGCCGCGGGCACCGGCAACCCGTACTTCACGACGGACACCGCCGCGGCGCTGCGCGCGTGCGAGATCGGTGCGGAGATCCTGATGAAGGCGACGAAGGTCGACGGCATCTACGACTCCGACCCCATGAAGAACCCGGATGCGAAGAAGTTCGACACCATCACGTACATGGACGTCCTCAACAGGGACCTCCACGTTATGGACGCGACCGCGACGGCACTCTGCCATGACAACCACATGCCCATCATGGTGTTCAACCTCGATGAGGACGGAATATTTGACAGGGCGCTTCGCGGCGAGCACGTTGGAACGACCGTCGTAGACGAATAGGAGAGCGAAATGAGCACCTTTACCGATTCCGCGAAGAAGAGCATGGACAAGGCGATCGACGCGTTGAAGTTCAACTTCAGCAAGGTCCGCACGGGGCGCGCGAACGCGCACGTACTCGACGGCATCAGCGTCGAGTACTACGGGCAGCCCACGCCCATCACGCAGCTTGCGGGCGTGAAGGTCCCCGAGGCCTCAATGCTCGTGATCGAGCCGTGGGACAAGACGGCGCTCAAGGCGATCGAGAAGGCCATCGAGGCCTCCGACCTGGGCATCACCCCCGGCAACGACGGCGTCTCCATCCGCCTGCCGTTCCCGAAGCCGACGGAGGAGCGCCGCAAGGAGCTCGTGAAGGACTGCAACAAGTACGCGGAGGAGGCGCGCGTCGCCATCAGGAACGCCCGCCGCGACGCGATACACGCCGCCGAGAAGGACGAGGAGCTCTCCGAGGACGACGTGAACCGCGAGAAGAAGCAGATCCAGAAGGTCACGGACGAGTTCGTCGCGAAGGTCGACTCCATGCTGAAGGAGAAGACCTCCGAGGTTATGGAGATCTAGCTTGAGACGAGACTTGGACAAGCTCGCCGCATACTACGCAGACGCACCCGAGGACATATCGCTCGCGGACGTCGACCTCGAGCGCGTGCCCAGGCACGTCTCCATCATCATGGACGGCAACGGCCGCTGGGCACAGGCGCGCGGGCTCGACCGCTCGCAGGGACATGTCGCGGGCGTCGACTCGCTGCGCGAGACCGTCACGACGAGCGTGCGGCTCGGCGTGGACGCGCTTTCCGTGTACGCGTTCTCGACCGAGAACTGGAAGCGCCCGCAGAAGGAGGTCAACCTCCTGATGCACCTGTTCGCGACGACCCTCCTGAAGGAGCTGCCGCTCTTCCACCAGGAGAACGTGCGCCTGCGCTTCCTGGGCGACCTGACGCGTCTTCCGGACGAGACGCGCGCCGTGTTCCAGGAGGGCCTCGACGAGACGTCTGACCACGACGGCATGACGTTCGCGCTCGCGGTGAACTACGGGTCCCGCGCGGAGATCGTGCGCGCGTGCAGGGGCATCGCGCGGGACGTTGCCGAAGGCAGGATGTCTGCCGACGACGTGGACGAGGAGCTCTTCTCGTCCAGGCTCTACACGGCGGGCATGCCTGACCCCGACCTGCTCATCAGGACCTCGGGCGAGCTCAGGCTCTCCAACTACCTGCTGTGGCAGCTGGCATACACGGAGTTCTATGTGACCGACACCCTGTGGCCGGACTTCGACCGCTGGGAGTACTTGAGGGCCGTTCGTTCCTTCCAGGGCAGGAACCGGCGCTTTGGAGGTGTTACGGGCAAGTGAGCGACATGGGTGACAACAAGGGCGAGAAGAACGTGGAGACCCAGACGGGCGACGCCCCGCTGACGGAGGGCACGACGTCGCGGCGAGCTGATGAGCAGGAGGGCTCGGCGGCGCCGGAGAAGGAGCAGGAGGCCGCATCTGGCGCGAAGCCTGCGGCCGCGGCGGAGAAGGCCGAGGATGCCGGCCGGAAGGACGGCGGAAAGCACCCGTCCACCATGACCATGCGCATCGTCTCCGGCGCGATCTACGCGATCGGAACGGTCGCGTGCCTGTTTCTGGGCACGTGGCCCACGGCGATCCTCATCGCGGTGATGGCGTTCTTGTGCTGCTCGGAGTTCCTGAAGATGTCCCGCCGCAGCGGCAGGATGCCAAACGACGTCATAGCGCTCGCGTTCGCAGTCATCTTCCCGTTCGCGCCGCTCTCGAACATATCGGACTCGGAGTTCTTCGTCATCTTCGCGCTGCTCGTGGTGTGCGCGCTGTGGTATGTCTCGACGCCGCGTGCGAACATGGGCGACGTGGCGCTCACGGTGTTCGGGCCCATCTACACGTCGCTCGCGTTCTCGAGCATCGTGATCATCCGCGACGCCTTCCCGGGCTGGAGGGGCGCCCTTCTCACCTTTGCGGTCATGGGCTCCATCTGGCTCAGCGACTCGTGCGCGTACTTCGTGGGGTCGAAGTTCGGCAAGCACAAGCTAGCGCCCAGGATCTCTCCCAACAAGAGCGTCGAGGGCTTCTGGGGCGGCATGGTCGGCAGCGTCGCCGTGTGGGTCGTGGTGTTCGCGCTCGGCATCTACAACATCAACCTGCCGTACGCCATCGTGTGCGGCGTGCTGGTCGACGCGGCCGCCGTCGCGGGCGACCTGTTCGAGTCGCGCATCAAGCGCGGCGTCGGCGTGAAGGACTCCGGCAACCTCATGCCGGGCCACGGCGGCATGCTCGACAGGTCGGACTCGCTCCTCTTTGGCGGCATGACTGCGTTCCTGCTGCTCAGGCTGGGAGGAATCCTGTGAGCATATTCGAGGACTTCAAGTCCGGCGTCACGCGGCGCGAGCCGCAGCGCGTCGCGGTCCTGGGCGCCTCGGGGTCGATTGGCACGCAGACGCTCGACGTCTGCCGCAAGCACGCCGACCGCCTGCGCGTCGTCGCCGTGGCAGTGAACGACTCCGTGGCGTTCGCCGTGAGGGCGGCGCGGGAGTTTGGCTGTGCGCACGTCGTGATCGCGAACGAGGCGCACCGGGACGACCCGGCCCTTGCCGAGCTCCCGGCGTCCTGTGAGGTGAGCTTCGGCCAGGAGGGCCTCGTGCGCGTCGCGTCGGCCGAGGACGTAGACAGCGTCGTGGACGCGGTCGTGGGCTTTGCGGGCATATACGCTGGCTACGCCGCGCTCAGGGCCGGCAAGGCCCTCATGTACGCGAACAAGGAGTCGCTCGTCGTCGGCGGCGACCTCCTCATGCCGCTCGCGCGCCCCGGCCGCCTCATACCGGTCGACTCGGAGCACAGCGCCATCTACCAGTGCCTGGTGGGGGAGCACCGCTCCGATGTCCACCGCATCTGGCTCACGTGCTCCGGCGGTCCGTTCTACGGCATGGGCCGAGAAGAGCTTTCCCACGTGAGCGCGGCCATGGCCCTCAAGCACCCAACGTGGGCCATGGGCGCCAAGATCACGATCGACTCCGCGACGCTCATGAACAAGGGGCTCGAGGTGCTCGAGGCGCACCACCTGTTCGACGTCCCCGTCGACATGGTCAACGTGCTCGTGCACCCGCAGAGCATGGTGCATTCCATGGTCGAGTTCGAGGACGGCGTCGTGAAGGCCCAGCTCGGCCCCTCCGACATGCGCATACCCATCCAGTACGCGCTCAGCTACCCAGAGCGCTGGGAGACTCCCGCGCTCCGCGTGGACTACCGCGCGGCGCCGGACTTCACGTTCGGCCGCGCGGACGAGGACGCGTTCGGCTGCCTCAGGCTCGCGAAGGAGGCGGGCCGTGCGGGCGGCACCATGCCGTGCGCCATGAACGCGGCGAACGAGGTGGCGAACCTCGCGTTCAGGCAGGGCCGCTGCGGCTTCCTGGACGTTGAGGCGACGGTCGCCCACGTGATGGGCAAGACCGAGGTCGCCCCCGTGGAGTCCCTGCCGCAGCTCGAGGAGGTCGACGCGCGCTCCCGCAAGCTCGCCGCGTCCTACCTGGACGGGGCATGCCGTTGATGGGCGTCGTGTCCGCCGTGTTCTGGGGCGTGGTCGTGTTGTCGCTCCTCGTGTTTTTGCACGAGGGCGGCCACTTCCTCGCAGCCCGCGCCTGCGGCATGCGCGTGACGGAGTTCTACCTGGGCATGCCGTGCCGCCACCACCTGGCGCGCAAGTCCCGCACGTACGGCACGGAGTTCGGCGTAACGCCCATCCTGCTTGGCGGCTACACGCGCATCTGCGGCATGGAGGGCACGCACGACGAGCTGCTGCCCGCGCTGCCCGCCTGCTTCGGCATGGTGCAGCGCGAGGGCCGCGTGCTCGCCACGGACGTCGCAGCGGAGCTCGGGGTGGACGCTGACCGCGCATACGACATGCTCGCGACGCTTGCGGACTGGGCCGCCATCCGCCCGTACTACGATGCCGAGAAGGGCGAGGCGCCGTCGCAGGCAACCCTGCCCGAGGCCTTCGAGACCCTCCGCCGCGACGCCAACATGCTGACGGAGTACGATCGGGGTCACGACTTCTCTCTTCCGGGCACGACCGAGGCGGGCGCCCCGCGACCGCTCGAAGACCCGGCCAAGGCGCTTGAGTGCGAGAAGAGCCGCACCTACCTGGGGAAGGGCTTCCTCAAACGGGTCTTCACGCTGCTCGCGGGCCCGCTCGTGAACGTCGTGCTCGCGTTTCTCGTCGTGACGGCGAGCCTCTCACTCGTCGGCGTCGAAGTCGCGGTCAACTCAAACCGGCTCGGTGCCGTCACGAGGGGCTCGGCCGCCCAGGCGGCGGGCCTCAGGGCGGGGGACGTCGTCACGAGCGTCGGCGGCAGGTCGTGCGGGGACTGGAACACCCTCGCCTCCGCCATAGACGCGGCGCTCAAGACCGGCGAGGACTTCAAGGTGACCTACGAGCGCGGCGGCTCCTCGCATGAGGCGGTCGTGAGGACGGGCGGCAAGCGTCTGGGCGCGCTCGGCGTCGAGGCGCTCACGCGCCGCGTGCGCCTGAGCCTCGCGGACGCGGCATACTCCGCCGTGCGCTACGGCCAGGAGGTCGCCGGCTTTGCGGTGAGGCTCATCATGCCGCAGCACACCATGGAGACGCTCGGCTCGGCCTCGTCCGTGGTCGGCATCTCCGCCGCGGCCAGCCAGGCGGCGTCGAGCGGCGTGAACGACCTTCTCCTCTTCATCGCGATGGTGTCGATGTCGCTTGGCTTCATGAACCTGCTTCCCATCCCGCCGCTCGACGGCGGCAAGATCCTGATAGAGATCGTGCAGCTCGTGATCCGCAGGCAGCTCTCCGTCAGGGTTCA
Organism: Parafannyhessea umbonata; assembly: GCF_012844235.1. Classification (GTDB taxonomy): domain Bacteria; phylum Actinomycetota; class Coriobacteriia; order Coriobacteriales; family Atopobiaceae; genus Parafannyhessea. The sequence goes on from NZ_JABAGR010000005.1 coordinate 148,989, forward strand.
GGCGTACATCAGCTACGTCGGCCTTGCGTTCTTCCTGTTCATCTTCGTGTTCGCCCTCAAGAACGACGTCGTCCGCCTTGTCCTGGGCTGACGTTGCGGGGGCCGATAGGGGGTTTGTATGAGTGACGAGAACGACGCGCGTCCGGCGCGCGAGCTCACGCACCAGGTCCACGTGGGAAACGTCGCCGTCGGCGGCGGGGCGCCCGTGTCGGTACAGTCCATGTGCACCACGAAGACGGACGACCCCGCGTCCACGCTCGCGCAGATCGAGGGCCTCGCGAAGGTGGGGTGCGAGATCATCCGCGTCGCCGTCCCCAACGCGGCGGCGCTCGACGGCTTTGGCGAGATCTGCGCCCAGAGCCCGCTTCCCGTGGTGGCGGACATCCACTTCGACCACCGGCTCGCCATAGGGGCGGCGCGCCGCGGCGCGGCGGCGCTTCGCATCAACCCCGGCAACATCGGCTCGTTCGACCGCGTGGACGCCGTGATCGACGAGGCGGGAAGCCAGGGCATTCCCATCCGCATCGGCGTGAACGCAGGCTCGCTCGACCCGAAGGTCGACGCGCGCCAGGACCTCACGCTGCCGCAGAAGCTCGTCGCGTCCGCCTCTTCCTACGTCGAGCACTTCCGCGAGCGCGGCTTCGACGACATCGTGCTCTCCGCGAAGGCGCACTCCGTCCCCATCACGCTCCAGACGTACCGCATGCTCTCGCGCGAGCTGCCCACGGTGCCGCTGCACGTGGGCGTAACTGAGGCCGGCACGCTGCGCCAGGGCACGGTAAAGAACTGCGTGGGCGTCGGCATCCTGCTGGAGCAGGGCATAGGCGACACCATGCGCCTCTCGCTCACGGCCGACCCCGTGGAGGAGGTCAACGTCGCCTGGGACCTGCTGTCCTCGCTCGGCATGCGGCGCCTGCACCCCGAGCTGGTGAGCTGTCCCACGTGCGGGCGCTGCCAGGTGAACCTCATCGGCATGGCGGACGAGGTCTCAAGACGCCTTGCGCAGGTGAAGGCCCCCATCTCCGTCGCGGTCATGGGGTGCGTCGTCAACGGGCCCGGCGAGTCGCGCGACGCGGACCTCGGCATCGCGTGCGGCCGTGGCCAGGGCGTGCTGTTCCGCAACGGCGAGAAGATCCGCAACGTCCCCGAGGACCAGATCGTGGACGAGCTCTTCCGCGAGATAGAGGCCCGCTACGGGGACGCGATCGAGAGCGACGCGGGCGAGAAGGACGCGTAGAATATACCGCTAGTGTTCTTGCCGACGCAGGCGTCGGCTGGCAGTGACTTGGAAGGAAGCACGTTGAGAAAGTACATGCAGATGTCGAAGCTCTACGCTCCGACCCTCAAGGAGGACCCCAGGGAGGCGGAGCTCGCAAGCCACAGGCTGCTGCTTCGCGCGGGCATGATCCGCCGCGGCGCGGTGGGCCTGTACAGCTACCTGCCGCTCGCGTGGCGCTCCATCAACAAGATCGAGGACATCATCCGCGACGAGATGGAGGCCATCGACGCGCAGGAGATGCAGGTGCCCATCCTGACGGACGGCGAGCTGTGGCACCAGAGCGGCCGTTGGAACGACTACGGACCCGAGCTCATGCGCCTGAGCGACCGCTACGAGCACGAGTACGCGCTCGGCCCCACGCACGAGGAGACGTTCACGGACCTGGTGCGCAACGAGCTCCGCAGCTACAAGCAGCTGCCCGTCACGCTCTACCAGATGCAGGACAAGTTCCGCGACGAGCGCAGGCCCCGCTTCGGCCTCATGCGCGGCCGCGAGTTCATCATGAAGGACGCGTACTCGTTCAGCGCGACGCAGGAGTCCCTGCAGGAGTGCTACGACCAGGAGAAGGCCGCGTACGCCAGGATCTGCGAGCGCGTGGGCCTGAGGGCGCTCCCCGTGGTCGCAGACTCCGGCCAGATCGGCGGCGACACGTCCGTCGAGTTCATGGCGCTCGCCGACGCCGGCGAGGCGGCTCTCGTGTACTGCGACGACTGCGGGTTCGCGGCGGACACCGAGGCCGCGACCGCCGGCGTGACCGTGGTCGACGGCGAGCCGGGCGACATGGAGAAGGTCTCGACCCCGGGGATCGGCACCATCGACGACGTCTCAGCGTTTCTCCACATCCCCGCGGCGGCGACCCGCAAGGCGCTCGCGCTCGTGGACGGAGATGGCAGGCCCGTCGTCTGCTTCGTCCCCGGCGACCACGAGCTGAACGACGTGAAGGCGGAGCACGCGTTTGGCGCGTACCACCTGATGAGCGACGAAGAGCTGAAGGAGTACGGCCTCGTTAAGGGCTTTATCGGCCCGGTCGGCCTGCCCGAGGGCGTGCGCGTGTTCTTCGACGAGTCGCTGCGCCCGTCCGAGTGGTGGACCATCGGCGCGAACGAGGCGGACTTCCACTTCGTGCACGCACACCCCGGCCGCGACTTCAAGATCGCGGACGACGCGTGGGTAGACGTCGTCACGGCGAAGGCGGGCGACCGCTGCCCCAAGTGCGGCGCCCCCCTGAAGGAGGCCCGCGGCATCGAGGTCTCGCAGGTGTTCCAGCTCGGCAAGAAGTACTCCGAGGCCATGGGCGCCACGTTCATGGACGAGGACGGCGTGGAGAAGCCCCTCATCATGGGCTGCTACGGCATCGGCATCAGCCGCACGCTGCAGGCGATCGTGGAGCAGCACCACGACGAGCACGGCATCATCTGGCCGGTGAGCGTCGCTCCGTACGAGGTCGAGGTCATTCCGCTGGACGTGCACGACGAGCTCGTGTGGCCCGTGGCGGACAAGGTCGCGCGCGAGCTTCTGGAGCTTGGCGTCGACGTGATGGTGGACGATCGCAAGGAGCGCCCGGGCGTCAAGTTCAACGACGCCGACCTCATGGGCATGCCGTTCCAGGTGGTCTGCGGCAAGAAGGCCGTAAAGAACGGCAACGTCGAGCTCAAGGTCCGTGCGACGGGCGAGCGCACGGAGGTCGCGATCGAGGACGTGGCGCAGCTCCTGGCCCAGAGGGTCAAGGCGGAGCGCGCGTAGGCGCATCGCAGCAAGGAAGTGCCCAGGCGGCCCGACCCAGAGGGGGAGGGCCGCCTCGCGTATGGCAACAGGCAGAGGCAGGGGGAGAAGAGTATGGAATACAAGGAGCTGGCCGCCGCGGCGCGCGGAAGCATGGGCCAGTGGTGCAAGGCGTGTCCCGTCTGCGACGGCCGGGCGTGCGGGTCTCACATGCCGGGCCCCGGCTCGAAGGGCACCGGGACGGTCGCCGCCCGAAACTACGCGGCGTGGCAGGACGTGCTGGTGCGCATGGACACGATACACGAGGCGTACGAGGCCGACACGTCCGTGGAGCTCTTCGGCAGGAGGCTCTCCGTTCCCGTCATGGTCGGCCCCCTGGGCGACGTGAAGCTCCACTACGGGGACAAGTGGGAGATGGAGGACTACAACTCCTGCATACTGCACGCGGCGGCGAAGGCCGGCTCGCTCGCGTGGACGGGCGACGGGATGGTCGCCGCGATCCACGAGTCCGCGGTGCACGACATCGGCGAGCTCGGCGGGTGCGGCATTCCCACCATCAAGCCGTGGAACCTCGAGACCGTGATGCGGAAGCTCGAGCTCGCGTTCGCGGCGCGCCCCGTGGCCGTGGCGATGGACATCGACGCGGCGGGGCTCCCGTTCCTGAAGGGCTTCCAGCCGCCCGCGGGGCCGAAGTCCGTGACGGAGCTGCGACGGGTGGCGGACGCCTGCCACGCGCACGGGACGCCGTTCGTGCTGAAGGGCATCATGGGCGTGCGCGCCGCACGCAAGGCGGCGGAGGCGGGCGCGGACGCCATAGTGGTGAGCAACCACGGCGGCCGCGTGCAGGACGGCGTCCCCGCGACGGCCGAGGTCCTGCCCTCGATAGCCCGGGAGGTCGGCGACGACCTCAAGATCCTCGTGGACGGGGGCATACGATCCGGCCTCGACGTGTTCCGCGCGCTGGCGCTTGGCGCAAACGCATGCCTCGTGTGCAGGCCGTTTGCCGTCGTGACGTACGGAGCTGGGGCGGAGGGCGTGTCCGACTACTTCGCGCAGCTCGCGCGCGAACTCAGGGACACGATGGAGATGTGCGGCGCGCGCACGGTGGAGGACATCGACGCCGACGTGCTCGCGTGACTTGGCCTTCGGGAAGCGACTTCCCCTCGGGCAGAAGATTTTTTTGAGGCACGCCTTCTGGATTGCCGCAGTTAAACGCACGTGAGCCTAAAACTCCGCAAACAATTTTGTGATTGATTGCACTTCTCGGCTTTACAAGCCGCCGTCTTCTGATACTATAGCTACCGCACTGAGGGCGATTAGCTCAGGGGTAGAGCACTTCCTTCACACGGAAGGGGTCGCTGGTTCAAATCCAGCATCGCCCACCATTGGATACGAGGGCCGGACGGGTTGACCGTTCGGCCTTTTTTCTACGCAGCCAACGCGGGGGCGGTACGAGGGCTCCGGGCGGAACATCGCGCCAGCCGTCGCGCCCGTCCCACGACGCGCGGGCATGGCGTGGCTATCGGCACAAAGAAGGCCGCGCCCGCCTGGAAGTTCCAAGCGGGCGCGGCTGATTTCTGGCAAGTGCCTTGGGGGAGAAGTGCGTGGGCTCCGGGCGGGGGCTGCGCCGCGTGACGCGGCCGCGAGCGTGCGGAGGCCCTACTTTGCGTCCAGGATCGTGACGACCTTCTTGGCGAGCACGAAGACGAGAAGCGCCATCACGACGCAGGTGGAGCCGATGAAGATCTCGGCAAGGGACTTCTGGGGCGCGACGAGGATGTACGCCGCGCAGAAGAACATCACGAGCACCATGACGGAGCTCATGTTGCGGATCTGCCTGGCGTTGGAGGGCACGTTGATCTTGCGGGCGCACTGGAAGCCCATGTAGGCGCAGAGCACGCCGTCAAGCAGCCCGACGTATGCGCGCGGGTTGAGGTGGTTCACGACGACGAGGGCGACTGCGGATGCGGTCGCGAGCACGCCGACGATGAGTGAGATGATGCATACGATCTTGAGCTTCTTGCACGCGTCGTTCATGTGGGTCTCCGTTTCGGGTTTGTGGGCGGGCGCCTGGGCGTCCGCGCTGCGTGACGGGGGAGAGTCCCCCTCTGTCTTGGTTCCCAATAGAGTGAAGTTTAGCGTTTTGTGGAGGAAGTTCACAACTGCGGAGCCAGTCGGGCGGTTTGAAGATTCTCGCTTGACCGCCTTGGTGACTTTGGTACTATATCTCTCGCACCAACGAACGGGGAATTAGCTCAGTTGGGAGAGCGCATGACTGGCAGTCATGAGGTCAGGGGTTCGAATCCCCTATTCTCCACCACGTAGACTCTGGGGCGGCGGCTGTGGTCGCCGCCCTTTCCAGTTTCCGGGCCTATGGCGCAACGGTTAGCGCAGGGGACTCATAATCCCTGGGTTGGGAGTTCGAATCTCTCTGGGCCCACCACATGCGACGGGACCCCCTCGGGGGTCCCTTTTTTGTTGTCGGAAATTGTCAAAACTTTTCCGTTGACTCAAGTCCGCGTTTTGGTAATATATCTCTCGCACCAACGAACGGGGAATTAGCTCAGTTGGGAGAGCGCATGACTGGCAGTCATGAGGTCAGGGGTTCGAATCCCCTATTCTCCACCACGTAGACTCTGGGGCGGCGGCTGTGGTCGCCGCCCTTTCCAGTTTCCGGGCCTATGGCGCAACGGTTAGCGCAGGGGACTCATAATCCCTGGGTTGGGAGTTCGAATCTCTCTGGGCCCACCACATGCGACGGGACCCCCTCGGGGGTCCTTTTTTGTTGGGCGAGTTTGCATCAGGCAAATGGAGCTGTGACGCAATGGTGCTTTGGTAAGCGTCACGGGCGGCGTGCGCGGCTGGTGCCGGACCCACGTATAATCAAGTGGATTGTACTTCTCGGGCAGACGCCCGTATTGTGGAACGGACAGCACTTGATAGCACTTGCAGACAAGATCACGAAGTCGTTTGGCGGCCGTGTCCTGTACACGGCCGCAACGTTGCAGCTGAACGCGGGGGAGCGCTGGGGCCTCGTTGGACCGAACGGCGCGGGCAAGACCACGCTCCTCAAGATCATGATGGGGCAGGAGGAGCCGGACGAGGGCACCGTGTCGTTCGCGCGCGACGCTTCCGTAGGCTACCTCGAGCAGGAGACGCACCTTGCGGGCGAGAAGAGCGCGCTCGGCGAGGTCGTGGACTCCGCCGTGGAGGTCAAGCGCCTCGAGGCGCGCATCAAGGAGATGGAGCGCCAGATTTCCGAGATGCCCGAGGGCGACGAGCAGTACGCGCTCCTGGAGCGCTACGGCGCGGCGCAGGACCGCTACGAGCGCCTGGGCGGCTACGAGCTCGAGGCCAGGGCGAAGCAGATCCTGGGCGGCCTGGGATTTCCCGTCGAGGACTTCGACAAGCCGGCGAAGGAGTTCTCCGGCGGCTGGCAGATGCGCATCGCCCTGTCGAAGCTGCTGCTGAGGCACCCCGACCTTCTCCTTCTGGACGAGCCCACCAACCACCTGGACCTGGAGTCCGTCAAGTGGCTCGAGTCGTTCTTGGCGGGCTACGACGGCGCCGTGCTGCTGGTGAGCCACGACCGCTCGTTCATGGACGCGTGCGTGAGCCACATCGCGTCGCTCGAGAACAAGCGCCTCATGACGTACACGGGAAACTACACCAGCTACCTGCACCAGCGCGAGGACAACCTGGAGCAGCTCCGCGCGAAGCGCGCGGCGCAGGAGCGCGACATCCAGCACATGGAGGTGTTCATCGAGCGCTTCCGCTACAAGCCCACGAAGGCGAGGCAGGTGCAGGAGCGCATCAAGAAGCTCGAGAAGGTGCGCGAGGAGCTGGTGGTGCTGCCGGAGTCCTCGAAGAAGGTGCACTTCAAGTTCCCGGACCCGCCGCGCACCGGCGACGAGGTCGTGAGCCTGGAGGGCATCTCGAAGCACTACGAGGACAACGACGTGTACGACGGCGTCGACCTGAAGCTGTACCGCGGCGACCACGTGGCACTCGTGGGGCCCAACGGAGCGGGCAAGTCCACGCTCATGAAGATCATCAACGGCCACGAGGCCCCCACGGCGGGCTCCGTGAGGCTTGGCCAGAACGTGACCGTGGCGTACTACGCGCAGCACCAGCTGGAGACCCTGCGCGAGTCGTACACCGTTCTGCAGGAGATGGACGAGGCCGCGCCCGGCTGGACCACCTCCCAGGAGCGCAAGCTGCTGGGCGCGTTCCTGTTCCACGGCGACGACGTGGAAAAGAAGGTCGGCGTGCTTTCCGGCGGCGAGCGCGCGCGTCTGGCGCTCGCGCGCATGCTCGTGGCGCCGGACCCGCTGCTGTGTCTGGACGAGCCCACGAACCACCTGGACATCGACTCCGTGGACGTGCTCGAGGAGGCCCTCGTCAACTTCCCGGGCACCATCGTGCTCATCAGCCACGACGAGCACCTGGTGCGAGCGGTGGCGAACAAGGTGGTGGACGTTCGCGACCACAAGGTGACGCTCTACGACGGCGACTACGACTACTACCTGTACAAGCGCGCGGAGCTCGAGGGGCAGGTGCAGGGCGCCCAGGCGGGCGAGAAGGGCGCGGCGTCCCGGCAGGAGGCGGCGCATTCCGCCGCGCCCGCGGCGGCCCCCGCGCCCGCGGGCCGCAACGTGAAGACGAAGGAGCAGCGCCGCGCGGAGGCGGAGGCCAGAAACGCCGCGAACAAGGCCGTCCGCGAGGAGAGGAAGCGCCTGAAGCAGGTGGAGGCCGCGCTTAAGCCGGCGCAGGCGCGCTACAAGGAGCTCGTGAACATGATGGCCGACGAGGCGCTGTACAACGACGCCGCGAAGTTCGACCAGTGCATGAAGGAGTACAACGCGCTCTCGAAGAAGATCCCGGCGCTCGAGGAGGAGTGGCTGGAGCTTACGGAGAAGATCGAGGAGAGTCTGAATGCCTAGGCATGCCGCCCCTGACTGGGACGAGAGGACGCAGGCGTATCCCGCGACGCAGACGCGCCGCCAGCCGCAGGACGCCGAGGCGGAGGGCGCGGCCACGCCTTACGCCGGCGAGGTGCGGACCCAGACGTACGCGCGGCAGCAGTACGCCGCGCCACCGCAGCGGCCTTACGTGGCACCGGTAGAAGGCCCGAGGCAGACGCCCTTCTCGCCCGGGGGCGCGCAGGTGCCGCCCGCGGCGCGCCAGGCGTACGGCCGCGCGCTGTCGTGGCTGCTTAGGGTGGTCGCCCTCGCGTGCAGGCTGTACGCGATTGCGCTCGCGGCGCTCGTGGCGGCAAACGCCGTGGTGCTGGGCTCGTGGCGCATCCACGTGGTGGAGCTCACCGCGGCGTTCACGGCATGGCTGCCGTCTTCCGTCTCCGGGACGCTCGTGTTCCAGACGCCGTTTGGCGGCGTGCTGCGCGGGGACTTCGTCGCCGTGGCCGTCGCGCTGTTCGTGATCGACTGGCTGCTTGTGCGCAAGGCGCGCACGATTGGGGCAAGGTAGGGAAGACATGCTCTCTAACCAGCGGATATTCATGATCGTGGGCTCGGTCGCCCTCGTGATGCTCTCGGCAATCGTGCACGAGGTGGCCCACGGCTGGGTCGCGTACAGGCTGGGCGACCCCACGGCGAAGCAGGCGGGAAGGCTCACGCTCAACCCGCTCGCGCACCTGGACCCTGTGGGCTCGGTGCTGCTGCCGCTCCTTATGGCGTGGATCGGCGGGCCGGTGTTCGCGTTCGCGAAGCCGGTGCCGTACAACCCGTACAACCTCAGGAACCCCCGCCGCGACGAGGTGCTGGTGGCGCTCGCGGGGCCGGCGTCCAACCTGCTGCAGGCGCTCGTGGGCGCGGTCGCGTTCAGGCTGGCGTTCGCTTCTTGGTCGGGCGCGGAGGACGCGCTGTACTGGGTGCTCATGGCGCTGCAGATCTACGTGTACGTCAACCTGACGCTCATGTTCTTCAACCTCATCCCGCTGCCGCCGCTGGACGGCTCCAAGATCGTGATGCCGCTCCTTCACGGCGGCGCGCGGCAGAGCTACTACAAGATCCAGCAGTACAGCATGCCCATCCTTCTGGTGGTGCTGTACGTGCTGCCGTCGGTCCTGGGCTTCGACCCGCTGGGCATGTACCTGGACGCGACCGCCGGCAGCCTCGCGACGCTCATGATGGGGGCGTAGGTGTCGTACAACGTAAAGACACAGGCGTACTCGGGCCCGTTCGACCTGCTGCTGCAGCTGGTCAGCCGGCAGAAGCTCGACATCGGGTCCATCTCGATCGCCGAGGTGGCCGACCAGTACATGCGCGAGGTGCAGTCCATGGGCGAGCTCGACCTGGACGTGGCGAGCGACTTCGTGCTCGTGGCGTCCACGCTGCTCGACATGAAGGCGGCTGCGCTCGTTCCAAACGAGCCGCAGCGCCCCCGCAAGGAGGAAGAAGAGGAAGACGACGAGGACGACCTCGCGAACCTCTCGCCGGACGAGGCGCGCGAGGTGCTCATCGCGCGGCTCATCGCGTACAAGCAGTTCCGCAACGCAGCCGCGGCGCTCGGCAGCCGCATGGAGGCCGAGAGCCTGATGGAGCCGCGCACGGCCGGGCCGGACCCCGAGTTCATGGGGCTCATGCCGGACTACCTCGAGGGCATCACGCTGCGCTCCCTCGCGGTGATCTGCGCGGACCTGGACAGCCGCCGCCAGGGCTTCCTGCTGGAGGCGGAGCACATCGCCCCCAAGCGCCTGCCCATTGCGCTCACCGTGGCGTCCGTCGACCGCGTCACGCGCGCGCACCCGCTCGTGAGCTTCTCGGACCTGCTCGACGGCGACCTGCGGCCCGAGACGCTCGTCGCGACGTTCCTCGCGATACTGGAGCTCGAGAAGCGCGGGTCCGTCGTGCTGACGCAGGAGCACACGTTCGGCGAGATAGACGTCGCGCGCGTCGAGGGCGCGAAGCCGTTCGAGCTCGACAACTCGGACCTCACGAGCATCGAGGAGGATGCCTGATGCAGGACCTGGAACATCTTGACCACGACTCGCTGAAGGGCGCGCTCGAGGCGCTCCTTCTGGTATCCACGGACGCCGTGCCCGCGACGGAGCTCTCCAAGGTGCTGGGCATCGCCCCCAGCGAGGCGGCGGGCGCCCTGGCGGAGCTCGCGGCGGAGTACTCCGACGCCGACCGCGGCTTCCAGCTGCGCGAGGTCGCGGGCGGCTGGCGGCTGTTCACGCACCCCGCCTACCACGACGTCGTGGAGCGCTACGTGCTCTCCTGGGACACGCGCCGCCTTTCGCAGGCCGCGCTCGAGACGCTGGCGGTCATCGCGTACCACCAGCCCGTCACGCGCGAGGGCGTGAAGGCCGTCCGCGGCGTCAACTCCGACGGCGTGATCGGCTCGCTCAAGGAGAAGGGCCTCGTGCGCGAGGTGGGGCGCGAGCGCGACCGCAGCCGCGCCATGCAGTACGGCACCACGCAGCGCTTCCTGGAGACGTTTGGCCTGCGCAGCCTGCGCGACCTGCCGCCGCTTGAGGACTTCGCCCCGGACGAGGAGTCGAAGCGCTTCATCCGCGAGCGGCTTTCCGGCAGCGCGATATCCTCCACGCTCGAGGAGGCCTCGGCCGACATCGAGGAGGAGCAGGAGCTGCTGGGCGACGCGTTTGAGGACGACGATGCGAGCCCAGGGGTGGGCGACTCCGAGGACTCCACCGCAGAAGAGTCCCCCGCGTACGGCGAGGGCGAGGCGGACCTTTGATGGCGGCGGCCAGGGAAGGCGACGGCGCCGAGAAGGGCGCCGGCCTCGACATCGCCTACACCATGAGGCTCCAGCGCTACCTGGCCCGGGCGGGCGTCGCGAGCCGCCGTGGGTCGGAGGCGCTCATGACCGCAGGCCGCGTGCGCGTGAACGGCCTGGTCGTGACGGAGCTCGGCAGCAAGGTGACGCCGGGCGTGGACGTGGTGACGGTGGACGGGCGCGAGTGCACGCTCGCGGACGACTCCGCGTACGTGATGCTGTACAAGCCGTCCGGCTACGTCACCACCATGAGCGACCCGCAGGGCAGGCCGTGTGTCGCATCGCTCGTGCCCACGGAGCGCTACCCGGGGCTCTTCCCCGTGGGGAGGCTCGACGCCGACACGACCGGGCTTCTCCTCTTCACCACGAACGGCGACGTCGCGAACCAGATGCTTCACCCGTCGCACCACGTGTGGAAGCACTACGTTGCGCTCGTGCGCGGCGTGCCCACGCGCCACCAGCTGCAGATGCTGCGCGACGGCGTGCGCATGCCGGACGGCATGGCGTCACCCGCGAAGGCGCGGCTGCTTTCCGCGGACGACCCGGCCGCGCTGCCCGTCGTCGGCGAGGGGCTGCCGTACAACCACGCCGTGGTGGGGCTCTCCATCCACGAGGGGCGCAAGCACCAGGTGAAGAAGATGCTGCGCTCCATAGGCCACGAGGTGGTGAGGCTGCACCGCGACGAGTTTGGCCCGCTCGCGCTCACCGGCCTGATGCCCGGCCAGTGGCGGCCGCTCACGGACGCCGAGCGTGCGATGATAGAGGGGCTGGGCAAGGCCGACGCGCCCAAGGCGGCGGGTTCTTATGGGGCGCCGCGCCAACGGGGCGCGCGTGCGCCCAGAGACGGGAGGGAGGCCCATCGTGGCTAGGCAACGGATACTTCTGATGCGTCACCCCGAGACGCGCGAGAACATGGCGGGCGTGCTTTCCGGCCGCATCGACGTGGACCTCACGCCCAGGGGAGAAGAGCAGATGCGCCGCGCCATAAAGGCCGTCGTGGCGTGGGAGCCCGACCGCATCTGGTGCTCCCCGCTGTCGCGCTGCCGCTCCATCGCGGAGGAGGCGGCGTTTCGCCTGGGAATCGAGTGCCGCGTGGAGCCCGGGCTCGCGGAGATAAACTTCGGCAGCATCCAGGGCATGCGGATGGATGAGGTGCACGAGCTTGGCTACGACTTCCCGTGGCCGCTGGACGAGGACGGGCGCTCCATGCCGGCACCGGGCGCGGAGAGCTTCGAGGACCTGCTCGGGCGCGCCCGCGGCGTGCTCGCGGCCCTGGAGCCGCTGGAGGGCCGCACGGCGTGCATCAGCCACGGCGGCATGTCCCGCGCCATACTGGGCGCCGTGTTCGGGACGCCGCTCTCCACGTTCTGGCACGTGACGCTCCCCAACGTGAGCTCGCAGATCCTCACCTATGGAGGCGGGCACTTCTCGCTCGCGGCGCTTGCCCTTGCGCCGGAAGAGGTTGTCAGGCGCATGCGGGAGCCGGAGCTCATAGGAATCGACACGACGCAGAACATCTCTGGGAAGGACGCATGATGATAGTAGCCATTGACGGACCGGCGGGATCGGGCAAGTCGACGACGGCCCACGCCATCGCGGACCGGTGCAACCTCACGTTCCTGGACACGGGCGCCATGTATCGCGCCGTGACGTGGCGCTGCCTCGATTCGGGCGTGGACGTGAGCGACGGCGACGCGGTATCGGCCGTGGCGGAGCGCGCGAAGATCGTGTTCGGCAAGTCCGCGGACGGACAGACCGTGAGCATCGACGGGCAGGACGTGACGCGCCAGATCCGCACGCCGGAGGTCGACCGCAACGTGTCCGTGGTGTCCGCCTACCCCCGGGTGCGCGAGGCCATGGTGGCGCGCCAGCGCGAGCTGGGCGCGGCCGGGGACGTCGTGGCGGAGGGAAGGGACATCGGCACCGTCGTCTTCCCCAACGCGGAGGTGAAGGTGTTTCTGACGGCCGATGCCGCCGCGCGCGCCCACCGCAGGGCCGTGCAGCGCGAGGGCGGAGACGCTGGTCGCGACGCCGCTGCGAAGGCCGACGCGGCAGAGGAGCGGCAGATACTCCAGGACCTGGTGCGCCGCGACAAGCTTGACAGCTCGCGCAAGGAGTCTCCGCTGAGGCCCGCGGCGGACGCGCACATGATCGACAACTCCGCGCTCACGCCGGAGCAGGTGGTGCAGCAGATCGTGGACCTGATGGACGCAGCCCGCGCGCAGGGCGAAGCACCTAAGGCGGGCGAGGTCGCCCCTTTTGACGACGGGGGCGAGCGCACCTCGCCCAGTCCTGCCGCAGACGGCGGGGCGGCGGACGCCCCCGCAGGCGCACGCGCAAAGGACGCTGCGGCCGAGAAGGGCGCGGGCAAGCCGGCCGCGAAGGCCGCCGCGAAGTCGAAGGCACCTGCGGGCCGGATGCGCGCGTTTGCGGGCAACTCGTTCGACGACTACTACGACCACGGGATGAAGGAGTTCCCGCTGCCGGCGCGGGCGCTTCTGGCCGTGGCCGCCACCATCGTGTGGGCGGTCACGAAGGTGCTGTGGCCGTGGAGGATCGAGGACGTGCGGCTGCTTCGCGACGACGCGCGGGGCCGCATGATCGTGATGAACCACACCTCCATGCTCGACCCCGTGGTGATCGTCTGCGGGCTGTACTTCCACGGCATCCGCGTGAGGCCGATCTCGAAGAGCGAGTTCAACAAGACCGACTTCGTGTCGTGGCTGTTCTCGCGCGCGGGGGCCATCCCCGTGAGGCGTGGCACCGCAGACCTGAAGGCGGTGCGCCGGGCGCAGGCGGCCCTCACGCGCGGCGAGTGCGTGCTGGTGTTTCCGGAGGGCACGCGCATCAAGAGCGACGACCAGCCCGTCACCATACACGGCGGGTTCGCGCTCATGGCGCAGATGGCGAAGGCGCCCGTGCAACCCGTCGCCATCGTGGGCGCGCGCGACATTACGCCCAAGGGCACGCACTGGAAGCGCTTTGGCCGCGTGTTCTGCAAGGCGGGGGAGTGCATCGAGTTCTCCGACCTGGGCGTGAGGGGCCGCAAGCAGCAGGCGCTCAGGATGGAGGAGGTCGCGATGGAGCGCGTGTACGCGCTGCGCGACGAGCTCCGCCGCGAGCACCCGGGAAAGATGTAGGGAGGACGCATGCCGACGATCGAGGTGGCCCGCGAGGCCGGGGCCTGCTACGGGGTGAACCGCGCGCTCGAGCTGGTGCGCAAGGCCGCGGCGCAGGCGGAGGGACCCATCCATACGCTCGGGCCGCTCATCCACAACCCCACCGTCGTGGAGTCCCTTGCGCAGGGCGGCGTAACGGTGGCAGGCGCGCCGGACGAGTTCTTGGGCGGCACGCTGGTGCTGCGCACACACGGCGTCACGCCGGACGAGGAGGCGCGCGCTCGCGAAGCCGCGGACAGCGTGCTGGACGCGACGTGCCCGTTCGTGGTGCGCGCCCACCGCGCGGCCGAGACGCTCACGCGCGAGGGCTACCAGGTGCTGGTGTTTGGCGAGGCGGGCCACCCCGAGGTCTTGGGAACGCTCGGCCACGCGCCGGGCGCGACGGTGGTGGAGCGTCCGGAGGACGCGGACGCGCTCGAGCTCGGGCGCAAGGTGGGCGTCGTGGTGCAGACCACGCAGTCCCGCGCGCGTCTGGCAGAGCTCGTGAGGCGCCTGCTGGGCCGCACTGACGAGGTACGCGTGATGGACACGATCTGCGAGGCGACGTCCGAGCGCCAGGCCGCCGCGGCGGAGCTTTCCGCCCGCGTGGACGCGATGGTGGTCATAGGCGGCAGGATGTCCGCGAACACGCGACGGCTCGCAGAGATCTGCGCGGGGGCGTGCGCGCGCACCCACCACATAGAGACGCCGGACGAGCTCGACCCCGCGTGGTTCGCGGGCGCGGAGGCCATCGGCGTGACGGCGGGCGCCTCGACCCCCCAGGAGCAGATAGACGAGGTCGTGGCCGCCATCGGCAGGCTCACGGGCGCCACGTGCGCAAGCGCGCCCGCCGCGGGCGAGAAGGACGGGGCCCGGGGCTAGCGCCTGCCCGTGGCCGTGCGATCTTCTCGCCCGTGGCGCCCGCCTTGCCATGCGCGCTTTCGCTGTGTTGGTGAGGGCGCCGCTCAACCGAATAGCCCGCGCGAGCGAATGGTAGACTGAGCGTAATTGTGCCCCTATAGCAAGGAGTGATATGTCAAAGCCAATCGTCGCCGTTGTCGGCCGGCCCAACGTGGGCAAGTCCACGCTGGTGAACCGCCTCTCCGTCAATCGCGATGCCATAGTCCACGAGTCGCGCGGCGTCACGCGCGACCGCTCGTACCACGACTGCGACTGGAACGGTCGCGACTTCGTGCTGATAGACACCGGCGGCATCGAGTCCGCCAAGAGCAAGGACGTGTTTGCCCCGCGCATCCGCGAGCAGGCGCTCGCCGCGTGCGACGAGGCGGACGCAATCATCTTCGTGGTGGACGGGACCGTGGGCGTCACGGACGAGGACGAGGAGGTCGCGCGCGTGGTGCGGCGCTCTAAGAAGCCCGTGTTCCTGTGCGTGAACAAGCTGGACGACCCGGCCAGGGAGCTGAACAGCTGGGACTACTACTCGCTGGGCGTGGGCGAGCCGCGCGGCATCTCTGCCGGCCACGGCTTTGGCACCGGCGACCTGCTGGACGACGTGGTCGCGGCGCTGCCCGACGAGGGCGAGCCAGAGCCGGAGCGCGAGGACGGCGTGCTGAACGTCGCGATCATCGGCAGGCCGAACGTGGGCAAGTCCTCGCTCACGAACCGCCTGGCGAAGCGCAACCGATCGATCGTGAGCGACGTCGCGGGCACCACGCGCGACGCCGTAGACATCGAGATCGCGTGGAAGGGCAGCCGCATACGCCTGGTGGACACGGCCGGCATGCGCAAGAAGACCCAGGTGCACGAGGACGTGGAGTACTACAGCCTCGTGAGGGGCCTGCAGGCCATGGACAAGGCGGACGTGTGCCTGCTCGTCGTCGACGCGAGCGTCGGCGTGACGGAGCAGGACCAGAAGCTCGCGGGCATGGCCATCGACCGCGGCTGCGCCATCGTCGTCGTGCTGAACAAGTGGGACCTCATCGACACGGAGGAGAAGCGCGAGGCCGTGAGGTCGTCGCTCGACCAGAGGATGACGTTCGCGCGCTGGGCGCCTTCCGTCAACGTGAGCGCGCTCACGGGCCGCGCGACGGACAAGGTGCTCGCCGCGGCAGTGAGGGCGTCCGAGAACCACGCGCGCCAGGTGCGGACGTCGGAGCTGAACAGGCTCGTCACCTCCATCCGCGAGGGCGGCCACACCGTCACGTACAAGAACCGCCGCCTGAAGATCCACTACGCCACGCAGACGGGCACGAAGCCGCCGGCGCTCACGTTCTGGTGCAACGCGCCGGACCTCGTGGACGACAACTACGAGCGGTTCCTGGAGAACCGCATCCGCGAGACGTTCGACTTCGCGGGCACGCCGCTCAGGCTCAGGTTCAGGCGGAAGGACGACTAGCATGCCAACAATCGCTATCGCGACGCTCGCGTGCATGGCGGGTGCGTTTCTCATCTGCGGCATCCCGAGCGGGCTCATCATCGCGCGGCACTCCAGCGAGCACGTGGACGTGCGCAAGGTGGGCTCCGGCAACATCGGGATGACGAACGTGGCGCGATCGGCCGGCGGCGGCGCGGCCGCGCTCACGCTCCTGTGCGACGCCGGCAAGGGCTACCTCGCCATCATGCTCGGACGCCTCGTGGTGTCCCAGGTGGCCTTTGGCGGGGACTTCTCGCAGACGGCCGCGCTCGGCGCCGCGGGCTGGTCCACGACCGCGCTGTACATGGCGTGCGTGCTCGGCCACGTGTACTCGCCGTACCTGGGCTTCCACGGCGGCAAGGGCATCAGCGTTGGCCTGGGCGCCGGCCTTGGCTTCTGCTGGCCCGTCACGCTCATGATGCTCGCGGTGTTCCTGGTGCTTGCCGTGCCGACGCGCTACGTTTCGCTCGGCTCCGTGAGCGCGGCCATATCGCTTCCCATCATCTCGTTCGCGTGGGGCATCCGCGGCGTCGCGATCGTGCCGCTTCTGGTGGTGGCGGCCGTCGTGGTGTTCGCGCACAGGGGAAACATCAAGAAGCTCGCGTACGGCCAGGAGCGCAAGTTCAGCGTTCACAGGCGCGGCGACAAGGAAGGCAGGTAGCGATGGCGGGAAGGATAGCCGTCATCGGCTCGGGGTCCTGGGGCACGGCGGCCGCGGGCCTGCTTGCGGCGCACGCCAACGACGTGCGGGTGTGGGCGCACTCGCCCAAGGTGGCCGAGGCCATCAACCGCACGCACAGGAACCCGCGCCACCTCAAGGACTACGAGCTGCCGGCAAACGTGAGCGCGAGCCACGACTTCGCGGAGGTGCTCGACGGCGCGGAGTCCATGGTGATGGTAGTGCCGTCCTCGTTTCTGCGCGGCATATGCGAGGGGCTGAGGGGGCTCGTTCGCGAGGACCTGCCCATCGTGGTGCTCACGAAGGGCATCGAGCCGGGGACGCACCTCCTCATGGCGGACGTCGTGGCGGACGTGCTGGGAAACCCCGGGCGCGTAGCGGCGCTTTCGGGCCCCAACCACGCCGAGGAGATCTGCCAGGGCCTGATTTCCGCCGCGGTCGTTGCGTGCCAGAGCGAGGCTCTCGCGGCATACTTCCAGGAGGCGTTCGTGTCTCAGGAGTTCCGCGTGTACCGCTCGCAGGACATCAAGGGTGTCGAGGTGTGCGCGGCCGTGAAGAACGTCGTCGCGATCGCGTGCGGCATCTGCGCGGGCCTTGGCCTGGGCGACAACACGCTCGCGGTCCTCATGACCCGCGGCCTCGCCGAGATCAGCCGGATCGTGTGCGCCGTGGGCGGCGACCCCATGACGTGCATGGGCCTGGCGGGCATGGGCGACCTCGTGGCCACCTGCACCTCTCGCCACTCGCGCAACCGCACGTTCGGCGAGGCGTTCTCGCACGGCGAGAGCCTCGAGGCGTACGAGGAGCGCACCGGCATGGTGGTGGAGGGCGCCCGCGCGGCGCAGAGCACGTGGGAGCTCGCGCGGGAGCTTGGGATCGAGGCCCCGCTCACGAACGCGGTCCACTCGATTCTGTATGATGGGACGGAGCTGGGCGAGGCGGCCCAGCTGCTTTTGGACCGCGACCCGCACGTTGAGTTCTACGGCCTAGACACAAGGGAATAGAGCACGGGGGAGAAGATCGAAACATGCCAAACGAAAGCGTACTGATTGCACCGTCGGTCCTCTCGGCCGACTTCACGCGTCTGGGCGAGGAGCTCGAGAGCATCAAGAGCGCGGACCTCGTCCACTACGACGTGATGGACGGGCACTTCGTGCCGAACCTGAGCTTTGGCACGGAGATTCTGCGCCAGGCGAAGGCCGCGACGAGGCTTCCCCTGGACGTGCACCTGATGGTGACGAACCCGGAGGAGCAGGTGCCGTGGTACCTCGCGGCCGGCGCGGACGTCGTGACGTTCCACTACGAGGCCCAGACGCACGCGGACCGGCTCGTGGGTCTCATCCACGACGCGGGTGCGAAGGCGTGCGTCGCGCTGAACCCGGGGACGCCAGTGGCCGCGCTCGACGCGATCCTGGACGAGCTCGACATGGTGCTCGTGATGACGGTGAACCCCGGCTTTGGCGGGCAGAGCTTCATCCCCGGCTCCGTGAGGAAGCTCAGGGCCCTGCGCAGGATGTGCGCGGAGCACGGCGCGAGCCCGCTCGTGGAGGTGGACGGCGGCATCGGCGCGGACAACGTGGGCGAGGTCGTTGCCGCGGGCGCGAACGTGATAGTGGCCGGAAGCAAGGTTTTCAAGGCGGCGGACCACGCCGCAGCGATTGAGGAGCTCCGCCGCAACGGCACCATGGGGCTCGCCAAGAGGGCATAGGGATGCAGAACAAGAACTACGTGTACCTGGACTTTGCGGCCTCAGCGCCCATGTGCGAAGAGGCCATCGAGGCGGAGCGGTTCTACGAGGAGTCGCCGATAGCGGGCGCGAACCCGAACTCGCTCCACACGCTGGGACGCATGGCGTACGCGCGGCTGGAGCAGTGCCGGCGCGACATAGCGCGCTGCGTGGGCGGCGGCTTCAGGCCGGCGGACGTGGTGTTCACCTCCGGCGGAACGGAGTCGAACAACCTCGCGCTGTACGGCATGGCCGAGGGCGCGCGCGACCGCGACCGCAACAGGACGAGGGTCATCGTCTCGGCCATCGAGCACGACAGCGAGCTTGACGTGGTGCCGGCGCTGCGCGGCCGCGGCTTCGAGGTGGAGCTCGCCAGGCCAAACCGCGAGGGCGTCGTGACGGAGGACGCCGTACGAAGGCTCCTGGGGCCCGACGTGGCGCTGGTGAGCGTGATGAGCGCGAACAACGAGACGGGCGTCGTGCAGCCGGTGGGCAAGATCGCCCGCGCGGCGCACGAGGCCGGCGCGCTGTTCCACACGGACGCGGTGCAGGCCTTCGGGCGGATCCCGCTCGACGTGGCCGACGCCGACGCCGTGAGCATCGCCGCGCACAAGATCGGCGGCCCCGTGGGCATAGGCGCGCTCATGGTGCGCTCGCGCTGCCCCCTGCGGCCCCAGAGCTTCGGCGGCGGGCAGGAGCAGGGGCGCCGCCCCGGCACCCAGGACGTGCGCGGGGCGCTCGCGTTCGCGGCGGCGGCCAAGAGCTGCGCGGACGGGCTGGACCGCACGCGAGCGGTCGTCCAGGGCCGGGCAAACGCGCTCTTCTCGCGCCTGTGCGCGGAGGGCACGGGCATCCTGCCCACGGTGAGCGCAACGGTGGACGAGGGACGCCTGCCCGGCATGGTCTCCGTCATGGTCCCGACCCTGGACTCCGAGACGCTCATCCTGAAGCTCGACCAGCTTGGGTTCGAGGTGTCCGCGGGATCGGCGTGCTCGTCCGGCTCGCTCGACCCCAGCCACGTGCTCTCCGCCATGGGAATCGCCCGGGGCGACGCCCTGGGATCGCTCAGGATCTCGTTCGACGAGCGCGTGAGCGAGGGCGACCTGGACCGCTTCGCGGACGCTCTCCTTGGCATCGTCTCTAGCAACCGGAGGTAGACATGAACGACTACGAGGCGCTCCTGCGCCTTCAGCAGATCGACCTGGAGCTCATGCGCGACAGCCGCAGGCTCAAGGCGATGCCGCAGCAGAAGAGGATCGCCGCTGCCGACGCGGCGAAGCGCAAGGTGGCCGGCGAGCTCACGAAGATCGTGGGCCAGCGCAAGGACGCCGAGCTCGAGCTCCAGGACGCGGAGGCCGAGCACGAGCACCTGATGCAGAAGACGGACGAGGTGAGGGCCCTCGCGCAGGAGGGCGACTACCGCCAGGCGTCCAGCATCGAGCAGCAGCTGACCTCGCTCGCCAAGAAGATGGAGAAGATCGAGTTCAACTACAAGGAGACGTCCGACCGCCTGAAGCGCCTCCAGAAGGCCGAGAGGAACGCGCGCGACCTGGACGCGAAGCTCGACGAGGAGCGCGCGGCCCAGCAGGCGTCGTTCGAGAGCGACACCGCGGACATCATGGCGCGGGTGCGCCAGCTCGCCGACGAGCGCAAGCGCATGGTCGCGGCGCTGGACGAAGACACGCTCGCGCGCTACGACGCCGCGGCGAAGCGCTTTGGCGGCCTCGCCGTCGAGAAGCTCGAGGGCAACGTGCCGTCCGTGTGCCGCGTTAAGCTGCAGCCGAGCCTGTTCAGCGACCTCAAGCACGCCGGTTCGATCGCGGAGTGCCCGTACTGCCACCGCCTGCTGGTGACCGAGGAGGTTGCCGACTGATGGCGAACGTGACGCTGGTGGTGTGCGGTGGCATCGCGGCGTACAAGGCGTGCGAGGTCATGCGCGGCCTGCAGAAGGCCGGCTGCGACGTGCGCGTCGCCATGACGCAGGACGCGACGCGCTTCGTGGGCGAGACCACGTTCAGGGCGCTCTCGCACCACGAGGTGGTCACGTCGCTGTACGGCATGCACGAGACGGCCATCCCGCACGTGGAGTCCGCGGACTTCGCGGACCTGGTGCTGGTAGCGCCCGCGACGGCGAACGTGATGGCGAAGATGGCGTGCGGCATCGCGGACGACGCGGCGACGGCGACGATCCTCGCGGCGCACTCGGACGTGCTGGTGGCGCCCGCCATGAACGTGAACATGTGGCGCAACCCCGCGACGCAGGCTAACGTCTCGCTGCTGCGTGGCCGCGGCGTGCGCTTCGTGATGCCGGCGTCCGGCGAGCTCGCGTGCGGATACGTGGGCGAGGGCAAGCTCGCGCCCGTGGAGGACATCGTGGCCGCGGCGCTGGCCCTTCTCGGCAAGGCAGAGGGCGCAGGCGAGAAGGACGCGGCGCTCGCGGGCAGGGACGTCGTCGTGACGGCGGGTCCCACGCACGAGGCCATAGACCCGGTGCGCTACATCGCGAACGCGTCAACCGGCAAGATGGGCTACGCAATAGCGCGCGAGGCGGCGCGCCGCGGGGCGAACGTGACGCTCGTGAGCGGCCCGACGGCGCTCGCGACGCCCGTCGGCGTGCGACGCGTGGACGTGGTGAGCGCCGCGCAGATGCACGAGGCGGCGCTTGCGGCGTTTGGGGGCGCGGACGCCGCGATATGCGCCGCGGCCGTGGCGGACTACACGCCGAAGGCCCCGGCGGACCACAAGCTGAAGAAGACGGAGGAGCGCCTGGATGCGATCGAGCTCGTGGAGACCGCGGACATCCTGCGCGACCTGAGCGCGCGCAAGGGCGACCGCGTGGTGGTGGGGTTCGCCGCCGAGACGGACGACCTCCTTGCCCACGCGCACCAGAAGCTCGAGCGCAAGGGCTGTGACCTCATAGTCGCGAACGACGTGAGCCGTGCGGACAGCACGTTTGGGTCCGACACCGACCGCGTTGCCTTCGTGTACCCGGACCGCGTGGAGCAGATGGACACGCTGCCGCTGGAGCAGGTCGCGGCGGAGCTCCTGGATAGGCTGGGCGCCCTTCTGGGGAGGGTGCGGTAGCGTGGGCGCGATCACGATCGGCTGCCACCTGTCCACCTCCGCGGGCTTCGAGGCCATGGGCAGGACGGCGCTCGAGATCGGCGCGAACACGTTCGCGTTCTTCACGCGCAACCCCCGGGGCGGCAGCGCGAAGGCGCTGGACCCCAGGGACGTGGAGGCGCTTCTGACCCTGATGGCCGAGCACGGCTTTGGGAAGCTGGTGGCGCACGCGCCGTATACCATGAACCTGTGCTCCGCCACGGAGCGGACCGTGGAGTTCGCGCGCGAGGCCATGGCCGGCGACCTTGAGCGCATGGAGGCGCTGCCGGGCAACTACTACAACTTTCACCCCGGCAGCCACGTGAGGCAGGGGGCAGGTCGCGGCATCGAGCTCATCTGCGAGGGGCTGAACCAGGTGCTGGTGCCCGGCCAGCGCACGCGCGTGCTGCTAGAGACCATGGCCGGAAAGGGCACGGAGGTGGGCCGCAGCTTCGAGGAGCTGGCGCGCATAATCGACGGGACGCGCGAGAATCAGCTGCTTGGCGTGTGCCTTGACACGTGCCACGTGAGCGACGCCGGCTACGACGTGGCCGGCGACCTGGACGGCGTGCTGGACGAGTTCGACCGCGTGATCGGCCTGGACCGGCTGTGCGCGCTGCACCTGAACGACTCGAAGAACCCGCGCGGGTCGCACAAGGACCGCCACGAGAGGATAGGCGAGGGCACGCTGGGCCTGGATGCCTTCCGCGCGGTGGTCACGAACCCAAGGACGCGCGACCTGCCGATGATACTGGAGACGCCGAACGACCTTGCGGGATACAGGCGCGAGATAGCGCTGCTGCGTGGGCTTGCGGCGGACGTGGAGGAATAGCTTTGGGAATTCTGATTGGCTGCGAGCACCTGAGCATGGAGTGGCCGGGCAAGCAGGTGCTGCGCGACCAGACCATAGGCATAAACGAGGGCGAGCGCATAGGCATCGTGGGCAGGAACGGCGACGGGAAGTCGACGCTCTTGGAGCTTGTGGCTAAGCGCCTGGAGCCGGACTCCGGCAAGGTGACGTACCGCAACAACATCGAGGTGGGCATGCTCGCCCAAGACGACGCGCTCGACGACGCGGACACGGTGGAGCACGCCGTGGTGGGCGACGTGCCGGAGTACGTGTGGGCGTCCGACCCCAAGGTGCGCTCCGTGGTGGACGAGCTTCTGGGCGACGTTGACTGGCACGCGAGGGTGGGGGAGCTCTCCGGCGGGCAGCGCCGCCGCTGCGACCTGGCACGCGTGCTCGTGGGCACGTGGGACGTGATCCTGATGGACGAGCCCACGAACCACCTGGACATGGGCGCGATCACGTGGCTCGCGCGGCACCTGAGGCACCGCTGGCAGCAGGGACAGGGCGCCCTTCTCGTCGTGACGCACGACCGCTGGTTCCTGGACGAGGTGTGCGAGCACATGTGGGAGGTGCACGACGGGGTGATCGACCCGTTCGAGGGCGGCTACTCCGCGTACATACAGCAGCGCGTGGAGCGCCAGCGCCAGGCGGCCGTGACGGAGGAGCGCCGCCAGAACACCCTGCGCAAGGAGCTCAACTGGCTCGCGCACGGCGCGAAGGCGCGCTCGAGCAAGCCGAAGTTCAGGATCGACGCCGCGATGGCGCTCCTGGCGGACGACCCTCCGCTGCGTAACACCACGGAGCTGAAGCGCCTTGCCGTGAGCCGCCTGGGCAAGCAGGTGATGGAGCTTAAGGACGTGAGCGCCGGCTACGGCGAGCGCCAGGTGCTGAGGGACGTGAGCTGGCTCATAGGGCCGGGCGACCGCTACGGCATCCTGGGCGAGAACGGCGCCGGCAAGTCCACGCTCCTTAAGGTGATGACGGGCCGCATGCTGCCGAGCGCCGGCTACGTCAAGATCGGCAAGTCCGTGAAGTTCGGCATACTGTCCCAGCACCTGGACCAGCTGCGCGAGAAGGACGACTGGCGCGTGGAGGAGCTCCTGGCCACGTTCAAGAAGTACTACGTGGTGGACGGCAAGCCGCAGAGCCCGGAGCAGCTGCTGGAGCGCCTGGGCTTCGAGCGCAGGGAGTTCCCGACGTTCATCAAGGACCTGTCCGGCGGCCAGAGGCGGCGCCTGTCGATACTGTGCGTCCTTCTCCGCGAGCCCAACGTGCTCATACTGGACGAGCCCGGAAACGACCTCGACACGGACATGCTCGCCGTGCTTGAGGACCTGCTTGACACGTGGCCGGGCACGCTCATCCTGGTGAGCCACGACCGCTACCTGATGGAGCGCGTGACGGACGACCAGTTTGCGCTGATAGACGGCCACGTGCGCCACGTGCCGGGCGGCGTGGACGAATACCTATCCCTTTTGGATGGCAGCATACAAAAGTCGAATTCGACATCCGCGCCCGCCACGCCTAACGTGGATGCGCAGGGCGAGAAGGACGGCGGCCCCGCGCCGACGGGCCTTTCCAACGCCGAGCGCCGCGAGCTGAAGAAGCGCTACGACGCCGTGGCGCGCAAGCTGCAGAAGCTCGAGGGAGAGCCGGAGCGGCTGCGTGCGCGCATGGCGGAGCTGGACGCGTCGGACTACCAAGGCCTCATGGACGCGCAGTCCCAGATAGACGACGTCGAGGCCCAGGTGGACGAGCTCGAGACGGAGTGGATAGAGCTGTCGGACAAGCTGGGCCTGGACTAGCCGCGACGTGCTGGGACAGAGGGGCCGCGGAGGGAAGTATGCTTTGCGTGAGCTGCTGATGGGGTACCTGCGGGGATACCGCGGGCGCGTGACCGTGGGCATGGCGGCAAAGGTGGTCGAGGTCGTGTTCGACCTCATGACGCCCATGATCGTGGCGCGCATGATAGACGTGGGCGTCGCGCACCACGACGCCCGCTACGTGCTGAGGATGGGCGCGCTGCTGGTGTGCCTTGCGTGCGTGGGCTACTGCTTCACGCTGGTGTGCCAGAGGATGGCGGCCCTGGTATCGCAGGGCGTGGGGACGGACCTGCGCAATGCGCTCTTCAAGAAGACGATGGAGCTCTCTGCCGAGGACGTGGACCGCTTTGGCACGCCGTCGCTCACCACGCGCATCACGAACGACGTGAACCAGGTGCAGGTGGCGATCGCCCTTGGCATCCGTCAGCTCATACGCTGGCCGTTTTTGGCCGTGGGCTCCATGGTGGCAGCGCTTCTCATCGACTTTAAGCTGGGCTGCATATTCCTTCTGTGCACGCCGCTCATAGGGCTCGTGTTCTGGTTTGTGATGTCGCGCGCGGTGCCGTATTTCAGACAGATGCAAACGCGCCTTGACCGCGTGAGCCTCATCACGCGGGAGTCGCTCTCCGGCGTGCGCGTGATCCGCGCGTTCCGCCGCGAGAAGGACGAGTTTGCCCGCTTCCGCCGCGCCGCCAACGACCAGGCTGCCACGGCCGTCGCCGCGGGCAGGCTGACGGCGCTTTTGAGCCCGGCGACGTTCGTGGTGCTGAACGCGGGCGTGGTCGCGATCCTGTGGAGCGGCGCGTTTCGCGTGAGCGTGGGCGACCTCACGCAGGGCGAGGTCATGGCGTTCGTGAACTACATGACGCAGACGCTGCTTGCTGTGGCGTACGTGGCGAACCTCGTGGTCACGTTCACCCGCGGGTCGGCCTCTGCGCAGCGCGTCATGGAGGTGCTGGACGCGAGCCCGGCCCTTGCGCAGGCTGAGGCGGGCCGCGTGGAGCCGCCCGCGCGCGGCGAGGCGCCGGCCGTGAGCCTGGACGACGCCACGTTCTGCTACGCGGGGTCGTCGCAGCCGGCCCTCGCGCACGTGACGCTCGACGTGCGCGAGGGCGAGACCTTGGGCATCATCGGCGGCACGGGGTCGGGCAAGTCCACGCTCGTGCAGCTGCTGCCGCGCCTGTACGACGCCACGTCCGGCAGCGTGAGCGTGCTCGGGCGCGACGTGCGCGAATGGCCGCTTGACCAGCTGCGCGCCACCGTCGCCATCGTGCCGCAGCGTGCGTCGCTCATGACGGGGACTATCCGCTCTAACCTGACGTGGCGAAAGCCGGACGCCACTGACGACGAGCTGTGGGCGGCACTCGAGCTTGCGCAGGCGGCAGACTTCGTGCGCGCGAAGCCGGCCGGCCTGGACGAGCCGGTGGAGGCAGACGGCAAGAACTTCAGCGGCGGACAGCGGCAGCGGCTCACCATCGCGCGCGCCCTCGTGGGGTCGCCGCGCGTCGTGGTGCTGGACGACTCCGCCTCCGCGCTCGACTTCGCGACGGACGCGCGCCTGAGGCAGGCCCTGGCCTCGCTTTCGGGCACGACGACGAGCGTCGTCGTCTCTCAGCGCGTGAGCGCGGTCATGGGTGCCACGAAGGTGCTCGTGCTGGACCACGGCCGCGTGGCCGGGATCGGCACGCATGCGGAGCTGCTGCGCACGTGTGCGCTGTACCGCGAGATCTGCCTGTCGCAGCTCTCGCCGGAGGAGGTGTCAGCGTAATGGCCAACCCGTATGCCGCGGGGGCATCCGCCTCCGCAACCATGTCGAACGTGCGCGGAAACGTGGGCGGCACAGACCCCAACCAGGGGATGGACGTTGCGGGCT
Source organism: Parafannyhessea umbonata (assembly GCF_012844235.1). GTDB lineage: Bacteria > Actinomycetota > Coriobacteriia > Coriobacteriales > Atopobiaceae > Parafannyhessea. The sequence goes on from NZ_JABAGR010000005.1 coordinate 175,336, forward strand.
ACGGCGTGGGCACGGTGCTGCGCCGCGTCATGCGCTACGTGCGGCCGCACCTGACGCTTCTGGTCGCCGCGTTTGTGGCCTCCGCCGCGTCCGTCGTGCTGCAGCTGTACGTGCCCGTGCTCATAGGCAACGCCATCGACTGCATGGTCGCCGCCGGCCGCGTGGACTTCGCGCGCCTGGCGCCCGTGCTCAGGCGGCTCGCCGTTGTGGTGGCCGCCGCGGGCGCGTGCCAGTGGGTGCAGGGCTACTGCACGAACCGACTCTCGTACAACACGGCGCGCGACCTGCGCGTGGACGCGTACGGCAAGCTCGACCGCCTGCCGCTGTCGTTCGTGGACTCGCACTCCCACGGCGATTTGCTGTCCCGCGTCATAAACGACGTGGACCAGGTGAGCGACGGCCTGCTGCAGGGCTTCACACAGCTGTTCAACGGCGTCGCCACCATCGTGGGAACCATCGCGTTCATGCTGTCCATATCCGTGCCCGTCGCGCTCGTAGTCATCCTGCTCACGCCGCTGTCCGTGCTCGCGGCCGGGCTCATCACGCGCAAGTCCGCCTCTTCGTTCGCGGCGCAGCAGGCGCTGCAGGGCGAGCTCGGCGGTTTTGCGGAGGAGGTCATCGGCAACCAGAAGCTCGTGACGGCGTTCGCGCACGCGCCGGCGGACGTCGCGACGTTCGGCCGCGTGAACGCGGAGCTGTACGAGAAGGGCGTGCGTGCGCAGTTCATAAGCAGCCTCAGCAACCCCTCCACCAGGCTCGTGAACAACGTCACGTACGCCGCGGTCGCCATCGCGGGCTGCGCGAGCGTCATCACCGGCTGGCCCACGCCGCTTTCCGTGGGCCAGGTGCAGAGCTTCCTCTCGTACGCGAACCAGTACATGAAGCCGTTCAACGAGATCTCCGCCGTCGTGACGCAGGTGCAGACCGCGTTCGCTTCCGCGCGGCGCCTGCTCGCGCTCATGGATGCCGCGGAGGAGAAGCCGGACGCCGCGGACGCGGGGGAGCTTCCCGCCCCACGGGGCGAGCTCGAGCTGGACCACGTGTTCTTCTCGTACAGGAAGGACCGTCCGCTTTTGCGGGACGTGTGCATACACGTGCCGGCCGGCAAGCGCTTTGCGCTGGTGGGGCCCACCGGCTGCGGCAAGACGACCCTCATCAACCTTCTGCTGCGGTTCTACGACGTGGACGGCGGCACCATCACGCTCGACGGCATGGACACGCGCGGCCTCACGCGGCAGAGCCTGCGCTCCGCGTTCGGCATGGTGCTGCAAGAGACGTGGCTGTTCGAGGGCACGGTACGCGACAATATAGCGTACGGCATGCCGGACGCCACGGACGAGCAGGTGGTGGCCGCCGCGAAGCGCGCCCATGCGCACAAGTTCATCATGCAGCTGCCCCAGGGCTACCAGACGATGGTGGGCGAGGGCGGAGGCGCCCTTTCGCAGGGGCAGCGCCAGCTGCTGTGCATCGCCCGCGTCATGATGTGCGACCCTGCGGTGCTGCTGCTGGACGAGGCGACGAGCTCCATCGACACCCGCACGGAGCTGCAGGTGCAGGACGCGTTCGACCGCATGATGGAAGGCCGCACGTCGCTCGTGGTGGCGCACAGGCTCTCGACCGTGCGCAACGCGGACTGCATTATCGTCATGCGCGACGGCCGAGTGGTGGAGAAGGGCACGCACGAGGAGCTGCTGGCCGCCGGCGGGTTCTATCGCGACCTCTACCAGAGCCAGTTCGCCCGCTAGCCGAGGCCTTGCCCCCATCGTTCCCGCGCGCGCTAGCATATGGACCGCCGGATGACCCGGACGCACCATTGCAGGACGGAGGACCGATGGACGGTACCATAGTTTATGACGCGCTCGTGATAGGCGCCGGGGTGAGCGGGTGCTCCATAGCCCGCGAGCTCAGCCGCCTGGACGGACGCTTCCTTGTGCTGGAGGCGGAGGACGACGTGTGCGCCGGCACGTCGAAGGCGAACTCCGCCATCGTGCACGCTGGCTTCGACGCCAAGACCGGCACGCTCATGGCGAGGCTCAACGTGGAGGGAAACGCGCTCTTTCCGCAGCTTGCGCGCGAGCTGGGCTTTGCGTTCGACCGCATTGGCTCGCTCGTGGTCTGCACGGACGAGAAGGACATGCCCGCGCTCGAGGCACTTCTGGAGCGCGGCCGCGCAAACGGCGTGCCGGAGCTTCGCATCGTGGGGCGCGAGGAGCTCGTGCGCATGGAGCCGAACATCGCGGACGGTGCCGTCGCGGCGCTGTGGGCGCCCACGGCCGGCATCTGCGACCCGTTTGCGCTCACGGCCGCGCTGGCGGAGAGCGCCGCCACAAACGGCGTGAGCTTCCGATTTGACGCGCGGGTCACGGCGGTGGAGCCCGTGACGCTGGAAGGCGGCGCGCCTGGCTGGAAGGTGACGGCCGGCGGCGACGCGTTCTTCTCGCGCGTGGTCATAAATGCGGCCGGCGTGTACGCGGACCAGATCCACAACATGGTGAGCGCAGACACGCTCACGATAGTGCCGCGCCGCGGCGAGTACGAGCTGCTGGACACCACGGCCGGCGGCCACGTGCGCCACACCGTGTTCATGCTGCCCACCAAGATGGGCAAGGGCGTACTCGTGACGCCCACGGTCCACGGCAACCTGCTGGTGGGACCCACCGCTGACGACATCGACGACAAGCGCGGCACCCAGACCACGCCGGCCGGCCTTGAGGCCGTGCGCCGCAAGAGCGCCCTCACGGTGAGGGACATCCCGTTCCGCGAGACCATCACGTCGTTTTCGGGCCTTCGCGCGCACCAGCCGGGCCACGAGTTCATCATAGGGCCCGTCGCGGGCGCGCCGGGATTCCTGGACTGCGCCGGCATCGAGAGCCCGGGCCTCACGGCGAGCCCCGCGATCGGCCGCATGGTGGCCGCGCAGGCAAACGACATACTGGGCCTGCCGCGCAACCAGAGCTTCGAGCCGCGGCGCCGCCCCATCCCAGACCTCAAGCGCATAGGCCAGGGCGAGTGGGAGCGCCTGATAGAGAGCGACCCGGCGTACGGCACCATCGTGTGCCGCTGCTGTCGCGTGAGCGAGGCCCAGATCCGCGATGCGTGCCGCCGCGTGCCGGGGGCGCGCTCGCTGGACGGCGTGAAGCACCGCACCGGCGCGTGCATGGGCCGCTGCCAGGCGGGCTTCTGCACGCCGCGCATCATGGAGATCCTTGCAGAGGAGGTCGATGGCCTTTCCATGGAGGACGTCACGAAGTGCGGTCCGGGCTCGCGCATGGTCGTGGGCCACGACAAGCAGGCGGAAGGGGGCGAGCGCCATGACTAGCATGGCCACAGGCGCACATGCCGGCGCCACTGCCGGCGCGGGAGAGAAGGGCGGTACCGCGGCCGCGGCCGTTCCGGAGCTCGAGCGCGACATCGTGATCGTGGGCGGGGGATCGGCTGGCCTTGCCGCCGCCATCGCCGCGCATGACGCCGGCGTCGCGTCCGTGCTGGTGCTGGAGCGCGAGCCTCAGCTGGGCGGCATCCTCAACCAGTGCATCCACAACGGCTTTGGCCTCCACACGTTCAAGGAGGAGCTCACGGGCCCGGAGTACGCGGCCCGCTACGTGGCGAAGGCGCGCGAGCGCAACATCGAGCACATGCTCAGGACCACGGTGCTCGACGTGTCGCCCGGGCGCGTGGTGACGGCCGTCAACGCGGAGCGAGGCATCTTCCGCGTGCGTGCCGGCGCCGTGGTGCTTGCCATGGGCTGCCGCGAGCGCCCGCGCGGCGCGCTTAACATCTGCGGCACGCGCCCGGCCGGCGTGTACACGGCCGGCACCGCGCAGCGCCTGGTAAACATCGACGGCCTGCTGCCGGGGCGCGAGGTCGTGATCCTGGGCTCCGGCGACATCGGCCTCATCATGGCGCGCAGGCTCACGTTGGAGGGCGCGCATGTGGCGTGCGTCGCGGAGCTCATGCCGTACTCCGGCGGCCTCAAGCGCAACATCGTGCAGTGCCTGGACGACTTTGGCATACCGCTCAAGCTCTCGCACACCGTGGTGAACGTGGAGGGCGAGCGCCGCGTGGAGGCCGTCACCATCGCGCGGGTGGATGATCACCTGCGGCCCATACCCGGCACGGAGGTGCGCTACCCGTGCGACACGCTGCTGCTTTCCGTGGGGCTTCTGCCAGAAAACGAGCTCAGCCGCCAGGCCGGCGTGCGCATAAACCCCGTCACGCGCGGCGCGTTCGTGAACGACCAGCTCATGACCAGCGTCCCGGGCGTGTTTGCGTGCGGCAACGTGCTGCACGTGCACGACCTGGTGGATTACGTGAGCGAGGAGAGCGCCCACGCCGGCGCGTGCGCCGCGCGCTACATGCAAGGGGCGGCCGGCCTTGCCGCGGGCGAGAAGGACCTCCCCGGCGCCGCGACGGAGCTCGCCATCGAGGCCACGGGCGGCGTGCGCTACACCGTGCCCTCGTTCGTCTCGCCCGGACGCATGGACGATTCGCTGAGGCTGCGCTTTCGTGTGGGGGCGGTCTACCAAAACCGCTACGTGTCCGTCTACGTGGGCGACCGCCGCGTGACGCATCGCCGCAAGCCCGTGATGGCGCCGGGCGAGATGCAGGAGGTCACGCTGAGGCGGGCCGACCTTGCGGACGCCCGCCCCGGGGATGTCGTCCGCGTTCTTCTGGAGGATGAGTAGCATGTCGCAGGAAGAGAAGAGCGTCACGCTCACGTGCATACGCTGCCCCAAGGGCTGCCAGGTGACGGTGACGCTGGCGGGCGGCGAGGTCGCGGCCGTCACGGGCAACGGCTGCCCGCGTGGCGACGCGTACGCACGCAAGGAGGTGACGGACCCCACGCGCGTGGTGACGACGGTGGTGCCCGTGAGGGGGTCTGACGTTGCGCGCATGGTATCGGTCAAGACCGCGGGCGACGTGCCGAAGGCGAAGGTGCTGGACGTTGTGCGCGCGCTTTCCGACGTGAGCATGGCGGCGCCGGTGCACATTGGCGACGTGGTGCTTGCAGACGTCTGCGGCACGGGCGTGGACGTGATCGCCACGAAGGACGTGTAGCGGCGGCCGTGCCTCTACGCATCGCGCCCTGCGGCCCCACGTCACGCGGCCCTAAAAAAGATCCTACAGCGCTTCCCAGCGGCAGCGTCGCATGTCGACCCTGCCGCTGGGCGTAAACGCAACGCCCTCGTCTTCCAGCATGGCGCGCTGGGTGCCCTCTCCGCCAAACGCGAACCCCGGAGCCAGGGACCCGTCCGCAAACACCACGCGGTGGCACGGCACGCCGCCGGCAACGCCGGGGCTCGCGTGCATGGCAAACCCTACGTAGCGGGCCTTGCGTGGCTCTCCCATCATCGCGGCCACCTGCCCGTACGTCGCCACGCGCCCGCGCGGGATCTGTCGCACCACAGCGTATGCGCGTTCGAAAAAGCCCTCGTCCATGTTGCTCCCATCTGCTATGTTTGCTACGTACCATATCCCACGGCCCGTGCCGTGCCAACCAAAAGGACAGCATGACGGAAAGCGACCTAAGCCAACTCGTGAGCCAGACCACGGCGCCGCAAGAGACGCGCCCCCTGAGATCGCAGGAGCGCTCACGCACGCGCGCGACGCACACCGTGGTCCACGGCGACATGAACGGTGAGAACCGCCTGTTTGGCGGACGCCTCATGGAGTGGATAGACGAGGCCGCGGGCATAGCCGCGCGCAGGCACTGCGGCGGGTCCGTCACCACGGCGTGCGTGGACAGCCTCGTGTTCAAGAATCCCGCCTACCTCAACGAGATAGTGGTCATCGACGCGTACGTCACGTATGTGGGCAAGACGTCGCTCGAGGTTCGCGTGGACTCCTACGTGGAGGACGTCGCGACGGGGGAGCGCAAGCAGATCAACGTGGCGTACCTCACGGAGGTCTGCGTGGGGGAGGACGAGCGACCCCGGCGCATACCGTTTGGCCTGAAGCTCGAAACTGACGAACAGCGAAACGAGTGGCACATGGCCCAGATTCGCAAGATGATCCGCCGCGAGCGCCAGGAGCAGGGCATCTAGGCTGGCGTTTGGGCGGCGGCGAATGAATTTCGAAAATAGTCGCAATTTGCGCTTGCCCCGTCCTTCTCGTCCTGCTATATTATTCAACCGCAGGCGGGCGCGAGCCCAAGTGCAACAAACGGGTGGTGGCGCAGCTTGGTAGCGCACTTGACTGGGGGTCAAGGGGTCGCTGGTTCGAATCCAGTCCACCCGACCACGAAACCGCAGGTCAGAGGCTTAAGCCTCTGACCTTTTTCTTTAGGTGTCCTATTTTGTGTCCTATTTGTGTCCTGTAAAACGTGCAACTGGGTTCTTCTGATGTCCCGAAATGTCCTATTTTGCAATAGGGGGAAACTCCTCGGCGAACGGTTGCGATACGCGTCTTCGTGCAGTATCGCCACATCAGGAATGCGTCAGTTTGCGCGCCTCTATGGGGCTCCCAAGCCGGCCTGCGCGCATGAGGTCAGGCCGCCGTTCGACCTCTCGCCTTCGCATAGTGGCTCGCCTGTCGACAAGTGCCCGAGACTCTGCACGCAGCATACGAACCATCGGCCTGCCTTGTGTATCCTCGGCTTGGGCGCTTGTGAAGGAACCGTGGCGTCCTGGGGGAATTCCCGGCCATTGCGGACGACGCGGACAGCGGGGGACAGGCCGGCAGACGCGGCCAGAGGCACCGACACCAGCGGATAGCATGCGAATCGTCAGGTAACCCAAGGGCGTCACGCTCCATCCGAGGATGGGAGGTGACACCAGATGAGGGAAGGCGACACGCATGCAGGAAGAGCAGACACCAGACCTCTCCCGGATGAACCGGCCGCTCAGCACGCAGGAGGTCTCGCGGTACCTCGGGCTCTGCGAGCGCCAGGTCCTGCGCATGGTCCATAACGGGCAGATCCCAGCAAAGAAGTTCGGCCACAACTGGTACTACTCGCCAAGGAAGATCGCCCAGCTGGTCGGGATGCTGGACCAATGACGCCGCCCATGGGAGTGGCGTCATGCGTTTTCCGCGAAGGCTGCCGTTGCAGAAGCTTGCAGAAGGCTGTCCCGTGGCCTGCCGACGGGGGATGCTCCATCCCGCCGTATCCTCGCTGTCGAGGGGCAAGGGGGTCCAGATGAGTCATCGGGAAATCAGAAGCAGCTTGGACATGATATCGGCGGACGAGGCCGCGAGGATCCTCAGGGTCTCCCCGAGGACGGTAAGGCGGCTCTGCATGGACCGGAAGATCCCCGCCGTCAAGGTGGGCAGCCAGTGGCGCATCGACAGGACGGAGCTCATGAGGACGCTAGCCAGGGACAGCAGGATGTCCTGCTGGCTCGGAATGGATGGCAAATAGGCTCGGATCCCGTCTGCGGTCGGTCTCGCGCGGCGTCTCGAATGGAGCTGATCAGAGATGAGACAGACCACAAAAGCAGAGAGAATCAACGGCAGCCGCAGCACCATCCTCATCAAGGAGTACTACTCCGTCGAGGAGGTCTCCCGCCTCCTGCACATCAGCGAGAGGACGGTGAGGGAGCTCGCGCACCGCGAGGAGGACCCGCTCCCGTTCCGGCTCCTCTTCGGGCAGCAGAGGAACTCCTTCATACACCGCGAGGACCTCATGGACTGGCTCGAGTCGAACTCGCAGCTCGTCCGCGACGCCGCGAAGAAGCAGATGGGCCAGGCGTGATGCAAAGTCACTCGGCCGGCGAGTTCGCCACGGTGTACCGCTTCATGACAGAGGGGCTGGGGCTCCGGGGATCAGACCTCCTCGTCTACGCGAGGGTCTTCAGCTTCTGCCAGGAGGAGGGCGGAACCTACTTCGAGTCGGCCGAGAGCTGCGCCGCGTTCCTGAACATGTCGGAGAGACAGGTCAGAAGGTCCCTCGGGAACCTCGTCTCGAGGGACCTCATAGCAGAGACCGCCGATGCCGAGACGTGCCCGAGGGGTAGGGCCTTCGTCCTCCGCAGGGGGGCCGTCAGCGCGGCGATAACGCGCGTGGAGGGCGGCGAGACCACGGACAAATTGTCCGCGGGCAAGTCGGGAAGCGGACATATTGTCCGCGGCTCCGGACATCCTGGCCACGGCCGCGGACAGATTGTCCGCCCCTATATAGATAGAAGAGAAGAGTAGAACGAATCTCATATGAGAGACCGGAGAGGAGACGGGCGCAGTGGGCTCGATTGGCAGGATCGGCGCGGACGCGGAATGCGATGGGCGGCAGCCATGTCGCCAGACGCTCGTGACGCCCGAGGAGGCGATTGCGCGGGGGCTGGTCCGCGAGGTCCCGCCTCCCGCGAGGTGCGCGTACTGCGGGAGGCCGCTCAGGCCGCTCGGAGTCCCCGTCTTCGGGAGCGTCGCCTGGGTGTCGCACGAGCCATGCGAATGCGAAGGGGCCGAGCGCGAGAGGAGGGAGGAGGAGAGGAGGGCCCTGGACGAGATGGCCGCGGAGAGGGAGCGCAGGCTCGAGAGGTCGGGGATCCCGCTCAGGTTCCGAAAGGCGACCCCAACAGAGGCCCGGTGCGCCGCTTATGCGGATGCCCTTCCCGGGTCGGGGCCCAACGGGCTCTTCATCCACGGACCGGTCGGCACGGGGAAGACCCACAACGCGGCGGCGGTCGCCATAGCGGCCACGGACCGGGGGCTAAGGACCGTCTTCACCTCGGCAATCGCCATATTCTCGAGCATCAGGGAGACCTTCGACGGGGGAGGCTCGAGCAAGAGGGCCCTCGAGAGGTACTCGTCGTGCGAGATGCTGGTCCTGGACGACCTGGGCAAGGAGTCCAGCTCGAGGTGGTCCCTCATGACGCTGTTCGCCATCGTCAACGCCAGGTACGAGGGCATGAGGCCGACGGTCGTCACGTCGCAGTACACGCTGTCGCAGCTGAGGTCGAGGCTCGCGTCGACCGGCGAGGCGGAGACGGCCACCGCCATAGCCTCGCGAATCGCCGCGACGTGCGCCGACGTGGAGCTCACGGGACCTGACCTGAGGAGAGGCGCCTTTGGACCCCGAGGGACGCAACCTAAACAGAGGACATATTCTGTCGCAAGTCGATCAATACTCGAAAACTTCAAGTAGGGCATTTTGTCGTTATGTCTTCTCGCTCTTCAGTGAACCACAGGGGAGTGAATGTAGCATTCGGATCGTCACTGCTTCAGAAAAAGGCGGCTTTACCTCGTCGCATAAGATGACGCGGTGAAGCCGCTTACTACATCGTTTATGTGAGCAGCCAGTCTCAGAGGAATACGCTGCAGGATTTTTTGATCCTCCCTCAACTTGTGAGGATAAGCTGCCCTATCGCAGAAAAGTCTCGAACTTATTCGCAGACGTGCGCATCTCACTGATCGTGTTGCTATTGGAGCACATCAGCTCGATATGCAGGCCCGAATCCGAGGTCACACGCACGCTTCCGTACTCGCAAATAGGGACCTGCCTGTTGTTCTTGAATCGCTTGTCGGGCGTCCCATTCTTGTTTACCTTGAGCCACGTCTGCCCTATCACCTTCGCGTCCTTGGGGACAGGGTCCGTCTCAACGAAGCGTGACGTTCCGAACTCCATGTCGATGTCCTCGTAGCTGATAGCGCCAACGTTCGTTCTCGCTACGACGAGGACCTTGTCGGGCAGGAAGTAGACGCGCTGCTTGCGAAGCCTCAGGCCGAACGGCTGGACGTTGGACTCCACGAAGAACGGAAGCTTGCTGATCGCGTGGGCAGGTATCCTCTTGACCCCTCGCGTCGCGCCACCGCTCACCTTCCTGTCCAGGCTGGCCTCGGAGACCGTCTGCCAGAACTTATTATTCTTGTTCAGGCTCATCCAAATTGCGGAGAGGTCGTCGTAGGCTGCCTGCGCTTCGTCGTCGAACGAGTACTCCATCGGGACTTTCATCTTCGAGTGGACGACAATCTTGAGAACGATGCCGGCGATTGCCGTGAAGATGAAGGGCGGGAGGACTGCGAGGATGACGGTCGCCATCAGCCAAGTGCTGAGGTAATCGAGCCTCTGGGCCTTCCTCATCTGGTCCAGTAGCTCCTCGTACTCCGCCGGCTGGTAGTCACCTGCGTTCACGCTCTCCGTGCTCACGGCGTTCGAAACCCCAGCCTGCTGCAAATGGCTTGCGCCACGGGCGTGGCTCGACGAGCCCGAGCGCCCCTTTCTCTTCCCGCTCTCGCTGACGTACGAGAGCCCGGTGCCCGGAATCGAGTACGTCCGTCGCGAAGAGCCCCTTGCGGTCTTCGTGTAGCGGTATCCCTTCGTGCCCCAGCTGTACCCGATGCCACTCTTGCTGATGTTGACGCGGAATCCCCCACCCAAATTGATGCTCTTCCGAAAACGCACGCCCAAGGTAAGCCCTCCTCAATCGCTGAATACTTCCTAAGCTAGGTTATATGTCCAACCAAGACCTTATCATGCCGCATAAACTTAGATGACATTGTTACTGTTGGGCTAGGCGTAGCGGGCAATGCCCTTTGAGTAATATCGATTTTTCCCGGCTAGGACTTGCGGTACGTAAGAGAGTGCAACCTCCTGAGAACATATCTACATCCATTCCATGAGACGCCCTGGGGAGCGCTCGGTACTTTTCATCAAAGTTCCGAGAGCGAATCTGCATCGAGGATTACGGGGCGGGTAACCAAAAACTAATGGTTAATGCTACCAATTCCTCGCGATATTGACTCGAAATGGACTGGGTGCGCGTGGACAACGCGGCCCATACGGACATCCGCCTCGCATTGAATCGTAGGCGGCGGGCCGCAACCGGCACCCAGCTAACGACGAGAGAGACAGGCCGCGCAAGCCGGCCCGTCCACGAGCCGCCCGCCATGGAGGACACATGGCAGACGACTTCGGCGACGACGCCGGCCAGCAGATATTCGACTGGGCGCTGCGACTCGGCCTGGAGGGGTACCGCCGCGGCGGAGGCCCCGCGGGGCAGCGCGCCGTCGAGGAGGCGATAGGGCGCCTCGAGGCCGCGCTGGAGAACGCCAGAGACGCCGTCGGCGCTTCTACGGATTCCCCGGCCGAGGCGCGACAGGAGGTCCGGACAGACGCGAGGTTCGCCCGCCTCGACATGTCGGAGTTCGCCGAGCTCGAGGACGGGCAGAGGGTAATCTCCGCGGTGGACGCGAAGCTCACGGCAAACGACATATGGCACGGGATGACGGAGGACGGCGGCACGCCCTGGCTCGTCTTCAAGACGGCCGACGCGCCGGCGGTCGCGTCGACCTTCGACCAGCTCGTATCGGACACGAGGGAAGCCGCGAGCAGGGCCGCGGAGCGGATCCGCCAGGAGCAGGAGCGGGAAGGCGGGTCCCGCGGCGCCGACCGCGACCGGGAGCCCCTCAAGGAGAGGGCGGAGCGTGCGAGGAGGGCCTCCGAGGCCCAGTCGCATGACACGGAACGCGACCGTGCGCCGGAGCAGGACCGCGTGGAGACGAGGTCGAAGTGAGGGCGCGAGGAACGGGCGCCGCAACCGCGGCCGGGCTCTCCGCCGCCGCGTTCGCAATCGGCGACATCGCCGCCGCTGCACTGCCAGCCGGCGCGCCCGCCGACCCGGAATCCACGGTTCGTAGAGTCCTTTCAGGAATCATCGCGGGGACCGCCTCGCCGAGCGCGGAGCCGATCCCGCTCGCCGTCGGGCTAGCCTGCGCCGCGGGAGTCTGGCTCGCCTGGGCGAGGAGGCTCTCTCTCGCCGGGGAGCACAGGAGCGGCGAGGAGCACGGCAGCGCTAGGTGGGCGAGCCCGAGGGAAGCCGGGGCGTTCGCCGACCGTGGGGACCCAAGGAACAACATCATCCTCACGCAGCACGTTTCCCTCGCCATGTCCAGGGCAGACCACAACCCCAGGCTCGAGCGCAACAGGAATGTCCTCGTGATCGGAGGGTCCGGCTCCGGCAAGACCCGCTCCTACGTGATCCCCAACGTCCTACAGATGAACGCGAGCCTCCTGGTGACCGACCCCAAGGGCACGCTCGAGGCCGAGCTGGGGCCGGCCCTGCGCTCCGCCGGCTACGAGGTCGCCAGGATCGACACCGTGGACTTCGGCCGCTCGGCGCGCTACAACCCGCTCGCCTACGTGCGCACGCAGCAGGACGTGCTCGAGGTCGTCGACTGCATCATCGCCAACACCACGAGGGAGGGCTCCTCCTCGGCGGACCCGTTCTGGGAGAACGCAGAGAGGCTCCTCTACAGCGCGCTCGTGGCATACCTCGTCTGGCACTGCCCGGAGGCCGACAGGAACCTCCCGGGCCTCATGACGCTCCTCTCGCTGGCGTCGGCGAGCGAGGGGGACGAGAGCTACAGGAGCCCACTCGACGTGCTCTTCGACGAGCTCGAGACGGGAAAGAGGTGCGTCGTCGGCGATTGCCCCCGCGACGTGGGCGCGCGCTCCTTCTCGGGCGGGAGCCGAGTTACGTGGGTCAGGGTCGCGGAGCCGCTCGCGCCGGAGGAGGACTTCGCGCTCGGCCGCTACCGCGCCTTCAGGGTCGCCGCGGGCAGGACCCTCAAGTCGATAATCATCAGCTGCAACGCGAGGCTCGCCCCGCTCGGCGGCGAGGAGATCCGACGCGTCCTCTCGGGCGACGACCTCGGGATCGACCTCATGGGCGAGCCGGGCCGCAGGGTCGCGGTCTTCGCCACCACGTCGGATACGAACGGGACCTTCTCGTTCCTCCTGGCGCTCCTCGTCTGGCAGGCGACGAACCTGCTCTGCGAGCGGGCCCTGAGGGTGCACGGCGGGTCGCTGCCGACTCCCGTGCACCTCGTCCTGGACGAGTTCGCGAACATCGGGAGGCTACCGGACTTCGAGCGCACCATCGCCGTCGTCCGCTCGAGGAACATCGGGGTCTCGGTCATCCTCCAGTCGCTCTCGCAGCTCAAGGCCCGATACGGGGAGTCGGCGCAGACGATCGTGGACTGCTGCGACACGACGCTCTTCCTGGGCGGCAACTCCAACGAGACGAACAGGGGGATCTCGGAGAAGGTCGGCAAGCAGACCGTCTCGGTCATCGGTGCCAGCGAGAGCAGGGGCGCGACCAGCAGCTCCACCCAGAGCAGGCAGGCCGCGGAGCGCGACCTGATACAGCCCTCGGAGCTCGCGAGGCTCGACCGGAGGAAGGCGGTCGTCCTCATCGCCGGCGCGAACCCGGTCCTGGACAGGAAGTATGACCCGAGGAGGCACCCGGCATGGCGCGGGGAGGTGGTCGCGATGAAATGAACGTCCGGCCCGGCGAGAGGGCGGCGGCGCCGGGCCGAGACCACGCCGCCACCATGGGTCCCTACGCTTCGGAGGACAAGTTGCTCAACCAAATCATCAAGCTCGTGTCGGGCTGCGTCTCGTTCCTCGGCGGGTTCCTCGTCGTTTGGGGCGCCGTGAGCCTGGGCCTCGCGATACGCGAGCAGCAGGGCGGCGCGCAGATCGCGAGCGCCATATCGACCATCGCGGGCGGGGCGATCATCATCGCCGCCTCGGTCTACTTCGGGATGCTAGACACGTCCTGGCTCCCGGCCTAGGGGTGCGGCGATGGCGTCGCTCTCTGTCGCGGTCCACAAGGACATAGGCGAGTACCAGGAGAAGGTCGTGGGCAAGCTCAGCCTGAGGACGCTGCTCTGCGTCACGGGCGGGCTCGCCACGTCGGTGGCGACGGCGTCCGCGCTCTACGCGGCTCTCGGCGTGGAGCCCGCCGACGCGAGCCTGCCGGTGATGTGCGCGTCCCTCCCGTTCTGGCTGCTGGGCTTCTGGCGTCCGCACGGGATGAGGGCTGAGGAGTTCGCCCCCATGCTCTGGGAGCACGCGACCTGGGACGGGGTGCTCGCGTACGGGACGTCGTTCATGCTCGCCGCGCCGCCGGAGCCGATCGCCCAGCGGACGACCAGGAGGCACAGGAGGAACGCGAGGAGGAAGGGGGCGGAGCTCCGTGAGCCGAGCAGGGAAGCAGAGGGATAGCGCGCGTGGCGCGGGACCCTGGGAGAGGCTCTCGCTGATGATATCGGGAGGGGGCTCCGCCGAGCGCGACCTCAGGGAGCACGACCGCGAGGCGAGCGAGAGGGCGGCCGCCCGAAGGAGGTCGCTGCGCGCGGCGCGCGACGTATACAACGCGGTCGGCTTCGACTCGCTGTGGGCCGACGGCATCTGCGAGGTCGACCCTGGGGTCTTCTCGCAGACCCTCGAGTTCTCCGACATCAGCTACCAGAGCGCCCGCAGGGAGGCGAAGGAGTCCGTCTTCTCGGCCTGGTGCCAGCTCTTCGACTCCATCGGCGAGGACGTCGCGCTCCAGCTCTCGGTCGTGAACACGCCCATCCCCGCCGAGGAGATCGGGCACCGCTCCTTCTTCGCGGAGAGGGGGAGGACCGCCGCGCTCGCCGAGGAGTACAACCGAATCCTCAACGACAAGATGCGCGAGGGCGTCTCGAACCTCGTTCGCTCGCGATACATCACGTTCTCCGTCGGGGCGAGGGACGCGGAGTCCGCCGTGCCCAGGCTCGCGCGCGTGCGCGGGGATGTGACCCAGTCCCTCCAGAGGATACGATGCGACGCCACTCCGCTCGACGGCCCGGGGCGCCTACGGGCCATCGCGGAGCTGCTGCGCCCCGGCAACCCTCCCGCCGCCGGGTGGGAGGCGCTCGGGGCCACCTCCGGGCTGCGCGCGAAGGACCTCGCTTGCCCCAACTGCATCGAGGCGAAGCCCGAAGGGTCCGCGTCGTGCCTCAGGATCGACGGGACGTGGTGCCAGACGCTCGCCTTCCGCTCGTTCGGCTCGGAGCTCTCGGACCGGTGCGTGGCCGAGATCGTCGACCTTCCCGTACCGCTCGCGGTGAGCCTGCACGTGAGGGGCATGGACAAGTCGCGCGCGATCGCCTTCGTGAAGAAGCGGCTCGCGTGGATGGACAAGGAGATCATCGACGAGCAGATGACCGCCGTGAAGCGCGGCTACGACTTCGACATCCTCCCCTCCGAGCTCAAGTACTCGAAGGCGGAGGCCGAGGACCTCCTCGACCACCTGCAGAACAAGAACCAGAGGCTCTTCCGCTACACGGGGCTCGTGTACACCTACGCGGACACCCGCGACGCGCTGCGCAACCAGGTCGAGCAGATCATGCGCACGGCGCGGTCGAACTCAATCGACGTGGGGACCCTCGACTACCGGCAGAGGGAGGGGCTCAACTCGGTGCTCCCCCTCGGGGCCAACCGCGTGGATGTAGGCAGGATGATGACCACCGCGGAGGTGGCGATCCAGATGCCCTTCGCGACGCAGGAGCTCAACCAGGAGGGCGGCGGCTACTACGGCCAGAACAAGGAGAGCTCGAACCTGGTGATCTGCAACAGGCGCAGCCTCGCGAGCCCCATGGGATTCGTCGCCGGCAAGCCTGGCAGCGGAAAGTCCTTCTCCACCAAGCGCGAGATCCTCAACACCATCCTCGCGTACCCCGACGACCAGGTGATCATCTTCGACCCCGCGGGGGAGTACTCCGCGGTGACGGAGCCGTGCGGCGGGACCACGATCAGGCTCGGTCCGGACTCCGACTCGCACCTCAACCCCTTCGACCTCACCGACGTGGCGGACCTCAGCCCGAGCGCCCAGCGGGCGTTCAAGATCGACGCCTTCCTCGCGCTCTCCGCGGCGACAATGTCCGAGGGGAGCCAGGGGCTCCCCGAGGCGGACAAGTCCATCATCGCCCGCTGCGTCGAGGCGTGCTACGAGAGCCGCTCCGTGGACGGCGGCACCCCCACGCTCGGCGACCTCTACGAGGAGCTGCTCGCGCAGGAGGAGCGCGAGGCGCGCGACATCGCGCTGCGCTACGAGCGCTACGCCGTGGGCGCGCAGTCCTTCTTCAACCACGAGTCGGACGTCGACCTCTCGAACCGGATCGTCGACGTAGACCTCAGGGACCTCACCTCGAACCTCCGGACCTTCGGGATGCTCACGGCGCTCGAGTCCGTGCGCAACCGCATGTACTCGAACTACGAGCGGGGAGTCACCACGTGGCTCTACATCGACGAGGTCCAGTCCCTCTTCGAGCACCCGGCTATCGTCTCGTACTTCTCGCGCTTCTGGGCGGAGGGGCGAAAGTTCGGTCTCGTGGCCACCGGCATAACGCAGAACTCGGTCTATATGCTGGAGCACGAGGAGGCCAGGAACATGGTGCTCAACTCGGACTTCATCCTCCTCCACAAGCAGTCGCCCGTGGACCGAAGGGCCTGGGTCGACCTCCTGGGCCTCTCCGAGCAGGAGTCGCGCTACATAGACGAGTCGATCAAGCCGGGCGAGGGGCTCCTCGTCGCCGGCGGCGCGCGCGTCCCCATCAAGGACGACTTCCCCAGGGGCGCGCTCTACGACCTCTTCAACACGAAGCCGAGCGAGCAGGCGCCGAGGCGGCGCCGCAGGAAGGCGACGGCGCGGAGGGGGGAGAGGTGAGCGCCCAGGAGGCCGGTGCGGCAAGCTCCGCGGCGCACGAGGCCCCGGACGCGTCCGCCGTCGCATTCGAGGGGCGCACGGACGCCGTGAGCGCGGGAATCGCGCACGACGAGGCGGACACGGCCCTGTCGGAGCTCAGGGGCCGCCGCGCGGCGGCGATGGGGCGCGCGGCCAGGGCGCGCAGGGCGACCGCAACGGCATCGCGCGACGCGTTCGGGGAGTCCGACGAGGAGCTCGGGACGGACGCGCTTTCCCGCCCCGCCGGCGCGGCGTCCCGCGCGACATCAAGGCGCCTGCGGCGCGCACGTGGAGGCGACGGCTCGCCGGGGACCGGCGGCGGAGTCCACGCGGGGCCCCGCCCCGCACCGGCGCAGGGAGTGCCGCCCGCACCGGAAGGCGTTCCGCCGGTGGCGACCCGCGAGGAGGCGGCGATCACGGCGACGGGAGCGACCGGAACCCCCGGGGACGCGCGGCCGCACAGGTCGGCCACCCCGGTGCGAGAGGCGCCCCGCCGACACGGCGCGCGGTCCAGGCTCGCAGCGCTCGACGGCAGGGAGGGCGCCGGACCCGGCATGGCGCGCCCGCGCAGGACCGGGCCCCCTCGGAGGGGCTGGAGGCGCGAGGCGGCGCCGCCTCTCGAGGAAATGCCGGGAACGACAAGGGCCGCGGAGACGGCGAGAGCCGCCGGCAAGGCGGCGTGCGCGGCAGGCGCGCCAGCGACGGTCCCGATAGCCGGCATCCTCGCCGGAGCCGTCGTCGCGGTGCTCGCCGCGGCGATGATCTCGCAGGCGGTCGGCTCGCTCTTCGGGTTCTGGGACAACGAGGCCTCGAGGCGCGCGTCGGTGGAGGGGCTCCCTCCCTACGTCACCTACTCGATGGTGCTCGCGGCCCTCGAGTGCCAGGACGAGTACGGTCACCCGGCGGGCTGCACGCTCGCCCAGGTCATCGTCGAGTCGGGCGTAGGAGACCACCTCTCTGGCCTCGCCACGAGGGACAACAACCTCTTCGGCATCAAGTGGGCACCGAGCTTCGCCTCCTGCCCCGAGGTCGCGGGAAAGGAGTCCTGGCAGACGCGGGAGGAGTACGGGGGCGCCTCGGTCACCGTCGTTGACGCATTCACGAGGTTCAGGTCCTACGAGGACTGCATACGCTTCCGCTCGCGCGTCCTGCTGCAGGCGGGAAGGTACTCGGGAAACGAGAAGATCCGCAGGGCCATCGAGGGCAGGGACTCGGACCTCATGGCCGAGGGCCTCAAGGACGCGGGCTACGCCACGTCGTCCTCCTACGTCGACTCGCTCAAGGCCGCGATGGACGCCTACGGCCTCAGGCGCTTCGACTCGATGAGCGCGGACGACCTCAGGCGGGCCGGGCCTGCTGGCGCCGCATCGGGCAAGGGGGCGACCATCGTCGCCGCGGCCCAGACCCAGCTCGGCACGCCCTACGTCTGGGGAGGGTCCACGCCCAACAAGGCGCTCGACTGCTCCGGGCTCACGCAGTGGTGCTACGCGCAGGCGGGAATCCGGATACCGCACCAGAGCGACGCGCAGCTGAGGGCGGGGACGATGGTGCCGCTCTCCCGGGCGGAGCCGGGCGACATCCTCTGGAGGCCCGGCCACGTCGCCATCTACATCGGCGGCAACTCCTACATACACGCGCCGCAGCCAGGGGACCACGTCCGCGTGGGTACCGGGATAAGCCGGTTCACGTGCGCGGTCAGAATCCAGTAGGGAGGAAGGGACATGGAGAAGAGGCGAAGGGCCGTCGCCGCGCTCGCCGCCGGGGCGGTCGCCGTCGCGCTGGGGGCGGGCGCAGCGCGCTGCGCTGCGTCACGAGCCGACAAGGCGGACCCGACGGACAATGGCTCGGAGACCGCCGCCTGGGTCGACGCCGCGGACGGACAGGGCTCCGACTCTGGCGCAAGCGCTGAGGAGGCGCGGCAGTCGTGCGCGGAGGAGCTCGAGTCGCGGGAGTGGATGGGCGCCGAGGACGCGTCGCTCAGGATGACGGCGTCCGGGGGCAGGCTCGTCGAGACCGACGGCACCGACACGCGCACGTCGTCCTACGAGGTCACCTCCGACGGCGACGGGGAGTGCGGCCTCAGGGTGACACGCGCCGACGGGACCGTTGTCCAGGCCACCGTGACCATCAGGGGCAGGGGCGACGGCGCGAGGCTCAGGTGCGAGCAGCTCCAGACCTCGTTCGACTGGGTTCCCGCCCCGCCTGGCGGCGAGGTCAGGGTCACGGGCGTGGACGAGGAGTACCTCGCGCTCGTCGGCGGGAGCGAGGACGCGCTCGACCTCGCCGTGTCCCTCTGGGTGTCCGAGCACGTCCCCGGGGCCACGGAGGCCGCGTTCGACGGCGAGGTGTACATCGACACGAAGGCAGACAGCGTGACGGCGACCTTCACCTGCGACGACCCGGGGAGGTCGATCGTCTCGGTCACGTGGGCCGACGGCGCCTTCTCGGTGACGGGATAGCCGTGGGGCGCCACGTGCCGAGCCGAGCGTGCCGCCTGGCCCTGGCGGCCGCGCTCGCCATCGGCATCGCCCTCCTCGTCCCGCGCCCCGCCTGGGCTTCCATCGGGGACGACATCAACTCCTGGATGTGCGGGGTCCTTCGCGACACCTGCAACTGGATCTTCGACGCCCAGGCCAGGGTGCTGGCATCCATAGGGGTCGACGGGGTCCTTTCGAAGCCCTTCGACAGGATGCTGGGCACGGCGGGCGAGGTGACCCTCTTCGACATCGCCCGCGGGGTGTGGAGGACGGCGATCCTGCCCATAGGCTGCGGGGTCCTCAGCATGGTCTTCACGGTCCAGCTGATACACCTCTCCCAGCGCATGGACGGAAACGCCTCGATGCCGGCAGTGCGGGAGGTCGTGTTCCTCCTCGTCTTCTTCGCCGTGTGCCTCTTCCTCGTGCAGAACTCCTTCGAGCTCATGCGCGCGGTCTACGAGGTGGCGCGGCTCGCGATCACGAGGACGACCTCGGCGTTCGGGTCCGGCGGCACGATGGACCTCGCAAAGGTCTCGATCGTCACCACAGAGGACAGCGTCCCCGCCCTCGTGGCGATGATCGTCGTCGCGCTCGTGAGCTGGATCGTGGTCATCGCTGCCTACGTGGTTGCGCTCGTGGTCTCGTGGGCCCGCGCCATACAGCTCTACCTCATGGCGGCCCTGAGCCCGATCCCGCTGTCGCTGCTGGGGCTCGAGGACACGCGCCAGGCCGGTGTCGCGTACCTCAGGAGCTTCGCCTCCGTGTGCCTCGCGGGGCTCATCATCACCGTCACCCTCATCGCCTTTCCGGTCGTGCTGGGAGGGCTCAACGCGGCGAGCGCCGGGGCCGGGGCAGCCGTGGACAGCGTTGTCGGGGGGCTCAGCTACGCGCTCCAGTACCTCGCGATGTGCGTGCTGCTGATCCTCTCGCTCACGAAGAGCGGCTCCTGGGCCAGGGACGTCCTGGGCGGGTAGCCGAGAGGCGCCAAGGGGCCGGGACCGTCCCGGCAAGCGAAGAGAAGGAGGAAGGAAATGGAAGGTCCGGAAGGCAAGCGAAGGGAGCGGGTCTGGCTCTCGTTCCACGAGAGGTACGTGCGGCGGACGGAGTACGCCGACCGCGAGACGGGTGAGGAGAGGGTCCTCTTCACCGTGACCCTTCCCAGGGGGACCGAGGTCGACGGCGTCGACCTCGGCGGGTGGCAGTTCCACCCGAGGTATGTGGAGCCCAACCACTCCAGGTACCACGACGAGCACTGGAGGGAGGTCCCGCTCCTCGCCGACAGACCGGTGAGGCTCAGCCGGGACGTACTCGACGCTGACGGCAACCCACTGCCGGACGGGGAGGGTCGCAACCAGAGGGAGTGCGCGGAGGTGGACCCGTCGAGGCTCGGAGAGGCTCTCGTCGAGTCGAGGCGCAGGTGGTACGAGCAGAACTGCCGCGGGCGCACAGAGGAGCGGGCCGACGGTGCCGGGGGACTCTCCGCACGGGCGCAGGGGGCGCGGGCCGCCTCCGAGGCGATCGGCACGCCATGCGACGCCACACCAAGGAGAAGATAGGGGAAGAGATGAGGATCGCTAAGGAAAGGGCCCACTCGGCCCGGCGCGCCCTGCGGGCGTGGAGACGTGACGGCGGGGCCAAGCGCATGAAGGCCGCCCTCCTATCGGTAGCGCTCGTCCTGAGCCAGCTGCTCGGGGCGCTCGCGCCGACCGTCGCACTCGCGGCGGAATCGAGCTCATGGTTCGACAACCCGAACGGCACGAGGTACATAAGCGACGTCGTCGGCGTCACGCGAGAGCAGGTGGTGGGCGAACTCGAGTCACACCAGGGCGACTCGTTCTACCTCGGCACGCCCTACCTCGGGCTCGGGGACACCGGCGACATGCCTAGACCGAACGGTGACCACGGCTCGTACCGAGCGGGGATGCAGTGCACGGGCTTCGTCTGCTACGTGATGGCCGCCGCCGGCGGGAACCCCTACTCGGCGCTATCCACGAATGGCGCCAACTGGTGGAACACCAACGTGTGGGAGAGGATATGCAAGGCGCAGGACGTCGTGTCCTACCGCTTCGACACCAAGGAAGAGCTGCTCGCCTCGGGACTCGCACAACGGGGAGACATCATCGTCGCGACCCCCGACTCGTCCGTGCCCGTGAGCGGGACCGACCGATACGGCAACACCTGGGACGGCCATGCGGGCTTCTTCTGGGGCTCCAGCCCCTCCGAGGACCTCATGTGGCACTCCGTGCACTCGAGCAACGGGTTCGGCACGATCGAGAGCGGCAACCAGACCTCCGCGATCCAGGGGAAGGTCTGGCCGTCGCACTACATCCTCATCCCGCTCGGACAGTCGAGGGGAAGGGTGACCGTCATGAAGGCGTCATCCGACCCCGCGGTCACCGACGGCAACACACTCTACTCCGTCGGGGGAGCCGTATACGGCCTCTTCTCTGACGAGGGCTGCACGAAGGACACGGGGGTGCGCCTGACCACCAGGGAGGACGGCACGAGCGAGGCCGTCGAGGTCTCGCCCGGGACCTACTGGGCGCGCGAGCTCTCGGCGCCAAGGGGATATGCCCTCTCGAACGCGGCGACGAGGGTGGAAGTGCCCGCGGGCGGCGAGGCCGACGCGAGCGCGTCGGACGTCCCGCAGACGAACCCACTCGGCCTCGTGCTCGCGAAGGCCGACGCAGAGACGGGCGAGGCGTCCCCACTCGGTGCGGCCAGCCTCGCGGGCGCGGAGTTCGAGGTCCGCTACTACGCAGGCCAGTACGACGAGGGGAGCCTCCCCGCGAAGGCCACCCGCACCTGGACCGTCTCCACGGGGGAGGACGGCACCGCGGACCTCTCGTCCGCCACGGGCGACGACCTCTACCGCGACGCGGCGGGCAACGCCGTCGTCCCGCTGGGCACCGTGGCCATAAGGGAGACCAGGGCGCCGGAGGGATACGTGGCTTCGGACAAGACCTTCGTCACGCGCGTGACCGCCGAGGGGACCGCCGAGCACGTCTCGACCTACGCCGCGCCTACGGTCGCCGAGCAGGTCAGCCGCGGCGACCTCGAGCTCGTGAAGGCGGAGTCCGGAAGCATGCGGCGCCTCGCGGGCGTGCCCTTCCGGATCACCTCCGCCACCACGGGCGAGTCCCACGTCATCGTGACGGACGAGAACGGCCAGGCGAGCACCGCCTCGTCATGGGCCGCCCACGCCACGCGCACGAACGCCAACGACACGGCCGGCGAGGGCTCCTGGGACGCCGCCGCGGGAGTCTGGTTCAGCGGGACGACCGGCAAGGCGACGGCGCCGGACGACTCCAAGGGCGCCCTGCCCTACGACACGTACGCGGTCGAGGAGCTCCGCTGCGCGGCCAACGAGGGCCTGAGGCTCGTCAGCATGACCGTAACGGTCTCGCGCGACGCGAGGACCGTCGAGCTCGGCACCGTGGACGACGACCAGGGCCCGCGCATCGCCACGACCCTCACCGGCAAGGGAGGGGAGCACCTGGCCGAGGCCGCCGGGAGCGTCACGCTCACGGACGAGGTGGAGTACGAGAACCTCGAGCCCGGGAAGGAGTACGAGCTCACGGGAACCCTCATGGACCGCGAGACCGGCAAGGCCGTGACCGGCGCGGACGGCAAGGCCGTCACCGCCACGGCGAAGCTCGCCCCCAAGCTCTCCACGGGCAAGGCCAAGGTCACCTTCGAGTTCGACGCGACCGGGCTCGCCGGCCACTCCGTCGTGGCGTTCGAGGAGCTCAGCCAGGGCGGGAAGACGGTGGCCACGCATGCCGACATCGACGACGAGGGGCAGACGGTCCTGTTCCCGAAGATCGGCACCACCGCGACGGACGCGGAGGACGGCTCCCACGACGCGGCGGCCGACGACGACGTGACCATCACGGACACCGTCGAGTACCAGAACCTCGTGCCCGGGAAGGAGTACGAGCTCACCGGCACCCTCATGGACCGCGAGACCGGCGAGGCCGTCACGGACGCGAAGGGCGAGAAGGTCACCGCGACAACGAGGCTCACGCCCGAGGAGGCGAGCGGAACGGCGACCGTCACGTTCAGGTTCGACGGCTCCGACCTCGCGGGACGCACGGTCGTCGCCTTCGAGGAGCTCTCGCGCGAAGGCCACGTGTACGCCACTCACTCCGACCTCTCCGACGAGGGCCAGAGCGTCGCGTTCCCCCAGGTGAGGACGACGGCGAGCGACGCCGCTGACGGCGACAAGGTCATCGACGCGGCGCCCGGCCAGCGCGTGGCCGACACCGTCTCCTACTCCAACGTCACCCCCGGGACCGAGTACAGGGTCAGGGGACACCTGCTCGACGCCGAGACGAGCGAGGAGCTCGCCACGGCGGAGACGACCGTCACTCCCGAGTCCTCCGAGGGCACCGTCGAGGTCGTCTTCGACGTGGACGGCACCGGACTCGAGGGGAGGAGGCTCGTCTGCACGGAGGAGCTCTCCCGCGCGGACAAGGTCGTCGCCACCCACGCCGACCTAAAGGACGAGGGACAGACCGTGAGCCTGCCCGGCATCCACACCACGGCGACCGACGCGGCGGACGGCGACCACGAGGCCACGGCCGCGGACAAGGTCACCATCACAGACAGGGTCGAGTGGTCCGGGCTCGTCAAGGGCCGCGAGTACACGGTCACGGGCACGCTCATGGACAAGTCCACGGGCGAGGGGGTCAAGGGAAGCGACGGCAGCCCCGTCACCGCCAGAGCCACCTTCACCGCGGACGCCGAGTCCGGCAGCACCGACGTCACGTTCGAGTTCGACGGCAGCGCGCTCGCAGGGCACGACGTGGTCGCCTTCGAGACCATCGCCCACGACGGGAGGACCGTGGCCACCCACGCCGACCTCGAGGACCGGGGACAGACGGTGAGCATCACCGAGGCCCCGCCCGAGGCCCCCAAGGGGGAGAAGGCCACCAGGGGCGGCGGCCAGCTGCCCAAGACCGGCGACGCCGGGATCCCGGTCGCCCCCATCGCGGGTCTCTGCGCCGCGGCAGGCCTCTCGCTCGCAGGCGCACGCGCGCTCAGGCGCCGCGGAAAGGGCGGCGAGCCCGACGTCCGCATCGAGCGCGGACCCGAGGGCGGCACCGGCCCGCTGGGAGGGGGCGGAACCGATGATTAGCCACTTCGGCGCCATCGCCCTCTACCTCCTCGGCGCGCTCTCCGGCGCCACGGCAGTCGCGGCAATCGCGCTCTGCAGGGCGGCCGGGACCGCGGACGATCGCGAGGAGTAGCGGCAAAGATAGCGGGGCGGCCCGGACGGGTCGCCCCATCTTCTACAGGGAGGAAGGCATGCGCGCTGAGAAGGGCAGGGACACGCTCGCCGAGGGGCGGGCGAGGCTCGTGGAGTCGCTCGCGAGCGCCATGGAGGAGGACGGGCTCTCGTGGTACGCGGGGTGGGAGAGGTGCTGGTCGGCGAGGAACGCCGCGACCGGCGCCCGGTACAGGGGCGTCAACAGGCTCTCCCTCGCGGCCGCGTCCGCACGATGCGGATTCGAGGACCCCAGGTGGGTCACGTACAACCAGGCGCGGGACGCCGGCTGGCACGTGCGCCGCGGCGAGAGGGCGCAGGCCACGGTGGAGTTCTGGAGCTGGTACGTGCCGATCATGCGCGCAGGAAGGCAGTCGGTCGTCACGGTACAGAGGGCGCGGGAGCTCGTCGCCGCGGGGAGGATCTCGGAGGACGACGTCTGCGGGGACAGGTTCCTGAGGGGGAGGGGCGCCTGGGTCTTCAACGCGAGCCAGGTGGAGGGCGTCCCGCCCGTCATGGAGCCTCGCGCGGCGGAGCCGGGGTCGGAGCCCTGGAGGGTGGCAGACGACCTCATCGCGTCGTCGAGGTGCCCCGTGCGGGAGACGAGGAGCGACGACGCCTTCTACGCCCCGGCCGAGGACGCGATCACCATGCCGCTCCGCGGCCAGTTCGAGTCCGCCGAGGGCTTCTGCAGGACGCTGATGCACGAGATGTGCCACTCGACCGCGGGCGAGCTCGGCAGGCCGCTTCCGAGCGACCACGAGTCCTATGCGTTCGAGGAGCTGGTCGCGGAGCTCGGGAGCGCCTTCTCCGCTGCGGACGCGGGGCTCGACATGTCCGCGGTCGCGAGGGGAGGGTCGGTGCAGACCTGGACCCAGAACCACGCGGCGTACCTCAGGTCTTGGCTGGACGAGATCAGGGACGACCCATCCGCCCTCGCGAGGGCCGCCTCGGAGGCGTCGCGCGCGTCCGACCTCGTCATCGGCAGGTACGACGAGGCGCGGGCGGAGCGGGCACGCTCGCGCTCGAGGGACGAGAGGCCGCTCTCCGAGAGGGCAGGAAGCGCGAGGGAGGCCGCCGCGCGGCTCGCGACCGTCGACATGGCGCCGGAGGACATGAGGGCGAAGTAGGGAAGCCGCAGGCATACGTGACGCCGCGAGCCCCTCTGGGGCCCTCTGGGAAGCGCCCCTGACCAATGCGGCCGCGATGGGGTTGGGGCTTTGGCGGACGCGCCCTCAGAGCACGGCGCGAAACGCCAGCCTCAGCGCCCAGAGGAGTACGCGCAGGAGCCCCCTCAGGACGGCGAGCGTGATCCTGCCTACGGTCGAGAGGAACCGCCTCATGACGCACCTCCGGATTCCAGGTCCGACGTTGGCGTGACGGTAGCACGCACGCGCGACATGAATTCGAGGCTCTCGGTCGGCACGCCGGCCCAGGCGCAGACCCTGCCGGCCGCGTCGCGCGGGTCGTCGCCCGCCACCTCGGGGATGGAGAGGCCCGTGCGGTACGCCCAGGCGGCAAGGGCCGGCAGGTCGGACGGCCCGTCGTCAAGCGAGGCGCGGACGTCCTCGAGCCGCGAGACGTCCACGAGGCCGTCGCCCACCCTCATCCACCTCGTGGTGCCGTCGACGTCCACCCTGGACGCCGCCGCCAGCTCACCTGCCGTCGCGAGCTGCGCCCTCCAGCCCCGGCGCCTCCTGAGCGCATCGCCCTCGGCCACGCCCTGCGAGTCGTAGTAGTCGAGCTCGATCCACATTCCGTCGTCCCCAAGGCTGAGGACGAGGTCCGAGAGGACGCTCCTCCCCGGGAACGGCTCGGGGCGCGTGAGCCGGTCTGAGTCGAACTCCTCGACCCGCCCGTCAACGTACGACAACGTGACCCTCATCTCCCCCTCCCGTCCGTGCGGCCGTCGTCTCCGCGGTCTGGCTGCCGCCTTCCGATGGGCTCGTCGTGGCGCCTCGCGTCGCGGCGGGTGATACCTCGCACGTCGTCCCGCCGCACGTGACCGCCGCGCGCCGCGGCCTCCCGCCGCTCCGGCAGCATGCCGTGCCTCCTTGCCAGCGCGATCGCCGCGTCGATGCGCTCCCTCTCGCCGGGGTCTCCGCATCGCCCGGCCGCGGCCGCGAGCTCCTCGACGGAGCGTGCGCGCGTCTCCTCAATCACAGCGACGGCGGAGGAGAGCCCCCTGAGCTCGGAGAAGTCCCTGAGCTCGATCGCGCGGCGCGCGGCCTCCTCGACGCCCATGACGGAGCCGTCCGGCAGCAGCGCCTCGCCGCGTCGGGCGGCGAGCCTCGCGAGCACGTCCTCTCGCCGGTAGTCGGTGCCGAGCCTCGTGCCGCTCACCCTCCTGGCGGGCTGGTCCGCGAGGCAGAAGGTCCAGTCCCTCCCGTCGCCGCGGACGCTCGCCTCCACGCCCAGGCGCGAGAGCCTGCCGAGCAGCTCCCCCTCGGTCCTCGAGGAGGCGACGGCGACGTCCACCCTCGACCTGATGTCAGCGACCCAGGAGTACGCGCCCCTGGACGAGAGCTCCGCCTCCGCGCGCCCGACGTGGACCCGCTGGTAGTTCTCCCTCGAGCCTCGCTTGCGCGTGTCCGGGTGCCGTGCGTCGATCCTGCCGTCGAAGTGCGAGAGCCCCATGTCCCGCGCGATCGCCTGCAGCCGCCCGTTAAGGAGACCGGGGTCGGGGTCGCGGAGCCTGTTCCCCGTGGCGAGGTTCGTGTTGTTCACGATCACGTGAGCGTGGGGGACATGGCACTCGTTGTCGTCGTGGTAGACGATGACCACCTGGAAGTCCGGGAAGCTCTCCTCGGCCCAGCGCACGGCGAGCGCCCTCAGGTCCGCGAGCGAGACCCCGTCGCGCGGGTCGGGGGAGAGCACGTAGTGCTTGTAGGTCCTGGCGGGCCTCCCGCGGTACGGGGCGTCGTTGCCGTTGGCGCGCCTCGTCTCGTCCATGGCCGCGTCCCAGTCGAAGTGAGCCTCTTCGAGTCCCGCCTGGCGCGGGGACTCGTCCATCCGCGAGAAGTGCAGGAGGTCCCTAGCGAGCGCCCTCCCGTCCCGCTCGAGGTACCTCCTCGCGGCGGCGAGCCCCGTGTGCCCAGATATGGCCTTGATCGCCGGCACGCCGGTCAGCTCCAGAGGAAGACGGCCGGCCTGTCGGAGAGCCTCGCCACGTCCTCACGGAGGCACCCGAGCGAGTCCGCCACGTAGGTCATCTCGGCGTCCACGACTCTGAGGACCTCGAGCGCGTCCTCGGCCGTCACCTCGCCCGGCGACTCGCGGGCGGCCTTCGCTATGGTGTTGAGCGAGGCCACGGACTGGTTGTAGAGCGTGCCTATGGAGCGCAGGTTGCGCACGATGCCGTGGGAGGTCTCGTAGTCGAAGGCGACGGTGCCCGCCCCCATGCGCGTCCCGCCGCCCGCGAGGCAGTGTATCAGGAGCCTCACGACCTGGCTCCTGGAGCAGCCCATCTCGGCGGAGGCCCGGTCCAGGGCCTCGAGCTCGCCGTCGGAGATCCGGACGTTCAGGCGCCTCGGCATGGCGTCACGGCTCAAGTCGGTCACCCCCAGGGGCGCGGGGCATCCCCCGCAGAGAGAAGGGACGTTCGGACGGTGCGGCCGCGGAGGCATCTCCCGGGGCACAGACGATAGTCTGAGCCATCGGGACGGATCCCGTGGCCACCCTGTCCGCTCCGTCCGTCTCGTCCATCCTGGCCACCGTGGGTGTACAGGATGGGCTACTTGCTAGCCTATGGTCGAGGTGTCCGTCTGCCTAACCTATGTCAGTAGTAAATAGCGTATTCACGCTCTCGCGCCGTCACTAGATCGAAGAATTGCCTCACGCTCCAGAGCCATCCCTGTTGTTCGTCGGTATACGTGTGGTGGAGTGGCACCGGAACGACGAGCTGGAGGTTCTTTGCCCTCATATCGTCTGTCTGCCGCGTACTGATGGCTCCCTCCAAGGTGACGAGGTGTTTGCGCTCCACCCGCTTCCCCTCGGAGAGAACCTGACGCCAACGATCCTTACAAGTGGTCTTAGCACCAAGAAGCGTAAGACCCGAAGCTGGGAACCTCTCGTCGTGGTAGAGCTCCTCGGAGGGGAACAGGAAGTCCGGGGTCTCATGATTCTCGGTCGTAGCTTGTGCCGTATATCTGATATTGCGCGCCGTCAGAAGAGCCTCGACCGAGTGCTCCAAGGACTTTCCGGCGCGAGACTTCCTCCTCTGGAAAAGGCTCATCGAGTACGACAGAATCCCGTCGACGTCAATTGGGTTGACAAACTTCGGGAATACCTCTTCGGCCTCGTGACGCTCGTATACTCTGAACAGCATCTCCTCGCGCTGGTACGCCATGTAGATTATTTCATCTGGGTCGTCATGTACGTAGTCCACATCCCCCAGCGTCGAGCGGCAGTATGCTGAGAACTCTTCCGTCGAGGGGAGTCCGCTCGGAAAACGCCTCAGCATGTCTTCGAGCATGGCTTCCGCGCTCTGCGGGACGCGCACATCGATTCCCAGTGCCTCGAGGATGTTCGATGCCGTAGCATCGATTCGCAGCGCCCCGTTGGAGCCGACGACGTAGTTCCTGATTCTTCCAGTGTTGTCATCGAGACCGAAAAGCCACTTGACCTGTGCATCAATACTCGAATTCCGCTGGGTGATGAGCGCCACTAGGGAGCCATCGCGAAGCAGCACGAGGGTCAGCGCGTCCCCTACATGTGCGTGTTTGACAGGCTCGTTCTCCGAGTAGTAGAGCCTCCATTCTGGACGACGCCTCGGCTGGTTCTTGCGTGCGTCGTACCATGACATGCTTCCGACGTCGCAGACGGCGTCCCCGCTGTCGTCGAGGTAAAGGAACCGCGATGGGATGGAATGGCGCTCAGTGTCTCCCAGTAGGAGTTTCAGCGGACCTGACCCTTGGAACTCGTGCTGATGACTCCTGTTCGCCCCAGGGATGTCTATTCCTGGCATTTCCTTGCACATGACGCCGGACACGTACTCGTTAAGGGCGCCATAATCCAAGCCCATAGACTATTCCTCCAATGAACGCTTCATGAGACGCGCGACCGCCGCGACAGCAGGGACGCAGACGGAGTTCCCGAACTGCCTGTATGCCTGGGTGTCCGAGACCGGGATCACGAATGAGTCAGGAAATCCCTGTAGCCTTGCGCATTCCCTCGGCGTCAGCCTGCGAGGATTCTCGCCGTCTTGCTTCACGAGAATTTCTGACCCGTCCTTATAGTAGCGAGCCGAGAGCGTGCGTGTGGTGCTGTCTGGCCCTATCAGGCCATAACCGAAACCGTTGCCAGCGGCACGGTGCTTTGCAGCGTAGTTCTGTAGGTACGTCCACAGCTTATCCGAGAGCGTGTACTTGTCTGGCACGTTCGGCTCCCGAATATCCGCGAACACGCCGCCACCATTGGACGGAACCTCCAGATCGTCCCAGTTGAAGTCCACGTCGTCACGGAATCCCACTATATAGATGCGCTCGCGATGCTGCGGAGTCCAGTTTTTTCCATCGATAATCTTCCAGTACACGTGGTATCCGAGATCCTCCGTCAGAACGGACATGATGACATTGAACGTGTTTCCGTGGTTGTGGCTTACAAGGTTTTTTACGTTCTCGAGCAAAAAAGCCTTTGGCCTCTTTGCATCGATGATGCGCGCCACCTCGAAGAACAGTGTTCCCTGCGTCTTATCTTGGAACCCCGTGGGGCGGCCCATCGAGTTTTTCTTGGAGACGCCTGCTATGCTGAACGGCTGGCAGGGAAAGCCGGCCAAAAGGATGTCGTGGTCGGGGATGTCCTCCGACGGGACCTGCGTGATGTCCCCGACGATTTTGAAATCGTCCTGGAAGTTCGCCTCGTATGTCTTGTTTGAGAACTTGTTCCACTCGGAGACGAAGACCGTCTTTGGGTCCTCGTCAGCAAAGGCCTGCTCGAAGCCCATGCGTATGCCGCCAATACCTGCGAACAGGTCGATAAACCGAACCATTGTCACTCCCAATCTTTCAGAGTGAAAATTATACAGTGCAGGGGCGACAAGAACCACTAGGGCTTCCTGAACCAGAGGACCTCTAGACGACCTCTGCATGGCCGTCTCGCTCCGCGTCAAGCTCATGCTTGCTGGAACCAATACTTCTGAACTGTTTGGGTACCCGGCTCGGTAATCCTCCCTACGCTTCCATGAGTGGAAACTTGACCATTAAACTTTCCCGGGAATATCAGTCAATGCCGCCATCTCAATAGTAAGGATTACAGGTATTGGCGACTGCCTTTCGACAACGATTTCAACGATGTCCCCAAGTCCATGCCCTTCCCAAGCTCCCTTCATGATTAGAACTATTGCGTCATTGTCCCTCCCCGCCGTCGCCAGGTGTTCCTGACGGCGGGGAGGGCGGCCGCGGGAGGGCTTGGCTGCGGCCGTGGCGGCTGGAAGGGGCGACCGCCCGGGTTTCTCCGAGCGGTCGCCTTCCTGCCGTGAGCGGTGTCTGTGCTATGACGTCCCAGGTCACTCCCTGCTCTCCGCCCACTGCCAGGCGCCTATGAGGTGGCGGAGCTTCGCCCTGCGCTCTCCCGTCACGACGATGGAGACCACGTCGTGGCGTATCGCGTCCACGTCGCCGTGGTCCGCGAGGTAGAGCAGGCACGCGCGCCTCATCGTCGCGAACTCGGCCGCGCCGACGTTGAGCTCGGGCATCCTGGCCGAGCTCTCCTCGTACGCGGAGATGACGGCTATCAGCACCGTCTCGTCGCCGTCCGTGGCCACTATCGGCGCGTCCTCGCAGTCGCAGGACCAGCCGCCTGCCGCGCGGACCGCATATCCCCTGTGGGCTAGGTAGTCCCTCACGATGCCCTCGCACGTGGCGACGAGCCCCTCCTCGGCCATGGTCGCGGCACCCTCTATCTTCTCGGTCATGGTGACCTCCCTGGGACGTGGGAAGGCCCTTTGCCCTCCCTCGCCCAAAGAGCGGCAAGGCCCGCGTGGCGGGGCGGCGCGCCCCTGCGGGCGTGGCGCGGCGCCGGCCCGTCGCGCGGGCCGTCGGGGAGCGGGAAGAGGTGCTTGCTCCCTGTGCCAGCGTCTTGGGCGGGGGAGGGCGTGGAGTTGCCGGAGCAGAAGCGCACTGTGCTCCTGCTCCGGCCGGGCGCTTTCGACGGGCGCGAGGATAGGGGATGGGGCGGCTATCCCCGGCGCAGCGGATGTCGGAAGGGCGCCATCTCCCAAGGTCCAGCCGCCCCGCGGGGCGGCTGGACCGTCTGGACCGGCTGGCAAGACGGCCTTTCGGAGAAGGGCGGCGAGCAGGGCTTACCGCTCAGGCTCGTCGTCCCCCGCATTGCCATGCGACACGGTCGCCTCGGCGAGCTCCCTTGCCAAGCGCCCCAGGAGGCACGTCGCGGCGTCCGCAGCGTCCCTCGGTGCGGAGGAGAGGTCGACGTGCTCCAGTATCGCCGAGATGCCCATCCCCGCTAATGCGACCTCTTCGAGGTCCGCGTTGCCGCAAGCGTCGTAGATCCACCTCATGGCGTTTCCTCCAGTTCGCGCGTCCGCTTGATGCGGCAGCCATGCTACAACGAGACTGATGGCAATGCGTTGCGGGGATTCTCCGGGCAGATGCCGGGAATTTGGTGCCGGTGCCGGCGACCCGCGGATCGTGACGTCCGGCGCCCGGGCGCCTTGTGCCGGACTCGCTTTGGATGGCGGTCGGATCGGTCGCCCTGGCAGGAGTGTCGCACGCATGCTCAGAAGCCGACACGCCACGATTCCGGAAGGCGTCGGCCTCGCCGGATACGAAAGGCAAAAAATTAGGCGGAGGCGCTCACGCGTCCCCGCCACATAAAACCCTCTCGGGTTTTGACATCCATATACACTATACCCGATCAGAACCAGCGGTCAACCAGCTCGGCGAGGAATTCCATGGACGCCTCCGCGGAGGCGTCGGGGCGGGTGACGGAGAGCACGGACCTAATGCCACCGGCAAGGGTACGGAGCCCGGCTGACGCCTCGCCTGCGAGCGCGGTCCCCTCGGCCATGCGCCTGTGGAGGAGCAGGAGCGAGGCTATCTGCTGGAGGCGCGGGTTCCTCATCCTGGACGCCCTAGACCTCTTCGAGAAGCCCGCGTCGCGCAGGGCGACGGTGAGGGCGTCCGGCGCCGGACGTGCGACGTGGCTCGCTGCGCCGAACCCGTTGATTATCGCGGAGGAGTGGGCGCAGGCGTTGCGCACCCCCTTCGCCGACCTGAGGAAGTAGTGCTCTCGCAGCATAGAGCGGTCGCCCCACCGGTTCGCGCAGAAGCGGTAGATGTCCGCGACGGTGCCGAAGGATGAGAGCTCGAGCAGCACCCATATGGGCATCTCGGCGGCGTAGTGCCTCTGGAGGTCTCCGGAGTACTCGTCGCGCCGGAGCCTCGAAATCTCTGCCTCCCTCCGGGAACGCTCGGCGGGGGAGAGCGAGGCCATGTAGTCGCGCACGATGGAGTAACCGTCCTCGTCCTGCCGCCTCGCCACCTCGTCGAGAACCCGCGCCTTCGCGAGGTGCTCCGCGTCGAGCGCAAGCGGCAGGAGCGCTGCCCTGAGATCCCGGTCGAGCCGCTCCAGGTCTACCAGGTCGCGGAAGTCGAGGTTCGCGTACTCGCCGTCGTGCGCCCCTCCGACGCGCTTCGGGAAGAGCGTCCGGTACGCGTACGCTGAAAAGAGGTACGACTCCCGCGAGAGGTAGCGCATGGCGTCTGCCTCGCCCATGCGCTCGAACGCTACTCCCTTGTCCCTGAGGAAAGCCACCTGCTCCTCGGGGTCGAGCTTAGGCTTCCCGCTACTGTTCCGTTGGCCCATCTCAAAACCCGCCAATCTAACCGTCCTGCGGCTGGTGAAGTAGTATTCTACGGCCTACGAGAGCCCCGCGGACATTATCCTGCCCATGAGGTCCATGCTCACCTTCTTGCTGTCGGCGAGCGCGTCCGCGTAGACGTTCAGGGTCATCGCGGCGTTGGAGTGGCCGAGGATGGCGCTCACGGTCTTCACGTCCACGCCCGACCCAATCGCCATGGTCGCGAAGGTGTGCCTGAGGTCGTGGAAACGCGGCGCCTCGCCTTGGGAGCCCACGAGCTTCGCTACCCTCACGAACGCCCTCCACTCCTGCCCGAGCGCCATCGGGCTCTTCCAGGCGCCAGTGACGGCGTTTCCCACGACGAAGAGCCCCTCGTCCCAGTCGAGGCCCATGGACTCGCGCTCGTCGTGCATCGCGCGTGCCCTCACCTCCAGCACGCGGGCGAGCTCGTCGCCGTATGGGATGGTCCTGGCCGAGCTCCTCGTCTTCGGGGTGGAGAGCGCGAACGTGCCGTTCGCTCTCGTGAGGGCGTGCGAGACGCGGATCTTGCGGGACACGCGGTCGATGTCCTGCCACCTGAGGGCGCATATCTCCCCCTGCCTCATCCCCGTCATGAGCGCGAGGAGCACGGCGGTCGAGAACGGGTCGGCGACGCTTCCCAGCGTCTGGTTGAGCTGACGGACGCTTGCGGCGTCGAGGGAGTTTATCGGCTTCGTGGGCCTCTTGGGCGCGTCGACGAGGTCGAAGGGGTTGGAGGGTATGTCGCCCAGCTTGCGCGCCCTGATGAAGGCGGTCTTTAGGAGCACGTGGGTGTGCGAGACCGTGTTCCCGCCGTAGCCGTCCTGCACCATGTCGCGCTCGAACTCCTGGATCTGCCGCGCGGTGACCTGCCCCACGGGGGTCTTGCCGAGCTCGGTGCCCAGGAGGTGCTTCGCGTACCAGCGGTAGCCGTCGGCTGTGGAGGCGAGGATGTTGCCGGTGGACTCCTTCAGGTCTATGTAGTCGAGGACGTAGCGGTAGACGGGCGTCTCGCAGGAGACGGTGCCGGAGAGCTCCTCGTCCTTCCGTACCTCCTCGTCGCGCCACTCCCGCAGGAGCTGTTCGGCTGCACCTCTGCCGCGGTTGTCCCTCCTCACCTTCCCGTTCCTGCCGACCTTGTCTTCGTAGCACGGCACCTGGGTGGAGCGGGTCATCTTGTGCTGCCTGCCGTCGTCGTCCTGCCAGCTGATCGCGAGGCGCCACTTCCCGAGCCTCTGGTTCTTGTACACGTAGCCGTTGCTGAGCTTCCTCGCCATCGTTCCTCCCAAATATTGGAACCATCCGCCCGCGGGGGAGGGGCCCTCGCAGGACACAAAGGACACACATAGGACACCGTGTCCTATTTGTGTCCTGCGGACGACTTTACATGTTGGGTGCTGTGGTCGCCTCATGTTCGCCAAGGTCGGCAAATGCCCAGTTAAACAGCACATTTTTGGAAGTGATGTCCTTTGTTGTCTATTGACATTCATCAAGGATTGCGCCCTGGGGGTCAAGGGGTCGCTGGTTCGAATCCAGTCCACCCGACCACGAAACCGCAGGTCAGAGGCTTAAGCCTCTGACCTTTTTTCTGAGGCTTCGGTAGTTTGTGTGACAAGGGGCTAGCCTAGGCAGCAACGCTCTTCGCTCCCTTCACGCCCTTCTTCCT
>NZ_JABAGR010000006.1 GCF_012844235.1 Parafannyhessea umbonata
TCAGTTCCAGATCGTTGTTTTCGCCCGCTGAGCTGGGCCTATGCCGGAATCTCTCCCACAGAAACCACCGAAGAGCCGAATAAAGCCAAGCTAAGGCCTGCGGGCGAGAAGGACGCGTCCTTCTCGCCCGCGGCGTGTTTCTGGTAGCACGATTGTCGTGCGACGCGAATCTCTGGGTTGCGTGCGCGGCATCGCTGCGCTGCGCGTGGCACTGGCGTGATGCCGATGCGGCGGCTAGTCTGCCACGAGGACGTGCTCGACGTAACCCACGTACATGGTGTGGTAGTTGCCGGCGTCCGCGCCGGAGTAGTTGCGGGGCTCGACCTCGGGGTCGCAGATGCCCTCCGGCGCGAGCGGGCCGACGTACGCCTTGCGGCACACCAGGATCACGCGCGCCTGGTCGATCACCGGCGTGCCATCTACCAGCGACTGCGTGAGGTCCGTCTTCGCAAGTTTGTCACCATCACGGCCAGACGCCTTGCCCAGGATACCCAGCGCGGGGCGCTCCGTTCCGTCGAACAGGTTGACGGAGAACGTGTCGCTGCCATCCAGGAACTGCTTGGTGTAGCGGCTCTGGCGCACGTACGCGGTCGCGACGGGCTTGTTCCACAGGGTGCCGAGGCCGCCCCAGCTGATGGTCATGCAGTTGGACGCCGCATCGTTGCCGGCCGCAAGAAGCGCCCAGCCCCGGTCGAGCGCGTCAAAGGGCCTGAGCGTGAGCTCGTGTGCGTCTACCTCGTGAAATGCCATGTTCTCCTCCTTGTGCCTGGGCCCGCGCGGGGGGCGGTTTCATCTGGCACTACTGTACCTGCTTTTTGGCCGGCGCGGCGGGGGTTTGACGTGCGGCATACAATGGGCAGGTGCCGCGGGGCCGCCGCGGCAAAGCGGGGAGGCCAACATGACGTTTGACGAGGTAAGGCGCGACATCCTAAGGTTTCGCGACGAGCGCGACTGGGCGCAGTTCCACAATCCCAAGGACCTGGCGATATCCGTCTCGCTCGAGGCGGCAGAGCTTCTGGAGTGCTTCCAGTGGTCTGGGACGGACCTTGAGTGCGCCGGGCGCGCGCAGCGCATGGAGGAGGAGGAGCTTGCCGACGTGCTGATCTATTGCATAATGCTGGCCGACCGCCTGGGCGTGGACCCCGTGGAGGCCATGCGGCACAAGCTGGAGCAGAACGCACGGAAGTATCCCGTTGAGAAGGCTCGCGGCAGGTCGAGCAAGTATACGGAGCTGTAGGCCTGTCGGCGCCGCGAGCGAGACTTCGAGCAGGAGCCGCGAACGGTTGGATATGGCCTGTGAGCGGTTGGTGCCGGAATTAATGTCCACTGGCCTTCATACCATGTTCCCGTGGCGCACGCTGCATTTGGCGGCGCGACGTGCGATGACAACGGCATAGGGGGCGGTAGATGTTTACCACTGGTGACTCCGAAGAGGCCTGCGCGCGCCGCAAGCAGGAGATGCTGGCGTTTCTGCGGGCGGTGGACGTTCCGCTGGACACGAGCTACCTCAAGCGCGGGAGCTGGGAGTGGTTTGACGACCTGGGACAAGTGGTGGCGCTCTGCATGACGAAGGAGCCGTACGCGCGCGGGGTGGTGCGCAGCGAGGAGGACTGGCGCGCCCTGCTCGACCTTACGGTGAGCATCGTAACGAGCGTGTTGAAGACCGCGGCCGACGAAGAGGTCTCGTTTCTAGAGATGGTCATGCTGGCGGTCTTTGCTGCCTCGTGCAAGGCGTATGACAGCCTTTACCAGGGCAAGGTTCCGCCCGAGCTTGCCCGGCGCATGGCGGAGGCGAACCGTTGCATGTACGAGACCGGCAAGGAACTCCGGAAGTTTTCGCAGGAGCTCGAGGCCTTCGAGGGCTTTGGGCCCGAGGGTGCAGGTGGCGGCGATGCGGGAGACGGCGCGGATGCGGCCGAGAAGAACGCGGGGCCTGATTGGTAGGTGATGCTTCGGCCCGATGAGGCCATGGTGGGCGAGCGGCATGTTTTGGACCGCAAGTGGCGACGATGTGGGGATTAATGTCCACTGAAGCCGATAGAGTGCATGGCAGAAGGACGGACGTGAACGTCGTCACCACGTTGGAAAGGGGATGCCATGTACAAGCGGAGCAGGGAATACATGAGCTGCAACATCGCCGGCCAGTCACACTGGGACATTGCGGAAGTCTTTGGCGAGTTGAAGCCGGGCAGCAAGCTGAAGTTGAAGGCGGAGTCGGACAACCCCTATGACCCCAACGCGGTCGCCGTGTACTACAAGGGCGTGAAGATCGGCTTTGTGCCCAGGGCGCAGAACGAAACGATCAGCCTGCTTCTGGCCTATGGGCACAAGGATGTTTTCAAGGCGTACGTGTTTGCCGTCGACCCGTCGAGGGACCTTGAGCACCGCGTTACCATGCGTATCAACGTGAGGGACGCACGCTAGGAAGCAGTTCTTCTCACAAAACCGCACGTGAGACATGTAGGTGGGGTGCAGGGTGCGTGGTGGAGCGTTGTCGTGGGGGTGCAGATTGTGTGCGTGGCCTTTGCCAGGGCGCCGAAATGCTTCCCGTCATACCGAGTTTACTTGACAAATGGCGCCCCTGCTGAGGTGCTGATTTCTTGCCACGAACACATTTCTGAGCGGATTTTGAAGGTAAGGAAGTTGTTTCCGCAGATAAATGCGGAGTTAGGAGGGGGATTCTGGCGCGTTCCTCCGGACTCTTCTGGGTAAGGTGTAGTTGTCCCTTACGACGAGTTTGGAAGGAAGGTGTAAGTGTGTTGAGGATCAAGGATATGAGCAAGCAGCAGAGGCGCGTGTTTGACGCCTGCAGCAACGGTTGGTTCGTCAGCGGCGTTTACACCGCCATGTTCGACGGCCACAAGCGTGACTTCGCCGTGGACAGCCTGGGAATGCTCTATGATGGCGTCGAGAACTGGTTTGGCGAGCATGCTGCCGACCACGGCGGCTCTCACCTGTTGGTGAAGTGCGTCAAGGCGCTTTAGTACCTGCGGGTACTCCGCTGCGTTCTGGCGTGGCCACGAGGCGGAAGGCGTGATCTTCTCGCCTGCAAAACTTTGAAATAGAAATTCTGACAACCAAGATCGGCCGTCCTGCGGGGCGGTCGTTCTTATGTCGCGCGAAATGGGTACCAGAACAGGAAGGGCACGACTGCCCGGACCGGTTTGCTTACGACGAAGGGGGTCGTTTTGTCCAAGGTGGATGGGGTTGGCATCGCGTTCTGCGGTGGCGGTTTCAGGTCCTTTGCCGAGGTTGCGGCGATTGAGGACATGCAGAGAAGCGACGTGAGGTACGGTGCCGTGGCGGGAACGTCGATGGGATCATTGGTGGCGGCGCTTGCAGCATCGGGCGTGAGCACCGCCCGCATGGCGGAGCTACTTGTTGCGATGGACAAGCGCACCGTTGAGGAGGGCGTGCTCAGGAACATGCCCCTGAAGGTGCTGAACGTGATATCGAACAAGGGCATGGTGGACAGCGCCATCCTTGAGGACTATGCGCGGGAGGTTCTGGAGGGCGCGGGGATCAGGACGTTTGCCGACTTCGTGATGCCCGTTGCCATTACGGCCGTCGACATTGTGAGTGGTGAGCTCTTTGTGTTTACGAACGACGAGGAGCTCTTTGCGGCGGATGGTGGTAACTGGAACACGGTGTGCGACCTGTCGCTGGACGTTGCGAAGTGCTGCGCGTGCTCGGGCTCGTATCCGCTAGTGATCACGCCGACTAAGTACCTTGGCCGGACGTTCATGGACGGTGGTTGCCGCATGAACCTGCCAACGCCCCTGTTCGACAGGAGCATGGTGGATGCCGTGGTAGGCGTGGGCCTTATCAGGAAGCCGCGACTGGTGGAGGACATCACTCCGCTGAACATTGCCATGCGAACGATGGGCTGCGGGGCGAACCAGCTGGACCGCATTCATGCGAACGCGGCGGACCTTTACATTAACCTGCCCGTGAGCGGCGACGACGCATTCCAGGCGGGCACGGGTGCCCAGGTGATAGACGAGGCTCGCCAGATGCTGCGCGACAATCCACCCGACTGGAACGCCGTGCGCCCGAGCATGCTGGAATCCATCCGCAAACGTGCGGTGGACGCGTTCTACAACATGGTCAAGACGGTGCCGAAGAGCGTGAAGATGTCCTGAGCCACGTGTGGCGAGCGCCCATAACATGTGTGGGTCGTATGAAGATGACTGACAGAATAGTGTCCGGAGGAAGCGGGCGGTGCGTGCGCTGCGAAGGCAAATGGAAGAGAGCTGTCGCACGTTAAGCGTGCGGAACTTCTTTAGGAGCTGCGGCAGAGGAAGAAATGCGCGCCCTATTTCTGAAAGAATATACAGGTAGCTGAAATACACTCAGATATGGGATGGAAACAGGGATGTATATGCACGCACTTGGATGAAACAACATGACTTGGAAAGAGAAATCAAGACAAGTGCAAGATAGGCGAGAACATCGTAACATTCGATTTTTAACCGAAATACGGGAAGGAAACACAAGGTAGTTATTTTGATGTGCCTGCTTCCAGAGGGGCAATCGAGTTGTGATACGAAAGTGACAATAATAAAATTTCAAACCTATTAATCGGCTAGACTTTGCATCTCCGGCGGTCATAATTGTCCGTATGCGACGCTGGGAAACGCCCTGCGCGCGAAGCAGCCTGACGAGCGCGACCCAAAGAAGGACGGAGAGACGCGATGGCAGAAGACAAGTTTGTACTTCCCCCGTTGGACACGAAGTATCACTGCACGAACCCGGACCGCGAGATGACGCTGGGACAGATGCTTGACGGTGTCGATCCCGACATGTGGCCGACGGACGAGGAGATGCTTGAGACGCTCCTGTTCTGCATGGACGCTGAGTAGCCTTGTCGGCGGAATCGACGCGCGCGTACCTGGCTCGCTATGGTCTGGACGAGAAGATCATCACGTACGACGTGCTGACGGCGACCGTGGAGCAGGCGGCGGAGGCATCTGGCCTGGAGCCCGGGCAAATTGGCAAGACGATGGCCTTCGACGTGGACGGCGATGCGGTGCTTGTGGTGTGCGCCGGCGACGCGAAGGTGTGGAATTCCGCGTTCAAAAGGCAGTTTCACACGAAGCCGACCTTCATAAAGCCGGAACAGCTCGAGGAGCGCGTGGGACATCCCATGGGCGGCGTATGCCCGTTTGACGTAAAGCCTGAGGTCAAGTGCTACTTAGACGTATCGCTCAAGCGCTACGACTTTGTGCGACCCGCCGCCGGCAGCGAGAACACAGGCGTCGATACCACGATGGAAGAGCTTGAGCAGGCAAGTCACTCCCTGGGATGGGTGGACGTGTGCAAGGGCTGGCGTGAGGAGTAGGCCCTAACGCCGCGGTGGCGTGACGCTTTGGTGCCACGGTGGACCCACGACGAGAAACGAAGGTGTTTCTCGGCGGAAAAAGGCGGAAATAGTGGCGCCGTAATGTTTGCTGTAACGTTAACAGGAGGAAGACGGATGTCCCTTGCAGCCAACAACATCGTGAGCGCAGGCACCCAGGTGCTCGCTGGCACATGGTGGTGGACAAGGACTACTGGACTTCCGGACTAGCGACGGCCGCCTAACTATACGCATCAAAAGCCCTCGGACTAGCTCCGGGGGTCTTTTTGTATGCCGAGGCGGCATGACACCGCGCGTGCCGCAAGAGACGGGTCACCATTGGACGGACGCGGGAGCGCCCAGAGGAAAGGACAGCGACCATGGCAGAGACGAAGACCACCGATCCCTATCGCACGTACCTGCGCGAGGACCAGATTCCGACTGCCTGGTCCAAGCTGAAGCGCGACGGCTACATGGAGGCCGTCGCGGTGAAGCAGTCGGATGGTTGCGGCGGCGTAGGGCAAAGAGGCGAGAAGGACGCACGGCCATGGCCACACGTCCTTCTCGCCTGGAGAACCCTGTGCCAGCGTACCTGACGACTGCGCGCCGCGCTTAGTTGCCGAACCTGCCGCCCGTGGTGGGGTAGCCGTAGATCGAGCCGTCCTTGATCTGGATGTCGTCCTCCCATGGCAGGTGGTAGCGACCGGCTGCGAGGTCCTTTATGTAGGTGAGTCCGGCGTCGCTCTCTCCGCCCGGTTTGGCAACGTATCCGCGATGTCCCAGATTGTAGATGTTGTTTTCCAGTCCCCATGTGCGGCGTGCGTTGTCCGCGAGCTCGGGGTAGATCTCGCCGGTGACGATTTCCCACGGATTGCGCTGACCCTGCACCAGTGTGGTGCCGTCGAAGTTGCAGATTTGACCCTCGCCAAAGTAATAGAAGGTGTTGTCGTAGCCAGCCAGGTTGACGGATACCGTGTACATGAGGTTCTGCCAGGCGTTGGAGCGGTTCGTCAGGATCCACTGGTCGTTAACCTGTGTGCTGTAGCCCGAGATTCGAATGTATACGTTGCAGCCCTTATATGCGGCCTCGCGGGCGAGCTCCGGAATCATGCCGTCGTGGCAGATGCAGACGGAGAGCTTGGACCCGCCGGGACCCTCGCAAACCGGCATGCCAAGGTCGCCGGGATACCACGGCTCGATGGGGTTCCAAGGGAAGAGCTTGCGGTATTTGAGGACGATGTCACCGTTGGGATCGATGATGATGGCGGTGTTGTATGGGTTCTTGTCGGGGTCGGGGTTGCGCTCCATGATTGAGAACACGCCGTATACGCCACACTCCTGGCATGCCTTCGAAAACGCCTCGGTCTCCGGTCCGGGGATGTCGCACAGGAACTCGTCGGTCAGCCACTTGGACGTGTTGAGGCCTTGAGTGCTGTACTCAGGGAACACTATGAGCTCGACGCCTGGATAGCCCGCCTTAGTGGCGTGCACGGTGCGCACGATGCTCTTCACCTGGCGGTCAATGTCCTCGCGGCTGTTGACCACTGGAGCAGGAAACTGAATAGCCGCCACAAGGAATCCCATTTTCGGCTTTGACATGCTGCCAATACTGCCCATAGCGTTCCTCCCTCTATCCTGCGTTACAAAAGGTCGAAGGCTATCCTATGCGAGAACCATCGCTTGGAACGCCTGTCGACTGTAGTTATGGTATGACGTTAGGTATGCAGAATAGTGAGTAAGAGAGCGAGCTTCCAAAGCTCTTTACGGACGAGAAATTTGACTGAAAACGTTTGTGCCAGTCTGTGCTATATGGTGTCGAAAACACGGTTGCGGCGGCGTAGGGCAAAGAGGCGAGAAGGACGCACGGCCATGGCCACACGTCCTTCTCGCCTGCGTCGCACTAATCGTGACTTGCGCCTTGCTGGGTGGTGCGGATGCCCACCTGCGTGCCGGTGCTACGAGAGCGAGGACACGATCTGCGAGAGTGCGTCGTTCGCCTTCTGGCGGGCGGACTCGATGTCCGAGGACGACACGTTCTGGAAGTCGATGTTGGGCAGGTTGTCGGAGTCGATGGTGATGCCGTCGACGGAGAGGCTGCCAAGCAGGTCGTTCGCGGCGTCCTGGGCGTCCTTCACCTTGGACTTGTCCACCTTTACGTCGTCCGGGACGACGGTCTTGTCCAGCACCTTGCCGTCCTTGCCGACCAGCGTGACGGTGCACTTGACGTCCTTGCCCGTGACCTGCTGGTAGGCGCAGACGGGCAGACCGACGGCGATGGCGTCGTACATGTCCGCCATCTTCAGCTTGTCCGTGCCGAGCGTAATCGTGACCTTCGAGAAGTCCTTGTTGTGCTCCACCTTCGTGACGTTGGGGAAGGCATCGGAGTTTGCCATGGCGTCGAGCGCTGCCTTCACGCTCTTGCGCAGCTTGGACGAGAAGGACTTGTACTGCTCCTTGGTCATGGTGACCGTCCAGCTGCCGTTCTTGTTCTTGACGGCCTTCGTGCCGATGGTCTTCTCGAGCAGCTTCTTGATCTGCTTCGTGGACTTGCCCGCGTACTCGCTTCCCTGGAAGTAGTAGCTGGGGATGGTGACCTTCATGGTGTCGGAGGATTCGTCCTTCTGACTCTTCTTTGCGGAGCTGACCTCCGTGGCGTCGACCGCCTTGCCGTTGACCGTGCCGCAGGCGACAAGGCCGAGCCCCATGGTGAGCGCGCATGCGACCGCAAGGCCCTTGCGCGCGATGCTGTGAGTGCGCTTGAGCATGTCATCCTCCCGATGTGCCTATGACGTGCTGATGCCGAATGCCCACATTCTACCCATTTGGGGCGGGTTGTGGTCGATGTGCCCACGATGGTGACAAACGTCACGGGTGGCTGAACGAAACGTGAACGGCCCGCCGCGTGTTGTCGCGACGGGCCGTGGAAGGCGTTGTGCATGGGGAAGTTGCGTATGGGAACGTTGTGCGTGCCGGTTAGATGCGATGCTCCATCCAGGCGATGTAGTCCGCGATGACCTCGTCGCGGCACCACTCGTTTACGACCTCGTGGTAGCAGTTGCCGTAGATCTTCATCTGCTTGTCCGTGCTCGCGACGGCGGCAAACAGGTCGTAGGTGTCCTCGTAGGAGATGAGGCCGTCCTTCTCGCCGTGCGTGAGCAGCACGGGATACGCGAACTTGCACTTGTTGTCCGCAAACCACGCAAGGCCGTCCTTCAGGGCATATACCAGGCCAATCGCGAACGTCTTGCGGTTGAGGGGATCCCTTGCGTACCAGTCGCGAACCTCGTCGACGCTGCAGACGCCGCTGCCGAGCTCGTTGGGGAGCTGCGTGTGCGGGTCGACGCCCGTGGGCGTGCTGGCAAACATGCCCGCCTTGTCCTCCGTGAGGCCGCCGTTACAGATGATGCCGCGGAGGTTCTTGTTGGGATACTTCACTCCGTAGAGCGCGACGCAGTAGCCACCCATGCTGTGGCCGAAGAGGAATACGGGACGATCGGGGTTCTCGGCGATGGCGCGGTCGACCACGACGTTGGTGTCGTCCAGAATCTCATCCCAGCGGGAGTAGTACGCGCATTCGCCCTCGCTCTTGCCGTGGCCGCGGTGGTCGAAGCGATACGTGCCGATGCCGGCCTCGTGCAGCTTCTGGGCCAGGTAGTCATAGCGGCCCTGGTGCTCGCACAGGCCGTGCACTATGACGCATACGGCCCTGTCGTCTGCGGTGACCTCTGGGTTGTAGAAGAGCCGCGTGCCGTCGAACGAGGTGATGAACTGGTCGTCTGCCATGGGTGGCCTCCTTGTGGTCGCGTGCGTGGCTCGCGGGCGGAAGCGTCGTGCGCGCTGGGCGTCGGTGGCGCACACGGCGACGCCGCCCGCGAGACCGTTGCATGTTTGATTGTAGGCCGGTCGTGTGGGGTGTCGTGGCCTTCTGGGGAGACGGTCGCGGGCGCGCCGTGGGCGGAGGCGCGGGGCTGTCGCGCTGCCGCGGGAGTGGGCTGCGCGTGCGGCGACGTCGCACTTCTAGAAGTGCGATATGTGGGGACACCTGACGCGAGCGACTGGGTACGAATTACGAGGGAGGCGGAACTGATGGACAACGGAACCATGCTGCAGGGGTTCAGCTGGTACCTTCCGGCTGACGGCGCGCACTGGAGGCGCCTTGCGAAGAGCGCGCAGCGCCTTGCGGACGAGGGGGTCACGGCGGTGTGGCTGCCGCCCGCGTACAAGGGCCAGGCTGGCGGGTTTGACGTGGGCTACGGCGTGTACGACACGTACGACCTGGGAGAATTTGACCAGAAGGGAACCGTCGCCACCAAGTACGGCACGAAGGACGAGTACCTTGCGTGCATTCGGGCGCTGCAGGCCGCGGGCGTGCAGGCGCTGGGAGACGTGGTGCTGAACCAGCGCATGGGCGCGGATGCGACGGAGGACGTGGTTGCGCGCGAGGTTGCCGCCAACGACCGCAACCGCGTGGTTGTGGGCCCACACAAGATTCGCGCGTGGACCAGGTTCTGCTTCCCGGGCAGGCGCGGGAAGTACTCCGCGTTCACGTGGGACTGGCGCTGCTTTCACGGCGTGGACTGGGACGACGCCACGCGGCGCGGCGGGATCTACCTGTTTGACGGCAAGAGCTGGGACAACGAGGTGGATCACGACGACAACGGCAACTACGACTACCTGATGGGCTGCGACGTGGACCTTTCGTACCCGCCCGTGTACGACGAGCTCGTGCGCTGGGGCAAGTGGTACCTGGACACGACGGGGCTCGACGGGTTCCGCTTCGACGCGCTCAAGCACATGGGTCGCGAGTTCTACCAGCGTTGGCTTCCCGAGATGCGCGACTACACCGGGCGCGAGCTCTTCTCGGTGGGGGAATACTGGACGCCGCGCGTGGACGAGCTGGTCTCGTACATAAACGACATGCCGACGATGAGCCTGTTCGACGTGCCGCT
The DNA here is from genome assembly GCF_012844235.1 of Parafannyhessea umbonata. Taxonomy (GTDB): domain Bacteria; phylum Actinomycetota; class Coriobacteriia; order Coriobacteriales; family Atopobiaceae; genus Parafannyhessea. The sequence goes on from NZ_JABAGR010000006.1 coordinate 10,288, forward strand.
TCACTATCACTTCTATAGCGCGTCGTGCTCGAACGGGGACTTCGACCTGTCGAAGCTGTTCGACCGCACGCTGAGCACGTGGAACCCCGTGCGCGCGGTCACGTTTGTGGAGAACCACGACACGCAGCCCGGGCAGGCGCTGCAGTCGCTCGTGCTGCCGTGGTTCAAGCCGAGCGCGTACGCGTGCATCCTGCTTCGCGAGGCCGGCTACCCGTGCGTGTTCTACGGCGACCTGTACGGCATGCCAAACGACGGCAACATCCCCGCGGTGGTGGAGCTGCCACTTTTGATGGAGATCAGGCGGCGCTTCGCGTACGGTCGCCAGCGCGACTGGCTGGACGACGCGGACACCATTGGCTGGACGCGCGAGGGCGAGCGCGGGCGCGAGGGCTCCGGCGTGGCCGTGGTGCTGACGGACCGCGCCGGCGGCGCGAAGCGCATGCTGGTGGGCGAGGGGCACGCCGGCGAGCTGTGGCACTGCGTGATAGGGGAGGAGAAGGACGTTCGCATTGGGCCGGACGGCTGGGCGGAGTTTGGCTGCGGCGGCGGGCGGCTGTCCGTGTACCTGAGCGACGCGGCCGCCGGCGTGCTCGAGCACGACTGGGTGAACGCCATCCACGCGCCGGACGCGGACCCGTACACGGACGACGACCCCGTGCGCGCGGAGACCGAGGAGGCCGTGCGCGAGCATCCGGAACTCGAGGGCGAGGTGCGGCGACTTGCACGGGAAGGCCTCGACGGCGAGGGCGTCGCGGGCTAGCGTGCGGCCGGCGCCGGCCCGTGCCGGCATTGCCGTCAAGCTCGCTGGCGCTGCCGGTATCTGGGCGAGAAGGGCCTAGAGTCCCTGCAGCGCCAGCCACGCGTCCGCAACGATCTGCGCGTGGTCGAAGGCAAGGCCGTCGCCCCTGACGTCCTGCGCGCGCAGGCGGTGCGTGATGGGCTGCTCGCGCGCCGTGAACTCGCTCGTGAGCGTCGTGCCCTCGTGCGCGAGCGCAAGCGTCACAGAGTCGCCGTCGCTCACGGGCCCCACGAGCGTCGCGGCAACGTCAAACCACGCGGCGCGAGCGGCGTCGTCTGCGGCAACGGGGATGGAGCCCGCGTCGTCCAGCGCGACGAACGCGTACGAGATGGTCCAGCCGCGCGGGTCGCGGCCGGGGGTGCTGTACAGGCCTATGGGCTCGAGCTTCAGGCCTGACACGCAGGTCTCCTCCTCAAGCTCGCGCGCCGCGCAGGCGTCTGCGGTCTCGTCCGGGTTGCAGAAGCCGCCGGGCGTGGCCCAGCGTCCCAGGTAGGGGTGGCCGCCGCGCTGCACCAGCAGCAGCTGCAGACCACCGTCATGCCGACGGAACACGCAGATGTCTGCCGTGAGCGAGGGTTGGGGATACTTCTTCGGCGTGTAGCTTGCAAGGAACTCGGCCTCGGTCAGGCCGTTTTTGTCCCGCGGCTCCGTACCCTGCGCGGCGTTGGCTGCATCGTTAGGCATTGGGCTCACCGTCCTTCTCGTCCTGGGCGGCCTTGGCCAGAAACTCGTTCGCCCTGTCGCGGCGCTCGTCCGCGGAAAGGCTTGCAAGCTCGTCCAGCTTGTCGAGCAGCGTCTTCCAGCCGTCGAAGTGCGTGATCGCCCGCAGCCCCGCCGCCACGTAGCGCGCGTCGTCGAACTTGCCGGCGTTCAGCGTGTCGTTCAGCAGCTCCTGCATGGTGTCGACCGCGAGCTTGGACGGGCCGTAGTTCTCGCCCGCGCGCTTCAGGCGCTGTGCGGCCTCCGCGCTGGAAAGGTGGGCGAGCCTGTGCCCGCGGCCGCTTGCGTGGGCAAGCTCGTGCAGCTCCGCGTGGGGGTCCGCGTAGACGTCGTCCGGATCGAAGTCCTCGTACACGGCGTAGTGCGCGGCCGCAAGCTCGTACTTGCCCTGCGTCACCAGAACGTTTGCGCGGAACGCGTGGTACCGCGCGAGGTCGGTTGCAATAATGATGAGCGGCCATGCGGCCTCGATGTCACGCTCCACCGCGTCGAAATCGCCCATGGCCTCGTGCGACATGGCTCGCTCCAGGTAGAGGCCGGCGTCCGCCGTGTTGAAGCGCAGCGCGTTGTCTATGGCGGCCGCGGCGTCCTCGTAGCGCCCCAGCGCGTACAGCAGCGCGGAGTGGATGCCGTACGCGTCCGTGTACGGCGCAACGGTGGGCTTCACGGCGTTGGGGTCGACGTCCGGGTGCGCGTTGAGGTACAGGTACGCCTGCGTGGGGTCCGTGAAGTCCAGGCGGTCGGGCAGGCAGTCTGGCTCCTCCTGCGCAGACCTCTGCAAGCGGTCCAGAAGCGGTGTCAGCATGCGCAGCGCCTGATCGGGGTGCTTCATCTGCAGCGCAAACTGCACGCGCCTGAACGTTGCCTGCGCGTCGTCCCGCAGCTTCTGCTGCTCTGCCGTCAGGTCGGTGTCTGCCATGGTTCCTCCTTGTGCGGGACGCGCCCGCCTCGACTTTGATCCGTTCAGTATAGACTGTGTCTGCAACGTCCGCGCACCGATGGGAGCCTCATGCACAAGCCCGCGCACAGCATTCTGTTTGTCTGCCACGGCAACATCTGCCGCTCGACCATGGCGGAGTTCGTGATGCAAGACCTCGTGCGCCGCGCCGGCCTTGCGCAAGACTTTCGCATAGACTCCGCCGCCACAAGCAGGGAGGAGCTGGGAAACGACGTCCACCCCGGAACCCGCGCGAAGCTTGCCGCGGAGGGCGTGCCGTGCGGGCATCACCGCGCGCGCCAGATGGGTCCTGCGGATTATGACGCGTTCGACAACATCGTGGGCATGGACCAGGACAACATGGACGGCATCTGCCGGCTGCTTCTGGGCGAGAAGGGCTACGGCTTCAGCTGGCGCCCCACCTCCGCGCGCGAGCGCGCCGCGGCCGACCCCGACCACAAGGTGTCGCGCCTGCTTGACTGGGCGGGAGTCGACCGTGACGTCGCGGACCCGTGGTACACCGGCAACTTCGACGCGACGTACGACGACGTGCTGTTGGGGTGTACCGCGATGTTGGACGCGCTCACGCGGTAGGCGCTGCCCCGGCGCCGCGCTCTTCTCGCCCAAAGCAAGAAGCCGCCCCACGCGCCAAGGCGTGAGGCGGTTTGCTAGCGGTTGCGGCCGGCGCTACGAGTTGTAGCTGTGGAAGAACGCGCGCGTCTCGGGGTCGGTCGCGTTGTCCATCACGTCTGCCGGGGTGCCGTTCTCCGCGACCTTGCCGCGGCGCAGAAGCACGATGCGGTCCGCGGCCTTGTGCGCAAAGCTCATCTCGTGCGTGGCCATCAGGATCGTGGCGCCCTGGTCCTTCAGCTCGGACACCATCTCGAGCACCTCGCCCACCAGCATGGGGTCGAGCGCGGAGGTGACCTCGTCCAGAAGCAGCAGCTCGGGGTCGCCCATCAGAGCACGGCAGATGGCGACGCGCTGCTGCTGGCCGCCGGAAAGGCGGTCCGGGTACTCGCGGGCCTTCTGGTCCATGCCGATGCGCTTCAAGAGGGCCATGGCCTTCTCCTCCGCGTCCGCGCGGTTCCACTTGAACACCTTGCGCGCGGCGAGCGTCACGTTGTTGAGGACGGTCATGTGCGGGAAGAGGTTGAACTGCTGAAACACCACGCCAATGCGCTTGCGGCACTCGTCCTGGTTGATGCGGGGGTCCGTTATGTCGGTCTCGCCCAGCCAGATCTGGCCGTCGTTCACGCGCTCCAGCATGTTGACGCACTTCATGAGCGTGGACTTGCCCGAGCCGGACGGTCCCAAAAGCGCGACCACCTCGTGCTTGTTCACGTCGAACGAGATGTGGTCGAGCACCACGTTGTCGCCAAAGCGCTTCACCACGTTGTCGATGCGCAGGACCTTCTGCGGCGCGCCACCCTGGGTGGCCGCGGTTCCCTCGTGTGCGATGTCTGGCATTAGACCATGCCTCCCGTCTGCTCGCGGCGGCGCAGCTTTGCGGAGTACCAGTCGTTCAGCAGGATGAACGGCACGCTCAGCAGGATGAAGAGCACGCTTGCGACCACGTACGGCGTGAAGTTGTACGTCTTGGCAACCATGATCTGGGCGGCGCGCACGGCGTCGACTGCGCCCAGGGTCGATATCAGGCCCACGTCCTTCTGCATGGATATGAAGTCGTTCATCAGGGCGGGAGCGATCTTGCGCAGCGCCTGCGGAATGATCACCAGGCGCATGGTCTGGCCGGACGTGAGTCCCAGCGAGCGCGCGGAAGCACGCTGCGACGGGTGCACGTCCTGGAAGCCGGCGCGCAGCACCTCCGCGATGTAGGCGGAGTACGACATGATGATGGCGACGGTACCCAGGATGGCCGGGTCTATGCGGCCAAAGATTCCCAGGCCCGGGATGCCAAAGCCAATCAGGTACAGCACGACCAGCATGGGGATGCCGCGCATGATGGTGGTGTACAGCCGCGCAACCACGCGCAGCGGAAACATGACCGCGGACGTGGTGATGCGGCACAGCGCCAGTGCCGTGCCCAGGATGGCGACGCCGATGACGGCGACCACCAGCACGCGCAGGTTAAGCAGCAGCCCGTCAAGCACCTGCGGCCACGCCTGCGCAAAGTACTCGGGCGAGAAGAACGACTGTTGCACTCGAGGCCAGCCCGGGGAGTTTGAAAGTCCAAACGCCACGAGGCCCACGAGCACGAGGGACGAAACGACGCTCGTGAGGTGCGAGCGTACGTTCTGCTTCCTGCGGTACTCCTCGCGTTCCAGCTCGACGTCGCTCACGGCGTCCTTGGTAGAGCCAGACATTCGGGAAGCCCCCTTCCTTGGGGTGGGTTGCCAAAACGGTTGACGAAAAACGGCCGAGACCAAGGTCCCGGCCGTCAGAGGGCGGCGCTTCGTCCCTACTTCTTCAGCGTGGGGATGTCCGTCGTGTACTCTGCAAGCCACTTGTCCTGCAGCTTCTTGACCGTGCCGTCCTTGGTGAGGGCGTCCATGGCCTTCTTCACGTACTTCGTGAGCGGGGAGTTCTTCGCCAGGGTGATGCCTAGGCCCTCCTTGTCCTCGGTGCCGGGGATCTGGCCCACCACTAGACCGTCGTCGATCTGCTTGGACTGGACCATGTACACGGCCTGCGGCGTGTCGGTCACCAGCGCGTCGCACTGGCCGGAGGTCACGGCCTGCGCCGCGGCGGAGTTGTCGTCGAAGATGCTGATGCCCTCGTCCTTTCCGCCCTTGATGATGTCCTTTACGTAGTCGTACGCGGTGGTGCCCACCATCACGGCGATGTTGGCGTCGGCAAGGTCGGAGCACTTCGTGGCGCTGGCGTACTTGCTGCTCTTCTGCAGGACGACGGCCTGAGTCGGGCGGAAGTACGCGGGCGAGAAGTCCACGGCCTTCTTGCGGTCGGAGTTGATGGACACCTGCTGGATGTTCAGGTCCCAGTCGTGCTCGCCGGGGGCGTATGCCTCGTCAAACGTGGTGCGTACCCACTTGACGTCCTTCTTCGCGAAGCCCATCTTGTCGGCCAGCGCGTAGACGAGGGCGGCCTCGAAGCCCTTGCCGGTCTGGGGCTTGTCGTCGATCACCCACGGGGTGTAGGCGGGGTTGCCGGTCGCGACGGTCAGCTTGCCCTCGGTGTGGGTCAGGCTCTTCACGCCGCCACTCTTCTTGCTGGAGCTGCCGGAGTCACTCGAGTTGGACGATCCGCAGGCCGCGAGGCCCAGCGTGGCAAACGCGGAGGCTCCCAGTGCGATGGCCTGGCGCCTGCTGATGGCGGTATCTGTGATGGACTTCATCGCTGTTCCTTTCACGCGTCCCCAAAGGGGGAGGCTCTTCTCATGCGTACGCCCCCCACACTAGCAAATGGCGGATTACGGGCCGTGCAATGGCATATAAAACTCGGCATCTTGTTACGCAATGTTGTTATTTCGGGCCTCCTCCAGACTGCATGGTGACGTGCCGTGCGTCTTGGCTTCGCACCGTCCGCCTTGGCGCCGCCCTTGGCTATACTTGCAGAGTCACATTGCAAGAGCCGCATCGCAATCCCATTGGGGCAAACGCCATCGCAGCGCCCGGCGGCGTCCGGGCACATCGTCAGGGGGCTTACATGGTCAAGACCGTCGCCGTGCTCAGCGCGCTTCGCAAGGAGTCGCTCGCGTTCTTCGAGCTTGGGGGAGAAGAGCCGCGCCGTCGCTGCGGCGTGGAGCTTGCGCGCCGCTCCGTCGCGGGCCTCGACGTCGTGGCCGCTGCCGGCGGCATGGGCACCATCAACGCGGCGGCCTCCGCCCAGCTGCTCATCGATGCGTGCCAGCCGGACGTCCTGCTGTTTTGCGGCATCGCAGGGAGCCTCAACCCCAGGATCGGCCAGGGAGACGTGGTGGTGGGCGAGCGTCTGGAGTGCCTCGAGGCGGACATGGACATCATCGCGGAGTCAGAGCCTCACCTCACGTCGTTTCCCTCCGACGCGCGGCTCGTGCGCCTGGCGAAGGAGGAGCTGGAGGCGCGGTCGTTCGAGCGCGTGGACAACGTGCGTGAGTCCGGCGCTGACGCGAGCGCTTCTAAGTACGGCACGCTTGCGCCGCACGCGCCGCGCTACGTGTGTGGCGCCATCGCGACGAGCGACCTCTTCAGCACGGCGCCCGATGTGCTGCGCGAGGTGCGCGGCCGCTATGCCGCGGACTGCGAGGAGATGGAGGGCGTGGCGGCGGCCCAGGTGGCAGCACGTGCCGGCGTGCCGTTCCTTGCGATCCGCTCCATCAGCAACGTGTGCGGCGAGCCGTACGAGGAGCTGGACGGCCGCGAGGCGGACCTCGTGGCGACGGCACGCCTTGCCGCGGACGTGACCATGGGCGTCATCGCGAGACTTGCGGCGAAGGGGCTTGACTCACGGTAGTCAGCGGCAGTCTGGGGGGGAAACCTTGGCGAGTAGGGTGGAAAATCCACATCGAGTAGGGTGGAAAATCCACATCGGATAGGGTGGAAAATCCACATCGGATAGGGTGGAAAAACGGTACCATGGGTCTTAGCAGGGGAGATGTCCCCCGTGTGGAATGACCTGATTCTGGAGGGTATCGAATGTCCATCACGCCCGAAGGGTATCTGCCGCGCCTTGTTGACGAGAAGGTTGAGCGGTATCTGCGGATATTTGGCGCAGTGGAAATCGGCGGCACGAAGTGGTGCGGCAAGACGTGGACGGCCCTTAGGCACGCGAACAGCGTGAGCTACGTTGACCAGAGCCTGGCACTTGCCACGGATGACCCGAGCTCGATGCTCGTTGGAAAAAGACCGCACGTCGTCGACGAGTGGCAGCATGTCCCAACGATATGGGACTACGTGCGTCACGAGGTAGACAGCGCGAGGGGGGCCAGGGGCTCCTTCATACTCACGGGGTCCTCCTCACCTCTTGTGCGCGAGAAGGACGGTCTGCCGCAGCATAGTGGTGCGGGTCGCATTGGCAGGGTGCGTATGCGGCCTATGTCACTGTATGAGAGCGGGGATTCCGTCGGAAGGGTGTCGCTCGCCGGCCTTTTTGCGGGCGAGTTCGAGCCGGTGCAGGTGAAGACGGACGCGCAGAAGTTGGTGGACCTTGCCTGTAGGGGAGGCTGGCCGGAAGCGATTGATCTTTCTGCCGCGGACGCGCAGCAGATAGCACGAGAGTATCTGCGGCTGTTTCGCATGTCGACGGTGCCCGACCAAGGCAAGGATCCCGAGCTGATGAGGAGGATGCTCTTCTCGCTTGCGAGAAACCTGGGCCAGGCAGCGACGTACAGGACTATTGCCGCGGATGCGGGGGACTCCTCTGCGGGCGAGCCCTTGAGCGAAGGCACCATCTCCTCATACCTCGGCTTGCTGAGGGCGGCATACCTGCTGGACGAGGTTCCGGGGTGGGTTCCGCCAGCACGCTCCGCGAAGCGCGTGAACACGAAGCCGAAGCGCTATCTGGCGGACCCTTCCCTCGCGGTGGCGCAGCTGGCCCTGCTCCCGGGTGCGCTGCTTGCCGACTGGCAGACGTTTGGCCTTGTGTTCGAGAACCTCTGCATGCGCGACCTTCAGGTGTATGCGGAGGCGCAGGAGCTGTGCAGCGACGTGCCCGTGCGGTACTACCGTGACTCCGCAGGTCTCGAGGTGGATGCCATAGTGGAGCTTGCGGACGGTAGGTGGGGCGCGTTCGAAATCAAGACGAGCGAGGCGAAGGTGGAGGAGGGCGCAGCGAGCCTGAGGCGCCTGCGCCGCAAGCTGACGCAGAACCCGAGTGCCCGCGTGAGGCCGCCGGAGTTCATGGCGGTGATAACGGGGGTGTCTGAGTACGCGCACCGCGTGGAGGATGGCATCTACGCGATACCGATTTGCGCACTTACGGCATAGCGCGAAAGCCGTTAGCGGTCTTCCAGCCTGAAACCCGCGTACACGAAGCCCGGGCTCACGACGCATGACACGAGGGCGTCCTCGCCTGAGGGGACGGTGCGCTGCCACACGCCGGCGGGGACCACGAGCTGCGTGAGGGCTCCGTCCTGGTCCACGCGCAGCGTAGTGGCCCTAAGCTGGGCGGGGTCCGGCGCCGCGCCCGAGCCGGCGAGCTCGATGGTGACGGCGCCGGGGCCGTGCCAGAGCCAGAGTTCGTCCGCGTCGACGACGTGCCAGTCGCTGGAGTCGCCGGCGGGCAGCAGGAAGTAGATGAGCGAGGCCAGCGGGCGCGCGGACGTGGAGTTCTCCGAGAGGTCCGCGGCGCCGGCAGCGGTTGCTGGCGCGTCGTCGGCGGGCGTGCCGGTTGGCGCCGCGATGGGAGACTGCCACGTGCGGCGGTACCAGCCGCCTTCCGGGTGCGGTGCCAGGTCCAGTGCGTCGATCAGGCGCTGGGCGTACGGGCTAACTCCAGATGCGGTCATATGCGAGCCTTCCCTCGATGACGGTGGCGCGGCAGGTGCCGGAGCCGTGGCGGACGAAGCGCTCCAGCGTGTCCTCGAGCGCCTGAGGCGACGTGACGTCGACCGGTACGTCGAAGAACGCGAGGTCGGCGGATGCGCCGACGTTTATCTGACCGATGCGCTTGGGACCGCAGTTGAGGCCCATGGCCTCCGCGCCGCCGAGCGTCATCATCCTGATGAGGCGGTGCGAGAGGTCGAGCTCCTCGTAGCCCTGGCTGATGGCGAGGTCGTACAGGAACGCGACGTCGTCCAGGACGTCGAGGCTCGGGCTCGAGGAGAGCGAGTCCGTGCCGACGGAGAGGGGGTTGCCCTCCTCGAGGTAGCGTGCGATGGGGGCGTCCGCCTCCGTGCAGGTGATGCGGTTGGAGCGCGGGCAGAGCGCGACCGAGACGCCCCTCTGGCGCAGGATCCTGCGATCTTCTCGCGATGCGTGCACGCCGTGTGCGATGTGGACGTCCGGCCCGAGGACGGCGAGCTGGTCGAGAAACTGGATGGCGCTTGCGCCGGCGCCGGCGCGCTTGAGGTCGTTGAAGCTCTGCCACTCCGTGCGGTTCCACGCCCACGACGTCTGGTTGGTGAGGCGCGACGGCAGTTTGCCGGCCTCGGCCGGGGTCTCGCCCAGGTGGATGTGGAGCCTCATGCCCAGCTGGCGCGCGATGTCCGGCAGGTCGAGCAGCGGGCCGGAGCCAAGTGAGTACGGCGCGTGCGGGCTGATGCCAAGCTCCGTCACGCCCATGGCGCGGATGGCGCGGATCTGGTCTAGCAGGTCTTCCGGACCCTTGCGCCGCCAGTCCTCGTTGTTCCAGTCCATAACCTCCCAGTAGGCGATGCCGTGCATGCCCTGGGACGCGAGCGCGTCGGCCGCCTCCACGTCTGACACGATGTCCGCCGCGGCCGTGGTACCGGCCTCCACCATCTGGCGCGCGCCGTCGTGCGCCCACTGGCGCCACGGCTTGGGCTCCGGGCTGTCGTATATCTTGTTGAACGCGAGCTCCCAGTCGCGAAAGCTCGCGTACGTGCGCGAGCCGACGGACGCCATGCCGGTGTACTGCAGGTGGGTGTGGGCGTTCACCAGGCCGGGCGTGACGAGGCCGCCCCAGCGGCGGAGCTCCACCTGCGAGCGGTCGTCCACGTCCTCCGCGAGCTTCTGCCGCACCCAGTCGCGCGTGCCCACGTGCAGGACGCGGCCGTCGCGCACCGCGACGGCGCCGTCGCAGATGACGGGGCCGGTGACGGGGATCACCAGCGGGGCTTCGTACAGGGTGACGCTCATGCGTGCCTCTTCCGGTTTGTTGGGGCGGGGGTGGTGCCGGCGGTGTCGGCGTAGCGGGTGACGCGCCAGTCCGGCACGAAGGTGGGGGTGGACGGCGCGCTCTCCGTGCGGATGCCGCGCGTCTCGAGCGCGATGGATGCGATGCGGCGGTCGACCTCGGGACCCAGCCGCAGCACCTTTGCAGGCAGCGACCCCGCGTGGCGCAGCAGGTGCTCCACGGCGGCGAGCTGCACGGCGAAGCTCAGGTCCATGATCTCGATGGGGTTGCCCGGGCCGGCGGCGTAGTTCACGCCGTCCCCGGACGCGAGCAGCCTGAGCGTGGGCCCCTGGGGCACGTCCAGCCACGAGACGCCGTCCTTCTCGCCCGGGCGCAGGGTACCGCCCTGGGAAAGCACCTGGTCAAGGGCCACCTCGTTTGCGATGCCGCCGATGACTGCGACGGTGGCGCCGTCTGGCAGCAGGCGGAGAGCGTCTGCGGGGAGCGTGTGGCGCACGCCCGTGGCCGAGACCGCCATGTCCGTGGCGGGAAGCGCGCTGTCGAGCGGCGCGACCGCGAAGCCGGCGAAGCTCGCCTCAAGCGCGCGGACGGGGTCCGCCTCCGCCACGGTCACGCGCGCGCCCAGCGCCCGCACGCGGCGGGCGAAGCCCTCGCCGACGGGGCCAAAGCCCACCACGGTGACGCGTGCACCTCCGGCGGCGGAGAAGAACGACGGCCCTACGAGGGACATCGTCGTGGCGGCGCAGGTCTCTCCCGTGCCGTGGCGGTTGTCGAAGCCGGTCTTCAGGCGGGAGTCGTTGACCGCCACGACGGGAAACGGCAGCTCGCCTTCCTGCTGCATGGCCGTGAACGCGCGGACGCCGGAGGTGGTCTCCTCCGCGACGCCCACGAGCCTCGCCGCCAGGGTCGGGCGCTCCATCACCATGAGGCGCGAGAAGTTCGCGCCGTCGTCGATGACGACGTTTGGCCGGATGCGATCCATGAGGCGGAGCGACCCCTCGCGCTCCTGCGCGGGCGTCCACGTGGCGTCCGCCTCTATGGCGTAGCCGCGGGCGCGGATCTGGTTGGCGATGGCCTGGTCGCATTCGTGCGCGTGGCAGTACACGCCCACGGTGGCACCGGCCGCGGCAAGGCGCTCCACGAGGACGGCCGTCTTTGGCTCCACGATGAGGCTGAGCGCGATGTGGACGCCCGCGAGCAGGCCTTCCGCCGCGATCCGGCGTGCGAGCTCCGCCGAGACGGGCATGCCCCTCTCGGCGCGCGCCCAGGCGTCAGCCGCGGAAAGGTCCTGGCGTTTGGGCAGTTCGGGGTAGGTAAAATCCGCCTGTGCGGCATCGTTCGTAGGGACGAGGCCCCACTCCGCCATGCGCAGGGCAAGCGCCCCGCCTCCGCGCGCGAGGTCCTGCGCGTCCACGAGCACGCGCGAGCCCGCAAGCGATGAGTTTGTGGCCTGCGCCCACGCGCAGGCCCAGTGTGCGAAGGTGTCCGTGGTTCCTCCCGGGTCGCATTGCGGCGCGTCCTTGCGGCGCGCGCCGACCGTCGTGGAAACATGATATGCGAAACCGGATGGCGTGGGTTTCTCCCGTGTTTCGGACCGCGTGTGATGCCTTTGGAGAACGCGCGGTCGCACCTCCTGCGGCGGGTACATGAAGTATCGTCACTACGAACGCAAACCGCTCCGCGGGACTACCCCCGGAGCCCAACGACAGGAGACACCATGGAGCAGATCGCAAGCTTCACCATCGACCACCTTCGCCTGGAGCCCGGCGTCTACGTGAGCCGCGTCGACCGCGACCCGGCGTCCGGCGCCGTCATCACCACCTTCGACCTGCGCCTGACCGCACCCAACCGCGAGCCGGTCATGGACACGGCCGCCGTGCACGCCATCGAGCACCTGCTGGCCACGTTCCTGCGCAACGACGAGGAGTGGGCGAGCCGCATCGTGTACTTTGGGCCCATGGGCTGCCGCACCGGCTTCTATCTCATCGTGTTTGGCGAGTGCACGCCCAAGGAGGTGCTGCCGCTGGTCACGCGCGCCTTCGAGTTTGCCCGCGACTTCGAGGGGGAGATTCCCGGCGCAAAGCCGGCGGAGTGCGGCAACTGGCACGACGCGGACCTGAACCAGGCGCACTGGTGGGCCAGGCGCTACCTGGACAACACGCTGTACGCGATCGACGACGCGCACATGACCTACCCCGGCGCGGAGTAGGCGCGTGGCGCTGGGAATCATTGGCGCGATGGACGTCGAGGTGGAGCTGCTGAGGGCCCACCTCGACGGCGTGCGCGTGACGTGCGTGGGTGGCATGGAGTTTAGCGAGGGCCGCCTGGGCGGTACGGACGCGATCGTGGTGCGTTGCGGCGTGGGCAGCATCAACGCCGCCATGTGCGCGCAGACGCTCGCCGTGCGCTTTGGGGCGGACCGCGTGGTGAACACGGGCGTGGCCGGCTCGCTGGACGCGCGCGTGGGCATAGGCGACGTGGTGGTCTCAACGGACGCAGTCAACTACGACATGGACGTGCAGAACCTGGGCTACCGGCCCGGCCAGTGCCCCGGCATGGACACGCTTGCGTTTGCGGCGGACCCGACGCTGCGCCAGGCCGCCGTTTGCGCGGCGCGCGCCGTGGCGCCGGAGGCGGGCGTGTTCGAGGGGCGCGTGGCCTCAGGCGACAAGTTCGTGCACGAGGACGCCATGCGCCGGTTGATCGTTGAGGAGTTTGGCGCGCTGTGCTGCGAGATGGAGGGTGCCGCCATCGCGCAGGCGTGCCACGTGAACGGCATCCCGTTCGCGATCGTGCGCACCATATCAGACGAGGCGAACGGAGCCTCCGCCGCGGACTACCCCGCGTTCGAGCGCAAGATGGCCCTGCGCTGCGCGGCGATCGTGGAGCGCATGGCCGCCGGCTTGGCGTAGGCGCCCGCCACGGATCACGTGGCCGCGGCGGCCTTGGCCGCGGCTGTGCCAGGAAGGGGGATCGCATGGCGAGAAGAACGGGCCTCCCGGCCGTGGAGGTGCTTGACGCGTGCGAGTCAACCAACGACGAGGCCCTGCGGCGCGCACGCGCGGGCGCGCCGCACGGCGCGGCCGTCGCCGCGGTGAGGCAGACGCTGGGGCGCGGCCGCAGGGGACACGTGTGGGTGTCCCCGCCGGGCGGGCTGTACCTCTCCGTGGCGCTGCGCCCTGGCGTTGCGCGTGAGTGCCTGCGCGCCATCCCCGTGGCCGCCGGCCTGGGGGCGCTTGACGCGTGCCGTGCGCTCGGCGCGACGACGCCGCGGCTGAAGTGGCCAAACGACCTCGTGGTGCCAGGGCCCGACGGCGCATGCAAGCTCGGCGGCATCCTGGTGGAGCTCTGCCTGGGGTCGCGGCCCACGGGCGCGGGCGCAGCGGCGGATGGTGTCGCGGGCGCGAACGACGCCGCCGTGTGCGGCATCGGCGTGAACCTCTCGCGCCCGCAGGGCGACGGCATCCGCCCGCAGGCGGTGCGAGACGGCATGCCCGCCCCGCTTCCCGCCGCGTACCTGGACGAGTGCGGCGCCCCTGCCGCGGCCGGCGACTACGCGGCCGTGGCGACGCTGTTTCGCGACGCCATCGTGCGGCGCGTGGACGCATGGGCCGAGGGCCTCTCCGGGGGCTGCCCGGCCGAGCCGCTCGCGCCCGTGCTGGAAGAGTACCAGGCCAGCCTCCACGGCCTTGGGGGCACGGTCGTGGCCGTCACCCCCGAGGGCGCCGTCGTGGGGCGGGGCACGTTCTTCTCCGTAGACGGAACCGGTCGTGCGGTGCTTGCGCTTCCGGGCGGCGGTACGCTTTCGCTTGCCCCCGAGCAGGCGTCGCTGAGGCCCATTGGGAGCTAAGCGGCGCTACAAACCACCAATTTACGCAATCTGCCTGCAAAAACGTAAGAGCCTGAACCAGAGTGCCCCCGTGTGCGCAATGTGTGTGCCCGGGGGCAAATTCGTCTTTCTCCAAAACTTTATGTTGACACGTCAACATACGTCGCTACACTCGAAATAGTTAGACAGGCTAACTAAATTGGCGACGGGAGGGGAGCGGGCCCATGGCTGCACCACAGGAACGCGGCGCGAGCGGCGCACGCGACGGCGCTACGGCGCCCACGCCCGCCCGCGACATCGACGTGAGCGACGGCTACGCGTTCATGTCAGAGATCTCGAGCCTCCTGGGCAGCACGTACGAGTCCATCGACCAGCTGGAGGAGCTCACGCGCCGCGCGCAGGGGATCGACCTCACCGTGGCTGAGCTGAACCTGGTTGAGGTCGTGGGCCGCGCGACGCTGCACAAGGACGCGACCATCACCGTGTCCGAGGTGGCCCGCGCGCTCGACATCCGCGTGCCCTCCGCCACGGCCGCCGTGAACCGCCTGGTGCGGAAGGGCTACGTCCGCAAGCGGCGGGACCCCAGGGACGCGCGCCGCGTGAACGTGGGACTCACACGCGACGGCGAGAAGGTCCTCCGCCTGCACGTGGTCTTCAACCAGCGCATGGCAGAGGAGGTCTCCGGCGGGCTCTCGCTCGACGAGCGCCGCGTGCTGCTAGACGGCATCAGGCGCCTGGAGCAGTTCTATGCGAAGGCGCAGCAGAAGCAGCGCGACTACCTCAGGCGAACGGCGGGTCAGAAGGGGGGCAGGTCATAGTGGCGTACACCATCGTGGGAACGGGATCGGCGCTGCCGGCGCGCAGCGTCACCAACGACGAGCTCTCGGCGTTCCTGGACACGAGCGACGAGTGGATCCGCACGCGCACGGGCATTCGCGAGCGCAGGGTCAGCACCACGGAGTCGCTGGACCAGCTCGCGGAGGAGGCGTCCTGGCGCGCGCTCGAGTCCGCGGGCGTCGACGCGTCGCAGCTCGACCTCATCGTGTGCTCCACCACTACGGGCGACCACCTGATGCCCGCGGAGGCGTGCGCCGTCGCGGAGCGCCTGGGCGCCGCGTGCCCCGCGTTCGACGTGTCCGCCGCGTGCTCCGGCTTCGTGTTCGCGCTCGACGTGGCCGACGGCTACCTCTCGCGCGGGCGCGCCGCCACGGCCCTCGTGCTCTCCGCCGAGAAGTGCTCGCGCATCATGGACTGGGCGGACCGCTCCACCTGCGTGCTGTTTGGCGACGCCGCCGCGGCCGTCGTCGTGCGCGCCGGCGGCGAGTCGCCGCTGTGGTGCCGCCTGCGCACCATACCCAACGTGGCCGCGCTCGACGTGCCGGGCGTCGCGGGCACGAGCCCGTTCGATACCACCGCGGGCACGGCCCCGGCAAGCGCGCTCTCCATGCGCGGCAGGAGCGTGTACCGCTTCGCCGTGACGGAGGTCGTGCGTGAGCTCCGCCAGATGGAGCAGGCCACGGGCATCCCCCTGGGCCAGGTGGACCACTTCGTGCTCCACCAGGCAAACGAGAGGATCGTGGACGCCGTGGTCGAGCGCCTGGGGCTGGACCCGTCCCGCGTGGTGCTGAACCTGGCGCACACGGGCAACGTCTCCAGCGCGTGCATCCCGCTCGCCCTGGACGGCCTCGCCCGCGCGGGAAAGCTCGCGGAGGGTCAGCTCGTCGCCCTCGTCGGCTTCGGCGCGGGTCTGGACGTGGCGTCGACGCTCCTGCGCTGGGAGGCCGCGCCAAGCTAGGCGCCCCGCGCTTCTCGCCAGCCGCGGCCCCCGCGTCGCGCGCGGCGTCAACAAGGTATCCCGGGTGCCGGATGGCACCCTCGTTCGCGCCGGTCCCCGGCGCCAGAAGATAGGAGATAAACCATGGCAGAGTCCACCTTCGATCGCGTCGTCAGCATCCTCAAGGACCAGGAGGGCTTGGACGATGTCGAGCTCACCCGCGACACCAACCTCGCGAGCGTCGGCCTCGACTCCATGGCCACCGTCGAGGCGGTCATGGCGTGCGAGGACGAGTTCGGCATCGAGATCGACCCCGAGGCCAACCCCCAGACCGTGGGCGAGTTCGTCGACCTGGTCGACGGCCTCCTTCAGAAGTAGACCGGCTTCCACACTTCCGGCAAACCCCAAACGCTAAGGACCGAACGCACATGATCAGGACCCCCATCTGCGAGCTTCTGGGAATAGAGAAGCCCCTGTTCCAGGGCGGCATGGCGTGGATCGCGGACGCGAGCCTCGCCGCCGCCGTCTCCGAGGCCGGCGGCCTCGGCATCATCTCGGCCATGAACGCCGGACCCGACTGGGTGCGCGAGCAGATCCGGGACGTCCGCACGCGCACGCAGCGCCCGTTCGGCGTGAACGTGATGCTCCAGAGCCCGTTCGCGGCCGAGGTCGCGGACGTCGTGGCCCAGGAGCGCGTTCCCGTGGTCGTTACGGGCGCGGGCAACCCCAGCAAGTACATGCGCGCGTGGAAGGACGCCGGCGTGAGGGTGATCCCCGTCGTGTCCTCCGTAGCGCTCGCGCGCCTGTTGGAGCGCGCCGGTGCGGACGCAATCGTCGCCGAGGGCGGAGAGTCCGGCGGGCACGTGGGCGACCTCTCGACCATGGTCCTGGTGCCGCAGGTTGTGGACGCCGTCAAGGTGCCGGTGCTCGCCGCGGGCGGCATCGCGGACGGTCGGCAGGTCGCGGCCGCGTTCATGCTGGGCGCGCAGGGCGTCCAGGTGGGCACCCGCTTCCTCGTCGCCACGGAGTGCACGGTGAGCCAGGAGTACAAGGACCGCGTCATCAAGGCGAAGGACCTGTCCACCATCGTGACCGGCCGCAGCATCAACGGCGCGGTGCGCTGCCTGAAGACGCCGTTCTCGCAGGAGTTCGCGCGCAGGGAGCGCGAGGGCGCCACGGCGGAGGAGCTCGCGAGCCTTGGGGCAGGGTCGCTGCGCAAGGCCGCGAAGGACGGCAACTACCAGGAGGGCTCGTTCATGGCCGGCGAGGTTGCGGCCATGGTGCACCAGGAGCAGACGGCCGCCCAAATCGTGGACGACCTCATGGACGGCGCGGAGCGCTGCCTGAAGGGGGCGACGGCATGGGTGTGCTAGGCGCGGAGGCGACCCCGCGGCCAAACGTCGCGTTCCTGTTTTCGGGCCAGGGCTCGCAGCGTCCCGGCATGGGGCGTGCGCTGGCCGAGAAGAGCGCGGCTGCCAGGGCCGTGTTCGATGCGGTGGACGCGGTGCGTCCGGGCACGAGCGCCCAGTGCTTCGACGGCACGAAGGAGGAGCTCGCGCTCACGGCGAACACGCAGCCGTGCGTGCTGGCAGTGGACCTTGCGTGCGCGGCGGCGCTCGCGGAGCGCGGCGTCGTTCCGGCCGCCGTCGCGGGCCACTCCCTCGGCGAGCTCGGCGCACTCGCGTTCGCGGGGGCGTTCGACGTCGAGGCGGCCATGCGCCTGGCCGTGGTGCGCGCCTGCCTCATGACCCAGTGCTGCGACGCTCACCCCGGCGCCATGCGCGCCGTGATGAAGCTTGCGCCGGAGCGCGTGGAGGAGCTCGCCTCCGAGGCGGGCGAGGCGTGGGCCGTCAACTATAACAGCCCGCTCCAGACCGTGGTCGCGGGCGCGCCGGACGCGTGCGAGCGGCTGGACGCGCTCGTGCGCGACGCCGGCGGCCGCAGCATGAGGGTCGCCGTGTCCGGCGCGTTCCACAGCCCGTACATGGCGGACGCCGCGACGGGACTTTCGGCCCACCTTGCACAGCACGCGCCGGCGTCCCCGCGCATGGCATGCTGGGCAAATCTGACGGGGCGTCCGTATCCGACGGAGCCCGCGAAGGTGGCTGCAACGCTCGCGAGCCAGGTGAAGAGCCCCGTCCGCTGGGCGGACGAGCTCCGCGGCATGCAGGCGGCCGGCATCGACACGTTCGTGGAGGTGGGCCCCGGCCACACGCTCACGGGCCTCGTCAAGCGCACGCTCGACGGCGTCCGTGCCATGAGCGTGGAAGATCCTGACCAGCTCGAGGCGGCTCTTGCCGCGATTGCGGAGGGCTAACAATGGACGAGAAGGACACCACGCGCCGCTGCGCCCTGGTGACGGGCGGCTCGCGCGGCATCGGTCGCGCCTGCGCGGAGCGCCTCGCACGCGCCGGCTTCGACGTGGCCATCGTGTATGCCGGTAACTCGGAGGCGGCCGCGGACTGCGTCGCCGCGCTCGAGGCGCTTGGCGCGCGCGCGAGGGCGTACCGCTGCGACGTGTCGGACGCCGCCGCCGTGAAGCAGACGGTGAAGCAGGTGACCGACGACTTCGGCCCCGTGTGGGCGCTCGTGAACGACGCGGGCATCACGCGCGACGGCCTGTTTGCGCGCATGCGCGACGAGGACTTCGACCGCGTGCTCGACGTGAACCTGAAGGGCACGTTCAACATGGTGCGCGCCCTCGCGCGCAACTTCGTGCGCCAGCGTGGCGGGCGCATCGTGAACGTGAGCTCCGTCGTCGGGCTCCACGGCAATGCCGGCCAGGTCAACTACGCCGCGTCGAAGGCGGGAGTCATAGGGCTCACGAAGTCCGTGGCACGTGAGCTCGCCGGTCGCGGCGTCACGGCGAACGCCGTCGCGCCAGGCTTCATCGCGACGGACATGACGGAGAAGCTCCCGCAGGACGTCCGCGACGGCTATGCGGCCAGGGTCCCGCTCGGGCGCCTGGGCACGGCCGAGGAGGTGGCCGAGGTGGTGGCGTTTCTCGCCTCCGACGCCGCGAGCTACGTGACGGGCGAGCTCATACGCATCGACGGCGGCCTTTGCATGTAGACGGGCGCCTTTGCGCCCGGGAGGGGAAGTAGGATGGATCGCAGGGTAGTCATCACGGGCATGGGTGCCATCACGCCCGTGGGCAACACGGCCCCGCAGAGCTGGGACGCGCTCGTCAGGGGCGAGTCCGGCATCGGGACCATCACGGCGTTCGACACCACGGGCTTCCGCGTGAGCGTGGCCGCGGAGGTGAAGGGCTTCGACGCGGCGGCCGCCCTTGGCAAGTCCGTCGCGCTGCACAACGACCGCAACGTGCAGTTTGCGCTCGTGGCGTCGGACGAGGCCATGGCGTCGAGCGGGCTCGACGCCGAGGGCGCCATCGAGCCGGAGCGCCTTGGCGTGTACGTGGGCTCTGGCATCGGCGGCATCGGCACCACGGAGGCGCAGGTAAGGCGCCTGGCAGACGGCGGCGCCCGCAAGGTGAGCCCGTACCTGGTGCCCATGATCATCGCGAACATGGCCGCGGGGCAGGTGTCCATACGCCACAGCGCGAAGGGCCCGACGCTTCCCGTGGTCACGGCGTGCGCCACCAGCACCAACGCCATCGGCGAGGCGTACCGTGCCATCCGCTACGGCTACGCGGACGCAATCCTGGCCGGCGGTGCCGAGGCGGCCATCGTGCCCGTGAGCATCGCGGGCTTCACCAACTGCCGCGCGCTCACGGTAAACCCCGACCCCAAGACGGCGTGCCGCCCGTTCGACGCGAACCGCGACGGCTTCGTGATGGGCGAGGGCGCGTGCATCCTGGTGCTGGAGGAGCTGGAGCATGCCCTGGCGCGCGGCGCGAACGTCGTGGCGGAGGTGTGCGGCTACGGCAACACCGCGGACGCGTACCACATCACGAGCCCCGACCCCTCCGCGGACGGCATCACCCGCGCCATCAGGCAGGCCGTGGACGAGTCCGGACTGGACGTGGCGGAGGGCCTGTACGTGAACGCGCACGGCACCTCGACGAAGCTGAACGACAAGACGGAGACCCAGGGCCTGAAGCTGGCGCTGGGCGAGGAGGGCGCGCGTGCGGCCCGGATATCCTCGACCAAGTCCATGACCGGACACATGCTGGGGGCGACGGGCGCGGTCGAGGCCATGGCGTGCGCGCTGGCGCTGCGCGACTCCGTGATACCGCCTACCGTGGGCCTGACCACGCCGGACGCGGACTGCGACCTTGACTACACGCCGGGCCACAGCCAGGCGTTCGACGGCAGGTGGGCGCTCTCCGCCTCGCTTGGCTTTGGCGGACACAACGCCGTCGTCGCGCTCAGGCGCTTCGACGGGAGGGAGGCGTAGCGGCATGGACACCAGCAGCACGCGCGTGGACGCGCTCGCACAGGTGATGCAGGCCCGCGGCCTTGCGCGCATGAGGATCGAGGAGGGCGACTGCTCCATAGAGATGGAGCGCCCGGAGGCCTTCCCGGCGGGCGTCGCCGTGGCGCAGGCACCGCGCACGGCCGCGGCCGCGGCGACGCCGGCTGCGGCCGAGGCGGCGGCAGGCGCCTCCGCAGCGGTCGCGGCGGACGGCGGACGGTCCTTCTCGCCCGCCGAGGGCGACGCGACAGGGCCTGCGCAGGCACCGTCCGCCGAAGACGCGCCCGCGGCCTCGACGGACGGCGCGGCCGACGCCGGCGAGAGGCCGCTTGACATGACGAAGGTCGTCGCGGTGAAGGCGCCCATGGTCGGCGTTTACTACGCGGCTCCCGCACCCGGGGCCGATCCGTTCGTGCACGTGGGCTCCAAGGTGAAGAGGGGCGACACGCTGTGCGTGATCGAGGCCATGAAGGCCATGAACGAGGTCACGGCAGAGGTTGACGGCGAGGTCGTGGACGTGTGCGCCAGCGACGGCGAGCTGGTGGAATACGGCTGCGTGCTCATGAAGCTGTACTAGGGGGAGCGCATGAACCGAGAAGAGATCGAGACCATACTCCCGCACCGTCCGCCGATGCTTCTGATAGACGACTGCGAGCTGGTGGACGGGCGTGCCGTGGGGCACGTGCGCGTGACGGGCGAGGAGTTCTTCGTGCAGGGGCACTTTCCCGGAAACCCCGTGGTGCCCGGCGTCATCCTGTGCGAGATGCTTGCCCAGAACTGCTGCGTGCTGCTGGCCCAGGGCGGCGCGTCGAAGGGGACGACGCCGTACTACACGAGCCTGGACAAGGTTCGCTTCAAGCACCCCGTACGCCCGGGCGACACCGTGGAGCTCGACTGCTCCGTCGTGCGCTCGCACGGCATGTTCCACTTCGCGCACGGCGAGGCGCGCGTGGGCGGCGTGGTGTGCTGCGTGGCGGACATGTCGTTCGCGCTGGTGCCAGAGGGAAAGAAGTAGACCATGTTCCAGAAGGTCCTCATCGCGAACAGGGGAGAGGTCGCCGTCCGCATCATCCGCGCCTGCAAGGAGATGGGCGTCAGGACCGTGGCGGTGTACTCCACGGCGGACGAGGAGTCGCTGCACGCGACGCTCGCGGACGAGGCGTATTGCATAGGCGGCCCGCGCGCGAGTGAGTCCTACCTCAACATCGACGCGATCCTGACGGTCGCCATCGCCTCCGGGGCCTCCGCCGTGCACCCGGGCTACGGCTTCCTTTCCGAGAACGTGGAGTTTGCCCGCGAGTGCCGCGAGCACGGGCTGGTGTTCATTGGGCCCAGCCCCGAGGTGATGCAGCGCATGGGCGACAAGGACGAGGCGCGCCGGACCGCGCGCGCGGCGGGCGTGCCCATTGTGCCGGGCTGCGACCTTCTGGACTCGCCCGAGCAGGCAGAGGATCAGGCGCGAAAGATCGGCTGCCCCGTGCTGGTGAAGGCGCGCGCCGGCGGCGGCGGTCGCGGCATCCGCAAGGTGGAGCGGCCCGAGGACGCCGCGGTCGCGTTCGAGAGCGCGAGCACGGAGGCGAAGGCGGCGTTTGGCGACGGCGCATGCTACATGGAGAAGTTCGTGAGCCCGGCGCACCACGTGGAGGTGCAGGTCATAGGCGACCGCTTTGGCCACGTGATGTCGCTTGGCGAGCGCGAGTGCTCCGTGCAGCGCAAGAACCAGAAGCTTCTGGAGGAGAGCCCGAGCCCGTGCCCGGCGCTCACGGACGACGTGCGCCTGCGCATGGAGAAGTGCGCGCGCGACCTGGCGCGCTCCGTGGGCTACGAGGGCCTGGGAACCATCGAGTTCCTGCTGGACGACGCCGGGAGCTTCTACTTCATGGAGATGAACACCCGCCTTCAGGTGGAGCACCCCGTGACGGAGTTTGTGACCGGCTACGACCTCGTGAAGTGGCAGCTGCGCGTCGCCGCGGGCATACCGCTGCCGGACGGCGTGGACGCGGCGCCCGTGAGCGGGCACGCCATCGAGTGCCGCATCAACGCGGAGACGCCGGACTTCAGGCCGTCATGCGGCACCATCACGATGCTGCACGTGCCCAACGGCCCGTGGGTCCGCTTCGACTCCGCGCTGTACGTGGGCTCGCTCGTCTCGCCGTTCTACGACTCCATGCTCGGCAAGCTCGTCGTGTACAGCCCCACGCGCGAGGAGGCCATCCGCAAGATGCGCTCCGCCCTGGGCGAGCTGGTGGTGGACGGCGTGGAGTGCAACGCCGACCTGCAGCTGGACGTGCTCGCCAACGACGAGTTCCTGAGCGGGAACTACCATACGAACCTGATGGAGCACCTGTATGAGTAGACGCAACGACAAGAGCGTGAACGAGCTCGAGGGACCGGTGACCGAGGTCCCCGTGGACGTGCCCGAGCGCATGGTCTTGGTGCGCTGCCCGCACTGCCGCCACGTGGTCGAGGCGGACGCCCTTGCGAAGAACCTGGACGTGTGCCCGCGCTGCGGCCACCACCTGCGGCTTTCCGCGCGCGAGCGCATCGCCCTCACCGTGGACGACGGCAGCTTCGCAGAGTGGGACGCCGACGTCGCCCCGCGCGACGTGCTGTCGTTTCCGGACTACCGCCAGAAGCTGGCCGCGGCGCACGCGAAGTCGCACGAGCGCGAGGCCGTGGTCACGGGCGAGGCAACGATCGGCGGCGAGCCGTGCGCCCTCTTCGTGATGGACTCCTCGTTCATGATGGGCTCCATGGGAAGCGCCGTGGGCGAGAAGATCTGCCGCTGCTTCGAGCGGGCCACCCAGAGGCGCCTGCCCGTGGTGGGGTTCACCGTCTCCGGCGGGGCGCGCATGCAGGAGGGCGTGACGTCGCTCATGCAGATGGCGAAGGTGACGTGTGCCGTGCGGCGCCACGGCGACGCCGGCCTGCTGTACCTGGTGGTCCTGACGGACCCAACCACCGGCGGCGTCACGGCGAGCTTCGCCATGGACGCGGACGTCTGCCTTGCGGAGCCGGACGCCCTCGTGGCGTTCGCGGGCCCGCGCGTGGTGGAGCAGACCACGCACAAGCGTCTGCCCGCCGGCTTCCAGCGCGCGGAGTTCATACTGGAGCATGGCTTCGCGGACATGGTGGTCGAGCGCAAGGACCTGCCTTCCACCATAGCCTACCTGCTGTTCCTGCATGACCGCACCGCATGGGGCGATTCTGCGCGCGCCGTGCCGCACTGCCGCGCGGCGTTTCCGGAGCAGCCGCGCTGGCCGCGACCGCACCACGAGCAGAGGGCGCTCGACCCCGAGCGCGCCACCCCGTACGACCTGGTGCGCCGCGTGCGCGACACAAGCCGCGCCAGCGTGCCAACCGTGGCGGAGCAGGCGTTCGAGGGGCTGGTCGAGCTCCACGGGGACCGTGAGTTTGGCGACGACCCCGCCATAGTGGGCGGCATCGCGCTTCTGCGCGGGCGCCCCGTGACCGTCATCTGCACGGACCGTGGCCGCAACACGAAGGAGCGCGTCGCGCGCAACTTTGGCTCGCCGAAGCCGGAGGGCTACCGCAAGGCGCTGCGCCTCATGCGACAGGCCCAGAAGTTCGGTCGGCCCGTCGTGACGCTCGTGGACACGTCCGGCGCCTACCCCGGCATGGAGGCGGAGGAGCGCGGCCAGGGCGCGGCCATCGCGGACGACATTATGGCGATGAGCGGGCTTGCCGTGCCGGAGGTCGCCGTGATCATGGGCGAGGGCGGCTCCGGCGGAGCGCTCGCGCTTGCTACGGCGGACCGGGTGCTCATGCTGTCCGACGCCGTGTACAGCGTCGTGAGTCCGGAGAGTTGCGCCGCCATCCTGTGGAAGTCGCAGAAGCGCGCCGCGGAGGCCGCGGACGCCCTGGGCATCACGGCAAAGGCGCTCATGCGCCTGGGCATCGTGGACGGGGAGGTCGACGCGGAGGGGCTCGGCACGTCCGAGTTCGCGTGGAGGCTCGCGGGCAGGATTCACGACGAGCTCGCGGAGCTCGGCGCGATGGGGACGGACGACCTTCTCGCCGAGCGATACGAGAGGTTCCGGAAGATCGGGAGGTACGACGCATGAGCGAGGGAGCGAACGGTCGGCCGGAGGGCGGCGGCGCGACGCGGCCCGTCACCATCGTGTGCGACAGCTCCGCGTGCCTTTCGCGCGCAGAGGCGGCCGCGCTGGGCTGCGACATCGTCCCCATGCACTACCTGGTGGACGGCGTTCGCCGCGACGAGACGTACGAGGGCGAGAACGGCGCGTACGACGCGCTGTTGCGTGGCGGCACGGTGCTGGGGACGGAGGCCGTGTACCACTCCGCGTTCTACGGCGAGTTCCGGCGCCTGCTGGCGTGCGGCTCGGACGTGCTGTGCGTCACGATGTCGTCCAGGCTCTCTGGCACGCATCGCAGCGCCGTGGAGGCGCGAGACCAGCTGGTGGGCGAGGGAGCGGACCCCGCCCGCGTGGCCATAGTGGACTCGTGGACGACGTCGGGCGGGCTCGAGCTCCTGGTGCGCCGCGCGCGACGCGAGCTTTCCGCCGGCGCGACGCTGCCCGAGGCCGTGGCGCGCCTGGAGCGTGCGCGGGCGCTGCAGGGAATCGCTTTCACGGTCCCGAAGATGGACGTGCTGCGCCGCTCCGGCCGGCTGGGCGCCATGCGCCGCGCCGTCGCGGGAAAGCTGGACCGCTTCCTGGTGATGGAGCTGGACCGTGGCGGCATCCGCGACGTGGACGTGGCGCACGGCATGGGCGCCACCGTCCGCCTGCTGGTGCGGCAGGTGCCCCAGGCCGCGCGCGACGGGCGCATCGTGGTGGCGCACTACGGGGAATCGGACGCGACGCGCGCGCTTGCGGACTGCGCGCGCCGCACGATGCCCGCCGCGCAGGTCGAGGTGTGCGACGCCGGCCCCGTGGTGTCGCTGCACCTGGGCGTGGGCTCCGTCAGCATCGCGTGGGACGTGCCGCGCGACGCGGAGCGATAGGCGCAAACCAGCCGCACAAGGCGGGTGGAAGGCGCGTGCAAGAAGAGCGGGAGAGAAGGGCGGGCGCCCGCCGTTGGCGGCGTCCCGTGGAAGAGAGGTGCAGGCATGGTCGAGAACGGTGTGGTTTCGAACGGTGGACAGCGCACTCACGTGGTCGCGGCGCGCGTGCTGCGCGGCGAGGGTGCGGCAGCGGGCGTGCTTCGCGTGGCGCTGGGCACGCTGGCGCTGTGCGCGAGCGCCCGCGTGGAGGTGCCGCTGACGCCGGTGCCCTTCACGCTGCAGGTGCTGGCGCTCTGCCTGGTGGTGCTGGCGATGCGTCCGCGCGAGGCCGTGTCGAGCGCCGCGTCCTATGTGCTCGTGGGCTCGCTCGGCGCACCGGTGTTCTCTGGCGGCATGGGTGGCGTCGCGCGCATCGCCGGCCCCACCGGAGGCTTCATCCTGGGCTTTGTCGCTGCGGCCGCGGTGGGCACGCTTGTGCTCAGGGGCGCTTCTTGCCTGCGCGTGCCGTATGTCGTGCGCGCGATGCTTGCGCTCGCGACCACGATCGCCGTCGTGTACACATGTGGCTGGGCGCAGCTCATGGTAGTGGCGCACCTTGCGCCCGCGGCCGCGTTTGCGGCGGGCGTCGCGCCGTTCGTGGCGCTCGACCTGATGAAGGCCGGCATAGCCACGAGCCTTGCCGCTGCCGGACGCATGGCGCGTGGCGGTGACGCTGTCCGGGCCTAGTAGGGCCGCAGAGTCGCTCGCAGAACCTCTTGCGAAGGCGCCCGAAAACGGTGATTGACGGCGCGTAGTCACGCGGTGCATAATGCATGCACATTGCATGAGCATCGAGCCCAGGTGGTGATCGCCGTGGCGACGCTTCAGGTACGCGACCTTCCCCAGGATCTGTACGAGGGGCTCTCTCTTGCGGCCAAGAGCCAGCACCGCAGCCTTGCGCAGCAGACCGCGCACATAATCCAACTCTATCTACAGGGTGCGCCGGAAGGTGTCGATGGCACCGGCCGGCGCGTTCCCGCATGGATGGACTGGGTGGGGGAGGACCCTGCCGTGGTTGCGCAGCGGCGCGAGCGCCGTCGGCGCGCGTTTGCAGAGGCGGACACTCTGGGTCCAGTCAACGTGCCGGATGGGTTTCCCTCTGCGGAGGAGCTGGTCCGGGCGGACCGTGATGCCAGGTGATCGTGCTGGACAGCTCTGCCGCGATAGAGATCGCGCTCGACACCGTGGAAGGCCGCGCGCTGCGCGGGCTTTGGTACGTGGACGAACGCGTGGTGAGCGTGCCGCTCTTTCAATCCGAGGTGACGAACGCCTTCTGGAAGTACGTGCGGGCAGGGGTCATGCGGCGGGAGGAGGCCACAAGGCGGCTCTTCATCGCACTGTCGCTCGTGGACGAGTATGCAGACGCGCTCGACCTTGCATCGGAGGTGCTCGCGGAAGCAGTGCGACTGGAACATCCTGCCTACGACATCACGTATCTGGTGCTTGCCCGCAGGTCAGGTGGCACGCTCTTCTCGTGCGACAAGAAGCTTGTGAAGCTGTGCGAGGAGAACGGTGTCGACTGCATCCACACCGAAGACGTGCCTGCGGCGGTGCCAAGGGAGCGTCATGGGGTTTGCGGCTAGACGCCGGTGGATACGTAGCTCGAGTCCACGGTCACGTGGCAGACGGCGTCAGCGCAACGCCTGTGCAGGATCTTGCAGATGCGCTCGCTCAGCTCCTCGTCGGTCATGGGCAGGTCGTGCGGGCGCACGCAGTCCAGCGACACATGCAGGGTGCCGTCCTGGCGCGTCGTGCGCACGTCGTGCACGGTCAGGCGTCCGTCGATGGTCTTCACCTGGTCTGACACCCAGTGGCGCAGGTCGTGGTCCTCGGGGTCGAACGTGACGATGGGGTCGTAGTGCAGCACGAGGGGCAGGTCCTCCTCATCCTCGAAGTAGTGCTCGATGGAGTCCAGCACCTCGTGGCTGCGGATGGGGTCGATCTCGGCCGCCATCTCGACGTGGGCGCTCGCGAACTTGCGGCCGGGGCCGTAGTCATGCACCATCAGGTCGTGCGTGCCCAGCACGCCGGGATAGCTCATGATCGTGTCGTGGATGTGGCTCACGAGCTTTGGGTCGGGCGCCTGTCCAAGCAGGGGGTCCAGCGTGTCGCGCACCAGCTCGAAGCCGCTCCACATGATGAACGCGCCCACGGCAAGGCCGGCAAGGCCGTCCAGGTCGATGCCGGCGATCTTGCCAACGACGCCGGCGGCCAGCACCGCGGACGTCGCGAGCACGTCGTTCTTGGAGTCCTGGGACGTGGCCTCCAGCGTGACGGAGTCGATCCGCCTCGCAAGGGCGTGGTTGAAGCGGGCCATCCACGCCTTCACGCCGATGGAGAGCAGCAGCGCCACCACCACCGCGGGCGAGAAGTCCGTGGGCTCCGGGTGCGCGATCTTCTGGATCGAGGCCTTTGCCAGATCGAGGCCCACCGCCACGATGATGAACGCGACGACGACCCCCGCCATGTACTCGATGCGGCCGTGTCCGTAGGGGTGGCCCTTGTCCGCCGGGCGGCTCGCGAGCTTGAAGCCTATGAGGCTCACGATGTTGCTCGAGGCGTCCGTCAGGTTGTTCACGGCATCTGCCACGACGGAGACGGACCCCGCCGCCAGGCCCACGAGACCCTTCGTGGTGCACAGCAGGATGTTGCAGACGATGCACACGATGCTCGCAAGCGTGCCGTGCGCGTTTCTCACGTCGGGGCGGTCCGTTTGGTCCGCGTCGTGGATGAACCTATGTACCAGCCACTCTGTCATTGTGCCTTGCTCTTCTCGGCTTTCTGGACCTTTTCCAGCGCCGTGGTGAGGTCTATGTCCAAGTCGACGTTGCCGTCGATGCCGTCCACCTTGCCGGAGTCCGTGTACTGCCATATGCCGTAGCGCAGCGCCATCGTGGGCGCCTTCGCGTACTCCGCGTACCAGAAGCCGTAGCGCGACAGCGCGGCGAGGTCGTAGTGGGCTAGGTCCGCGCGGCTGCCATAGACGCACGCGTAGTAGCCGTTCTTCTGCAGCTCCTTGCAGAACGCCTTCGCGATGGCGGTCATCTGGTCGTTCGTCAGGCTCGAGATGCGGTCGTCGCCGCTGAGGGACGGCTCCATGTCGAACACGACGGGGTATGCGGTGGCGTAGCCGTCCAGCTGCTTCACCACGTAGCGGGCCTCGTCGCGCGCCTCCTCCGGCGTGATGGCCTGCGAGAAGAAGTACACGCCCACGTCCAGCCCGTTCTTGCGCGCGCCGTCGAAGTTCTGCTCGAAGCGCTTGTCGTGCGTGATGTTGCCCTCGACGCTGCCGCGGTAGCCAATGCGGATGTACGCGAAGTCGATGCCGTCAGCCGCGACCTTGGGCCAGTCGATCTTGCCGTTGTGCTCCGACACGTCGACGCCGGTGCGCGAGACCACCTTTCCGCCCACCTTGTAGCTGATGCGGCCGCTCTTGACGGTGGCGTTGTCCCAGTCGTACGTGGTGGTGAAGATCTTCTTGCTGTCGTCGATGGCGGTGGACCTGCCGCCCTTCATCTTGACCTTGCTGCCGGCCTCCTGCGTCTGGGCGGGCTGCTGCAGCGCGCGCATGATGCTGGTGCCCGCAAGCACGCCCACGCTTGCCACCAGGAGCACCGCCACGAGGGCGATGAGCGGCTTGAACGGGAACGGCGGCCTGGTGGACCCCAGGTCGCGGATCTTGCGGAGCCGGCTTTCCTGCCGGCGGCGGCTCGTCTGGCTGCGCGTGGCGAGTCCGATCTGGCCGTACTCCTCGCGCCGCAGCTCGAGGGCGGTGTCTTTTGGCCGGAGCATCTTGCGCGGCTGGCGCGCCTCGCGTCCGCGACCGTCGCGGGGGTGCGCCTCGCGCCCGCGGTCGGCCCTGGTGCCGCGCACTTCTCGCGAGCCGCTGCCGTCGCGCGCCACGCGACCTCCCGCGCCCCAAGAGCCGGCGTGCGACGCGCCGTACCTGGTGGCGTGCGCTCCGCCCATGGAGCTTCCGAGGCTGCTTCGCGAGCTGCCCCTGCTTCCGCGAGAAGTACGCGGCGTGCCGGTTGCGCGCGTCGCGCCGGCCCTGGGAGTGCCGTGGGCCGTGCCGCGCGCGGACGCGCCGCGGGACGGCCTTTGTGCCTGGCGCGAATCGCGGCGGGGCTCTGCCGAGACGCCGTCCGGGCGCGCGCTGCCGCGACGAGATGGCACGTGGCCCTGGGCCCTCTGCCCCTGGGGGCGCGACTGCCTCTTGCTGGGCCTTCGCCTTTCTGCCAACGCGTCGCACCTCCCCGGGGTAGCCCATCCGTCATATCGTTAGTCGTACCATTGTCGCACCCCGCGCGCCACGGCGCGAGCGCGACCGCCGCAACCGGGCGCAATGGCACAACATCATCAGAGGGCCAAGGGCGTGCTGCACCGGGGGAGTGTCGGCGCGCTGGGGTGCCGGTGCGCTGGGGTGCCGCGCCGGGGGAGTGCCGCCTGCACGCACCGGCGGCAAACGGGTGGCGTGCACGCAAGGTCGCCGCGGGTGTGTGACGTGCGTCGCGGACCTTAGTCACACACCAGGCCCCAGTTTGCGAGACTCCGCAACCTCACCGCGGGTGTGATGCGTAAAGTGGCGGTCGATGCCGCGATGTGGCGGGTGTGTTGCGCAAAATGCGAGAAGCCCCCAGGTGTGTGACATGCGACTTTGGTTTAATCCAACATTGTTGCAGGTAGAATCGTCGCGACATAAACGTTTGAACAAGGTACCGGGTACACACCCGCCACTTCCTGCCATGGCGCCCACTCTGGCGCAACACACCTGCCCCGAGTTTGCGAAAGCCGGCAAGCTCGCCTGCGGTGTGTGCGGCGGCGCCCTTGTTGCAGATACACACCACGCATGAGTTTGCATCATTCTGTAAGCTCGCCTGCGGTGTGTGCCGTGGCATGCCACCCGCACGTCACACACCCGCCCCGAGTTTGCAAGATGTCGCAAACTCACCCCTGGTGCGTACGCGCATGCCATTCCATCGCGGGTGTGTGACGTGGGTGTCCAGGCTTGCGCGGTGTCCGTTTGGCGTAGCTCGCATCCCTCGCGCTTAGTTGGCGCATCTTGGCAAGAAAATGCCGCGGGGAGAAGAGCTCGTCCTTCTCCCCGCGGCGCTGCCTTTGACGCATGCGAGTGCGGACTGCTGTCCGCGCCGCCGATCCCGCGTTACTTCTGCACGCGGTCCGCGACGGCCTTGGCGACGACGTCGGCCACGGTCTTGTCCAGGGCGGACGGGATGATGAAGTCCGGGGACAGCTTGTCCTCCGGCACCAGGCCCGCGATGGCCTCGGCGGCCGCGATCTCCATCTCCTCCGTGATCTTCGGCGCGCGCGCCGCGAGGGCGCCCTTGAAGATGCCGGGGAAGACCAGCACGTTGTTGATCTGGTTCGGGAAGTCGGAGCGGCCCGTCGCCACGACCTTCGCGCCGCCGGCCTTCGCCTCGTCCGGCATGATCTCGGGCGTGGGGTTGGCCATCGCGAACACGATACCGTCCTTCATGGTGCCCACCATCTGCGGCGTCACGAGGCCCGGTTTGCTGACGCCCAGGAACGCGTCCGCGCCCACCAGCATGTCGGCCAGCGACCCCGCCTCGTGGTCCTTGTTCGTGATCTTGGCCACGCGCTGCTTGTACGGGTTCAGGCCGTCGCGTCCCTCGTAGATGGCGCCCTTGCGGTCGCACAGGATCACGTTGCCAAAGCCCATGTGCGTCAGCAGCGTCGCGATGGCAAGGCCGGCCGCGCCGGCGCCGCTCATCACGATCTTGAGCTCGCCCATCTTCTTGCCTGTCACCTTCACGGCGTTCAGCAGGCCCGCGGCCGTCACGATGGCGGTGCCGTGCTGGTCGTCGTGGAACACGGGGACGTCGCACAACTCCTTCAGGCGGTCCTCGACCTCAAAGCACTGCGGCGCGGCGATGTCCTCCAGGTTGATGCCGCCAAAGCTCTTGCTGATGAGCTGCACGGTGCGCACCAGCTCGTCCGTGTCGTGCGTGTCGACGCAGATGGGGAAGGCGTCCACGTCGCCAAACTCCTTGAAGAGCAGGCACTTGCCCTCCATCACGGGCATGCCGGCCGCGGCGCCGATGTCGCCCAGGCCCAGGACGGCCGTGCTGTTGGTGATCACGGCCACCAGGTGCGAGCGACGCGTCAGCTCCCAGGACTTGCTGTAGTCCGCCTGGATCTGCCGGCACGGCTCTGCCACGCCGGGCGTGTACAGCAGCGCGAGGTCCTCGTTCGTCTCGGCCTTTGCGCGAGAAACGACCTCGATCTTGCCCTGGAGCTCCTCGTGGAGCCTCAGGCTCTTTGCGCTTGTCTCGTCCATCCTCTAGACCATCTCCTCCGGTTTGAAAACCTCGTCGAACTTCTCTTCCGTCAGATACCCAAGGGACACGCACGCCTTGCGGAGGCTCCATCCCTCGTCAAACGCCTTGCGCGCGACCTTCGCGGCGCGCTCGTAGCCAATGTAGGGGTTCAGGCACGTGACCAGCATGAGCGAGTTGTGCAGGTTGTGGGCCATGCGCTCGCGGTTTGCCGTGATTCCCGCGGCGCAGCGCTCGTCAAACGATCTGATTGCGTCGGCAAGGAGCCGCACGCTCTGCAGGTAGTTGTATGCGATGACCGGCATGAACACGTTCAGCTCGAAGTTGCCCTGGCTCGCCGCGAAGCCTATGGTCGCGTCGTTTCCCATCACCTGCACGGCCACCATCGTGACGGCCTCGCACTGCGTGGGGTTCACCTTGCCGGGCATGATGGAGCTGCCGGGCTCGTTTGCGGGAATCGTGATCTCGCCCAGGCCCAGGCGCGGCCCGCTTGCAAGCCAGCGCACGTCGTTTGCGATCTTCATCATGTTCGCGGCAAGCGCCTTTATGGCGCCGTGCGAGAAGACCATGGCGTCCTTGCTGGTAAGGGCGTGGAACTTGTTAGCCTCGGTCTGGAACGGCTCGCCGGTGAGCGCGCTGATGCGCTCTGCCACCAGCACGTCGAAGCCGGCGGGGGCGTTGAGCCCCGTGCCGACGGCCGTGCCGCCCAGCGCCAGGCGCCGCAGCATGGGAAGGCTCGCCGCCAGCTGCTCGCGCGAGGCCTCGAGCATGCCGCGCCAGCCAGAAATCTCCTGGCTGAACGCGATGGGCACCGCGTCCTGCAGGTGGGTGCGCCCGCTCTTCACCACGCCGGCGTTCTGGCGCTCCAGGCGCTCGAACGTCGCCACGAGCTGGTCGATCGCGGGCATGAGCTCGCGCGTGACGGCCAGCACGGCCGCGATGTGCATGGCCGTGGGGAAGGTGTCGTTCGAGGACTGCGAGCGGTTGACCGAGTCGTTGGGGTGCACGGGCCCCTCGAGCGCGACGCCCTCCGCAGCGGCGATCTGGTTCGCGCGGTTCGCGAGGACCTCGTTCACGTTCATGTTCGACTGCGTGCCGGAGCCCGTCTGCCACACCTTGAGCGGGAACTGGTCGTCGTGCCTGCCGGAAAGGACCTCGTCCGCCGCGCGCTCGATGAGGCTCGCGGCCTTGGGGTCAAGGGTGCCGAGCTGGGCGTTTGCCTGCGCGGCCGCCTTCTTGAGGATGGCGAACGCGCGCACGATGCCCTGGGGCATGGTCTCCGTCCCGATGGGGAAGTTCTGGTAGGAGCGCTGCGTCTGCGCGCCCCAAAGCGCCGCGGCGGGAACCCTGACCTGGCCCATGGAGTCGTGCTCCATGCGATAGCCCTCGGTCTGGCCCGCGTTCTGGTCCGTGCATGTGGAACCGTCTGCCATGTGCACCTCCGACTTGCGCCTGCCTTGCGCCCGCGCAGCGGCGCGACCTCGCAGGGAGGACCCCCGCAGGGAGCGCGGCCCGATCATAGGGCGCGACCACCATTCTACTTTCTCGCCCGCACGGCCGCGTCTCCGTAGCGAAGATTTTATGCAGCGATTCGCCCCGACCCGCGAAAACTATGCCCGCGCCGCGGCCGCGTGGCGGCGTCAAGCTGGGGCGCCACGTTCTTCTCGCCTGCAAAATATGCAATTTGTGATGCATGAAACAAGCAAAGTATTTGAGAAGGACTGATAAATGCAAGGAATCTTGCAATCCAATATGCCAACTTGTGGTAAGAATATAAGCAACGGAATCGGCGAGCGGCGCGGGCTGGGCCCGCGGGCGATGGGAGGCGTCATGGGTAAGAGGTTTGTGGTCGAGGACTCGTTCTGGCAGGTGTTCCCCGACGTGGAGATCGGCGTGCTGTGCGTGGACGGCGTGAGGCCGACCGACCAGATAGGCGAGGAGGAGGCCAAGGCCGCGGCCAAGTTCCTAGATCGCGCGAACGCGAGCGCGGAGGAGTGGCTGACGAGCACGACCATCAGCAAGAACGAGGTCGTCGCCGTGTGGCGCGACGCGTATCGCAAGTTCAAGACGAAGAAGGGCGCGCGCTGCTCCGTCGAGAACCTGCTGAAGCGCGTTCTCAAGGACAACCCCGTGGGCCACATCGTCCCGAGCGTCGACGTGAGCAACGCGATATCTCTGAAGTACGCCCTGCCCATCGGCGCGGAGAACATCGACGCCATCCAGGGCACGTTCCGCCTTGCCATGACGGACGGCGGCGACTACTTCCTGCCCATCGGCGAGGAGGAGAGCGACCCCACGCTGCCCGGCGAGATCGCCTACCTGGACGACGCCGGCGCGGTCTGCCGCTGCTGGAACTGGCGCGACGGCCAGCGCACCGAGGTCTCGGACGCGACGCCGCACTGCATGTTCATCATGGAGAACGTGATGCCCGAGCGTTCCGCAGACCTTCACGCGGCCATCGACGAGCTGGCCGAGAAGTGCGAGCAGCTTCTGGGTGCCAAGGTCACGAACAAGGACTTCCTTACGCGCGAGCATCCGGAGACCGAGCTGGCGTAAGGCGCGGGGGAGGGCGGCCGGCGCCGCGTGCCGGCACGGGCGGCGTGCGGTCGCCGGGCGTCCGCAGCTCGCAGCACCCACGCCGCCCCGCTACGCCAGCCCCTCGAAGTCGCAGCAGCGCTCGATGGCGGCAACCACGGCCTCCATGCCGCGCGCGTCCGCCTCGCCAAACCTCCCCACCAGCGGAGAGTCCACGTCCAGCACGCCCACGACGCGCCCACCCGCGTGGATCGGCACCACCACCTCGGAGTTCGACGCGCTGTCGCACGCGATGTGCCCGGCAAACTCGTGCACGTCGCGCACCAGCTGCGTCGAGTCCGTCGCAACGGCCGTTCCGCACACGCCGCGCCCCACGGCAATGCGCACGCACGCGACCTTCCCCTGGAACGGCCCCAGCACCAACTCGCGCTCGACGTTGCCCGCGGCATCCGCCCCAACCGGACGCATCAGGTAGAACCCCGCCCAGTTCAGGTTGTCCACGCCGTCCATCATCAGCGCGGACGCGTTCGCCAGAAGCGGCACCCAGGCCGCGTCCTCCTCGGCCAGCGCCTCGATCTGCGCCGCAATCAGCCTGTAGTCCGGAAGTCCCCTCGCCATGTCCGCCTCCAAGTCGCGATGTCGCTCGTCCAAACCACACCAGAGTAGCAAGGCGCCGCCCACTTAGCGCGGCACGCACACCCGTTTTGCGATATGGTTACGTGGTTGGACAGCATGCGCGCCGGGGCCAAAGGCGGGCCCGTGGCAGGGCAGTGCCGGGCGGAGA
Source organism: Parafannyhessea umbonata (assembly GCF_012844235.1). GTDB lineage: Bacteria > Actinomycetota > Coriobacteriia > Coriobacteriales > Atopobiaceae > Parafannyhessea. The sequence goes on from NZ_JABAGR010000006.1 coordinate 45,102, forward strand.
AGAGCCTGGCCCCCGCCCGAAGGCGCGCCCTTGAACCAAAGGGGGATCCCTCAGATGGACCGTACCAGGATCGCGCAGCTCTATGCGCACATGGACGAGTTTGGGAGCAAGACGGTCACCGTGGCCGGCTGGGTCCGCTCGATCCGCGACATGAAGAACTTCGGCTTTGTCGTGCTCAACGACGGCAGCTGCTTCAAGGACCTGCAGGTCGTCATGAACCGAGAGAAGCTCGCCAACTACGAGGAGGTCGCCGCCCTCACGGTGGGCTCCGCCCTCATCATCACCGGCGAGCTCGCGCTCACGCCCGAGCGCCCGCAGCCGTTCGAGCTCCAGGCCCAGACCATCGTGGTCGAGGGCGCGGCGCAGCCGGACTACCCCATGCAGAAGAAGCGCCAGACCCGCGAGTTCCTGCGCACCCAGCAGCACCTGCGCAGCCGCACCAACCTGTTCCGCGCGGTGTTCCGCGTGCGCAGCGTCGCTGCCTTCGCCATCCACCGCTTCTTCCAGGAGCGCGGCTTCGTCTACGTCAACACACCCATCATCACCGCGTCAGATGCCGAGGGCGCCGGAGAGATGTTCCGCGTCACCACGATCGACCCGGCCAACCCGCCCCTCACCCAGGACGGCAAGGTCGACTACAGCAAGGACTTCTTCGGCAAGCAGACCAACCTCACCGTCTCCGGCCAGCTCCAGGCAGAGAACTTCGCCATGAGCTTCGGCGACGTCTACACGTTCGGCCCCACGTTCCGCGCGGAGGACTCCAACACCCGTCGCCACGCGGCGGAGTTCTGGATGGTCGAGCCCGAGATGGCGTTCTGCGACCTCGAGGGCGAGATGGACGTGTCCGAGCAGATGCTCAAGTACGTCATCAACTACGTTATGGAGCACTGCCCTGATGAGCTCGACATGTTCAACAAGTTCGTGGACAAGGGTCTGAAGGAGCGCCTGCAGCACGTCGCCACAAGCGACTTCGCACGCGTGTCCTACACGGACGCCGTCAAGATCCTGACGGACGCCCAGGCGGCCGGCCACAAGTTCGAGTACCCGGTCAAGTGGGGCATCGACCTCCAGACCGAGCACGAGCGCTACCTCACGGAGCAGCACTTCAAGAAGCCCACGTTCGTCACCAACTACCCCAAGGACATCAAGGCGTTCTACATGCGCCAGAACGACGACGGCAAGACGGTCGCCGCCGCGGACTGCCTCGTCCCCGGCATCGGAGAGATCATCGGCGGCTCCCAGCGCGAGGAGCGCCTCGACGTCCTCGAGCGCCGCATCGAGGAGCTTGGCATGGAGAAGGACCAGTACAAGTACTACCTGGACCTCCGCCGCTACGGCACCTGCCACCACGCCGGCTTCGGTCTGGGCTTCGAGCGCCTCGTCATGTACCTCACCGGCGTCGATAACATCCGCGACGTCCTCCCGCACCCCCGCACCGTCGGCAACGCGGACTTCTAATCTCATCTACCGCATCGGGCGAGAAGAATAAACGCACGACCAGTGCCGCCGGGCGAGAAGGGCTGCCCCCTTGGCACCTGCTGCACCATGCATGAATCGTCACCTCAGGGGCGTCCCGTCAACTCGGCGGGGCGCCCCTGAGGCATTAGGTGCCGTACAGCGATAGATACAATGCGATCACGTAATACTCGTTGACGGTACAGATGTCTAGTACTAGGGTACAAAACCAATTTGTGCGAATCTCACAATAGGGTGTATGCATTTCACTAGTTCATGTTTGGAGACATGAGTATATGGTAAAACTCGTGATGACTGATTTGGATGATACTCTGATTCCTTTCGGTTTTGATCATGCGAGTTTAAAGGCTATAAGCGCCATTCATGCACTAGTCAATGCTGGTATACACTTTGGCCCGGTTACTGGGCGAATGCCTGCGTCTATGAAATGGATGTTCCAAGGTGACGAGGTATGTTATCGCACTGGGGCTTTTGCAAACGGACAAATCGTCACCGTCGATGGGATTGCCATTCAACGCGTCATGATCAGCGGTGAGGACCTACGAAAAGTTGCGGTCTACCTGGATAGGATGGATGCTGATGCATGGCTTGCCATCTACAATCCCGATGACTTAAATGACACCAATCTTGTCACTCGCTTTCCAGAGCGCGTGGCATCAAATCCACCGGACACATGGGGTAAAAGCGTATTTGGGGTTGTTCCGGATGTGCAGGACCGCGATTACCTGAAGGCAAACATTCAGTGCTCATGCTCACGTGACCAGATGACGCAATTGCGCGATAACCTGCGCGAACTGGTGCCGAGTCTGAGTTTTGTGATGCCAAGCATGACCGCCAAGGTTATTGACGTTAATGCGGGGGAGTGGGATAAAGGTGACAGCGTCCGTCTAATTGCCGATTATCTCGACGTCTCACTTGATGAAGTGGTTGTATTTGGTGACTCAGAGAATGATCTTCCTATGATTGAGGCGGTGCCAGACTCTGTTGCGGTTGCGAATTCCGACAAGAATGTAATGCGAGCAGCGCGGTGGAAGATTCCTGACTCGAAGAGCGATTCAGTAGCAAAGGCTATTGAAAGCATTGCAATGTATCCAGAAAAGCCGCTGGAAGAGTTGCTCAAAGCAATCTAATCAATCGCCTCAATCTCGTGATTTCATCTATGTGCTGACGCCGGCTGTGGCACGTCTAAACGCTGACGGGGGGGGATTTATTCGTCATGAACAAAAGAACGGTCCGAATAGTCCAGAGATTGTCTCATTCCTCAAGTTCCTGTAGCCTTTCGAGCCTCGCTAGTCTCTTTGATGTGTCGGAGCGCACTATTCGAAATGACTTGAAATCGTTAAACGCTTTTCTAGAAGAAAACTCGCTTGGGCGGATATCTCTTGGACCCAAAGGGGTCATACAACTACCCGAAGACCTTTCTAAGGCCGAGGAGATTCTTCCTGTAGACGACACATTTGCTTACAAGATGTCGAGTGAAGAGCGCAAGGATCTTGGAGCTGCCCTTCTTGTTGATTCGGACAAGTACTTGACGCTCAACGAGATTGCTGAATTATTCTCTGTGAGCAGGGCGACAATACTCAACGATCTTGATGGCATAAAGAGCCGCATCGCCGATGCCGGGCTCCAAGTCGAATCGAAGCCTAGTCGTGGCCTTCGCGTCAATGGGCGTGAGAGCACAAAACGGGTATTTCTTCGTAGCTTTATCAGCCGAGCTGTGCCGGTCGTGGAGCAGTGGCTTTCGATGCCCGAGCACTCATCGGTGAAACTCTACGCGATTACAATAAAGAAGATATTGAATGAGCTGTGTCATACACATGGCATCAATTTAATGGACGATCCATTTCAGCTTGCCGTTAGTCACTTGTGTATATGCGTTGAGAGAGACATTAGAGGTGATTTCCTCGAAGGGCTCTCCGAGGACATGGAAGCTCCGGTGACAGAATTCGACCAAGAGACAATCGCGTTGGTGGGGCAATACTGCAAGGTTCCCATGGGAGAGAATGAGGAACGATTCTTTGCTGCGCTCAGAAATTCCTTGAGGTTCCATGGTGGCGCGAGATTCAGCATTGACGATATGCAAGTTCAAAAGCTATCCCGTACGTTCATTCGCAAGATATCAAAAGACATCGGAATTGATCTTAATGATGACTATGACTTATTCGAATATCTTTCGAATCACCTTGAGTCGATGTTTTCGACTGAGCCATCGCATTTTCCCGAGACTCCAGCGGTAAGCGAAGTGATTAATGATCAGCCAGATATTTTTCATGCGGTAGAGCGAAACATTGCACCGTTGGAAGACTATGCGCATCGCGAGATAAGCCATGTCGAAAGAATGTACATTGCCCTTCACATCTGTGCGGCCCTCGAGAGGAGGAAGAACAGGGGTGTTCGTCCACGAGTGGTCGTGGTTTGCAATGGAGGAATCGGGACGTCTCAACTTCTTGCTGAAGAGCTTCGCGGGCATTTCGATATAGAGGTCATCAAGGTGGTGCCTGCGCATGACGTGCCGTATCTTGGTTCTTACAATGCTGACTTGGTAATCTCGACCGTACCAGTGGAGAATTGCCCGGTTGATCACATCGTTATTAAGCTACCTCTTAGAGAGCACGAATATGGCTTAATCCATGAGAAGCTATCGGCGCTTGAGTCAAAGATGCTGTCTACGGGAGAAGAGCTAGATACCGTTAACGCAAAGGGTCTTCTGAATAGGATTGAGCCAATAATAGTCAAGCATGCTGGGAATGATCAGGCTTTACTTGGAGAGATACGCGTCGAAGTACGAAGGTATTTTAGGGAGGCGCAGCATCTGGAGACCCAGGTGATTGCGCCCTATCTCCATCAGCTGCTTCCAGCCAGCCATATTTCGCTCGACGTTGAATGCTCCGATTGGCAAGACGCGATTAGGAAGTCCGCTAAGAAACTCCTAGATTTGGGATATATAGAAGAGCGGTACATCGATGCGATGATTCAGGGGGTCAAGGAATATGGGCCATATTCAGTACTGGCACCTGGTTTTGCAATGCCCCATGCCTCTCCTGACGGCGGGACGATAAAGATGGGGATGAGCTTGATACGCCTTAGGGAACCCGTCCTCTTTGGAAGCGAGGCAAACGATCCGATTGAGTTTGTCTGCACTCTGAGTGCTGTTGATAGCCGGACGCACCTTAAAGCGTTGGCAAACTTGTTCGACATGATTACTATGCCAGGCGATCTGTTCTTGAAAGAGCTGCGACAAGTCGATACGCCTGCAGCGGCTGCCTCGTTGATTGAACATTACGAATACGAAGTCACTAAGAGGTAGTTAGATATGATGGACGGTTGTCTATTTCTGTGACAACCGTCCATTTTCGTGAAAGTCGGTTGTTGTGAGGCTCGCTGTCTATTTGGAAAGTTATTTATGAGGCGCTCCAATATCGCCATATAGTTGATTTCTTCGCAATAAACGTGAAACGAGTTTATCCAGTATCCTTTTTTGCGAAATCATGTGAAGACAGTTAAGCTTGTGCACAATTTTCCTCCTTCATAGAATCTCAATTAGTAAGTAGATGGCTGCAGACAAAGCAATATGCGAGTCTGCCGTCAGCTGGTATCAGGGCCGAGCAAACGGCCCGTGTATGGAGGAGGTTCGTTATGGCTCGAGTAATTTGTGCATGTGGCTCTGGGGTTGCGACTTCTCAGCTGGTAGCCTCAAAGGTGACCCGCATGCTGAAGGACCGCGGCGTTGATGCTGATGTCGAGGCAGTAGACATCAAATCCCTTCGTCATTACATCAACGGTGCAGATGCGTACGTCTCGATCGTAAAGGGCGAGAGTTTCGATATTCCTACGTTCGACGGAATCAAATTCTTAACGGGAGTCGGAGCCGATCAAGAGGCCGACAAGCTTGCTGAGCTGCTTAAGTCGTTGAAGTAGCGATTTACAGTTTGGGGGGATGACATGTCAAGAGACATGTTTCCGAAACCCGTCTGGGTATTTCTGATCATCCTTGACTTCTGCTTGTTGCTCCTTGGGTTCATGACCGTTAATTTGATGACCTCTGCGCTCGCACTCGTGTTGGCCTTTCTTATCAATAGATATGGGTTGGAGACGCTTCTGGGTCCTGACCAGGGTAAGGGCATAAGACTTCATAAGAAGATTCAAATTACGAACGAGCAGAAACGGGAAATCATTGCTGCCTTGAAAGCTGAACGGATGAAGAAGCGCTCGGGTAGCAAAGAGGTTTCGGGCTAGATAAAGAAGAAGAGTGGGTCTGCAGTTTTCGAAAGGAGATTCTTAGGATGTCAGATTGGAAAGACTTGAAGGCCGTCAAGGAAGTTGCCGATCTCAGCTTCCAAATGTATCAAAAGGGCTGGGATGAGGCGAATGGTGGCAACATCACCTACCTGTTGACCGACGACGAGGCTGCTAGTTTGAATTATGTTCCGGGAACGGGGAAGAAGCTCACGCTCACCGAGGGAATTCCAGATGCGCTTCGTGGCAAGTACGTTCTTGTAACTGCTTCTGGATCTTACTTCCGAGAGCTGAAGGATGATCTCGACCATCTCCTCGGTATTATCTATCTTCCCGAAGAGGGCGACGAGTATGAGATTGCGGCTGGCTTGATTGACAATCGTCCTACGTCGGAGCTTGGATCTCATATTACTACTCATGCTGTTCGCCTTGCGGTTGATTCGAACCAGCGTGTGGTTATGCACAATCACGCAACGCACGTTCTTGCGATGACGCATTGTGGCCCAACCGATGAGCGTGAGTTCACGCTTGCGCTTTGGAGGATGATTACGGAGGGGGTGGTTGTCTTTCCTGATGGTGTTGGACTGGTTCCTTGGTGCGTTGCCGGCACTCCCGAGATTGCGAGGGAGACAAACGAGCGCATGAAGACGCGGCGTTGCGTTGTGTGGCAGTATCACGGAGTGTTTACCACCGGCGATTCCATGCATGATGCGTTTGGGCTTCTCGAAACGATTGATAAGTGCGCAGAGGTGTGGCTGCTTTCGCAGGCGGCTGGTGGAAAGAATCCTGGTATTCCTGACCAAGGACTGAAGGACACTGCGAAGTGGTACGGAACTACGCTTCGCGAGGGCTACGTTGACTAGTTTTGGTTATGGGGAGATTTAGCATTCCTGAGCGCTCATAAGCGATAGACGGGGCAGTCATCAAAATAAGCGAAATGAAATTAAAAATTTCAACACAGGAATGCTGTCTCTCAGTTTAGTGCATCTGACTTGATTGAGGGAGGATTCATGGACGTTCTATATAACGTAGTCCAGTACATACTGGGCTTTGGAGCGGCTGTTTTCGTGCCGCTGATTATGCTCATCATTGGGCTGATTTGTAAGATGAAGTTCAGCGATGCATTCTTGGCTGCACTTACGCTTGGCATCGGTTTTACCGGCATGAACGTTCTTATCAACTTTATGACTGGCGCAATCACTCCTGCTGCCCAGGGTCTTGCAACTGCCACTGGCATCAGCCTTCCGGCAGTTGATGTCGGTTGGCCCGCCCTTTCTGCTATTGCGTGGGCGTGGCCTTACGGGACGCTTTGCTTCCCGCTTCTTATCGTCATCAACATCATCATGCTTAAGTTCAAGCTTACCAACGTGCTGAATGTCGACCTTTGGAATTGCTGGACGAAGCTTTGCACTTGCGTCATCACCTACTACCTTTGCGTTTCTGCTGGAATTCCTGAGGGCACTTCAGTCGTCCTTGGTTTCGTGGCTGCTTCTATTCAGATTATTGTTGAACTGAAGGTTGGCGATGCGATTCAGCCTACGATTCAGAAGGTTACTGGAATCCCTGGCGTTACGGTTCCTCATGCCCTCATGCTTTCCTGCGCTGTCGTGCTTCCCTTCGAAAAGCTTCTCGAGAAGGTTCCTGCAATCGAGAACAACCATGTTGATGCCAAGTGGCTCCGTGACAAGATTGGCATTTTCGGTGAGAACAGCGTAATGGGCTTCATCATTGGTACGGTGCTTGGTGCAGTTGCGTATAAGGATCCCCAGAAGGCTTTGACGCTTGGCATCCAGGCTGGCACGGCAATGCAGCTCTTCCCGACGGTCTCTAAGCTGTTTATGCAGGCTCTTGCGCCAATCTCCGATGCTGTCGGATCCTTTATGAAGAGTCGCTTCGAAGGCCGCGAACTGATCATTGGCTTGGATTGGCCTATCATTGCTGGCTCTGACGAGCTTTGGGTTTCGATGATTCTGCTCATTCCGTTCGAGCTGATTTGGGCGTTTGTCCTCGCACCTGTCGGAAATGTGGTTCTGCCTTTCGCTGGAATCGTAAACATCTGCCTCGGCCCCTGCCTGCTCATGCTTTCCGGTGGCAACCTTATCAAGATGCTTATCGAAGGCATCATCGTTACGCCAGTCTATCTGATGGCATCCAGCTCCTTTGCTCCCTATCTGACCAAGCTGGCTCGTACGTACTCTCCCGCATCTCTTAAGAACGTTGGGCACAGCGCTATGGTTACCTGGTCGACCCTCGAGACTCCTGACTTCCGTTGGTCCATTGCAAACGCACTTTCTGGACATGTCGCGGGTATCATCGCACTGATTGTTTGGTTCGCGCTGTTTGTCTGGCTTCTGAAGGAGTTTAAGAAGCGCAACGAGAAGATTAAGGCAGAGCTCTAGTAGACACACTTCACTTGAGTGGCTGGAATCAGTCCTTGCACAGTGAGACCGCCCCTCGGATGCACAAAACGAGGGGCGGTTTTTCGTAGTGAGATGCTTGGCATTTCGCTGCATTGCGATGCGAGTAGCTCTGGAGTTCCATAATGCTGAAAGCAATGACGAAAGGGGAACCATGCTTGGTAAGGAAACAATTAAGCGCGACTTGACTGTCGTGGATCTTGAAGCCGGTAGCTGCGATGAAGTGTTCGAAAAGATGAATCACGTGTTCCTAGAAAAGGGGTTCGTGAACGAAAAGTATCTGCCGACGATTTGTGAACGTGAGCACAAGTATCCTACGGCACTGCCTGTCGAGCCTGATCCAATTGCCATACCACATACTGAAGCCGACGCAATCATTACTCCTTTTATTGCACCTGTACGTCTGAAGTCAACGATTCCGTGGGGTGACATGTCAGACCCCAACCATAAGCTTGACGTTAAACTCGTGTTCCTACTTGGATTCAATGAGCCTGGAGCCCACATCGAACTACTTCAGATACTTATGCATAACTTCAGTCGTCCCGAGTGGGTAAAGTCACTCTATCAGGCTGAGACGGAGGATGAGTACTACGACGCGGTCATGGCCATGGAGTGGACGCACGACTAAGTCTTGAGCTGTTCGTCAGAGCTGACATTAGAAGTAGGTGATCTAGGCATCATGCTTTTCAACGATCCCAAGACGTTTCGCGAGGACATGCTCAAGGGTTATGTCGCTGCTTACCCTGATTATGTGGTGGAGGTCCCGGGTGGAGTGGCGCGTGCCACGAAGATGCCCGAGGGCAAAATAACCGTCATCAACGGAGGCGGATCAGGACACTATCCTGCCTTCTGTGGAATCATCGGCGATGGTTTCATGGATGCGACCGTTGTGGGTAATGTCTTTACCTCCCCGTCTACGGAGGACGTGCTCGGCGTAGCGCACTCCGTCGACAACGGGAACGGTATCTTCATCGTCGGCGGCAACTATGCGGGCGACAAGATGAACTTCAACATGGCACGTGACCGCCTGATAGAGGAGGGCGTCGACTGCCGTACCTTCTACATCACTGACGATGTGGCCGCCGCGAAGCCGGAGGAGAAGGAGAAGCGCCGCGGCAACGTCGGTACTTTTATGGTGTTCAAGGCGGCTGGCGCGGCCGCGGCCGCTGGGGTCTCGTTCGACGAGCTTGTCAGGATCACAAAGAAGGCCAATGAGCGCACGCGCACCATGTCCATGGGCTTCCGAGGCTGCACGCTTCCTGGAGAGGCGGCATCACTCTTCCACGTCCCAGAGGGGAAGATGGAAGTCGGTCAGGGCATACATGGAGAGCCTGGCGTAGGGGAGGACGACCTCAAGCCGGCCTCCGAGGTCGCGAAAATCCTCGTCGACCGCGTGCTTGCCGAGGCTCCCGCTGATGACTCGAAGCGCATCGCCGTTATTCTCGACGGACTTGGCTCGACTAAGTACGAGGAACTCTTTGTGGTGTGGGGCACTGTCAGGGAGCTGCTTGAGGAGAAGGGCTATACGCTGGTGGAGCCCCTCGTGGGCGAGTACGTCACCTCACTTGACATGGAGGGCATCGCGCTTTCTGTCGAGTACTTGGACGATGAGCTCGAGGGCTACTGGAGCGCTCCCTGCGACACGGCTTCCTTCCGCAAGGGCGAGAGCTCTATGGCCGCTGGCGAGCGCAAGGTGTACGCGGACGTGTCTGAGGCTGCGGAGACCTTCGAGCCCGGCTCGGCGGCTTCTGACGCAGCTGCTGACTATATCGTGGACGCGTTCGAGCGCATGCGCGAAGCCATCGCGGACGCAGAGGAGGAGCTGGCCAAGATCGACGGTGTCGCAGGTGACGGCGATCACGGTCGTGGCATGGTGAAGGGCTCAACCTTCGCGGCGGAGGCCGCAAAGGCCGCTCGTGAGAAGGGCGCCGCCGCTGGGTCGGTTCTGCGGGAGGCCGGAAGGGCTTGGGCCGCAAAGGCGGGCGGAACCTCTGGCGTGCTGTGGGGATCTGCGCTCGAGGCTGCAGGCGCCGTCGTCGGTGACCATGCGGACGCCTACGATGCCGGCGTCGCCGCAAAGGCCGTGAAGGCCGCCTACGAGAAGATGCTCTCCCTTGGCGGAGCGCATCGTGGCGACAAGACCATGCTCGATGCACTGATTCCCTTTGGTGAGGCGCTGGAGGAGCAGGCATCGGCAGGCAAGTCTCTTCGGGAGGCATGGGCCAATGCTGCAGAGGTTGCCAGGAAGGCGGCAGAGGACACTGCAAACATGGTCCCGAAGGTCGGACGTGCTCGCCCCGCTGCGGAAAGGAGCCTCGGTACGCCTGATGCGGGTGCGATTTCGATGGCGCTCTGCATCCGCACTGTACTGCCAAAGGAGTAGTGCGAAGCCAGAGTGGCTGACAGGGCGACTATTTTTGAGTTGCCGCAGAGGTAGATGAGAAGAGCGGGGATGCCGGTGGGGCGTCCCCGCTCTCATGTACGCCGTCTTCCGACTAGAACTTAGTCTCGACGGGAGTGGCATAGGCGATTTCGAACGACCCGTCTTTCTCGTCCAAGACGGTGTATCCGCAGTTTGCCTGCTTGACGCTCCAGAAATCCTCGAGGGGAATATTGAGCAGACGTCCCATGATTGCGCAGTTTATGCCGCCATGACCTGCGATGAGGATGCCTTCGCGCTGCCTTGCCTCGGGAACGAGGACGTTGTCGATAAAGTCCTGGGCGCGCGCGTACACGTCGTCGAACGTCTCGGCGCCGATGGGGGCGTGAAAGCGCTCTGGGTGGCTCTCGTAGTTGTAGGCCTCGTTTGTCCAGCGGTACCAAGGCCAGTGCCTGTAGCTGTGGCTCTCGAGGAGGCCGTAACCATGCTCGACCAGCCTAAGGTCCTTGTGTATGGGAACGTCGCGATTGCCGAGCGCGAGCTTGGCAGTCATGTAGGCACGGTCGAGTGGGCTTGAGTAGCAGACGTCGAAGTGGTAGTTTCTGAGACTATCTGCCAGCCTCTTAGCTTGTTGTATGCCCGTCTGGTTGAGGGGGATGTTGACCTGGCCCTGCATCTTCTTCTTTACGTTCCAGTAGGTAAGACCATGGCGTATCAGCACTACTCTACAGCCCATCAGGCCTCCAAATGCAGTCGAGGTTGTCGGTTGTCGTAACGGTGGCATGGCATATTGCCCCGTCAATATGATGCACCTCAATAGTCGCACGACGTGCGTGAACGGGGATAGTCCAACATCTTTCGAGAGTTGTGAAAGCAGCCGTCTTGGGCTTCGGGCGTGTGTCCCCCGCCAGCTGGGCCGACGTTGCGCGGCGCGCCCGCGGGCGGATATGGTGTAGCCTGTCTGTAGCTCAGGTTGCCGCAAGTTGCCGGACTGCTGCGATTGCGAGGCCCCATGATCGAGTACTACAAGACGTCGTACGAGGTTGCCGCGGACGGCACGAGGGTGCCATTTACGGGCAGGGTAGACGCCCCCGTGCCCGGGTGTTGGATCAGCGTGGTGGCACCCACGCAGGAAGAGCGCCGCTGTATGCTGGAAGAGCTGCACGTCACCCCAGAGTTCGTGACGTCCGCGCTCGACGACGAGGAGACGTCCCGCGTGGATTTGGACGCAGACACGGGGCAGGCGCTGGTAATCGTGGACTGCCCGTTTGTGGAGGACGAGCGCGAGGCCGTGGACCAGTCCATCGTGCAGTACGACACGCACCCGCTGGCCGTGCTGTTTCTGCCAGAGCAGGACGCCATCATGACCGTGAGCCTCAAGCCCAACGCGACGGTAGACGCGGCGGCCGGCGGGCGCATCGCCGGCGTCAACACAGCGCAGCGCACGCGCCTGCTGCTGCAGATGCTGCTGTTCATATCGCGACGCTACCAGGCGGACCTGCGCTCCATCAACCGGCAGTTCCGCGAGAACGAGCGCAAGCTCCGCCGCTCCATGCGCAACGCGGACCTCATCAAGATGCTTGGCTTCGAGAAGTCGCTCGTGTACTTCTCCACCTCTCTTAAGGCGCTGGACGCAACGGTCAGGCGCATTGGCTACGGGCGCACCGTGCGGCTGTACGAGGACGACCGTGACCTGTTGGACGACGTCTCGATCGAGATCAGGCAGGCGATCGAGATGTGCGGCATCTACACGGAGGTCTTCAACGAGACGATGGACACGTTTGGCTCGATAATCAACAACAATTTGAACCTCACGATGCGCACGCTCGCCATCATCACGCTGGTGCTTTCGATGCCGACGATGGTGTTCTCGTTCTACGGCATGAACACCGCGCTGCCGCTGGACGAGGCGTGGGTGTTCCCGCTGGCACTATCCATCGTGCTTTCCGTGGCGGCTGCCGTCTGGATCTTGCGCAGCCGCCTGATAAAGTAGCGCCGACGCCGCGGACGTCGCACAAGGATTGGAGCCTCATGGCAAGCAACAGCAAAGACTCGCGGCCAAAGCCGACGCGCGCCGCGCATGCCCGTCATACGGGGACACGCTCTGACGTGCCGCGGAAGCGGACCTCCGCGCCAGGTTCTGGCGTGTCCCGTCGCGCGGTCGTGGCGCTTGGGGGCGCGGTCGTGGTGGCCGGCGGCGTCGCCGTGGCGCGCGGCGTGCTGGGTGCCTCTGGCGGCAAGGGGCGGGCACGCTCCGCGGGCGAGAAGGACGGCGGCTCCGGCGGAAGCTCTGCCTCGGGGGACGGCGGCTCCAAGGCAGCGGCCTCGGCCACCGGCAAGAAGGCCGTCGCGAAGAAGGTGGCCTCCCTCACGCTGGAGCAGAAGGTGGCGCAGATGTTCTTTCCGCGGCCAGAGGCTCTTACGGGCATGGGCCAGGTGACGGCGGCCGGCGACACCACCCGCAAGGCGTTTGCAAAGATTCCCGTGGGCGGCATGTGCTACTTTGCGCAGAACCTGCAAAGCGAGTCCCAGGCACGGCAGATGCTTTCCGACTCCAACCAGATATCCCTGGACGAGGTGGGCCTGCCGCTCCTCATGTCCGTGGACGAGGAGGGCGGCACGGTCAGCCGCGTGGGCGGCAACAAGGGCTTCTCGGTCGCAAACGTCGGCAACATGCGCGACGTGGGGGACATGGGCGATGCGCGGCACGCGTACGACGTGTGCAAGAAGATCGCGGACTACCTGGTGCCGCTGGGCTTCAACCTGGACTTTGCGCCAGACGCGGACATCGTGAACGGCAGGAGCCAGACCATGGCGAAGCGCTCGTTCGGGACGACGGCGGACGTGGTGGCGCCCATGGTGGAGTCCGCGGTGAAGGGCTTTCTGGACGGTAGCATCATGTGCTGCGCAAAGCACTTCCCGGGCATAGGCGGCGCGCAGGGCGACAGCGAGACTGAGGCCATCACCACGGACAAGACGCTCGACCAGCTGCGCCAGGAGGAGCTGGTGCCGTTCGAGCGCGCGATCGCGGCCGGCGTACCCATGGTGATGGTCGGCCACATCAGCTGTCCCAAGGTCACGGGCGACAGCGCGCCGGCGTCGCTTTCCCGCGCGATCGTGACGGACGTCCTCAGGAACGAGCTTGGGTTTGACGGGATCATCATTACGGACTCGCTTGGCATGGGCGCCGTCGCGGGGCTGCACTCGGCCAAGGACCTAGGCGTGGCGGCAATCCAGGCTGGCGCGGACATGCTACTGATGACGCCGGAGCTTGAGGCCAGCTACCAGGGCGTGCTCGATGCGGTAAAGGCCGGCACCATCACGGAGGAGCGCATAGACCAGTCCGTCACCCGGATCGTGCGGGCAAAGCTCGCCCTGCAGGGGTAGCGTACGTGACGCCTGGTGCGGCGCCAGAAACAGGAGGGGAGACAACATATGTATTGCAGACAGTGCGGTGCGAAGATACCGGAGGGCAGCAGCTTCTGCAGCCAGTGTGGGGCGCCGGTGAAGCATGCGGCGGACGAGAAGGGCGCGGCGCCGGAGCCCGTGCCGGCACCTGAGCCCGCACCAGCGCCGACCGACGATACGGCGAGCGCGCCTGGGGCAGCCGCGTGCGCCCCCGCTCCGGAGGAGGCGCCTGCCGCCGGACACGCAAAGGGCAGGGTTCCCGTGGTTGTGGGGACGGTGGCCGCGGTCCTTCTCGCCTGCGCGGGCGTGGCGCTTGGCTTGCACTACTCTGGCGCGCTTGGCACGAACGACCCGCTGGCATCCTTGGGCGGGGCAAAGGTGCAGCCCGTAAAGACGGCGACGAAGGAATCCGGCACCAAGGCGACGGAGGCTCCCGCGAAGAGCGACGCGGGCGAGAAGGACGCAGGCGACTCGGCCGAGGCCGCGGGCGATTCCGACGACTCATCCTCGTCGGGCGCCGCCGCGGCGGCCCAGCCTGCGAGGGCGAAGACGCTCACCGTGGTGAGGCAGGCCATGACCTGGAGCGACGCGCGCGACTACTGCGTGTCGCACGGAGGCGAGCTTGCGTGCATCACGTCCGAGGCGGAGTGGAGCCAGGCCAAGAGCCTGATGGACCAGTCCGGCTGTAGCGTGTTCTGGATCGGAGGCACCCGCAGCGCGTCCGGCGGCTTCGCGTGGCTGGATGGCAGCCCGTGGGACTACCAGCAGTGGGCGTCCAGCGAGCCAAACGACGACGGGGGCGACGAGAACTTCGTCGCGGTGCTGAAGTCGCACGGCAGCTACGCGTGGTACGACGTGCCAGACGACGTATCGTCGTACTACATGCCAGAGAAGATGGCCTTCATCATGCAGACGGAGTCGTAGCGGGTGGTCGTAGCGGGTGGTCGTGGCGGGTGGTCGTGGCGGGCTACTGGTCCAGGATCTCTCCCACGATGCGGGCGGACTCCGCGGCGTCCTTCGCGTAGTAGTCCGCGCCCACCATCTTGGCGTACTCCGGGTTCAGTACCGCGCCGCCCACGATGACCTTGCACCACGGAGCCTGCTCGCGCAACAGGGCGATGGTGTCTGCCATGGCGGGCACGGTCGCGGTCATCAGGGCGGAAAGCCCCACCACCTGCAGATGCTCGCGGACCACGGTGTCCACCACCACCTGCGGTTCCACGTCGCGGCCCAGGTCGATCACGTTGTAGCCGTAGTTCTCTAGCAGCATCTTCACGATGTTCTTGCCAATGTCGTGGATGTCGCCCTTCACGGTGCACACCGCGACCGCACCCTTGGACGCGACCTCGACGCCCGAGGCGTCGTTCACCTCCTTGATGGTGTTGAAGCCGGCCTTGGCCGCCTCGGCCGAGGCCATGAGCTGCGGCAGGAAGAACGTGCCCTTCTCGAAGCGCACGCCTACCTCGTCCAGCGCGGGAATGAGCACGTCGTTTATGGCAAACAGCACGTCGTGCGTGGCGAGAATATCGTGCATCAGGGCAGGCATGGGGCCCTTGCGCCCGGCAAGCACCATGGCCCTGGCCTGGGCGACGGGGTCGTCCGCCGCGGGTGCGGGCTCGCCCTGCCCCTGCGCGGACGCGCCGGCGGCGGGGGTCGCGGCGGCTGCGGCGCCGGCGGCTGCCGCGTCCGTGGCCGGCGCGGCGTCGCTCCTGCCGGCGTAGCCCGCAACGTAGGCCTGGGCGCTCTGGTCCTCGCCGGAGAGCACGCGCCAGCTGTTGACCACGTCCATCATGCGCTGCTGGCACGGGTTGATGATGCACAGGTCAAGCCCCGCCGCAAACGCCGCAGCCAAGAACGTGGCGTTCACCAGCGGTCGGAACGGCAGGCCAAAGCTGATGTTGGACACGCCGAGCACCGTGCGCACGCCCGGAAGCTCGCGCTTTACAAGGGTGATGCCGTCGAGTATGGCGCGCGGGGCGCTCTGGTCCGTGGAGGCCGCCATGCACAGGCAGTCCACCACCACGTCCTGCCGCGGGATCCCGGCGGCGTCCGTCGCGGCCACGATTCTTCGCGCCACCTCGAGGCGGCCCTCCGCCGTCTGGGGTATGCCCTTCTCGTCTATGGTCAGGGCCACCAGCGCGCAGCCGTAGTGCGCTGCGATGGGGATGACGGCGTCCATGGTCTCTTGCTTGCCGTTGGTGGAGTTGATGATGGGCTTGCCCGGGTAGCTGCGGACGGCCGCCTCGATGGTGGCCGGCACGGCGGAGTCCACCTGCAGCGGCAAGTTCGTGACGCCCTGGAGGTCTGCCATCAGGCGACGCAGCGTCGCGGACTCGTCTATCTCGGGCAGGCCGGCGTTCACGTCCAGCACCTGTGCGCCGGCGTCAGTCTGGCTGATGGCCTCCTGCATCACGTAGTCGTAGTTGCCGGAGCGCAGGGCCTCCTTCATGCGGCGCTTGCCCGTGGGGTTGATGCGCTCGCCGATGACGCCCACGTGGCCGGCCGGCAGGCTCACCAGGCGCTGCGAGCTCGTGACCGCAAAGTCGCGGCACACGTCGCGCGCGACGGGGGTGCGGCCGGCAAGGAGGTCCCTCTCGCCCGCGATGTAGGCCGGCGTGGTGCCGCAGCAGCCGCCTATGACCGTGACGCCGGCATCCAGCATGTCGCGCACGGCCTCGCAGTACTCCGCGGGCTTGATGTCGTACAGCGTGACGCCGTCCTCCACGTGGGGGAGTCCGGCGTTTGCCTGCGCCATGACCGGCACGCTGGACCACGGCAGCATGCGGCGTACGAGCGGCGCCACGTCCTTGGGGCCAAGCGAGCAGTTGATGCCCACGACGTTGGCGCCGAGCGAGCTGAGGGTCTTCGCCGCGACCTCCGGCGTGGTGCCCAGGAAGGTGCGGCCGTCCTCGTCAAAGGTCATGGTGCAGAATATGGGCAGGTCAGAGCACTCCTTTGCCGCGAGCACCGCCGCTTTGGCCTCTGCGAGGTCCGCCATGGTCTCGATGATGAACAGGTCTGCGCCCGCGGCGTCCGCCGCGCGCACCTGCTGTGCAAACAGCTCGTACGCGTCGTCGAACGGCAGCGTGCCCATGGGCTCCAGAAGAGAGCCCGTGGGGCCAATGTCCGCCGCGACGTAGTGCGCGCCGGACGCCTTTGCGCAGGCGACTGCCGCCGAGAAGACCTCCTCCACCGTGGCCGCGTCCCCCAGCTTAGGTGCGCTCGCGCCAAAGGTGTTGGTGGTGACGACCTCGGAGCCCGCCTGCACGTACGCCTGGTGGATCTGGGTTATCTGCTGCGGGTTGGTGAGGCACAAAAGCTCTGGCACCTCGCCGGCCGCAAGGCCGCGCGCCTGCAGTTGCGTGCCCATGGCGCCGTCGAACAGCAGGAGGTCCTGCCCCGCGAGCACGCGGCGCAGGTGGTCGTCCTTTACGCGCAGGGTGCGGTGGTCGTACGTGCCAAAGTACTTGCGGGTGTCGATCGCACCCACGTTCTTGCCGGCGGTCCTGCCGGCGGCGGGCGTCTTGGTGGTTGCGTCAGTCATGGCAGGTCCTTCCTGTGGTGGCGCGGAGGTTGCAGAACGCGCGGCAGAAGCAGTCCGCGCAGCTTGCGTGCGTGGAGGGCTGCGGCGCGTCGAACATGCCCACGACGGCCGTCACGCTCTTGGTGGGGGTCATGAGCAGGGTGGGGCTGAGGGTGATGCCCAGGCGGCGGCGCGCGTCGAGCGCGTCGAGCAGCACGGGCTGGGTCTGCATGGGCATGTCGCCGTAGCCCGGCGAGAAGCGGAAGTTGGTGTACAGCCCCTCGCGCGCGGCCATGCCCACAAGCGTGGCCTCCGCGGCGTCCGCCGCGCGCTCCACCATGGTGGTGGCCGCGGCGTCAAACAGCACCTGGCCTAGGTGGTCCGTGAGCGAGAGGCGCTTGAGCTCGCGCTCCACGCCCATGCCGATGGTGACGGCGAACACGCCCACCTTCCGGGCGCCCGCCATGTGGCGCTGCATGGACTTTCCCACGAGCGTGAGCGCGGTGTCTGCCAGGGTGACCTGCGGGGTCCCGTCGGGAAGCTCTTCTCGCCCGGCGACGTCGTACACGGCGATGCTTGCGCGTGCGTGCCCGATGGCAAGGCAGCTTGCGATGGCCGCGTCCAGGCGGGCGTCGAGCTCCGGCGTCACCTCCTGGTCGCGGTAGCCCAGGTAGCGCAGGACCTCGCCGCGGTCGACGTCTTCTATCTGGTAGCTTGTAAGCGTTGGCGCGACGGGCATGGCCTAGGCCTCCACGTATCCTGCCTGCAGCAGGCAATCGTGCGTGGCGTCAGCGACGGACGGGCGATTCATGGTATAGACGTGCAGGCCGTCCACACCGTTGCGGGCAAGGTCCACCAGCTGCTCGCACGCGTAGGCCACGCCGGCGTCCTGCTGGGCCTGCTTGCTATCGCCGGCCGCGACCAGGCGCTTGATGACGGCGGCCGGGATGGAGGCGCCGCAGGTGAACGCCATGCGCTGGATCTGCTGCACGCTGGTGAACGGCATGATGCCGCACACGATGGGCACCTTGATGTGCGCGCGGCTGCAGCGGTCGCGGAAGCGGTAGAAGTCCTCGTTGTCGAAGAAGAGCTGCGTCACCAGGAAGTCCGCGCCGGCGTCGACCTTGGCCTTGAGGTGCTCGATGTCCGCCTGGAGCGAGGGGGACTCGAGGTGGCCCTCGGGGTAGCACGCGGCGCCCACGCACAGGCCGGTCCGCTTGAGGTATGCCACCAGGTCAGACGCGTGCTCGAAGTCGATCACGTCGCGGCCGGGCGCGCGGTCGCCGCGCAGCGCCAGCACGTTCTGGACGCCTGCCGCCTGGATCTTCTGCACGTAGGCGTCCACGTCCGCGCGCGACGAGCCCAGGCACGTGAGGTGCGCCAGCGCCTGCGTCGTGCCGGACGCCTGGATCGCCTTGGCCACGCTGACGGTGTTCTGCGAGTTGCCGGAGCCGCCCGCGCTGAACGTGACCGATATCCAGTCCGGCGAGTTCTGCATGAGGCGCTCCGCGATACCGGTGGCCTGCACAACCGACATGTCCCCCTTGGGCGGGAAGATCTCGTACGAGAAGGTCTGCTTGCTCTTGAGGATGTCGGCTATGCGCATGGTTGTCCCTTCGTGTTGCATGGTGACGCGCCGAGCGCAGGTGCGCCCAGCTTGGTCTACCCATGGTAGCGTTGGGACGCGGGCGGCGCGAAAACGGTACCGTTCGGTAATAGTTGCGTATTCGATAACGCGCCATCGCGCCGCGCGATGGCCGCCACTGGGCGAGAAGGACGCGGGCACGCGTGTGCGCGGGGCCGCGGGACGGCCGCCCTGCGGAGCCCGCGGCTAGTACAGCGGCAGCTCGCCGGTGACGGGGTCGACGTCCTGCGCGCGGAGCGGCTCGAACGCGAGGCAGGTGTACGTGGCCTCGCCGTGGAACTCCGTCAGGCCGGCATCGCGTATGAGCGCGACGGCAAAGCCGCGCTCGCGCCCCTGGTCAGCTATGCGCAGCAGCTCCTCCTCCGAGCCCACGTACACGCACACCTTCGCGACGCCGGCGTCGAACCAGTCGGAAAGCGCCGTGCGCGGCGTGCCGTTGGAATCCAGGTACACCCACGTGGGGCTCCCGTCCTCGGCGGTGGCAAGGCGCACCTGGTCAAGGCGGTGCTCGCGCGCAAGCGCCATGAGCACGGCCTCCACGCACGCATGCCCTGCCTGCGCGGCGATCTTGCCCTTGCGCATCTTGAGGTCGCGCCTCATCACGATCATCTGCTTGGCGAGGTAGGAAGAGCTTGGCATGGGGTCTCCGCTTCGATGGTGGGGGATGTGTTTCTCGCCTCACCACTATAGCGGCGACGCAGGCAAGGGGGCGGCTCTTCTCGTATGATGGACGAACTCTGTTGGCTGCGTATGCACGCCGTGGCGGCGTGAGAGGTTGGGAGTGGCATGGCGGACTTTGGTGGCGTCGACGCGCACAAGCTGGCGATGGCCGTGATGATGGGCAGGTCGGACGAGGCGCTGGCCATGCTGAAGCAGCTGGACCTGGGCACGATCGCGGAGCTCGTGGAGAGGGCTGGGGTCTCTGCGAGCCCCGAGGAGCTGCACCGGGCGATTGCGGAATCTGCCAGCATGGGCGAGCTTCTGGACAAGGTCGAGAAGAGCACGGGGCTTGGCCTGAGCGACATCGCAGGCCTCGCGACCGGCCTCATGTGCTAGGCGGGGGAGCGACCGGAGCCCAGACGCCCGAACTTCTGCTGCCGGGCGGGTGAGGGGCCCTAACGCTACGCGAGCTCGCCAAGCTGCCCGATCGCCCAGAGCGGGACGTTGACGAGCCAACCCTCTGACCAGCGACGTTACAAAACATTCACGTTTTACCCTAGGAAAAACGTGCGAGTCTCCCACGTTTTCCAAGGGAAGTTGTGCCGTTTGCCTGCCTTGAGCTAGCCATCGGTCTGCCTCGAACCTGCCCTCGGCGCCGCTTGGGTGGGCCCGTGCGGTGCCCTGGGCACGCTGCATCCGCGCGGCAACAAAAAGCCGCCCGCGTCCGTGGGCGCAGGCGGCTGCAAGGGGCATGCGTTCTGATGGCGTGAGGGCCGGGCTAGTCCTCTACCTCGAGCAGGGTGATCTCGAAGTTCAGGGCCTTGCCCGCCATCTCGTGGTTGAGGTCGAACGTGATCGTGGACTCGTCCTTCTCGACCACCTGGGCGGGGAACGGACGGCCGTCCATGCCGGAGAGCATGACCTTGGCGCCGGGCTCAAGCTCCTCCGCGCCGGGCAGCTGCGCCAGGGGGATGGTCTGGACCAGGTCGTCGCGGTGCTCGCCGTACGCGTCCTTGGGCTCCAGGCGCACGTTGACCGTCTGGCCGGGCTCCATGTCCTTCACCGCGTTGTCGAAGCCGGCGATCATCTGTCCCGCCATGCAGGTAAATGCCAGCGGCTCGTTGCGGTCGTACGAAGAGTCGAACTTGGTGCCGTCGTCGAGGGTGCCCGTGTAGTGGACCTTGACCTTCTTGCCTTCGTTGCTCAAGGAATGCTCCTGTCTTTCGCCTTTGTGCGGATGGCACAAGGTTACCCAAAAGGCACGCGCGCCATGCGGGCAAGGCCGACGGCGCGCCCCCGCCCACCGAGCCGCCACAAATGACGGCGCCGCCCGCCGCCCAAAGGGGCCGGCGCGCCCGGCGGCACATACAAGTTCGACATCGGTGCGGTAGACTATCTACCTGCGCCCGCGCGGGCGCACGGGCAAAGCGCCGCACCCGCGGCGCCGGGATGGAGGCACGTTTTGGGCAAAGAGGGTTGTGTCGGCGTCTTCGACTCCGGCGTCGGCGGCATCAGCGTCCTGCGCAGCATGGTCGCCGCGCTGCCGCACGAGGACTTCGTGTTCTTTGGCGACTCGGCAAACGCGCCGTATGGCGAGAAGAGCACGGACGAGGTGCTGAGGCTCTCGCGCGCAAACGTGGAGCGCCTGCTGGACGGCGGCGCAAAGGCCATCGTGATCGCGTGCAACACCGCGACGAGCGTCGCGGCCACCCGCCTGCGCGGCGACTACCCGGACCTTCCCATCGTGGGCGTGGAACCCGCGCTCAAGCCGGCGACGCTTGCTCCAAGGCACGACCGCATCCTGGTCATGGCGACGCCCATCACCCTCAAGCTCGACAAGTTCCACAAGCTCGCGCAGGAGTGGGGGTCTGACTCCACCGTCATCCCCGCGCCGTGCCCCGGCCTTGCCGCCCGCATCGAGCAGGGCAACCTGGACGCGCCGGACCTCACGGAGCTGCTGGAGCGTCTGGTGGGGCAGTACCGCGGCACGGTGGACAGCGTCGTTCTGGGCTGCACGCACTACCCGTTCGTGCGGCGGCAGATTCGCTCCGTGGTGGGCGACGTCCCGTTCTTCGACGGCGCCGAGGGCACGGCCCGCCGCCTGAGGAGCCTGCTCGCGAAGGCGGACCTCCTGAAGCCGGAGGACGAGCCCGGCTCCGTCACGTTCGAGACCAGCCTGAGCAAGCCGGGCGAGCTCGACCTGTACCAGTGGTTCTTCAACCAGGACTGCTAGGCGCACCGGAACTTCCGGCCGCGACGCTACCTTGCGGCCGACTTCCTGCCGGCGGTATCGCCCCAGAAGAACAGCGCCACGGTGCCCGGTCCCGTGTGGCAGCCGATGGTGGCACCGATGTCGAACATCTGCACGCGGCCGTCCATCTGCGGAAACGCCTGCTCAACCATCGTGGCGACGTCACGTGCGTCGTCCGCGCACTCGGAGTTGCACAGAAAGGCGCGGCCCGTGTAGCCCTCGCCCCCAAAGGCGGTCGCGCGCATGATGTCGACCACGCGCCTCTCGGCCTTCGCCTTCGTGCGGATCTTCTCGATTACGGCAAGGCTCCCGTCCGGCGCCACGTCCATCACGGGGCAGATGCGCAGCAGCCCGCCCGCGACGCCCGCGACCTTGCTGATGCGCCCGCCGCGCACGAAGAACGTCAGGTCTGACGAGAAGAACCAGTGCTGAACCTCCTGGCGGTGCTGCCTGGCCCAGGCCGCAAGCTCCTCCAGGCCCATGCCCTCGCGCCTGAGGTCGGCGAGCCTGTCCATGAGCATGCCGTAGCCGGAGGAGGCGCACAACGAGTCCACCACCACGATCTTCTGGTTGGGGTACTCGTCCTTCAGCAGGTCTCGCGCGGTGCATGCGGAGTTGTACGTGCCGGATATGCCGGAGGACAGCGTTACGTGCAGCACGTCTTTGCCGGCCTCGAGGAACGGCCGCCAGAACTCCTGGTACTCGCCCACGGACACCTGGGACGTCACCACGTCCGCGCCGGCGAGCATGCGCGCGTACAGCGTGGCGGGGGAGTTGGTGCGGCCAAAGTCGTCGTGGCAGGCCTCGCCGTCGATGTTGTAGTTGAAGTACACGTACTCGATGTCGCGGCTGCGCAGAAAGTCCTCGGTCACGTCGACCGTGGAGCAGCAGCTTAGGATGTAGTCGTTCAAACGGGCTCCTTACCGCGCCGCCGTCACGGGGCGCACGTGCAGGCTGCGGCCCTTGGCGGCCGTCCTTCTCGCCTGTGTTTTTAGACAGAGTACCCAATAAGTGTTGGAATTTTATGGCACGCGAGCCATTTGGCGGCAACTTGACGCGATTCCGAGGGCATTCCCAATCGCGCTGTGTTTATTCGCGGGATTGGCTATCTTCATAACTCTTAAAGAGGTTGCGTATTTGGTGAGCGGTAAAATATTGTCCGTAGACGTCGCCTGCTCGCGGGGTGCAGCCGATCGCAGGTGGCAAAGCCCATGGCGTAAGGAGAAGCAATGCCGTACAACGTTCTGGCGGAGTTTGGGGCCACTGCCCTCATGATCGTGTTCGGTGTCGGGGTTCACTGTGACACCGTGCTCAAGGGCACCAAGTACCACGGCTCCGGCCACATGTTCGCAATCACCACGTGGTCGTTCGGCATCTCTGTCGCGCTCTTCATCTTTGGCGGCGCCGTCTGCATGAACCCGGCCATGGTGCTTGCGCAGTGCATGATCGGCCTGGTGCCGTGGTCCAGCTTCGTGCCGTACGTCGTGGCGGACATGCTGGGCGCGTTCTTTGGCGCGGTCGTGGCGTGGCTCATGTACGCGGACGACTTCAGGGCGTCCGAGGGCGACCCCGAGGTCACCGCCGTCGCAAAGCGCAACATCTTCAGCACCAACCCCATCGTCCAGAACCTCCCGCGTGACTTCTTCTGCGAGGCCACCTGCACCTTCGTCTTCATCTCCGCCATCCTCGCCACCGCCAGCCGCGCCGGCGACAACGTCCTGCTGCTTGCCATCTCCGTCGGAATCATCGTGTGGGCCGTGGGCATGGGCATGGGCGGCATCACCGGATTCGCCATGAACCAGGCGCGCGACCTTGGTCCCCGCCTTGCCTACCAGCTGCTTCCCATCAAGGGCAAGTGCGACAACAACTGGAAGTACGGCCTGATCGTGCCGGGCATCGCCCCGTTTGTGGGCGCGGCGCTCGCCGCGCTCTTCGTCCACGGCTTCCTGGGCATGTTCTAGGGCCTGGCGCGACACCGCCTTCGGGCAACACGAGGTCAACACGGGCAACATAGGACTTCCGCAAGGGCGCTCCCACGGGGCGCCCTTTTTTATGACGGGAACGTTAGCGGCGCTTCCCGCGACGCCTGCCACGGGGCATAAAAGTTTTTCTCGCCCGCGCGCTGCCGCGACGCGGCCGTGCTAGCCTGAGACAATCCGAGTGCGTTTTGAAGGGAGCTTGCATGGGAAGACGCGGGGAGCAGAACGCCCCTCTTGGCGGAGGAGGACAGGGCCATGGGAAGCGCCATCGCGTGCGCAGGGTGCTGCTGGGGATGGTCGTGGCGCTTGTGGCGGTCTTGCTCGTCCTTTACCTGGGAATCCACATCTACGCCGGAAGCTACAGCCATGCGACGGCGACTGCGCGGGAGGCGCTTGAGACCTCTTCCGACGTGCGGGTAAAGCGGCTCGACAGCGGTGACGTGCTGTTTGTGCCGAGCGATGCGGGCCGCGTAAGCGCCGCGCTCGTGTTCTATCCCGGCGGCAAGGTGGAGGTGACCGCGTACGCGCCCCTGTTGCGGCGCCTTGCGGAGCGCGGCATTGCGTGCGCGCTCACCCGGATGCCCGAGAACCTTGCGGTGCTTGCACCGAACGCGGCGGACCGCAGCCGGGGCGAGCTTGAGGATGCACTGAGGGTGGCGGGGTGCGACCCCCTGAACGTGCCGTGGATGATGGGCGGCCACTCCCTGGGAGGTGCGATGGCCGCAAGCTATGCCGGGAGCCACGCGAGCGAGTACCGGGGGCTTGTGCTGCTTGCGGCATACTCTTCCGGCGACATTTCCAAAAGCGGGCTTAGCGTCCTGCTTGTTACTGGAACGCGCGATGGCGTTCTCAACCGCGACAGATACAACAGCTGCCTTGCAAACCTGCCGAGCGACTACCGCGAGGTGCGGATCAGGGGCGGAAACCACGCGGGGTTTGGCAGCTACGGCAGGCAGGACGGTGACCGTAAGGCCACGATATCTGGCGGGGAGCAGGTGGAGGCGACCGTCCAGGCAATCGTGAGCCTTGCGGGGTCGTTGTAGGTCAGGCGCCCCCAGCGTCGGAAGCCCGTGCCGGCGTCACGCCGAGCGTGCCGGGGCGACGGGCGCCGTCCTTCTCGCCCGCGGCGCGCGTGCGTGCGCGCAAAAACGGGACCCGCCACCGAGGTGACGGGTCCCGTGCTGCCTTTGCGGGGAAAGGTCCTACTTGGTGAGGGCTTCCTCGACGGCGACGGCGCACGCGACGGTGCAGCCGACCATGGGGTTGTTGCCCATGCCGATGAGGCCCATCATGTCAACGTGCGCAGGCACGGAGCTGGAGCCGGCGAACTGGGCGCTGGAGTGCATGCGGCCCATGGTGTCGGTCATGCCGTAGGAGGCAGGGCCGGCGGCCATGTTGTCCGGGTGCAGCGTGCGGCCGGTGCCGCCACCAGAGGCGACGGAGAAGTACTTCTTGCCGGCCAGGACGCGCTCCTTGAAGTAGGTGCCCGCGACGGGGTGCTGGAAGCGCGTGGGGTTGGTGGAGTTGCCGGTGATCGAGATGTCGACGTTCTCGTGCCACATGATGGCAACGCCCTCGCGGACGTCGTCGGCGCCGTAGCACTTGACGGCGGCACGCGGGCCCTCGGAGTAGGGGACCTCGCGCACGATCTCAAGCTCGCTGGTGTAGTAGTCGAACTTGGTCTGGACGTAGGTGAAGCCGTTGATGCGGGCGATGATCTGGGCGGCGTCCTTGCCAAGGCCGTTCAGGATGACGCGCAGCGGCTTCTTGCGGGCCTTGTTGGCGTTGTTGGCGATGCCGATGGCGCCCTCGGCGGCCGCGAAGGACTCGTGGCCGGCCAGGAACGCGAAGCACTCGGTGTCCTCGCCAAGCAGCATGGCGCCCAGGTTGCCGTGGCCCAGGCCGACCTTGCGCTCCTCGGCGACGGAGCCGGGGACGCAGAACGCCTGCAGGCCGATGCCGATGGCGGCGGCGGCCTCGGACGCGGTCTTTACACCCTTCTTGACGGCGATGGCGCAGCCAAGGACGTATGCCCACTTTGCGTTCTCGAACGCGATGGACTGAATGCCCTCGGTGATCTGGTAGGGATCGAAGCCGAGGTCGGTGCAGATCTTGCGAGCTTCCTCAAGGTCAGCAATGCCGTACTCTGCGCAGGTCTTGTTGATCTTGTCGATGCGGCGCTCGTAGCCTTCGAACGTGATTGCCATGTGTATTCAGCTCCCTTCCTACTCTTCGCGAGGATCGATGACCTTGGCGGGGTTGTCCCACTGGCCGTAGCGGCCCATGGCGCCCTCGACGGCCTCCTTGGGATCGGTGCCGGCCTTGATGGCGTCGGTGAACTTGCCGAGGTTAAGGAACTCGAAGCCGATGATCTCGTCGTCCTTGTTGAGGGCCATCTTGGTGATGTAGCCCTGGGTCAGCTCGAGGTAGCGGGCACCCTTGGCCTTGGTGCCGTAGGTGGTGCCCACCATGGAGCGGAGGCCCTTGCCAAGGTCGTCGAGGCCGGTGCCGACGGGCAGGCCGTCCTCGGAGAACGCGGTCTGGGTGCGGCCGTAGACGATCTGCAGGAAGAGCTCGCGCATGGCGACGTTGATGGCGTCGCAGACGAGGTCGGTGTTCAGCGCCTCGAGGATGGTCTTGCCGGGAAGAATCTCGGCTGCCATTGCCGCGGAGTGCGTCATGCCGGAGCAGCCGATCGTCTCGATCAGGCACTCCTCAATGACACCCTGCTTGACGTTGAGGCTGAGCTTGCAGGCGCCCTGCTGGGGTGCGCACCAGCCTACACCGTGCGTGTAGCCAGAGATGTCAGAGATCTCCTTGGCCTGGACCCACTTGCCCTCCTCGGGAATGGGCGCAGGACCGTGGTATGCGCCCTTGGCGACAGTGCACATACGCTCCACTTCTGCGGAATACTGCATGGTTCTCCTCTCCACCACATCAAGCGCGTCGGGCCTTGTCCCGCGCGCCACTGTCCGGTGTGTGACTGGCCCATGCGGCCGGTCAGACCCATTTTATGCCACGGCGTGTGTTTGTCGCCACAATACATTCAAGTTCGGTAGAAATATCGTTAGGGGCGGGACTTGACGCGGAAGCGTGGTCATTTGGTGTCGCGATTGATGGCTGTCGTACCGGGCGGGGGAGGGCGCAAGCACGCGCGGCACCTATAATCATTCGCACGCACGAGAAGTGCGGCGCCCTTGGTTTGGGTGCTCATCGTGGGCATGGAGGCTGCGGATGACGATGGGCTACGAAATCGGGCTGGGTCGGCTTGTCAGGCTAAACGCATCCCTCGCGTTGGCGTATCAGAAGCCGGTCTTCGCCGACGACTACGTGCTCTGCGGGCTGCTGGACCAGTTCTCGCGCGCGTTCGACTCCGCGTGCGCGACCATGCGGTGCGTCTTGGCGGACGGTTGGGGCGTCGACGACTTCCCGGAGGGGACCACGCGCGAGCTCCTTTCCAAGGCGCTCTACAACGGGCTGATTACGGACGAGAAGAGCTGGCTTTCCATGCTGCGGCTCAGGAGCGAGCTTCCACAGATACATGTTGCCACTCTGGACAATCCGAGCGTGTCCGCGGTCGCCGCGCGCGACATCCTGGAGCGCTACATTCCCGCGCTCGCGGCGTTCGAGCGGGACATGCGCGAGGTCGTGGCCGGGCTTCCGAAGTAGGCCCCACGCCAGGCGGCGTCGGGCTGTATGCGGGATTGTGCGTGTCCGAGGGCCGTCGCGCGCCCGTGTGCCGCGACCCCGCGTGGCACGTCCTTCTCGCCCGGGGCGCCGCCGCCCATGCCATATAATCGGTGGGATGAACACTCCCCGGAACATACCAAGCTGGGCGTACGCCGTGGCCGTGGTGCTGACCACCGTGGCGTACGGCGCGTCGTACGTGGTCATCAAGGACGCGATGGAGGCCGTGGCCACGTCGTGGCTGCTTGCCATGCGCTTTGGGCTGGCGGCCCTTGTGCTGGGCGTGGCGTTCTGGCGGCGCATCGCGCGGACCATCGATTTGAGCCACGTGCTGGCCGGCGTGGTGGTGGGCCTGCCGGAGGCGCTGGGGTTTCTGCTGCAGAACCTGGGACTCACGCAGACCTCGCCCGGGCGCAACGCGTTCCTCACGGCCACGTACTGCGTGATGGTGCCGTTTCTGGCGTGGGCGGTCGAGCGCCGTCGGCCGGGCGCAAACAACGTGGTAGCGGCGCTCATGTGCCTGACCGGGGTGGGGCTGCTGTCGCTCACGGGGCGGCAGAGCCTGAGCCTGGGCGCGGGCGACTGGCTCACGCTCCTCTCCGCGCTGATGTACGCGAGCAACATGGTGGCCGTAGGGCGCCTGGGCCGCGCGCACGACGCCGTGTGCCTGACGTTCGTCATGCTTGCGACGTGCTCGCTCGTGTGCCTGGGGTGGGCGGTCGCGCTTGAGCCGGCGCCCGCGGCATCCGCGTTCACGGCGGAGTTCGCCGCAGAGCTGGCGTACATAACCATTGCGACCACCGTCGTGGGGCTGCTCGTGCAGAACGTCGCGCAGCGGCACCTGCCGTCGTCCCAGGTGGCGCTCCTGCTCTCGTTCGAGAGCGTGTTCGCGGCGGTGTTCTCCGTCGCGTTCTACGGCGAGAAGATCACGCCCTCCCTGCTTGCGGGGTTCGCCCTCATCTTCTGGGCGGTCCTGGTGAGCCAGTTTGCGCCCGACCGCCGGCAGGCGGACGAGCTGAGGGCCGAGGCCAGAAGGGGGAGGCTGTAGTGTCGAGGGAAGCGTTGCGCGCGGGCGCGGGCGCGGGAACGGGTGCCGCGGGCGCGCGCCGCGAGCCGCCGGCGTGGGCGTTCGAGCTGGGGCTGCTGCTTGCGGCCGTCATCTGGGGAGGCGCGTTCGTGGTCCTGAAGGACACGCTGGACGCCATGACCCCCATCTGGATCATCGCGGTGCGCTTCTGCCTGGCGACGCTGGTGATGGTTGCCATCTTCCACCGCCGCCTCGCGCGCTACCTGGACGCGAGCCACGTGCTGGCGGGCGTGGCGATCGGCCTTCCGGAGGCCGTCGCGTTCATCATCCAGAACGTGGGCCTTTCGGGCACCACGCCCGGCAGGAACGCGTTTCTTACGGCGACGTACTGCGTGATGGTGCCGTTTCTTAACTGGGCGTTCCTGCGCAGGCGGCCCGGCGCAAACAGCGTGGTCGCGGCGCTCTTGTGCCTTACGGGCGTGGGGTTTCTGGCGCTTTCCGGCGAGCGCGGCTTTGGCCTGGGGTTTGGTGACGTGGTCACGCTCGTTTCGTCCCTGTTCTTCGCGCTCAACATCGTGGCCGTGGGCCGCTTTGGGCGCGCGCACGACGCCATGGTCATCACGACGGTGATGTTTGCGCTTTCGGCCGTGCTGTGCACCGCCGTGGCGCTGGTGGCAGAGCCCGTGCCCAACTTCGCCGCGCTGACGCCGCGGTTCTGGGGGTGCATGGCCTACGTGGTGCTGGGCTCCACGGTGACGGCGCTGCTGCTGCAGAACGTTGGACAGCGCCACGTGCCGCCGGCGCAGGCCGCGCTCTTGCTCTCGCTCGAGAGCGTGTTCGCGGTGCTGTTCTCCATCGTGTTCTACGGCGAGAAGGTCACGCCCCCTCTGATGGCGGGCTTCGTCCTCATCTTCGTGGCGATCACCGTGAGCCAGTTTGGGCTGGGACCGCTCGTCCGCGCGAAGGCGCGCGGCTGACGGGGCCGTTGGAGAAACACGCCTCCGCCGCGCCCGAAACGCGCTACGCTAAAAAGATACGCGAGGCGCCAGTTTTCGCAATTGCGGGAACGAATGGCCTACGATATGGCACCAACAACGGGAACACGTTCTTCTCGCCCGCGGGGTCGCCATGTGGCGCAGGCGTGGCGTCGCGCAGGAAAGAGGGGCAGGAGGTCGTCGCTTGATATCCGAGAAGTCGCTGTCCAAGGTCTGCAGGCCGGCGGTGCTGGGGCGCGGGCGCATCATAGCGCAGCGCAGCGACCGCATATGGAACCGCTCCTGCAGCTACAGCGGCTCGCGCATCAGCATCGAGGCGTGCGTCGACAGCTCGAGCGGCTACGAGGACCACTACCGCTGTGGCATCACCATTGACGAGGCCGCGGACGAGGTGGTGGACTACCACTGCACCTGTCCGGCGGCGCGGCGCTATCCGGGGCCGTGCAAGCACAGCATCGCGCTGGCGCTGGACTTCAACCGCAACGCGGGCGCGTACAAGGGCCACAGCCCGCAGGGCCAGACGGGCACCTCGCGCGTGCTGGGCGACTACCTGGACCGCGCGTGCGCGCCGGCCCCGGTGCGCGTGGCCTCCGCGGCGGACGCGGCGCCCGGGACCGTGGGCCTCAAGGTGACGCTCGAGCACGAGTACGACTGGTACCTGCGCCTGAGGATAGCGGGGCCGCGCGGCTCGTATGTGGTGCGCGACGTGGGCGAGCTTGCGCAGGACATCATGGCGGGCGCGTTTCACGAGTATGGCAAGAAGCTCGCGTTCGTGCACTCGCTCGACATGTTCGACGCACAGTCGCGCCCCGTGGCGGAGCTTCTGGTGCGCGCCGTGCAGAACAGGCGCTCGTTCGCGTCTTCGCGCGTGTCGCCGCGCGTGTATGGCATGCCGGGGCTGCAGACGCCCATCGGCCGTGAGCTGCGGCTCTCGCCTCCGGAGCTGGACGAGCTCATAGCGCTGCACGTTGGCCGTACGATCGAGGTCGAGGTGGCGACGGAGGGCGTGCAGCAGCCGGCGCGCGACGTGACCGTCGCGGACGGCGACCCCCAGGTGGGCCTGCGGCTTAAGGAGGCGCGCTATGGCGCGTTCGACCTGGAGCGCGAGGGCGAGGCGGAGTTCTTCACGACGCCTGGCCACCTGTACGCGCTGACGCGCGACGCGCTCTTCCGCTGCTCCAAGCGGCTGCTGGACGTGGCGCCGTTCCTTACGAGCGTGTATTCGAGCCACGCGCCCCGGGTGCTTCTGGGCGAGCGCGACGTGCCGCGCTTTGCGGCCGCGGTGCTGCCCCGCGTGGGCGAGGCCATGCGCGTGGACGCGCCGCAGGAGGTGCTGGACCAGATGCCGCAGCCCCTCACGCTGGACTTCTACCTGGACCACGCGCGCGCGGGCGTGACGTGCCGCGCGGAGGCCAGCTACGGCGCCCGCCGGCTCTCCGTGCTCACGCGCGACCCCGACGCCGTGCCGGATTACGCGCGCGACGCCGCGGGGGAGGCCCGGGCGCGCCAGCTGGTGCAGCAGTACTTCAGGCTGCCGGCCGCGGGCGGCACGGTGGCGACCATAGGCGAGAAGGACACCCCTGCCATCGCGAGGCTGCTTTTGGACGGCATGGCCCGCCTTCGCGAGGCGGGCACCGTCCACGTGACGGACGCGTTCGACCGGATGCTGCGCCGCGAGGCGCCAAGGGTGCAGGTGGGGCTCTCCGTGCGGTCGAACCTCATCAACCTGAGGGTCTCCGCGGACGACCTGCCGCTGGACGAGCTGTTTGGCCTGCTTGCCAGCTACCGCCGCCACCAGCGCTTCCACCGGCTGCGCGACGGATCGTTCGTGGACCTTGCCGGAGCGGACCTTTCGCAGGCGGCCGCCCTCGCGGAGGAGCTTGGCCTGACCGCGCGCGACCTTGCGGCCGGCGAGGTGAGCATTCCCAGCTACAAGGCGTTCCTGCTCGACAACATCATGACGGACGAGCAGAAGGACGAGTCGTTCCGCGCGTACGTGGACGGATTTCGCTCCGTGGACCCCAAGCGCTTCGAGCCGCCCGCCGCGATCGCGGGCCAGCTGCGCCCGTACCAGCGCGCCGGCTTCCAGTGGCTCAGCGCGCTTGCGGCCATGGGCTTTGGCGGCATCCTCGCGGACGAGATGGGCCTGGGCAAGTCCGTGCAGATGATATCCTTCCTGCTGGCAAACCGCGGCAGGGGCACGAGCCTCGTGGTGTGCCCGTCCTCCCTGGTCTACAACTGGGTGGCGGAGTTCCAGAAGTTCGCGCCCCAGATGGACGTGGCGCCCGTGGTGGGCACGGCGCCGGAGCGCGCCCGCATCCGCCGCGAGCGCGGCCACGAGGTGCTCATAACCAGCTACGACCTGCTGCGCCGCGACATAGAGGGCTACGCCCCCACGGAGTTCTGGTGCGAGGTCCTGGACGAGGCGCAGTACATAAAGAACCACGAAACGCTCTCTGCCCGCGCGGTGAAGGCCGTCACGGCGCGGCACCGCTTCGCGCTCACGGGCACGCCCATCGAGAACCGCCTGTCCGAGCTCTGGAGCATATTCGACTACCTCATGCCGGGGCTCCTGGGCGGCTACGACCGCTTTCGCGAGAGGTACGAGGACCCCATCCTTGCGGGCGACGCGGACTGCGCCAACAGGCTGCGCGCGGCCATAGGCCCGTTCGTGCTGCGCCGCCTGAAGCGCGACGTGCTGAGCGACCTGCCCGACAAGCTGGAGCAGGTGGTGTACGCGCAGCTCGAGGGCGAGCAGCGTCAGCTGTACAACGCGCACGAGCAGGCGCTGCGCCTCTCGCTCACGTCCCAGACCGACCAGGAATTCACCCGCGGCAAGCTGCAGGTGCTCGCGGAGCTCATGCGCCTGCGCCAGCTGTGCTGCGACCCCCGCCTGGTGTACGAGGACTACGACGGCCCCTCGGCCAAGCTCGACACGATCTTCTCGCTCGTGGAGCGCGTGGTGGACGCCCAGGCCAAGGTCCTGGTGTTCTCGCAGTTCACGAGCTACCTGGACCTCATTGCGCAGCGGCTGGACGCGCACGGCGTCGCCCACTACATGCTCACGGGCGCCACGCCCAAGAAGCGCCGCCTGCAGCTGGTGGATTCGTTCAACCAGGACGACACGCCCGTGTTCCTGATTTCGCTCAAGGCTGGCGGCACCGGCCTCAACCTCACGGGCGCCTCCGTGGTGGTGCACGCGGACCCGTGGTGGAACGCCGCCGCGCAGAACCAGGCCACGGACCGCGCCCACCGCATTGGCCAGACGCGCGAGGTCACGGTGTACAAGGTCATCGCCCGCGACACCGTGGAGGACAGGATCCTGGCGCTGCAGGAGGCCAAGAGCGAGCTCGCCAACCAGGTGGTGGGCGAGGGCGGCGGCACGTCGCTCTCGAGCCTGCGCAAGGAGGACCTGGTGGACCTGCTGGGGAGGTAGCGCCGCAAAAGGCGCCTTGCGGCCGCGCTTGGTGTACCATTCACAGCTACATGTCGTTTTCGCAGGAAATCCGCCCTGCGCAACTGGGGGAGAAGAACGTGGTACTTTTTGGTGCGCTCATGAACGGCCTCGAGGCTTTCGTGGGCGGTGTGCTCGGCCTGCTGTTCAAGCGTCACGTTTCGGACGACCTGGGCGACTTCCTCCTTAAGGGCCAGGGCCTGTGCGTGGTGCTCGTGGCCGTGCAGGGCATGGTCGCAAAGGGCGGCTCAATCGCGGTGGTCACCATGGCCGTGGCCCTGGGCTCGGTCGTGGGCTACGCCATCGACCTGGACGGGTGGGTGCGCCGCCTGGGCGACTGGGCCCAGGCCAGGCTGGACAGGCTGTTTGGCGGCAGCGAGCGTCTGGGCAGCTTCAGCGAGGGCTTCGTCGCGTCCACCCTGTTCTGCTGCACCGGCGCCATGGCGATACTGGGGTCCATATCCGCCGGCATCCAGCTGGACCCATCCACCCTCATCGCGAAGGGCGTGATCGACCTTGTGGTGTGTCTGCCGCTCGCGGCCACCATGGGCATAGGCGTGCCGTTCTGCGGCGTGAGCCTCGTGGTGTACGAGGGCGTCCTGAGCGTGCTCGCAAGCCTCGTGGGCCCGCTCCTGAGCCATGCCGTCATCCTGCAGATGGGCGTCACCGGCTCCGTGCTGCTGCTTGCCGTCGGCACAAACCTCATGGGAGTCACCAACATCAAGGTCGCAAACATCCTGCCGGCGGCGTTCCTGCCCATCGCCCTCGTGCCGCTCGCGGGCGTGGTGGCCTCTGTCCTGTAGCCCCGCCGCGCAAGTCTCCGGCGCAGAGCGAACGCCGCCGCGCAGGAAGGACGACGTCCCTCGGGAGCGAACGTCCCCCCATGCGGGAACGAGCGTCCCTATGCGCCGTCCCAATGACACGAACCCAATAGCAATTGTCAAGAAGGCATGTTCTTTTCTTCCATACCCCATGTTGCGGGGGGTGCGACGAGCCTGCTGGCTCGTCGCACCCCTTGGCATATATCTTGTAGGTAACAAGAGACGGAGCCCAGGGTAAGGCCGCACTGTTTGCATACAATGGGCGAAGAGCCCTTCCATGCTCTGCAGACGAGAGTCTGACTGGTTGTAAGGGTTGGGAATGCGAGCGACTGAAAAGGGGAGCTGAAGATGGCAGACCAGAGCAAGAGCGAGGACCCGCGCGAGCTGTTTGGCATGTATCTTGCACACGTGGGCATCAACGCAGAGACCGACGAGGACGTCGAAAAGATCGTGGGCGACTTCGAACGCCTGATGGGGCTCGCGCGCATGGAGATCGCGCCGGCATCCCTTTTTGCGAGCGACTACATCGAGGTCATGAGGCCTGGACGCGGCCGTGGGGCGAAGGGCCACATCGGATTCCACGTGGATGACATCGCCGCGGCGGAGAAGTGGTTTGAGGCACGCGGCTTCAAGATCAACGAGTCCTCGCGCGTGCTGAAGGACGGCAAGACGTTCCTGGTGTACTTCCAGGAGGAGATCGCGGGGTTCGCCATCCACCTGACCGTCCAGAAGTAGCACGAGACGTATGGGGACGGCGACCAAGACAGCTTGCGTTGGCATGGCCGTCCGCATAGGATGTCGAAATGGCAATGGCGCGCGTGCGCGGGCTGCGAGACGCAACGAGAGGGGCGCCGCATCCAGTGGATGCGGCGCCCCTTCTTGCACGGAGTGCGTTGGAGTGGGAGGGTGCGTTCTTCTCGGCTGCGTTATGGTGCGTTGGTGTCACGGATTCAATAGCCTAACACATGGAACGAATCGCGGTCGAGCGAGTGACAGTGTTGCATCCGCGCAGGTAGATGGCTTGACAGGATGGTCGGGCTGGCTCTAGATCGTAGTGCCGAACCACTTCTTCTGGAGCGAGTCCATGGTGCCGTCGCTCTTGAGCTCCTTCAGAGCCTTGTTGATGGCCTTGGTGAGGCCGGGGTTCTTCTTGCTGACGACGATGCCGTACTGCTCGCCGGTCGGGATCTCGCCGCCCTCGGGAATCTGGAGGTCGCTGTAGGCCTGCTTGATCTCGTAGCTGGTGACGGGGAGGTCGGCGACGCACGCGTTGTAAAGGCCCGTCTGGACGCCGGTCATGGCCTGGATGATATCGTCCAGGGGTACGACGGTGGCCTTAGGCAGGTTCTCTTGCGCCCAGGACTCGCCGGTGGTGCCGGACTGGACCGCGATCTGCATGCCCTTGGCGTTGAGCTGGTCCTGCGTGGTGGCCGCGGAGCCCTTCTTCACGACGATGGACTGGTTGGAATCCAGGTACGGGGTGGAGAAGTCGATCTCCTTCTTGCGGTCGTCCGTGATGGTGATGGCGCCGATGGAGACGTCGGCCTTGCCGCCCTGCTTGATGGTGGGGACGATGGTGTCGAACTGGACGGAGGGAAGAATCCGCGGCTTGAGCTTGAGCTTCTTGCAAACCGCCTTGTAGACGTCCACGTCGAAGCCCTCGAAGTCGCCGGTCTTCTCGTTCATGGAGACGAAGGGCGGGAAGTAGAAGTTGGAGATCATGGTGAGCTTGCCGGACTTGACGAGGGTGTAGCCGGAGCCGGACTTCGCGGACGAGGCCGAGCCGGCCGAGCCGGAGCCGCAGGCTGCAAGCGAGCCGGAGAGGGCGATGCCCGCGGCGCCGAGGCCGCAGAGCTGGACGAAGTCGCGACGAGACATGGTGTTGAACTTCATGCTCATTTCCTTTCTGCAGGTAAGACGGTCCTTGGCGCGGCGTGCGCGCCTGGGAGCGGCTAAGAGCTCGATGCGTTGGGGGGTGGCTACAGCGTGGTGCCGAACCACTTCTTCTGGAGCGTGGACATGGTGCCGTCGTCCTTGAGCGCCTTGATGGCGGCGTCGAGGTCCTTGCGCAGCTTGACGTTCTGCTTGCTGACAACGATGCCATACTGCTCGCCCGTGGCGATCTGGAGATCGACCTGGAGGTCGGTGTAGGACTTGGTGCACAGGTACGACGCGACGGGAAGGTCGAGCACCGCGGCGTTGTACAGGCCGGACTGGACGCCGGTCATGGCCTGGATGGCATCGTCCAGGGGTACGCAGGTGGCCTTGGGGAGGTTCTCCTTCACCCACGACTCGCCGGTGGTGCCGGACTGGACCGCGACCTGCTTGTCCTTGGAGTTGAGCGCGTCCTCGCTCACCTTGCCGTCCGCCTTGCGGTTGACGATGCCCTGGTTGGAGTTGAGGTACGGCTTGGTGAAGTCGATCTCCTTCTTGCGCTCGTCCGTGATGGTGAACGCGGAGACGCCGACGTCGGCCTTTCCGCCCTGCTTGATGAGGGGGATGATGGTGTCGAACTTGGTGGCGGGCAGCCACTCCATGGTGAGGCCGAGCTTCTTGGCGATGGCGTCCATCATGTCGATCTCGAAGCCCTCCGGCTTGGTGCCACCGTCGGGGATGGACTCGAGCGGGGGATAGGACATGTCCGACACGCCGATGAGGGTGCCCTTCTTGACGAGGATGTACTCCTTCGTGCCCTTTGAGGACGCGCTCGATGCGGATCCGGAGGAATCAGATCCGGACTTGGAACCTCCGCCACAGCCCGCGAGCAGGCCGACGGCGCCCATGCCGGCGATCCCGAGTCCACAGAGGTTGACGAACTGGCGCCTGGACATGCCGTGGCTTGTGGCGGTTTCTGTGACGTTCTGGACCTTGTTCTGCATGATTGCTCCGTCCCTATTTGCTTACGCGGCGATCGTCTTTGTTGCCACGCTGGTAGCGCCCGGGGGTTGCTCCGTGCGTTGCACGAGAGTATCGACTCTTACGAATCAAAAGGCTTCTGAAACGGCGCATTAGTAACAGGACGGTTATATACGATGCCTTAAATTTCACAAAACAAGGTAACTATTGCACGTGGATTTCAAATAAATGCATGCATAGAAAACGAATCCGTTATTCGCCGTTTACGCAGGGGCGACGGATGGGCGCAGCGTCGCGGCGCGCGAACTGTGCCAGTTGCGTGATTGACGCGGGGCGTGAGGTGGTTCTTCTCAGATTGTGCAATAATACACAAGCTGTGAAATATTGCGCACGTTGAGCAAGAATGTGAGGCACATGGGCAAGACGATCATGCACGGTGCCGCGACGGGCAGGAGGACGCCCTCCGCCACGGTGGACCGCAGGTCGGCGCGGACGCGACGGGCGCTGCGCGACGCGCTTGCGGCGGAGATCCAGGCGACGGGCGACCTGTCGCAGGTGACCGTGACCGCCGTGACCGAGCGGGCGGACGTGACGAGGAGGACGTTCTACTCTCACTTTCGCGACATCCAGGACCTGGTGAACCAGACCGAGGAGGAGACGATCGCCGACCTGCGCGAGCTGGTGGCAGACATATCGCGCGTGGACCTGGAGCGCCTGGAGCACGCCATCGCGGACATGGAGCCGTGCCCCGGCTCCGTCGAGCTGCTGCAGTACTTCAAGGACCGCGGCCTGTACCTGGGGGCACTCTTGGGCAAGGGCGGCGACCCCGCGTTTGCGCAGCGCATCAAGGACATGGTGCGCAGCGTCGTGACGGACCGCGCGCTGGACGGTCTGGACGCCCGCGCCATGGGGTCGTTCTTCGACTACTACCTGACCTTCGCGGTCAGCGCAGAGGTGGGCGTCCTTGTGGATTGGCTCACCGGCGGCATGCGCGAGAGCGTGGGTGTGATGGCGCGCCTGATGACGGCGCTTATGTTCGTGCGTCCCGGCGACCTGTACGGCCGCCCCATCGACTTTGACGTTCCGAAGTTCGCGATAGGCCTTGGCCTGTTGAACCTTAAGGAGAGTAACGATGACTAACACCGCAGATTCGAACGTCCGCCAGGCGGAGTCCAGGCAGGCCGTTGAGCTGAAGCAGGTAGACGCCGAGCTGAGCCCGAAGAACCCCATCGACCTTTCGCATGCGCACCTGCGCCTGGGCATCGACGTGGGCTCGACCACGGTGAAGCTCGCTGTGATCGACGACAACGACAACCTGATCTACGCGAACTACGAGCGCCACCACACCGACGTGAAGGCGACTGCGAAGCAGGTGTTCCAGAAGGCGGAGCGCGCTCTGGGCAACGTGCCCATGCGCGTCTCCATCACCGGATCCGGCGGCATGCTGCTGGCGCAGTGGCTGGGCGTGGAGTTTGTGCAGGAGGTCATCGCCTCGAAGCACGCCGTGGAGGCGCTGATTCCGCAGACGGACTGCGCCATCGAGCTTGGCGGCGAGGATGCGAAGATCATCTACTTCGACAACGGCATCGAGCAGCGTATGAACGGCACGTGCGCCGGCGGCACCGGCGCGTTCATCGACCAGATGGCATCCCTCATGGAGACGGACGCCACGGGCCTGAACGAGCTGGCGAAGGGCGCGACGCACATCTACCCCATCGCGAGCCGCTGCGGCGTGTTCGCGAAGTCCGACGTGCAGCCGCTCCTGAACGAGGGCGCCGCGCGCGAGGACGTCGCGGCCTCCATCTTCCAGGCCGTCGCGAACCAGACCGTATCCGGCCTGGCGTGCGGACACCCCATACGTGGGTATGTGGCGTTTCTCGGCGGACCCCTGCAGTACCTTTCCGAGCTGCGCAAGCGCTTCTATAAGACGCTGAAGCTGGACGAGGAGCACCGCATCGTGCCGAAGAACGCCCACCTCTTTGTGGCGACGGGCGCGGCGCTGGCCGGCGAGAGCGACAAGTACGTGACGTTCGAGAAGGTCATCAGCGACCTTGAGAACCTGGGCGACACGCAGGGCACCGAGGTCGCGCGTCTGGACCCGCTGTTTGCGACCGAGGACGACTACCGCGAGTTCAAGGAGCGCCACGACAGGCAGGTGGTGCAGAAGGGCAGCCTGAAGGACTACCACGGCCGCGTGTTCATTGGCCTGGACGCCGGCTCCACCACGATGAAGGCCGCCGTGGTGGGCGAGGACGGCGAGCTGCTGTACACGTGGTACGACAACAACAACGGCGACGTGCTGGGCACCGCCCGCAAGATCATGGACGACATCTACGACCACCTGAACGACGACTGCGTGGTTGGCCACGTGACGACGACGGGCTACGGCGAGGGCATCCTGATCGAGGCGCTGGGCGCAGACTCCGGCGAGATCGAGACCGTGGCGCACCTGCGCGGCGCGAAGGCGTTTGTGCCCGACGTGAACTTCATCCTGGACATTGGCGGCCAGGACATGAAGTGCCTGCAGGTTCGTGGAGGCATCATCGAGCACATCAGCCTGAACGAGGCATGCTCCTCTGGCTGCGGCAGCTTCATCGCGAACTTCGCGGACTCCATGGGCATGACCGTGCAGGAGTTTGCCGCCGCGGCCGTGAGGGGCGAGCACCCCGTGGACCTGGGCAGCCGCTGCACCGTGTTCATGAACTCGCGCGTGAAGCAGGCGCAGAAGGAGGGTGCGACCATTGGCGACGTCGCGGCCGGGCTTTCCTACTCCGTCATCAAGAACGCGCTCTTCAAGGTCATCAAGCTGCGCGACTACGACGAGATCGGCAAGTACGTGGTGGTGCAGGGCGGCACGTTCATGAGCGACGCGACGCTGCGCGCGTTCGAGCTGCTCACGGGTCGCGAGGTGATCAGGCCGGACATCGCCGGTACGATGGGCGCGTACGGAGCGGCACTTCTCGCACGCGACCGCGCCGGCGCGGCGGGGACCTCCGGGCTGCTTTCGCGCGAGGAGATCGACAACCTGAAGGTGAAGCACACGAACGCGCACTGCGGGCGCTGCTCGAACAACTGCCTGCTGACCATCAACAGCTTTGGCAACGGCCGCCGCTTCATCACGGGCAACCGCTGCGAGAAGGGCTCCGGCAAGCCCAGGAGCGAGCAGTCCAAGGCGCCGAACCTCTTTGAGTCCAAGAACCGCCTGCTGTTTGACCGCGAGAGCCTGCCGGCCGACGAGGCGCCGCGCGGCACCGTTGGCATCCCGCGCGCGCTGAACATGTACGAGAACTACCCGTTCTGGCACACGTTCTTCACGAAGCTGGGCTTCAGCGTGGTGCTGAGTGACAAGACGACGCGCAAGACGTACGAGGCCGGCACGGAGTCCATGCCGTCCGAGTCCGTGTGCTACCCCGCGAAGCTTTCTCACGGGCACATCATGAACCTTCTGGAGAAGAGGCCGGACTTCATCTGGATGCCGTGCATCCGCTGGGAGCGCCAGGAGGACGACACCGCGACGAACCACTACAACTGCCCGATCGTGATGAGCTACCCGCAGGCGCTGGGACTGAACGTGGACGAGCTTTCCGCGCCCGACGTGGAGTACCTGGACCCGTTCATCCCGTACGACGACAAGAGCGAGCTGAAGCGCAGGCTGTACGAGATTCTGCAGGTGGAGCGCAAGGAGGACGCCGCGGCGGGCAAGGGCCGCTTCACGGGCCCGGACCTGACGCGCGCCGAGGTGGACGCCGCCGTGAACGCCGCCTGGGAGGAGGACCTCGCGTTCAAGGACGCGATGCACCGCAAGGGCGACGAGACCCTGAAGTGGATAGAGGACAACGACGCCCACGGCATCGTGCTGGCCGGCCGCCCGTACCACAACGACGGCGAGATCAACCACGCCATCCCCGAGATGCTGCACGGCTTTGGCTTCGCGGTGCTGACGGAGGACTCCGTGGCGCACAAGATGTCGCCGGAGCGCCCCATACGCGTGGTTGACCAGTGGATGTACCACAGCCGCCTGTACCGTGCCGCGCGCTTCGTGGCCACCCGCAACGACCTTGACATGATCCAGCTGCAGAGCTTTGGCTGCGGCCTGGACGCGCTCACGACCGACGAGGTGCAGGAGATCCTGGAGGCGTCCGGCAAGATCTACACCGTGCTGAAGATCGACGAGGTGTCCAACCTGGGCGCCGCGCGCATCCGCGTGCGCTCGCTCATGGCGGCGCTGAAGGAGGAGCGCGCCGAGCTGGAGCGCAAGACCGCGGCGGGCACGGCCATCGAGGAGGCGCCGGTGGGCGTCCACATGGCGGACGGCTCGCTTGAGCAGGCGCGCCAGACGGACCTGAGCCGCCGCACGCCCGTGTACCGCAAGGCCCAGAGCGCCGCGTTCAAGAAGGTGCGCTACACCAAGGACATGCAGGCCGAGGGCTACACCATCCTCGCCCCGCAGATGAGCCCCATCCACTTCGAGATCGTGGAGCAGCTGCTGCGCTCCGCCGGCTACAACCTGGTGCTGCTGCCGTCCGTCGACCACAAGGCCGTGGATACGGGCCTGAAGTACGTTAACAACGACATCTGCTACCCGTCCATCCTGGTTACGGGCCAGATCATGGAGGCCGTGCTGTCTGGCAAGTACGACCTGAGCCGCACGGCGGTGCTCATAAGCCAGACCGGCGGCGGCTGCCGCGCCACCAACTACATCGCGCTCATCCGCAAGGCGCTGAAGGACTCCGGCCACGCGGACATCCCCGTCATCTCGCTCTCGGTTGCGGGCGGCCTGGACGAGGACAACCCGGGATGGAACATCCTGAAGCCGGGCCTGCTGAAGCGCGCGGTGTACGCCCTTCTCTACGGCGACCTGCTGATGAAGTGCCTGTACCGCACCCGGCCGTACGAGGCCGAGAAGGGCGCGGCGGACCGCGAGTACGAGTTCTTCATGAGCCGCGTGAAGGCCGAGATCGGCGGCATGGGGCGTCGCGAGTTCTACCGCCTGTGCGAGGACACCATCCGCTCGTTCGACCGGCTGCCGCTGGTGAACGACCGCAGCAAGCCGCGCGTGGGCGTGGTGGGCGAGATCCTGGTGAAGTTCCACCCGACGGCGAACAACCAGGTGGTGAAGGTGATCGAGAACGAGGGCTGCGAGGCGGACGTGCCCGGCCTCGTGGACTTCTTCCTGTTTGGCGTCTCGAACCAGGTGAACATGAACCGCGAGCTTGGTACGAAGGCCGTGAGCCGCGTCACGCACAAGGGGGCTATCGACTTTCTGGAGGGCATGCGCAAGCCCATCAACAAGATGCTGGAGGCGTCCGAGCGCTTCGAGCCGTACGGCGGCATCTTCGACCTTGCGGCGAAGGCGTCCGAGGTCCTCTCGCTCTGCAACACGATGGGCGAGGGCTGGCTGCTGACTGCCGAGATGTGCGACCTCATCGAGAACGGCACGCCGAACATCATCGTGTGCTCGCCGTTTGCGTGCCTGCCGAACCACGTGGTGGGCAAGTCCGTAATCAAGCGCCTGCGCCAGATGCACCACGAGAGCAACATCGTGGCGGTTGACTACGACCCCGGCGCGTCCGAGGTGAACCAGCTGAACCGCATCAAGCTGATGATCAGCGTGGCGAAGGAGAACTTCAAGCAGGCCCAGGCTGCCGGTGACCCCGACGCGAGGTTCACGCTGAGAAACGACGACGACCCCACGAACCGCGTCATCCCGAACTTCGAGGAGTACGGCCACCTGCGCCGCAAGGGCGAGCTGGAGGACCACATCGTGAACGAGGGCGCGCCCGTGAGCGGTGGCTACGCGGCCTACGGCACCATGGTGGACGAGGACGGCGGCGTGACCGTGGGCAGGGGAGAAGGACGCATCCACCTGACCCGCGAGCAGCTGGACGCCATCGAGGACGCGAAGCGCCGCGCCGGCGTGAGGTAGCGACGCCGGGTAGCGCCGGGTGGCGCCGCGAGCTCCTCGCGAGTTCCTCAGACGGCGTCGCCCGCGCCTCAAGCGACGCCACCTGAGATTTTCCATTCTTTGCCATTTGGCTATATCTACCTGCGGGTACGCAAGAACGTGCGTAAAGTGAGCCCTCCTCAAGCGACGTCGCTTGAGGAGGGCTCTGTGGTGCGGGGGGGATGATGCACGCCGCGCGGGGCGCACACGCGGGGACCGGGCGCTCAGTCCTCCGCCGGGGCGCCGTCCCGTCCGGGGCGGATGCCGGGGAAGAGCCAGACGGCGCTGGCCACCCACACGGCCGCGCCGACCGCGGCCTCCACGAAGTACAGCCACGGTCCCGGCCACGGGGCCAGAAGCGCCAGCAGGACGAGCGCGCCCGCGGGCGGCATCCACACGCGCATGCGGTCCCACACAAGGACGAGCGCCGCGTACGCAAGGGCCGCCGCGACCCAGGCGGGGACGGCGAGCGCCTCGACGGCGTTTCTGGCGACGCAGCCGATGGCGGCCGCGAGCGCGAGCGTGCACCACGTGCGGCGCGGGCGAAGGCGCAGCGTCATGTCGGGGCGCGTGAGCTCCGTGTACGCCACCAGGAGCGGCGGCACGGCCAGAAACGCGTTGCCGGTGGCGAAGGCCGGGCACGCCAGGATGCAGAACACCAGGAAGCGGCGTCCCCAGCCAAGGAGGGTCTGGCGCATGGGGAGGCGGAAGGGACGGAAGTCGATCTTCTCGCGCAGGCCAAGGCGCTCGAGAGCCACCTGGCCCGCGCAGACCAGGCTCACGAGAACCGCGACCGCGACGGGGTACGCCCACTCCCTTGTGCCAAGGACCATGGGCAGGATCGCCGCGGAGAGCACGGGCGTCATGTCCGCGCCGACCACGTTCATGAGGGTCGCGCAGAACAGGAAGCCAAGGGGCGCGCGCAGCCACAGCGGCCACGGCAGGAGCAGGTTCACGGCCGTGCCGAACACGGCGCCGGCGCACATGAGCGCGAGCATGCGGGGGCGGTCGACGTTCCAGGCCTGGCGCGGCTGGATCCACGCGCCGCAGAGGATGGCGGCGGTCTCGGGGAAGAGGACCTCCGGGCATCGGAGCGCGCCCGCGGCGGCGACCATCGCCACCACGAATGCGCCTGCGAGCAGGATGGGCAGCCAGCGTCGGCGAAGTGACATGTGGGAGGTCTCCTTGCGGGTGTCGTGCGCCCGCGTGGCGGCGGGCACGTGCGTTTGCGGTGCGTGCGGCGGCCGACGGGGCCCGTGACCTGCGCACGGTCCCTAAGCGTAGCACTTTGGGGGTGCGTGGCCACGGATGGGCGGGAATGATGCGCGCCGCGTGGGGGTACCA
Organism: Parafannyhessea umbonata; assembly: GCF_012844235.1. Classification (GTDB taxonomy): domain Bacteria; phylum Actinomycetota; class Coriobacteriia; order Coriobacteriales; family Atopobiaceae; genus Parafannyhessea. The sequence goes on from NZ_JABAGR010000006.1 coordinate 89,205, forward strand.
TACAAGGGTCAACACGCAACGCCGCCCGGCGCCCGCGCCCCCGCGACTCGCGGCCGCGCCGCCGGCACAACCAGAGGAGACCCCATGGCATACCAGCCCAAGCAGTCCGACGTGCTCGAGCGCTTCATGCGCTACGTGCAGGTGGACTCGCAGTCCAACCCCGACAACGAGGCCGAGACGCCCTCGACCCCCGCGCAGCACGACATGGCAAGGCTTTTGGGAGAAGAGCTTTCCGCCCTGGGCTGCGAGGACGTGCGCGTGGACGAGCACGCGTACGTGACCGCGAGCCTGCAGGCCTCCGCCGGCGCCGAGGACCTGCCCGCGCTGGGGCTGTGCGCCCACATCGACACCTCGTTCGACGCGCCCGCGTCAGGCGTGAGGCCGCACGTGGTGCACTACGAGGGAGGCGACCTGGTGCACGGCGTCGTGGACGGCAAGCCCGTCGTCACCACGACGGCCCAGGTCCCGGACCTGGCGGGCTTCGCGGGCCAGGACATCGTCGTGAGCGACGGAAGCACGCTCCTCTCGGCGGACGACAAGGCCGGCGTCGCGGAGATCTGCGCGCTGGTGGCGCGCCTTGCGGCCCACCCGGAGCTGCCGCACCCCACGCTGAAGGTCGCGTTCGTGCCGGACGAGGAGATCGGCCACGGCGCGCGCCTGCTTGACCTGGAGCGCTTTGGCGCGAAGTGGTGCTACACCGTGGACGGCGAGGCGCTGGGCGAGTTCAACTACGAGTGCTTCAGCGCGGCGGAGGCCACCGTGCGCGTGCGCGGCGTGATGGTGCACCCGGGCAGCGCGAAGGACATCATGGTGAACGCCATCACCGTGGCGAGCGAGTTTCAGCAGATGGTGCCCGCGGCGGAGCGCCCGGAGCACACGGAGGGGCGCGAGGGCTTCTATCACCCGATCGACGTGCGGGGCACCGCGAGCGAGGTGGAGCTGGGCTACATCATCCGCGACTTCGACGCGGACTCCTTCGCGCGCAGGCAGCAGGTGCTGCGTGACATCGCGTCGTTCTTGAACGGCCGCTACGGCGAGGGCACCGTCACCGTGGAGATTCGCCAGCAGTACCGCAACATGGCGGAGCGCTTTGGCGACTGCCCGTTCCTGATTGACCACGCGCTCGAGGCGAACCGCGAGGTGGGTCTCGACCCCAAGGTGGTCGCGGTGCGCGGCGGAACCGACGGTGCGGAGCTCAGCTTCCGCGGGCTGCCGTGCCCCAACATCGCGACGGGTGGCTACTCGTGCCACTCCGTGCGCGAGTTCGTGCCCGTGCGCAGCTTGGAGCTGACGGTGGACCTGCTGGAGCGCCTGGTGGCGAAGTTCGCCGTGCCCCAGGCGTAGCGCGCGATGCCGTCCGCGGCGCCGTTTGTGCCGCTGGGGCGGCGCCCGTGCCGCAGGCGATGCCATGCGGCCCGCATGCCAGAGCGTGGCGCGCGGGCCGACGTGGTGCGTCTATCCTTGTAGGGGGTCGATATACGGAACAAGAGGAAGCGCAATGGGAATGAAGGGCATACGATGGCGGGTGCGCCGCCGGGGTGCGGGGGGCGAGGCCGCATGAGCTGGCTGACCCTGTGCCTTGTGATGGTCGCGCTGCCCATAGTCGCCCTGGTGTACCAGCGCGTGGCCGATACCGGCATGGCGGAGCGGCACCACCGCCACCACGACACGTACGTGGTCCCCGTCATGCTGACGCGGACGCTGTCCGTCGTGATGCTGTTCATGGCGGTGCTGGGCGCGGCGCTCACGTGGCTGTGCTCGCTCGGCGCGTTCACGGCCAGCCCGCTGGTGGTGCTCTCGTTCTTCCTCTCGTTCGTGGCGACCACGTTCTGCCTGTGGTACGTGATGCGCCACTACAGCGTGGTCACGTATCGCGACTACATGGTGATCACGCCGTTCGTGGGTCGCAAGCGCACCATACGCTACCGCGACATCGAGCGCATGGAGTGGACGCGCTCCATCATAGGCAGCCGCCAGAACGTGCGCGTCTACGTGCGCGGCCAGAAGCGCGGCTCCACCATCTGGGGCACGCTCGACGCGCAGCAGATCCTCATGGGCGTCAACCGCTTCGACGTGCTGGCCGCCTCGCCCGGGACGGACCGGCCTGACGCCGGTCGCTAGCGGCGCCCGCGGCGCAGCTTCTTCCAGAACCTGACTGATATGCTCGCGCGCGGCTGGGTGCCGTGGGCGACGGCCGTAAGCGCGCTCCAGTGCGCCCACAGCATGAGAGCGGCCAGCACCAGCGCATACGCGGCGTACGCGCTGGCGGGGCCATACGCCACGCAGCACGCCAGCAGGAACGCGAGCGTGATGGCCTCGGCGCCCACGCACAGGTAGCCGCTGGCCAGCACCACCACGAGGCCCGCCACGGCCGAGGCGATCCCCAGCGCCGGTGCGGCCAGAATGATGCCTGCGCACGTGGTGGTCACGCCCTTTCCGCCGCGGAAGCGGTGCCACGCGGGAAAGTTGTGCCCGAGGGTGGCGCCGGTGGTGGCGGCAAGGCCGCACACGGCCGCGTCCGCGGGAAAGAGCGTCCGGGCCACCAGCCATGCGGCAAGCGTCTTGGCGATGTCCCCGGCCAGCACGAGCGCGGCTGCCTTCGTGCCCAGCTCGTGGCCCACGTTTGCCATGCCGGGGTTGCCAACGCCCACCTGGAACACGGATTTCCCCGCCAGGCGCCGGCACACCACGTCCGCCGTCAGAAAGCAGCCAAACGCATAGCCTATCAAGAGCGAGAAGAACTGGTCCATGGTGCCCTACTCCTTACGTTGGGTGACGGTGTTGCGCGGCCGTGTGGCAGGGCGTCCGCGTGGCCCGGTCGGTCCGGCGCGCCCGTGCGGCCCGGGAGGCCTAGCCCGCGTCCGCCTGGCGGGCGGCCTCTGCCAGAAGCGGCGACAGCGTGCCCTGCGACACCAGGTCCACCCGGTGCATCGCGCGCGAGACCGCCGTGTACAGGCGGCGGCGGGCAAGCGGCGTGTCGGGGTATACGTCCGCCTGGGCGTCCGGCACGATCACGTGGTCAAACTCCAGGCCCTTCGCAAGCGCCAGGTCCATCAGCACCACGCCGTCCTTCGGCAGCTCCTCCGTGCCCCTCATCGTCACCAGGGCTGGGCACTTCTCGCCCAAGCGCTTGGAAAGCCATGCCACGCGGCGCCGGTCCGCAGCCACCACGGCCGCAAGGCCCTCCTCCGCGGCGGCGGCGTTCACGATCTGCGCCAGGGCGTCCAGGTACGCGTCCGGGTCCTGCTGGCCGTCTGTCACCTGCGTGAAGCCGGGCGCCACGCCCTCGCGCTGCACGGAGGTGAGCTGCACGCGCTCGTCCGCGTCCATCAGGCTCGCAAACAGGCGCGTGATCTCTGGGCTGGAGCGGTAGCTCGTCAGCAGCTGGCACTCCTCCACGCTGCCGTGGGTTGACTCGAAGATCTGCCGAATCTGCTCAAACGTGGCCGTGCCCTCGTGGATGGCCTGGTTGCGATCGCCCAGCAGCAGGAAGTGCGCGCGGCCAAAGTAGCGCGCAAGCACCATGAGCTGCGTCTGCGTGTAGTCCTGCACCTCGTCGATCATCACGTAGCGCGCATCGTCCGCGCCGTGGCCGGTCACCAGCATCCGCAGGAACAGCCACTCCGCCGCGCTCATGTTGGTCTTGCCCAGCATGCGGCAGCCCAGGCGGTCCAGGCGCAGCCACGCAAGGTTCTCTATGTCGTCGTGCGCCGCGGCAAAGCGGCCCGCCAGTAGGCGCTTGGCGTACGCCAGGACCTCGTCGTCGTTTGCGGGCGCGATGACCTCGCCAAACACCTCCACCTGCTCGTCCACGTCCATGGCGAGCATCTGCTCCTGCAGCTCCTCGTCGTGGGCCATGCTCGCGATGCGGCGGTCAAGCCGGTCGTGCAGCTCGTCCTTCACCAGGGCCACCATACGCGGTCCCAGGCCAAAGCGCTCAAACTTGCGCACCGCGCTCGCCACCGACCCCGCGCGCAGCAGCACGGTGTCGCCCACGCGTATGTCGCGCAGGTCCGCCTCGTCAAGCGTCGCGCCCTCAAGTCCGCGCTCCAGACGCGCAAGTGACTCCGGGCTGTCGTCCGCGCCGGTCGCGCGGTCGGCCAGGCCCCGCCGCGCCAGGAAGTCGCGCCAGGTGAACGTCTGCGGATTGGACTCGCCCAGGGTGGGGAGCACGGTGTCTATGTACTTCTCGAACACGTTGTTTGGCGTGAAGAGGTACACCTGGTCCGGCCGCAGCGTCTGGCGCTCGCGATAGAACAGGAACGCGATGCGCTGCAGCAGCACGGACGTCTTGCCCGATCCGGCGATGCCGTCCACCAGGAGCACCGGCACGTCGTCGTGGCGCACCACGCGGTTCTGCTCGCGCTGGATGGTCGCCGTGATGGCCTGCAGCTTCTGCGAGTGGTGGCGCCTGAGCGCGCCCAGGAGCAGCGAGTCCTCGATCGCGACCGTCGTGTCGAAGTACGCGTTCAGGCGGTCGCGCGTGATGTCAAACTGCCGACGCAGCTCGAGGTTCACCGTGCGCACGCGGCCGTCCACCGTATACGAGGTGGGGCCCATCTCCTGGTTGTAGTACGTCTCGGCCACGGGGTTGCGCCAGTCCACGATGAGCGGCATGCGCCTCTTGTCCGTCATGCCGGCCGTGCCAATGTACACGTCGCGCGCGGGCCTGCCGGGGCGCATCTGCAGGCGCACCTTCGCAAAGTACGGCTGTCCCAGCAGCATGATGCAGCGGCCCAGCTTCTCGACCGTGAAGTCGTGCTGCTGGTTGTACGTGTCGATCACGGAGTTCAGCGTCTCGATCGCGGCGAGCGTCTCCATGGTCTCGTCCGCGCCGCCAAAGTCGATGCGCACCTCGTCCGAGAGGTCCTTCAGGTCCTTCGCGGCCTGCTTGTGCTTGACCTCGATCTCTTCCGTCAGGATGTCGCGCATCTCTTCCAGCTGCGCGTATATCTGTGTCAGGTGCTCCTGCTCTTGCGAGAAGATCTTGTCTTCCATCGTGCTCCCTGCTCTTGGGCGCGCCCCTGTGCGCGCCGTCAGTCTTGTGCGCCTACGCGCGCTCCAGCGACGCCGTGTCCAGCGCGGACGCGTCGATCCCCAGCGCGCGGGCCGTCTCCTGGTTCACCAGGACGCTTGGCGCGCCGTCCGGGCTCCATACCGCCATGTCTGCGGTGGGCTGGGACGTCGCGGCATCCCGCTTGCGGCGCCGCGCCTCGCGCTGCAGGCGCGCAAGCACGCGCGCCGCCATGTTGCCCGCGGCCTTGCCCAGCTCTAGGTAGTCGATGCCCACGGTCGCAAGGCCGCCGGCCTCCACCATGCCGGCCTCGCCGCACACAAGCGGCAGCCTGGCGGCCCTTGCCTGCGCGGCCACCCTGCCCATGGACGCGGCCACGGTGTTGTCCGTCGGGACGTAGCACGCGTCCACCTTGCCGGCCATGGAGCGCACGGCCGCCTCGAGTTCGCCTGCGCCCGCCACGCGGTATCGCGTGGTCGCAAGCCCGCGGACCGTGGCGGCGTCTTCCGCCATGGAAGTCTGCACCTCCGAGTTGCTCTCCTGCGAGCAGTACAGGATTCCCACGCGCCCGGCGCCGGGCACCAGCTGATGCAGCAGGTCAAACTGCCGCTCCACCGGCGTCAGGTCCGCGGCGCCCGTCACGTTGCCGCCGGGCCTCTTGGCATCGTCCAGAAGCCCGGCCGCGGCCAGGTCAGTCACGGCGGCCGCCACGATGGGCACGTTGGACGTTGCGCCCACGGCCGCCTGCGCTGCCGGCGTACCCAGAGCCAGAATCAGGTCGTGTTCGCCGCCAGCAAATCCCGCGGCCATGCCCTGGCATGCAAGGAAGTCGTTTTGCGCAACCTGCACGTCCAGGTGATACCTCACGCAGGCCGCGTCCAGCGCCTGGGCAAAGCCCCTGCGCGTGCGCCGGAGCGCCGCGTGGTCCGCGATCTCAAGTACGCCAATGCGAAAGTCGCCGCGCCGCCGGCGCGCGTCCGCCTTCGAGGCGTCCGTCGCCTTCGCGTCCGCGCCAGCGTCACTTCCACAGCCGCAGAGCCCCAGCGTTGCCGCGCCAAGCGCGACTCCGCCGAGAAGTGCCACGGCCTCGCGCCGCGTCACGCTCCCTGGTGCCATCCGCCTCGTGCCATCCGTCATGCAAGACCTCCATACCCGCGGCACCTGGTGTGCCCGGACGCCGAACCCATGTGCCTCCCGGCGGGGGAGGGCGCTGTTTTTCTCGCCCATTATCGCACGCGGCGGCACATGGCGCTCGCACCGATTGGACGCGGCCGCCCCGCCTGCGCCAAACGTCGCGGCGCCGCGTCTTCCGTGAGTCTCCCGGGCCATCACCCACGCTGTGCATCGCAATTGTGGAGGAGTCTTCACAATTGAAAGGTTTCCTTTGACAGAAGGGGTATGGGTCCCTATATTTATTTCTTGCGCACAGGTTGCGCCCAGACATTGCGGGGTGGAGCAGTCTGGTAGCTCGCCGGGCTCATAACCCGGAGGTCGTTGGTTCAAATCCAGCCCCCGCGACCAAAATTGATGTCCCGATCAGCAGAGTTGCTGGTCGGGGCTTTTCGTTTGTGGGTCCATCCTATGTTGGACAACATGACTATCCCATCTGCAAGTGGGAGGCTGCGGGGCTTGACAAGCCCTCCGTCGCCAGGCTCGATCGCATCGCCGAAATCCCGCGGATGCTTGGGTAACGCGGGTCTCATTGGGCGTCTTGCGGAAGTCGACGCCGAGGCCACCAAGGTAATCCTCTTATAAAATCGCTAGATGGCCATTGCGTCTTGAGACATGGAGACTGTTTTGCAAGAATCGAAGGCAAAGCCTAGTCATCTTTGATTCTGATGCCACCCTGGTGGGCGGCATGCGCAATCGGAGCCTGGGGGTGCGCTCATGTCTGATGGGAATGCGGCTAGGAATGCTTGGACCACAAGGGGGGCCGTAGCCCTCTTCCTTGTGATCGCCTTTGCACTGGACTGGGCGTGTTGGCTTGTTGCGGGCGCGCACTCGGGCTGGGTCATCGACGAGACCAGCGGCATCTGGGGCCCTCTGCTTGCCGCCTCGATGTATGGCCCCCTGGTTGCCGCCGCCGTAGTCAGAAGGGTGCGAGAAGTACGCGTCCCCACTGGCTGGCGGCCTTGCCTTAAGGGGGGCGTCCGGTGGTACCTCCTGGCGCTTCTCGTCCCGCCCGTACTCACTCTCGCGGGCGCTGCCGTCTACTTCCTCGTGGCCCCTGGGGACTTCGATCCCCTCGCCACGCGCTATGCCGCCGCTGCGGCAGCTCAGCTGGGCGTCGATGCCGCCCGAGTGCCCGAGGTGATGGCGGTCCAGGTGCTCTTCTCCGCTGTCCTCGTGCCGTTCTTCAACATGCTCCTTGCGATTGGCGAGGAGGCGGGTTGGCGCGGGTTTCTCTATCCCGCGCTGGGCGATCGGATGCCCAAGGTCCGCGCGGCCGTGCTCTCTGGGGTGGCCTGGGGTGCGTGGCATGCGCCCCTTATTGCCATGGGGTACAACTACGGTAGTGACTACCTGGGGTTTCCTGCACTGGGGATAGTCGCCATGACGGTGTTCTGCATGGCGTTCGGGGTGTTTCTGTGCTACCTGCGCGAACGGTCGGGGAGCGTGTGGCCTTGCGCGCTCGCGCACGGGTCACTCAACGCCGTTGCCGGCCTGGGCTTGTGGTTCAGCCGCAGCGGGTATGGCATCTGCGGGCCAACGCCCCTGGGGCTCCTTGGGTGCATACCAACCGTGTTGCTGGCGGTATGGCTGCTTGTAAAGAGCTCGACGTCGCGCTAGGGACCGCCCGTGCCGCCGGGCTTGCAAACCGCTTCCGCCCGCCTATGAGTCGGCGTCCCTCCCGCCTGACGCGTTTAGTATCGACGCCAATCGATGAAATGCGGAAGGAATGCGGAAGGGGAGCCATGATTGCAGCGACGCTTGACCATCTGGACACGAACGACCTTACCGGTGCGAGGTTTCGCGAGGCGTTCGACTGGATCGCGTCGCAGGACCTGGAGGCGCTCGCGCCCGGCCGCCACGACATCGACGGCGACGACGTGTTCGCGAACGTGTTCGAGTTCGATACCGTCCCCGCATCCCAGAAGCACTACGAGGCCCATCGCAGGTACTACGACATCCACTTCCTCATAAGCGGGGAGGAGAAGATCGGCGTGGCGCCCGTGGCGGAGCTTGAGCCGCTGCAGGAGTTTGACGACGAGAACGACTTCTGCCTGTATGGCGAGTCGGACCGCGCCTCATGGGTCGTCCTTCGCCCCGGCGAGTTCTGCGTCACGCCTCCCGAGGATGCGCACAAGCCCGGATGCTCGGTGGGAAAGCCGGCGCCGCTCAAGAAGATCTGCCTGAAGGTCGCGGTTGGGTAGCCGTAGCCAATCCGGACGAATAGACATAAATAACTAAATAAGAATGCCCTGGTGTACGTCAAGGGGAGCTGTGTGCCGCCATCGTTTGCAACGGGGTGGTGCAGACCCACCTTGCCCATCCGCCATGCTGGTGTGCGCAGTGTTTCTAATGTATATCAATTCGTGGTCATCCAATATTTAAAAACATTTTGCGCTGGTGCGTCCCTGCGTCGAGACAGCTGGTTTTTAACTGGTCACAAACTGGCTGCTGGTATTAAAGGTAAGTACCAGTAAATGCACGATTACGTGGGTGTTTAGAATTAGTTTACAAATCACAAATAAACCACTTGGCCATATTTTGGGGCAGAATAGCGTATTTGTGAAAATCTATTATCCTAGTGCGTTCTCTCATGAATTGCAAGTAACGAGAAAAACGAGACCGCCTATGCCCGCAAGCCATAGCACTGGCCGAAACAGAATTGAGGTCGGCTGTGCCCATGGTCTAGCGTGCGAGATAGACAAGACGAGTCGCGCCTTGGGCGCCGGGCATCCGTCGGTCACCAGAGTGGTTGTTCGAGTTAGTTTGCAATTGTGTGTCACAAGGTGAGGCAGCTGGAAAACGTAGGTGAGGAGAGAGTAATGGAGAAGTACCTTTCGCGTCGTTCGTTCCTTGGTGTGAGTGCAAGTGCCGCGATGATGGCAACGCTCGCGGGCTGCGGTGGGTCTGGCAGCGATGACTCCGGAAGCGCCTCCGGATCCGGCAAGGAGGGTGGAGCCACCCTGAGCGTCGGTTCCGCATACGCCCCCTCTTCCTACGACCCCGCCAACTGCTCCTCCGCCTTCTGCCTGAGCGCCAACAGCAACGTCATGGAGGGCCTGTACAACATCGACCTCCACGACTACAGCGCCACGTATGGCCTGGCTGACAAGGACCCCGTGAAGGTCGACGACAAGACCTACGAGGTGAAGCTCCGCAAGGGCGCCAAGTTCTCCGACGGCACCGACGTCACGGCCGACGACGTGGTCGAGTCCTTCAAGAAGTCCTCTGCCGAGGGCGGCATGTACGTCTCGTTCCTGTCCATGTTCGAGTCCATCGAGAAGAAGGACGACACGACCGTGACCGTCAAGGTGTCCATCCCGAACTTCTCGCTGCTCAAGGAGCGCCTGGCCATCATCAAGATCCAGCCGAAGGACATCACGACCGACGAGGCTTCCGCCAAGCCCGTGGGAACCGGCCCCTGGATGTACAAGGAGCTCTCCGACACGTCCGCCCACCTCGTTCCCAACAAGAAGTACAACGGGTCTCACCCCGCGAAGGACAAGAAGCTCCAGATCGACTCCCTCGTGGACGCCACCGCGCGCGTGACCGCGCAGGAGGAGGGCTCAACCCTCATCTCCGAGTCCGTCCCGCCCGAGTCCATCGACCAGCTCAAGTCCGACGGCTGCAAGATCGACAAGGTCGAGGGCTTCGGCACCCGCTTCATCATGTTCGACCTCGACAAGGACCCCTGGAAGGACGTCAAGGTACGCCAGGCCATCATGTATGCGCTCGACACCAAGAAGATGATCGAGAACGCGTTCTCCGGCCTTGCGAACATCCCCACCTCCTACCTGCCCAAGAGCTTCTCCTCCTATCACAAGGCCTCCGTCACCTACAAGTACGACCTCGACAAGGCGAAGCAGCTCATCAAGGAGTCCGGCATCACCCCTGGCAAGATCGTCCTGCGCACCACCGACAACGCGCAGGTCGTCGCAATGGGCACACAGGCCCAGCAGGACCTGAAGGAGCTTGGCTTCGACGTCGAGCTGAAGAGCGACCAGTCCCCCGCGACCTACGCGGCCATCGACCAGATGGACTCCTCGTGGGACATCCTCATCGCCCCTGGTGACCCCTCCTGCTTCGGCGGCGACACCGACCTGCTCCTCAACTGGTGGTTCGGTGACAACGTCTGGATGAAGACGCGCTGCCACTGGAACGAGAGCGCGGAGTGGAAGGAGCTCAACAAGCTCATGAACGAGGCCCTTGGCCAGTCTGGCTCCGAGCAGCAGAAGACCTGGAACAAGTGCTTCGACATCCTGGCCGAGAACGTCGTCCTCTACCCGGTGCTCCAGGTCATCACGCCGACGGCGTCCTGGTCCACCAACGCAACGAGCGATGGCTACGCCGTCAAGGGCTTCAAGGGCATCGGAACCACCGGCGTCGATCTCACCGATGTGCGCACCGTCTCCAAGTAGGGACGCAAATGCCGTGCCGATAGGGCGCGACTGAAGACGTAGGGACCTGAGATTGAGACCTTCGCTCAGGTCCCTACGTCTGATTTTTTGAACAGGACTCAAGTCGCATGAGAGGGGAGAGTACGAATGAATAATCTTTTGCGGCTCATCGGAAGACGACTCATCGCGTTGCCCATCATGGCAATCGGCGTCACCTTCCTGGTCTTCTTCCTGATGTCGTTCTCGACGATCGACCCCGCGTACAAGGCGCTGGGCGAAAGCGCGACGCCGGAGCAGGTCGCCGAGTACCACAAGGAGTACGGACTGGACGATCCGTGGCCCGTCCGCTACGTCCGCTACATGGGCAACCTCCTTCACGGGGACCTCGGCACCTACAGCGCCCGCCGCAGCTCCGTCGCGACGCGCATCTCCAAGGCGCTTCCCGTCACGATGCAGCTCACCTTCATAGGACTGCTCATCGGCGCGCTCGTCTCGTTCCTTCTCGGCGTCATCGCCGCGCTCTACAGGGACAAGTGGCCTGACCAGCTGATCAGGCTCCTCTCCATTGCCGGGCTGGCGACACCGTCGTTCTGGCTGGCGGTGCTCCTGATACTTCTGTTCTCCTCGAACCTGCACCTGCTGCCCGCGTCCGGCATGCTTCCCGATCCCGGCAAGAACTTCGGCGCGTACATGGCGCGCATGATCATGCCGGCGATCTCGCTTGCGGTGCCCCTCACGGGACAGATGACCCGCATCGTGCGCACCGCCATGGTCGAGGAGCTCGACCGCGACTACGTCACCACCGCACGCGGCGCAGGCATCCCCGAGAAGGTCGTCATCGCGAAGAACGTCCTTCGCAACGCCCTCATCACGCCGGTCACGACCCTCGGCATGAAGATCGGCTACCTCATGGGCGGCGCGGTCGTCATCGAGGTCATCTTCAACCTCCCCGGCATGGGCATGTGCATCCAGGACGGCGTCTCGGGCAACGAGCCGAACCTCATCATGGGCGTCGTCATTGTCGTCGCACTTGCCTTCATCGTCATCAACATCGTGGTTGACATGCTGTACCTGCTTATCAACCCGAGGATCAGGAGCGTGTAGCCATGCTGACAAGAAGAAAGGAAGGAGCCGAGGAGCTCGAGGCGCTGTCCGCCAAGAAGCCCAGCCTCAAGGGTCTTGGCAGCATGCGCACCAGCTCGAAAATTGCGCTCGGCATCCTCGCTGTCGTCGTGATCCTCTCGATCCTGGCGTCCGTCATCGCGCCGTTCGACCCCTATGCCATCGACATAGCGCGCAAGGCCCCGACGGCGGCGCATATCTTTGGAACCGACGACAAGGGCCGCGACATCCTGTCCCGTATGCTGTACGGCGGTCGCATCTCGCTCGTCATCGGCTTCGGCGCCACGCTGTTCGCGCTCGTGACCGGCTCCATCATCGGTGCCATCGCGGCCGTGTCCCGCAAGTGGGTGTCCGAGGTCATCATGCGCATCCTCGACATCATCATGTCCGTCCCCGGCATCGCCCTCGCGGCGGTCCTCGTCACCATCCTCGGCAAGTCCGTGCCGGCGATCATCTTCTCGATCGGCTTCATGTACATGCCGCAGATCGCGCGCCTCGTTCGTGCGAACATCATGAGCGAGTACGGCGAGGACTACGTTCGCGCGGTCATCGTCTCGGGCGCCCGCGCCCCGTGGATCCTCGTGAAGCACGTCCTTCGCAACTGTGCCGCGCCGATCCTCGTGTTCACCGTCACGCTCGTCGCCGACGCCATCATCTTCGAGGCGTCGCTCACCTTCCTGTCCGCGGGCATCGCGGAGCCGACGCCGACATGGGGCAACATCCTGGCCGACGCCCGCGCGGGCGTGCTGTCCGGACGCTGGTGGCAGGCGCTCTTCCCGGGCATCGCGATCATGGTCACGTGCCTTGCGCTGAACATCCTCTCCGAGGGCATCACGGACGCCATGGCGGCGGCCCCTGCCGCGCCGGTTGACGCCGAGAACAGCGAGAGCCGTCGTGCGGACGACATCCTCGCCTCCGACCCCGTCCGCGCCTACAAGGAGCAGGCGGCCTCCCTCGAGCGCAGGCTTGGCGCCCTTCGGAAGGTGGAGCTCGCGCGCACGGACCGTCACGTCCCGGACCTGTCCGTCAAGCCCATACTCTCCGTCAGGGACCTCTGCATCAGCTTCCCCTCGCATGGCGACGTGAACGTCGTGGACCACGTCTCGTTCGACGTCCGTCCCGGCCAGTGCATGGCGCTCGTGGGCGAGTCCGGATGCGGCAAGTCCATCACCACGAAGTCGATCATGAACCTCCTGCCCAAGACGGCCAGGATCTCCGGCGAGATCGACTACAAGGGCACGGACCTTCTAAAGATCAGCGACGAGGAGCACCGCAAGCTCCTTGGCACCGAGATGGCCATGGTCTATCAGGACGCCCTCTCGTCGCTTAACCCGTCCATGCTCATCTCCGCTCAGATGAAGCAGCTCACGAGCCGCGGCGGCACCCGCAGCGCGGAGGAGCTCCTCGAGCTCGTCGGCCTCGACCCCAAGCGCACGCTCGAGAGCTACCCGCACGAGCTTTCCGGCGGCCAGCGCCAGCGCGTGCTCATCGCCATGGCGCTCACCCGCGACCCGTCCCTCGTCATCTGCGACGAGCCGACGACCGCCCTCGACGTGACCGTCCAGAAGCAGGTCATCAAGCTCCTGAACGACCTCCAGGCAAAGCTCGGCTTCGCCATGATCTTCGTGTCCCACGACCTCGCGCTCGTGGCGGAGGTCGCATCCGAGATCACCGTCATGTACGCCGGTCAGATCATCGAGCAGGCCCCCACAAAGGAGCTGCTCACGAACCCGATTCACGAGTACACGCGCGGTCTTCTGGGCTCGGTCCTCTCCATCGAGGAGGGCGCGAAGGACGGCTCCCGCCTGCACCAGGTGCCCGGCTCCGTGCCGTCGCCCGAGGACTTCCCGAAGGGCGACCGCTTCGCGCCGCGCTCCAGCCACCCCACGCTCGGCCTCGACGTGCACCCCGTCATCAAGGCCCTGCCGGGAGGCTCACACCACAAGTACTCCGAGCTGCCCGACGAGTACCTCGAGAAGAACGGCCTTCTTCCGTACCTCCAGAGGGCCGGCATTGCGACGGCAAAGGAGGTGAGGTAGGTGAGCGACGCCACGAAAGAGGAGCCCATCATCTTCCTCGACGACATCTCTGTGACGTTCAGGACCCGCACGGGCTCCATCCTGCACCCGAACCTCGTTCACGCCGTCCAGGGCGTGACCATCAAGCTCATGCCGGGCGAGACCGTGGGCATCGTGGGCGAGTCCGGCTGCGGCAAGTCCACCACGGCAAACGTCATGTGCGGCCTGCAGTCGCCCACGTCCGGTCACGTGTACTTCAAGGGGACGGACGTCACGAAGCGCACGGCGGACCTGCGCAAGAAGATCGGTCGCGTCGTCTCGGTCGTGTTCCAGGACCCCGCGACCGCGCTCAACCCCCGCATGGTCGTCCACGACCAACTGCGCGACCCGCTCCTTGTGCACAAGGTCGGCACCGCGCAGGAGCAGGAGAGGCGCATCAACGAGCTCATCGAACTCGTCGGCCTTCCCAAGAGCGCCCTGCGCGCCCTGCCGGGGCAGCTGTCCGGCGGCCAGCGCCAGCGCGTCGCCATCGCGCGTGCCATGTCGCTGCAGCCTGACGCGATCATCGCGGACGAGCCCACCTCCGCGCTCGACGTGTCCGTCCGCGCGCAGATCCTGAACCTGCTGACGGACCTCAAGCGCGACCTCGGGCTGTCCATGATCTTCATCAGCCACGACATCCAGACCGTGCGCTACATATCCGACCGCATCATCGTGATGAACCACGGCCAGATCATGGAGCAGGGTCCGGCGAAGCAGGTGTTCGAGCACCCGCAGGACGCCTACACGAAGACGCTTCTGGGCGCCGCGCCGTCGCTTCTGCACCCGAAGCTCGGCCAGTAGGGTAGTGGTGCCCGGCGCGCTGGGCCGGACGCTCGGGTTCCGGCGCGCCGGCACGCCCCCGGAGGGCGGCATGGCAACGTGACGTCCTCCAGGAGCGTGCATGAGGCAAGGCCAACGTGAAGAAGGGGGTGGGACCATGGTGAGCGAGACGGAGCTGGCAAGGCTCGAGGCGTATCGCGGCGCGAGCGCGATCCCGGACGACTTCGACGAGTTCTGGGACGAGCGCATGGCGGAGGCCGATGCGGCGCCGCTGGACTTTGAGGTCGTGCCCGCTGACGCGCCCAGCACGCCCACGTGCCGCCTCAGCGACATCTGGTTTCGGGGCGTGCGGGGCGAGAAGGTCTACGCCCGCTACCTAAGGCCGCTCGGCCCTGCGGGCGACGGCCGCCCAGTGCCGTTGGTGCTGAGGTTCCACGGCTATCCCGGCCGCACGCGCAGCTGGTTCGAGAACTGCTCCTTCGCGGGCATGGGGTTCGCGGACATCACGATGGACAACCCCGGCCAGGGCGGCCGCAGCCAGGACGTGGGCGCGTATGCCGGCACGACGGTCGCGGGCCACGTGGTCCTGGGGCTGGACGGCGACCCCAGGGACCTGTACTACGTGCGGCTGCACCAGAACGTGCGCGTGCTGTGCCGCATCGTGCGCGAGCTGCCGGGGATCGACCTGTCGCGCGTGTGCGTGTACGGGGACTCGCAGGGCGGCGGCGTGGGCCTCGCGACCTGCGCGCTGAACCCAGACCTCGTGAGCAGGGCCGCCATCCTGTATCCGTTTCTGAGCGACTTCCGCTCCGTGTGGGAGGACGGCGCGGACGAGGTTGCGTACGAGGGCATCCGCTACTACTCGCGCTGGTTCGACGCAGACGGTTCGCGCGCGGACGAGTGGCTGGGGAGGCTCGGCTACATCGACACGCTGGGCTTCGCGCACCGGGTGCGCTGCGACGTGCTGTTTGGCACGGGCCTTGCGGACACCGTGTGTCCGCCGAAGACGCAGTTTGCGGTGTACAACGCGTTGACGTGCGAGAAGAGCCACATCCTGTACCCGGACTTTGGCCACGAGGAGATACCCGCCTTCGACGACGAGGTGCTCCGCTTCTTCTGGCAGGGGGCGTGACATGGGCGGCCTGACGCGGCAGATGCGCGTGTTCGAGGCATACGACGGCACGTCGACGGTGCCAGTGGACCTTGCGGGTTTCTGGCGCTGCCGCCTTGGTACGGCCGCGCCGCTTGCACCTGACGCCGTGCGCCGCGAGCCCGCCGGCTTCGACACGCCCGTCGCCACGTACGAGCGGCTGACGTTTGCGGCGGCGGACGGCGCGGAGCTGCACGCGCGCTACGTGTGCCCCCGCGGCGCGGGCGGCGCGGACCGCGGCGGCGTCGGCGCGCCGCGCGTGCCCACGGTGGTGATGACGCACGACGTGACGTGCGGTCCGCGCGGCTGGCACCACCTGACCCGCTTCGCGGCCATAGGGCACGCCGTGGTCGAGCTGGAGCGCAGGCCGTGGTCGGGAAACGTGTGCGCCGGGTGGGAGCAGGGCCCTGCAGCCCTGCAGATGACGCGCCTGATAGAGGACATGGCGCGCACGGCCCAGGCCGCGGCGTCGCTTCCGCGCACGGACGTGGCGCGCCTGTCCGCGTGGGGCGAGGGCCTTGCCGGCGCGCTCGCCATCGACGCGGCCGCCGCCCTGGACGCGTGCGATGGCACGGTTCGCCTGCGCCGCGTGGCCGCGCTCAACCCCATGCCGGCGGACGTGCGCGCCACGTGGGAGGCCGGCGGCTCCAGGCTCGTGTACGCAGCCGTCAGGAACCACTTCCGCGTGGAGGACCCCACCGCGGCGCGGGAGGCCGCGTTCTTCTCGGCGCTTGACTACGTGGACGCGGCGAACATGGCGACGCTGCTTCGCGGCTCGCTGCTGCTGGGCACGTCGCTGATGGACGACGCGGCGCTCCCGCAGAGCCAGTACGCGGTCTTCAACCGCGCGCCGGGCGAGAAGCGCCACATCACGTACCCCAAGTGGGGCCATGAGCGCGTGAACGACTTCGAGGACGCCCTCATGGCGTACCTGGTGGCGCCGTGGGGCGCGTCGCGGGCGGGGGCCTGCGACGGCGGGGCCCGCGGCGGCGGGACTTGCGGCGGCACCGCGGGAGGAATAGGTTAGATGTCCGCCGGGCCGAGCGGCCCGCGGATTGGAACAATTGCAGCTATGTGGCCGCGTGGCCACGGATGAGGAGGAGACATGGCAGACTTCAAGATCAGGGGCGTCGTTCCGCCCGTCACCGTCCCGGACACGGACGACCACCAGCTGGACGTGCCCTCGTTCGAGCGCGTCATCAACAGGATGATCGACGCGGGCGTGGACGGCCTGTTCTTCCTGGGGTCCACGGGCGAGGTCGTGTTCTCGACGGACGAGCGCCGCGACCAGATCGTGCGCGAGGCCGTGAGGATTGTGGACCATCGCGTGCCCGTGCTCGTGGGCATCATCGACACCGAGACGGAGCGCATGCTGGAGCACGGCCGCCGCGCGCTCGCGCTGGGCGCGGACGCCCTTGTCGCGACGTGCCCGTTCTACGCGCTGCAGGGCATGGCCGAGGTGGAGGAGCACTTCCGCATCCTGCACAAGGAGCTGGACGCGCCGATCTTTGCGTACGACATCCCCGTGTGCGTGCACACGAAGCTGCCGTGGAAGCTCCTGGCGAAGCTGGGCGCGGAGGGCGTGCTTGCCGGCGTGAAGGACTCCTCCGGCGACGACGTGTCGTTCCGCTACCTGGTGCAGGCAAACGAGAAGAACGGACACCCGCTCACGCTTCTGACCGGCCACGAGATCGTGGTGGACGGCGCGTACCTGGGCGGCGCGGACGGGTCTGTCCCGGGGCTCGCGAACGTGATCCCCGTGCCGTACGTGGAGCAGTGGAAGGCGGCGCAGGCCGGCGACTGGGCCCGCGTGAAGGAGCTGCAGGACCAGATCAACGAGGTGTCGCACATATTTGACGTGACGTCCGGCGTGCAGGGCTACGCAGGCGGCGTCGGAGCGTTCAAGTGCGCGCTGAACCTCATGGGCGTGTTCGACTCCAGCCAGATGCCGAGGCCCGTGAAGCCGCTCGAGGGCGCCAACCGCGAGGCCATCCGCAAGGTGCTGGTGGACACGGGCGTGCTGAAGGCGTAGGGCGCGGCTCGCACGGTGCGGCCGCGGGCGCATGCCGGCCGGTGGCCGGCGCGCCGCGGCGGCGCGGACGTACGGGGCATGCGATAGGTTGGGAGATGCGATGGATGAGGTCAAGAGGGTAGTTGCCGTGGACGTGGGCGGCACGAAGGTCGCGGCGGCGCTCGTGACGCTGACGGACGCGGGCGAGCCCGCGATCGAGCACTTTGGCAAGGCGCCCACGGAGGCGAAGCTCGGCGGGGCCCACGTGCTGGAGGTCATCGTGGGCCAGGTGGAGCGCGTGCTTGGCGAGGCCGGCGCGGATGGCGTGTGCGGCATAGGCGTATCTACCGGCGGCGTGGTGGACCCGCTCACGGGGGACATCACGTACGCGAACGACATGATGCCCGGCTGGGGCGGCACGCACCTGGGCGCAGAGCTGGAGGCGCGCTTTGGCCTGAAGGCGCGCGTGATGAACGACGTGCACGCCCACGCGCTGGGCGAGGCCCGCTGGGGTGCCGGCAGGGGGGCGGAGTCGGTGTTCGTGTGCGCGGTGGGCACGGGCATCGGCGGCGCGTTCGTGGAGCGCGGCCACCTGCTTCTGGGCGCGCACGGAGCCGCCACCAACATTGGCCACGTGACGTGCGCGGACGCGCGCGGGATCCCGTGCCAGTGCGGCGCGGTGGGCCACGTGGAGACCATCGCGGCGGGCCCCGGCATCCTGGAGCGCTACCTGGAGCTGGGCGGTGCCAAGACGGACGAGAAGGGCGCTCCCGTGGACGGCGCGTACGTCAGCCGCGCGGCGGAGGCCGGCGACGCGGCGGCCGTCGCGGCCGAGGAGCGCTCTGGGCGCGCGCTGGGCGAGGTGCTTGGCAACATGGTGAACCTGTTCGACCCGGAATGCGTGGTGCTTTCCGGCTCCGTGGCGAAGTGCGGTCCGGTGTGGCACCGGGCGCTCAGGGCCGGCTGGGACGGCGCCGTCATGCCGCCGCAGGCGCACACGCCCGTGCGCGACGGTCAGCTGGGCGACAACGCGCCGCTCGTGGGCGCGGCCGAGAACCTTGCCCGCTCCGCGTACGTCGGCCTCGAATAGCACGATCTTCAGCCGCGGCCGCACGGCCGCCTATGGGAAAGGTGAAGCAATGGAAGTAGCTCCTCTCGTCCAGTCACTCAAGGGCAGGCTCGTCGTGAGCGTGCAGGCGTATCCCGGCGAGCCGCTGCGCCACCCGGAGACCATGGCACAGATGGCCCAGGCGTGCGAGGAGGGCGGCGCCGCGGCCATACGCTGCCAGGGCCTGGCGGACATCGCCGCGATCAAGGGCCGCGTCGAGGTGCCCGTCATCGGCCTGTGGAAGGAGGGGCACGAGGGCGTGTACATCACCCCGACGCTGCGGCACGCCGTCGCGTGCGTGAACGCCGGCGCGGACGTGGTCGCCATCGACGCGACGGACCGCCCGCGGCCGGACGGGCGCACGTTTGCCCAGACCGTGCGCGACCTGCGCGCGCAGTGCGAGACCCTCGTGATGGCGGACTGCATGACGATCGAGGACATCAGGAACGCCGTCGCGTGCGGCTGCGACCTGGTCTCGACCACGCTCAGCCACAACAAGCCCGCCATCCAGACCACCATGGACGAGGGCCCGGACCTGGACCTGCTGCGCCAGGCCACCGGCGAGTTCCCGGGGCTGCCCATCATCTGCGAGGGGCACGTGCACACGCCGGCGGACGCCGCGGCGGCCATGGGCGCCGGCGCGTGGGCCGTGGTGGTGGGCACGGGCATCACGCACCCCACGAGCCTGACGAAGTGGTTCTGCGCGGCGGTCGAGGGATAGCGGCCGGCTCGGCCGTCACGACCGTAACGACCGGCTCGACAGGCGCGGCCGCCTGCCGAGGCTAGCCCCTGCGCACGAGGCGTGCGCAGGGGCTGCCGTTTCGCATGCTCACGACGATGGGCGCCGCGTACTCCCCGCGCTGGCGGGGGTGGTCGGCGCGATAGTGGGCGCCTCGGCTCTCGCGCCGCTCGAGCATGGCACGGGCGGCGGCGAGGGCCGACGTGACGAGAAGCGCGAGACGCCTTTCTCGCGTGGTGGCGCTCATGTCCAGCAGGGTGTCGACGGCACGGGCGAGGCCCTGCTCGTCCCGCCCGACCAGGCAGTGCTGGGACATGGTGCGGCGCAGCAGCGCCACCTCTGCGGCGACCCGGGCCGCGCCGGCATCGGATGCGCGCCAGGCGCGGTCGCGCGCCCAGCGGGGCAGCGCGGGCGCCGCCAGGGGTGCGGGGGCGTAAGACCCGGCGGCCTCGCTTCCGGCAATCTTCCCAAAGACAAGCGCGTTTGCGCTGGAAAGGCCGCCTATGCGGTCCGCACCGTGCATACCTCCCGTCAGCTCGCCGCACGCAAACAGGCCTAGTGGCGCGCCCAGGCACCGCGCGTGCGCATCGATCGCGACGCCGCCGTTCGAGGCGTGCGCGTAGTGGCAGATCCTAAGGTCGCGCGCCCAGCCGGGACCAAGCGCCCGCCGGGCCCACCGCACGTACGTCCCCACGAAGTCCGGAAGCGGGCTGGGCAGGTCGTACTCCACGGTGACGCCCTCGGCGCCCGTGGCGGCGACGGCCAGGTCAACGGCAAGGTCCGGAAGGCGCGCCGTCATGGGGCCGTGGGCCGACCTCATGCGCAGCAGCGCGTCGTCCACCGCAAGCCGCGTGCCGTCGGGCGCAAGCAGCCGCGCGTAGCGAAACGTGCGCTCGTTGAAGACGATGCCCCGCGCAGGGGCGAGAAGACCGCACATGATCTGCTGGAACTCCACGTTCACGAGGCGCCCACCGTGCTCGAGCACGATGGCGTGCGCGCACCCGCCGACGTCCGGCCCGGCGAGCGTGCGGTCGAACAGGCCGCCGAGGCCTCCCGTGGCCAGAACCATGCTGCCGCACGGCACGCACGTCAGGTCGCCCGTCGCGCGGTCCAGAAAGATGCCGCCGCACACCCGGCCCGACGCCTCGAGCACGTCCAGCAGCTCGAGGCCGGCCGTGTGCGCGACGCCCTTCCCGCGCAGCAGGCGCCCGACGGCGCGCGCGTAGCCCTCGCGACGGATGCCGTGCCAGTCGCGGGTGGCGTGGTCGAAGCAGGGCACGTAGTCGCGCTCGCCCTCGCTTCCCGCCGCGGGGCGCGCCAGCTCGCAGCCCTGGGCGGCGAGGTCCTCCACCGCCTGGGGGATGCCGCGCACGAGCGTGCGCACAAGGGCCTCGTCCGCCATGCCCGCCCCCACGCGGCAGACCGTGCGAACCAGGTCCTCGGCATCGTCCTCTCCGCACGGTCCCACAAGCCCAAGCCCCCACGTGCCGGGAAAGAAGCTCGAGCCGGAGAACAGGGGGCCCACGGACGCGATGCGCACGCGGGCCCCCTGGCGCGCCGCCGCAAGCGCCGCCTGCGTGCCGGCGAGCCCGGCGCCCACCACCAGCACGTCGCAGCGCCCGAACGTCCGCATGCCCCTAGGCCCCATGCGCTGCGTCCGCTACAGCGGGCACTTGCTCAGAGCGGCCTCGTCCGCGATCACGGTGCAGTTGGTGTGCAGCTGCAGGATCGAGGCGGGGCACCGCGGGTCCACGGGGCCAAAGCACATGGCGCGCACCGCGTCCGCCTTGTCCTCTCCGTTCGCGACGACGAGGATGCTGCGCGCATACATGATGGTTTGGACGCCCATGGTGTACGCCTGGCGCGGCACCTCGTCCGGGCTGTCAAACAGGCGGCTGTTCGCGTCGATGGTGCTCTGGGTCAGGTTCACCATGTGGGTTCCCTTGCTGAACACGCTGTCCGGTTCGTTGAACCCGATGTGGCCGTTGCGGCCGATGCCCAGAAGCTGCAGGTCGGGGAAGCCCGCGTCCGCCACGATCCTGTCGTACTCCGCGCACGCGGCGTCGGCGTCGGGGTTCGCCCCGTCCGGCACGTGCGTGTTCGCCAGGTCGATGTTGATGTGGTCGAAGAAGTTCTTGCGCATGAAGTAGTGGTAGCTCTGGACGTGGTCGTGCGACAGCCCGCGGTACTCGTCCAGGTTGTACGTGCTCACGTGCGAGAAGTCGCAGTCGCCCTTCGCGCACCACTCCGCAAGCTGGCGGTACGTGCCAATGGGCGTGCTGCCGGTTGCGAGCCCCAGCACGGAGTCCGGCTTCAGTATCACCTGCGCAGAGATGATGTTCGCGGCCTTACGGCTCATGTCCTTGTAGTCCGTCGTCCGAACGATCCTCAACTTAGGCCTCCAAGCTCTTCTCGGCACCTTGCCCTTGGCGGCGCCGTGCCTTATGCCCCTGTACCAAACGCTAATACCAGTTGCGCATGACGCGGGCGAGAGGAACGTGGGCCCTCCGCAGCGGCACGCCGCGGGGCGCGCCGGGCCCCGCGGCCCGCACCATGCGAACAGTTGCCTAACATTGTAGCCACTAACAGCCTTTTTTGTGACGGACGGACCGTTGGGCTCGGCAAGTGGGCCACTTGTCGCACGCGCGCGGCCCCTGCGGCGCGCCGCGGCCGACCACGTGTAGAATTGGTATGTGGTAGTTACCAGTCTTGCGCGACGCCTAGGAGATGAGCCTGGTGGATTTGACCCGAAAGCAGCCTCTGTACGACCAGCTGTTCGACATCCTGAGGGATAAGATCCAGAACGACATGGCCCCGGGCGACCTCCTGCCCTCGGAGCGCCAGCTCTCGCAGCAGTACGGGCTCTCGCGCACGACGGTCCGCCTCGCCCTGGACAGCCTCGAGAAGATGGGCCTCGTCACGCGGCGCCACGGCAAGGGCACGTACGTGTCGGACGCGCGCCACTCCGAGACCGACCTCGCGCTGTGCTACAGCTTCACCGAGGAGATGCGCCGCCTTGGCAAGACGCCCAAGACGCAGGTCCTGAGCTTCTCGCAGGAGGAGGCCAACAAGTCGGTGAGCTCCGCGCTCGGCCTGCACCTGGGCGCGACCGTGTGGCACCTGCACCGCCTGCGCCTTGCCGACGACGAGCCCATGCTCGTGGGCCACACCTACCTGCCGCTGGAGATGTTTGGGAGCCTCACGCACGAGAAGGTCAGCAGCCATTCGCTGTACGACCTCCTCGAAAGCGAGTTTGGCCAGACCATCAAGACGGCGGAGGAGGAGGTGCGCGTGATGACGGCGCGCGCGGCCGACGCCGACCTGCTGCTGATTCCGGAGGGGTCGCCCGTGCTCGAGATCTCGCGCCTCACGTACAACGCGGCCGGGCGCATCATCGAGTTCACGCGGAGCTCGGCGCGCGTGGACAAGTTCAAGTACCACGTCATCCACAGCAGGGACTAGCGCAAGGCCGGCGCGAGGTTCCCGCGGCAGAAAAATGCCGCAGGCGGCCACGGGCAACCGTCTGCGGCGGACTTTCCGCATGCAAGCGGAAGGTGGAGAGCGCTACTTCGTGGTGACCACCAAAAGCGGGTCCCCAACCTTCACCAGGGGGTGTCCCGCGATCATGGTGCTGCTGTCGCTCACGTTGTCGACGCTGCCATAGTCTGAGTAGTTCGTGACCACGACGGTCACCACGTCGTCGTGGCCGGCCTCGCGGATGGCGTCCATGTCGAAGGTCAGAAGCGGCGTGCCGGCCTTGACCTCCTGGTTCGACTCGACAAGGCGCGCGAAGCCCTCGCCGTTCATCTCCACGGTGTCGATGCCAACGTGGATGAGGATGTCGACCCCGCCCGCCATGGTCATGCCGATGGCGTGGTTCGTGACCGTCGTGGCGCCGATGCGTCCGCTCACCGGCGCGTACACCACGCCGACCTGGGGCACGATGCCAAGACCCTCGCCAAAGAATCCGCTGGATATCGCCTCGTCGTGAATCTCGTCGAGCGTGACGACGGTGCCCGTGACCGGCGCGTAGATCGTTCCGGGCGCGGTGGCGAAGCTGGCGGGCGCGGGAGTCTTGGAGTCGCCGTCGGGCTTGAACATGGCATTCTTGATCTTCTCGACCAGTCCCATCGAAGTGCCTCCTCTGTGTGGGCGGACGGTGCGTACGGACAATGTTCCTAACGTGATTCTAATGCCGCTTGCATGGCGCCTGACGTTACGACGCGCAAGGAAGTGGTTCGAAATTGTGAACCTAGGGCAACTGTGCGTTCTGCGGGCGAATGGGAGGATGAGTTCCTCTCTGCGCAGCTTCGCTTTCCCCGGGGCGTCTTTTCCGATGGCACGGCGCTTTATCTCCACGGACACACCGACTGAACGCCATTCCACTTGACGATGACCTTTTCGCGCTCATATCGTGCCACCGTTGCCCGTGGGGTTGGCATCGAAGTTAGGACATGTTCGAGCGACGTGCTCGGATTGGGACTAGCCAGACTACGGACCCCCTATGGGAACGAGGTTGAGTGCTATGACCTCGAACGAACCCTTTGCGACATGCTGAGGGGCCATCGAGTGGTCGACGTCTAGGTGGTAAGCCCAGCCATCAGGTGGTATGTGCGGAGCGGAGAGCGTGATTTGCGCAAGTTGCTTGAATATGCTCGGTTGCTTGGGGTGGAGGCGAAAATCCGCAACTATTTGGAGGTGCTGCTGTGAGAACTACTGCTGTGAGAACTAAGAATGCAATGTAGTTGAAAGCACTAATCCGAAACGGGGCGAAAGAGGGGGGTACCACCGCAACTCGTAATGCAGAACTATCTGCTCGAGCGTCTGCTAGAGCGCATCTCGCTCTGTTCATGGTGGGAGAACGTTGTTGTGAAAGGCGGCACGCTTATCAGTTCGCTCGTTGGGGTCGACAAGCGAGGGACGAAGGATTTGGCGGTCGTTGCGATTATGGAGGCCATGGGCTGGCATACCGTGGCGGAACAATAAGAGCTGGATAGATGGGGGCGCCAGGCTCCTACGCCACGAGCTCGTAGGCCAGACGCGGGGAGTGGTCACGCACGTAGATGATGCCGCGGTATTGGAATCCCGCGCGAAGGATGGCGGCCTGCATCACCTTGTTGTCCGCGTGCGTGTCCACCCTCAGGTGTCCGCGGCTGCACAGGGAGAATCTTACGGCCCGTTGGAACACGCCGCGTATGTTCCCGTCGCTCGCGACCTGATGCAGCGTGCCGTACGGAGAGTCCGATTCCCAGCTGCCGCCCTCGATGCGCGCATACGTTGGGTCTGGTCCCAGGACGAGCGCGAACGCGGCGTGTATGGCGCCTTCCTGCGCCAGGACGTACAGCTCGCCACGGCGGATTCGCCCGTCTATCAGCTCTCTTGGCGGAAAGTCGTCGCCCCACTGGGTGGGGTTGCCCGTCTCCTTCATGAACCTGCGCGCGGAGGCGTACACCTCCATCACGGGGTCGAGGTCTGCCCGCACGGCCTTCCTGATTACGACGTCCTGCATGCTGCCTCCGACGCTCGCCTAAACGTTCCCGAGCCATTGTTACACGAAGCGCCCAACGGCGCATTCGCAAGGCGAGAAGGGCCCGCGCTCTTGGCCCGGGCCCTTCCGTGCGTTCCGTCTTCCGACGCTCCCGCGTTGCGGCCGTACATGTCACCAGCGTCGTTGCGGGGAGCCTCCTGTGCCCGTCCATGGGCTCGCATCCGTTGGTCCCAAAGTTGCGGTCGCTCGTCCGTTTCGTCCGCGTGACCATTCGAACGCGCCCGATGTGCCCTCCGTATAATGCAACCCAATGTCGGACGCACGGTGGGAGGCGGACCATGGGCTACACGGAGCGCGCCCACCGCGGCGGAGCGAGGCATGGTCACGTACGTGTTCGACTTCTGCGGCGGGGGCAACTACAGCCAAAGCGACTGGCAGGACAACATGTCGTTCTTCACGGAGCAGCACGACCTCGAGTCCGCGGCGTGGGAGCTCTCTCGCGAGCCCTTCGTGGACGAGCGCAACCTCTTCCTGTGCGGGGCGAGCCTCGGCGCGACGGTGACCCTGACGGTGGCCCGCGCCAACGCGCAGATTGTCAAGGGCTGCGCCCTTCTGTACCCCGCGTTCAACCCGCACGATGCCGTGCGCGCCGCATGTCCCAACCGCGACGACATCCCGGATTCCTTCCCGGTCATGGGGATGAACGTGAGCGGTGACTTCCTGCGTTCTTGCTACGACTACGACTTCTACGAGCACATCCCGGCGTTCCCGCGCGACGTCGCTACCGCCTGAAGAGCCTGCTCATGAGGTCGGCGTTCTGCGCAAGGCGGCGGTTCTTCTCGTCCTCGTTCAGGACCCACGACCCCGGCTCGCCGTCCAGAACGTCTCCCTCGCGGACACCTGGGGGCAGCTCTGCCAGCGGAGCGTCCACGTAACGGTCTCCGTCTACCTCGAGCACGGCGACGTCGCCCTCGAGCCTGTCCACTATTGCACGCATTTTCGGGGCTCCCTTCCGTATCAGACAGCTGCAAGCGCCACGCAGCCGCAAGTGCCGTCCGCGCGCTATCCTCCGCAGACCTTGCAGGCAGTGTAGCCCTGGGCCTCGGCCTGCGAGCGCGGCATGGCCGTGACCACCTTGCTGCGCGAGAGCGTGCGACAGCCCTTGGAGTGGCACTTCGTTCCCGAGGGTGCCACGTAGACCACTTCCTCCTGCGCGCCGGGGGAGGAGGGCTGTGGTTGTGACGCCTCCGTCTGGGCCGGTGCCGCCTGACCTCCGCCTGCGCCGGCCTCGTCGAGGGACGACGAGGCCGCCCCCGCGTCCGTGCTTTGAGCCTGGACCGTGCCCTGGCTCTCGGTCGACGCGCTCAGGTCATGCCCGTCGGACGTGACCGTCACCGTTCCCTGCGCGCCCGTGCCGTATACGGTGGTTCCCGTGGCGGCCAGCGCGTCCAGGACGGTCTGGGCGGGGTGTCCGTACGAGTTGCCCAGACCATAGCTCAGCACGGCGGCCTTTGGCGTGAGCCTCTGGGCGAGGGCGGCGTCGGTGCCGGACGCGGATCCGTGGTGGGACGCCTTCAGCACGTCAACGTGACCCGCGACGCACTGCTCAAGAGCCTCGACCGGCGCATCCCCCGTGAACAGGAACGTGTTCTGCCCATACGTCACGAGTATCACGACGCTGTAGTCGTTCGAGTCATCGTAGGAGGCGCCCTGCCTTGGCCACAGCACGTCGATTGCGTAGCCGTCCCCAGATGCGATCCGCCGTCCGGCGTACGCCTCGTCTATCCGCAGGTTCTTGGCGGCAACTGCCTCGAGGAAGCGCGTGTAGGCGTGCGTGGAGTGATTGCACCGCGGAGCCCACACGGTTCCTACGTCGTTTGCGCGGATCACGTCGGGAAGGCCGCCGATGTGGTCCGCGTCGGGATGCGTCTCGACCAGCCAGTCGATGCGCGCCCGTCCGTCCCCGGCGAGCGCGGAGGTCACCGTCTGCCCGCCCTCGCGGCCCGCGTCGATGACCATGGTCCTGCCATCGGGAAACTCGACCACGGTGGCGTCGCCTTGGCCCACGTCCAGGTAGCGAACGACGAGCCGTCGCCCGGAGTCGTCGTCGCCCTTCTCGCCCGCGGACCCGCCCGACTCCGTGCCCGCGGCCTCGGCCGTCCGCCTGCCGGGCTTGCTCTTCTGCCCGCTGTCCTCGCGTCGCGCGGCGTGTCGCTTGCCCGGCCTCGCGTCCGCCTTCGAGGAGGCCTTGCCTGCCGCGGTGGCCTTTGCGCTCGCGCCCACCCTTGCCGAGGTGGCTGTGGGCGTGCCGAGGACGCTTGCGCTGGCAAGAAGGACGGCCAGGATGCCATAGGCCAGCGCCGCCATGGCCCTTCTCGCTCCCGGCGAGATGCGAAGGAGACCC
Organism: Parafannyhessea umbonata; assembly: GCF_012844235.1. Lineage (GTDB taxonomy): Bacteria > Actinomycetota > Coriobacteriia > Coriobacteriales > Atopobiaceae > Parafannyhessea. The sequence goes on from NZ_JABAGR010000006.1 coordinate 116,648, forward strand.
TGCACCGCCGGTGCGTCCTGGTGGGCGCCTGCTACGCGTCGCCATGCCCAGCGCGTGAGGAACCACATCCCCGCGCAGAGCGCGACCATGCCGACGACGGGCACGACCGATATGAGGACCGATATGGCGGCAACGGCGAGAAATGCCGTGAGGCATCCCTTGAGGCAACCCCTCGACCCACGCCCTGACATGTGCATCGCCTTTCGGTCTGACTCCTCGAGCCCCGTCCCTAGAGAAGGCAGGAGAGCAGCGCGAGGATTGCGAGGCCTCCCTGCATCAGGATGATCTTCGGGTTGCTGGTGACGCTGCCGTATGCGGCGACTGCCAAGATGTAGAGCATCAGGGCCACGACGGCGGCCTTGCTCGCGAAGCCAAAGACGGCGACGAGGATGAGCACGGCGATGAGCCCGTTGTAGACGCCCTGGTTCTTGAAGAGCGTGCTGACGGAGGGCCGGCTGAGCTCTGCCGTGGTCATGCCGAAGACCTTTGCTGTACGGTCCGACGTCGTGGCGATGGTCTCGAGGTAGCAGATGAAGAAGAACTCCGCCGCGACAAGGGTTGCGAGTATGGTTGTGACGATGCTCATGAGGTTCCTTCCTCTTGTCTGGATTGTCGTGAAAGAGTGTAACCGAACGGTAGTCAGGCGCATCCCGAAAGGCTCGCGTCAGATATGCCGGCCGAGCGACCGGTTTACCGGCTATGCGGCGATGCGGATACAAGAGGCCCCCGCGCATGGTGCGCGAGGGCCAGGCGGAAGATGGCTGCAAGCTGGTGGCCGCGCGCAGCGGTCTTGGCTACAGCGAGCGGAGGGCGTCCACCAGCGCCGTCTTGCCTGCGGTTTTCTCGTCCTTCATCTTGATCACGCGGGCGGGGCAACCGGCGACGACCGCGCCGGCGGGCACGTCCTCGGTCACGACGGCGCCGGCTGCGACGACTGCGCCCCTGCCCACGCGGCAGCCCTCGATCACGACGGCGTTCGCGCCGAGCATCACGTCGTCCTCGATCACGACGGGCGTGGCACTTGCGGGCTCGACGACGCCGGCGAGCACCGTGCCGGCACCCACGTGGCAGTGCTTGCCGACGATGGCGCGTCCTCCGAGGACCGCGCCCATGTCGATCATGGTGCCCTCGCCTACGACGGCGCCGATGTTGATGATAGCGCCCATCATGATGACGGAATTGTCACCGATGGAGACCTTCTCGCGGATGATGGCACCCGGCTCGATGCGCGCGTTCACCCCGCGTACGTCGAGCATAGGAACTCCGGAGTTGCGCCGGTCGCACTCCACGACTACGTCCTCGATGTCGTCCGCGTTATCGCTGAGGGCGGGACCCACCTGCGACCAGTCGCCAAAGACGACCTTGCTCCCCGTTCCGAAGACGTGGGAGTCTGAACCGTAGTCTATCTGCGCGCCTTCGCGCTCGCGGACGAAGACGCGTACGGGTGTCTTCTTGGGGGCGTTGGCGATGTAGTCGATGATTTCCTGGGCGTCCACTGGACCTCCTTGGTAGTTTTGGGGCGCGAGCCCGAAGGGAATCGAGGCGTCAGTCCTCGAACATGAGCTGGTCAAACGTATAGAATCCGGGGTCCTTCGTCACGAGGCGCCTTGCGGCGGCAACGGCGCCGTTCACGAAGATCTGGCGGCTCGTCGCCCTGTGGGTAAGGCAGAGCTCCTCGTCCGTGCCGAAGAAGTGCACCTCGTGCGTTCCCGCGACGGTGCCGCCGCGCAGGCTGTGCATGCCGATCTGTCCGTGTGGGCGTGCGCCGACCATGCCCTCGCGCCCGTAGGCGACGTCGGCCTCGTGCGCGGGGTCGACGGCATCGAGCAGCATGTTCGCGGTGCCCGACGGGGCATCCGCCTTCTGGTTGTGGTGCGTCTCGACTATCTCGACGTCCCATCCGGCGAGGGCGCGTGCCGCCTCCTGCGTCACGCGCCTGAGGACGGCGACGCCCAGGGAATAGTTCGCGGAGTGAATGACCGCGCTCTTCTCACCGAGCGAGCGAATCTGGGCAAGCTCCGCCTCGTCGTAGCCGGTGGTCCCGCTGAGAAGCGCGCATCCACAGCGACGCACGTATGCAAGGGTATGGGGGAGGGCGGCGCGGTTGCTGAAGTCGATGGCGAGGTCAGTCGCCGGCGCCTGGACATCCAGCTGGTCGGCGCTGTCGACGTCGTACGTGCCGACGACCTCGAAGCCGCCGTCGGCCTCCAGCGACCGCGCGATGAGCGTGCCCATGCGACCGGCGCCGATGAGTGTGACGGTGTACGTGCGGTTCGGCGTGCTGCTAGTCAATCAGATCGACCTCCCTCATGGCCGCGTAGAGGCGCTCGCGACCGGCGTCGGAGATGGTGTACAGGGGGCTGCGGTAGGTCTCGCCGATCATGCCCATCTTTGCGAGCGCGGCCTTCACGGGAATGGGATTGACCTCGCAGAACAGCGAGTGGATGAGCTCGAGGTTCTCCAGCTGGGTCGCGAGGGCGGCCTGGGTGTTGCCCGCGAACCAGTTCGCGCACATGTCGTGAACCACCTGCGGGCGGATGTCAGCCCAGACGCTGATGACGCCGGATCCGCCGAGCGAGAGGATGGGCACGACCATGTCGTCGTTGCCGGAGAGCATGCGGAAGTCGTCGCTCAAGTAGCGTGCCACCGTCGTGGCATACGAGATGTTGCCGGACGCCTCCTTGATGCCCCACGCGTTGGGGTGCTTGCTCAGACGCGCGACGTTGCGCTCGGAGATGGAGCAGCCGGTGCGGCCGGGGATGTTGTAGGGGATGCACGGGACGTCCACCGCGTCGAGCACCGTGGTGAAGTGGTGGTAGATGCCCTCCTCGTTCGACTTGTTGTAGTACGGGGTGATGAGCAGAAGTCCGTCGATTCCCAGCTTCTGCAGGCCAAGGCTCTTGTTGAGGCTCTCCGCCGTCGCGTTCGACCCTGAGCCGCCGATGACGGGGACGCGGCCGGCGACGCGGTCGATGACGCACTTCGCGACCGCGAAGTCCTCCTCGTCCGTCATGGTGGAGGACTCGCCCGTGGTGCCCAGGACGAGGATGCCGTCCGTCCCGTTGGCGAGGTGGAAGTCGACGAGGCGCTCGAGCGCGTCGAAGTCAACGCTCTGGTCCTCCTTGAAGGGGGTGACGAGTGCGACGATGGAACCGCGAAGGTTGGACATGTCCATTGTTAGCTCCTTTGCGATGCCGACGGCCGTCATGGCCGTCGCCTCTGGTGTTAGAGAAGATCTTGGGCCAGCCAGTCGCAGGTGCGACCGCGTCGGCTCGGCGCCCCTTAAGGACGCGCGGGCTTGGCCCTGCCCGCCGACTCCGCGGCGGGCGCTCCCCATCCCTCCAGCACGTCGAGGGTCGCGAAGTAGTCATCCGGGGTCTCCGCGCGGCGAATCATCTCCACCGTGCCGTCCTCGTGCAGCAGGAGCTCCGCGTGGCGGAGCCTGCCGTTGTAGTTGTAGCCCATGCAGTGCCCGTGCGCACCCGTGTCGTGAATGAAGAGCAGGTCACCGGGATGGCACTCGGGAAGGGGCCTTGCGTTCGCGAGCCTGTCGGAGTTCTCGCACAGCGCGCCCGTGACGTCGTACACGTGGTCCGCCGGCTCGCCCTCGCGGCCAACGACCGTGATGTGGTGATAGGCGCCGTAGAGCATAGGGCGCATGAGGTCGGAGGCACAGGCGTCCACTCCCAGGTAGTCGTGGTAGATGTGCTTCTCGTGGATGACGCGCGTGACGAGCGCGCCGTGCGGCCCCGTGATGAACCGACCCATCTCCGTGTACACGGAGACGTCGCCCATTCCCGCGGGTGCAAGGACGTCCTCGTATGCCCGGCGTACGCCCTCCGCGATGGCGAATATGTCGTTCGGGCGCTCCTCCGGGCGATAGTCGATGCCGACGCCGCCCGAGAGGTTGACGAACGCCACGTGGGCACCCAGCTCCTGGTGGAGCCTGGCGGCGACATCGAAAAGCGTGCGTGCGAGGGTGGGGTAGTACTCGTCCGTCACCGTGTTCGAGGCGAGGAGCGCGTGGATGCCGAAGTCGCGCACGCCCAACCCCATGAGACGACGCACGGCATCGAACAGCTGCTCTTCCGTCATGCCGAACTTTGCCTCCGCCGGCTTGCCGAAGATGCCGTTCGCGAAGGGGAACTCGCCCGGGTTAAGCCTGAGGCTCACGGTCCGGGGGACCTCCTCGACCGCATTCAGGAGGGTGTCGATGTGAGTGACGTCGTCCAGGTTGATGGTGGCCCCTAGGCGCGCGGCGTGGGCGAACTCCTGGGAGGGGGTGTCGTTCGAGGAGAACATGATCTTCTCGCCCCGGACACCGAGCCGTTCCGCCATCTGGAGCTCGCACTCCGACGAGACGTCGAGGCCAAAGCCCATGTCGAGGAGCATCTGGAGAATCCTGGGGTTGGGGCACGCCTTCACGGCATAGAACTCGCGGTAGCCGGGGTTCCAGCCGAACGCGTCCAGCACCGACTGTGCGGTAGAGCGTATGCCCGCCTCGTCGTAAAGGTAGAACGGCGTGGGGTACGCGGAGGCGATGTCCTCCAGCTGGCGTGCCGTTGCAAAGGGACTCTTGCGGCCCATGTATCCTCCTACGCGGCCATCCTTTGCGACGGCCCCTTGGCCGCGGTCGCGTGGGGATAGCGCACCTGACTTCTTGCCAGACAGTCCCCGGGGTGTTTCCCCGGGTCCCACCCCGCGTCCGTGCCCGTTCGCGGGGTTCGGCGGATTTGGCCTCCCCTGGGGATCGATGCCTGCCGGCTAGCCCCAAGCTCTTCGTGTCCGCGCCTCTATCGTTGGGGGAAAGTGTAGCGGGTGCCCCGCGAAAGTGCGCTTATGGCCATGGCTTTGCCACACGCCGTTAACATTTGCGCGTCGCGTGTGCTGGGAGGGCCGGCGCTGCCTGCTTCCGGTTCGTTACCCTTGCGGTGCGGCGCGACCTTCGTGCGATAGAATGCGCGTTGCCACTGAAGTTGGGCTCTGACGCTCGGACGGGAGGAAGAATGGCTGGCATCGAGACGCTTAGGAAGTGGCGCAGGGACCTGCACGAGATTCCGGAGTGCGACTTCGACCTGCCCCAGACGATAGCCTACGTCAGGGAGCAGCTCGAGCCCATGGCTGCGCGCTGCGACTGCATGTCGGTCTTCTCTCCCGCTCGCTCCACGGTGTGCGCCTACTTCGATTGCGGGAGCTCTGCCGCCACGGCGCTGCGAAGCGACATGGACGCCCTTCCCGTTCGCGAGGAGACGGGGGCACCCTATGCGTCTCGTCACGACGGACGCATGCACGCGTGCGGACACGACGGTCATATGGCCATGGCCTTGGGAGCATGCGACTGGATGGCAAGCAATCCAGACCGGCTTGCTCGCAGCGTCCTGGTGGTGTTCCAGCCGGCGGAGGAGACCACCGGGGGCGCCCGGCAGGTCTGCGAGAGCGGCGTGTTCGGGCGTCTGGGCATCGATCGCATCTTTGGGTTCCATCTTTGGCCGGACCTCCCGTCTGCTTGTGTGGCCACCCGCTCTGGTGCGCTGCTTGCGGCCAGCAACGAGACGACTGTGGAGTTTAAGGGGCGCGCGTCTCACATTGCCAAGTCTCGGCAGGGAAGGGATGCGCTCCTCGCGGCGTGCATGTTCGTGCCCGAGGCATACCGCTTCATGGAAGAGCGGTCCCAGGAGGAGCCGTGCCTGCTGAAGTTCGGGCACATGGAAGCCGGTGAGGTTCGCAACCAGATAGCTGCGTCCGCCCGTGTTGAGGGAAGCCTTCGGACGTTCTCGACCGAGATGGGCAGGCGCTGCCGAGACGAGCTTCCCCACATTGCGCAGGGGGTCGCGGCGAAGGTGGGCTGCACGGCGAAGACGACCTTCAGCGAGGGGTATCCTCCCGTCGTGAACGACGAGGGCGTGACCTCATGGGCGCGTGGGGTTCTTTCCGCAGCGTACATCGACGTGCGTGACGTGCCGGAGCCCCTGCTGATTGCGGAGGACTTCTCGTGGTACCAGCAGTGGCTGCCCGGTACCTTCTTCCTGCTTGGGACGGGCACGGGTACGCCGCTGCACGCGAGCACGTTCGACTTCGACGAGTCGATACTGATGCGTGGCGTCGAAGTCTATCGTCGGCTCGTGACGGCTCCCCTCTAGCGGCGAAGGTCTGCGACGAACCCCTCCAACCGGGAGAGCCCCTCCGTAAGCGTCCTGTCGTCGGTGGCGTAGCTCAGGCGAACGTGGCCGGGGCAGCCGAAGACCGACCCCGGGACGAGTGCCACCCCAGCCTCGCGGATGGCCCGCTCACAGAACTCCTCGTCGCTTTCGCAGAGAACAGCGACGCTTGGGAATGCGTAGAACGCGCCCTCCGGAACGACGCAGGAGAGGCCCATCCTTTCGAGGGCGTCGAGCGTGACTTTGCGGCGGGCACGGTATCGCTCGCGCATGGGCGTCGTATCGGTCTGCAACGCCTGCACCGCCGCGTCCTGGGTAAACGAGACGACGCAGGAGACGGCGTACTGATGGACCTTCGCGACCTGTGACGCGACCTCGGGGGCAGCGGTGAGCCAGCCCAGTCGCCAACCGGTCATGGCCCAGGGCTTCGAGAGACTGTTCACCACGATGGTCCTGTCGGCAAGTTCCGGGTGGAGCCTTGCGAACCCATGCCCACGTAGGTCTTCCTCGTATATCAGCTCCTCGTACACATCGTCACAGACCACGTAGAAGTCGCTCTTGGAGGCGAGGTCCGCCACCGCATCGAGGCTCTTCTCATCCAGAATGCAGCCTGTCGGGTTGTTTGGCGATGTGAGCACTATGGCCTTCGTCTTGGGGGTCACTGCCGAAGCCAGCTTCTTGGCATCGATCTGGAAGCCGTCCTCAGAGGTGTCGAGCGGCACGACGTGCGCGCGGGCGAGAAGGGCGATGGACTCGTAGAGCACGAACGCCGGCATTGGGACGATGACCTCGTCTTCGGGGTTGAGGAGTGCGGTCAGGGTGCTAAAGAGCGCCTCGGTTGCCCCGTTGGTCACGATGACCTGTTCGGGGTTCACCGGAAGACCCGTGCGGGAGCACCTGTCGGCGATTGCCTGACGCAGGACTGCCGTGCCGTTGTTTGGCGGGTAGTGCGTCTTGCCCGCGGTAAGGCTCTGACCGACACGCTCGCGTATGGCGGCGGGCGTTACCTCGCCAGGCTCCCCGAGCGTGAGCGATATGCACCCCGGCGTCGCTGCTGCAAGCGCCGAGAAACGCCTGATGGCCGAGGGGCGAAGTCCCTCCAGCGCGTGGTTGAGATCGAGTGACATGCTCCCACCTTCCATCGTCGGCGTAGTCTGGAACCATCGTGAGGCGGCACCCGTGCCAGCGGGGCTGGACGCTCCTTTCCTCATCTAGAACAGATGTTCTGTACAGAGCATTATGCCACGCGGAAACGGGTTGTCCAGTGACATTTTCGAAGGATGCCAACTTTCTTGAAATCGCAGGTCGGAGCTGTTGTCTGTTGCAGATATCCGCAAGGTAAGCGAAAGACATCTGCAAGCGTTCGGACCTGGGCGCATCGTTTGCGACGTTTGTGCTAAGCCCACTGCACGGGCGCGGCGCCGTGGGACGCGAGGAAGTCGTTCGCCTGCGAGAAGGGCCTCGAGCCCATGAACGGAACGAGCCCCCCGCCCGCGCGGTTGGCGGAGAGCGGGGAGGGGTGCGTGGACGAGAGCACGCACTTCTCGCCCGCGAGCGTGCCCGCGGAGCGAGCCTCCTCGACCGCAGACGTCACGAGGGTGGCGGCATGGCGTCCCCACGCAAGGTAGCAGATGGGCTGCGGAAGCTCTGTCGTGCGCCTGACCAGGTAGTTTGTGAGGCTTTGCCACCCAAGCCGCACGTGGGAGTTCGCGGCGTGCTCGCGCACGGTGAGCGTCGTGTTGAGCAGCAGGACCCCCTGGCGCGCCCACGGGGTGAGGTCACCCGTCGCGGGCGGCTCGCAGCCAAGGTCCCGCGAGAGCTCCTTGTAGACGTTGCGCAGGCTGGGCGGGAGCCGCTGGCCCGCGGGCACCGAGAACGAGAGTCCCATCGCCTGTCCCGGCTCGTGGTACGGGTCCTGCCCCAGTATCACCACGCGCACGTCGCTTGGCGCCGTGAGCTCGAGCGCGCGCAGGATCTGGTCCTGCGCGGGGTAGATGACCTGGCTCTGGCGCAGGCGCCTGACCTCGTCCAGCAGGCGCTCTGTGTCGCTGCGCACCCGCTCCGGCGCGCCGTCAAGCCAGAGTCCCACGTTGTCCTTGGTCGCGTCCATCGCACTCCCTCCCTCGTGTGTTTGTCGCAGGCGACGGTAGCATCAATGGGGCTTTGGGTAAAGACAAGTGGTAGCAACTAGCCAGGAAGAGACGCCCGCGGCCTTGGCCGGTCCGTGGCGCAGGGGAGGACGCATGACGAGATACCAGCTGGAGCACGAGGGCGCCCGCCTGCCGGAGGGCGTGGTGGACCTTGAGGCGGAGCGCGAGCGCAGGGAGGACCACATCGTGCGCGGCACGGCGGCCGACGGCATGGTGCGCGCGTTTGCGATCACGGCGCGCGCGACGGTAGAGGAGGCACGCGCCCGGCATGACACGACGCCGGTGGCGACGGCGGCCCTGGGCAGGCTGATCATGGGCGCGCAGATGATGGGCGCCATGTCCAAGAACGACGACGAGCTCGTCACCATCACGGTCATGGGCGACGGCGACCTTGGCAGGATAACCGTGACGGCCGACAACCGCGGCCACGCGAAGGGATTCGTGCAGAACCCGCGGGTGTGGCTGCCGCTCAACGGCCGCGGCCACCTAGACGTGGGGCAGGCCGTCGGGGCGGGCACGCTGTCCGTCGTGCACGACGTCGCGGGAATGGACCCGTACTCGAGCGAGGTCGAGCTCGTCTCGGGGGAGATAGGGGATGACCTCACCTACTACTTCGCGGCGAGCGACCAGATTCCCACCTCGCTTGGGGTGGGCGTGCTCGTGGACCGCGACATGAGTGTGCGCCGCGCCGGCGGCTTCGTGATCCAGCTGTTGCCCGGCTGCGACGAGGACGTCGTGGCGGCGCTGGAGGCGAATCTCGCGCCCGTGCATTCCGTCACGGACCTGCTGGAGGCGGGCATGACCCCCACGGAGATGCTGCAGCATCTGCTGCAAGGGCTGGACTACCAGGAGCTCGACCGCATGCCTGCAAGCTTCCGCTGCGGCTGCGACCGCTCGCGCGCCATGCGCGCCGTGCTGGCCCTGGGCCGCGCGGAGCTTGGCGACATGGTCGAGAAGGGCGAGCCCGCCCAGGTGCACTGCCACTTCTGCGGCGCCGACTACCGCTTCGAGCCCACGGAGCTTGCGAAGATGCTTTGCGACGCGGGTGCGCCCGCGCCAGAGGCCGATATCTAGCGCGCTCGCGCGGGCGACACTGGACCTTGATACAGAAAGCGCCTATCGTGGAACTGAGCGCTGTTTGCGAGCGCGGTCGTATCGGTCACACAGCTTGATTGGAGCCGCGATGTGCACAGGTGTTAGGTTTACCGATGGCAAGGGCAACATGTACTTTGGCCGAAACCTCGACTGGAGCTGCTCGTACGGCGAGCGCGTGGTCATCACCCCGCGCGGCTACAAGCCAAAGTCTCCGTTTGGCGCCGTTCCCCAGGTGGGCATGGCCATCATAGGCATGGGCATCGTGGAGGACGACACGCCCCTCTACTTTGACTGCGGAAACGAGAAGGGCCTCGCCGTGGCCGGGCTCAACTTCCCGGGCTACGCGGTGTACGCGGACGCTCCGCGCGAGGGCGCCACGAACGTCGCCGCCTTCGAGTTCCCGCTCTGGGTGGTCGCGAACCACGCCACGGTGGACGAGGTCGAGGCGGCGCTCGCGAACGTGACGATCGTGGACGAGCCCGTCAGCCCCAGGTTCCCGTCTTCGATGCTGCACTGGATCATCGGCGACTCCACCCGCTCGATCGTGGTCGAGCAGACCGAGGCTGGCCTACAGGTGTTCCACGACGACGTGGACGTCCTCACGAACCAGCCCGGCTTCGCGTGGCACACGGAGAACCTGCGCAACTACATCAACCTCACGAGCGACGTGCCCGGACCGCTGTCCTGGCGCACGCAGGAGCTCTCCGCGTTTGGCTCCGGCGCCGGCATGCGCGGCCTCCCCGGCGACTACTACTCGCCGTCGCGCTTCGTGCGCGAGGCCTACCTCAACGCGAACTACCCCACCCAGGAGGGCGAGAAGGCAAACGTCAGCAAGATCTTCCACATCCTGGGCGGCGTGAGCATGATCGACGGCGCCGCGAAGATGACGAACGGCGAGTTCGAGACCACGATCTTCACGGGCGCGTTCTCCTCCGCGACCTGCACGTACTACTGGTCCACCTACGACGACCCGGCCATCCACTCCGTCGCGCTGTTCGACCACAACGTGGATTCCGACGTCCTCATACAGGAGTAGACTCTCTGCACAACCTATAGAGCGGCGGCTGCGGGCCTTGGGTCCGCGGCCGCTCTCACACTACCCCCAGATGGGAGCAGCGCATGAGCAGGAAGTTCGGTTTTGGCAAGCCCTCGCCGGGGGACGACGAGGCGACGGACGCCAAGGGCGAGAAGAACGAGGCCTCGCGGGACGCAGACGCGACGCAGGCGGTGACGCCGCCCCTGCCCGCAAACCCGCTCCGGAACGCGTCGGACGGCGCGCCGGCAGACCCGACGAAGGGTCCCGCCGCCATCGACGCGGCGGACGAGGACGAAAGCGGCATGCTCGCGTACCAGAACCTCGAGCGCCATCGCAAGGAGAAGAGGCGCCGCCGCAACGTGAAGATCGCGGTGGGGGCGTGCGCCGCCGTCGTGATAGCCGCGGCCATCATCGTGCCCCGGGTGCTCACGCCCGCGGACGCCGGCAAGCAGATGCCCGCAACGGCGGAGGTCACGCGCGGCGACCTCACCTCCAGCGTGAGCGTCACGGGCGCGGCCCAGCCCGCGTCGAGCGTCTACGTCACGCCCGAGGTGAGCGGCATCGTCCAGGACCTGCGCGTGTCCGAGGGCGACACCGTGGGCAAGGGCGACGTGCTCTTCTCGCTCAAGAACGACTCGCTCGACCGCGCGGTCGCGGACGCCCAGCGGCAGGTGTCTGACGCGCAGGCGCAGGTCAACACCGCCCAGCGCGGCGTCGACAGCGCAAACGCCGCCTACAAGAAGGCGCTGGACGCCTGGAACTCCGCGCCGGACGCAGAGACGCAGGCGGGCCTCGCGGACCCCGACAGCCTCTATGGCGACGTGCAGACGGCAAACGACGGCCTGAACAGCGCAAGGTCCGCGCTCGACTCTGCAAGCCAGGCGCTTGCGGACGCGAAGGCCCAGGCGGCGAAGCGCACGGTCACGGCTCCCGCCTCGGGAAGCGTCGTCGCGGTGAACGCGCGGAACGGCGCCGCGTACGGCGACGCCACGGGCGGCTCCACCACAAGCGACGGCACGGGCCAGGGCGGCCAGGGCACGGGCGCCGGCTGGGCCGTGCAGATCGCGGACCTCTCGAGGATGAGGGTTGCCACGCAGGTGAACGAGGTGGACATCTCGGGTGTGGCCGTGGGGCAGGCCGCGAGCGTGACCTTCTCGGCGATTCCCGGCCTCGAGTGCGACGCGAAGGTCGAGAAGATCGCGACGGTCGCGAGCAGCGACGGCTCCATGGGCGGCGACGGCGTCGTGACGTACGAGGTCGACCTCGTGATCGACCAGCCGGACGAGCGCATCAAGCCGGGCATGACCGCGAACGCGACCATCCAGACGCAGAGCGTGTCCGACGTGCTCATGGTGCCGATAGCGGCGCTGAACGACTACGACGAGTCCGCCGGAACCGCCAGCGTGACCGTCGTCACGCTCGATGGGGAGGGCAACGTCAAGACCTCCCGCGACGTCGACGTGAAGGTGGGCGAGAAGAACGGGTCCGACGCCGCCGTGACGGGCGTGAAGGAGGGCGAGACCGTCAAGCTCGCGGACGAGGGCGACTCCGCGGACGGCGGCGCGGCCGGGGGCGACGCCTCCGCCGCCACGGCAGACGGGCGCTAGCCATGCTGCCCGTGATAGACGTGCGGGACGTGCATCGCATCTACGACTCCGGCGGCGTGCCGACGCATGCGCTACGGGGCGTGTCGCTCACGGTGCGGAAGGGCGAGTTCCTGTGCATCATGGGGCCGTCAGGCTCCGGCAAGTCCACGCTCATGAACATACTGGGATGCCTGGACACACCCACGTCCGGCTCGTACCTGCTCGAGGGGGTCGACGTAGCGAAGCTCGGCGACGATGAGCTCGCGCAGGTGCGCGCGACGCGGATCGGCTTCGTGTTCCAGTCGTTCAACCTGCTGCCGCGCTCGACGGTCATCAGGAACGTCATGCTGCCGCTCTTGTACACGGACGTTGCCCCGCGCGACCGCGAGCGGCGCGCGTGCGAGGCGCTCGCCTCGGTAGGGCTGCCGGCGGAGTACTTCGACCACAGGTCGAACGAGCTCTCCGGCGGCCAGATGCAGCGCGTCGCCATCGCGCGCGCCCTGGTGAACGATCCGGCCCTGGTGCTGGCGGACGAGCCGACGGGAAACCTGGACTCCGCGACGAGCGAGGTCGTGCTGAACACCTTCGTCAGGATGCGGGACGCCGGCAAGACCGTCGTCCTCATCACGCACGACCCAGAGGTGGCGACGTGGGCGGACCGCTGCGTGCACATCCGCGACGGCAGGCTCCTCACCGACGAGCAGGAGCGCGCGCACGTTATGAGGTCCGAGTCCCGCGGAAGGGGGAGCACATGAGGCTGAGGGACCTTTGGGCCGAGACCTGGGAGGCCCTCGACGCAAACCGCGGCAGGTCGCTCCTCACGGTGCTGGGCATCGTGATCGGCATCAGCGCGGTCATCGCGATGACCGCGCTCATCGGCGGCGTGCGGCAGGGCCTCATGGGCGAGCTCGGCCTCGACCGCGCCCGCGTCATAACCATGGGCGTCTACAACGGCTCGCAGGTGCGCACCGAGGACATCGCGAAGATTGAGGAGGGGCTGCCGGAGTACGAGTACATAACGGGCAGCTCCTACGGTGGCGGCAAGGTCGCGAGCGACGCCAAGAGCGTTGACGGGCAGGTGCTGGGCATTGCGCCCCACTACTTCGACGTGACGGGCCAGAAGCTCGTGGAAGGCCGCACGTTCACGAGCGGCGAGAACGACTCTGCCTCGACGGTGGCGATACTGGACAAGACGAGCGCGCACAACCTGTTTGGCGACGAGGACGCCCTTGGCCAGAAGGTGCGCATCAAGGGGATCGAGTACCGCGTGGTCGGCTTGCTTGAGAACAGCCAGCAGACCGACCCGAAGGGCGTGACGGCCTACGTTCCGCTCAAGGCGTGCGTCCAGAGGGTCACGGGCTACGACAACGTGGACATGCTTTCCGGCATGGCGCGGGAGGGCGAGGACATCGACTCCCTCGTTACGAAGACGAAGGACTTCCTGGCGACGTACTACCACCTGAGCGACGAGGACGTCGAGAACGGCCTGTACGTATCGTCCATGAAGTCCATGATTGACAGCTTCAACTCCGTCATGTTCACGTTCCAGCTGCTCATGACGTCCGTCGCGTCCATCTCGCTCGTGGTTGGCGGCATCGGCATCATGAACATGATGCTCACGAACGTGACGGAGCGCATCCGCGAGATCGGGCTTCGCAAGGCCCTGGGGGCCCGCAGATCAGACATCACGCGGCAGTTCCTGCTGGAGTCCGTGTGCCTGACGCTGGCGGGAGGGGCGATCGGCATCGTGCTTGGCTACCTGGGGGCGTTCGCCCTCGGCGGCGTCGCGACGGGCCTTCTGGCCTCTGGCGACAGCGGCATGTCCCTTACCGTGACGCCCGTGATAGAGCCCATGGCCGTGCTTGGCGCGACGGGAATCTGCGTGCTCATAGGCGTGGTGTTTGGCTACTACCCGGCACGGCGCGCCGCGAAGCTCGACCCGGTGGAGTCCCTTCACTACCAGTGAAAGCAGGATGCCCGGGACCACCTTGGCAAGGCGGCGCCCCTCACCTTGTGGCCGTGCGTCGGCTACGATAGACCATACGCAGACAAGGACGTCTGCCTGCGACCGTCTGGCCACAGGCCCCGGGGGAGAAGAGCGCGCATGACGGGCAAGACGCACATAGCCATAGGCGTGGCATCCGCGCTGGCCGTGGCCCCGCTGGCCGGGGCACGGCTTGGCGTGCCGACCGGCGTGGCGCCGCAGGCGATTGCGCTCGCGCTTGGCGGGATGGTGGGCGGCATGCTGCCCGATACCGACACGCCGTCCAGCATGGGCGCGCGCGGGACGCGCCGCGTGTGGGCGGCGCTTGCCGTCATGGTGGCGTCGCTTCTGGCGGTTGACCACGCGCGGGGGAGCGACCTCGCCCTTGGCCTGGCGTCGGGCTTCTCGTACGAGCGGTTGGCGGGGCTGGCGATCGTGGTCGCCACCTGCGCGGTGGGCAGGGCGTCCGGGCACAGGGGCTTCTCGCACTCGCTCGTGGCGCTTGCGCTGGTGGGGTATGGCTCATGGATGCTCTGCCATCCGATTGCGGCTGCCGTCGCCGTGGGCTATGCGTCGCACCTGGCGCTCGACCTCACCAACAAGAGGGGCGTCAGGCTCCTGTGGCCATGGGGCAGGACGCTCTGCCTTGGCCTCTTCGAGTCCGGTCGCCTTGCGGACTGGACGCTCTTCGTGCTGGGTATTGCCGCCGCGGCCCTCATGGTGGCGACGCGCCTGCAGCTGATGGGCCCCATGCCGGCGGCCTTGCCGCCCGTTGGGATGTAGACGGCCGTCGCGGCCATGCCGTGGTGAGGCACATCGTGCGCGGTCGCTATCTGCGGAAGCGCCTGAGCGGGTGCCGCGCACGGTCCGCCATCTGGCGCTGGCGCTCCTCCTGGGCGTCGCGCCAGGACCGCGTCGCCTCCGGGTGCTCCGAGGTCGCCTTCGCGCACAGCGCATAGAGTGCAATCCCCAGCCCAAAGCTCAGGACGGACGCAAGCATTTCTCCGACAGGCTCCCTTGCGCCGATCGTGCTTCCCGGGACCATCATCAGCACTACGTCCACAAAGGAGAAGAGCGTGGGGACCGCGGCCCAGCCACGCACGACCTGCGGGAGCTGCGTCGTGTCGATGGCCGCACGGATGGTGAACGCCGCGGCGACGACCATCGCCGCCAGGCGGAGCACGGCCATGAGGATGTCGGTCTGGTAGAGGCCAAGCATGTCGATGGCGCCGGTGCACGCCTCGAAGTAGATTACGGCCCAGACTGCGACGGCAGCGGCGCATGCGATGAGGGCGTTCTGTGCGGCGGACCTTGGCAGCCTTGCAAGGTCAGCAAGCCTGCCTCTTCCCTCCCGAAGCGATGTGTGGCCCGACGCGCGCATGTCCTGGGAGAGCTCCCTCGCAACGCGTCCGGCCGCGGTCGATGCGTCCGCGGCCTTCTCGCCCGCGGGCCTCTGCGCCACGCGCTCGCGCTCGTAGGCCAGGTGCTGGCGGCGACGTGCTTTCTGGTTGGACCTCTTGGACATGCTTGAACCCCTGTTTGACTGGTAGTTACAAAGACCTTTGCGCCGCGCACCTCGTGCCGCCGGCGCCCGCCCTGGGAGGCGCTAGATGCGGGCGACGGAATCTCGTATCACGAAATCGGATGATATGTGGGTGACGCAGGTGTATCCGCGCGGGTTCCGCACCTGTCCCAGGAGCTTCTGCACGGCCATGCTGCCGATGTCGTGCTTGTGGATGTGGATGGTCGTGAGGGAGGGGAGCGTGAGCCTCGCAAGTGGAAGGTCGTCGAAGCCGATGAACGAGACCTCCTCCGGCACGCGTATCCCCCGCTCGATGAATGCGCGCATCGCGCCGCTCGCGAGGATGTCGTTGTCGGCGAAGAAGGCGGTGGGGAGCTCGGGGTCGTGGCTGAGCCATTCCTTGGCGCCCGAGTATGCGGTCGAGAGCTTCGTGCCCACGTGCATGACGTACTTCTCGTCGAGCGTCAGGCCGGCCTCGCGCAGCGCGTGCTCGCAGCCACGTCTTCTGAGCGGGAAGTTCTGGATGATGTCTCCCGCGGGGATGTACCCGATCCTGGTGTGGCCCATGGATATGAGGTAGTGGACCGCCATGTACGAGGAGCTCTCGTTCGAGATGACTATCGACTCTATGGGCTTGTGGAAGCAGTAGCCGTCCACGATGACCAGGGGGGCGGCACAGTCGTAGAACGGCTTGTAGTCCTCCTCTTTCAGCTCCGTGCCCAGAAGGATCAGGCCGCTCGTCTTGTCGTTACAGAGCTCCTCGATCTGGTCGCGTGCCATGTATGACTTCAGGTCGACCGTGACGTAGCGCGTCGGCATGCCCTCGCGCCTGGCCTCGCGCTCTATTCCGTCCATCACGGCTGGGTGGAACTCGCCCTCGTCGAGGATCGAGCCCGTCTTCCGGGCGACAACGAAGTTGATGCGCTCGATGCGGTTCTGGGGCTTGTAGCCCATCTCTCCCGCGACGCGGATGATCTGCGCGGCAGTCTTCTGCGAGACTCCCGGCTTGTGGTTGAGGGCATTCGATACCGTTGCGGGAGAGTACCCCGTGACCTTGCTTATGGTGCGGATGCTTACCTTCATGGTGAATTCGCCTGCGGCTCTTTATGACGATGTCTCGAACTCAGATGAAAGAGTGTCTTCTGGGCGTGGATTCGCACGTTTCGTTCAGCCCTAAACAGATTGCCTTTCTTTCAGAAGTATAGCTAAACAAAATAGAAGATGTTAGGTAACTACCGAGCACTTGTTCATTTATGACGTTAGATGCAAATCCGGAAACGTTTTCAAATGTCACTATTGCTTGCAAATTCAAACTTAGATACATCTTAAAATTATATATAAACATTAAAGAAGTAAATAAGAGAATAATATACGTATAATATACAAATATAAGATGAAATAACGGAAAATCGCAAATCTTTAATGATAAGGGTCTTTCAAGCAAATCTCAATAAGAAGTTAAGAAACTTCGCTCAGGTATAAAAGTGCTACCGTCCGCGCTTCTTTTCTTCTGTTTAGTAAACTTCATCAGTACAGTGGTCTACAGAGGCTTATATAAGGCATATTTGGCCGTGTGTATGTCAGAACTAAACAAATAACAAAACACAATTTCCAATCGGAGCAGAGCGGTGCCCCAAATTGTGGCCTCGAGTTGTCTGACGAGGAAGGACTTGAAATGGGAGACGGTTACAAGCAGATAAAGCTCGGCGTAGCCCCTACGAGGCGCAGCATCTTCAGCGCGCCCGACGCGGTCAAGTACGCAAACCTCACGCGCGCCAAGCTCGACGAGCTGGGCGTCAACTACGTCGACATCACGGACATCAACGAGGAGGGCCTCCTCTACGACGACGAGGACCGCAAGAAGATAGCCGCTAAGTTCAAGGCCGAGAAGATCGATGGACTCTTCCTTCCGCACGGAAACTTCGGAACGGAGTACGAGTGCGCCCGCCTCGCAAAGGAGCTCGACGTTCCCGTGCTGCTCTGGGGCCCGCGCGACGAGGCGCCCCTCGAGAACGGCATCCGCCTGCGCGACACCCAGTGCGGGCTCTTCGCAACCGGCAAGGTCCTGCGCCGATTCGACGTCCCGTTCACGTACATGACGAACTGCCGCCTCGACGACCCCGAGTTCAAGCGCGGCCTCTTCGACTTCCTCGCCGTCTGCAACGTGGTGAAGAAGTTCCGTAACATGCGAATCCTCCAGATCGGGCCCCGTCCCTTCGACTTCTGGTCGACCATGTGCAACGAGGGCGAACTTCTCGAGAAGTTCAACATCCAGCTCGCGCCCATCCCGCTTCCCGAGCTGACCGACGCGATGAAGGACGCCGAGAAGAACGAGCCCGACGTGGTCGACGGCGTAGTCGCGTACTGCCACGAGAACATGACGTGCGACATCTCCGAGGATCTGCTGCGCAACGTCGCGTCGCTGAAGGTCGCCATGCGCAACCTGGCGACGAAGTACGGGGCGTCCGCAATCGTCATCCAGTGCTGGAACGCCCTGCAGGGCCAGATCGGCATCATGCCCTGTGCGGCGAATTCGCTCCTCAACGAGGAGGGACTGCCCGTAGTCTGCGAGACCGACGTCCACGGCGCCATCTCCCAGGTCCTTGCCGAGGCGGCGACGCTCGGGGACACCCGCGCGATGTTCGCCGACTGGACGGTTCGCCACCCGACCAACGACAACGGCGAGCTGCTTCAGCACTGCGGTCCGTGGCCGATCTCGGTGGCGAGGGAGAAGCCCACGATCTGCGTGCCGGTGGCCTTCGACCACAACGGCGCCGTCTCGGCGGAGGCGAAGCCGGGCAAGCTCACGATCATGCGCGTCGACGGCGACCACGGCGAGTACTCCATGCTGCTCGGACATGCCAAGGGATGCGACGGCCCGTTCACCAAGGGCACCTACCTCTGGATCGAGGTCAACAACCTCAAGCGCCTGGAGGCAAAGGTGGTCGAGGGCCCCTACATCCACCACTGCGTCGCCATCCACGCGGACATCGTTCCCATCCTGTACGAGGCCTGCAAGTACATAGGCATCAAGCCCGATCTCTACGACCCGATCGAGGACAAGGTCAAGGCCTACCTCCATGGAGAGGACGTCACGTTCGACGAGGTCTAGGCACGAGTTTCGGCCGTCAGAAAAACCCGAAGGGAGCTGTGGCAATGAACTACAAGTCTCTTGCATACGATCTGCGCAAGGACACGCTCGACATCATCATGTCCGGTGGCGGCGGACACATCGGCGGGGACATGAGCGAGATGGAGGTGCTCGTCGCCCTCTATCTTGCGGGAGGCATGAACGTCTCCCCGCAGAACATGGACGATCCCAACCGCGACCGTTTCGTGCTCTCGAAGGGCCATTCCGTCGAGGCGTACTATGCGGTCCTCGCCAAGGCGGGCTTCCTCGACATCGACGAGGTGAAGGAGAAGTTCTCGAAGTTCGGCTCGCCGTACATCGGGCATCCCAACAACCACCTCCCCGGCATCGAGATGAACTCCGGCTCGCTCGGGCATGGCCTTCCCGTCAGCGTGGGCATGGCGCTCGCCGGCAAGATGGACGGCCGCGGCTACCGCGTGTACACCCTGCTTGGAGACGGTGAGTTTGCCGAGGGCTCCAACTGGGAGGCGCTCGAGTCCGGGGCGATGTACGGCCTTGACAACCTCTGCGCAATCATCGACCGCAACCACCTGCAGATCTCGGGCAACACCGAGGACGTCATGGCGCACGAGAAGCTCGCCGCGAAGGTCGCCGCGTTCAACTGGAACGTCATCGACGTGAAGGACGCGAACGACCTCGACCAGGTCATGGCGGCGCTCGAGGAGGCGAGGCGCTGCAAGGGCAAGCCCTCGTTCATCATCGCCAACACCGTCAAGGGCTGCGGGTCGCCCGTCATGGAGAACAAGGCGTCGTGGCACCACCACGTACCCACCCCCGAGGAGTACGACCAGATCGTGAAGGACCTCGAGTCCAGGAAGGAGGCGCTCCAGGATGCCTAACAAGATCGCCAACAGGAAGGTCATCTGCGACGTGCTGATGGAGCACGCAAAGACCGACAAGGACGTCGTCGTCCTCTGCAGCGACTCTCGCGGGTCCGCGTCCCTCACTCCGTTCTTCAACGAGTATCCGGAGCAGTCCGTCGAGGTGGGCATCGCCGAGCAGGACCTCGTGGGAATCGCGGCGGGACTCGCGGCCTGCGGAAAGAAGCCGTTTGCGGCCTCGCCGGCGTCGTTCCTCTCCACCCGCTCCTACGAGCAGTGCAAGATCGACTGCGCCTATTCGGACACCAACGTGAAGCTCATCGGCATCTCCGGCGGAATCTCGTACGGCGCCCTCGGCATGAGCCACCACAGCGCGCAGGACATAGCGGCGATGAGCGCCATCCCCAACATGAGGGTGTACCTGCCGAGCGATCGCTTCCAGACGAGGAAGCTGTTCGAGGCGCTGCTCCAGGACCAGAAGTGCGCCTACATCCGCGTCGGCCGCAATCCCGTGGAGGACGTCTACACGGAAGATGACTGCCCGTTCCAGATGGACAAGGCGACGCTCGTCCGCGATGGCGAGGACGTGCTGCTCGTCGCGTGCGGAGAGATGGTCAGGCCCGCCGTCGATGCGGCTGAGATCCTCGAGAAGAGCGGCATCTCCGCCTCCGTGCTCGACATGTACTGCGTCAAGCCTCTGGACCGCGAGGCCATCGTCCGTCAGGCGAGCAAGGCAAGGGCGGTCGTCTCCGTCGAGGAGCACTCGCCGTTCGGCGGACTCGGCTCGATGGTCGCGCAGGTCGTGGGCCAGGAGTGCCCGAAGACGTGCGTCACGATGGCCCTCCCGGACTCGCCGGTCATCACCGGCACCTCCAAGGAGGTCTTCGACTACTACGGCCTCAACGGAGAGGGAATCGCGAAGCGCG
This sequence comes from Parafannyhessea umbonata, assembly GCF_012844235.1. GTDB lineage: Bacteria > Actinomycetota > Coriobacteriia > Coriobacteriales > Atopobiaceae > Parafannyhessea. Next base: position 137,077 of record NZ_JABAGR010000006.1, read on the forward strand.
CCATCGAGGCGCTCGGGAAGTAGGGCAGTTGACGGGCACGGCCCGCTGCAATAGGAAGAAAGCTTCGGGGAAAGGGAAAAGACTATGGCAATCTCTAGGCGTTCGTTCGTGGAAATGTCCGCTCTCGCTGGCACGACCATCGCTCTGACCGCTTGTGGTGGAAGCAAGGGCTCCGACAAGACGTCGAGTGCGGATAAGAGCAAGTCTGGCTCCAAGAAGGAGGCCAAGGTCCTCAAGGGCGGCGGCTCCAACATCATCTACGTCATCACCCCCTCCGTCTCCAACCCCGCGTTCAAGGCCGAGGCCGACGGCGCCACTGACGAGGCCAAGAAGATGGGCTACGAGGTCAAGGCCAACTCCCACGACGACGACGCGAACAAGCAGTCCGAGCTGTTCGACTCCGCCATTGCCGACAAGGCCGCGGCAATCATCTGCGACAACGCCGGCGCGGACGCAACCGTTGAGGCCGTGAAGAAGGCCGCGAAGGCAGGCATCCCGACGTTCCTGATCGACCGCGAGATCACCACCACCGGTGACGCGATCGCGCAGATCATCGCGGACAACAACCAGGGCGCGTCCGACGTCGCGCAGACGTTCGTCGACGCCATGGGCGAGAAGGGCAACTACGTCGAGCTCCTCGGAAAGGAGTCCGACACCAACGCCAAGGTCCGCTCCGACGCCTTCCGCTCGGTCATCGACCAGTACAAGGACATGAAGATGCTCGAGCAGCAGACCGCGAACTGGGAGCAGACCCAGGCGTACGACAAGATGGAGACCCTGATCCAGACCTACGGCGACAAGATTCAGGGCGTCGTCTCCGGCAACGACACCATGCTCCAGGGCGCCTGCGCAGCCCTCGAGGCACACAACATGAACGTCCCCGTCATCGGCGTCGACGGCTCTGACGAGGCGCGCGACCTCATCAAGCAGGGCAAGGCGACCGCGACCGCGCTCCAGCAGTTCGACGTCATCGCCCGCACCGCAGTCCAGGAGGCCGACAAGTACCTGAAGGACGGCTCCACCGGCGAGGACGAGAAGCAGCTCATCCCGTGCATCGTCATCACCAAGGACAACGCGGACAAGCTGAACGGCTTCGTCTACACCGAGTAGTCGCAAATCGATCTCATCATCGCGGGGGCATGGGTGCCACCCATGCCCCCGCGATGCATTGGATGTTACGTGGCAGTACGCGTGGTCGGGCGCGTTGCCAGATTGGAGGAGAAAGATGAGGAAGGGGTTTCTCCCGGTAGTGGCAAGCGCACTTGTGGCGGGGGCCGTCGCGCTCTCTGGCTGCACCGTCGTGCCCATCGGTCAGGAGGCCAAGTACACGGGTGAGGTCACGTTCGACGCAAAGTCCCAGTCCAAGGACCTCTGGAAGAAGGTCAAGGACGAGATTCCCTCTAAGGCGGCGGACCTCGGCGAGCTGCTGGCGGCCGGCGACGCCGGAAGCCTCACGAAGGACGATGTCATCCAGAAGTTCGACGGCAAGAGCCTCAGCACCTCCAAGGTCGCAGCGGGCAGTGGCGTCGTCTATGCCGTCAAGGGGACGGGAACCGTCACCGAGGTCAACGCGAAGGCCGTTGACAAGAGCGCCTCGTCCAAGGGCACGATGACCGTCGCCGTCGACGGCTACGCGGGGAGCAAGAAGGTCGTCATCAACGTCGGGCCCGTCATCTCCGACACGTCGCTGCGCGACTACCTCACGAGCATCAACCTGAACGACTACAAGGACACCACGCAGTGGAGCCAGGTCTCCCAGGCAATCAACGACACCGCCCAGAAGGACGTGATCGACAAGGCCGACATCGGGAGCCTGAAGGGCAAGAAGATCAGCTTTACCGGCGCGTTCACCGCCAAGACCGGAATGACCATGGTCAGCATCACCCCGGTCGAGCTGAGCGCCGAGTAGGACGTCCTCGACATTAGGAAGGAGATGCATGCACATGGCAGGATACAGCTGCCCCGATAACGTCTTCCTGCATGCCGAGAAGATCTCGAAGATCTACCCGGGCACCAAGGCCCTGGACGAGGTTTCCTTCGATCTTCTGAAGGGCAAGGTCAACGTCCTCATCGGCGAGAACGGTGCGGGCAAGTCAACGCTCATGAAGATGATCGCCGGCATAGAGCAGCCGTCCTCCGGAACGATGTACATCGGCGACCAGGAGGTCCACTTCAAGGACACCACGGAGGCGAGGAAGCACGGGATCGGCATCATCCACCAGGAGCTGAGCCTGTTCCCGAACCTCAACATCTACCAGAACATCTTCATGAACAAGGAGCTGAAGAAGGGCGCGTCGCTCGACAACGCAAGGCACGTCGAGCGGGCGAACAAGGTTCTCGCAAAACTCGAGCACCCGATGGACCCCAACACCATCGTCGGCACGCTTCGAGTCGGCCAGCAGCAGATGGTCGAGATCGCGCGCAATCTCGTCGACGACGACCTCAAGGTCCTCATCATGGACGAGCCCACCTCGTCGCTCTCCCAGCAGGAGGTCCAGGTCCTCTTCAAGATCATGCGCGAGCTCACGAGCGAGGGTCTCTCGATCGTCTACATCTCGCACCGCCTCGAGGAGATCATGGAGATCGGCGACCACGTCACCATCCTGCGAGACGGCAAGTACGTGGACGACGCGGACGTCAAGGACATCAGCGTGTCCTGGATTGTCTCCAAGATGACGGGCGGCGAGAAGAACTACCCCAAGCGCGACCGTACCGTCGACTGGTCCAAGCAGCCCAAGGTGCTCGAGGTCAAGGACCTGTGCCTGCCGAAGCCTGGCGGAGGCTACCTCGTCGACCACGTGAGCTTCGACCTCAAGAGGGGTGAGGTCCTCGGCATCTACGGTCTTCTCGGCGCCGGACGCTCCGAGGTCTTCGAGTGCATTATGGGCTTGCATCCCGAGCACACGGGCGAGGTCGACATCGAGGGGAAGCCGGTGCAGATCAAGAGCGTCTCCCAGATGATCGACATGGGAGTCTCGCTCATTCCCGAGGACCGTCAGGGCAGCGGTCTCGTCCAGACGCTCGACATCGAGAAGAACGCCTCCCTTGCCGCACTGAAGCGCTATAAGCGAGGTCCGTTCATCGACTCGGCGCTCGAGGACAAGAAGGTGGACGAGGAGATCGAGGACATCCACATCAAGGTCGCGGACAAGCACCTGCCGATTCTCTCGCTCTCCGGCGGAAACCAGCAGAAGGTCGTCATCGCGAAGGGTCTGCTCACCGAGCCGAAGATCTTCCTGATGGACGAGCCGAGCAGGGGTATCGACGTCGGCGCGAAGACGGAGGTCTTCGAGATCATCAACAAGTACGCCCAGCAAGGCCTGTCCATCATCGTCATCTCCTCGGAGCTCGAGGAGATCATGGCGATCTCCGACCGGATCATCGTCCTGTCCAACGGCAAGAAGACGGGCGAGTTCGTCGGGGACGACATCACAAAGGACGCGCTCGTGATGGCCTCGTACAAGGGTCACCACACGGAAACGAAACAGCAGGAGGGTAAGTAACCATGGCAGCGGATACTAAGAAGGGCTCGGGCGGCAACAACCAGCTGTTGATGACGCTGCTCAAGGGTCGTACGCTCATCGTTCTCGCAATTCTCTTCGTGTTCTTCAGCTTTGCGGCGCCGAACTTCTTCAACGTGGACTCGCTCCTCTCCGTCGCGAAGCACGTGGCCCTGTATGGCATCCTCGCCATCGGCATGACCTACGTCATCATCACGGGAGGCATCGACCTCTCCGTCGGCGCCGTCGTGGGATTCTGCGGCATGCTCGCGGGCGGGTTCTTGCAGGAGGGCCTGACGCTGCCCATGTTCGGCGTCACGATCTACATGTCAGTTCCCGTCGTCGCCCTCGTCACGCTGGTCATCGGCGTGCTCCTGGGAGTCGTGAACGGCCTCATCATCACGAAGCTCGGGGTGACGCCCTTCATCGCGACCCTGGGCACCATGTACGTGTGGCGCGGCTTCGCGAACATCCGCTCGAACGGCGCGACCTTCAACGACATCGCGGGCAAGGCCGGCCTGGGCAACATGGGCTTCTCGTTCTTCAGCTCCAGCGTCTTCGGAATCATCCCCATGGGCGTCGTCATCCTCGTGATCTTCGCGGTGATCGCCGGCCTCGTCCTGAACAAGACGGCGTTCGGCTGGCACGTGCTCGCCATCGGCGGCAACACCAACGCGGCAAGGCTCTCCGGCATCAAGGTCGACAAGAGCCTCATCATCGTCTATGCGATCTCTGGCCTGTGCTCGGCCATGGTCGGCATCATCACCACCTCGCAGCTGATGGCCGCGCACCCCGCTACGGGCAACTCCTGGGAGATGAACGCCATTGCGGCATCCGTCCTGGGCGGCACCTCGATGGCAGGCGGCGTCGGCACCATCATCGGCACCATAGAGGGCGCGTTCGTCATCGGCGTCATCAACGACGGCATGACCATGATGGGCGTCACGGAGTTCTGGCAGCAGGTCATCCGCGGCCTCGTGATCATCATCGCCGTCGTGATCGACCAGGTGCAGCGCAACATCCAGGCACGCATGGCGCTCCAGGCGAGAAACGAGTCCAAGAACGAGGAGAAGGCCGCGGCTACGGCCTAGCGGCCCGCCCCGAGAGGGCGCTTGACAAACGTTTTGCAGTGAGTGGGGGCGCCGCCATCCGCCGCATGGCGGGGCGACGCCCCCAGGTCGAAGGGATACGCCATGAAGAAGAGCGGCATCATCAACGCGCAGCTTGCCGGCCTCCTTGCGGGGCTGGGACACAAGGACACCTACATGATCGCGGACGCGGGCATGCCCATACCGAAGGGCGTGGAGGTCGTGGACTTGGCCGTTGTGGGCGGGGTCCCGACGTTTAGGCAGGTCATGGACGCAATTGCGGACGAGTGCGTCTTCGAGCACTACACGCTTGCCGAGGAGATCAAGGAGGCGAACCCAGAGCTGCACGCGTACGTGCAGGAGAGGCTCGGGGGAGTCGAGCACGACTACGTGCCGCACGTCGAGCTGAAGCGCATGGAGGCGGACTGCAAGTTCGTGATAAGGACGGGCGAGTTCTCGCCGTATCCCAACGTGCTGCTCACGGCGGCGTGCGCGTTTTAGGGGCGGACATGGCGAAGTACGTATTGGGCATCGATCAGAGCACGCAGGGGACCAAGGCCATCCTCTTCGACGGAGAGGGGGCCCTTCTCGCCCGCGCGGACCGTCCTCACAGGCAGATCGTGAACGACCGCGGATGGGTCGAGCACGACCCGGAGGAGATATATCGCAACGTGGTCGCGACCGTGGCGGACGTGGTCGCGAAGGCGGGCGTGGACAGGGGCGACATCGCATGCGTGGGCATCTCGAACCAGCGCGAGACGTCGCTCGTGTGGGATGCCGACGGCACGCCGTGCCACAACGCCATCGTATGGCAGGACGCGCGCGCGACGGACGTGTGCGAGCGCGTCGCGGCCGCGGGCATGGAAGACGCGGTGAGGGAGCGGACGGGGATCAGGCTGTCGCCGTACTTTCCCGCGGCTAAGCTCGCGTGGATCTGCGAGAACGTGGACGGCGTGGCAGAGGGCCTGCGTCGGGGGAGGCTGCGCCTGGGGACGGTCGACGCGTACCTGGTGTACAGGCTGACGCATGGGGAGTCGTACAAGACGGACTACTCGAACGCGTCGAGGACGGAGCTCTTCGACATCCGAGGGCTCGCGTGGGACGAGGGGCTGTGTGACGCGTTCGGCATCCCCGTGGCGGCGCTTCCCGAGGTGTGCGACTCCGACGCGCCGTTTGGCATGACCGACTTCGAGGGCTACCTGGACGCGCCCATCCCCATACACGCCGTGATGGGCGACTCCCACGGTGCGCTGTTTGGGCAGGGCTGCCTGCGGCCCGGCATGGTGAAGGCGACGTACGGCACCGGATCCTCCGTCATGATGAACGTGGGGGAGAGGCCCGTGACGTCGGAAAGCGGCCTGGTGTCGTCGCTCGCCTGGAAGCTGGGCGGAAAGGTGAACTACGTCCTGGAGGGCAACGTCAACTACACCGGCGCCGTCGTGACGTGGCTGAAGGACGACGTGGGGCTCGTCGAGTCCGCGGGACAGACCGAGGAGCTTGCGCGTGCCGCGAGCGAGTGCGACCGCAGCTACCTGGTGCCGGCGTTTTCCGGCCTGGGCGCGCCGTACTGGGACCCTGGTGCCGTGGGCGTGCTGTACGGGATGACGCGGACGACGCACAGGGCCGAGATCGTGCGCGCGGCGCTGGACAGCATTGGCTACCAGATAACCGACGTGCTGAGGGCGATGGAGAGCGACTCCGGCGTCGCGATCGGGGAGCTGCGCGTGGACGGAGGCCCCACGCACAACGGCTACCTCATGCAGTTCCAGAGCGACATCGCCCGCGTGCCGGTGGCGGTGTCCCCGACGGAGGAGCTGTCGGGCATGGGGGCCGCGTACGCCGCGGGGTGCGCCACGGGGATCTACGACGCGGGAGCGCTGTTTGACGGCGTGGAGCGCAGGGTCTTCAGGCCCGAGCGCGACGAGGCGTGGTCGCGTCGCAAGTATGATGGCTGGAGGCACGCCGTTTCGAAGGCGCTCTCTGGGACGGAGGAACGCTCATGAGGATTCTAGACTTCGGATCTTTGAACATCGACTACGTGTACCAGGTCGACCACATGGTCAGGCCCGGCGAGACCCTCGCCGCGGGGCGGCGCGACGTGTATCCCGGCGGCAAGGGCCTGAACCAGGCCGTCGCGTGCGCGCGTGCCGGCGCAAAGGTGTGGCAGGCGGGCATGGTGGGCCCGGAGGGAGGCCTGCTTCTGGACGTGTGCCGCGAGGCCGGCGTGAACACGGACTACGTGCGGACCGTCGACGTCGCGAGCGGCCACACCGTCATCCAGGTGGACGGGGGAGGCCAGAACTGTATCCTCCTGTACGGCGGAGCGAACCAGCGCGTCGACGAGGCGTATGCGGACGAGGTCCTCTCGCACTTCTCGGCGGGGGACTACGTGATCCTGCAGAACGAGATATCGTGCCTGCCGCACATAGTGGACGCGGCCGCGGCGCGCGGGATGAGGGTCGCGCTGAACCCCTCGCCGTACAACGACGCCCTGGAGGCCGTCGACATGTCGAAGGTGTCGCTCTTCCTGCTGAACGAGGTCGAGGGCGCGCAGGTGGCCGGCGGCTCCGAGGACCCGGACGAGGTCCTGGCGCGCCTGGGCGAGAAGTACCCGGACGCCGCGGTCGTGCTCACGCTTGGGTCCGAGGGCTCTCGCTACCAGCGGGGCGACGAGCGCTACGCGCAGGGCATCTACCACGTGGACGCGAAGGACACCACCGCCGCCGGCGACACGTTCACCGGCTACTTCGTGTGGGCAGTGAGCGAGGGCAGGCCCGTGCCCGAGGCGCTCGACATCGCCGCGAAGGCATCCGCCATCGCAGTCTCGCGCGCGGGCGCCGTGCCGTCCATCCCCACGATCGAAGAGGTCATGGCAGCGGAGCTCTGACGCCCGCCCGCCGAATGCCAACGACCCTCCTAGCGCTCGCCCGGCTCCTCCCCCAACACGAGCCGGGCGAGCGTCCTTGTGACGCCGGACTCGAGGTTGGACCACTCGCACACGTGAGCGGCGGCCTTGCGCACAGACGGCTCGCCGTTGGGCATGGCGTAGGACTCGTCCACGGCAAGCAGCATGTCGAGGTCGTTCGGGCCGTCGCCAAACGCGACGGCCTCGCCGCGGCTGGCGTCGAAGTGGCGGCACAGCACGTCGACCGCATGGCTCTTGCTCACGCCCGCGACCATGACCTCGCACAGGACGTCGTTGCTGCGCACCACCGTAAGCTCGGGGTAGCGTGCGCCAAGGGTGCTCTCGGCGGAAAGGATCGCCTTGGGCTCTCCCATCAGCAGGAACTTGTGGATGCCGCGCCTGCCGAACGTGCCCTTGAGGTCGCGGCTCTGGGTCGCGCGCGTCTGGACGAAGTACTCCTCCTGCAGCACGCGGGAGTCGCGCGCGTCGTCCACGATCCACTTGTGAAACCCGTACGTGCCCGCCACCACGTCGGGCAGGTCGCTCTCCAGGTACGCCTTCACCTCGAGCGCGAGGTCGAGCGGGATGGTCTTGCTGTAGAGCTCGTCGCCCTTCTCGTCCAGCACGTACGCGCCGGAAAACGCCGCGACCGGGCCGGTGATGCCCAGCGCCCGTTGAACGGAGTAGATGCCCTCCGGCGAGCGGCCGGACACCAGGCACAGCGGGATGCGCTGCGTGACGCGCCTGAGGGTGGGGCCGTCCGCGGGCAGCGCGTGGTGGTTCGTGTCCACGATGGTTCCGTCTACGTCGCTGAACGCGATGCGAATGCTCATGGGTGCTCCTTCTGCCGGTGGTGTGTGGTCCCAGCGTCGCACGTTGCCGCCACCTGGCGGGCGAGCTTTCGCATTTGGTCCAAATGTATGGTAGCTATGGTACATTATGGGCATGAACGCACTGGACGCCATATGCGCGACGCCGCTTGACAAGACGTCGGACGTGCCCCTGTACCTGCAGCTCAAGCTCAGGCTCATGGGGCTCATCGCCACGCACGCCTTCGACGGGCAGACGCCGCTTCCCGCGGAGGCAGAAATCTGCCGCGCGCTCGGGCTGTCGCGCTCCACGGTCCGTCGCTGCTTCAAGGACCTCGTGGACGAGGGCCGCGTCGTCCGCCGGCGCGGCAAGGGCACGTTCGTCGCGCGCTACCAGCGGGGCCGCACCACCGACGTCGCGCTGAACTTCTCCGCGCGCATGGAGGCGCTGGGGAAGGTGCCGTCGTCGCGCATCCTCTCGCTTCGGCAGGTGCCGGGCACGGACGTCCTCAGGCGCCGGCTTCGCCTGGGCGAGAGGGACGGGGCGCTCTGGGAGGTGCGGCGCCTGCGCATGGCGGACGGCGTGCCGATGGAGACGAACACGGCGTACGTGCCGACCGCCGTGTGCCCGGCGCTCACGCGCGAGCGGGTGGAGCGGTCGCTGTACGCGTGCGTCGCGGAGGACGCGGGGCTTCTGCCCACGTACGAGGACGCGTACATCGAGGCCGTGGTGCTGGACGCCGCGGAGGCGGACGCGCTCCAGCAGGTGCGCGGCGCGCCCGGCATCCGCGTGGTGAGGACGACGTACGACGCGGACATGGTCCCGTTCGAGGTGGGCGTGCTCGTGCGTCGCGCGGACAAGAACCGCCTGCACCTGCGGCTGGGCCCGTCGGGCTCGGAGGTCATGCTGGACGTGACGTGAGGTGCCGCCAGGCGAGGGGCGCGTGCGGGACCGGCCGCGGGCCGGGCGGGCGGCGGGCCGAAGAAGGCGCCGCGCCGGGCGAGAAACGCATGAAACGGAGCTGGGAGCGAATAATGAAGAACGAGAGGACCCGCGACGCGTGGGAGCGGATCAAGGGCTCGAAGCCACGGCGCCAGGAGATGCGCGGCATGCGCTTTGGCCAGAAGGGCATCGGGCCGAACAAGGCCTCCGGCCACAAGGGCGGCATGGGCAGGCAGGGGTCGAGGCGCGGGTAGCCTGCGCGCGGCATCGCACGGCCGGCCTTGGGGCCTCGCCCCATCGCCTTTGGGGGCTCGCGGCCCCACGTGCCACGAAGGGGGCCTCCCGACACCACCAGGTGCGGAAGGCCCCCTTGCGCCTCAGGATGCGCCGGCACTTGGCGCCGGCCGCGTTGCGCCCTGCGCTACATGCGGTCGTGGCAGGTGCGCGCGATGACGTCGAGCTGCTGCTCGCGGGTGAGGTCGATGAACTTGACCGCGTAGCCGGAGACGCGGATCGTGAAGTTGGCGTACTCGGGCTTCTCGGGGTGCTCCATCGCGTCCTTTAGCTTGTCGACGCCGAAAACGTTCACGTTCAGGTGGTGGGCACCGGCGGCGAAGTAGCCGTCCATCACGTTGACGAGGTTGGCCTTGCGCTGCTCCAGGTCGTTGCCGAGCGCGCTGGGGTTGATGGTCTGCGTGTTGCTGATGCCGTCGAGCGCATACTCGTACGGGAGCTTGGCCACGGAGTTGAGGCTGGCGAGGAGGCCGTTCTTCTCTGCGCCGTACGCGGGGTTGGCGCCGGGCGCGAACGGCCTGAAGGCCTCGCGGCCGTCGGGCAGGGCGCCCGTGGCCTTGCCGTAGACCACGTTCGACGTGATGGTCAGGATCGAGGTGGTGGGCTCGGAGTTGCGGTAGGTGTGGTGCTTCCTGATCTTGGCCATGAAGGTCTTGAGCAGCCACACCGCGATGTCGTCCGCGCGGTCGTCGTCGTTGCCGTAGCGGGGGAAGTCGCCCTCGACCACGTAGTCGGTCACGAGACCGTCCTCGTTGCGGACGCACCTGACCTTCGCGTACTTGATGGCGGACAGCGAGTCGACCACGTGGCTGAAGCCCGCGATGCCCGTGGCGAACGTGCGGCGGACGTCGGTGTCGATGAGGGCCATCTCGGCGGCCTCGTAGTAGTACTTGTCGTGCATGTACTGGATGAGGTTCAGGATGTTGACGTACAGGCCGGAGAGCCAGTCCATCATGAGGTCGAACTTGTGCATGACCTCGTCGTAGTCGAGGTACTCGCTCGTGATCGGAGCGAGCTCGGGGCCGACCTGCATGTTCTTGCCGGTCTTCTTGTCCAGGAACTTCTCGTCCTTGCCGCCGTTGATGGCGTAGAGCAGGCACTTCGCCAGGTTGGCGCGCGCTCCGAAGAACTGCATCTCCTTGCCGGTCTGGGTCGCGGAGACGCAGCAGCAGATGCTGTAGTCGTCACCCCAGACGGGACGCATCACGTCGTCGTTTTCGTACTGGACGGAGGAGGTGTTGATGGAGACCTTCGCGGCGTAGCGGCGGAAGTTGAGGGGAAGGCGCTTGCTGTAGAGCACGGTGAGATTGGGCTCCGGCGCGGGTCCCATGTTCTCGAGCGTGTGCAGGAAGCGGTAGTCGTTCTTCGTGACCATGTGACGGCCATCCTGGCCGAGACCGGCCATCTCGAGCGTCGCCCAGACGGGGTCGCCGGAGAAGAGCTCGTTGTAGCTGGGGATGCGCGCGAACTTGACCATGCGGAACTTGAGGACCATGTGGTCGACGAGCTCCTGGGCCTCGGACTCCGTCAGGGTTCCCGCAGCGAGGTCGCGCTCGATGTATATGTCCAGGAAGGTCGCGATGCGACCGACGGACATGGCCGCGCCGTTCTGGGTCTTGATGGCTGCGAGGTAGCCGAAGTACAGCCACTGGAACGCCTCGTGTGCGTTGGTGGCGGGCTTCGAGATGTCGAAGCCGTAGGTGGCGGCCATGTCCTTGATGCCCCTGAGGGAGCGAATCTGCTCGGCAATCTCCTCGCGCAGGCGGATGACGTCGTCGGTCATGGTGCCGTCGCCGCAGTTCAGGAGGTCCTCCTGCTTCTTGGCGATCAGGTAGTCGATGCCGTACAGGGCGACGCGGCGGTAGTCGCCGACGATGCGGCCGCGGCCATAGGTGTCGGGCAGGCCGGTCACGATGTGGGAGTGGCGGGCGTCGCGCATCTCGGGGGTGTACGCGTCGAACACGGCCTGGTTGTGGGTCTTGTGGTACTCGTTGAAGATCTTGTCGTACTTCGGGTCGATCTTGTAGCCGTAGCTCTCGGCGGCCTGCTGCGCCATCTTGATGCCGCCGTACGGCATGAACGCGCGCTTGAGGGGCTTGTCGGTCTGAAGGCCCACGACCTTCTCGAGGTCCTTCAGCTCGGGGTCGATGTAGCCCGGACCATATGCGGTGAGGCCGCTCACGACCTCGGTCTCGCAGTCGAGGACGCCGCCGTTCGCGCGCTCCTGCGCCTGAAGCTCCTGGACCTTGCCCCAGAGCCTGTCCGTGGCCTCGGTGGGGCCGGCGAGGAAAGACTCGTCCCCGTCGTAGGGCGTGTAGTTCTGCTGGATGAAGTCGCGGACGTTCACGTCGGACGTCCAATGGCCTGCGGCGAAGCCGTTCCACTCTTCCCTAAGCTGCATCGTGCTCCTCTCTTTCTGGCGGCCGCGCCGCCGCCTTGGCTGCTGGTTGCTCTGCTGCGCGTCGCGCAGGTGGTTCGCGGTGTGGCTAGGAGGGGGCGCCCTCCGCCCCGAGGATGCGCCTTGCGTTCTGCACGCGCTCCGGGCTTGGCGGCTCGACGCCGTCTAGGGTGTACGGGATGCCGAGCTCCTTCCACTTGTAGGCACCGAGGGTGTGGTAGGGGAGGACCTCGACGCGCTCCACGTTCGAGAGTGTCCCGATGAACTCTGCGGTGCGCCTAAGGTACGCGTCATCGTCCGTGATGCCGGGAACGAGCACGTGGCGTATCCAGACGGGCTTCGCGATGTCGCTCAGGTAGGTGAGGGCGTCGAGGATGTTGGCGTTGTCGTGGCCGGTCAGGCCCTTGTGGCCTGCCGGGTCGATGTGCTTGAGGTCCGCGAGCACGAGGTCGCACGACCCCATGAGGCGCTCGAACTTGCCGAAGAAGGGCTCGCTCCGGGTGAACGGCTGCAGGGCCGTGTCGAGGCAGGTGCCGATGCCCCGCTGCCTGGCCTTCTGGAAGAGCTCCGTCACGAAGTCGATCTGCAGAAGGGCCTCGCCGCCGCTCACGGTGATGCCACCGTCCTCGCCCCAGTAGCCGCGGTAGCGCTCCGCCTTGTCGAGGACCTCGTCCGCCGACATCTGCGTGCCCCCGTCCATGGCCCAGGTGTCGACGTTGTGGCAGTAGCGGCAGCGCATGGCGCAGCCCTGCAGGAAGACGAGGTAGCGCACGCCGGGGCCGTCGGCCGACCCAAACGACTCCAGTGAGTGGACCCTTCCGAGCATCCCCGTCGCCTCCTCCAGAAAATGTTTGTCGTTAGACAACATATATGGGGGCGACGGAAAGTTCCTTGATTACAGTCAAGTAACGGAAAAATGTTTTTGCCTGAGATGGCGTGTGGAAAGTGATATGCAGAGCGGACTCGACTTTATGCAAATGGGAGCGCGCACGTCGGGGACATCCGCAGCAATGCCTGCGGCTATGCGTCGTCGCAGAGCCGGCGAAGCGCGACGTGGTCAAGCACGCGGATCTTGCCGCGACCGATGCGCTGCACCATGCCGTCGCGCTCGAACGAGCCGAGGGCGCGGCTGACGGTCTCCGGCCTGAGCCCCACGGAGTTCGCGATGTCGCCCAGGGTGAGGTGGATCTCCGGGCCGATGCAGCGCTCGTCGCGCCACAGCAGAAACTTCGCCAGGCGGCGCCGAGGGTCCCTCGTGCTGAGGACCTTGATCTTCTCCTCCGCCTCCACGAGCTCCGTACCGAGGGTCTGGATAAGGCTCGTCGCGACCTCGCGGTTGTCGCCGATCAGCCGCATGAAGTCGGTGCGGCGGATGCGGCAGAGGTCGACGCGGGTGAGGCAGCCGACGCTGTAGCGGTAGACGCTCTCCTTCAGGAACATGCCGTGCCAGATGGCCTGGCCGTCGTGCAGGATGTCCAGGAGGTACTCCTCGCCGTCCGCGTCCGCGTGGAACGTCTTGATGCGCCCATGGCGCACCACCAGGATCGACTCGATGGGGTCGCCCTCGCGAACCAGCAGGCTTCCCGCGGGGTGGGTGGAACGCAGCGCGTGCGCCATCAGGTCGTTGCGCGCGGACTCCGGTAGCCCCGCGAACAGGCGGATGCTCCCCATGCAGCTGCCGCCGCCCTCGCGAAAGGGACAGTCCATCGTCTCCTTGCACCGAGTCGGATCCTTGGCCACCGTTCCTCCTCACGTCGTCCTCGTACCCATGATACCCAAGCGCGGCCGCGCGAGCCTGCGCCCGGCGACCGCTTGGGGGGTCGGGGGCACCCTCTGCGACAGGTGTGGTAGCCTTTTAAGCTGCAGCGTCAAAGCTGGGCCCTCCCGCGAGGCAGGGTCACGTCTCGTGTGTTGCGAGGGGATGCACATGGCACTCAATCAGGACAGCGCGACCGCGAGGGCGGCCGAGGCACCGGCCCAGGGCCCGGCGGAGGGCGGGACCACCACGCCGGCGGGAGCGGCGGGCGCAGCGCCGTCGCCGCTAGAGCAGGAGCTCGCCAAGAGGGAGGCCCTCTGCGAGCAGGCGGAGCGCGTCGCAGGCGAGAAGGACTGGCACCACGGGCCGGCGGACCTCCGTAGGCTCGCGGACGAGTGGCGCTCGCTGCGCCGCTGGCACGACCCGCGCGAGGATGCGCTCTGGAGGCGCTTCGACGCGGCGCGCGAGGCGTTCTACCAGGCCCGGGACGAGGCCCGCGACGATGCGCGCAAGAAGAAGGAGGCCCTTGCGGCCGAGGCGGAGCGCCTGGCCGGCTCCACGAGCTGGAAGCAGACCGCCGCGCGCATGCGCGAGATGATGGACGAGTGGAAGGCTGCCGGCACGTGCGGCCACGAGGCCGACGAGGAGCTCTGGCAGCGCTTCGACAAGGCCCGCAAGGCGTTCAACGCGGCGCGCGAGGAGGACTACGCCCGCCTGGAGCAGGCGCGCGCGAAGGCGAAGGCCGTAAAGGAGCAGCTCGTGGAGGAGGCCCGCAAGGCGGCGGTGACCTCGCCCGACTGGAAGGGCCAGGAGTGGCGTGCCGCCTCGCAGCGGATGAAGGACCTCATGGCGCGCTGGAAGGCCGCCGGCGTCGCGGACCGCGCGGACAACGACCGCCTGTGGGAGGAGTTCACGGCCGCGCGCCAGCCGTTCTTCGACGCGCAGCACGCCCACTACGAGGCGCTCGAGGCCGCGCAGAGGAAGGCCGCGGACGCGAAGCGGGCCCTGGTGGAGGAGGCGCGCGCCCTCGCGGCCGCGGACGACTTCTCGCGCGAGGCGACGGAGCGCGCCAAGGACCTCGACCGCAGGTGGAAGCAGCTGGGATTTGCCGGCCGCGAGCTGAACGACACGCTGTGGGAGGAGTTCAACAAGGCGAAGGAGGGCTTCTGGGACAAGAAGCGCGCCTATGGCGAGGCTCGCCACGAGGAGTGGCGCCAGCGCACGCAGGACGCGATCGACCGCAGGCAGAAGCGGATATCAGACCTGCAGCAGCAGGCGGACCGCCTGCAGGAGCGCCTGAACAACGCCTACGCCACCGACCACGTGGAGGAGATGCAGGACAGGCTCGAGCAGAAGCTCGACCTGATAGACAAGATCAAGGCGGAGGTCGAGGACATCAAGTCCAGGCTCGACTAGCCGCGCGAACGACGGAGGGATGCATGGCAGGGGACGTCAAGGACAGCACGGACAACAACGGCGCCGCGGGCGAGAAGGTCGTGACGTACGAGAGCAGGGACCAGGTGCCCGAGCGCTACCGCTGGGACCTGAGCGACCTGTTCGCAAGCGACGAGGACTTCGAGCGCGCCCTCGGCGAGGCCGAGTCGCTCGTGGCCGAGTACGCCGGCTGGCGCGAGAGGGCCACGGCGACGGGGGCGGACCTTCTCGCCTACCTGCGCTTCGACGACGACGCGACCATTCGCGTGCAGCGCCTGTGGAACTACGCGTCGCGCCGCGCGGACGAGGACACCCGCATCAGTCGCTACCAGGACCTCAACTCGCGCGTGACGAGCCTCGCGACGCGCGTCTCGGCCGCGTCGTCGTGGTTCGAGCCTGCGGTGCAGGCGCTCGACGCCAAGCTGCTGGAGGAGTGGTACGCGGCCACGCCCGGGCTCGACCTGTATCGCCTGGCGCTCGACCGCATCCGCGCGCTGGCCGCCCACACGCTCGCGCCGGAGCAGGAGGCGATTCTGGCGCAGGCGCAGGAGCTGATGGAGCAGCCGGGCAAGGCGTTCACGATGCTGAACGACGCGGACCTCAGCTTCCCGGAGGCCACGGACGCGAACGGCCGGCAGCACGCCGTCACGCACGGCAGCTACGTCCCGCTCGAGATGTCGTCGGACCGGGCGCTCCGCGAGTCCGCGTACCACAGCGTCTACGGCACGTACCGCTCCGTCAGGAACACGTGCGCCGCGCTTCTGGCGTCGCAGATGAGGCACCTCGCGTTCTTCTCGAACGCGCGCCACTACGCGAGCTCGCTCGAGGCGTCGCTTGCGCCCACGGAGGTCCCGGTCGAGGTGTACGCGAGCCTCATCGACTCCGTCCACCGCAACATCGAGTCCCTCCACCGCTACATGGAGGTCCGCCGCCGCGCGCTCGGCCTGGACGCGCTGCGCTACTGGGACCTGTACGTGCCCATCGTGAGGGCCCCGGAGCGGCGCTACACGTTCGAGGAGGCGTGCGACCTCATGCTGAAGGCCCTCGCCCCGCTGGGCGAGAAGTACGTGTCCGTCGTGCGCCGCGCGCTCTCGGAGCGCTGGATCGACGTGTACGAGACGCCCGGCAAGATGAGCGGCGCATACTCCGCCGACGGCCACGGCATGCGTCCCGTGATTCTGCTCAACTTCCAGGGGACGCTCGACGACGTGTTCACCCTCGTGCACGAGATGGGCCACTCCATGCAGACGTGGCTCTCGAACGAGGCCCAGCCGCCGCGCTACCAGGAGTACCCCATGTTCGTGGCGGAGGTCGCCTCGACCACGAACGAGTGCCTGCTCATCCGCTACCTGCTCGACCACACGACCGATGACGCGGAGCGCCTGTTCCTCGTGAACCACTTCTGCGAGATGTTCCGCGGCACCCTGTTCAGGCAGACCATGTTCGCGGAGTTCGAGCGCGACGCCAACGCCGCGTGCGCCGCGGGCGAGGGCGTGGGCGCAGACGCCCTCTGCGCCCGCTACCGAGCGCTGAACGACCTGTACTACGGCGACGCGGTGCGGTCGGACGACGAGATAGCGCACGAGTGGGCGCGCATCCCGCACTTCTACTACGACTACTACGTCTACGTGTACGCCACGAGCTTCGCCGCGGCCGTCGCCCTGTCCGAGCGCATGCTGCGCGAGGGCGAGCCCGCCGTGGAGGACTACCTTGGCTTCCTGTCCGGCGGCTGCTCCAAGACCCCCATCGAGCTCCTGCGCGGCGCCGGCGTGGACATGGCATCCGGCGAGGCCGTGGACGCCGCCCTCGCGCGCTTCGCCGAGCTCGTGGACGAGCTCGACCGGGGGATCTAGCCGCCATGCGGCGCGACTCCCTGGTGCACGTGGCCGCGACCGGCGGCTACGGCAGCGTGTTCGAGGTGCATGACGGCGTGTGCGAGGTGGGCCTCATCGACCCCACCGCGGACGAGTACTCCATCACGGTTCCGCAGTCCGCCGTGCAGGAGATGGACCCCGTGGGCGACTCGGCGCGCGCGGGGCTTCTCGGGCACCTCGTCCTGTTCCACCTTCGCGTCAACTGGCGTCTCAGGCTCGCGTTGAGCTTCGAGGCGTTCGCGGGGAGGGAGGAGGACGGCGCCCTCGAGCTGTGGGCCGCCTGCGGCACGTCGCGCCCCCGCAGGGTCGCGACGCTCTCCGCGCGCGAGGAGTCGCTCCTGACCACCTCGCTCGCGGCGCTCTCGCTCGACGCGTGGGCGCCCGGCCAGGCCGGCGCCGCGCCGAGCCTCGACGGCTGGAGCTGGTCTACGGAGCTCGTCGGCGCGGGCGTGGGGCAGTCCGCCTGCGGCAGCTGCCCTTCGGGCGAGAAGGACGGGCAACCGTTGTCGCCGGGCGCCGTTCCAGAGGGGCTGCCCGCCGTGGTGGAGGCGCTTGCCGGGCTCGGCCTTCCCGTCGCATGGACGGAGCGCGGCCCACGCGCGACGGGCGCGCCGCTTCCGCAGGCGCCTCAGCCAGAGGACGACGCCGGCGAGTCGGAGGGCCCCGCGCTGCCGTTCGACCTTGGCGCGCTTGGCCTATAGAGACCTGCGGCCTTAAGGCACAGCGCACGACCGGCAAAGCGCATGCCGCCGCACAAGAGGGGGCCGGACGGCTCGATGCCGCCCGGCCCCTGTGCGTGCCGCTTGGATGCCCCCGCGCCCGCGGGCGACCCTCGGTCGTGCGCTATGCGCTCTTCTCGAAGCTTATCTGCGCGTAGTTGCTGTCGTAGTCCGCCAGGGCCTGGTAGATGTCGCCACCCTCGGACGTGCTCTGCTCAAACGGCGTCTGCAGCGTCTCGGGGTAGTACGAGGGGTAGTTGAACCCCAGGTCGATCGCCCAGGCGTTGTCCACCCTCCGCGCGGCCGTCAGCAGGTCGTTGTAGCAGTTGCCCGTCGCGACCCACGCGTGATAGAACGGGGCGGTCTCCTGGTAGGCGAGGGCGTTGTTTGCGTCCTGGTCCGCCTGGAGCTGCGAGATGAGCCCCTGCACCTCCTCGCGCTTCGCCGTGCGCTGCGCGCGGTCCGCCGTATACAGCGTCTTGTAGTCCGATACCGCGGCGTCCACCTTCGAGCGGTAGTCCGCAAGCTTGTCGGAGTACTGCTTGATGGCCTTCTTCTCGGTCTTCTCCTCGTCGGTCAATCCGGCGTCGGGATCTTTCTTCTTGCTCTTCTCGGACGACTTCTTCGAGCTCTTCTTCGACGAGCTCTCCTTCGAGGAGCTCTTATCGTCCTTTGCGGAGGAGGAGCCGTCCTTGTTAGAGGAGCCCTCGGACGTCTGCTCGCTGCCCGCGCGCGGCGTGACCTTGCTCGCCTGCGGGTCGCTGAAGCCGGTTCCGCAGGATGATGCCAGGAAGATCAGCAGCACCAGCACGGCCGTCGCCGCGATGATGGCGATGGGGACCCTCTTGTCGGACGTCCAGAAGCTGTCCGACCTCTCGAAGCGCGACTCGGTCGGGTTCGTGCCCACCGGCGCCCTCATGGGGGAGCTCGAAGCGTCGATCACCTCGAAGCCCTGGGGCTTTCCGTAGCTTGGGAGGTCGGGCAGGTACGACGCCCCGTCCTGCGGGGCGACGTGCTCGGCGGCATCTCCCTGGCGCAGGTGGTGCGCCGGTGCGGGCGCGTCCTGTGCGGGCTCCGTCGCCTCCGCCTCGGCGTCTGCGGCCTCGCCCCCTTCGGGCTCGGGCACGACCAGCGTCGGGTCGTCCTCCGCTACGGCCTCCTCGACGCCCTCGGGCTCGGGCTCGACGGTGTCGTCGCCCTGCCAGGCGTCCAGGTAGGTTCCGCACTCCATGCAGAACTCTTGGCCGGGTTTTAGTGGTGCGCCGCATTTCGGGCAGAACTTCGGGAACATGGCTCTCCAAGGTCTCGGTAAGGATTCTTAAAGAGTATACAGGTCGGGGGGCGCTCGTACCGCCCCTCAATAATGCCACACGTTCTGCATCCGCGCGCGTTTGGGCTGGCAGGCGGCAGGTGGCGCCCCTACTCGTCCGACTTCGCGACGTACACGGTCACGGTAGATCCCACCTCGACCTCGTCGCCAACGGCGGGCGACACGCTCGATACCATGCCCGCGGGGATGCCGTAGTCCAGCACGTCCTTTCCGCGCGTGCTCTTCAGGCCCATGCCCCTCAGCAGCGTGACGGCGTTCTGGTAGGTCATGCCCACCACGTCCGGGATGGTCACGGTGCCCTTGTCGCTCTCGCTCGCGTGGTCGCCGTCGGACCCGGCCGGGTTCGGCCCGTCCGAGACTATCAGGTCGATGGCGGTGCCGCGGATCCTCTCGCTGCCCGCCTGCGGCGCCTGGCTTATAACCGTCCCGGCAGGCACGGTGCTCGAGTACGCGTACATCACGTCGTCCTGCACGAAGAAGTTCGTCTGCATGATGGCGTTCGCGGCGTCGGCCTTGGAAAGCCCCACGAGGTTCGGCGCGTCCTGCGTCTCCTGCGTCACGGTGCCCACCACGATCGTCACGGTGCCGTTGGGGCCCACGGCCTCGTCGGCCGACGGCTCCGTGGAAAGCACGCGCCCCTTGTCAGAGACGCGCTCCGTCTCCTGGTCCTCGACCTTGACCTTGAGGCCCTTGCGCTCCAGGGTCGCCCGCGCCCGCTCCTCGTTGTATCCAACGACGCTCGGCACCGTCGTGCCGCTCAGCAGGCCAAAGCACCTCGTGACTATGAGCGTCGACCCAAGGACGGCGGCAAGTACGACGAGAAGGACCGCCCTGATCGTCACGGACCGCTTCCTGGCGTCCAGCTCGCTTGGGGTCTTGGCCGGCGCGGTGTACTCCGTCTTCGGCACGTAGATCTTTCCCGTGTCCGCAAGCTCCCGCCCCGGCTCGGGCTCCGGCTCGGTCTCGTGCCCTGGCTCGGGCGCGGGCGCGGGCGCGGGCTCCGGCTCGGCCCCGCGGTCCGGCTCGGCCCCGGACGCCTTTTCGGCCGCGCCCTCCTCGCTCTTCTCGGCCTTGGGCTCCGCCTTCGGCGCGGCCGCATGCTTCGGCCTCCTGGCCTCCGCCTCCTCCGGCACCCGAGGCGCTCGCGCGTCGTCTGCGGTCGTGTCTGGCTTGGCGGAGTCGCCCCTTGCGTCGTCGGCTGCCACTGCATCACCCCATGTCCGGTCCAAACTAGCTATCTGACCAATGATAATGCATGGCGGACCACATTCAAAACGCCTCCGTGCAAGCGTATCTGCTCGCGCGGAGGCGTCGTCCCGTTCCCGGGGCCCTGCCGTCGTCCCGCCGCCGGACCTAGTCTCCCAGCATCAGCCGCAGCACCACCTCGAGGCCCTCCTTCAAGCTCTCCTTCTCGATCCACTCCCCGCGGGTGTGGAGCTTCGCGCCGCGCACGGTGCCTATCGTGTTCGCGGGGATCCCCAGGGACAGCGGGATGTTCGCGTCCGTGGAGGCCGGCCTCAGGTCCGCCTCCCTGCCCGTCACGCGCCTCACGATGGCGGCGCTCCTCTCCGTCATCCTCTGCAGGGCCGCCTCGTCCACGCCGTTCGCGTACGGGCGCACGCCCAGCGTCGTCAGCTCGATCTTGCCGGCGTCGTCTCGCCTCATGAGCTCGTGGCGGTGCCTCTCGATCACGCTCTCGAAGAACGCGCGCATTACCTCGATGTTCTCGCGCGAGGACGACCTGAACTCGAACTTCGCCATCGCGTGCGACGGGATCGAGTTGATGGTGGTGCCGCCCTCGATCTTGCCCACGTTCATGGTGGTGTGCGCGCCGTCCATCACGTCGGTCGGCGGGTTTATGCGGTACAGGTCCTCTATGATCGAGCAGAGCTCCTCTATGGCGTTCGCGTTGCCATAGTCGTGGTACGAGTGGCCGCCCGTGCACTCCACGTCTATCTGGTAGCGCTCCGACCCCACGCACACGGATATGCACTGCGGAAGGTACAGGTCGAACGAGAAGTACCGGTCCACGCAGTCGCCCACCTCGTCAAACAGGTTGCGCGTTCCCGCGAGGTTGCCCAGGCCCTCCTCGCAGGTGTTCGCGACCACCAGGATGTTGCCCTTGCGCGTGGCCCTGTCCAGCGCCAGCGGGTTCTGCAGCAAAAACTTCGTCGCCATCAGCAGGTTCACGAGGTTCGCGGTGTCGTCGCCCACGCCCGGCGCCCACATGCGCACGTCGTCCTCGCGAATCGGCAGCTCCGTCGTGTCGGGAAACACGACGTCGGTGTGGGCGGCGTACATCGTGAGCGTGTGGTTCTTCACACTCTCGGCAAGCGTCTGCGCGTCGTGGTGCGCCTCGCGCCTCGCGCGGGGGTTCATCAGCAGGCACAGCACGTTCTTCTCGTCGTCCACGCGCACGTTGCGCGCGCCGTGCGCGTGGAGCCATCCAGCGATGAAGCTCGCGCGCTGCTCCTCGTGGTGAGACGGCGCGGGAATCCTCGCCAGCGTGCGCAGGAGCTCCAGCTCCTCCGCGTGCGAGTCCCTCACGTAGCGCCTGATTGCCTGGCTGACGAAGAGGTCCATCTACATCGATCTCCTAATCGCGTCCTTCCAACCGGCCAGGAGGCCGGCCGCATCGTCTGCGTCCATGGTAGGACGGAACACGTCGTCAGAGGAGCGCAGGGCGAGAAGATCCTGCGTTCCCGACCAGAAGCCGCTTGCGAGGCCCGCGAGGTACGCGGCCCCAAGGGACGTGGTCTCGATGTTCTGGGGGCGCCTGATGCTCGCGCGCAGGACGTCCGCCTGGAACTGCATGAGGAAGTCGTTTCGGGACGCGCCGCCGTCCACGTTCAGGTCGCGCAGGGTCACCCCGGCGTCGGCCTCCATGGCGCGCGCGAGGTCGTACGTCTGGTACGCCAGCGCCTCGAGCGCCGCCCGCGCCACGTGCGCCGGCGTGGTGCCGCGGGTGATGCCGCAGATGAGCCCGCGCGCGTCTGGCTTCCAGTACGGGGCGCCCAGCCCGGTGAACGCGGGCACTATGTACACGCCGCCCGTGTTGGGGACGCTGCGCGCCAGGAACTCCGTCTCCTCGGCGGTGCGGACGAGGTGCATCTCGTCGCGCAGCCACTGGATGAGGGCGCCGGCCACGAACACGCTGCCCTCGAGCGCGTACTGCACGTGCGGCGCGCCCGGCGGCGTGGCCGCTATGGTCGTGACCAGGTTGTTCTGCGATACCGGCGCCTGCTCGCCCGTGTTCATGAGCAGGAAGCAGCCCGTGCCGTACGTGTTCTTCGCCTGGCCGGGCTCGAAGCAGCACTGGCCAAACAGCGCGGACTGCTGGTCGCCGGCGACGCCGCGGATGGGAATGCCCGCCGGGATGCCCGGGTAGCTCGTCTCGCCAAAGAACGAGGCGGACGGCCGCACCTCAGGCATCATGGAGGCGGGAATGCCAAACAGGTCCAGGAGCTCCTGGTCCCAGCAGCCCTCGTGGATGTTGTACAGCATGGTGCGGCTGGCGTTCGTGGGGTCCGTCGCGTGCACGAGCCCGCCCGTGAGCACCCACACGAGCCATGTGTCCACGGTGCCGAACACGAGCTCGCCGGCCTCGGCGCGCTCCCGCGCCCCGTCCACGTTGTCCAGCAGCCACTTGATCTTGCTGGCCGAGAAGTACGCGTCAGGTAAAAGCCCGGTCTTCTGCTGGACCATGCGCCTTGCGTCCTTTGTGCCGCACAGCTCGTCGATGATGGGCGCGGTGCGGCGGCACTGCCACACGATGGCGTTGTGGATGGGCTCGCCCGTGGTGGGATCCCACACGATCGTGGTCTCGCGCTGGTTGTCGATGCCGATGGCGTCGACGTTGTCCACGGTGAGGGAGTGGCGGCTCGCGAGCTCCGTCAGGCTCCCGAGCTGCGAGTACAGGATCTCCTGCGGGTTGTGCTCCACCCAGCCCGGCTTGGGGTAGATCTGCGGGTACGTGCGCTGCACGCAGTCGACCATGCGTCCCGCGTGGTCGACCAGGACGGCGCGCGAGGACGTGGTGCCTTGGTCGAGCGCGACTATGTACTTCTCGCTCATGCTATGCCTCCGTCTTGGGTTCTGGGTTCGGGGCGGGTGCGTGGCGGTCGAGCCAGCCGCGTACGCACTCGAACACGGCGGCATGGCCGTCCTCCTGCAGGACCTCGTGCCGCATGCCGTCGAATATCCTGTACGTGACGTCCGTGGAGCCGGCGCGGCGCGCGAGCTCGGCCGAGCGCACGACCCCGCGGCCAAACTCGCCCACGGGGTCCTCCGCGCCGGCGACGTAGAGCAGCGGGAGGTCGTGCGGGACGCGCTGGGCGCACTCCAGCGTGCAGACCTCGGCCGTGAGCTCCGTGAGCGTGGCGTAGCCTCCCGCGGAGAACATGAAGCCGCACGCGTCGTCCGCGATGTACGCGTCCACGTTCTCTTGGTTGTGGGACAGCCAGTCGAAGTCCGTGCGGCGGTTTGGGATGGCCTTCGCGTACGCGCCGTCCGCCATGGCGTGGAGAAGGGCGCTCCTGTGGTCCTGGCCGCGCATGCGCGCTATCGCGAGGGCCATGGCGTGGCCTGCACGCGACGTGCGGGGCTCGACGAAGCCGGTGCCGCAGATGACGGCGCCGGAGATCCTGTCGCCGTACGTGGCGGCGTAGTACCTGGCGACGAAGCTTCCCATGGAGTGGCCGAACACGAAGCACGGCGTGCCGGGCGCGCAGTACGCGGCGGCAAGCGTGCGCAGGCGCTCGACGTCTTCCACCAGGGCGTCGCTCCCGCCCTGGGCGGGAAGGCACCCCCAGCGCCCTGGCTCGGCGCTCGACCCGTGGCCGATCTGGTTGTGCCCGCAGACGAGGTAGCCGGCGCCTGCGAGGTAGCGGGCGAACTCGTCGTAGCGCTCGATGTGCTCGGCCATGCCGTGCACGAGCACGACGACGCCCCTGGGGCGCGACTCGCGCGCGGCATCGGGGTCGCCTGTGCGCCAGGCGTATCCGCGAATGGTAGATACCCCGTCTGCCGACGCAAACGAGATGGGCGTGCGTGCGACATCGCCCTGTGACATGCGTTCTCCCTCCGCTCGAAAAAAAGACGAGACAGAGTATATGCGCGCCCCGGCACGCCGCCCGCGGCTCTTACGCCAGACGTCGCGTGCGCTCGACGTGCGGGCGGCGGGTGCGGCGGCGGGTCAGTCGCGGAGCACGGCCCCCGCGGGTTCGGGGGAGGGCTCGAGGGCGCCCTCGAGCTCGAGCGGGGCGTCTGACGCGACGACGACGTTGTTGTCCTCCACGTCCGGCTCGTCCGTGGAGCACGGGATGACGTACACGTGGGAGAAGACCTCCCCGAGCGTGCGCGTGACGTCGCGCAGGAGCCGCGACCTTTCGCCCTCCAGCGCGGACACGACGTTCGCCAGGTAGATCCCGTCCCGCGCGAGGCGGCCCCTCGCGGCGCGGGCGCCCTCGAGCGTGGCGAGGGAGCGCGTGGGCAGGAGCGCCCCGAAGCAGTCGTTTGCGACCACGTCGTAGCGCGGGAGTCCGGCGTCGCCGTCCAGGAACGCGCGGCCGTCCATGTTGAAGGTCCTTATGCGCGAGGAGCTGCCGGGGCTCATCTGGTCGAGGCGTCCCAGCAGGAAGTAGTCGCGCGCGAGCCGCGAGACCGCGGGGTCGACCTCGACCACGTCCACGCGGGCGTCCGGGTCGTGCGCCACGAGGTACTTGGGAAACGCGTAGCCGCCCCCGCCGAGCATGAGCACGCGCTGGGGCCGCCGGCCCATGGCCCCCATGGCGCGCGCGAACAACCGGTGGTATGGGAAGACGAGCTCGCACCAGGAGTCGTCCAGGTAGGTGGCGCTCTGCCACGTGCCGTCCACCTCGAGCACGCGGACGGGCGCGCCGGAGGCGTCGTGCACGTCCACGACCTGCGTGGGCCCGAACATGGTGTCGGCGGACGCCACGACGACGCGGTCGTGCAGCAGCCGTGCGCCGGCGTTTCCCAGCCAGTCCACGAGTGCCCTTGCGATCCTGGCGCGCATGCTCTTCTCCATTCCCCTGTGGTGGACGTTCGTGCGATGATGCGTGATGCGACGCTACCACGATAGCGCTTGCGGCATGGCGCGTGGGCGCCGTCTGGCGAGCAAGGTGAATCAAAGCCGGCGAGCCGGGAAGACTGTGTAGGTGGCGATGCATTGGAAAGGACGACCGATGGCGACAGGACTGCACTGCTCGGATTGCATATTCAGCAGCTTTTCGTACAACGAGGAGTGGGGAAGGTACCAGGGATCGTGCAGCAGGGGCTACACGCTGGCCGACCCGCACGAGACCCGCGAGCCCGACATGTACTTCGCAAAGAGCCCGCGCGACCTGGTGCCGCTGACGGACCCTTGGGGGAAGGAGTACCTGCGCACGGATAACATTTGCAAGCAGTTCCTGCGGCCGACCGACCCCGATGCCGCCCGCTACCTGCGCAAGAAGGACTAGCCTTGCTCTGCGTGGTGCAAGGGTCCGTTGTGGACCAGAAGGCGGACGCCATCGTGAACGCCGCGAACCACACGCTGCTGGGCGGCGGGGGCGTAGACGGCGCCATCCACCGCGCCGCCGGCCCGGGCCTGCTTAGGGAGTGCCGCACGCTTGGCGGATGCCGCACGGGCGAGGCGAAGGCGACAGGCGCGTATGGCATACGCCAGGCGCGCCACGTGATCCACACCGTCGGCCCGGTGTACAGCGCGAGAAGGGCGGACGAGTGCCGGCGGGAGCTTGAGTCCTGCTACCGCAGCTCGTGTGAGCTGGCGCTGGGGCTGGGTGACGCGTCCATCGCGTTTCCGGCGATATCGTGCGGCGTGTACGGATACCCGCTGGAGGAGGGGCTGGCCGTGGCGCTCGAGGTGCTGGCGTCGTACGCGCCGCGCTTCCAGCGGGTGGTGCTCGCGCTGTTCAGATCGGGGGAGTATGCCGTGGCGCGCGAGGTGGCGACCGGGCTGTATCCCGTGCGGGAGGGTCCGGAGGGGCTCGTCGTCATGGCGTAGCGCCGCGCCCACGGGGCTTGCGCGCCTGCACGCGAAACGGGCTCCCGACGATTGCCGGGAGCCCGTTGCATGACGTGCTTGCGCGCCCGCGTCGCGCGTGCCTACGCCTTTGCGCGTGCGCCGCCGGGAATCTCGCCGCCGCAGTGCGGGCAGCGGGTGGCGCCGGCCTTGACCTCCTCCAGGCAGTGCGGGCACACGGGGGCCGCGGCCTCCTCCTTCTGCTCCTGGGCGTGCGTGAGCTTCGCCGTGGCCTCGCTCAGCCTGTTGACGCTCTTTACCAGGATGAACACGATGAGCGCCACGATGAGGAAGTTGATGACGGAGCTGATGAACGCGCCGAAGTCGATCTTGGTGCCGGGGACCACGAGGCCGGAGATCTCCGTTCCGCCGCCGGTCAGGAACGTGATGAGCGGGTTGATGATGTTGTCCGTGAGCGACGTGACGATGCCGGTGAACGCGCCGCCGATGATGACGCCGACCGCCATGTCCATCACGTTGCCGCGACTGACGAACTCCTTGAACTCCGTGAAGAACTTGCTCATGGGGCTACCTCCTGGGTCTTGACAGCTCGTCCGTGTCGAGCCATATGGTGATGGGGCCGTCGTTTACGAGCGACACCTGCATGTCCGCGCCAAAGACGCCGTGGCCCACGTGACGGACGTCTTTGGCGGCGAGCTCGAGGAAGCGGCGGTACAGGCGCTCCCCGAGCTCTGGGGGA
Source organism: Parafannyhessea umbonata (assembly GCF_012844235.1). Classification (GTDB taxonomy): domain Bacteria; phylum Actinomycetota; class Coriobacteriia; order Coriobacteriales; family Atopobiaceae; genus Parafannyhessea. The sequence continues at coordinate 163,872 of NZ_JABAGR010000006.1, forward strand.
GCGGCGTCCGTGAACGACGGCCGGTTGCCGCGCCTGCAGTCCGCATAGAGCGTGAACTGGCTCACCACGAGCACCTCGCCGTCCACCTGCGCCAGCGAGAGGTTCATCTTGCCGTCGCGGTCGTCGAACACCCTGAGGCGGAAGATCTTCTCCCACAGGCGCCGCGCGGTCTGTTCGTCGTCGCCTGGGCCGACGCCCAGAAGGACGAGAAACCCGCGGCCGCAGCTGCCCGTGACGCCTCCGTCCACGGAGACGCTGGCCGAGCTGACGCGCTGGACGCACGCCCTCACGCCTGGTCGCCTTCCTCGGGCTCCGGCATCCTGATGCCGTAGATGGCGCAGAACTTCTGGAGCAGGTAGTCGGTGTAGTAGGTGGCGTTGAACGGCTCGCCGCACGCGTTCTGGATGAGCTCGGCGGAGTCCTTGGAGCGGCCGTACTGCCAGATGCGCGTGCGCAGCCACTCGCGCACGGGGGCGAGGTTGCCCTTGGAGAGCCGGCCCTCCCAGTCCATGCCCTCGGCGATCATCTGGTGGCGCAGCTGCGCGCCGATGGCGCCACCGAGCGCGTAGGTGGGGAAGTAGCCGAAGAGGCCGTCGGCCCAGTGGGAATCCTGCAGGCAGCCGTGGGTGTCGTCCGGAACGTCGACGCCGAGGTAGTCCTTGTACTTCTGGTTCCAGACCGCGGGCACGTCCTTGGCGGTGATCTGGCCCGAGAAGAGCATCTGCTCTATCTCGTAGCGCACGAGCACGTGCAGCGGGTAGGTGAGCTCGTCGGCCTCGGTGCGGACGAGGCTGCCCTCGGCCCTGTTGACCGCGAGGTAGAACTGGTTTGGCGTGACGCGGCCGAGCTGGCCGCGGAAGTGGCTCGCCATGGTCTTGAGCAGCGGCGCGGCGAACGCGCGGCTGCGGCCGACGTAGTTCTCGAAGAAGCGGGACTGCGCCTCGTGCATGCCGGCGGAGGTGCCGCCCTTGAGCGATGTGTAGTTGAAGTCCGGGTTCACGCCGCATTCGTACAGCGTGTGGCCGCCCTCGTGCAGCATCGTGAACACGTTCGAGACGACGTCGTTCTCGTACACGTGCGCGGCGATGATGGCGTAGTTGGTGGTGAGGGCGTCGGAGTAGGGGTGCTCCGTCGTGGTGACGAACAGGGCGTCGCGGTCGAGCCCCTCGAGGTCGACGAGGTCGCTTGCGAGCGCCCACTGGCGACGCTCGTCGAAGCGGCCCTCGATCACGGAGCGGTCGGGCTGCCAGCCGCGGCGGCGGATCTCTGCGAACAGCGGCACGACGATGCCTCTGACCTGGCCGAAGAACTCGTCGTAGAACGTGCGGTCGCAGCCGTGCTCGAAGTTGTCGAGCCAGACGTCGTACGGGTCGGCGTCCGCGTTGCGGTAGCGGGCGATCTTGACCATGGCCTGGACGATCCTGTCGAGGTAGGGCTCGAACGACGCGAAGTCGTTCGTGGCCTTCGCCCTCTGCCAGACGCTGTCGGACTTGGCCAGGAGGCGCGTGAAGTCCATCTGGACGTCGTCTGGAACGTCGACCATCTGCGCGCGGTCGCGGCGCAGGATCTTGACCTGGGCCTTCTGGGTGTCGGTCAGGATGTCCGGCATGGAGTTGAGACGCTCGAGCATGGCGCCGGTCTCCGGGTTGCAGACGAGCTCCTTGTCTTCCTGCTCGAGGATGGCCTGGGCCTCGCCGCGGTCGGTCACGGCCTTCGCGGGGTCGATGGACGGGCCGTAGCACGAGATGCCGATGCGCGCGTAGCGGTGCGCGTACAGGTGACGCTCGAGGTCGTTGAGGGAGGCGATGTCCTCCTTGGGGTTGCTGATGGCGGCGGGCGCCGGCTTGCGCGGCACGCCCATGGCCTCGCGTCCGTCAGCCGGCCTTGGCCGGTTGGGCGCGGCCGCGTGGGGCGCCTCCTCGCTGGCGGCAGGCTCCGGCGCCGCCTTCGCGACCTCCTGGCGGTACATCTGCTCCACGGCGTCCGCCGGCTCGACCGACTCCGGGGCGGGTGCCGGGGCGTGCTCCGGAGCCTCTGCCGCGGGCGCGTGCCTTGCCTCGTCCAGGTTGGGGCCGCGCTCTATCGTGAGGTCGCCGTCGCCGACGGGCTCGCCCTCCACAACCGGTGCGGGATCCTCGAACCTGTCGGCCGCGTGGGCGAAGATGCTCAGGAACGAGGGCACTGCGCCGGTGGACGCGGCTTTTCTCGCCTCTGGCCTGCGCTTGGAATCATCTGAGGGCATGTTCTTCTCCTTGCCTGCCCTGCCATGGCCGGCGTGTAGGCCGACGGTGGGCGGGGCTGCGGAATTCGTGCTACTGATGCACAAGTCTAGCGTGATTGGGAGGTTTGCGGGGGCGTGGCCACGCGCGATTTGGTGCGTTGACGCGTGCGGGGCGCCGTGCGGCGCGGGAGGTCTGCTCGCCCGTCGACCGTGTGCGCTCCCGGGCGGACACGTTGCGGGGTTCTGGGCTTTCGGGCGGCCGACTTGAACGATACTCTTAGGTATTTGGAACACGTTGTCCGTCCCGGCGCGTGCCGGGGAGAGGAGCCCTTATGAGTTGCGTGCTGGGTATCGACATTGGCGGAACGAGCATCAAGGCGGGGCTGTTTACGCCGGAGGGCAAGCTCGTGGAGGTGAAGAAGATCCCGACCGGTGCCATCGACGACGAGAAGGCGTTCGCGGAGGTGTGCGAGGGGCTGAGCTCGCTCGTGGTTGGCGCGGGGTTTCTTCCGGACGACGTGACGGCCGTGGGGCTGGACATCCCGGGACCCGTGGACGACAGCGGCCGCGTGGGCATGCTGCCGAACATCAGGCTCGACCCCGACGGGCTGAAGACCGCGATCAAGCACGAGTTTGGCAACGCCACCCTCGCCTTCGTGAACGACGCGAACGCCGCGGCGCTGGGCGAGCTGTGGCAGGGGTCGGCGCGCGACCTTTCGAGCTTTGTGATGGTGACGCTGGGCACCGGCGTGGGCGGCGGCGTCGTGACCGGTGGAAAGCTGGTGTCTGGCGCGTTTGGCGCCGGCGGCGAGATCGGCCACATCACCGTGAACGCGGGGGAGACCCGCGTGTGCGGCTGCGGGCGCAGGGGCTGCCTGGAGCAGTACGCGTCCGCGACGGGCATCGTCTGGCTGTACCAGCAGGCATGCAAGGCAGACGGCGGCGAGCACCCGAAGCCGGAGCACGCGACGGACACGATCACGGTCTTCAACGCGTGCCGCGACGGCGACGCGTGCGCCGAACGCGCCATCGACCAGATGTGCGACACGCTGGGCCTTGCGCTTGCGCAGATAAGCTGCGTGATCGATCCGGCGGCGTACCTGATTGGCGGCGGCGTGGCCGGTGGCTTCGACCTGTTTGCGGAGAGGCTCGCGGCCTCGTTCAGGTCGCACTGCCTTTCGACCAGCGCGAGCGCGCGCATCCTGCCGTGCAGCCTCGGCAACGAGGCCGGCATGTACGGCGTCGCGTACGCGGCACTGCAGGAGGCCGCGAAGGGCGAGTAGCGCCAGGGCAAGGAGGCTGGGCGGGAAGCGCGGGGCCGCGTCCTTCTCGCCCGCGGCGGTGGCGGCGGACGGAAATGTCCACGAATACATGAGCAGCAAACTTTTGCTTCTTTTATGACGTTCGCCACCGTTTACGCGGATACAATTGGATTTAAGAGTGTTGGTAACCGGCTTTGCCAAAGGAGACTGTCATGGCAGATTACGTTAAGTCGTCCCACGTGTTTCTTGACAACCCTGCGAAGAACGTAGACGAGGCTCTTGAGTTCCTCTCGAAGAAGATGGTCGAGCTTGGCTACGCCGACGACGAGAAGACAGTGCTGGACGCCTTCAAGGCTCGCGAGTCCGAGGGCACCACGGGCATGATGGACGGCTTTGCCATTCCGCATGCGACGAGCGATGCCATCAAGCAGACGGCCGTCCTGCTGGTGAAGTTTGCCGGCGACATCGAGTGGGAGTCGATGGACAAGAAGCCCATCAAGGTCGCCATTGCGATTTGCACCCCGCGTGAGGAGAAGGGCACGACGCACCTGCAGCTACTGAGCGAGGTTGCCATCATGCTGACGAAGGAGTCGTTCCGCAGCGACCTTCTGAACTGCGACGATTCTGAGAAGCTCGCCGCGATTGTCGAGGGCTGCTTCAAGTAGGGGCGTGCTGGGCGCCGGTGGCGTGCGCTGCGGGCGACCTGGGGTTGCGCGAATGTGATGCGGGGCTCGGCTTTGTTGGCCGGTCCCCGTTTGCGTGGCGGGCGCGGGCGGCGTGCGGGTGCGATGGCGCGTGGCGCTGCGGGCGGTGGCGCCGGTGCGTGGCGCTGGCGGCGCTGGTGCGTGGTGCCGGCGCCGCCAGCCGCCGGTACACGTGAGCCCCGAGTTGACACGCCCCGTACACGTCGCGGCCGAGTTTCGCGGGTCCGTGCAAGCTCGCGGCAGACGTGTACCGGGCCGGGTACACTTCGAAGCCCAGTTTGCAGGGGCCCTGCAAACTGGGCGCCCATGTGTACGGGGTGGGTACACATGGGCGCGCTTTTGGCAAGAAGTTGTAAACTCGGGCCAGACGAGTAGCATCGAAAGTCGAGCCATGTCAGGAACTGTCAGACGTGTACCGGGTCGTTCGTTAAGACTTTGATTGTGCAGCTAATCTACCTCATGTTATGTGGAATTAGACTAATTCCACATGGTACACGTCTGACCCGAGTTTGCATTTTCCGGTACACATGCGCGAGTTCCTGCCATGGTTTGATTTCTTATGGCACACGTCGGCCGCGAGTTTGCGGGATCCCGTGCGTTTCTGCCACACGTGTACCGGCGGGGGACACCCTCGGCACACATGAGGGCCGAGTTTGCAGGCCGCCCGCGAACTGGGGGCAGGTGTGTACCGCCAGGGTGCCCCCCGGTACCCGTCTGGCCCGAGTTTCGTGCAACCGTGCAAACTCGCCGCAGGAGTGTACCGGCACGCAACGCTTCCCCGTACTCGTGAGGGCCGAGTTTACGCCGGCCCTGCAAACTCGCGGCAGAAGTGTACCGGCGTGTTGGACGCCGCCAAACGTGGCAGCTCCAATCACGGGGGCTTCACGGCTGGGCCGGGCGAGCGCGGCGGAGTTGGCCCAGGCTATCGATTCAATGGGGCAAAGCCCCGGCGAGTCGGCCCCGGTGCCGCAGGTGCCGTATCATATGCTGCGATGTTTGATGCCCCAACCACGCGAAAGAGGACGAAATGGCACGTCAGAACATGGCGAGTAAGAATATCAGGCTCATCCTTGCGGACATCGACCGAACGCTGCTCCCCTGGGGGCTCGACGCCGTGCCACCCCGGACGCGCGCGGCGATGCACCATGCCATGGAGGCCGGCATCCGCGTGGGGCCGGCCACCGGACGCGGCTTCGACTGGCTGTCCCCGCTCTTCTCGGGCGACTCCGCGTGCTTCCGGACGTGCGTCGCGACGAACGGAAACCAGGTGTTCCTGGATGGTCGCAAGATTCGCGAGGCAAACTTCAGCGGCGATGCACTCGCGAGGGTCGCGGAGGTGGCGGCCGGCTTTCCGCACGCGGGGGTCATCGCGTTCGACGGCGCCACGCCCTCGCTCGTGAGCGGCCGCATCGAGGACCTTAGGGCGACGTTCCCATCGTATGCCGCGGCATGCCGCACGCGGGCAGACGGCTCGGCGCTGGGGCTCCCGGACTTTGCGGCGACAAAGGTGAACGTGTTCCTGGCCCGGGAGTCCGCGGACGGCACGCTTGCGCCCGCGGGCGAGAAGGACTCGCGCGCCATGGTCGATGCCCTGAACCAGCAGGTGGACGGCCTTGACTTCGACTATCCGCAGCCGGGCTTCACGAACGTCATGCGCGCGGGGTGGAACAAGGCCACGGGCATACTGGCGCTAGCGCGCGAGCTGGGAATCGGCGTGGACGAGGTCGTGGTCTTTGGCGACGCCGGGAACGACCTGTCAATGTTCGAGGCCATTCCCAACTCCGTGGCGGTGGCGAACGCCACGCCGGAGGCGGCCGCGGCGGCCCGCTGGCACATCGGCCCGAGCACGAAGGAAGCCGTGGCGGACGCGATCGAGGCGCTGGCCGCGGGGGAGTGGCCGTTTTCCGAGTAGCGCCGATCGGCTTGCCGCCTTGCCACGCGCGCCGTCCCGCCACGCGCGCGGCCGCTGTGCCGTCACGCGCCGCGAGTTGTGAATGTCCGCGTTCTTCTCGCCCGTTGGCGCGTTGTGTGCTATCCTCAGCCACTAGGCAATGACGGAGAGGTTCGGCCGTCGCGTCGCTGGAGGACAGAGAGGGAGCTCACCGGCTGAGAGGCTCTCACGAAGGCTGACGGACGAAGTTCACTCCACCAGCCGCGACCTGAACGCCGTCGGGCAGCCGCCGGCAAGTAGGGAAGCCGTCCGCCCCACGGAACGGGGCTCAACGAGTGGGTGCTCGCGAGAGACAACGTGAACGCCAATCAAGGTGGTACCGCGGATAACTCCGTCCTTGAGCCATGTGCTCGGGACGGTTTTTGTTTAAAGGGGGATTTTCATGGCAATGTCGGACGACCTGAACGCGATTCAGGAGCGGGTGCAGGAGGCGCTTGCGGGCGCGCACAGCCTGGAGGACCTTGAGAAGATCCGCGTGGCGGCGCTGGGCAAGAAGGGCTCGCTCACCGCGATCATGCACATGATGGGCAAGGTGCCGCCCGAGGAGCGCCCCGCGATGGGCAAGCTCGCCAACACGGTGCGCGCCAACGTGGACAGCGCCATCAAGCAGGCGCGCCTTCAGATCGCGAAGCGCGCGCTGGACGAGAAGATCATGGCGGAGGCGGCCGACGTCACCCTGCCGGGACGCAGGCTGAGCCCGGGCACGGAGCACCTTATCAGCCAGATCCGCGAGGAGATCGAGGACATCTTCTGCGGCCTGGGCTACACGGTCGAGGACGGCCCGTACGTCGAGACCACCTACTACAACTTCACGGCCCTGAACGCCCCTGAGGACCACCCCAGCCGCTCGGCGAAGGACACGTTCTACGTGGTGGACAACGCGCCCGAGGGCAAGGAGAAGCACGTCCTGGGCGAGTCGGACGTCCTGCTCCGCACGCAGACCTCCGGCGTGCAGGTGCACACGATGGAGGAGAAGAAGCCGCCCATCTACATGATCTGCCCGGGCACGGTGTTCCGCCCCGACACGGCCGACGCAAACCACCTGCCGCAGTTCACGCAGGTCGAGGGTCTCGTCGTGGACGAGGGCATCACGTTTGGCGACCTGAAGGGCACGTTGGACTACTTCTGCCGCGAGATCTTCGGCAAGGACCGCGCCACGCGCTACCGCCCGCACTTCTTCCCGTTCACGGAGCCCAGCTGCGAGGTCGACGTCAGCTGCGGCGTGTGCCACGGCAAGGGCTGCCGCTTCTGCAAGAACACCGGGTGGCTCGAGATCCTGGGCTGCGGCATGGTGGACCCAAACGTGTTCCACTACTGCGGCATCGACCCCGAGAAGTACTCCGGCTTCGCCTTCGGCATCGGCGTGGAGCGCGTCGCGGCCCTGCGCTACGACCTGCCGGACCTGCGCATGCTCATGACGGGCGACATGCGCTTCCTCAGGCAGTTCTAGCTGCCGCGCACCCCGCGCACGCGGGGGCGCACCCCAGAAACAGGCGACGTGCGGGCGGCCGGCCAGGCTCCCGCAAAGAAAGGCAACAAGATGCGTGTCTCTTATGAGTGGCTCAAGACCATGGTGGACGTGCCCGAGGACCCCCAGGACCTCGTGAGGGAGTTCGTCCGCACCGGCACGGAGGTCGAGGCGGTCGAGCGCGTCGGCGCGGACATCACCCGCGTCGTCACGTCCCAGGTGCTCGAGAAGGTGCCCCACCCGGACTCCGACCACATGTACGTCTGCAAGATGGACGTGGGCAAGTACAACGTGGACGAGAAGGGCGAGCCCTGCCCGCTGCAGGTGGTGTGCGGCGCCCAGAACTTCGAGGTGGGCGACAAGACCGTCACCGCGCTCGTGGGCGCGACGCTGCCCGGCGACGTGAAGATCAAGAAGGGCAAGCTCCGTGGCGTCGACTCGTTCGGCATGAACTGCTCGAGCCGCGAGCTCGGGCTCGACGCGGACCACTCCGGCATCATGATCCTGCCGAAGGACGCGCCCGTGGGCGTCGACTTCGTGGAGTGGAAGGGCATGAGCGACACGGTGATCGACTGCGAGATCACGCCGAACCGCCCGGACTGCCTGTCCATGTGCGGCATGGCGACCGAGGTCTCGGCCATGCTCGACGAAGACACCCACATCGAGCTCCCCGCCATCAAGAACGAGTCCGCCGAGTTCGGCCGCACGGCCGACATGGTCGACGTCACGATCGACGACGCGGAGCTGTGCGGCCGCTACACCGCGCGCGTCGTGCGCAACGTGAAGATCGGCCCCAGCCCCGAGTGGCTCGCGAGGCGCGTCATCGCCGCGGGCGCGCGTCCCATCAACAACGTGGTCGACGTCACCAACTACGTCATGTTCCTCACCGGCCAGCCGCTGCACGCGTTCGACCTGGGCAAGGTCTCGACGCGTGACGGCAAGCGCCACATCGTCGTGCGTGCGGCGCATGAGGGCGAGAAGCTCGTGACCCTCGACGGCCAGGAGCGCACGCTCACGCCGGACATGGCCGTCATCACGGACGACGGCAACGCGCCCGTGGCGCTCGCCGGTGTCATGGGCGGCCTGAACTCCGACATCGACGAAGACACCGTGGACGTCCTCCTGGAGAGCGCCGTGTTCGACAAGGGCCACGTCAGCCGCACGAGCCGCAACCTCGACCTCATGAGCGAGGCGTCCATCCGCTACGAGCGCCAGGTCGACGGAGCGCGCTGCGCCCTGGTGAGCGACGTCGCGGCCGCGCTGTTCGAGCAGTGCTGCGGCGCGGACGTGTGCGAGGGCATGGTCGACGTGTACCCCGCGCCGGTCGACGCGCCCCAGATGGACCTGCGCCCCGACCGCGTGCGTGCGCTCACCGGAGCCCCCATAGAGGCCGAGTTCATGGCGAGCCGCCTGGAGCGCCTGGGCTGCACCGTCACGCGCGGCGCGGACGAGCATGCCCCCATGCACGTCGTCGCGCCCACGAACCGCCCGGACCTCACGCGCGAGATCGACCTCGTCGAGGAGGTGCTGCGCCTCTGGGGCGAGGGCGACGTCGAGCCCACGCTCCCCGCTGCCCGCAACCACGCCGGCGGGCTCACCGTCGAGCAGCAGCGCGTGCGCAAGATCGGCCAGGTCCTGCGCGCGAGCGGCCTGTGCGAGACGTCCACGTACAACTTCGCCGACCCCAGGGACCTCGAGCGCCTCGGCATGAGCGAGGAGGGTCGCGGCGTCCCCGTGAAGATCATGCGCCCGCTCGTGGCCGACCAGTCCCAGATGCGCCGCGACATCATCCCGGGCCTGCTGCGCTCCGTCGCGTACAACCTTGACCACGGCGTCCAGAACGTCCAGCTCTACGAGGTCGGGCGCGTGTTCTTCGGGCACGAGCACAAGAGCCAGCCGGACGAGCCCAGCTACGTCGCCGGCGTCATGTGCGGCGCGTGGAACGACGACCAGTGGAACAAGAAGTACGTCAAGCTCGACTTCTTCGACGCCAAGGGCGTCGTCGAGAACCTGCTGGACGCCCTGCGCATCACGAAGGTCCGCTTCAAGGCCGCGGACCCCGAGCGCTACGGCTGGCTCCAGCCCGGCCGCGCGGCCGAGGTCATCGCGCAGGGCGAGCTGCTCGGCTGGGTCGGCAACATCCACCCCTCGAGCCTCAAGAACTTCGACCTGGACGTTCCCGTCGTCGCGTTTGAGCTCTCCGTCAAGGCGCTGCTGCGTCTGGCCCAGCGCGAGCTTCCGTACAAGGAGGTCCCGACGCTGCCCGGCGTCTCCATCGACCTCGCGCTCGTCGTGGACGAGGACATGACGTGCGAGCAGGTCGTCCAGCGCATCCAGAGCGCGGGCGGCAAGCTCCTCGCGGACGTCCGCCTCTTCGACGTGTACCGTGACAAGATCCGCGTGGGCGAGGGCAAGAAGTCCATGGCCTTCTCGCTCACCTATCGCGCGGCCGACCACACCCTCACCTCCGAGGAGGTCGAGAAGGCCCACAACAAGCTCGTGACGAAGGTCATGAAGTCCACCGGCGGCGAGGTCCGTAGCTAGCGTCTTGGCCTTGGGCCAAAGGTCCCCCGGGCACGGGCCCGGGGGGACCGATCTTTCGGCACTGGGTGCGAACTTGGTGTCTTTGGTGGCCGACGCGCCCCGTTTCGTGCACACCCGCGGCGTTTATGCCTAGAATGGACCCTATGCCAAGCTGGAACATACATATAGCCCACGTGCAGCGCCTGCTCCACGAGCAGGACGCGCGGGCGCTGGGCATTCGCGACGCGAACGCGTTCCTGTTCGGCAACCTCGTGCCGGACATCTACGTGGGCTACCTGGTGCAGCCCATCTCGCGTAAGGTGCCGTACAGGGTGACGCACTTCGCGGACCCGGCCTTCGTGCCGCAGCCGGCGTACTGGGACTTCTGGACTCGCTACGCGCGCGCCTCCGCGGACGAGCGGGGCCGCGTTTCCGACGTGGTGCTGGGCGCGTGGATGCACCTTCTGGCGGACAACGTGTACAACGCCGCGAACAACCGCTTCATAGCGGAGCACGGCATCGAGCCGGGGGAGGAGACCCGCAAGCGCAAGCAGGCGGACTTCGACCTCTTCGGCCGCACGCTCGAGCTTGACATCGCGCCGCAGGTGAGCAGGTCCGTCCTGCAGCAGGCCGCGGCATTTCCGCAGTATCCCATAGGCGAGGAGGACGCGATCCGCGCCATAGCCGTCGCGGACGACGTGGTGGAGCAGAACAGCGAGCGCCACGTCGCGGGCACGCCGCGCTACTGCATGCTCGACGCGTCGTTCTTCTCGCAAACGTACGAAAATGTCTATCATCTAATGGTCAGGAATCTGAGGGCCTATGCCGAGCACGGCGCACTTGGGTGTGGCGAGCGCGGCAGCGACGGCAACGCGTAGGGGCTGTCGTTGGGCGTACGAGTCACAAAGCGGCGGGCCGCGGGCCGCCTGCGGAAGGGTTGATGCATGCCCAAGTTCGACAAGTCTGATGGCGAGCTGCTGTACGTCCAGGTATCGGACTACGTGCGCGAGAAGATCTACTCCAAGGACTGGGGGGTGGACGAGCCCATCCCGTCCGAGCACGAGCTGATGGACATGCTGCACCTGTCGCGCGGCACGGTGCAGAAGGGCATTCGCCAGCTTGTGGACGAGGGGCTGCTCGTTCAGCAGCGCGGCCGCGGCACGTTCGTGGTGCAGCCCGTCATGGCCAGGCCCAGCTCCAACCGCCTGCTGTCGTTTGGCGAGTCCATGAGCGCCCAGGGCGTGAAGTACATCACGAGGGTCGTGAAGTCCGAGGTGAGGCAGGCCGGCCCCCTCTGCGCGGAGAACCTGCAGATGGACGTGGGGGACGACTACCTGTACCTGTGCCGCGTGCGCTACGTGAGCCACCGCGCCGTCATGTTCATCGAGAGCCACCTGAACCTGAGCGTGTGCCCGGGGATCGAGGACGCGAACTTCGAGCACGAGGCGCTGTTCGCGGCCGTGGAGCGCACGAGCGGCCACGAGATCGGCCGCTCCGAGATGGTCTACACTGCCCGCACGGCCGGCAAGGTGAGGGGCGGCTACCTGGAGTGCGACGAGCACGCGCCGGTGCTGGAGCTGGACCAGCTGGTGAGGCTCGACAACGGCGTGCCGTTCGAGTGGGGCAGCGTCTGGCTGCCCGCAAACAGGTGCGTCATCAGCAACGAGACGCACCGCGCCTAGCACGGCCGCGCACCTTGGCCGCAAGCCCGGGCGAAACACATATCCCACGATGGGGGAGGCTGCATGAGCTGGTACGAGGAATCGGTTGTCTATCAGGTCTATCCGCTGGGACTCACGGGTGCGCCCTACCTGAACGACAGGACGAGCGAGCCCGTGCACAGGCTGCGCAAGCTCGTGGACGACGGCTGGGTGGAGCACATGCACAGGCTCGGCGCGACGTGCCTGCTTCTGAACCCCGTGTTCGAGAGCGAGTCCCACGGCTATGACACCATCGACTACACGAGGGTCGACCGTCGCCTTGGCACGAACGAAGACCTGCGCCACGTGGTGGACGCGTGTCACGAGGCGGGCATCAAGGTGCTCCTGGACGGCGTCTTCAACCACGTGGGCCGCGACTTCTGGGCGTTCGAGGACGTCCGCAGGAACCGCCAGGCAAGCCCGTACGCCGGTTGGTTCAACATTGACTGGGGTTCGAACGACGAATTTGACGACGGCTTCAACTACGACTGCTGGGAGGGCGTCAGGCAGCTCGTGAAGCTCAACCACGGCAACTTCGAGCTGAACGACTACCTCGCGAAGGTCATCCGCGACTGGGAGTCCGAGTTCGACATCGACGGGCTGCGCCTGGACGTCGCGTACTGCCTGGACCGGGGCTTCCTCGGCTACCTGCGCCGCATCGCGAACGAGCTCACGCAGGAGCGCTCTTCTCGCCTGGGCGAGAAGGACGGGAAGTTCCTGCTGCTGGGCGAGACCATGTTCGGGGACTACAACCAGTGGATGGGCGACGACCTCTGCGACTCCGTCACGAACTACGAGGCGTACAAGGGGCTGTGGTCGTCCGCGAACTCCGCGAACATGCACGAGATCGCGTACTCGCTCGAGCGCCAGAGCGGCTCGCACCCGTGGGACCTCTACACCGGCCGTCACCTGCTGAACTTCCTCGACAACCACGACGTGCCGCGCATCGCGACGAAGCTGGACGACAGGCGGCAGCTCCGTCCGCTGTACGGGCTGCTCTTTGGCATGGCCGGCGTCCCGAACGTGTACTACGGAAGCGAGTGGGGCATCGAGGGCGAGCAGCTCCCCGGTGACCACGACCTGAGGCCCGCGCTCGACGCGCCGGAGTGGAACGAGCTGACGGAGTGGGTCTCTGCCCTCGCACAGTGCCGCAAGCCCGGTCATCCCGGCGCCGAGGCGCTGGCGTGGGGCGACTACGCGCAGGTTGCCGTCCAGCCCAGGCAGCTGCTGTTCCAGCGCCAGAGCGAGCACGAGCGCCTGTTCGTGGCCATCAACATCGCGGACGAGCCGTACACGTTCCACTTCGACGCCGGCTGCGGCAGGGCGCAGGACGTGATTGACGGGTCGGACCACGACTTTGGCGGCGGCAGCGAGGTCGAGCCCTTCTCGGCGCACTTCTGGCTCTGCGAGCGGTAGCGCGCGTCCTTGGCACATGCCACGCGAACGCCGTCGGGGCGTCGGGCCTTAAGATGCCCGGCGCCCCGATCTTCGCGTTCGATGCGCGCCCGCTAGCCCAGGAGCCGCTGCTCCCACTCAGCCTCGCGAAAGCCTGCGAGCACGAAGTCCGAGCCCACAAGAAGCGGGCGCTTCACGAGCATCCCGTCCGTGGAAAGCAGCTGGTAGCATTCCTCGTTTGACATGCCGGGCAGCTTGTCCTTCAGTCCCATCTGGCGGTACAGCATGCCGGACGTGTTGAACAGCCTCCTGATGGGGAGCCCGCTCCTTGCGTGCCAGGCGGCGAGTTCCTCGGGCGTGGGGTTCTGGCGCACGATGTCGCGGTACTCGTAGGCTATGCCGTGCTCGTCCAGCCACTTGACGGCCCTTTTGCACGTCGAGCACTTGGGATAGCACAGTGCCGTAAGCCTCTCTGTGGGCATGTCTCCTCCTGTCTTCCTCATGCGGGCACGCCGCCTTCGGGCGGCCGTGCCATGTGGCATCCATTCTACAATCCGTCGCACGAAAAGGGGCCGCCCCAGCGGGACGGCCCCAAGGTGCGTCTGCGAAGACGAGCTCCTACTGAATCTGGGAGACCATCGCCATGTTGGTGGACGTGATGTAGTCGCCCTGAGAGGGGGACGTCTGCGGGTCGCCGGCGGTGACGACAACCAGGTCGCCGGTCTCCACGACGCCGTGCTCCTTGGCGACGGTCAGCGCGTTGTAGCACGTCGCTGACAGAGAGCCCTGCTCGGTGGTCTTGTACGCGTCGACGCCCCACTGGAAGCACGTCTTGCGGATGGCGTGGTTGGACGGGGACATCGCGACGATGGGGATGCGGGGACGGAAGTTGGAGATCAGGCGAGAAGTGCGGCCACTGTGGGTCGGGCAGATGATGCACTTCGCGTTCACGCGGTCCGCGACCTCCGCGGCCGCGAGGCCGATGGCGGAGTTGACGTTGCGCATGCCGCCACGGTCGTGGTACTCGCGACGCTCGGGGAGGTACTTCTCGGTCTCCCTGCAGATGGAGGCCATCATCTTCACGGCCTCGACGGGGTACTTGCCCGCCGCGGTCTCGCCGGAGAGCATGACGCAGTCGGTGCCGTCGTAGATGGCGTTCGCGACGTCGTTGACCTCGGCGCGGGTCGGGCGCGGGTTGCGGATCATGGAGTCGAGCATCTGGGTGGCCGTGATGACGGGCTTGTAGCTCTGGGCGCACTTCTTGATGATGATCTTCTGGATGTGCGGGACCTCCTGCGCGGGAATCTCGACGCCCAGGTCGCCACGGGCGACCATGCAGCCGTCAGAGGCGGCAAGAATCTCGTCGAAGTTCTTCACGCCCAGGGCGCTCTCGATCTTGGGGAAGATGTACACGTTGCGAAGGCCGTTGTCCGCGCAGATCTTGCGGATGTCGTCGACCGCCTGGGCGTTGCGGATGAAGGAGGCGGCGATGGCGTCGATGCCGAGCTCGCAGCCGAACATGATGTCCGCGATGTCCTGCTCGGTGACGGAGGGCAGGCCGATCTCGACGTTCGGGACGTTCACGCCCTTCTTCTCGCCGATCTCGCCGCCGTTGGTGACGACGCAGTGCATGTCGTTGCCCTCGACGTGGTCGACCTCGAGGCCCACGAGGCCGTCGTCGATCAGGATGATGGAGCCCTTCTCGACCTCGTTCGGGAGGTTGAGGTAGTCAAGGGAGATGTGACTCGCGTTGCCGTGCCAGTCCTCGGTGGTGGGCTGAGCCGTGACGACGATCTTGTCGCCGGTATTGACGGTGACCTTCTGACCACCCTCGAGCAGGCCCGTGCGGACCTCGGGGCCCTTGGTGTCGAGCATAATGGCGACGGGAATGCCTAGCTCCTCGGAGATGCGGCGGACGCGATCGATGTTCTGACGGTGATATGCGTGGGATCCGTGGCTGAAGTTGAAGCGGGCCACGTTCATGCCGTTCTTGATGAGCTCGCGAAGAACCTCATCGCTCTCGGTCGCGGGTCCCATCGTGCAGACGATCTTGGTCCTCTTGGTAGACATGCTGTTCCTTTCTGACCATAAGAGAAAGGCGAGCCACGGTGCGCGGCTCGCCTGGAAACGCTTTCAAACCGCTTGGGCCTATTGTAAACCGCTGACGGCCACTGTTGATTCGTGACAACAAAGGAAATGGTAATGACCGTGATTCCTAGTCATCTAGCAGACGACGCTGCGGTCGCTGAACTCCTCGCCCTTCGCGTAGCGCTCCGCGTTGTCCAGCGTGACCTGGGCAATCTGCTGCAGGGCCTCGTAGGTGAAGAACGCCTGGTGAGAGGTGAGGACGACGTTGGGGAAGGAGCAGAGGCGGGCGGTGATGGAGTGGCCGAGGATCTGGTCCTCGCGGTTCTGGTACACGTTGGCGTTCTCGCCCTCGTACACGTCGAGGCCGGCGGCGCCGATCTTGCCGGAGCGGATGCCGCGGATGAGCGCCTCGATGTCGACGAGGCCGCCGCGCGCGGTGTTGATGAGGATGACGCCGTCCTTCATCTTGGCGATGGTGTCGTCGTTCACGAGGTGATAGCTCTCCTCGTTCAGGAAGGCGTGGAGGCTGATGAGGTCGGACTGCTCGTAGATGGTTTCGTAGTCGACGTACTTGTCGATCACGCCGTCGTCAACGAGCTTCTGGTTGGGATAGAGGTCGGCTCCCAGGACGGTCATGCCGAAGCCCTTGCAGATGCGTGCGAGCGCGGCGCCGATGCGGCCGGTGCCGATGATGCCCGCGGTCTTGCCGTGCAGCGTGTGGCCGACGAGGCCGTCGAGCGAGAAGTCGTTCTCGCGGACGCGGATGTACGCCTTGTGGATGTGGCGGTCGGCGCAGAGGGCGAGCGCGATGGCGTGCTCGGCGATTGCCTCGGGGGAGTAGGCGGGGACGCGGGTGACCTTCATGCCGATGGACTTCGCGAAGTCGACGTTCACGGCGTCGAAGCCGGCGCAGCGCATGAGGACGAGGCCGACGCCGAGGCCACGGAGGATCTCTAGGGTCATAGCGGAGACATCGGCGTTGACGAAGGCGCAGACGGCGTCATAGCCCTTGGCGAGGGCCGCGGTCGTGGGTGTGAGGTTCACCTCGGTGAAATCGACCTGAACGTCGGGATAGTTGGGGAGCTCCGCCGAGAAAGACTTCTTATCGTAGCCACGCGTGCCAAAGAAAAGAACCTTCATGCCTGATCCTTTCGTCGTGGCGGCACACTGCCGCCTTGCCTAGGCTGTGCTTGCCAGCCGCCAGCCAATCGATACATCAAATTATAGCGACGGTACGGCCCGTTGGAGCTTGCCGGACCAAGTATGTGGTGGTCAGCGCCGATTTGTCTACGTTCGTGCGGTCAACCGTTGCCCGAGACGGGCTGAAGGCGAGGGATGGGCTCTGATGGGGGCGTGCCCTTGTTTCTGGGGAGTTTTTGTCCAAGACCCCGCATGCCAAGCACTTCTCGCCCGCGCGATGACCCTTGGGTAGAATGGGTTGTGTCATGTTGGGCGTCCGGCATGGCAACCTTGGTGAGCCCTTGCCCCTCCTGGGGAATTATGATCGGGCATCAATCTGCCGGACGAATCATCCAGGAGGGAAAATTGAAGGAATACCTGCAAGACTCCTCGGCAGTCCTCGAGGCCGTCGGCTCCGACGGCGAGCGCGGGCTGACCGCGGGGGAGGCGGCCGCGCGCCTCGAGCGCGACGGCCTGAACAAGCTCAAGGAGGCCGAGAAGGACCCGCTGTGGAAGCGGTTCCTCGCGCAGATGGCCGACCCCATGATCATCATGCTGATCGTGGCCGCGGTCATCTCGGCGCTCACGGGCATCGCCCAAGGCGAGGCGGACTTCGCCGACGTCATCATCATCTGCTTCGTGGTCGTGGTGAATGCCGTTCTGGGCGTGGTGCAGGAGTCCAAGGCCGAGGAGGCCCTGGCGGCGCTGCAGGAGATGTCCGCCGCGCAGAGCAAGGCCGTCCGCGACGGCAAGGTCGTGGCGGTGCCGTCGTCCGAGCTCGTGGTGGGCGACGTCGTCGTGCTCGAGGCCGGCGACTCCGTGCCGGCAGACTGCCGCATCCTCGAGAGCGCCTCGATGAAGATCGAGGAGGCGGCGCTCACGGGCGAGTCCGTGCCCGCGAACAAGGTCGCCGACGCCCTTGACGCCCCCGAGAGCGGGGACGTGCCCCTGGGCGACCGCAAGAACATGTGCTACATGGGGTCGACCGTGGTGTACGGCCGCGGTCGCGCCGTCGTTGTCGCAACCGGCATGGGCACGGAGATGGGCAAGATCGCCGACGCCCTGTCCCGCGCGACCGACGAGGAGACCCCGCTCCAGAAGAAGCTCGACGAGCTCTCCAAGGTGCTCTCGATCATCTGCATCGTCATCTGCGCCCTCGTGTTCGGCGTCACGTGGCTGAAGCACGGCATGGGCTTCTTCAACAACATGCCGCTCGTGCTCAACACCTTCATGGTCGCGGTGTCGCTTGCCGTCGCCGCCATCCCCGAGGGGCTCGCGGCGGTCGTGACCATCGTGCTGTCCATCGGCGTCACGAAGATGAGCCAGCACAACGCGATCATCCGCAAGCTCTCGGCCGTCGAGACCCTTGGCTGCACGCAGGTCATCTGCTCGGACAAGACGGGCACCCTCACGCAGAACAAGATGACGGTCGTCCGCCACTTCACTGAGGACCAGGACAGGCTCGTGCGCTGCATGGCGCTCTGCTCCGACGCGAAGTGGGACGAGCAGAAGGGGGAGGCCGTCGGCGAGCCGACCGAGGCTGCGCTCGTTGCCGACGCGGCGAAGCTCGGATTTTCGTCAGGCGACCTCGACGCCGCCAACCCCCGCGTCGGCGAGGCCCCGTTCGACTCCGGCCGCAAGATGATGTCCGTCGTGAACCTCGCGCCGGACGGCAACTACGTCCAGCACACCAAGGGCGGCCCGGACGTCGTGCTCGCGCGCTGCACCATGGTCCGCACCGCCGAGGGCGACGTGCCCCTCACCGACGAGCGTCGCGCGCGAATCATGGAGGCCAACAAGGCCATGGCGGACGACGCCCTGCGCGTGATGGCTGCGGCCAGGGTGAACTACGGCAAGGAGGCGCCGGAGTCCTTCTCGCCCGAGGCGCTTGAGCACGACATGACCTTCCTCGGGCTCTGCGGCATGATCGACCCGGTCAGGCCCGAGGTCGGACAGGCCGTCGCCGAGGCCCACGCCGCGGGCATGAACGTCGTGATGATCACCGGCGACCACATCGACACCGCCGTCGCGATCGCGAAGGAGCTCGGCATCGTCACCGACCGCTCGCAGGCCATCACCGGCGCCGAGCTCGACCGCATGTCCGACGAGGAGTTCTCGAGGAGCATCGCCAACTACGGCGTGTACGCCCGCGTCCAGCCGGAGCACAAGACCCGCATCGTCGACACGTGGAAGAAGCTCGGCAAGGTCGTCGCCATGACCGGCGACGGCGTGAACGACGCCCCGTCCATCAAGCGCGCCGACATCGGCATCGGCATGGGCATCACAGGCACCGACGTCACCAAGAACGTTGCCGACATGGTGCTCGCGGACGACAACTTCGCGACGATCATCAACGCCTGCGAGGAGGGTCGCCGCATCTACGACAACATCAGAAAGTCCATCGCCTTCCTGCTCTCCTCCAACCTCGCCGAGGTCATCTCCGTCTTCGTGGCGTCGCTCGTCGGCTTCACGATCCTCGAGCCCACGCACCTGCTCTGGCTGAACCTCATCACGGACTGCTTCCCCGCGCTCGCGATGGCCATGGAGGAGGCTGAGCCCGACATCATGGAGCGCGAGCCCCGCAGCTCCACCGACGGCATCTTCGCCGGCGGCATGGGCCTCGACTGTCTCGTCCAGGGCGCGATGATCGGCGCGCTGACGCTCGTCTCGTACTTCGTCGGCCTCCGCTTCGAGGGCGTGCCCCTCGCCGACGTGCTCTCCGGTGCCAACAAGGGCCTCGACGGCATGACCATGGCGTTCCTGACCCTCTCGATGGTCGAGATGTTCCACTCGTTCAACATGCGCAGCCGCCGGAAGTCGGTCTTCTCGCTCCCCACGCAGAACAAGTGGCTCTGGGGTTCCTTCGCGCTCTCCCTCGTCCTGACGTTCGTGGTCATTGAGACCCCGCTCGCCCGCGCGTTCGACTTCGCCGAGATCAGCGCCGCGGAATACGGCATCGCGATGGCGCTCGCGTTCCTGATCATCCCGCTCGTGGAGGCCTACAAGGCCATCATGCGCGCCGTCGAGAAGAACAGGGCGTAGCGCCTCATGGCAAGGCGCGCTCACAAGTCCAGCAGGTCTGACAAGCGCAGAGCGGTCGCCGGCGGGGTCCACGAGGCCCTGCCGGCGCTCTCTTCCCTGTCCGAGCTGCCGGCATACACGGAGCTTTCCGCAAGCGACCGCCAGAGGTCCGCCTTCGAGCGGGAGGCGGACCGGGCCGTCGCCGCGGGCGAGGCCAGGCGAGAAGAGCTCGACCTCGGCTGCGTCGCCCGCCTTGACCGCGGCTTTCCCGCGGTCATCACCCCGCGGGGCGTCTATCGCACCGAGTTCGCCGCGTCGCTCACCAAGGGGGACGACAACTCGCGCGCCGCGGTGGGCGACTGGGTCTGCGCCCGGAGGCCCGCTGGGCACGACATGGGCATCCTCTGCAAGATCCTTCCGCGCGAGAGCGACATCGCAAGGTGGAAGGGCGGCTCGCGCGGAGAGCGGCAGACGCTCGCGGCAAACGTCGACGTCGTGCTCGTGACGCAGGCGCTCGGGCCCGGCCCCATATCGACCGACAGGCTCGTGCGGTCCGCGGTCATCGCGCGCGATTGCGGCGCCGACATCGCCGTGGTCCTCACGAAGGCGGACCGCGCCGGCGCATCGATGCTCCAGACGGACGTCGAGCTCATCCAAGAGGTTCTTGGCTGGGGCGTCCGCATCGTCGCGACCTCCGCGGGCGCCACGGGGCGCAGGGCCATGGCGGACCTCATGGATGCCGCCGGTCGCTGCGGGTCGGGATGGGGCGAGGACGACGTCCGGCATCTCGTGCCAGCGGGAACGGTCGCAATCGTGCTGGGGGAGTCCGGCGCCGGCAAGTCGACGCTGCTGAACGCGCTGCTGGGCCGGGAGGCGCTCGAGACCGGCGCGGTCCGCACGTCTGACGACATGGGGCGCCACACCACCGTCGCCAGGCGCATGGTCTCCCTCCCCGGGGCCGGCGTGATCATCGACGAGCCCGGACTCAGGAGCCTTCCGCTCGTGGGCCACGAGCGTGGCCTCGCGAAGGTGTTTCCAGAGATCTCCGAGGCGGCGCGGACGTGCAGGTTCCGCGACTGCACGCACACCCACGAGCCTGGCTGCGGGGTCCGGTCCGCCTTCGCCGCGGGAGAGTTCTCGAAAGAACGGCTCGATGCATACGTCTCGCTCGCCGCCGAGATGCGTGCCAGCGCAAAGACGCTCGACCCGGACGTAGTGTTGTAGCCGAGGACGACATATCCGTTTCACACCACAGCCTAGCTGCGCTTTTCCTAGTGCAGCTAGGCTGAATTTATGCGCAAGAGAACTGAGAGGCCAATTTGGAGACTCGCCGCCCCGCGGCCGGCGATGGCGCAGACTCATGTCTACAAGACGTGTCCCAAAGCGTGACAGGGGATGGGGGTCGCCATGTCTCTAAGATTCAGGCTGGTATTCGCCAGCGCCTGCGCTGTCCTCGTTCTTCTCGCCTTCACCGCCTACGGCAACCATGTGCGCGCCCAGGCCGAGCAGGTCAGGAACGCGGCAATCGCCCGTTATGGCGGCGAGGTCGTGAGCCTCGTGGTGTCGAACTCGGCCCTCGAGCCCGGGCAGGTGGTGGGCGAGAAGGACGTGTCCGTGCGGGACTGGGTGGCTGACCTTGCGCCGCAGGGGGCGCTCACGAGCCTGGACGACGTCATTGGTCGCGAGGTGACCGTGCCCGTGAGCAAGAACGCCCCCGTCACGAAGCTCGCCTTCAGGGACTCTTCGGAGCTCGCGGACATTCCGTCGGGTCACGTGGCCATGAGCGTGCCCGTCAACGAGAAGCTCGGCGTGACGAAGGGCGTCCCGCAGGGGACGAGGCTGCTTGCCTACGAGGTGACGGACGAGGGGTCGAAGCCGCTGAGCGAGGACGTGACGGTGCTGTCGGCCCCAAGCTCCTCGAGCTCGATGGGCATGACGGCGCAGATCTCCCTGGCCGTGCCCGCCGACGACGTCTCCTCGCTTCTGGACGCAAGCGGGAGGGGGGACCTGAGGCTCGTGATGCCCGCGGACGACGTCAAGCGGCCGGAGGAGGTTGCGTCGGCGCCAGAGTCCCGGGCCGAGAAGCCCGAGGAGGACTCCGAGGAGGACTCTGGGGGCGTTGGCGAGGGGAGTCCCCGAAGCCTGGCCGAAGAATCGAGGTAGGGAGGCGCATGGGATGGCGGACAGATGGCTGGGATGGACTTCGGAAGGAAGTCGGACCGACATTCGAAGGGCCTTGGCGTCACTTCGCCCGAAGGCGACGCTTGCGTTCGCATCGAGTGCGGAGGACCTCCGGGAGCGGGTGATGGATTCGGTCGGAGCTCCTTGGGGAGTGATCGTCGGACTGAGCGACTCGGGCGTTTCGGACATGAACCTTGCGGCTGCGGTGGCGCATGACGGCATGGCGGGAAGCGTGGTTCTCGTTACGCGCAACGCCTCGGGGTCGCTGCGCTCGAGGGCGTCACAGGCCGGCATCGACACCGTGATCGATATGGGGGAGGTTGATGCTGCGGTCGCGGTGGCCCGCGCCAAGGGGAGCGCGGGGGGCGTTCGGGCAGACGGTGCCGCCGCGCCCGCGGCGGAAGGGGGAGGGCCGCCGCGCGACTTGGATGACGTTCCGTTTGCTCTGGACGAGCCCGATGGCCTTTCCTGGAGCGAGAAGACGATGACGCCCACCGGCCCTGCGGAAGGAGGACGTGGGTCGATGCTCGTGTTCGTCTCTGGGAGGGGCGGTGTGGGCAAGACCACCATCGCATCGGAGTGCGCCGTCGTGGCGAGCCTGTGGGGGCTGAGCGTGGCGGTGGTCGACCTCGACCTTTCCTGCGGAAACGTGTATGCGGGATTTGGCGTGGGGGCTCCCGTCGACCTTGCGAAGCTTGCGGCCAACGGGGTTCCGTCAATCGAGACCATGGGCAGGAGCTGCGTCCGGCTCGCGAACGATGCGTGCCTCTGGGGGCCTTGCGAGAGGCCGGAGATGGCGGAGCAGGTCATGCCGCACGTAGGTCGGCTGCTCGAGTACCTGGCGCAGAGGTACGAGCTCGTCCTTGTGGACACGTCGACGACGTTTACCGACGCGGTCGCCGAGGCCGTGCAGAAGGCGGACCGCGTGTTCGTGGTGCACGACGGCGCGCCCGGTTCAATCGGCTCCGCGGGAAGGACGAGCTCGCTCGTGGTGCGCCTTGGCGTCGCAAGGACCCGAATGGTGCGCGTGGAGAACGTCGCCAACCCGAGGGCGAAGAACGACCTCGGGCCCGGCATCGGCCAGAGGGGCCTTGAGGGCGCCCCGTTCTTCCGGGTGATCGACGGTGGGCCCGAGGTGCAGGAGGTTGCGGCCGCAGGAGGAATACGGGAGCTCGTGAGAGAGGGTGGTCCGATGGTGCAGAGCGTCAAAGTCATGCTCGCGAGGACCCTTGCCGAGCTTGGGGCCCTGCCGCCTGACGAGGACGCGCAGCTTGCCGCCCACGTCGAGACCAGGAGGCCGAGATTCAAGTTCTTCTCGCGAAGGGAGGAGGTGGTCTGATGTCTGTCCTCGAGAGGGTGAAGACGCACGAGGCCGTCGCGCTCGGCGTTGTCGGCGAGGGAACGACAAGCAGGTCAGATTATCGGAGGCTTCGGGAGGACCTGCGGCACGAGCTGGTGGGGCGGCTTGGCCTTTCGGCGATCGCCTCGATGCTCCAGTCCGTGAAGGCAAGCGAGGTCAGGGAGGAGCTCGCGGTCACCTGCCAGGCGATATTGAACGAGGCGCACTTCTCTTCGCTCCTGCAGAGCGAGCAGGACCAGGTGACGAGGGAGGTACTGGACGACATCTGCGGCCTGGGCCCCATACAGAGCCTCCTGGACGACGACGGTGTGAGCGAGATCATGATCAACGGAACAGGCGCCCTGTTCTTCGAGCGAGATGGGCGCATCCACTCTGCGGAGTCGGTGTTCGAGTCCAAGGAGCAGATCATGATGGTGATCGACAGGATCCTTGCTCCCCTGGGACGCCGGCTCGACAGGACGAACCCGCTTGTCGATGCTCGCCTTGCCAACGGCGACCGAGTGAACGCGGTGTCGGACACCATTGCCATAAACGGCCCGGCGGTCACCATTCGAAAGTTCTCCGATCGCATCACGACGCTCGACAGGCTCGTTGAGCTTGGTTCGATCCCGAGGTGGTATGCGACGCTCCTTTCCTGGGCGGTGCACGCGAGGCAGGACATCGCCGTCGCGGGCGGGACCGGTTCGGGAAAGACGACCCTGCTTAACGCCCTGAGCACTCAGATCGGCCTGCAGGAACGCATCGTGACCATAGAGGACTCCGCAGAGCTGAAGTTTGACTCTCATCCCGATGTGGTGCGGCTGGAGGCGCGGTCGGCCTCCATCGAGGGGACCGGAGAGGTGACCATTCGCGACCTCGTCAAGAACGCGCTGCGGATGCGACCCGACAGAATCGTTGTGGGAGAATGCCGCGGCGAGGAGACGATCGACATGCTGCAGGCCATGAATACCGGGCATGACGGATCGCTGACGACGCTTCATGCGGGGTCGGCGCAGGAGGCGATCCTGAGGCTCGTGCTCATGGCGAGGTTCGGCATGGACCTTCCCACCGACATCATCGAGGAGCAGATCGCCTCGGCCCTTGACCTGCTCGTGATGTCTTCGCGATTTCCGGACGGCATGCGTCGGATCACGTCGCTGAGCGAGGTGTCGAGAGGGGATGCGGGGGGAGTTGCGCTTCGAGAGTGCGTCCGCTACGACCAGGCGAGAGGGACGTGGGAACTCGTCTCGGAGCCCAGCTTCATAGGAGAGGCGGTTCGGATTGGTGCACTTGGGTCTGAGGAGGTGGAGAGATGGAGGCGATGTATGCCGTCCTTGGCAGCCTGACGACGTTTCTTGCGGTGCTCGTGCTCCACGGGGGCCGTTTGGGGACGAGCCCCAAGAGCCTGCTGCGCCGGAAGGCGACAAGGTATGCGAGGGCCCTCCTTGGCACTCTTGGGGCCTCTCGCCTGGTCGGCGCCCTTGATTCCACGGATTCGTGGCACGCCTTGGGCGAGGAGGTCGTCGTGTCCGCGCGGAATGGCCAGGGAGGTCCAGGCTCATGGGCCCTCCCGGAGGGCTTGGCAAGGACGTCGGGGCAGGGGGTGGCGGCCGTTGTCGTTGGGGACGCATTGCTTGCTGTCGTCCTCTGTCTTGTCGCCCTGTCTCCCATTGGCGTGCCCATAGCAATGGCAGTGGCGCTCGCCGGCGTGCCCATATGGCACCAGGCGCAACTCCGACGCATCGAACGAGAGCTGACCCAGGAGATGCCGGGCGTGTTCCGAACCCTTGCCATGGCCATTGGCTCAGGCGAGACGCTTGCCCAGGCGATCGAGTACCTTGGGGCGCACGAGGGGGGTCATGCCGCGAAGCCCTTTGCAAGGGCGTCGCTCCGAATGAGGTGCGGCGAGTCTGCCGAAGAGGCGCTCGCGGAGCTATCGAAGGAGCTTGAGGCGCCGGGGGTCGGCCTGCTCACGACCGCGCTCCTCATATCCCAGAGGACGGGAAGCCCCCTCAAGTCGCTCTTCGGGCACGCGGCGAAGATGGTGGAGAGACAGGGCGAGTTCGAGAGGATGCTCGAGGTCAAGACGGCACAGGTGAGGCTCTCTGTCAGGATCGTCTGCGGACTTCCGGTAATCA
The DNA here is from genome assembly GCF_012844235.1 of Parafannyhessea umbonata. Taxonomy (GTDB): domain Bacteria; phylum Actinomycetota; class Coriobacteriia; order Coriobacteriales; family Atopobiaceae; genus Parafannyhessea. Next base: position 189,042 of record NZ_JABAGR010000006.1, read on the forward strand.
TGATTGCCGCGCTCTCGATTCTGTCCCCGGACTTTCGGGCCGGACTCGCGACGCTTCCCGGCATGGCGAGCGTAATGACCGCGGTCGTGATGGACGCCTTCGCGCTGATCATCATCAGGCGGCTTATGAGGGGGGTCGTGTGATGGACTTGGCGTACGTGGGTGGGTGCCTGTCGGCGTCGACGGCTGCGTTTGCGATGGCTTTTGGCCTTTTGGGGAGGCGCCCTTCTCGCGAGCTCGACGGCACGGGCGGGTTAGGAGAGCGTATCGAGCTCATCGCAAGCAGGATGGCATCGCTGCCTGCCTTCAGGGAGCTCAATCGCAGGGGTAGGGAAAGCGCGGCCAGACGAGCCTGCCTCCGGTCTCTGCCGACGTTTCTGGATGTGGTGACCCTGGGACTTTCGTCCGGGCTCTCGTTCGATGCGGCGCTCTCGCTTTACTGCGAACGCTACGAGGACGACCTTTCCTCGGCATTTGGAGAGGCACTGCTCTCGTGGCAGATCGGGGCGGAGAGTCGGTCGTCCGCGCTCGATAGGCTTGCCGAGGAGTTGGATGTGGGTGCGCTGAGGAGCTTCTCGTCGACGGTGTCCCAAGCCCTCGAGTTCGGGTCACCCCTTGCATCCGCCCTCGAGTCCCAGGCGCAGGCAATAAGGGAGGAACAGAGGTCTCAATTGGAGGAGGAGATTGAGAAGGTCCCGGTGAAGATGCTCATTCCCCTGGGCACCCTGATCGTGCCGGCGATGCTTTTGTCAATCCTGGGACCGCTCATCGGATCGAGCCTGGCAACGACATGAGGCCATGTGGTCGTACGAAGGGGCGTTTGCCCAGAGGGGAGGAACGGCACACCACTCGTATCTATCCAAATCAGAGGAGGGCAGTGAGATGGAACAGCTGAGGATGGGAATGGAAGACGTGGCCTGGGGCGTTTGGGAGACCCTGCGTGACGAAGACGGACAAGGAACAACGGAGTACGCCATTCTCGTTGGAGTCCTGGTAGTAATTGCGATTCTCTCAATCATCACCTTCAAGGGGAAGGTCCAGCAGCTCTGGGACGCGATATCGAGTGGAATAGGGGCCCTCTAGGTCATGGCTGTCAGGCGAGGGGGTTCCAGACTCGTTCCCTTGGCCCTGCTCGCGCTCTTGGTCGGCTTCATGGCGACGGCAGTGTGCTGCCGTCGCCAGGTGGAAGTCAGCGCGGGCCAGGAAGCGGACGTTGAGGCGCACGTGCGCGGACGAGGGGGAAACTCCCCCTTTGGGGGAATCTCTGGCAAAGGCGTGAGCCCGAAGGACGAGGGCGACAAAGACGGCGGCTCGTCACGGCATGTCACGCGGCGATCCCCCTCGCCTTCGAAAAAGGACGGCGTGAGGGGCTATACGTCGAAAGCAAGCTTGCAGGATACGGCCACGCGGCTCTTGGAGGAGTACGCGCGGGCAGGGAAGTGCGTGCTTGTGCGTGCGGGCTACCTCGACCTGCTTGGGAACAACTGGTCCTGCACCGTCGTCGGGGACGGATGGGTGGATACGGTCGTCGTGAGGGGGACGAGGGACTCGAGAGAGTCGGAGGTAAAGGTTGTCCGGATGGATGCGAAGGAATGGGAGGAGGGAGTTCCCAGGTGAGCCATATGGAGGTCGAGGATGATGGAGGCCATTTTGCCAAAATCAAGTGCGGTGTCTTGTCTGATGCGAAGGGGCAGTCCACCGTCGAATACGCGCTGGTACTGTTTGCCTTCCTGGCAATCGTCGTTGCGCTGTCAAGGGTTGTCGGCTATGCCGGCAGCGGAAGGCTGTATGCGACGATCGCCGGGTCAGGGTCGCATTCGCTGGAGGGTGACGTCCTCTCGGTCTTTCAGGACGTTCTTCTCTATTGAGCTTGCGAAATCAACGTCTGGCCAGGCAACGATCGAGGCGGCCGTCCTGTTACCCACCCTCATGCTCGTCATTGCGTTGCTCGTGCAGCCGGTCTGCATCATCTACACGCGTACGGCCATGAGGTCTGCCGCTGCGGAGGCGGCAAGGGCGATTGCGACTGACTATGACGGAGACCTGTCGGACTGCAGGTCGTATGTGCTCAGGCGCCTTGAGGCTGTTCCCGACGTCCCCCTCTTTCACTCTGGCGGCACGTCAGACTGGTCGATTTCGCTGAGCAGGAGCGGAAGGGGCGTAAGCGTCGAGGTCGTCGGGCATGTTCGTCCACTTCCCCTTCTCGGGGTCGCTTTGGCTGCGTTCTCCGAGAGCGACGGCAAGGGGATAGTCCTGAGGGAGTCCCTAAGGGAAGAGGTGCGCCCGAGTTGGATAAGGGGGACCTATGGAGACTGGCAGCGGTTGTGGGCGTAGAGGAGCTGATCGTGGAGCCTGCATCCTTGACGTGTTCATCGACGACGAGGGTGGCTACACCACCGTAGCCGTTGCCGTCGCGCTCCTCATGAGCATCGCTCTCACGTTTGGCGTGGCTGCGTCCCAGTGGAGCCACGCCAGGGCGGCTGACGTGCAGGAGGTGGCAGATGCGGCTGCAATGTCTGGCGAAAACTGCGTCGCGGCCTTTTCGACCATCGCACAGGTGCTGGATGCATGCGTCTTGAGCATGGGCCTCCTGGGGGCGATCGTGTACGGCGCGGGAATGATCGTGGCGGCGATTCCGGTTCTCCAGCAGGGAGCACCGAGGATTCTCGAGGCGGGCAGGCAGATTCTCGAGTGTCGGAAAAAGTTCGCCAAGTCGGCCTCGCAAGGCCTCGAGAGACTTGAGAAGGCCCTTCCCGCTCTCATCGTGGCGAATTCGGCCTCAACGGTATCGGCGAACTCGTCTGGAGGCCTGAGCTACGCCGGGATTGCGGTGCCGTACCCGCAGGAGTCGAAGTCCGACTTCAGCCATCTGCTAGACGAGGTCGACGGGAAGGAGATGGAAAAGGCGGCCGAAGACCTTAGGGAGGCGTCAGCCAGGAAGAAGGAGGCGATTGACAGGGCGAATGATGCCAAGGAGAGGGGTTGGAATGCGGACAACGTTGGTACGTGCATGAGGGAGCGAGCGCAGTCCCTCGCGAAGCTAACGGAGGGGCAGAACCCGATGTATCCAAGCCCGAGTACCTGGAAGTTCGACTTTGCGCGCAGAAGAGCCGTGAACTATTACACCGCCCGGGCAGCGTCCAACGTAATCGACCTGGGCTCTGCCGACGAACTCCAGCGCTCATGCGCGCGTGCGGTTTTCTACCGGTATGCCGCAAAGGAGCTCTCTAAGGCGCGGTGCGAGGAGGGCGAGGTCGTTGACATTCAGCTGCCCGAGCTGCCCCACACGACACGGATGGTCATGGAGACCGAGCTCTACTCGACGGCCGTCTGGCCATGTACGAGTGAGGAGGCGGGTGTGACGTTGCATTGCTCGCTCGACTGTCCCGGTGCAACCGGTCCGTTTGCCGGCAACGCCTCGCTTGCAGACATAGAGTCGGGGTCGGTTGCCTATTGCGAAACGTGCCGCATGAATGCGGCGGCCATGGGGAACGTCGCGGATGCATCGACGAACATCAACAACGGCTTCGAGCACTACTGGAGGATCGTAGTAGAGGCGTCAAGGGATTACCAGAGGGCGAAGGAAGACGAGAGGAAAGCGGAGGAGGACATGAAGAGAGCGGCGGAGAAAAGTGGGTCAGCGTTCGAGAAGGCGATGAACATGCTCGCGGTCGAACGACCGCGCCTGTGCCCGCCCGGCGCGTACGGATGCATCGGTTTCGTTATGAGAGACGCAACCAAGCTTCCTCGTGGGCTGTCAAGCGCCTTTCTCAAGTCGGGGACGCTTCCGGCGGGTGTCGCGATCTCAGGCGCCGCACTGGCTCCCGATGATGACACGGATGGCCACAACGTCCTCGCAAGCGTTTTCGACGGTCTCGAAAGGTCGGACAGGACGCTCTTCTCCGGACTGCTTGATGGCATCGGAGACCTGTGGGGGTCGCTTCTGGTTGGCTATGGATCTGCATACGGAAGCGTCAGCCAGGCTGCAAACAAGTTCTTCGACGACATAGGCGGCGTGTTTGGGGAGAAGGTTGCAAGCTGGATGCGGGGGAAGGTCAAGGATGTCGTATCGAAGGCGGGATTCGAACCCTCTGACATGAGGCTCAGGAAGCCTGTGCTGACGAACAGCCAGCATATTTTGGATAAGGCAGGAGCGACGAAGACGGCGGAAGTGAGGTCGTTCATACAGTCCCTGCCACACGATCAGCGTGGAATCATAAAGACGTGCCGTTCCAAACTGGTGTCGATGATGGGGGACGGCGGCAAGGTCACCATCGCGGAGATTCCGATTCCCGGAATGGAGGGGGCATCAATCCCCCTGACGATAGACCTCTCCACTCTCTCGGAGGCGATTCCATGAGGGGGTGCGGAGAGGCTCGTGAGTCTGGCCAGATGACTGTCGAGCTTGCGGCAATGCTGCCTGTCATCATCGTCGTAGCCCTCATCGTGTATAACCTCGCGAAGTATGCCGAGGTGTGCTCCACGTTTGACAGGGTCTCCCTCGATGCGGCGGTATCGCATGGAGTCTCGCCGTCTGGATCACAGAGCAGGGGCGCGGCCGTCTCCGAGATCGAGGGAGTAATACGGAAGGCCCTGAACTCGAGGGCATGTGACGTGACGGTCTCTGCGAGCGATGCCGCCTCCGCGGTCGAGAAGGACGGCCTGACCTTTCCCCTTACGCCCCTGCTCACCACATATAGGTGCACCCTCACGTTTCATCCTTGGCCTACGACCGTGTCCGTGGCGGGGGTCGGCTATTCCGCGCCGCTTTCGTTAAGGCACGAGAGAACCATTACCGTTGACCGTTTCAGACCTGGGGTGGTGATCTGATTGCAGCTCGTACGCATTCGGACGAGACACTTCGACTTTGGAAGCTTCGAAGTCCTTGACTCTCTCTTTCGTAAGGCGAAGGGTCTTCTTCGCGATTCGGAGGGGCGGCAGGTCATGCTCCGGAGGTGCTCATCCATTCACACCTTCTGCATGCGCTATCCCATAGACGTCGCATTCGTCAAGAGGGACGGCGGCGTCGTCCTATCGGAAAGGATGGTCCGGCCAGGGAGGATAGTGCGCGCTCGTGGAGCGTCATTCGTCTTGGAGCGCCCCGGCAGCGACTCGCCTTGGCCTGCGGCGAACGAAACGCTCACCATGGAAGAGACCTGTGACCGAGAAGGGACGTGTCGTCGATGAAAACTCTGGGCGAAATGGAGAGTTCCGCCGGGCGCGAGACCCCGGCCGGCTTCGCGGACAAGGTGGGGAGGGCACGGACGAAGATATGTCCGAACTGCGGCGAAGAGCTGTTTGCGGATATGGACATCTGCTATGGGTGCCTCTACGACTTCTCCAGGCCGCCCGGCCCCATGTCAACGATGGGACTTGGCCAGCTGGTGGGCGAGGGGAGGGATGGTGGTGGGACCCGCGCCCAAAACGCTGGCGATAATGGCAAGAGTCACGAATGCTCGTCCGACTCAGACGCGACGGTGCCCCTGGATATTCCCTCCTCCAGCCTTCCCCACTGGAAGAGGAAGATGCTTTGGGTAAGGTCGCCCGACATGGAGGTAAAGGTTCCGATTCCCGAATCCGAGTTGACGGTCGGTCGTGACCAGTGTTGCGACGTGGTTCTCCACTCGATGGCCGTTTCACGTAGACACGTAGGGTTCAAATGCGTTTCGGAAGGGCTTAGGGTTAGGAACCTTGGGGCCAAGAACCTGGCGACGGTGGGGGGAAGAGAGGTGCAGGACTTCTGCATCCTCGGGCATGGGCAGACGGTCAACGTCTGCGGCACTCTCTTTACCTTTGTCACGCCTGATGAGTAGAGACCCGCCTGGACATGAGAAGGGGGTGGTCCACTTCTGGATCCACCCCCCCAGCGGCAGGCAAACGAAGCGAATGCCTAATAGGGCTGAGCTACATCGGCATCGCAGTGGTCTGGACGTAAGTACGTGTGAGGTACTTCTGGTCGAGGCTGAACAGGCCCTGAGGCGTGCTGCCAAATAGCTTGTAGTCGGTAATCATGTCCGAGGCGTTCGACTCCTCCTCGCCCTGCTCGTTCACGAACCAGTCGAGCATCTTCATGGTGCGGAAGTCATGGGCGTCGTAGGCCGCCTGGTAGCACTTGTTGATGAGGCTCGTCACATACTGCTCGTGCTCGTAGCCAGCCTCGAGGGGCTCGAGGTCGTTTGCGAACGTCTTGTCGGGCTTGTCGATTGCTTCCATCGTCGGCTTGAAGTCGTTGTCCAACAGATAGCGACGGAGGATCTTCGCGTGGTCGACCTCCTCCTGGACTTGAATCATGTACCAGTTCGCATAGCCCTTGAGCCCGCGGTCCTCGTAATAGTCCGCGAACGTAAGATAGAGATATGCGCTATAAAGCTCCTTGTTGATTTGCTCGTTGAGCACGCTCGATACGCTCTTGTCCAGTGCCATGCAAATCCACTCCTTGTCGTATGGATACCACTATCCGCTGGCCTGACATATACATTGCAGTCTATACCCATGTCTCTGGTATATTTTCGAGCAACGACGTGGGAACCAGAAAGAATGGGAGACTCGATGGTCGCTCGAATCGCGCAGTTCCGACGCGACAGGCTGTCCTTGGCGGCAGTCCTCGCAGCAATGGCTCTTGCAGCCGCCTTCCTCGCAACCATGCTGGCAACGGCGGGTGTCGCACGTGCAGATGAGTATTCGATTGACAAGGTCGATATAGATGCGACCGTGAGGACCGATGGGTCGGTCGTTGTCAGCGAGGTGCGAGAGTTCAGTTTTGACGGAGACTTCCATGGGGTCTATTGGAAGATTCCGAAAGGGGAGTACGAGGGAACCTCGATCAGCTCCGAGGTGAACAAAGTCGGTGAGCTTGGATCGGGAGGGGAGTTCCAGGAATTCAAGCGCGTGCAGGAGGGCGATGCCGACTACGGGCAGGATGGCACGTACCTCGTGACGGACGAAGGTGCGTACGTGAAGGTTAAGATCTATTCCGCGCACAGTGACGACACGGCTGACTTTGCCATCACGTACACGGACCAGAACTTGGCGCGTAGGTACGAGGACACTTCCGAGCTCTATTGGAAGTTCGTGAGCGACGGCTGGGACGTGGAGAGCGAGAACGTGACCTGTACGGTTCACCTCCCCGTTCCCGATGGAGAGGCGGTCGCGGCGGGCAAGACCGTCAGGGCCTGGGGACATGGTCCCCTTGACGCCTCGCTTAGTTTCAAGGGCAGCGACATCATCTACACGGTTCCGGGAGTCGGTAGCGACGAGTTCGCCGAGGCGAGGATAGTTTTTCCCGCTTCGTGGCTATCGGATGCGCCCACGTCGAACAAGAAGGTCCTGAGCACGGTCCTCGACGAGGAGCAGAAGTGGGCTGACGAGGCGAACGAACGCCGCGCTCAGGCTCGCATGGTGAGCTATGCGGCCCTTGGCATAGGAGTGCTCGTGGCGCTCCTTGCGGGAGCGGTGTCTCTTGGCAGGCTTTCCTCGTATAGGAAACGGCACACGCCCCAGTTTGACGACAAGTACTTCCGCGACGTGCCCACGGATGACCATCCCGCCGTTCTAGGTGCCCTGCTGAACGACGGCGAGCCAACGGACGATGACATGTCTGCCGCGCTCGTGCGGCTGACCGACATCGGTGCGCTGAAACTTGAAAAGGTTGCGATCGAGAGCAGAGGGGTGTTCGGCCGCAAGAAGTCGGAGGATGACTACGCCCTGACGAAGGTCGACAACGCGGGGGGTGTGCCGGCGAGCAGGAGCGCGACCGCAATCGATCGATCGACCCTCAAGTTCTTCGACAAGGTGCTCTCCAAGTGCAAGGGCCGCGAGAACGGCGTACTGTACTTCTCGGACTTCGAGAAGGTGGCGAAAGACAAGCCAGAGGCATACAACGACGCATACGAGAACTGGAAGACCGACGTCAAGGCCCAGGCCGAGCAGCGGGGATTCTTCGTCGACAGGAACTCGAACGGACAGGGACTTGTCGTCGGTGCGATGACGCTTGACATTCTTGCGGCGGCAGCCCTGCTGTTCATGACGATAGCCGAGGTTCTGCCGGTGGGCTGGGGACTGGGAGTGGTTCTGCTGCTCGCGATGTCCGCGGCACTGGGGTTCGTGGTTCTGAAGCGCATGGACAACCTGTCGGAGGAGGCGGTCGAGGTCATCGCGAAGCTGAAGGCCCTGAGGCGGTGGCTCAAGGACTTCACCCGACTGGAGGAGGCCGTCCCCCAGGACGTGATCCTTTGGAACAGGCTGCTTGTGATGGCCGTCTCGCTTGGCGTGGCGGAGGAGGTAATCGAGCAGCTGAAGGTTGCCGCGCCACAGGTTCTGGAGGACCCGGTCGTCGCTCCGGTTTACGGGTGGTACATGTATCCCCACACCGCGCTGGGAAGCCCCGCATCACGCCTTGGATCCTCGGTCACCTCGTCTCACAAGGTTAGCTCTGCCGCGATGGCCGCGTCTTCGATGAGCTCCGGCGGGGGCGGCGGTGGCGGCTTCTCCGGCGGCGGCGGTGGCGGCTTCGGAGGGGGAGGAGGCGGAGGCGCCTTCTGACCATCGCGACCACACGCGTGGAGAGTGCTTGCTAATGCCCATCTACCTGCGGACTTCAAATTCTCTCCATCTGGTTTGAAAAAGTTCGTTGACGCGCGCGGAATCTTTGATATATTAAACAGGCTTGCAAGCGAGCAAGTAACGGCTGGGTAGCTCAGTTGGTAGAGCAGGGGACTGAAAATCCCCGTGTCAGGGGTTCGATTCCCTTCCCCGCCACCATGAAGAAAAGGCCCCGTACCTGCGGAAACGCAGTGCGGGGCTTCTTCGTAGGCATCGGCCATGGGCCGAGTTGCCATGGGGCGTGCAGCTGCCGCTTGCTACTGCTTGGCGTTCTGTCGAAATGCCCAAGTTTCTTGTCGGCATTTCCAAGCTTGCTGTCCGCGCGGGAGCTTTCCCCCTTCTAGTACCTGACCCTGAAGTCGGGCTCGCCTTCGACGGGAGGGATGTCGTCCTTCTCGTCGATCACGTACTCGATGGGGTAGCGCGCATAGGCGTGCGCGAACGCGCCGAAGAACGCGGATATCTGCTCTTGCGTGCCCTGGAGCTCCATGGTGACGGTTTGCCAGTCGGGTTCGTTGCGGACCCATCCGGTGCAGCCGACGGAGTTGGCGCAGCGCGAGGAGGTCCAGCGGAAGCCGACGCCCTGCACTTCTCCCCTGAAGACGAGGTGGAGCCTGCGGACGCTGCCGGTGGTACCCGCGTCGACGGCGTCTTGCACCGCGTTTTTGGGGGACGCGCCCCTTGCGGGGGCGTTGCTGGAGGAGCCGCGGCCGTCCGTAGTGTCGGTGTGGAGCATGTGGACCTCCATGTCTTGGCGATTTGCCCATTAGCCGTACAATATCACCATCCGAATCGATCTTAGCGAGGACAGGTTCATATGAAGGCCAAGTTCAACCTGATGACAGACTCGACGTGCGACTTCTCGATCCAGGACATCGAGAGGTCGGGGCTCACGTTCCTTCCCTTTACCTACACGGAGGCCGGAAAGCCCGACGGCGGCCTTTCTGGGCTGGACGACCTGTTCCAGTCCATGAGCGCCCACGACTTCTACGAGCGCATTCGCTGGGGCGCGACCCCCAAGACGTCCCAGCCGTCGCAGCTGGTGTACGAGGAGGCGTTCCGCAAGGCGGCGGAGCTTGACGTCCCCACCGTGCTGATGACGATCTCGAGCGGGATCTCTGGCGGTTACAACGGCGCCTGCACGGCGCTCGACCGCGTGCAGGAGGAGCTGGGCCGCGAGCTGCCCATCTACATCGTGGACACGCTGCTGGCGTCCACGTCCTTCTACCTGCTGCTTGAGGAGGGCGTGCGCCAGCGCGACCGCGGCGTCACCGCGGAGGAGTTCGTGCGCTGGGCGGAGGACGCGCGTTACCACGTGTGGACCATCTTCATGGTGGACAACCTTGACACGCTGCACCGCGGCGGCCGCATTCCCAAGTCCGTCGCGCTCGTATCGTCCGCGCTGGACGCGAAGCCGCTGCTGTCCTGGAAGCTGAACGGCGAGCTCACGATCCTGGGAGTGACGCGCGGTCGCAAGAAGGGCATGCGCAAGATGAAGGAGTACTACGAGAAGCACCGCTCGCAGCTGCAGTACCCGGCCGTGGCGGCCATCGGCAACGCGGACTGCGAGAACGACGGCCTGCGCTTGGGCGCCATGGTGGCGGACATCGACGACTCCGCGCGCATCCTCACGTCGACCATCGGGCCCACGATCGGCTGCCACGTTGGCCCCGGCATGCTCTCGTGCTGCTTCTGGGGTGAGGACCGTCGCGAGAAGCAGAACGCAATCGCCAGCAAGGTCAAGGGCGTACGTCAGGGATAGCCCACGGGGAGCTGAGTTGCGAATGGACATGAGCAGGAGGGGCTTCCTCGCGCTTGCGGGGGCGGCATCGGCCATGGGGCTTGCCGCCTGCAGGGGCGACGGGAAGTCTGACAAGCCGGAGGACGTGAAGGTCAACCTGGGCGAGTACAAGAAGCTCGAGATCGACGACTCTGCCTGGAACTACGACGAGACGAACGACTGCTACTACCAGCTGGGCCTTCCGTACTGCACGGACCCGGCGGCCGGCAGCTACGAGTCACTTGCCATTTACGTCCCGGGTGCCTACTTCAAGGGCGAGAAGAGCGGGGACACCTACCGCTGCAAGATAGCGCCGGACGGGAGGGTGGGCTCGTTCACGCCGAAGACCGCCCCGGTGGTCATGCCCATAAACTCCGCGCGCCTCTCCGCGCAGGGCTGCCCGACGGCGTACTCGTACGACGGGCTGGGGACATACCTTAAGAAGGGCCTCGTGTACGTGTACGCGGGGTTTCGCGGGCGCTCCGGCGGCTATGTGAGCGACTCGAGCGAGCAGTACTCCGGCGGCGCGCCGTGGCCGGTGGTGGACCTGAAGGCGGCGGTGCGCTACCTGCGCTACAACGGCAAGAGCCTGCCGTGCGACGCGAAGCGCATCTTCGTGTTTGGCTACGGCGCGGGAGGGGGCGTGTCCGCGTGCCTGGGCGCCCTGGGGGACTGCGGCATCTTCACGCCGTACCTTTCCAAGATCGGCGCGGCCATGCACGACGCGGACGGCAAGTCCATATCCGACCGCGTGTTTGGCTCGGCGTCGTGGTGCCCCATCACGTCGTACGACGCGGCGGACAGCGGCTACGAGTGGATGATGGGGCAGTTCGCTAACGACGGCGCCCGCGCGGACGGCCAGTGGACGAAGGCGCTTTCCTGCGACCTCGCGACCGCGTACGGCAAGCTCGTGAACGAGCTCGGCCTCACCGGCGCGGACGACAAGGCCCTGAAGCTGGAGCCCGTGCAGGACGGCAGCTACCTTTCCGGCACGTACTACGACTACATGCTCCAGACGATCGAGGGCTCCGCGGAGAAGTTCTTCTCGACCACGAGCTTTCCGTACACGTACACGCCGGGGCATCTGGTGGACCCGGCGTTTCCCGGCGACCCCAACATAAACTCCGACAGCGCGGTCGAGATAGACGTCATGACCGGCGCGGTTGAGGACGCGTCCGGCGCGGGTGAGAAGGACGCGGCGGACGGCGGCGCGGCCGCGGCCTCGGGCGCGTCTTCCTCGCAGGAGGGCTCCGCCGCGACCGACGGCGACGCGACCGAGACGGCGGGCGGCTCCGCCGCGGCGAAGTCGGGCGGCGCCGCCGGCGCGGTGACGTCCTCCGCCGCGAGCGGCGTCACCAAGGTGCAGTCCACGGTGTACAACGACGCGGAGAGCTACGTGAGCGCGCTGAACGGGGACGACCGCTGGATCACGTACAGCCCAAGCGCCGGCGGCGTGACCATCACGAGCATGTGGGACTTCGTGAAGCACTGCCGCCCCGCGCAGAAGGGCGTGTGCGCCTATGACGCGCTGGACCGCTCCACCACGTCCAACCAGCTGTTTGGCGTGGACGACGAGTCGAGCCTGCACTTTGACGAGACGGTGGCGACCCTTCTGGGCGACAACGCGGACAGGTACAAGGACCTGAAGGGCTGGAAGGACGACCTGGTGAGCGACTGGGCGCAGGACATCGTGAAGCTGGACTCGCTGAAGACGGACATGCAGAGCCGCGTGAACGCGATGAACCCGCTGTACGCCCTGAGCGGCCACTACGCCGGCTTTGGCTCGTGCGAGGTCGCTCCGCACTGGCGCATCAACACGGGGCTGTTCCAATCCGCGACGGCGCTGACCGCGGACGCGAACCTGGCGGCTGCGCTTGGCGCATACGACGGGGTGAAGGACGTGGCGTTCACGCCGGTGTGGGGCAGGGGCTTCGAGCTTGCGGAGACGTCCGGCGACGCGCAGGAGAACTTCGTGAGCTGGGTGACAGACTGCTGCAAGTAGGCGCCATACATAGAGAAACGCACTAAACTACACTACTTGTAGGGCATGTGCAAGACATATCGCCGGTTTGGTGGCATTTTTTTCGCTAATGTGCTAAGGTAAGTAGCATATTGCGCGAAAGGAGCATGCCACATGTACAAGGTTGGCCAGTACGTAGTTCATCCGGGACAAGGCGTCTGCAAGGTAGAGGCCATCGAGGACGATCCACAGGCCACGTACATGCTCATGCCCGTGGGCGGTCGCCATCCCATGCGCATCAGCTTCCCGGTGGCAAGCGAGGGGCGGCTTCGCCCTGTCATCGGTCGCAAGCAGGCGGAGCAGATCATAGGCGAGTACACGGAGCTCCCGCTGGAGGAGCTCTCCTCACGCAGCAACGCGCTGGAGGAGGAGCGCTTCAAGACGGAGCTGCGCCGCGGCAGCTGCCGGGACGCCGTGCGCATCGCGAAGACGTTCCGCACCAGGATCGAGCAGGTGCGGGCCTCCAACAAGCGTCCGCCCGTCGCCTACGAGCGCATCTTCAAGCAGGCGAGCGAGCGCTCCCTGCAGGAGCTTGCCGTCGCCATGGGCGTCTCGGAGGACGACGTGGCGCAGCTGCTGAGGGCAAGCGAGGAGGACGCCCGCAACAACTAGGGCGCCCGGCACTTCTCGCCCGGCGCCTGCGCGGGGGGGCGATGGCGCGTGCCACCGGGTCCCGCGCGGCGCGCCCACGTTTCGAAATGGGCTCAATGCCGGGGCGGCAGGTATGGCCGCCGCGTCCCTTGGATACAATGGTTGCAACTATCGCCACGCGGCCGGACGCCGGCCGTGACACACCGATTGGGGACGAATGGCAACCACGAAGGAAGACTCCAAGAACCGCGCGATCATAACCGTCCTGGGCAGCGACCGCTCGGGCATCGTCGCCGCTGTGGCGACGGCCCTGTCGCAGCACGACGCGAACATTCTGGACATATCGCAGACCATCCTGCAGGGCACGTTCACGATGACCATGCTCGTGGACCTGGGCCCGTCTGACGTCGAGTTCTCGAAGCTGCAGCAGCAGCTTGAGTCGCTGTCGAAGGAGATCGGCGTCCAGATCACCATGCAGCGCGAAGAGGTCTTCAACTTCATGTACCGCCTGTAGGCAGGGGAGAAGCGCAGCGGCCTTTGCCGGCGCCCGCCCACGACGGCACGTTCTAAGGAGACGCAATGTCCTATGCGTACGATCCGCTGGCCGAGAGGCCGCGGCACTACCTCACGCCCGAAAACACCTCCGCGTTCGAGCACATCGTCGACCGGTACCCCATGCCGTCCGTAGGGCTTGGCAGGCCGGAGGTGTCCGACCTGCTGTAGGAGGGCGGCCGCAACGTGGACGTGGTGCCGGCGGAGCTGTACTCCCGCTACGACGTGAAGCGCGGCCTGCGCAACGC
>NZ_JABAGR010000007.1 GCF_012844235.1 Parafannyhessea umbonata
CCCCCCCCCCCCCCCCCCCCCCCCCCCCCCCCCCCCCCCCCCCCCCCCCCCCCCCCCCCCCCCCCCCCCCCCCCCCCAAGGACTTTTCAGTTAGTGCGTGCGGAGCCGGTCTATGGTGCGAGCCGGCTCCGCACGCGGATAGCGGGGTTGCGTCAGTCGCTACTTAGAGATCTTCTCGACGGAAAGCGTGATGGAGCTGATCGACTGGTTGATCGCCAGGTTCGAGTACTCCGTGCCGTCTTCGTCCTTCTCGTGCTCGAACGTGAGCTCGGTGTTGGGCTCCACGCTCTGGGCAGTCACCCTGTACTGGCTGAGGGATTTGCTGTCGGACACGTCCACGTAAGAGCCATCGCTCGCGTTGACGTCTAGCTGAACGTAGCTTCCGCCCACGTAGCCGTCGACAAACTTTCCGGTCAGCGACACGTATCCGCAATCGGCGAGGTTTCGACCCACGTAGTCTCGGATGTATGCCGTGGTGTTGTTGGGCGACGCCTTGATCTTGGTCATGTCGGTCGAATTACCGCTCTTGCCAACCTCGTCCACGGCAAGCACGATCTCGTCGATGCTGTTCCATGTGGTCAGGTTGTCATACTCCGTGCCGTCTTCGTCTTTGTCGAAGGTGGACTTGATCTTGGTGTTTGGCGCGACGTTTTGGTTCGACACCCTATACTTTCTCAGCAGCTTGGACTCGGAGTCGCTGGAGTCTATGTGGGTGCCATCCGGGGTCACGAAGACGATTACGGGGTGAACGCCGTTTCCGTACTCATCGTGCCTTCTGCCGTCCATCGCCATGTAGCCAACGTTGGCGGCGTTCATGCCCACGTAGTTCTTAACGTAGTGGGTGTACTTGTCCGGCGACTTCTTTATCTGCACGGTCTTCGTCTGCTGTGCCGGCGCGCTCGCCGTGGCCTTGCCCTGGCTTCCGGCTGGCGCATTGCCGCAGGCGCACAGCGCCACGAGGACGGCTCCGGTCGCAACCGCCGCCGTCAGTTTCGTCCTAAGCATTCGCTTTCCTTTCGCTCGTCTTCCCGCGTCGAAACGGACCTGCTACAGAAGTCCGCGTATGCCCTCGTAGCTGCCGGGTCCGTACATCAGCTCCACCAGCAGCTCCATCTCGGGGAGGTCCAGCGCGGAGTCCGTCCCGGCGTCCTCCGCAAACGTCAGCTCGAACGCGACGATGTGCCTGAACAGCCGCTCCAGTGCGCGGCGGTCCTTCGCGTGGCCAAGCGCGAGCGCCTTGTGGTACCTGCTCACGCTCTTCTCGATCTCCTCGCGCAGGAGCTCGACCTGCTCGTCCAGAATCGCGTCGACGTCCGAGTGCACCCTCTCGAACTCCCTCTTCACCTGGGGGAGGGTCTTGCCGCGCTCCCTCAGCAGGGACACCGCGTACAGCACCTTCAGGTCCTGCGCCGAGTACACGCGGTATCCCCACTTCGTCTCCTTTGGCGACAGAAGCCCAATGCCGCCTTCGCCCTGGTAGCAGACGCGCTGAATGTCCCTGCGGCTCAGCCCCGTCAGCCTCTCGACCTCAGAGATCTTCCAGCCGGCCTGACCCAGCTTCTTGCGTTGGCGCCTTGACTTCATGCTGCTTTCCCCCTGAGACCAATAAATCTGTTCAAGGGTTGAACAGCAATGCCCATTTGAATCGAATCTGCCCTTGGGGCCCTGTGCGTGGCTCATGCCAGCCTCCTCGCTCTTAGAAGCGACCGAACGCGCTTCTCCTATGAGGGGGCGTGTTTTTTTCGCGAGGTGGCGGACCGCATGGCGCCGCGGCAGACAGGGCAAAGGTATCGGCTCAAATCCTCAGGTGACATGCGGTTTGCGCCGCCGCCCGAAAGACAGCTGAAAGAGAGCTCCGCTGCGCCGCCCTTCGCCTACCATGTGGAAAAGACTTCTGACACAGGGGGTGCGCATGCGAGAAACGCAGGCCACGGGCACGGGGGCGGGCCATGGGCCCGGGCGCTACCCAAGCGTGCTTCTGCAGGCGGCCTGCGCCATCGTGATCGTGGTGGCGCTCGGAGCTGCGTCGATGGTGCTGCACGTGCTGGGTGCGCCGCGCAAGGTTTCCGTCGCGTCCGCGGCAGAGCTCGCGCCCCTGGGCACGGTGAGCGACCGGCCGTACGTGGCACAGCCCGGCGTGGACGTGGACCTGGTGATGGTGGGGGACGTCCTCATGCACGAGGGCGTGTACCAAAGCGGTGCCACCTCAGATGGCAACTACGACTTCGACCACGTGTTTGCGCACGTCAAGGGCGAGCTTAGCGGGGCGGACCTCAAGATCTTGAACCAAGAGACGCCCCTCGGCGGGGACGTCGCGCCCTTCTCGGGCTATCCGCAGTTCAACGGGCCGCAGCAGATGGGCGACGCGGAGGCGAAGGCCGGCTTCAACGTGGTGCTGAAGGCGTCGAACCACGCGATGGACGCGGGGTATCCCGCCATTGGGAGCGAGCTCAGCTTCTGGCACCGGCGCCATCCCGGCGTCGCCGTCGTGGGCATGCGCGACCCGGACGCGCCCGCGACGGACGTGCCAAACGGCGTGTACATATACGAGAAGGACGGCTTCCGCGTGGCGGTGCTCAACTTCACGTTCAGCCTGAACGGGCTTGCGGACCCTAAAGGTGCCGTCTCGATGCTTATGGAGGAGCACGTGCGCGATGCCATGGCGTACGCCCGCACGCACGCGGACATGCTGGTGGTGTGCCCGCACTGGGGCGCGGAGTACGTGAGCGAGCCCACCGCGTCGCAGCGGCAGTGGGCCCAGCTCCTTGCGGACGGCGGGGCGGACGTGATCGTGGGTGGGCACCCGCACGTGATAGGACCGGTGGAGACGTTCCAAACCGCCCGCGGCGGCACGGGCGTGTGCTTCTGGTCCGTGGGGAACTTCGTGTCCACGCAGCGCGACGACCCCACGATGGTGGGCGGCATGGCCAAGGTCACGCTGCACAAGGACCCGGACGGCGGCTGTCGCGTGGTGCGCTACGCGCTCGAGCCCGTCGTCACGCACAAGGGCAACGGGCACGACATGACCACGTATATGCTCCGCGACTACACGCCTGCCCTCGCGGCGACGTCGGGCAGCCCCGGCTGCACGCCACAGTGGGCTCAGGGCTACGTCGCCTGCGTGCTGGGACAGGGCTACGACCCGCTCACGAGCCGCCTTGCCGCAGAGCTTGGCTAGGCGCACCCCCGCCGGGGCGCAGGGGCGTCACCACGTGCGTCCCGCCGGTTTGGACCAGGAGGCTACCTGCTGCGGTAGCCAACCTCCTGCAGCGCATAGATCGACTTGTCCATGTTGAACAGGTACGCCACGGCGCACACCACAAAGAAGTGCGGCAGGTAGGCAAAGCCAAACACCTCCGCGCCTATGAACGTGGGCGCAAGCAGCGTGTTCGTGGCAGAGCCAAACACGGCGGCGTATCCCAGCGCCGCCACCAGCGGCACGGGAAGGCCCGTGAGGCCGCCCAGCACCACGCCGAGGCTCGCCCCGATGGAGAAGAGCGGCGTGACCTCGCCCCCCTGGAACCCCGCGGACAGCGTGAGCACCGTGAGCGCGAACTTGAGCGCCCAGTCCCACGGCCGGATGCCGGCGGCACCGTCCACGAAGCTCGCGGAGATGAGGTTGGTGCCAAGCCCGGAGTAGCGACCCTGCCACAGCAGCAGGAACACGACGGAGAGCGCCGCGCCCATGATGGCGATGCGCTTGACGGGATGCTCGATGCGCGCGGCGGCGATCTTCTTGCCCCACTTCAGGCACCAGGCAAACAGGCCTCCCACCACGCCAAAGCACACACCCAGCACGGCGAGAAGGGCGAGCGTCCTTGGATCCAAGGTCGTGCTCACGGCCAGGGGTACCTCGAACTTCTCGAACCCAAGGGCGCCCGACGTGGCGCTTGCCGCGATGGACGCCGTGAGCGCGGGGAAGAGTGCCTGCAGCTCCAGCCTGCCGGCCACCAGCACCTCGAGAGCAAACAGCGTCGCGGCGAGCGGCGTGCGGAACAGCCCCGCGAAGCCGGCGGCCATGCCCACCAGAAGGAAGGTGTTGCCGGGGTGCCTGAACGGCAGCTTGGAGCCGATCCAGTGCGAGAGCGTCGCACCGATCTGCACGGCGACGCCCTCTCGGCCGGCGCTGCCGCCAAACAGGTGCGTGATCCACGTGCCGCCCATGATGAGCGGGATGAGGCGCAGCGGTATCACGTTCTCGCGCCCGAGGCCCACGTCGAACACCAGGCTCATGCCACGGCCGGTGTTCTTGCCAAAGCGCAGGTAGGACCAGGCAATAAGCGCGCCCGCCGCCGCAAGGAACGGTATGAACCAGAACGGGTGCGCGTCGCGGATAGCTCCAATCGCTATGAGCACGCGGCCGAACACGGCGTCTATGGCGCCCACCGCAATACCGATGGGGATACCCACGGCACCCAGCACGATAACGCCCCCATAGCTTTGCCAAACCCTGCGAAGTCTCTCTTCCATGCACGTTCGCTTTCCGTCGCGGCCGTCCGGCCCGGGCTCGGGCGGCCTTGTCCTCGCGGCAAAAGAAAAGACCTCTGCCGCCGTAACAGTGGCAGAGGTCATCATCCCGAAGGCGGTTTGGGGCTTCTGCCCCACGGAGAACCTCATTCCGCGCGGAACATGGTAGAGCAAAAGGCGCTGGCGTGCGAGTGAGACGCGGCTATTCACGTAAAGCGGGCATCGTGGTTGCATAGCGCTCGCGTAGCCATGCCAAGGTCGACGGGGTAGTTTTCTCACTAAGGACCATGGTGATCGTCAGGTCTCCCTTGGAAGGAGAGGCGTAGCTCATAGAGAGGCTCAGGGCGGACTCATTCGGAACCGAGGTAATGCGAGCGGCACCGTTCTTGTTGATATCGGCGTCGAGCTTTTCCTGAAGGCTGGAGTAATCGGCTGACGAGACCCTGTACGACGTATCGGTGCTGTTGGAGGAGTCTTGGCAGTCCACGGACACCCATACCTCTTCCTTACCGGCGAGCATGCTGGAGACGGTTTGCCTCAGGTTGGCATCGAGGGCGCCCTTGGCTTTGAAGCGGCGCACCGCGATTGCTGCGTCGGTGTCCAGAATGGTTCCGTCTTCGGTGCAGGGCAACGAGTAGCTGCGGATGACGCTCGATCCATCCTTCATCTGGTATGCGATACCGAAGGAACTGTAGGCCTTCCACGTTGCGCCGTATGAGGATGTACGGGCCTCATTGAGCTTTGCGTGCAGGTTGCGAAGGGACTTGATGGCGCTCTTGCTGGTGATTGGCATGGAGAGTTCGGACATGGTCGCGCTCTTTATCTCGCTGGCGGGAGGGATGTACGAGGCATTGCTCGTGCCTGCCCAACCCAGCGCGACGCTGGCGACGAGCGCGATGGATGCCGTTGCGGCAAGGACGGGGATGTGTCCGCGTACCGAGCGCACGCTCCTTTTCGCCACCGCCGTGACCGTTGCGTAGGAGAGTGCGGTGAACGCCGTCGTTACCAGACAGATTAGGGGTGCCGGGACGCCCGAGAGCTGCCATTTGGCCGCCCCTATCACCATGAAGAAGAGTACGCATGCGAGGCCTGCCCCCATCGCAAGGCTGAGCAGTGCGACTACCAGCTCCTGTGCCGCCAAGTACACGAAGCCGTCTCCGGCGCGCTCGAGGTCGCGCCGTCCGAACAGCCACGCCGCAACGCCCATGCAGAGCGTGCTCGCAAGGGCGTACATACCAAGGGCGTGCCAAAGCTGCGACATCCATGGAACCTGGCTTTCAGCCGCGCCCGTAATGTGCAGGGAGAGCTGGTGCAGGCGCGCAAGTGGGCTCAGCCAGGTTGCGTTTGCGTGCACGCCCTGGAGAAAGAGCCCGAAGGTAGGGTCGACCAAGAAGTAGAGCGCATGTCCCAGCTGGCGCACGGCCTCGGCATAGATTCCTACCATCATGAAGCAGAGGAACGCAGTCCCCGCGCGTCCGGCGGCTTGCGTGCACAGCACCGAAAGACCGCTGAACGTGACGACGAGAAGAAGCTGCACCCCCAGCCAAGGGACCATCGGGGCGACATTCGGGCCGAATCCAAGAATCGCGCAGGAAACGAGCCATGCCACCAACAGGCCGACAAGGGGAGCCGAGACCGAAGAGAGCAGCAGCGCGAGGAACTGGGTCCTCCTGCGTACGGGTAGCGCCCCGTAGAGATCTGTTGCCTGGCGGTCGAACGTCCACGAGAAGGCCGTCGCGACGCTGTAGAACGAGAGGAGCGCCGTTAGGGGAACGAGTGGGTGTATGGTGGCGCTGAGCGCGGTCTCGAGGTTGGCCATCGAGTCAGGCTTCGTTTCGGACAGCGCCAAGGGAACGAGAAGTACAAGGTAGACGAGCAGACTCCCGAGCATGACGTGTGGCATCCTCGGGCACGTGTCCGCGAAGAGCCCAAGGCCGCATGATGCGTGCGTGCGGCGGATGGTACCCGTGTCCTTAAGCCTCATGATCATCGCCTCCAAGCTCGCAGACGAACCTTTCCTCAAGAGATAGCGGCACGATATCGAGGTACGTTGGGTGGACGGCGTCTAGCTCTTCTCGCACCCCGCCCGCATTGCCGCGCACCAGGAGGGTGAGCAGCCTTCCCTCGGGTCTCGCGTGGACGACCTCGAGTCCTGTGGGCAGTTCGGCACCCTCCGGCAGCATGACCTGAACCTTCACGATATCTGATGCGGGCTCGTTGAGATCAGCCTCGTCCCGCACGACGCCCCTGTCCAGAATCGCAAGGTGGTCGCACACGCCTTCCAGCTCGCGCAGGTTGTGGGTGGCCGCGACGACGGTGAGCCCTCGCGATGAGACCTGGTCCAGCACGACGCTCCACATCCGTTTGCGGGCGATGGGGTCTACGAGGTCCATGGCCTCGTCCAGCAGGAGCAGGTCGGCGGTGCAGGAGAGGGCGAGCAGGAGCGCGGCCTTCGCACGGGCACCGCGACTGAGCTTCCTGAGCGGACGGGTGCGGTCGACCTCGAAGAGCGGTGCGAGCTCCAGGTAACGGTCCACGTCGAAGATCGGCAGCACGGAGCGGTAGAACCGTGCCATGCCGTCCGCGCTTTCCGGCTTGAGGAAGTAGGGGTTTCCGGACGCGAGGGCGATGCGGCCCTTGACCGCGGGGTCGTCAAGCGGGGGCCTGCCAAAGACGAGGGCCTCTCCCGAGGTTGGGCGTACGACACCGCGCACGATGGACAAAAGCGTCGTCTTTCCAGAGGCATTTGGCCCCACGAGGCCGTACACGGAGCCTGCGGGCACGGTGAGGCTCGCGCCGTCCAACGCTCTGACGTCGCCAAATGCCTTGCGGAGCTCGTGCACCTCGATTGCGTTCGTCATGTCGTGCCTCCCTCAAGTCTCTGGCGGAGCTGCTCGGGCGTGACGCCCAGAGCCTGCAGCTCCTGGACGAGCGAGTCGAACCGCCCGAGGAGCTCCGCCTGGTGCGCCCGAGCGGCGTCCGACGCGTCCGCCACGAAGCTACCCTTGCCCCGAACGGAGTAGACGCAGCCCTCTTGCTCCAGCTCGCGATACGCCCGCTGCACGGTGTTGGGGTTCACCGCAAGCCTTGTTGACAGCTCGCGGACCGAGGGCAGCTGGTCGCCAGGGCGTAGCACGCCCCCCAGGATCTGCCGCCTGAAGCCATCGTGAACCTGCTGGTAGATGGGGCGAGAGTCTTGGTAGTTGACCTGGATCACGTCGTCTCCGATCCGACGTCGTGGCATATGCCAAAGGTAGCCGTGCGTCTCTGCGTCTTAAGTGTACTAGTGAAACTAATACAGTTAAGACTGTATGCGCTTCTCGCCCGCGAACGGGGCCAAGTGGGCGGTGGGAGGCGGGATGGGGGCGCCGCGCCCGGCGCTCCTAGAACTCCTTGGGGTTCAGGCGCACGCGCACGTACTGGAAGATCATGAGGCCCAGCAGCACGATCATCACCACCAGGTACGCCCACACTGCGCCATAGAAGCCCATCGTGCGCACGAGCACGATGGAGAGGATCGTGACCACGGCGAGCGCGATGCCGTAGGCGCTGGTGGCCTTCTCCTGCTGGCGCAGGACCGTCACGATCTGGTACAGGAAGTCGATGGCGGCGGTCATGCCGCCGGCCACGATCATCATGTACTGCGCCGTGCGGTACGGCTCGAAGTCGAGCCCATAGAGGAAGCTGGTGATGGGGATGCCGATCCACGCGGCAAAGCCCAGGTACACCACGGTGACGAGCGCGGTGAGCGCCAGCACCGCCACGATGATGAGGTCAAAGCGCCTGCGGCGGCTGGGGTCCGACCAGATGTTTGCCAGCCGCACCAGCTGCGGCTTGTACACCAGGCCGATCACCATGAGGATGCTCTGCGCGGGAAAGTAGATCGCGTTGAAGTACAGCTGGCTCTGGTAGGCGAGCGTGCCCTCCATCACGAACTTGGGGATGGACTCCACCAGCGTGAAGATGAACTGGGCGAGAAACGCCGGGAGGCACTCCTGGAAGATCTCCTTCACCTCCTGCAGCTCCCAGCCGCGGGACTTTGGCGTCTCGAACAGGGCGAGCGGTATGGTGACGACGACGAGCGACGCCAGCGCGACCACGGCGAGCGCGATGGACGCCACGGGGATGGAGCGCGTCACAAACAGCACCACGGAAAACACCACCACGCCGGCGACGCAGCGCACTGCCTGCGATACGCCCGCAAGGTACAGCTTGTCCATCTGCTGAAGCCTGCCCTCGTACACGTCCGCGAACGCGTCTATCACCCTGAAGGCAAACGTTCCCCAGCAGATGGTGAGCATTTCTCCCGCATAGCCCCTGACCAGGCAGAACAGCCATCCGGCAAGAATCATGAGCACGCATGCGATCACGCGGTGGATCTGGTAGGCCAGAAACGACTCGGTCTCGTCGATGTCGGACACCTGGTAGGTGCGCACGCCGTAGTTGCCGATGAAGATGAGCAGGTTCGCGATCACGAACGCCATGGAGAACATGCCGGCCTGCTCCGCGCCGGCCAGGCGCGACGCCACGATGGTGAGGATGGGGAAGAGCGCGCCCCAGACGCCCATGCCGATGGAGTTCATGACGTAGTCGAGCCGCGAGTCGTGTGCCGCGTAGCGCGCGGTCTGGCTCGAGAGCGAGCCCGAGTACACGGCGCCGATGAGACGGTCCCACCAGTGGTCGACCACGCGGCGAAGGAACCCTGGCTCCTGCGAGCCTGCCTTCGCCTGAGAGGGGGCGGCCGCGCGCGCACGTGCGTCGCGGAGGCGGGTGGAGACGCCGTCCGGCTGGTCGGCCGGCTGCGGGGCGGGACGTCTGAGGTTGCGGATGGGGTTGGTCATTGGTGGCACCTTCGTGTGGTGGTGGGCTGCTGTTGGCGGCGGGCATCTGCCTGGGGCGCGCGATCTTCTTGCCCGTGCGCCCGCGCCTGTCCGCGTGACACAAGCATAGCGGTTGCGGGGCGCTGCCGCGCGTCATGCGATAGTGGCTGAACTAGCGAGAAGGGCCGCCCATGTTGTCCAGAATTCGGCCAGAGGCGCGGTTTCTGCCTTGGGTGTCACGTATTTCTCGCCCGATAGGTGAATATTGAGTTTCGCGCGCGTGCCAAAGTGGTGGCGCGGGCCTCGCCGCGGTAATGTGTACTTGCAATATTCCTGCGAGCTAATGCGTTGGCGACTATCGTCGGACGGCAGAGGAGGAACGCAGTGTCAGAAGTCACGGGTGCAGGCGGCCAGGCGGCCGGCTGCGCGGGGGAGAAGGGCGCCGACCTCAAGAGCGCGGCCGAGGACTTTGCCCTGAAGAACCCCAAGACGATCGAGGAGCTCCTTAACTTCAAGCGCGAGGATCGCCCCACCATCTACCCGACGGCGGAGGAGGCGGCCGAGCTCGCGCAGGCGGCCACGATGCTCACCGGCGTGGACGTTCCCGATTCCATCAGGGCGAACATGACGCTGTTCCTGCGTCTGGTGCGCAAGGTGCTGAAGGAGTACGACCCGAGCCTGCGCGACGAGTTCGACCACATCCTGCACGACTCGCTGATCGCGACGCGCAGCGAGACCGAGGGCGACGACGGCCAGGAGGGCAAGGACGCGTTCGACGACTGCGTGAGCACCATCGACGAGATGTCCCTCGAGGACGAGACCCTAATCGTGCGCGCGCTGACCGCCTACTTCCACCTTGCAAACATCTGCGAGGAGAACTACCGCGTGCACGCGCTGCGCGCCCGCGAGGCCAGCGTGGACACGCAGTCCCGCGAGGATCCCGTGAACGAGATCACCGTTGCCTACGACAGGCTGGTTGACGAGTGCGGCCGCGCGAAGGCCCACGCGCTGCTGGAGCGCCTGGAGTTCCATCCCGTGTTCACCGCCCACCCCACCGAGGCGCGCCGCAAGGCGACCGAGGGCAAGATCCGCCGCATCGCGGACCTGCTGGAGCAGCGCCCGTTCCTGGGGCCGACCGAGCGCGCGGAGAACGAGCGCCGCATGCTGCAGGAGATCGAGGCCCTGCTGCGCACCAGCCCCATCGCCATCAAGAAGCCGACGCCGGTCCAGGAGGCCGACACGGTCATCTCGATCTTCGACAACACGCTGTTTGACACCGTGCCCGACGTGTACCGCCGCTTCGACGACTGGGAGCTGGGCGACAAGGCCGGCACCGTGCCGCCCGTGTGCCCCGCGTTCTTCCACCCCGGCAGCTGGATCGGATCGGACCGCGACGGCAACCCCAACGTCACCGCGAAGGTGAGCCGCGAGGTGTCCGAGAAGTACCGCGTCCACGTGCTGGAGGCGCTGCGTGACCGCACCGCGTGGGTGGGCCGCAACCTCACGCTCGACGCGCGCACCACGAAGCCGTCGAAGGAGCTCATGAACCTCTGGAGCCACCAGGTGGAGATGAGCGAGGCGCTGTCTGCCTCCGCGCTGCGCGTGTCCGCGTCCGAGCTGCACCGCGCCGCCATGATCGTGATCTCCAACCGCCTGGACGCGACGATCCAGCGCACGGCCGACATCATGTACCAGACGGCGGAGGACTACATCCGCGACCTCAAGACCGTCCAGGCGTCCCTCGCGAAGGCCGGCGCCGTCCGCACGGCGTACGGCCCGGTCCAGAAGGTCATCTGGCAGGCCGAGACCTTTGGCTTCCACCTGGTCGAGATGGAGTTCCGTCAGCACTCGCTCGTGCACAGCCGTGCGCTCGAGGACATCCGCGAGCACGGCCGCTGGGGCGAGCGCGGCGAGCTGGCGCCCATGACCAAGGAGGTGCTTGACACCTTCCGCGCCATCGGCTCGATTCAGCGCCGCAATGGCGTGAAGGCCGCGCGCCGCTACATCATCAGCTTCACGAAGAGCGCCCAGAACGTGGCCGACGTGTACGAGCTCGCCCGCCTTGCCTTCGCGCACCAGGAGGACGTGCCCGTGCTCGACGTCATCCCCCTGTTCGAGCAGGTGGAGGACCTCGAGAACGCCGTCGACACCCTGAACCAGATGCTTGAGCTCCCCGACGTCCAGCGCCGCCTGTCCCAGACCGGCCGCAAGATGGAGGTCATGCTGGGCTACTCCGACTCCTCTAAGGACGAGGGCCCGACCACCGCGACGTTCGTGCTGCACAAGGCGCAGGCGGCCATCGCGAAGTGGGCAAACGAGAACGACATCGACCTCACGCTGATGCACGGCCGTGGCGGCGCCGTCGGCCGCGGCGGCGGCCCGGCCAACCGTGCGGTCCTGGCGCAGCCCAAGGGCTCCGTGAACTGCCGCTTCAAGCTCACCGAGCAGGGAGAGGTCATCTTCGCGCGCTACGGCAACCAGACGCTGGCCCGTCGCCACATCGAGGAGGTCGCCGGCGCAACGCTGCTGCAGAGCGCGCCCTCGACCGAGCTCACCAACACGGAGTCGACCAAGGAGTACGAGGACGTCTCGGAGGCGCTGAGCGAGGCGAGCCGCGACCGCTACCTCGACCTGCTGAACACGGACGGCTTCGCGGAGTGGTTCAGCACCGTCACGCCGCTCACCGAGGTCGGCCTCATGCCCATCGGCAGCCGTCCCGCCAAGCGTGGCCTGGGCGCGAAGTCCCTGGACGACCTGCGCACCATCCCGTGGATCTTCTCGTGGTCGCAGGCGCGCATCAACCTGGCCGCCTGGTACGGCCTGGGCACGGCGTGCGAGAAGTTCAACAACCTGGAGCGACTGCAGAGTGCCTACCGCGAATGGCCGCTCTTCTCGACGTTCATCGACAACATCGAGATGTCGCTGTCGAAGACGGACGAGCGCATCGGCAAGCTGTACCTGTCGCTGGGCGACCGCGACGACCTGAGCCGGAAGGTCCTGGACGAGATGCGCCTGACGCGCAAGTGGGTGCTCGCGATCGTCGGCGACGACTGGCCGCTGCAGCACCGTCGCGTGCTTGGCCCCGTCATCCGAATGCGCCTGCCGTACGTGAACGCGCTGTCCATCGCGCAGGTCATGTCGCTTGCGCGCATGAGGCTGCGTGGCCAGGTGCTCACCGCGGACGAGAAGGAGCGCCTGATCTACCTCATCCTTTGCACGGTGTCCGGAGTCTCTGCCGGCCTGCAGAACACGGGGTGATGCTCGTGCGCGCACGGTGGCGCACGTTGGTCTGACATGCACGAGGCCCGTCGCGGAATCGACCGCGGCGGGCCTTTTCTTTGGGCGCGCCCGCGGGGTCCAGGGCCTCGTTGGGTGGGATCTTGCGGACGCTCGTCCGATATTGCAATATCCTAGGGTGGGGCGAGAGGGGTGAGCATGCCAGACGACATTGACGAAAAGATTGAGGCGGCGGTCTTCAAGCTGATGGAGACGACCGACATTCCCGACATCCGGGTGGCAGACGTCATTAGGCTGGCCAAGGTCTCGCGGTCTACGTTCTACCGGCACTTCGACTCCGTGGACGACGTCGTGAAGCGCTTCGAGAGCGAGCTTCTGCAGAACATGCGGCGCATAAACAACATGGCGCTCAAGGCACGGTTTGGTATTTCCGAGCTTGACCCCACGATTTCGATGGTGAGTCGCATGGAGCTGCTGCGGGGAAACCGCGACAAGGTCGTGGCGCTGAACGGTCCGCATGGCGACCCCTCGTTCGTGCACAAGGCGACCATTTTCATGCATGACTACTTTCGTGACAGGATAGCCTCGATCGGAGGGGACCCCGTTACGCGAGACCTGTATCTGTCCTTTGTGATTGCGGGTCACAACAACCTCATCCAGTACTGGCTCGAGGTGCATCCCGAGATCGAGCCGCAGAAGATCGCGGCCGTACTGAACAGGCTCTACTATGCCCCGTTCTTCCTTTCCGAGGAGAGCGTACGCCAGACCCCGAAAGCGCCGCAGGGCTGGGACTAGGCCAGCTTTAGCTGGCGGGCTCGAGCTCCATCTGACTTGCGCTCAAGTTCACGTTTGGGCCCGGGGCCGCGTGCGCAACCGTGGCTGATGACACCCGTTGACATGCCTGGAGCC
This sequence comes from Parafannyhessea umbonata, assembly GCF_012844235.1. GTDB lineage: Bacteria > Actinomycetota > Coriobacteriia > Coriobacteriales > Atopobiaceae > Parafannyhessea. The sequence goes on from NZ_JABAGR010000007.1 coordinate 13,434, forward strand.
TGTGTCTAGAACGCGTGAGGGCGCGCTGCACACACCTTGGGCGACCTTGCGAGCATATGCAAACTGGGGTCGGGTGTGTATCCGTATCTGGGGCGCTGCCGCACACACCCGGCCTGACCTTGCAAGATGGTGCAAACTCATGGCCGGTGCGTACCTACGGAAGAGGTCGCACCGCACACACCAGGGGCGACCTTGCAAAATCGTGCAAACTCGTGGCGGTTGTGTTGCGCCAGAGGGCGTCCTGTGGCGGAAATCGCGAGGTGTGTACCGGGCGCATAAATGATTTAGTATTATCGCTTAGCGTCTAGCTGCGATTATGTTTGATTGAATCAATAGGGCATGTCTCACACCCGGGGGTTTCTCTCATTTTGCGCAACACACCTGAGACTTCTTGACACTGGGGCCTGGTTCTCGCAACACACCGTGGGTGAGTTTACGGTGCTCTGCAAACTGGGTCCGCATGTGTGCGGCGCCCCGTACGCACCTTGGGCGACCTTGCGAAATCGTGCAAGGTGGGCTTGGGTGTGTACCCGCGAGTGGAGTGGCGCCGTACACACCGGGGGCGACTTTGCACAATCTCGCAAACATCTCTCGGGTGAGTGCCCGTGGGGCAAGATGGCTTCGCGCGCGCCTGCCTTGAGCTTGCAAGACCGTTGTTCCGTGGCTCCCTCGGTCCGCTGCGGCGGCTCGTCCCGTGGCGTCCGTTCGTGCGAGGCCGCATGGTCAAGGCAAGGTCGGTCGCATGCGAGGCCGGTGGGACTCTCTGTGGCCACTTCGTTTTGCAACATACCGCTCGCCTTGAATATCCTACCGCTCAGAAATGCTTCTTTTTATATCGACTGCCTGGAAAGCCGCATTGTGTTGAATCGTCTACCTGCAGAGAGAAACAAATTTCTACAGTTTTGTCTCGCAGACTGAAACGCATGTTGCGCCGTTGTTCTTAAGCTCCCGAGGGGCCGTCCATACGATACGTACTGTCAGGTGAAGGACAGCAAGCGCAAAGGACGTGAGCTAATGGTCAAGCTGGGCAAGCAGGCACGCAGCGTCTCCATCGTCGGTGTGGGCTGCACACCGTTCAAGAACTTCGAGGACCATCCAGAGACGAAGGGCATGAGCGAGGGCGACGCCTTCGGCTACGCCGCGCTCGAGGCCATCAAGGACGCGGGCCTTCGGCCGCGCGACATCCAGTACTTCTACCATGGCGCGGCCAACCCGTTCATGATTGGCGACTCCCTCACGCCCAACATGCAGGTCGCAGATTGGTTCGGCGTCCGCGGCATCGGCTCCGTCCACCACTCCGAGGCGTGCTGCACCGGCTACGTCGCCCTGCAGGAGGCCGTCCAGGCCGTCGCATGCGGAACGTACGACATCGTGCTCTCCGGTGCGGTCGACCTCGCGGCATCGCTTCCCGTCGTGGGCGCTCCCGGCTGCTACCGCCGCGACTTCCCGCTGGAGGAGATGCTTCCCTCCATCCCCATGGTGTACGACCGCGCCTACGGCCGTCCCCTGGATTCCGCCTTTGGCATCAGCTTCGACAACTGGATCAACAAGTACCGCTGGGAGTACGACCTCACGGCCGAGCAGATCGACGCGGCGCTCAACGGCATGTCCAAGAGCCTTCGCAGGAACGCCGTGCTCAACCCGCTCGCGTTCTACGAGTCCGACTTCGACGACGCCGCGAAGGCGAACGGCATGAAGACCGCGGACGAGTTCCTCTCCTCCATGTTCAACCCCAAGGTCACCCAGTACCTGCGCGTGACCGGCTTCGAGACCAAGTGCGACGGTGCCGCCGCGCTCGTCGTCATGCCCACCGACATGGCCGTCGCCCGCGGGCTTGACCACAAGATCATCGACGTCCTTGGCACCGGTGCCGCCGCGTACGAGGGCGCGACCCCAGACAACGAGTACAACGGCACGAAGGACGGCGCCAAGCAGGTGTACGAGTGCACCGGCGTGAAGCCCGACGAGCTCGACCTGCTGTTCGTGAACGACTTCTTCCTGGCCGGCGACATCGTCAGCGCCGAGGAGGTCGGCTACATCCCGCGCGGCGAGGCTTGGCAGTACGCAATCGACGGCCGCTGCGGCTTCGACGGCGACAAGCCCATCAACACCCACGGCGGACGCTGCAACTTTGGCCACGCCCACGGCGCGTCGGGCGTCGCGGACATCTACGAGGCCGTCAAGCAGATGCGCGGCGAGGCGGGCGCGACGCAGATGCCCAAGGTCCCGAGGACCACGTTCCTCCGCGGCTTCGGCGGTGGCCAGAACATCCGCTGCCAGATTCTGCGCACGCACGAGTAACGTCACGAAGACTTCCACGAGGAGGAACCAGACAATGCTTCTTGAAGACATGGAGCCGATCGTTAAGAAGTTCTACGACGGCGTCGCCCAGGGCAAGTACTACGGCCGCAAGTGCGTGGAGTGCGGCGCGATTGAGTTCCCGCCCCACCTGGGATGCAACACTTGCGGCTGCGCCGACACCGAGTGGGTCGAGCTCAGCGGCAAGGGCACCCTCGAGTCCTTTACCATTCCGGGCATCCAGAACGACAAGCCCTACCTCAAGGCCGTCGAGCCCTACGGCTACGGCAAGGTGAAGCTGGACGAGGGTCCGGAGTACACGTTCGTGATCTTCTGCGGCAAGAAGAAGGTCGTGAAGGGGCTGCAGGAGCGCCTGTACAAGAACCACGAGCAGATTCGCGTTCACGCCAAGCCCATCGAGCGCGTGACGCCGCTCAAGCCAGGCTCTGACAAGACCGTTACGTGGAGCGAGCTCTGCTTCGAGCTCGACGAGGTCGAGGCATAGCGCCCGGTCATAAAACAAGCAACTAGACAAGAGTTTGACGGAAAGGAACCACGATGGATAACAAGGAGCTCTTCGACAAGCTTGCGGGGTTCGCAAAGACCGCCTACCAGTACAACGGCGACATCACCGCCGACACCACCTTCGACGAGCTGGGCAAGGAGTCCATGAAGATGATCGCCCTCACCTCCCTCATCGAGGACGAGCTCGACGTCGAGGTCACGATCCACGAGGTCATGAAGATGAAGACCTTCGGCGAGCTCGTCGACCGCGTCGCGGAGGAGTACGAGGAGTAGCCGGCCGAGAAGGACGGCCGTCCGCGGCCCATGCGCGTGCGGACGGCGGGTCCGCCTTGGCCCGTGCACGGGGAATGACCCCGCCCGCACGGACAGACAACGAGAGATCAGACCCAGGGACGGGGCGACCCGCGCGGTCGCCCCGTCCCTTACCGAAGTGAGGGGAGAAAAGGCATGGGCCTTATGGATGACGTGCGTCGCAAGGCGGCGCAGAACCCCCAGCGGGTTGCGTTCTACGAGGGCGAGAACCCAAAGATCCTGGAGGTGGCAGCAGAGCTCACGAAGGGTGGCCTCGCACGGTGCGCCATCGTCGGCGACGCGGAGGCCGTTCGCGCAAAGGCGAAGGAGGTGGGCGTCGACCTCGCCGGGGTCGAGCTCGTGGACATCACCGACGAGGAAGGCAACGAGTCCTTCTCGAAGCGCTTCGAGGTCATTCCCAACTGCCCGTACAAGTCCAAGGGGGTCCGCCGCCACGCGGCTCGTGCCATGGACCGCGCGTTCATGATGCAGCGCATCGGGGACGTGGACGTGAGCTTCGGCGGCATCGACTGCTCCACGGGCGACGTCATCCTCGCCGGTCAGAAGATCATCGGCCTGGCGGACGGCGTCACCACGGTGAGCTCCGCCGGCATCTTCGACATCCCCGGCTGGGAGGGGAGCGAGGGCAACCTGCTGGGGTTCGCGGACTCCGCCGTGTGCGTGAACCCGGACTCGCAGAAGCTCGCGCAGATCGCCGTCACCTCCGCGCGCACCGTTGCCGCGCTCACGGGCTGGGAGCCGCGCGTCGCGATGCTGAGCTACTCCACCGACGGCTCCGGCGAGGGCGAGATGGTCGATAAGGTGCGTGACGCCGTCAAGGCTGCCCACGAGCTCGCGCCCGAGCTCAAGATCGACGGCGAGTTCCAGCTCGACGCGGCCATCCGTCCGGACGTCGCCGCAAAGAAGGTGCACCGTCCCTCCGAGGTCGCGGGCCGCGCGAACGTTATCGTCTGGCCGGACATCAACGTGGGCAACATCGGCGTCAAGCTCGTGCAGAACTTCGGTCACGCGAACGCATATGGCCCGTTCCTCCAGGGCTTCAAGAAGATCGTGTGCGACTGCTCGCGCTCTTCTCCCGTTCCCGAGCTTGTCGGGAACGTCGTGATGAGCTGCGTCCGCGCGCAGGCGCTGAAGGAGGACTAGGCATGGCAGACAACGAGAAGAGGGACTACCGGATCCTCGTGATCAACCCCGGGTCCACTTCGACGAAGGTGGGCGTGTTCGAGGGCGAGCGCCCCCTCATGGAGAGGACCGTGGACCACGACGCCGCGACGCTCGCCGGCTTCGAGGGCGTGAGCGACCAGCTGCCGTACCGCCGCGAGACCATCATGGCGGCGCTCGGCGAGGCGGGCATAGACCCCGCGACGATGGACGCGTTCGTCGGCCGCGGCGGCGGGCTCATGCCCGTCGAGGGCGGCACGTACGAGGTGAACGACGTCCTGCTGGACCACGCCCGCCGCGGCGCGAACGGCGTGCAGCATCCCGCGCAGCTCGGCCCGCAGCTCGCGGCGGCCCTGGCGCATGAGTGCGGAAGGCCCGCGTTCGTGGTGAACCCGCCCGACACCGACGAGCTCTGCGACCTCGCCCGCGTCACGGGCGTGAGGGGCGTCTACCGCCACGTGCACCTGCACGCGCTGAACCTGAAGGAGACGGCCATCCGCCACGCGGCGTCGATGGGGCGTCGCTACGAGGACCTCGACCTCGTGGTCTGCCACGTGGGCGGCGGCATCTCCGTGAGCGCGCACCACCTGGGCCGCATGGTCGACGGCTTCGACATCGTCGGCGGCGAGGGCATGATGGCCCCCACCCGCTGCGGGGCCCTTCCCGTGGCGGAGGTGCTCGACTACCTCGAGGCCGGCCACACCACGGCGGAGGTCCGCCGCCTGTGCATGAAGACGGGCGGCTTCGTGGACCTGCTGGGGACCTCCGACGCGCGCGAGGTCACGGCCCGCGCGAAGGCGGGGGACGCCGCGGCCGCGCGCGCGTGGGACGCGATGCTCTACCAGCTCACCAAGTGCGTCTGCGCCATGGCGGGCGTCCTCGGCGGCCACGTGGACGGTATCCTGCTCGGCGGCGGCATGGCCCACAGCGCCGAGCTCGTGGGCCACGTGAGGGAGACGTGCGGCTGGGTCGCGCCCGTCACGGCCTACCCCGGCGAGTTCGAGCTCGAGGCCATGGCCGCGGGCGCCCGCCGCGTGCTGTCCGGCCAGGAGCAGGCCAAGGTCTACACGGGCGTCCCCGTGTTCCAGGGCTTCGACGACTAGGTAATCGCTGCCAGCGGTATCAGGACGAGGGCGGGTCGCACGCCTCTCGTCCGTGCGATGCGAAGAAAGGTGTGAATCATGAACAAGACTCAGGTCAAGTACATCGTAGGCATATACTCCGCCGCGATGTGCATCATGGGGATGCTCGTTCCCGTGCCCATCCTGTCCTCTATCGCGAGGAGCTTTCCAGATGCCAACATCGCGGCGGTCCAGATGTGTATCGGCATCATTCCGCTGTGCATGGCGCTCTCGGCCATGTTCGTGTCGTCCGTGCTCGCGACGCGCGTGCAGAAGCGCTATACCGTGCTTGCGTGCCACGTGCTGATTATGGTCGCGGGTCTCTCCGTCGTGGCGTTCCATGCGGAGCTGTGGCAGGTGCTTGTGGCCTCCGTGTTCATCGGAATCGGCATCGGCGGCATCCAGAACGGGACGGATGCCCTGATTGCCGACTACTTCGAGGGCCAGCAGCGCGGCAGCATCATGGGCGTGTACTCCACGTTCGTCGCGCTGGGCGGCATCCTCTGGACCACGCTCTCTGGCATCCTTGGCGCGCACGAGTGGTACATGGCCTATGCCGCCTATGCCGCTGAGCTGCCGTTCATCATCATCGAGGCGATTTGCCTCCCCATGGGTCACCTTGAGCCAAAGCGCAAGAGCAACGTCTTCAAGAACATGCCCAAGGAGGTCGCGCTCATCACGCTGATCAGCTTCGTCTTCGTGCTGTGCTTCCAGCTCTTCTCGACCAACGTGTCACTGATCGTGTCCGAGCGCGGCTTTGGCGGAACGGGCGAGAGCGCCATGGCGTCCACCATCATGACCGTGGCGGGCATCTTCGCGGGGCTTCTGGTGGGGCCGCTGTTCAAGCGCTTCAAGAACCGCGCGATGCCGCTTGCCTGGTGCGTGACGATCGTCGGTCTCGCGCTCACGCTCGTGGCTCCGTCGCTTGGCGTACTGTGCGCCGCAGGCTTCGTCACCTCGCTCGGCAAGGAGACGTACGTGCCGCTGCAGGGCAACTTCGCGGCTGGCAACAGCGCGAACGAGGGACGTGCGTTCAACCTCGCCATCGGCATGGCCGGGACCAACTTCGGCATGGCGTTGTCACCCTTGTTCTTCGAGGCGGCCACGGCACCGTTCGGTGCGCAGATAGGCCAGAAGTTCGTCCTGGGCATCGTAATCATCGTGGCGCTGGTGGTGTTCGGCATGATTCACTACGCCAAGCTGACGCCCGCCCAGGAGGCGGAGGAGGCCGCTCGGGCTGTCGCACGCGAAGACGCCACAAGGTAGCAGGCGAACCGATGCGGCGCGACGCGCCTGTCGCAGCTGGTATGTTGTTGTAGTACATGCCCGGCGGGAGGGTGCGGGGAGCCCCGCCCCTCTCGCCGGCGCACGTTTGTGAACGGAGGCCACGGATGAACGAGCGCATGCCGGCGCACGAGGACGCGGGCGAGAAGAGCGAGGCCCTTCGGCTGGAGGATGAGTGGTGGCAGGAGGATGCCGGCAAGCTCATAGTCAGGGCGCTCTTCTCGGACATGGGGCTCCAGCACATCGTGGACGTGGCCGCGCGGGTGCTGGGAAACCCCGTCGCCGTGATCGACGCGAACTATCGCTACGTGGCGCGCAAGATGGACGTGGCGCCGGACGACGACTCGGAGTTCGCCCGCGTGATGCGGGACGAGCTGCGCAGCGGCTTCGTGAGCGAGGAGGGCATCGCCTACATCCACGAGCGCGGGCTGGACGAGCGCCTTGCGCAGCGCGTGTGCCCGTGCGTGCACTTCAACGACCGGCTTCAGGCGAACACCCTGGTGGGCGCGGCCATGGTGCACGGCATCTGCATAGCCCACGTGATGCTGGTGGAGCGCGGCCGCGCCATCACGCCCGAGGACGAGGGGTGCTTCGACCTGCTGGTGGGGATCGTGGCGCAGGAGCTGCAGAAGAACCCCGTGTACCTGAGCACGCGCGGGCAGATGGGGTCGTACTTCCTGGCGTCGCTCCTGGAGAACGACCATCCGGACGCCACCTCGCTGGAGCGTCGCGCCGCCGCCATCAACTTCAGGCCGTCCGCGCGCATGCGCGTGGTGGTCGCCGTGCCCAGGAACCCCTTCGCGCAGGTGGGGAACATGCAGAACGTCGCGGGCCAGCTGCAGCCGCTCCTGGCGCACGGCCTGTACACCCTGCACAAGAACCAGCTTGTGATGCTGGTCTGCAAGGGCGAGGGGAAGGACGTGACGGACTTCGAGCTTGGGCGCATGCGCGACGTGGCCGAGCTGAACGACCTCCTGCTTGGCATCTCGAACCGGTTCGACTCGCTTACGGGCGTGCACAGCAGCTACGAGCAGGCGCACGACGCCATACGCTACGGGCAGACGGTGTCGAACGCGCTTGAGGTGGGGCGCATCATGCGCTACGACTACCTGAGCTACGTGAAGCTGCTGGAGCGCACGAACCAGACGGACGACCTGCTGGACATCTGCCCGCCCACGCTGGTGGCGCTCATGGAGCACGACCGCACCCACGACTCGGACCTCATGAACACGCTGTTTGGCTACCTGCAGAACGGCCAGTCCACCGCGCGGGCCTCCGCGCAGCTGAGCCTGCACAAGAACACGCTGCTGTACCGCCTGGGCACCATCCGCAAGATCCTGGGCTGCGACCTGTCCAGCGGGGAGGACGTGTTCCAGCTGCAGGTGGGGTTTCGCGTCCTGATGTACCTGGGGCTGTTCTGCCCGCGCTTTCGCCACACCCGCGAGCAGCTGCGCGAGCACCCGCGCGCGTAGGAGCGCCGCGCCGCCCGTGGCCATTGTGCGCGCCGCACGCCGTGGGGGATTGGCATTGTGCGCGCACACAAAGCCCCGCCGTGCCTGCGGCCCAGGCTTGTGTGCGCGCAGATGGCGCCGCGTCGGCCAAAGCCCGATGATTTTCTCGACGAAAGGCGCAAGGGGCGCCTGTTGAGAGGAGCGAGCTATGGCAGAAGAGACCGCACGCAAGCACAAGGTCATGGGCATCTGCGCGGGCATGCACAACGGCAACGGCGAGATAGCGCTGAAGGCGGCGCTCGCCCGCCTGCAGGAGAAGGGCGCGGACGTCGAGCTGGTGAACCTCTTCGACTACAACATCCTGCCGTGCACGGGCTGCGAGGGCTGCACCATGCAGATGGGCGCCATCGCGCAGGACCCCACGAAGGAGTACAAGGGCTGCGTCCTGAAGGACAAGGACGACGTGGACAGGCTCGTGGCCGAGATGCACACCTGCAACGGCGTAATCATCGCGGTGCCGAGCTACGACCTGCAGCCCAGCTCGCTGTACACCCGCTTTGCGCAGCGCTTCCTGGCGTACGAGCTCAGCTTCCTGCTGTCCATCGGCGTGGTGAAGGAGAACCCGCACACGGTGGCGGGCCTCATCGCGGTGGGCGGCTCGAAGCACGACTGGCAGACCCTCACGCTCGAGAGCCTGCAGGCCACGATGTTCACCATGTCGCTCACGGTCGTGGACCGCTACATGATAACGCGCTCCGCGCGCCCCGGCTCCGTCCTCACGTTCCCGGATCAGATGGAGCGCGTGGTCAAGATGGCCGACAACGTGTGGCAGGCCATGGAGACGCCGGTGGAGGAGCGCACGTGGCTGGGCGACCCGGACGACGGCGTGTGCCCGAACTGCCACTCCAGCCTGGTGTACCCCGGCGACCCGCACTGGGACGGCGTCGAGTTCCCGTGGGAGTGCGCGGTGTGCGGCGCCGGCGGCGACCTGGTAACCGACGAGAACGGCAAGCCCCGCCTGAAGATCGCCGAGAACGGCCTCATCCGCGACCGCAACGACGACAAGGCGCGCGCCGAGCACCTGAACGAGATCATCAAGACCCGCATCGAGTTCATGCAGAAGCGCGACTCCATCCAGGACGAGTACAAGCGCTACTGCAAGATGGAGTTCCCCACGGTGTAGCCCGGGCGACGCGGCGCGTGGCACGGCGTGCCGAGAAGGGCGGCGGTCCTTCTCGGCACTTGCACTGGTGCACAAACGGGCCCGCGCCCGCGGCTCCAGTTTTGAACCCGATGCCATGGCGGGCGCGGCTCGCATTGGCGAGACTCGTTCATGACGGAACAAACGTTGAAAGGGGTTCGTCATGGACGAGGATCGTCAGGAAGTGTGGGACGCGCTCACCACGCGCGCAAGCCAGCTGTTTGGCAAGGACGCCTCCGAGTTTACGGAGGACACGAAGTTCGTGGACCTGGGAATCAAGAGCGTCCAGGTGTCTCAGCTGACCACCTACCTCGAGGACGAGCTTGACATCGAGGTGCCGTTTATGAAGTTCCGCCGTTGCGAGACGTTTGGCGCCGCGACGGACTTCGTGTGCGAGCTGCTGGACGAGTAGGGGGTGCGAGGATGTTCCTGGAGCCGAAGATTCCGGCCGAGTGGGTGCCGGTAAAGGACAAGAAGCTGCACGACCTGATCCAGATGAGCGGCGAGTGCGCGAGCTTTGACGAGGACGCGTGCCCCATCTACTGGGACCCGGACACGCAGGGATACATCTTCCTGCACCGCGAGAGCTTTGGCGAGGACGAGGTGATGGCCGCGTACCGCGTGGCGAGGCAGCCGAACGACAACCAGGCCGAGGTTGACCTGAGCGCGTCCGACGACCCGATGGCCCGCATGGGCCAGGGCTTCTGCCCGCCGTTCAACCCGCACACCTACGAGGCGGCCGACGGCGTGATCTGCATGCAGGACCAGGAGGTCGTCCTGCGCGACGGCACGAAGATCTACTGCGACATCTATCGCCCGAAGGACGTGGAGAAGGTCCCGACCATCGTGTCGTGGTCCTGGTTTGGCAAGCGCCCGGGCGACGGCATGAGCGAGTGGCAGATCATGGGCGTGCCGCCGATGACGGTTTCCAAGTGCGCGAAGTTCGAGAGCCCGGACCCGCTGTACTGGTGCTACCAGGGCTACGCCGTCGCCAACGTGGACGTGCGCGGCGCGGGCCACTCCGAGGGCTCCGTGCACATGTTCACGCACCAGGACCGCGAGGACGGCTACGACTTCGTGGAGTGGGTCGCGGCGCAGCCGTGGTCCAACGGCAAGGTGGGCATGAGCGGCAACTCCGGCGTCGCCATGCACCAGTGGGGCATCGCCGCCGAGCAGCCGCCCCACCTGGCGTGCATCGCCCCGTGGGAGTGCACGACGGACCTGTACCGCGAGAGCTTCTTCGAGGGCGGCGTGCCCGCGCTTTCGTTCAACAAGTTCATCGCCGCGCAGGTGACGGGCCCGAACGGCGTGGACGACCAGGTCGCCATGGCTAAGATGTACCCGGACATGAACGCGTACTGGAACGACAAGCGCGCGGACTTCCGCAAGGTGAAGGTGCCCGTGTACCAGACGGGCGGATGGTCCCACTTCCACCTGCCGGGGTCGATCAACGCGTGGCGCCGCTGCCGCAGCCACCAGAAGTGGCTGCGCATCCACCGCGACTTCGAGTGGCCTGACACGTACAACCCGTACAACCTGGACGAGCTGCGCCGCTACTACGACCGCTACCTGAAGGGCATCCACAACGGCTGGGAGATGATGCCGCGAGTGCGCCTGGACGTGATGGACGGCTATGACATCGACTACCAGGAGAAGCGCCCCGAGAAGGCATGGCCCATCAAGCGCACCGTGTACAAGAAGCTGTACCTGGATGCCTCGAGGGAGAAGGACTGCGTGGAGCTTGCGCACCCGGCGAAGTGCTTCGAGCTTAGCGAGGAGGCGCCCGAAAACGAGGCGAAGGCGTCGTACGACCCCGCGACCGAGGAGCTGGACTTCGACCTCACGCTGCCAGAGGACGTCGAGGTGACGGGCTACATGAGCCTGCACCTGTTCGTGAGCTGCGACGGCTACGACGACATGGACCTCTTCGTGAACGTCCAGAAGGCGACCGAGGACGGCACGTGGGTGCCGTGGCTCACGCTCGACGAGCCGCACTCCGGCGCATGGGGCAAGTGCCGCGTTTCTCGCGCGACCGTGGACGCGGGCCTCACGAAGAAGCACACACCCGTCTACACCATGACGGACACGCACAAGCTGGAGGACGGAGAGGTGCGCGCCGTGGACATCGCCATCGTCCCGACCTCGCGCGTGTACCACAAGGGCGAGAGGTTCCGCGTGCAGGTATCTGGCCGCTACATCCGCGACGGCTGGTTCGAGCCGCTGTCGTGGGACACGGACAACCGCGGCACCCACAACGTCCACACGGGTGGCGAGCACGCCTCCTGGATCGAGATTCCGGTTGTTCCCCCTCGCTACCAGGCGGGGAGCTACATCCACCGATAGCACGTGGCGGGCACATGCTCGCCGGCCCCCAGGGGCCGCGAGGTGCGCGAAGGCTCGCTTGCGCACCTCGCACAACGCGGCTTTGGGCCGCAGAGCAGGCAATATGCGCAGGCCTTGCGTCTGTGCAGGTAAGCGGGAAGCTTAGCATCTAGAGAGAGGAAACATCATGCCCATGAAGACATCCACGAGGTTCGCCAAGGCCGCGATCCTGAACCTCTTTACCGCACTCGTGCAGTGCGTCATGTGCGAGTGGCTGGCGCTCTACGTGTTCCACACGGCGGAGCTGCCTGCTGGTCAGTCTTGGGTCTGGCCGCTGTTCTTCATCAACTTCGTGTTCGCCTGGTGCGTCGCGACGATCATCGGCATGGTTCCCTCCCTCCCGGAGAAGAGCGTGAAGTGGGCCATGAAGCACGCGAAGCCGTCCGACGGCGTGAAGTTTGGCGCGCTTGTTAACGTGCCCATCAACACCGTGTACGCAGTCGTCCTGTGCTACTTGGTGGGGACGCTGGACGCGTGCGTGCTTGGCGGTGCCCCGCTCATCGCGTCCGTGTTTGGCTTCCTGCAGAACATCATCCCGGTGTGGGTGGTGTGCTACATCGTGACGTTCATCCTGCAGGGGCCGATCGAGAACCTCGCGAGGAAGCTGACGAACGACCCGGCGCCCCAGATGGCGTAGGGACCACGGGGACGGCCGCGAGTGTTGCTGGCTGCAGCCTGTTGAAGAGGTGCGCGCCGCGCCGCATGGCGGGCGCGCGGGACGGGGCGACCACGCGTGATGGCGTGGCCGCCCCTTGCATGAGCGGCGCACATGTGCGCCGACGGGGAGGGACATGGAAGCAAGGATCGAATCGGCCCAGGTGAGGCCGCATATCTGGAGGCTTGCCGACATCGCGGGAAACCGCTGCTACTTGGTGGTGGGAGACGAGCGCGCGGCACTGGTGGACACGATGGAGGGCGTGGGCGACCTGCGCGCCGAGGTCGAGCGCATCACGAGCCTGCCCGTGACCGTGCTGCTGACGCACCATCACCACGACCACGTGGGCGGCGCGTGCTCGTTCGAGTCGGTCGGCATCAGCGCCGTCGACGACGGCTTCTGGGAGCGTGAGGAAGACGCTGAGGCAAGGATCCGTGAGCAGCTGAGGGAGGGCTTTGGGCTTCCCGAGGGCACGTTCTTCTCGACCGTGGAGGGCAGGAGGCCGACGACGTGGCACGTCGACGAGGGCTACGAGCTTGACCTGGGCGGAGAGACGGTGCGTGCGGTTGCGCTTCCGGGCCACACGCGCGGGTCGATGGGCTACGTGGTGTCGGGGGAGCGCGTGCTGCTGTCCGGGGACGCCGTCACGCCGTGCATGACGCTGTTCTACGACGACTCGACGACGGTGGACGAGTGGGTGGCGACGCTGGACAAGATGGCCGCGCTGCCCGTGGACGCCATCATGACCGGTCACTACGACCACGAGTTCGTGCCGGGAGACCTGGCCGGGTGGCGCGAGATGGCGCTGTGGTCCAAGGGCGACCGCGGCATGCGTTGGCAGAACATTAGCCTTCCCGAGCTGCGCGGATGCCTGCACGTGATGAGCGACGACGGGGTCGACCCGGACTCGCCGGAGTTCAGGGCCCTGATCGAGAAGCCGAAGCCGCGTGTGAGGTCTGGCCGCGGCAGGCGCAGGCGCGGGCGGGACGTCGGTCCGGCGGAGGGCTGAGCGCAGGGGCGAGGTCCCGGGGTGGACGCGCGTGCCTGAGGCGGCCGCCGCGCCGCGCGGTCGGCGGGTACGCATGCGTGCCCAGATCGCACGATTTCGAAAGGTCGCGGCGGGTGTGTACCCGCCGCCGTACGCACCAGGGGTGAGTTTGCAGGACTTGGCAAACTCGCCCCTGGTGTGTTGCGATAGGTGGAACCCGCTGCCACGAAGCCGCGGGTGTGTTGCGCGATTTGCAAGAAACCCCCGGGTGTGTGACGTCTCCTTTTGGTTTCATTCCAAATGACCGCAGGTAGATGGGTTGTGGCATAAATCTGAAAACCAAATACGCGGTACGCACCTGGCGGTTCCTGACACGCGGCCCCTCCTGGCGCAACACACCCGACCCGACCTTGCGCGACTTCGCAACCTCGCCTTGGGTGTGTGACCCAACCCACGACGGCTCCGTGCCGATTCGCCCGCAGGGAGGCCCGTGCGGGGCCCGTACAAGAGGAAGGCGGCGAGCCCGTTTGGGGCGCGCCGCCTTCTGCAATGCATATGTGGCCGGGAGCGCCCTTACGCTATCCCCGCGCCTTGTGCGCGATGGCAAACAGCGCGGACGCCAGGCAGATCGCCATGCAGACGATGCCAAGCACGAACATGAGGGGGAACCCGCCCGCGGAGTCGATCACCAGGCTCCAGAACACCGCGGCGACGGCGCTCATGAGCGAGCCAGCCATCGACACGCGCGAGTAGATGGCGGGGTAGTCCGCCGACCCAAACGCGTAGCGCACCAGAAGCGGGGTCTGCACCACGGTCTGGGCGTACACGATGCCAAACAGGAACGCGCCCAAGAGCAGCAGCGCGAGCGAGGACGGCAGCAGCCACATCACGAGCACGCCCGCGACGCCGCAGCCCATGCCCACGAACACGCCGGCGCGCAGCGACCGGTCGTTCACGATGCCCAGAAGGACCTTGCCGATCGCCTGCCCGGCCATCGCGGCAGACGCGACGACGCCGGACGCGGCCGCGACCTGGGGAAGGCTGGATGAGAAGGACTGGGCATAGCTGGGCAGGAACTGGTAGATGGTCTGGTTCAGGGTGATGATGCCGCAGAACACCACGAGCGCCCAGAACGCAGGCATGTGCATGGCCTTCGCGGCACTCACGCCGCCGGCCGCGGCAGCGGGCTCGGACCCGTCGGCGGCTTCGCCCGCGCCCAGGGGAAGGAGCCCCTTGTCCTCGGGCTTCGAGCGCACCACGAACAGCGTGAACGGCAGCGTTCCCACCAGGGTGATGACGCCGAAGACGGTGTATGCCAGGCGCCAGCCCTCGCTTCCGGACTGGATGAGGGCGGTGCCCACGGGGTTGAAGATGACGCCGCCGATGCCGGTGAACGCCATGCAGAGCCCCATGAAGAATCCGACGCGCTTTGCGCACCACGCGTTTATGAGCGTGGGGACGGCAAGGTAGATGAGCGGTTCCACGCCTACGCCCATGACGGCGCCGCACAGGTAGAACTGCCACAGGGCGCCGCAGCGGCCCATGAGCACAAGGCCCGCGCCCGTCAGCGCGACGCTTGCGGAAAGGACGACCCTCAGGTCGGATTTGCCCATGACCTTGCCGGCGACAGGCAGCGTGAGCATCATCGCGATGTTCAGTATCGAGAAGTACAGGGTGAACTGGGCGCGAGCCACTCCCAGGTACTCGCTCACCGGGGTGAAGAAGATGCCCGCGCAGCTGAGCGCGAGCGCGCACGGCAGGCACGTGATCATGATGCACGAGAGCACGATGAGGTAGGCGTAGTGGAAGCCCCCGTTCCTCCTCTGCTCGCTTGTGGTGGCCGCCATCTACTCCTCCACATCCTTCGGTGCGCCGGAGAGCTTGAACCCGTTCCACGACGGCTCGCCGGTGTAGGTCATGACGGACTCGGTTCCGTCGAGCGCGCGGACGGCGCCTGCGGCGGCTCCCTCCATCTCGAAGTCGCCGGCGTACACGGCTACCGGCGCGATCCACTGCACGCGACGGCGCACGGCGTTCACGAAGATCGGGTCGTGCGAGACGCCGCCCGTGAGCACGATGCCGTCGACCGCGCCCTCGAGCGCGGCCGCGAAGCCGCCGATGGCCTTCGCGGTCTGGTAGGCCATCGCGTCGTACACGACGGTCGCCCATGGGTCGCCGTCCGCGATCATCTGGTCGATTGCGCGGGCGTCGTCCGTGCCCAGAAGCCCCTTCAGGCCGCCGGTCTTGCCAATGCGTGCCATGGCCTCCGCCTTGGACTGCGCGCCGTCCGCCACGAGCGCCACGACGGGCTTCAGCGGAACGTCGCCGGAGCGGTTCGGTGCGAACGGGCCGGAGCCCTCCAGCACGTCGTTCGTGTCGACCATCCAGCCGTGGCGGTGCGCCGCGACGGAAAGCCCGCCGCCCACGTGGGCCACGATCACGTTCACCTCGTCGTACGCCTTGCCGATGCTCTGGGCAAAGCGGATGGCGCACTCCTTCTGGTTCAGGCAGTGCACGTGACTCTTGCGATACACGCCGGGGTACCCCGTGATGCGCGCGACGTCGTCCAGCTCGTCGGTGTCCGGCTGGTTCACGGCAAACGCCGGCTTGCCCGTGTCCTGCGCAAACCTGTACAGGATAGGCGCGCCAAGGATGGCGGGGTGGTTCATGCCGCAGTTCAGCACGTGGTCGCACACGGTCTGGTCGATCGCGAAGATGCCGCCGCGCGTGGGGCCCATGCCGCCGCAGTAGCCGCTGAACGCGTCCATGTCGCTGGGCGAGAAGTGCGCCTTGCCAAGCTCGTCGAGCACGGTCCGTACGCGGTAGTCAAGCTGGTCGACGGCCCGGTCGAAGCGGGCGAGCTCCTCCGCCGGATGCGTTACGTTCGCCCTCATGAGGCACTTCTCGCCCTCGAAGACCGCCACCTTCGTAGAGGTCGATCCGGGGGAGAGCGTAAGGATGCGATATGCCATGGTGATTTCCCCTCTCTTCGCTACTCTGTCGCCGCGAGCACGAGCATCGCGATGTCGCCGACTATCTCCTCGACGGACGCGCCGCGCGAGCTGTCCGCCACGGGACGGCGGAAGCCGCTGAGCGTGTGACCGTAGCCCTTGCCTCCCGCAAAGAGCTGGATGGTCTTGATCATGGTGTTCGCGCAGTTGAGGTCGGGCAGCACCAGCACGTTGGCGCGGCCGGCCACGTCGCTTGCGCGGTGGACCTTCTTCGCGGCCACGGCCGGCACGATGGCGGCGTCCAGCTGGAACTCGCCGTCCATGCTCAGGTCCGCGCGGCGTTCGCGCGCGATGTCGACGGCCTTGCGCACGCGCTCGATCGAGGGGCTCTTCGAGGGGCTCTCGCCGGAGCCGTCCGTGGAGTACGAAACGAACGCGGCCCGCGGCTCCCATCCCATGATCGACCTCACGTTGTCGCACGCGGCGATCGCGATGGAGGCGAGCTCCTCCTCCGTGGGCTCCGGGTTCAGCCCGCAGTCCGTGAGCGCGATGACGTCGCCCTCCGGGCCCTCGAAGCCGGGCACCTGCGCCAGCGCGAGGATGGACGGCACGTCCACGCCCTCGGCGAGGCCGATCAACATCTGCGCGGCCATCAGCACGTCGCCCGTGGTGTTGACGTGGCCGCAGAACGTGCAGTCAACGTCGCCCAGGTCCTCCAGGACCATGGCGTAGTACAGCGGCTTCTTCACCTTGCGGCGCGCGCCCTTCGCAGAGACGAGCCTCTCGCGGCCCGCGTGCATGTAGCGCTCGGCGAGAGCGTCCGCCGCCTCCTCGTCGGAGGTGTCCACAAGATCCATGCCCTCGATGTCGACGCCGGCCTCCGCGGCCGCGGCGCGCACCTCGTCTGCCGGTCCAACGAGCACGGGGTGCGCGATGCCCTCGTCCAGCACGGTGCGGGCGGCGCGCAGCGTGTCCGCGTCCGTCGCCTCGGGCAGCGCCACGCGGCGCGGCGCCCCCTTCGCCTTTGCGATGAGCTCGTCAATGAGTCGTGCCATGCGAATCTCCTCTCACTCGCAGGGGCGCGATGCGTGGGCGCCCCGTGAAATCCGTAGCAAAGCGTATGTTCGGCTCGCGACAAAACCCATGGCAGCAGCCCCAAAATGTGCGGAGCGCGCGCGTGTTAGACTTGTGCACGCGTACAACGGGAGAAGAACGGGATGCATGAAGCTGAGAACGGTGCTGAGCGAGTTGCCCATACGGGGCTTTGACGTTGCCGATGACGTCCAGCTGGGATGGGACATGGTCGTGTCTCCCGAGTGGGGCGTCGGAGAGCGCGCGGAGGGCGTCATCCGCCTGGGGTCCCGCGCCGACCTGGCCCAGGAGGGCGCCCCGGGCCAGGGCGAGGGCCTTCTCCTTGTGTACGCCCAGGGCGCCGAGGAAGACGCCATGGGCGCGGACGCGCGGGCGCCGCGGGAGCCCGGCGTCGTGTACTGCTGGGGCGACCTCGCGCCCAGCGAGTTCCAGGACGCGTTCCTGGGCCTCGTGCGCCGCAGCGGCGAGCTGGGCGCGCGGCGGAACCAGCTGTTCGACTGCTTCCTGGAGTCCTACGACATGCGGCAGTTTGCCCAGCGGGCGGCCGCGGTGCTCGAGAACCCGGTCATCATCTCGAACACGGAGCACAAGATCCTGGCGACGGCCGGCGCGCTGCCCACCTCGGACGACGTGCGTTCCTCTCTGGAGGCTGGCTACATCACGCCCGAGGTGGAGCGCCGCATGCGCGAGGACGGCGTCATCAGCTCGGTGCGCAACGCGCGCCACTCCGTCCTGTCGGAGCGCGCGGGCGAGAAGAACCGCGCCGTGACCTCGATAATCTACCATCACCGGCTCGAGATGGGCCGCTTCGACGTGTTCGAGGTCACGCACGCCATGACGGGCCTCGACCTGGAGCTCGTCGACTTCGCGAGCGACCTGGCGGGCATCATGATCGACAGGCTCGGCGCGGCGGGCGGGCGCCTTGGCAAGGGCTCGTCCATCCTGAAGGACGTGCTCGAGGGCACGTTCGTGAGCGAGGACGCGCTGCGCGCGCACCTGGACCTCCTGGGCCTTGCCGCGGACGACACCTACGTGCTGCTGTGCGTGCGCGGCCCCGCGGACGCGAACGAGGAGTACTACGCCCGCGCAGGCGCCATCGTTCAGAGGGGCATGCCGGGCGTCGTGTGGTGCGTCTCCGGCGATGCCCTCGTGCTGCTGGTGGCGGTGGGCTCCGCCGGCGAGGTGGGCTTCGATGCGTACGAGCGCTGCGAGCGGCGGCTCTCGCGCGACCGCGGCCTCACGCAGATGCTTGCCAACAACGACATGCGCGCGTTCACGAGCGAGCCGTTTGACGACCTGCTGGACATGAGGCGCGCGCTGCGCGAGTGCCGCGAGCTGTCCGCGGCCGTGCATGCGCGCGGCAGCGCCAGGATCGTGTACCTGTGGCGGCACCGCTTCGAGGTCATCGCGCACAACGCGGAGCTAGCGGGCGTCCACGACATGCTGCTTGACAAGCGCGTCGTGGCGATGGAAGCCTACGACCGCGCCCACGGCACCTCGTACCTGCAGACGGCCGTGGCGTCCGTCCGCTTCCCGGGAAGCCCCGCAGACGCCGCGGAGGCCCTGTCGGTTCATCGCAACACGTACTTCTACCGCGTGAACAAGATCGACGAGCTGTTCCACCTCGACCTGAAGGACGGGGACGACCGCCTTGCCGTGAGCTTCGCCTCCGCCGTCATGGAGGGGCTCTCCGGCATGTAGCGGCGCCTCCTGCGCTCTGGTACGTAGCACCAAAGCTAGGTTGTTGCGTCTTTCATCTTTGGTGCTATAGCACAACGCCTGTCAACCTACGCTATCCGCATAGGGTAGGGGCCGCCGGATGCGGCCCCATGTCGTGGGAAGGACCGGCATGGCTAAGGTACTTGGAATCTCGTTTGGCACCAAGAACGGCAACAACGACTCCATCTGCAAGGAGGCGCTCATGGGCGCGGTGGAGGAGGGCTGCGAGGTGGAGTTCATCCGCGCGCAGGACCTCGACATCCGCCACTGCACCGGCTGCATCGCGTGCGTGAAGTCGCTCATGGGCGGCCGCGGCAACCGCTGCATACACAAGGACGACTTCGACTGGCTGTTCTTCAAGATGGCCGAGGCCGACGCCATCGTCATGTGCGACCCCATCTTCGAGACGGGCGCGTCCGGCCTGTTCCACACGATCATGGACCGCTTCGGGCCGCGCATGGACACGGGCAACAACGTGCTCTCCACCAGGATCGCCAAGGGCCTTGCCGCCGAGGGCAAGCCGTCCAAGGAGCCGGACCCGCGCGTGATCTGCCCGGGCAAGCCCGTGAGCTACATCGCGATCTGCGGCTCCGACTGGGGCACGCACGCCCAGTCCGACCACGCGATCCAGTCCATGACGCCCACGTGGAAGGTCATCGACAACGAGTGGGTGCCCTGGAGCAAGCGCGCCCTGATGGACGACGCCGTTGTGTCCCGCGCCCACCAGATCGGCGTTAACCTCGCCCGCGCCGCGAAGGACCCCGAGCACGCCGAGTACCAGGGCGAGAAGGGCGTGTGCCCCCACTGCAACGCCAACGACTTCTATCTGGTTCCCGGCACCGACAAGGCCATCTGCTCCGTGTGCGGCCTCGAGGGTCATGTGCACGTGAACGAAGGCAAGGTCGAGGTGGAGTACCGCGACGAGGAGTGCTACGACGAGCGCGGCCTGTTCCGCGCGCACGACACCGCCGAGGGCAAGCAGATCCACGGCGAGGACATCGCGCGCATGGAGGGCGAGCTCGCAAAGCTGCAGCGTGGCGACGAGTACAAGCAGCGCGTCGCGCGCTACAAGGAGTTCATCCAGCCGACGATGCCCGAGCGCTAGGGGACGAGCGGCCCGCGCGCAAGGCGGACTCGACGGGCGAGAAGGACGCGTCCTTCTCGCCCGCGGGCGCGTTCTGACTCCACGCCTGCACAGTGCGGGACGCCGCGGCGGGCCAAAAGTTGTTCGTTTGCACATATGCGAGGCGTTGCCTCGCGAACAGAATGAGATAAGAATCTGACCGCGCCCGAGCGCGGGAAAGCAGGGTTTCGTCCGAGGAGGAGTCCCATGGCACAAGAGCTCGAGACAGACGTCGTCGTAGTGGCCGCAGGCCTTTCCGGTCTGGCGGCATCCATCGCCGCAGCGGAGGGAGGCGCGCGCGTCATCACGCTCGAGAAGGCGTCCAACACCGGCGGCGCGGCCAACATGGGCATGGGTCCCTGCGCGGCGGGCTCGCCCGTCCAGCGCGCCTCGATGATCGAGGTCACGCCCGGCGAGCTGTTCCGCCGCCACATGTTCTACACCCACTACCAGGTCGACCCGCGCCTCGTCCGCGCGTACTACTTCAAGAGCGGCGACACCATCAAGTGGCTGCAGGACATGGGCGTCGTGTTCAACTCCGTGCGCCCGGCGTTCCGCGCCCGCGAGCGCACCCGCGCCTACGCCGACGGCGAGTACACCTGGCACGTGGTGCAGCCGGAGGACGGCTCCGAGCCGGGCCCGCGCGCCGCGACCACGATGATCAAGCGCATGACCGAGCGCGCGAACGACCTGGGCGTCGAGTTCATGTTCGAGTGCCCCGGCAAGAAGCTCCTGGTGAACGACGAGGGCGCCGTGTGCGGCGTCGTCGCCACGAACAAGGACGGCGAGGAGGTCACCATCTCGTGCCAGGAGGTCATTGTGGCCACCGGCGGCTTCGGCAACAACGCGAAGATGATCCACGACAAGATCGGCCTGGACTGGGGCAAGAACCTGTACTCCTTCGCGGTGCCCGGCATGGACGGCGACGGCTACAACATGTGCCACGAGGTTGGCGCCGGCCACACGCCCGTCACCATGGAGATGATGTACCAGCTGCCGGACAACATGAACCACTTCTACGTGGAGGGCGCGTTCCGCCAGCCGTGCTACTGGTGCGACAAGACCGGCGAGCGCTTCATGCCCGAGGACGACATCTTCAACACCACCTTCGTCGGCAACGCCATCAACCACCTGCCCGGCAAGGTCGCGTTCTCGATCTTCGACTCCAAGATGCTGCGCCACTGGAAGAAGGACGGACCCGACATCGTGAGCCACGTCCACCCGCACGACCTGTACCAGGGCTTCGACGAGCAGTGGCAGCGCGATCTCGACACGTACATGGACGGCGCCGGCAACCACGTCATCGCTCAGGCCGACACCCTGGAGGAGCTGGCCGAGAAGATCGGCATCGACCCCGAGGGCCTCGTCCAGAACGTCGAGCAGTACAACGAGATGTGCGCCGAGGGCTACGACGAGCTCTTCGAGAAGGAGCGCGAGTTCATGATGCCGCTCGAGGAGGGGCCGTTCTACGTGTGCCGCCAGTACGTGGGCGCCTACGGAACCCTGGGCGGAGTGCTCATCAACCACAACATGGAGGTCATGACCGACGACTACAAGGTCATCGACGGCCTGTACTGCGTGGGCACGGACGCCTGCACCATCTACGGCGACTCCTACAACTACTCCATCCCCGGCAACACCATGGGCTTCTGCCTGAACTCCGGCCGCATCGCCGGCGAGAACGCCGCCGAGCGCGTTGCGGAGTCCGCGGGTGACGAGGACTGGGACTAGTGCCTAAGCGCTAGAACACTGACTGCCGCGGGGCCCTTCATGCGAGGGTCCCGCGGTCGTATGGATGATGGGCGCGCGTGCGCCCAGGCGAGAGGAACACACGTGAAGCTAACGATTGACGGTACGGAGGTCGAGGCCCGCGAGGGGACGTCGGTGCTTGATGCCGCGCTCGACGCGGGCGTCTTCATCCCGCACATCTGCAAGCACCCCGACCTCGAGGCCGTGGGCGGCTGCAGGCTCTGCTCCATCGTGGTCGACGGCGAGGGCCCCGCGGTCCCCGCGTGCAAGACCCCGGTGCGCGAGGGCATGGTGGTCGACTCCCACGCGAAGGCGGCGGAGGACGTGCGCCGCACGGCCATGGAGCTCATCCTGGCGACGCACCCGTCCGACTGCACGGGCTGCCCGAAGTACGGCGTGTGCGAGCTGCAGAGTATGTACCAGTACCTGGGCGTGTCCCCGGCGCGCTGGCGCTGCCGCGCCCGCACCGTCGCGACGGACGACTCCAACCCGCTCATCACGCACATGTTCACGCGCTGCATCCGCTGCGGCCGCTGCGTGCGCGCGTGCCGCGAGCTCCGCGGCGTGGGCGTACTGGACTACCAGCGCACGCCGGAGGGCATTCGCATCGGCATCGATGGCGGCGTCTCGCTCGAGGAGGCCGGCTGCCGCTTCTGCGGCGCGTGCGTCGAGGTGTGCCCCACGGGCTCGATCGTCGACACGCTGGGACTGGCGAAGGAGGGCCGCTCGCGCGAGGACAACGTGGTGCCCTGCAGGTCCGGCTGCCCGGCGCACATCGACATCCCGCGCTACCTGCGCCACGTCAAGAACGGAGAGTGGGAGAAGGCCACGGCCGTCGTCCGCGAGCGCGTGCCGTTCCCAGAGACGCTCGGCTCCATCTGCACCCATAACTGCCAGGGCGAGTGCAAGCGCAACCACCTGGAGGGGCCGCTGTCCATCTGCCGCCTGAAGCGCGCGGCAGCCGTGCGCGACACCGGCGAGTGGCGCCGGCGCACGCGCCACGACGCCCCGACCGGCAAGAGGGTGGCCATCCTGGGCGCCGGTCCCGCGGGCCTCACCGCTGCCTACTACCTGGCCGAGAAGGGCCACCACGTCGTCGTGTTCGAGGCGGAGCAGAAGGCCGGCGGCCAGCTGCGCTACGGCATCCCCGCGTACCGACTTCCCGACGAGGTGCTCGACCGCGAGATCCAGGCGATCCTGGACGTGACGCAGGGCGACGACGCGGAGCCTCGCGTCGAGATCCGCTGCGGCGAGCGCGTGCGCGACCCGAAGGCACTCAAGTCCGAGTTCGACGCTGTCCTGGTGTCCGTGGGCACGTTCGACGGCACCGTCCTTCCCACCCCGGGCCACGAGCTCGAGGGCGTCATCCGCAACACTGACTTCCTGAAGGCGGCCCGCAAGGGCGAGCCGATGGACGTGCGCGGCCGCGTCGTCG
This sequence comes from Parafannyhessea umbonata, assembly GCF_012844235.1. Classification (GTDB taxonomy): domain Bacteria; phylum Actinomycetota; class Coriobacteriia; order Coriobacteriales; family Atopobiaceae; genus Parafannyhessea. The sequence goes on from NZ_JABAGR010000007.1 coordinate 36,881, forward strand.
TGCTTGGCGGCGGCAACGTCGCCTACGACTGCGCCCGCACGGCCGTCCGCCTGGGCGCCACGAGCGTCGACGTGTGCTGCCTCGAGGCCGAGGCGGTCATGACCTCAACGCCGGAGGAGCGCGAGGAGGCCGCTGAGGAGGGCGTCACGCTGCACGACGCCTACGCGTTCACCTCCATCGACGAGAGCGCGGACAGACCCGGCCACGTGGGTGCCATGACCGTGCACAAGATCGCGAAGTTCTACTTCGACGAGCAGCACCGCCCGGTGACGGAGCTCGTCGAGGGCGGCGAGCTCACGATTCCGGCGGACTACGTGATCTTCGCCGTGGGCCAGAAGCCCGAGGACACGCGCGACATGGGCCTGGAGCTCACGCACGGCCCGTACGTGGTGGCCGACGCAGAGCACCGCACGAGCGAGGACGGCGTGTTCGCGGCCGGCGACGCCGTGACGGGCACGAAGTCCGTCATCGGCGCGATCGAGGGCGGACGCGAGTCTGCGCAGGCGATTGACCGCTTCCTGGGCGGCGACGGCGACATCTCTGAGGTTCTTCTCGACGCGGACGCGCCGGTCCAGCGCATCGGCAAGGTGCCCGCGGGCTTCTACGACGGGCCGACGGAGCCCAAGATGGAGCCCGCGCAGGAGCGCAAGGCGGACTTCCGCCCGTACGAGTGCCCGTTCTCGGAGTCCGAGGCCGAGCACGAGGCGTCGCGCTGCCTGCAGTGCGACCTCAGGCTGACCCTGACGCGCCCGCGCCTGTGGAACGAGTACTAGGAGGGACCCCCATGGCATTGACTATCAACTTCATGCCCGCGTACGCGCAGGCACCCGCGGCGCTCGCGGCCCTGAGGGCCGACGTGGACGCGGCCGTCGCGAAGGCGGCGGCCGAGGGGGCCCGCGTGGTCCTTCCGGCGGGCGAGCCCGAGCTCTGTGACGCGTTCGAGGCGGCGGGCGTCGCCGTTGCGCGCGCCGACGCGTCGTTTGGCTACGTGTACGGCAACGACACCGCCGCCGCCCGCCTGTTTGCGGGCGAGAAGCCCATCCCCTCGGCCGTGACCGGCTCGGCCGCGGACGCGCTGGTGGGCGGCGAGGCGTGGCTTCGCGGCAAGGACGCGCCGAAGCTCGTGTACGTGAACGGCGCGACCGAGCCGGTGGAGCTGCCGGCGAAGGTGAGCGTGGCCGAGCTGGCCAAGGCAGCCGGCATCGAGGACGCCAAGGCCGTGCACCTGGGATTTCCGCAGGGTGACATGGTCGCGGCCTCTAGCGAGGGGGACGTTCTTCTCGCCAGCGACGTGGTGCGCGTGTTTGGCGCGGACTGCTGCATGGCCGACGAGCTGCTGAGGATCTGCCGCGAGTACCGCCACGAGACGTGCGGGCGCTGCGTGTTTGGCCACGAGGGCTCGTACCAGATGGCCACGATCCTGGAGGACGTCTGCCACAAGCGCGGCAAGTCCGGCGACCTGGAGCTTCTGCAGGACCTTGCCCCGATGATGGAGGAGCAGTCGCTGTGCGAGGTTGGTCGCGTGCTGGCGAAGACGGTGCGCGAGACCTGCGCGCTGTTTGGCGACGAGATCTCTGCCCACTATGCGCGCAAGGTGTGCCCGGCCGGCGCGTGCGACGCGTACAAGACGTTCCACATCCTGGTGTCCAAGTGCACCGGCTGCGGCGACTGCCTGGACGCGTGCGAGGACGGCGCCATCATGGGCAAGGCGAACTTTGTGCACGTGATCGACCAGCGCAAGTGCACGCAGTGCGGCCGCTGCCTGGACGCGTGCGGCGAGGGCGCCGTCGTGAAGGCCGGCGCGAAGAAGCCGAAGACGCCGCCGCGGCCCATTCCCGTGCGCAGGAAGAAGTAGGCGTGCTTCCGAGTGTGCGTTGCGATTGCGGTAGGTGCCGCGATTGCGGGCGATAGCGATTCGGGCTGAAGACGGGCGAGGGGAGTGGTTCCTCTTGCCCGTCTTTTTTGTGCGTGTACGGGCGGCGTGGGTACGGGTGGCGCGGTGGTGTTGTGGCGTGAGCGGTGGCGTTGTGGCGTGAGCGGTGGCGTTGTGGCGTGAGCGGTGCCCACCTTGGGCTGCGGGACACGTTAGGAAGGCAGCGGAAAGCTGGACCGTGCGGGCTGGCGGCACACGTTGGCCACGGTTCGCACGATCTTGCAAGCTCGGTCCCGGTGTGTGCAGGGGCGCTAGTAGTGCGGGTACACACCCGGCCCCAGTTCGCACGACCCTGCAAGGTCGTGGCGGGTGCGTACCCGCCGCCGCACACACCCGGCCTCAGTTTGCGCGACCCCGCAATCTCGACCCCGGTGCGTTGCGCAAAGAGGGGTCCCGTGCCACGAAGTCGCGGGTGCGCTTCGCGAAATGCGAGAATCCCCCGGGTGTGCTACGCGCGCGCTTGGTTCGATAACACATGATCGCAGGTAGGTTGGCCGAGCCATAACTCGTTTAACCATCATGGGGTCACACACCACGGGGTTCCTGCCACGGCGGCCCCAGGGGCGCAACGCGCCCGGCCTGAGCTTGCACGATTCCGCAAGGTCGGCCCGGGTGTGTGCGGGCGGAGCCGGGCCCCGGGCACGCACCCGCGCCGAGTTTGCACGCCCGCACGAAACTCGGGCCGGACGAGTGCCGGGAGGCGGCCATGCCGGTACACTCCTGCCGCGAGTTTGCACGCCCGCACGAAACTCGGGGCAGGTGAGTGCCGGGGGGGCGCCCCCGCGGTACACGCCTGCCCCCAGTTCGCGGGCGGCCTGCAAACTCGGGCCTCACGTGTACGGGGGGCACGCCCCGCCGGTACACGTGTGGCAGAAACGTACGGGGTCCCGCAAACTCGCGGCCGACGTGTGCCATAAGAATTCTTACCATGGCAGGAACCCGCTGATGGGGAGTGCGGCAGCAATCCTGTACCTGTTACGCAACGATACCACAGCGCTCCGGCGGCACCGCGACCCCGAGGCGGCGCCTCCTGGCCGCCGGCGCCTCGTAGCGCGTGCGCCCGCCCTGGCGGAAGCCCTTCGGCCTGCCCCGGACGTACCAGCGCATGTAGTCGTCGAGCTGGGCGCAGAACTCGTCGCGCGTGACGCCCGCCCACTCGCGGGAGTAGAGGAACTCCTGCTTGAGGGTGCCGAAGAAGCCCTCGGCGCGCGCGTTGTCCGGGCACGTCCCCTTGCGCGACATCGACCTCGTGGCGCCCGCCGCGTCGCAGAGCCCCCTCCACGCGCCCGAGCGGTAGCAGGCGCCGCCGTCGGTGTGGACGACGGGCCGGGCGCCCTCGGGCTCGAGCGCGAGGGCGGCGGCGAGCGAGGAGTCGCAGAGCTCCTGGTCGGGGTGGGGGGAGATCGACCAGGAGGCCGGGCAGCCGTCCCAGCAGTCGATCACGGGGCTCAGGTAGACCCTGAACCCGTTCAGCCTGATCTCGGTGACGTCGGTGACGAGCAGGGCGCCGGGGCGGTCGGCGGAGAAGTCGTGCGCGAGCCTGTAGTCCTCGCCCGACGCCCTCCTGGCCCTGGCGCGCTCCCTGGGGACGTTGGCCGGCCTGTCGCCGACCTCGCCGGCGTAGGAGCTGTACGCGCGGCGCGGCCTCCTGCCCCTGCGGGCGCGCAGCCCCTGCCTCCGCATGGACTCGCGCACGCGCCTCTCGGGGGCGGGGCCGGCCTCGACGCCGTCGGCGCCGTCCCTCATGCACGCGGCGACCCTCCTGTAGCCCGCGGTGCCCCTGAGGAGCTCGAACGCGGCCCTGACGCGCGCGTCGAAGGCCTCATCGTCCCCCCCTCGGCCTCGCGAGAGCGCGCCTCGCGTACTCGTAGGAGCTCTTCGATATCCGAAAGTAGGTCAGGATCCATCGGAGGGGGAACCCGTAGTCCCGCCGCAACCTCTCTCCCAACTCGGCCTTCCGCCTGTTCGAGAGTCTCGCCGGGTCTCCTGCTTTTGGGTCGCTGAGCATCTCCCTCAGCGTCGCCACCTCGAGCCTGAGCCTGTCGAGCTCGCCGGGGGCGGCCCCGGCCCCCTCGGGCGCGCCCGCCCCCGCGGGCGCCCCGCCCCTCCGCGCTCGCGTCCTCTTCCCCGCTGGCATCTTCCTCCCGCCCCCGTCCCCGGCGTCCGCGGCCATGCTAGCGCGCTCGCGCTCCTCCCGCGCCCAGCGGCCCACGAGCGAGCCGTTCGGGAGCCCCAGCGAGCGCGCGACCTCCCCGCTGCGCCTGCCGAGCCGCAGCAGCCTGAGCGCCTCCTCCCTGGTGTCCGCCGGGTAGCGCTTGTGCGGGAGGTGCCTGCCCGCGCAGGAGTGCGGGACGCGCACCGGCTCGACCTCGAGCGCGCCCTCCCTCGCCTCGCGCTGCCGCCTCGTCAGCGTGTGCCTGTTCGGGTGGTTCCCCCAGAGCCTGGCGGCGGTCGCCGGCACGAGCCCCTCCGCCCACATCGTCCTCAGGTAGTGCGCCCTCTCCTCGTCGGTGTACCTCGGCGTCCCGTCCATGGCGGCCTCCGTCCCGACCGCGCCCCGCGCGGTCCAACTTTCTGCCGCATTTCCGATGTGTACCGGAAAATGCAAACTCGGGTCAGACGTGTACCATGTGAAATTAGTCTAATTCCACATAGCATGAGGTAGATGAGCTGCGCGATCAAAGTCTTAACGAACGACCCGGTACACGTCTGACAGTTCCTGACATGGCTCGACTTTCGATGGTACTCGCCTGACCCGAGTTTACGGCCTCTTGCCAAAAGCGCGCCCATGTGTACAGACCCGGTACACGTCTGACGCAAGCTTGCGCGCCCCCCCTGCAAACTGGGCTTCGAAGTGTACCCGGCCCGGTACACGTCTGACGCGAGCTTGCGCGGACCCGCGAAACTCGGCCTCGACGTGTACGGGCGCGACAACTCGGGGCTCACGTGTACCGACGACCGGGGTGTGACGGCAGTCGCAATCGGATGTCGCATGAGTGGGGTGCCGTCTTTCCAGGGCATTGGCCGGTGGGTTGGGCTGGTGGTCCAATTCGCAAAAAGCTAGCAAATTGGGTTTACAAAGTTAACCTGTGTATACTATTCTTCACTAGGTAAGTTCACTGCGGTTAACAATTGGAGATGGGGCTATGGAGGGCGTCATGGGGTACCGACGCGTGGCCGGCGCGAGCTCTGCCGCGTCGAAGTTGAGGTCTGGCTCCCAGCTGCCGCTCGCGATGGTGGGCGAGGGGCAGACGGTGACGGTCGCGCGCGTGCGTGGAGCGCAGGACCTGCGTCAGCACATGTCCGAGATGGGCTTCGTGCAGGGGGCAGAGGTAAAGGTGGTCTCGCGCGTCAACGGCGACGTGGTCGTGAGCGTCAAGGGCGCGACGCTCGCGCTGAACCGCGACATGGCGATGAGGATCGTGACCTGCTAGGGAAGACCGCGGAAGGCAGCCTGCCAAAGGCGGCGCGCCACCATGACAACGCGACGTCACGTGCACAGACCGAGGGCGCCGGGGCGCGACGCAACTTGGCAAAACGATACGGAGGAGAAGAGCATGGCAACTTTGAGGGACGTGAAGGTGGGGCAGGAGTGCACCGTCGAGAAGCTCACCGGCGCGGGCGCGGTCAAGCGCCGCATCATGGACATGGGAGTGACGAAGAACACTCGGGTCCTGGTGCACAAGGTGGCGCCGCTGGGAGACCCCATCGAGGTCACGGTCCGCGGGTACGAGCTGACGCTTCGCAAAGACGAGGCGCAGTGCATCGAGGTCGCGGACATCGTCACGGCATAGCTCCATCGCATTTTTTTGCGCAAGAAGTTAAGTATGGCTAACAATAGCGGCGGAGCGGCGAGAAGGCCGCGCAGGCGGCCACGGCGCGTCCGCGCGAACGAGAGCAGGGAAGGCACATGGCAGAAACGACGTACATTGCGCTCGCAGGCAACCCAAACTGCGGCAAGACGACGCTCTTCAACGAGCTGACCGGGTCAAACGGCTACGTGGGCAACTGGCCCGGCGTCACGGTCGAGAAGAAGCAGGCCCCGTGGAAGAAGGACCGGGACGTTGAGCTCGTGGACCTTCCGGGCATCTACTCGCTCTCCCCGTACTCGCCGGAGGAGGTCGTGTCCCGCGACTTCCTCGTGAACGACAGGCCGGACGCCGTGGTCGATCTCATCGACGTCACGAATCTCGAGCGCAACCTCTACCTCACCACGCAGGTGCTGGAGGCCGGTCGCCCCGTGGCCGTCGGCCTCAACATGTGCGACCTGCTGAAGGAGCGCGGCGACGTCATCGACGCGAAGAAGCTCTCCTCCATGCTCGGCGCGCCCGTCGTCGAGGTCTCGGCGCTGCGCAGCAGGAACCTTGACAAGCTCATGCAGCAGACCGTGGACGCGGCCAGGGACGGGGTCGCGACCAAGGGCGTCAGGTGCTTCTCGCCCGAGGTGGAGTCCGCCCTGCAGAAGGTGCAGGCCATCGTGGGTGACACCGCGCCCGCAGACCTTGCCCGCTGGTACGCGATCAAGGTGTTCGAGCGCGACGCGGACGCGATCGAGCCGCTGGGCCTCTCGACGGAGCAGCTCGACGCGGCGGAGGAGGTCATCGCGGCAGTCGAGAAGAGCCGCGACGATGACGCCGAGTCCATCGTCACGGGCGAGCGCTACGACTGGATCGCGACCGTTATGGACGCGTGCGTGAAGAAGGCGCCCAGGCAGCTGACCACCTCGCAGAAGATCGATCGCGTCGTGACGAACCGCGTGCTTGGCCTTCCCATCTTCGCGGCCGTCATGATCGCCGTGTACTGGGTGGCGCTCGTGGCGGTGGGCACGCCTGCGACTGACTGGGTGAACGACAACCTGTTCTCGGACGGCTTCTTCGTGAACTCCGCCTCGCAGCAGAAGTACGACGCCGACACGGCAGCCTATGAGGACGGACACTACGCGGACAAGATCGACGGCTTCCTGGCGGCGGCGGACGAGAAGGGCATAGATACCTCGGCCGCGAGCAAGGCGCTGGCGGCAGACGATCGCAGCGCCGCGGACGAGCGCGCCATCAAGGCGTTCGAGGCGGAGGCGGCAGGCGTCGTCGCGCGGGACGTGCCGCAGCACGACGGCGACGGCAACCTTACCCACGACGGCGGAAAGGTCGTGACGAAGCTCGACTCCAACGGCAACGCGATCCTCTCGTCCGGGCAGAAGCTCGACGTCGTGAAGACCGTCACCCTGGCAGACTTCAAGAAAGCCGTCAACGCGCAGGAGCCTAACCCGCACGACTACGCTGGCTTCGTGGACTCCGTGCCAAGCGCCGTCACCGGCTGGCTCCAGGGCGCCGGCGCGTCTGACGCGGTGGTGTCGCTCGTGGTCGACGGCGTCATCGGCGGCGTGGGCTCCGTGCTCGGCTTCATCCCGCAGATCTTCGTGCTGTTCGTCCTGCTGTGCTTCCTGGAGGACTGCGGCTACATGAGTCGCGTTGCGTTCGTGATGGACCGCGTGTTCCGTCGCTTCGGGCTCTCCGGCAAGTCGTTCATCCCCATGATCGTCTCCTCCGGCTGCGGCGTCCCCGGCGTGCTCGCCACCAAGACGATCGAGAACGAGCGCGACCGTCGCATGACGGCCATGCTCACCACCATGATCCCGTGCTCCGCCAAGCTGCCGATCATCTCGCTCGTGATGGGCGTCCTCATCGGCGCGGACAACGGCGCGTGGTGGGTCGCCCCCATGTTCTACTTCCTCGGCATCGTCGCCATCGTGGTCTCGGCCGTCATGCTCAAGAAGACCAAGCCGTTCCAGGGCGAGCCCATGCCGTTCGTGATGGAGCTTCCCGACTACCACTTCCCCAGCATCCGCTCGTGGGCGCTGCACGTGTGGGAGCGCGTCGCCTCCTACATCAGGAAGGCCGGTACCATCATCTTCGCGGCCGCGGTCGCCATCTGGTTCCTCTCCAACTTCGGCATCGCCGGCTGGAAGGGCGGCGACGGCTCCTTCGGCTTCCTGCAGGGCATGGCCGGCGCGCCCGACACCTACATGGACTACTCCATCCTCGCCGGCGTCGGCGGCGCGCTGAGCTTCGTCTTCATGCCCCTCGGCTTCGGCAACTGGCAGGCGACCGCCTCCACGATTTCCGCGCTCATCGCAAAGGAGAACCTCGTCTCCACGTTCGGCGTCCTCTACGGCCTCGGCGGCGCAACGGAGAACTCCGTCTCCATGTGGCAGGGCTTCGCCGGCATGTTCACGGTTGCTGGCACGCTCCACGTTGGCGCCATGTGCGCGTTCGTCGCGTTCAACATGCTGTGCGCGCCGTGCTTCGCGGCCATGGGCACCATCCGCAGGCAGATGGACGACCCCAAGTGGTTCTGGTTCGCCATCGGCTACGAGTGCGGCTTCGGCTGGGTCGTGGGACTCCTCATCAACCAGCTGTACGAGCTCATCGCCTTCGGCAGCTTCGGGTTCTGGACCGTCGTGGCGTTCGCGCTGTTCGCGGCCATCCTCTTCCAGCTCTTCCGTCCCATGCCCAAGTGGGACGAGAAGGACGACCACATCCTCCAGAGCCTCTCGGAGGAGCCGGTCGCATAGCAGGGTTCGATCCCCGCGGCCCGCAGGCGGTCTCGCCCCGACCCCCAACGGGGCGGGACCGCAGGGTCGCCCGGCAACGGACGCAGGCTCTTCTCGCCACCGAAAGGGGTGATCACATGGATGTTGGCTCGATGGCCGCCGCCGTACTCCTCTCCGCGGCCGTGGCCGGATCCTGCGTCGAGGTGCGGCATGCGTGCAGGGGAAAGTCTTTCTAGCTGCGGCGAAGGTCGCGCTTCCTTGGGAGCCAGGGGCCTACTCGGCCGCCTGGCTCTTTTTCTGGCACGAGGGGCAGATGCCGTAAAATATCGTGCTCGCGCGGACGTCGGTAAAGCCCCACGTGCGCTCCACCTCGTGCTCGCCGGCGCTCACGTCTGGCGCCGGCACGTCCGTCACGCTGCCGCACTCCGTGCACACCAGGTGCGCGTGGCAGTCGCTCCTCCGGTCGAAGCGCTCGCCGCCAAACGCCTTTACAGAGATGATGTCGCCGGACTCCACCAGTATGTGCAGGTTGCGGTACACCGTGCCGCGGCTCACGTGCCCGTCCTTCTCGCGCACGCGAAGGTACACCTCGTCGGCAGTGGGGTGGTCGTCCAGCTCCCGCACCGCGTCGAGCACCAGCTGGCGCTGGCGCGTGTTGCGTCTCTCCATGGGACCTCCCTTCTGCGCCGCCTTTTCGTGCGTCACCCGTCGTGCAATGCGAGTGCGCTCCCATGCAGATTATATCCTATATTATTAGGACAATGTATTGCTAACATGATGTGGCGCAGGGTAGAATCTGTGCTGGCAACCACTCGGCGGGCCCGATGCCCGCTGACGTCGAACTGTATACACAAAAGAGAGAGGGGAGGTCCCCTTGGACGCATCCGTCACACGCACGATCATCGGCCTTGCGATACCACTCGCGGGCACCACGGCCGGCGCGGCCATGGTTTTCCTCATGCGCGGCCGGCTCAACCACGCCGTCGACCGCGCGCTCACGGGGTTTGCCGCCGGCGTGATGGTCGCGGCATCCGTCTGGAGCCTCATCGTCCCGGCGATAGAGGAGTCTTCCGCCATGGGGCGCCTGGCCTGGGTCCCGGCGTTCGTGGGCTTCTGGCTGGGAATCCTGTTCCTGCTGCTGCTGGATAGCCTGCTGCCCCACCTCCACCTGGGCGAGAAGGACACGCATCCCGAGGGCCTGAGGTCAAACCTCCAGCGCAAGACGCTCATGCTCCTGGCCGTGACCATCCACAACATTCCCGAGGGCATGGCCGTGGGAGTGGTGTACGCGGGTCTGCTCTCTGGTGGCACGGGGCTCACGGCGGCCGGCGCCCTCGCGCTGTCCGTGGGCATCGCGATCCAGAACTTCCCAGAGGGTGCGATCATATCCATGCCGCTTCGCGCAGAGGGGTCAAGCCGCAGGCGCGCGTTTCTCGGCGGCTTCCTTTCCGGCGTGGTGGAGCCCGTGGGCGCCGTCCTCACGATCCTGGCCGCGCGCCAGCTGGTGCCGCTCATGCCGTACCTGTTGAGCTTCGCCGCCGGCGCCATGGTCTACGTGGTGGTAGAGGAGCTCATCCCCGAGATGAGCGAAGGGGAGCACTCCAACGTGGGCGTGCTCGCGTTCGCGCTCGGCTTCACGCTCATGATGGCGCTCGACGTGGGCCTGGGCTAGGACTGCCGGCGCGCACGGTATAGGTCCACGCGCACGAAATCACGGTCGCACAAGAAGGGCCCCGCGCGCACCGGTGTGCGACGCGGGGCCCCGTCATGCCATGTGGGGTGTGGCTACTTCTTGGCCTTGCCCTGGTTGGCGACGGCGTTGATCTTCTTCTCGATCGTCTCGGGGTCGCCGATGTAGTGCTTGTCGATGATGTTCCAGTCCTTGTCGAAGGTGTAGGAGCAGGGGACGCCGGTGGGGATGTTGACCTTCAGGATCTCCTCCGGGGTCAGGTGCTCAAGCTGCATCACCAGGGCGCGCAGGCTGTTGCCGTGTGCGGCGATGAGCACGCGCTTGCCGGCCTCCATCTGCGGCTTGATCTCCTTCTCGAAGTACGGCCACGCGCGGGCGATGGTGTCCTTCAGGCACTCGGTGTACGGCAGGTCCTCCTGCGGCACGTCGCGGAACTGGTCCTGGATGTGCGGGTCGCGGGGGTCGCCGGGCTTCAGTGCGGGCGGCTGCACGTCAAAGGAGCGACGCCAGATGAGGACCTGCTCCTCGCCGTGCTCCGCGGCGGCGTCGGCCTTGTTCAGGCCCTGCAGCGCGCCGTAGTGGCGCTCGTTCAGGCGCCACGTCTTGTGGACGGGCAGCCACGCGCGGTCCATCTGGTCCAGAACGATGTTCAGGGTGTGGATGGCGCGCTTCAAAAGCGACGTGTAGCAGACGTCGAAGTCATAGCCCTGCTCCTTGAGGGCCTTGCCACCCGCGGCGGCCTCCGCGCGGCCGGTGTCCGTCAGGTCGACGTCGGTCCAACCGGTGAAGAGGTTCTTCAGGTTCCACTCGGACTCACCGTGACGGATGATGACGAGCTTCATCGTGTCTTCTGCCATGCCAGTTCCTTTCCGTAGAAACGCCTGCATACCACACAAACAAACTGTCCCTATTCTACGGCAGGTGCGTGCGTCGCATGTGGAGGAACTTGCCCGTGCGCCCGTCCGTGCCAACTTGACGGCGAATCGTGGCCAATTCGCGCCGCGGCGCCGTGCGTCTGCCCTGCCCGGCACGCGCACAGCCGCTCTCCGGCATCCGCGCGCCGGGCGAGAAGGACGCGGCGCATTAGTCCGCGGCGTCCACGTCCAGCGTGACGCTCACCTTGTAGTCGGGGTAGGCCGCCTGAACCTCGCCCACGATCTGACGGTAGGTGGCCTGGCGGTCGGGGAGGGCGAAGTCCAGGATCACGTCGAAGTCCAGCAGGCGGTTCTTCTCGTCCACGTGGAAGCCGTGCATCTGGATGACGCCGTCGTGCGCCATGACCATGCGCGTTACCTCGGAGCGCATGCGCATGGCAACGTCGTCGGAGGTGTTGCGCGAGTAGATGCCCACGGCGGCCAGGATGACCCTGCCGTTCGTGCCCGCGTACACGGCGTGCTGGATGCGGCGGGTCATCTCGTCTATGCAGTCCGCGCGCAGGGTGTCCGCGACCTCCGTGTGGACGGAGCCCACGAGCTGCTCGGGGCCATAGGAGTGAAGCACCAGGTCATATGCGCCGTTTGCGTCTGGGTCCGCGCTGACTATGCGGCGCACCTCCTGCGCGAGGTCCGCGTCCGCGCGCTCGCCCAGGATCTGGCTCAGGGTATCGCGCAGCATGTCCAGGCCGCTCTTCACGATCACGACGCTGATGGCGGCGCCCACCCACGCCTCGATGGCAAATCCGGTCGTGATGAACACGGCCGCGGCCGCGAGGGTCGAGGCGGAGAGCACCGCGTCGAACAGGGCATCCGCGCCGGAGGCCACGAGGGAGTCCGATCCCACGCGCTCGCCCGTCGCCTTCACGTGGCGGCCCAGGACGAGCTTCACGACGACGGCCGCGGCGATGATCGCGAGCGACGTGGGCGTGTAGCTGGGCGTCTGCGGGGACACGATGCCCTTTACGGACTCGATGAGCGAAGAGACGCCCGCGTACAGCACGATGACCGATATGACGGTGGCCGAGAGGTACTCCACGCGACCGTAGCCGAGCGGGTGGTTCCTGTCCGGCGCCTTGCCGGCAAGCTTCGTGCCCACGATGGTGATGACGGAGCTCATGGCGTCGGACAGGTTGTTCACGGCGTCCATCGTGACGGCGATGGAGTGGGTCAGCATACCCACGACCGCCTTGAAGGCGGCGAGAAGGACGTTCGCCCCGATGCCGAGGACGCTCGTCCTCACGATGGTGGCCTCGCGACTGCGGGTGCCTGGGTCCGCGCCCGCAGCCGTGGCCACCGGGGCCGCGTCCTTCTCGCCTGTGGGCGCCTGCTGGCGCGCCTGCGTCTGATGCTCGTCGTCGCGTGTTGACATGATGTCTGATCCCTCTTCCATGCTCTGCGTACCTGCGACAAGGGCGTGCCGGCAGGTGCGGGCTTCCGCGGCCTGCCGGCACGTGCGTACATGCATTGTGGCCCTTTCGGGGCGGCGCCGCAACGCGGCGGCCGGGCTACAGCTGCTGGGCCACGGCCTTCTCGACCTCGGCCATGTCGACCGTCGGCTCGAAGCGCTCCACGAGGTTGCCCTCGCGGTCCACCAGGAACTTGGTGAAGTTCCACATGATGTAGGCCTTGTCGCCGAACTTCTTGTTGTTGGCGTCCGCGAACTTCTTGAGCGCGAGGGCCTTCACCGTGCGGCCGAAGCCCTGGAACGGCTTCTCGGTCGCGAGGTCGGCAAACAGCGGGTCCGCGTTGTCGCCGTTGACGTCGATCTTCTTGAACTGCGGGAACTCGGTGCCAAACTTCATGGTGCAGAAGCTATGGATATCGTCGTCGGACTCGGGTGCCTGGCCGGCAAACTGGTTGCACGGGAAGTCGAGCACCTCGAAGCCTTGGTCGCGGTACTTCTTGTAGATGGCCTCCAGGTCGTCGTACTGGGGCGTGAATCCGCAGCCGGTTGCGGTGTTCACGATCAGGAGCACCTTGCCGGCGTACTGCCTGAGATTCGTGGTGCTGCCGTCCCTGTTGGTGACGGTGTAGTCAAAGTAACTCATGGACTGTCCTTTCCACGTGGTGCGGAGGGCCCGCGCCTTCCTGTCAAGCAATATAGTAGACAACAAAATAGCGCACGATTAAAAATACACGCGAGAAACACGTCGCGTTCCGGTCGCGGCCCCCTCGGCACGCCGGCGCCGTCGCTTGCGGCGCGTGCCCGGGAGCGCGTGCCCGGGGGCGCGTCATGCGGGGGCGAGGCGTGACCGTGGGCGTGGTGTGTAGACGCCGCCAGGATGGGTACGAATTGAGTTAGCCATGGGTTACATTTGTGACGTACGATACGACATGGAGGTACATCATGCTCGACTTCATCATCGTGGCGGCCGTCGCCGTTGCGTTTGCGCTTTGCGTCCGCAGCCTGCGGAAGGGCTCCGGCGAATGCTCCGGGTGCGCCCAGGAGGCAACGTGCGCCGCCCACGCCACCGGGGCGGGGAAGTGCCCCGTGGCGCAGGACATGGTCGCGAAGGCAAACGAGGCGCTCGGGGATCCAACAAGCCGCGGATAGCGCGCCCGGCGCACGTGGGAGAGCGCATCGTGCAAGACGCGTGGCGACCCGCGCGCAGCGACACATATATGTGTGGTGCTGGCGCATGGCGCTGCGCGGCTGCGGCCGATGTATTAGTATTCTAACGGCTTACGACACCCTCGACCGCTTGCGAGCGCAAGGCGGCGACTCGGCGGGCGTACCTGCTTACGAAACACTTGCGTAACCTCGGTATGCCACAGTAAGACCGATATGTGCGCAGGTACGCCGCCTTGCATCGCGATGGAAGGATCTGACATGAGTGATAGGAATGTCGACTTTGTCCTAAGGACGGTAGAGAAGCGTGACATCCGCTTCGTGCGTCTTTGGTTCACGGACGTCATGGGCAAGCTCAAGAGCTTCTCGATCTCCTCCGAGGACCTGGAGGAGGCGTTCGAGGAGGGCGTCGGCTTCGACGGCTCGTCCGTGGAGGGCTTCGTCTCGTCCGAGGAGTCGGACATGCTTGCCTTCCCGGACCCTGCAACCTTCCAGATCCTGCCGTGGAGGCCACAGCAGAAGGGCGTCGCGCGCGTGTTCTGCGACATCAAGACGCCCTCGCGCGAGCCGTTCGAGGGCGACTCGCGCTCCTGCCTCGAGCGCGTCTTCCGCGCGGCGGACGCGAAGGGCTACGTCCTGAACGTCGGCCCGCGCATCGAGTACTTCTACTTCGACAACGACCTCAACCCCATCCCGCAGGACCAGGGCGGCTACTTCGAGCTCACGACGTCGGACGTCGCGACGGACCTCCGCCGCTCCACCACGCTCATGCTCGAGCGTATGTCCATTCCCGTCACGTACTCCTTCCACTCCTCGTCCCCGTCGCAGAACGCGGTCGAGCTGCGCTACACGGAGGCTCGCAGCTGCGCGGACAACATCATGACTGCGCGCGTGGTGATAAGGCAGGAGGCGTACCAGAACGGCCTGTTCGCGTCGTTCATGCCAAAGCCCATCAACGGCTGCCTCGGGTCGGGAATGTTCCTGTACGAGTCCCTGTTCGACCACGAGGGCAACAACCTGTTCTGGGCGCCTAAGACCCAGAACGAGGCGCACCTGAGCGAGCTCGCGCAGCACTACATGGCCGGCCTCCTGAAGTACGCGCCGGAGATGTCCCTCGTCTCGAACCCCACGGTGAACTCCTACAAGCGGCTCGTCGAGAACGGCGAGGTCCCCATCTACACCACGTGGGGCCGCAAGAACCGCTCCACGCTCGTCCGCGTTCCCACGCACAAGCCCGGCAAGCACCAGTCCACCCGCATCGAGCTGCGCAACCCCGATCCCACGGCGAACCCGTACCTCACGATCGCGCTCACCCTCGCAGCGGGCATCCGCGGCATCGAGGAGGGGCTCACGCTCCCGCCGGAGTCGACGGTCGATCCCACGAGCCTCTCGGATGCGGAGCGCAAGGAAAGCGGCATCGAGCGCCTTCCGCGCAACCTCGGCGAGGCCATCGAGCTCTTCGAGTCGAGCTCGTTCGTGCGCGAGGTGCTTGGCGAGCACATCGCGGACTTCTATGCGAAGGAGAAGCGCAAGGAGTGGGACGAGTACTGCTCTACCGTGACCGACTGGGAGCGTGCGAAGTACTACGCGGGCGTCTAGCAATGACCCGCTTCGGTAATATGGCATAAACGCACCCGTAATATTTATGCTGGATACTGTTCACAGGTACAAGGCGACCGTTCGCGTAATGCGACGGTCGCTTTTGTACGTCTTGCTTCACCAGTTGGGTAAGGTTAATCACGTCTGGCAGATATTTGACAACTTCATTTCCATATTCGAAATTACGATATATAGAACTTTCATATTCACAAATCAACAGTATTATGGTTTGCAATCTCCATGTGGCCGCGACCGACGGGTCCGTGGGGTGGGCGTGTTCGTGCGTTGGGACGACGGCGTGCGCCGCGCCCGTGGACTTCAGCGGAAGCTTGAAGGGGAGATAGGAATGAAGAAGAACAACTGCGTCCGATTGCGTAGGCTGCCGGCCATCCTGGTGGCGTCCATCGTGCTCGTGCTGGCGCTCGGCATCTCCGGATGCGGCACGTCGGCGAGCGGAGGCTCTGCCAAGAAGGCCGAGTCCCAGAAGATGACCCTCGTGCACAAGGGCAAGCTCACGGTCGTTTCCGACCTCGCGAACCCGCCGTTCGACTACATGGAGGGCCAGACGAAGAAGGGCTTCGAGGTCGAGCTCATGCAGGAGCTCGCCAAGAAGATGGGGCTGGAGTGCGAGTATCTCAACCCCATGAAGTTCGACTCCATCATCCCCACCATCAAGCAGGGCGGCAAGGCCGACGTCGGCGCCTCCAACTTCACCATCACGGAGGAGCGCCAGAAGGAGATTGACTTCACCAACGCGTACATCGACTCCAACCAGGGGCTCGTCACCGCGAAGGGAGCGGCCGACCAGGTTGGCGCCGACACCAAGACGCTCGACAACGCCAGCTCAACGATCGCGGTCCAGGCGGGCACCACGGGCGAGTCCTGGGTGAAGGAGAACCTGCCCAACGCCACGGTCGTCGCGCTCGACGACCCGATCGCCGCGCTGTCCGGCGTGTCGACGGGTCTGTACAAGGCCGCCGTCGCAGACCTGCCCGTCATGCAGTACGAGTGCAAGAACTCCTACACGGACCTCGCGGTCGCGAAGGAGATTCCCACCGGCGAGCAGTACGGCATCGTCGTGAGCAAGGAGAATCCCGCGCTCACGAAGGCCCTGAACAAGGCGCTGAAGCAGTGCCGCAAGGACGGCACGCTCTCGAAGCTCGAGCTGAAGTGGTTCGGCGTCGACTACGAGGAGAAGAGCGCGACCACCTCGACCGCAAGCGTGTCCTCGCTCTCCGGCGACGCCGGCTCCGTGAGCGTGAGCAAGGCGACCGCGCGTCCTAACGAGGACGGCGGCGACAAGGTCATCGGCGGCATCAACACCCGCCTCACCTGGGAGGCGACCACCAAGGTGAAGGACGGCGTCTCGTCCGTCACCCTGAAGCTCCCCAAGGGCGCGAGCTTTGACGGCTCCACGACGAAGGTCACCGTGCTCGAGGGCCTCAAGCGCGTCAGCATCGACGGCTCCGCTAAGGCGAGCGGCAACACCATCACCGTCAAGTTCGAGACCCCGATTCCCACGGGCTCGCTCCTCCGCCTCGAGATCACGGACATGAAGTTCCCCAGCGAGGGCGGCAAGAACAAGGTCACCGGCAGCTACACCACCGCGGCTGGCGTCAAGGGCAACCTGCCCGCGTCGCCGTCCATCAAGACCAGCGCCAACACCCCCGTGCAGCAGATCGTCATGTGGCTCGACGGCCAGGCATGGGTGAGCGCATGGAACTCCGTGCCGTTCCTCAACATGTTCTTCAAGCCGCAGCTCCTCGTGACCTCGTTCGTCTCGCTGTTCGGTGGCTGGCTTCTCTGCCTGCTCATCGTGGTCGTCGCGTACCCGTTCGCCATCGCGCTCGGCCTGCTGTTCGCCATGATGAGGATCTCCAAGTTCAGGGTGCTTCGGGGCATCGCCTCGGTCTACATCAACATCCTGCGCGGCACGCCGCTCTTCCTGCAGATCTACATCATGTTCTTCGGCCTGCCCATGGTCGGCATCAACATCGACAACAACATCCTGGGCATAATCGTGATGGCCATCAACTCCTCCGCCTACCAGGCCGAGATTTACCGCGCCGGCATCCAGTCCATCCCGAGGGGCCAGTACGAGGCTGCATCCTCCCTCGGCATGAACGGCAGGCAGACCATGTTCACGGTCATCCTGCCCCAGATGGTCCGCCGCGTCATCCCCACCGTCACGAGCGACTTCATCACCTCCTACAAGGACACCTCGCTCCTGTCCTCCGTCGGCGTCATGGAGCTCATGATGTTCTCGAAGAACCTCACCACCGTCTCCGGCAACATCACCCCGTACATGGCCGCGGCCATCTACTACCTCATCGTCACGCTGCCGCTCATCAAGGTCGTCGGCATCGTCGAGATGCGCCTCGCCGACGCGGAGAACGGCGGAGGCCCCAGGCCTGGCGGCAAGAGGGCCACGAAGTCCGCGGAGGGCGCCGAGGAAGGCGAGAAGAACTTCTCGGCCGACGGCAAGGCATCCGCTGGCAAGAGCTTCAGCGCGCTTGACGCGCTTGCCGCCCCGTTCAGGTCCCACGCAGGTCAGGAGGCATAGCCGATGTTTGGAAAGAACGGACACAGGATCGACGCCGTCGAGGTGCCTCCCGCGATGGACGCACAGGAGGCCGCCCGCGTTGCCTACGAGCGCGACAAGAACCTGACGAGGCACCACTTCAAGAAGGGCGAGCACCCGATCGTCCGCATCGAGCACCTGAACAAGACGTTCACGGACACGCCGGTCCTGCGCGACGTGAACCTGGACGTGTGGAACGGCGAGATCGTCGTGGTGCTGGGACCGTCCGGCTCTGGCAAGTCAACGATGCTGCGCTGCATCAACCTGCTCGAGACGCCGACCGCCGGCCACATCCTCATCGAGGACAAGGAGATCACCGGCACGAAAAAGACCGACGTGAACATGCTGCGCCGCGACCTTGGCATGGTGTTCCAGGGCTTCAACCTCTTCCCGCACATGACCGCGCTCGAGAACGTGATGGTGGGCCAGGTGAAGGTCCTGAAGAAGCCGAAGGAGGAGGCCCGCGTCGAGGCCATGAAGCAGCTGGAGGCTGTGGGGCTCGCGGACCGCGCGGACTACAAGCCGCCCCAGCTTTCCGGCGGCCAGCAGCAGCGCGTCGCCATCGCGCGCGCCGTCGCCATGCACCCGAAGGTCATCCTCTTTGACGAGCCGACCTCCGCGCTCGACCCCGAGCTGGTGCGCGACGTCCTGAACGTCATGAGGGACCTCGCCCTGCACAGCGGCATGACCATGATCGTGGTCACGCACGAGATGGGCTTCGCCCGCGACGTCGCGGACCGCGTCGTGTTCATGGAGGGCGGAGTCGTGGTTGAGCAGGGCCTGCCCGAGGAGGTGTTCGACCACCCGAAGACGCAGCGCACGAAGGAGTTCCTGGGCAACATACGATAGGCGTACGTGCCTTGATAGGCTCTCGTAGCTTCTGGCAGGCGTTACGTACGTGAAAATGCAGATTTTTGCTTCAGCGCACGAGAGTTTACATTGCAACTTGTAATGTATGATAATGTAAGCCGAGAGCACCTTAGGGTGCCCTCGGTTTTTGCGTGGCGAGCATTGTGGGTTGGGGGCCGTGGATGCACCACAAGAACATCCTGTTAGTCGCAAAGACCTCTCGCTACATCGAGCGTATGCGAGAGCTAAAGCATGCCCTGGACGTGTCGATCCTACCGACGACGCCCGAGACCTTCTCGCAGGCGATTTCCTCTGGGCACGACTTCGACCTGGTGGTGCTTGACTCCAACGGGCTCGAGCAGGACACGCTCAACGCCGTCGACTCCTACGTCACTGACAACGGGTTTATCCCCACGCTCGTCATCCAGGATGAGTCGAAGCTCGGCTCGCTCCACCTTCCCGCGCAGGGCAGGAACGACTTCATCACCTCCACGGCGAGCGAGGCGGAGTTCGAGGTGCGCTGCGCGCTGCTCTTGTGGCCCGGCGAGGAGAGCGCCCCGGCGGACATCGTCACCGTGGACAACATGACCATCAACCTTGCGACCTACCAGGTCTACATCGACGAGAAGCCCGTCGACCTGACGCTGATGGAGTACTCGCTCCTCTCGTTTCTGGCGACGCACCCCTCGCGCGCGTACTCGCGCGAGACGCTGCTGCACCGCGTGTGGGGCTTCGAGTACTGTGGCGGCACCCGCACGGTCGACGTGCACATCAGGCGCGTCCGCTCGAAGGTGGGCCCGCAGGTGGCGTCGCACATCGTGACGGTGCGCGGCGTTGGCTACCTGTTCAAGATCTAGGCGACATCGTCAGGCCGCACGCCAGATTGCAGACCGAGCCCTCGCGGGTCGGTCTTTTTGTTACTCAGACTTTCAGCTAACCAAAAGCGTTGTTCTGGTGACGTGTCAAGGGCGAGAAGAGCGTCTGCCGCGACATGCGACGGGTACAGTGAGGGTGTACACAGAGGTCGGACGGGTGCGAGGCGCCCGACGGAAGAGGGGTCATCATGAGCGAGAACGACAACGGCCGTCCACCCATTCCGGGCGTGGACCAGACGGTTGCGCAGCCCACGGTCAGCGTGAGCCCGGCGCAGCCTGGCGCGCAGGGCGCGCAGGGTCAGACGGGCGCGAACGGTGCAGGTGCGCCGGATGCGGGCAAGGGGCCGGACGGCGGCAAGCGCCACGGCGGCCATACGCTCAGGAACGCGCTGGTGGGGCTGTGCGGCGGCATCGTCGGTGCGCTGCTCGTGACGCTTGCGCTGTTTGGCACGGGCTACCTGGGAGGTGCGGCGGCGTCGTCCTCCGCCACCACCTCGCAGTCGACCGCAGGCAAGACCATCAAGATCGACAACACCGACGAGGCGACGACGGCCCAGGCGGCCGCGGCTAAGTCGCTCCCGTCCGTCGTGGTGGTGAACGTCACGACGAGCGACGGCTCTGGCCTGGGCTCCGGCGTCGTGTACGACAAGAAGGGCGACATCATCACGAACTACCACGTGATTGACGGCGCGACTTCCATCTCCGTCACCATCAACAACAAGAGCTACGACGCGAAGGTCGTGGGCTCGGATGCCTCGAGCGACATCGCGGTAATCAAGGCGGACATCGGCGACGACGAGGTGACGCCAATCGAGGTGGGCAACTCCGACAAGCTCGTCGTGGGCGACTGGGTCATGTCCGTGGGCAGCCCGTTTGGCCTGGACCAGTCCGTCTCGGCCGGCATCGTGAGCTCGCTTTCGCGCAACCAGACGATGCAGTCGTCCTCCGGCGAGACCATCTACACGAACCTCATCCAGACGGACGCGGCCATCAACCCGGGCAACTCCGGTGGCGCCCTCGTGAACTCCAAGGGCAAGCTCGTTGGCATCTGCACGCTCTTCTCGTCTGACACGGAGTCCTTCGCGGGCATAGGGTTTGCGATCCCGGGCAACTACGCAACGAAGATCGCGGACACCATCATCGCGGGCAAGACGGTCACGCACGCCTACATAGGCCTGACGATGCAGACGGTGAACGCCCAGAATGCCACGGCGAACGGGCTTTCCGTGAAGCAGGGGGCCTACGTGGCCGACGTCACGAGCGGCAGCCCCGCCGACAAGGCCGGCATCAAGAAGGGCGACATCATCGTGGCGGTGGACGGCGACGAGATCACGTCGGCCGATGGCATGATCCTGGCGGTGCGCTCGCACGAGATTGGCGACAAGGTCAAGGTGACGTTCATGCGCGGCGACTCGAAGAAGACCGTCGAGGTGACGCTGGGCGACGACGCAGAGCTCCAGAAGCAGCTGAAGGAGCAGAGCCAGCAGCAGAACACGCAGCAGAACAACGGCCTGGGCGACGGCTACGGCAACGGGTCTGGCAGCGGCTCGTCCCAGGAGGACCTGATGCAGGAGATCTATAACTACCTCAACCAGAACCACGGCGGCTCGTACTCGGACGGGACGTCCGGAAGCTCGAACCAGAGCTAGGGACCGTGGGGCCGCATGGCGCGGCGCCCGCGTGAGGGATACAATCCAGAGTCAGGCACTTCTCGCCCGCGTCGGCCTCACGGCTTGGCGCGGGCGAGCGCGCACGGGCGCACCGCGAGAGCGCGCGGCGCGTTGCGCGGCCTGGGCTTTGGTTCGAAGGCCTATGTGCGCCGATGGCGCGGGAGGGATGCGCGCATGGAATACGCAAGCGACCCGGCGTTCTGCCACGTGTGCGGGACGAGGCTCGTGCTGAGGGAGCAGCCGGAGGACGGACCGGAGCCGTGGTGCCCGACCTGCGGGGCGTGGCGCTACCCCGGCTTCAGCGTGGGGTGCAGCATGATCGTGTACCACCCGGACGGCACGCGCATCCTGACGATCGACCAGTACGGCAAGCGCGGGATCCTGGTGGCGGGCTACGTCGCGCGCGGGGAGGACCTGGAGTCGACCGTGCGGCGCGAGGTGCGCGAGGAGACGGGGCTCGAGCTGGATTCCGTGGCGTTCAACGCGAGCAGGTTCTATGGGCCCTCGAACACGCTGATGGCGAACTTCGTGTGCCACGCTACGGGGGAGGAGGCCCGCGCGAGACCCGGCGAGGTGGACCGCCTGAGGTGGGTTCCCGTCGAGGACGTGCTGGGACGGATGCCGGAGGGGTCCCTTGCGCAGTGGTTCGTGCGGCACCACCTGGAGTCCGTGGGGCTGGCATAGCGCCGGCGGTGCGGGGGCGTGCCTCTTTTGCGGCTTTCCGCCCCGGCCGCGCGCGCCGTGAGATAATCTCTTGTCTTGTGGCGACGTAGGGAGGAAGCGCATGGCAGACCGGGACGCAAGGCAGACGGCGGCGACAGGCACGCAGTTCTCGCTGTTTGGGCGGGACCAGGCTCCTGAGGTGCCGGGGGGCGGCGCCGGCGCGTCCACGCCGGCCGAGCGCGCGGCAGAGCTGAACCGCATCCTTTCGCACGCGGCATACGCGTACTACGCGCTGGACGACCCCGAGATGACGGACGCGCAGTTTGACCGCTACCTGGTGGAGCTGCAGCGGATCGAGGCCGCGCACCCCGAGTTGGTGACGCCGGACTCCTACACCCAGCGCGTGGGCGGCTACGTGAGCGAGCAGTTTGCGCCCGTGCGCCACGCGCGCCGCATGTACTCCATAGACGACGCGATGGACCTGGACGAGCTGGACGAGTGGCTCGCCCGCACCGAGGAGGCGCTCGCCGCCGCGGGGCAGGGGCCCGTTGCCTACACCTGCGAGCTGAAGATCGACGGCCTTGGCATCGCGCTGACGTATCGCGACGGGCGGCTGGTGCGCGCGGCGACGCGCGGCGACGGCACGACGGGCGAGGACGTGACGCAGAACGCGCTCACGATAAAGGGCATCCCGACGACGCTGGGGAAGGCCGGCCTTGCGCGCGTGGCCGACGGTGGCTTTGGACACTCCGTCGAGGTTCGCGGTGAGGTGTACATGCCGAAGCACTCCTTCGTGCGGCTGAACGAGGAGAACGACGCGGCCGGCAGGGCGCCGTTCGCGAACCCGCGCAACGCCGCCGCCGGGTCGCTGCGCCAGAAGGACCCGAAGGTGACGGCCGCGCGAGACCTGGAAACGTTCATATACGCCGTGGCCGACGAGGACCCCCTGGACGTTGCGACCCAGAGCGACTTTCTGGACTGGCTGCGCGACTGCGGCTTTAGCGTGAACCCGCACGCCCGCCGCGTGGCGACCGCCGCCGAGGTGCACGCGTACTGCGCGGACGCGCTCGCGCACCGCGAGGACCTGGACTACGACATCGACGGCGTGGTGGTGAAGGTGGACTCGTTCGCCTCGCAGGCGAGCCTTGGCTTCACGGCGCGCGCGCCGCGCTGGTCCATCGCGTTCAAGTTTCCCCCGGAGGAGAAGAGCACCATCCTGCGCCAGATCCGCGTGCAGGTGGGGCGCACCGGCGTGCTGACGCCGGTGGCGGAGTTCGACCCCGTGGTGGTGGCGGGCTCCACGATCGCGCGCGCGACGCTGCACAACATAGACGAGGTGCGTCGCAAGGACGTGCGCGTGGGCGACACCATCGTGGTGCACAAGGCGGGCGACGTCATCCCGGAGGTGGTGGGGCCCCTCGACCGCGAGGACGAGGAGCACCTTGCCCGTCCGCTGTGGGAGATGCCCGCGACGTGCCCCAGCTGCGGCAGCCCCGTGGTGCGCGAGGAGGGCGAGGTGGCGTACCGCTGCGTGTCCATCGACTGTCCCGCGCAGGCGACAGAACGCCTGATCCACTGGGGCAGCCGCAACGCCATGGACATAGACGGCCTTGGCGACGAGATCGTGGGCCGCATGGTCGAGCAGGGGCTGCTGCTGGACGTGGCCGACTTCTACACGCTCACGGCGGACGAGCTTGCGGCCGTCGACACGGGCAGGGTGTACGAGACGAGCACGAAGGACCACCTCGAGGGCGACGGCATCGTGGTGGGGCCGACCATCGCGGGGAAGATCATGGGGCAGATAGAGGAGTCCAAGGGCCGCGGGCTTGCGCGCGTGCTGTTTGGCCTGGGCATCCGCCACGTGGGCGCGAACGTGGCCGCGCTGCTTGCGAACTCCTTCGGGTCGATGGAGCGCCTCATGCTCGCAAAGGAGGCCGACATATCCGCAATCGATGGCATTGGGCCGAAGATCGCGGCAAGCGTGCGCGAGTTCTTCTCGATAGAGAAGAACGTCGCCGTCATCGAGCGCCTGCGCGAGAGCGGGGTGATCCTGGAGCAGGAGGGCTTTGGCGAGGAGCCGGAGAAGCCGCAGACGCTTGCGGGGCTCACGTTCGTGCTGACGGGGACGCTCAAGGGGCACACCCGCACCGAGGCGGGTAACCTGCTGAAGGCGATGGGCGCGAAGGTGTCCGGCTCCGTATCGAAGCGCACGAGCTACGTCGTCGCGGGCGAGGCCGCGGGCTCGAAGCTGACGAAGGCGCAGCAGCTTGGGGTGCCCGTGCTGGACGAGTCGGCTCTGGACGAGATCCTTGCGACGGGCGTGGTGCCTGCGGTCGAGGGATAGCGAGCTGCGGGCGCCTCGCGCCATGCGGGCTGGCGGCACACGTCGGCCGCGAGTTTACAAGATTTTGCAAGGTCATCCGCGGGTGTGTGCGGGTGCGTACCCGCCGCCGCACGCACCCGGCCCCAGTTCGCGCGAACCCGCAATCTCGGCCCCGGTGCGTTGCGCAAAGCGGGGCCCCGTGCCACGAAGTCGCGGGTGTGCTTCGCGAGATGCGAGAATCCCCCGGGTGTGCTACGTGCGCGCTTGGCTCGATAACGCATGGTCGCAGGTAGGCTGCCCGAGCCATGGCTCGTTTAACCATCGCGGGGTCACACACCGCGGGGTTCCCGCCACGGCGGCCCCAGGGGCGCAACGCACCCGGCCCGAGCTTGCACGACTCCGCAATGTCGGCCCGGGTGAGTGCGGGCGCGGCCGAGGCCTGGGTACGCACCCGGCCCGAGTTTGCACGATCTTGCAAGCTCGCCCCTGGTGCGCGCCGGGTGCCGACGCCGTGGGTACACACCCGCGCCGAGTTCGCAGCGGGTCCGTAAACTCGGGCCCCACGAGTACGGACAATGCTTTGCGCCGGTACACACCTGGACCGAGCTTGCACGCCCGCACGAAACTCGGGCCAGGTGTGTACCGGGAGGCGCCCCCGCGGTACACGCCTGCCCCCAGTTCGCGGGCGGCCTGCAAACTCGGCCCTCATGTGTGCCGAGGGCACGCCCCGTCGGTACACGTGGGGCCGGAACGTACGGGATCCCGCAAACTCGCGGCCGACGTGTGCCATAAGAATTCCAACCGTGTTAGGAACTCGCTGACGTGTACCGGAAAATGCAAACTCGGGCCAGACGCGTACCATGTGGAATTAGTCCAATTCCACATAGCATGAGGTAGACGACCTGCTCGATCAAAGTCTTAACGAACGACCCGGTACACGTCTGACGGTTCCTGACATGGCTCGACTTTCGATGGTACTCGCCTGACCCGAGTTCACGGGTTCGTGTCAAAAGCGCCCATGTGTACCGGTGCCGTATAGCGACCATGATCGCAATCGCGCATGGTCATGTGGTGCGAAGGGCGGCTTGGCCTTGCTTTGCGTGATGAGGCCGGGCGAAGGTAGGCCTGCGGTCAAATGGCTCCCAGAATTGCAATAAATACTGTGTCAAATGCATAAATTACGTCTTTGCTACAAAAGCGCATCAATTCAGTTCACAGTTCATACACGACGGGCCTGTGCTGCGTCGGCGTCTCTAGAATCGTGGCGTACGCAGTCAAGAGTGCAAGGGGTGATTCGCTATGGAGGAATCCGAGAAGCGTTTCGGTCGCGTCTTGGCATGGCTGGACGACGACGAGAAGACCGTTGAGTTCAAGCGCGAGAGGCCGCAGACGTGGCTCGAGGAGCTCGGCGAGCTGAACGAGGAGGGCAAGCTCGAGTCCGTTTCCAGGACCCTGAGGTTCCCGCGTTCGAAGGAGGAGTACGAGAGCGACGACGTTGCCTGGCTATAGGGCGAAAGCTCGTCAGATTTCCGTTCGGATGCCGCGGTCTGTGGGTTTGCAAGAGTTTCGCCGCGACGTCCTTCTCGGCGCTATCCTTTCAGAATGAATTGGAGTCATGGCCCCTCGCACCAGCTGCGAGGGGCCTTCCTGTGGGGAGTCCCGTCGTGGCGGAAATCTACTACTCTCTCGTGACCATCCTTCTGGTGACTGTGGTGTCGCCGTTCGTGGCGAGCCTCATCCCGGGCCGCGCGGTGCCCGAGGTCGTGTTCCTCGTGTTTGGCGGCGCCATCTGCGGAAAGTTCGGGCTGGCCGGCATAAACCCCGACCTCGAGCCGGTCAAGCTCCTCGCCGACCTTGGCATGGGCTTCCTCTTCCTGAAGGCCGGCTATGAGATCGACACCCGCGACCTTCTGGGACGCACGGGCGCCTATGCCGCCGGCTCGTGGCTGGTGTCTCTTGGGCTGGGGTTCGCCGTCGTGGCGCTCGTCTTCTCGAGGCTCGGCTTCAACCAGTCGTCGTGGGTGGCGCTCGCCATCTGCATGACGACCACCGCGTACGGCACGCTTGCGCCCATCATGCACGACCGTCGCCTGCAGGGCACGCGCGTGGGCAAGGCCGTCGACGTATACGGCTCGCTGGGAGAGATTCTGCCCGTCCTCGCGATGGCGTTCCTCCTGTCCTCGCGCTCGCTCGCGCGCACCGGGGCGCTGCTGCTGGCGTTCGTGCTCGTGTGCCTCGCCGTCTACCTGCTGTCCTCGAAGGTGCGCGACGGAGGCCGTCGCTTCCGCCGCTTCCTCGTGGAGAACGCCGGAGGCTCCAGCCAGCCCCTCATGAGACTCGTCATCCTCCTTCTGGTGTTCCTGCTGTTTGCGACCACGATGTTCGAGTTCGATGCGGCACTCGGCGCGTTCGCGGCCGGCTTCATCCTGAGGGCGCTCTTCCCCAACGGCAGCGAGCCCCTGGAGCAGAAGATCGATGTCATATCCAACAGCTTCTTCCAGCCGGTGTTCTTCGTCGTGTCCGGCGCGAGCCTCGACCTCGCCGCCGCAACGCGCGACCTGCCGCTCCTTTTGGGCTTCATCCTCGCGCTCGTCGTCGTTCGCGGGTTCGTGGTCGCGGCGTCGCTCAAGGCGGACCCGTCCACCCGCGACATGGACTGGCACGAGGTCTTCTCCACGTCCGCGTACTGCACCATGGCGCTTCCGCTCGTCGTGGCGATCACGTCGCTCGCGCGTGACGGCGGCCTGCTGTCCGCCACGGCCGCGTCCGTGCTCGTCACGTCCGCGGCGCTCACCGTGCTCATCGTTCCCACGGTCACGTCGTTCGTCCGCGTTGTCGAGGAGGTGGCGCCCGCGAGCGCCGCCCACCAGATCGCGCGCCACGAGGCGCCGCTCGAGCAGGTCCTGCACGACCACCTCGATACGTTCCACGAGCGCCAGCAGGCGTTCCACGACGTCAGGCGGAGCGTCCACCGCGAGGGCCGGCGCTTCTCGTCCGCCGAGTACTTCGCCCACCCGCACGAGAACGGGCTCCAGCACGCCCACGGGGGGCGCCATCCCCACGCCACGGGTGCGGGCGAGAGGGACGCGGCAAGTCGGCACGAGGCCCGGTCCTAGGTCCGCCGCGGGCGTGCACCGGACGTGTCCCAGATGCGGCCGGACACGGCAAGTGCCTTGCGCGGCCCCGGCTAGTCCTCGGCCGGCATGCCGTTGTAGTTGCGGCCGCCCATCGCGGCGCGCAGCAGCCGCTCGTCGCCGCGCACGTAGGTCTGCGCGACGTCCGCCCACTGGTCCAGGGCGCCAAAGAACAGGTCGGGGAAGCTCTCGTCGCGGACCTCGCCGGTCGCCGGGTCGCCCCACGGGTGATGCTGCAGGTTGGCGGCCGCGCAGTCGTCCGAGGTGCTCGCGCGGTGCGCCATGGACTCCGCCATGCCGTACGAGCTGAACAGGTGCTCGATCGCGACGACGGCCGCGCTCTTCCGGGAGCCCACGGGCTCGATGGCGCGGTACAGCGTCGCGTAGTCGCGCGTGGCACCGGCGTACTGCTCCGGGTTGAGCTTGATGTTGAACGTCTGCAGCGCAAGCTGCGAGAAGAGCGCCCCTGCCACGCGGTCGATCCGCTCGGTGCGCGTCAGGAGGCTTGCCGTGGGGGTGTCGCGCACCGTCTGGTGGCGCATGCTCCACAGCATCCACGTGTCGAGGTCGCTCTCGATGATCGCGTGGACCTCGCTGCCCCTGTGCTCAAGCCCCACGCCCGCGCCGCAGATCGCGTACTGCTGGGCGTATATGAACGGGTGCGTCGTGCTGTCGAGCACGTAGTGGCCAAGCAGGCCCAGCGTGAAGCTGCGGCCGATGCCCTTGTCGGCCTCGGGCAGGTGGGCCACGCCGTCGCGCAGCGCCATGAGCGCGGGTATGACCTTGCGCTCGTGCATGAGGTGCGCCAGGCGGTGGCAGGCCGAGGCGTTCTCGGGCGTGGTCGAGAAGCGCGTGAAGAACGGGTCCGGGCCCTGGTTGCCAAGGATGAAGGCCAGGAGCTCCTCCTGGTTGCGGATGATGCCCTCGGGCAGGAGGGCCGCGGCCTTCTCGCCAAAGAGGTGATGGGTTATCAGAGCAGGCATGGGCGCTCCCGAAAACGCGAATCTTGCAGTCAACGTGTTTAGATTACACGATTTTGACGCCGTCGGCACGAATTTGGCCACACGCGCGCCGAGGTTGTGTACAGTAGACGTTTTGCAGACGATACGTCCAACCGCGTCTTGCCCCACTGGAGGTTGCCCGTGAGCCCCATCGAAGTCGTGATAATCGGCCTTGCGCTTTCCGCCGACGCATTCGCCGTCACCATATCGAACACCTTTGTCTATTGCGACGAGAGACGCTCGCGCCTGCTGCTGCAGCCGCTGTTCTTTGGCGCGTTCCAGGGCCTGATGCCGCTTCTGGGCTACTTCCTGGGAGGTCTTGCCGCCAGCCTGATAGAGGCGTACGCGGGCATCGTCACCCTCGTGATCCTGGGCGTGATCGGCGGCAACATGGTGCGCGAGGGCGCGGTCGCGCTCAGGCACCCGGACGAGGTGGAGGAGCACGACGCATGCGTCAGGGGCAAGCGCCTCACGCTGGCACAGCTGCTGTTTCAGTCCGTCGCCACGGCGATCGACGCGTTCGCCGTGGGCGTGAGCCTTCGTGCGCACGCCGTGAACCTCGCGTTTGCGGCGGGGACGATCGCTGTCACGACCGCGCTCTGCTGCCTGGTGGCGCTCGCCATAGGCCGTAGGCTCGGCCACCTCTTGGGCGACCGCGCGGAGGTCGCCGGCGGCCTCGTGCTCATCGCGATCGGCGTGAAGGCGCTTCTGGGCTAGCAGCGGCGCGGGGTGCGGGCTGGCGCGACATGACCGGGCCCGCGTGTCGGGGCTTCGTGCGGTCGCGCCCCCGGAGGCTTTTGCGTCCGGTCGTGCGGCTACAATCGATAGGACCACAACCGGCAAGGAGACCCCATGGCAGAGACTCTGTCCGCAACGCAGGACCATTCCAGAAGGACCATCGCCGTCATCGACGGCAACTCGCTCATGCATCGCGCGTTCCACGCGATCCGCCAGCCCATGACGGCGCCGGACGGACGGGCCACGAACGCGCTCTTCGGCTTCTTCAACATGTTCATCAAGATGGTCGAGTCCTTCTCGCCCGATGGCGTGATCTGTGCGTTCGACAAGGGAAAGCCCCAGGTCAGGATTGACATGCTGCCGCAGTACAAAGCGCAGCGCCCACCGATGGACGAGTCCCTGCACGAGCAGTTCCCCATGGTGAAGGACCTTCTGCGCGCGCTGGACGTACCCGTGGTGGAGCTCCAGGGCTGGGAGGGCGACGACATCCTGGGCACGCTCGCGCGCCGCGGCGAGGCCGAGGGCTACGACATGCTGCTCTTCACGGGCGACCGCGACATGTACCAGCTCGCGACGGACCACGTGAGGATCGTCGCCACGAAGAAGGGCGTGTCCGACGTGTCGATCATGACGCCGGAGTCCGTGGACGACCTCTACCACGGCGTCACGCCCGAGCTGGTGCCGGACTTCTACGGCCTGAAGGGCGACACGTCGGACAACATCCCCGGCGTGCCCGGCATCGGCCCGAAGAAGGCGGCGGCCCTCATCGTGCAGTACGGGAGCCTCGACAACGTGATCGCGCACGCGGACGAGGTAAAGGGCAAGATGGGCGAGAGCCTGCGCGCCCACATAGACGACGCGCTGCTGAGCCGCAAGGTCGCGACCATCCGCACGGACGCGCCGCTCGACGTGAGCCTTTCGGACGCGAAGTTCCCCACGTTCGACCCCGCCGAGGTGACGAGGGCGTTTTCCGCGCTCGGCTTCACGGGGATGACGCAGCGCCTGGTGCGCCTGGGCGGCTACGACGTGCCGCAGGAGCAGACGGCTCCCTCGCTCGCGCTTCCGAAGCCGCTTTCCGGCGACGCCGCCGAGAAGCGCCTGGACGCCGCGGTCGCGGCCGGCTCGTGGGTCGCGGCGGCGCTCGAGAGCCCGGACGCGAAGAGGGGCCAGCAGACGGCGCTGTTTGACGAGGCACCGAAGGTGCTGTGGGCGGCGACGGCGGACGGCCTCCTGAGGTTCGAGGGAGGGGCCGCGACGTCCGCCCTCGCGAGGCTCGCCCGCGAGGGGCACCTGGTCGCGGGCGACGCGAAGGCCCTTCTCCACGAGGTGTGCCCCATGGACTCCGCGGAGGAGGCGCTCATCGCGCCGGAGGAGATGGACGCGGCGAGGCTGTTTGACTGCGGCGTTGCCGGATACCTGCTCGACTCGGACAGCGGGCACTTCTCGGTCGGGGAGCTGTACCAGAACCCGAAGGTGCTGGGCGGCACGCTGCCAGAGGCCACGGACGAAGCGCCCGCGGCCGCGATCGAGGCGGCGGCGGCGCTTGCGCTGATGCCGCGCCTGTCGGAGCTCTTGGAGAAGGACGGCAGTGACGCGCTGTTCCGCAAGGTGGAGATGCCGCTGCTTCTGGTGCTGCTGCAGATGGAGCGCACGGGCCTGCACGCGGACCCGGAGCGCCTGCGCGAGCAGTCCGAGGGCCTTGGCGCGGAGATCGACCGCATGGTGGCGGAGATCCACGAGGCGGCGGGGGAGGACTTCAACATCGACTCGCCGCAGCAGCTGAGCCACGTGCTGTTTGACGTGTGGGGCCTGCCGACGCAGGGCCTGAAGAAGACGCGCAAGGGGTTCTACTCCACGAACGCGAAGGTGATCGAGGGCTTCGCGGACGGCGGCTACGAGGCGAGCAGGTACGTGCGCGAGGTGCTGGACTACCGCGAGCGCGCGAAGATCAAGAACACGTACCTGGACGCGCTGCCACAGCTCATCCGCAGGGACGGGCGCATCCACACCACGCTGAACCAGACCGTCGCCGCGACGGGCAGACTCTCGAGCTCAGACCCGAACCTGCAGAACATCCCGACGAGGTCCGAGCTGGGGCACCGCGTGAGGACGGCGTTCACCGTGCCGGAGGGCTGCGTGTTCCTGGCATGCGACTACTCGCAGATCGAGCTGAGGCTGCTTGCGCATCTTTCGGGCGACGAGCACCTGGTCGCGGCGTTCAACGAGGGCGCGGACTTCCACCGTGCCACCGCGGCGCGCGTGTTTGGCGTACCGGTGGACGAGGTGACGCCGCAGCTGAGGAGCCGCGCGAAGGCCGTGAACTTTGGCATCGTGTACGGGCAGCAGGCGTACGGCCTGGCCACGTCGCTCAAGATCGGCCGTGCGGAGGCGCAGGAGATGATCGACCGCTACTTCGAGGCGTACCCCGGGGTCCGCGCGTACCTTGACCAGAGCATCGCGTTTGCGCGCAAGAACGGCTACGCCGTGACGATGTACGGCCGCAAGCGCCACATACGCGACATCAAGAGCCGCAACTTCCAGCTGCGCTCGTTCGCGGAGCGCACCGCGATGAACCACCCCATGCAGGGCACGGCGGCCGACATCATCAAGATCGCGATGACCCGCGTCCCGTCTCGCCTGCGCGAGGAGGGGCTGAGGAGCAGGCTCGTGCTGCAGATCCACGACGAGCTGGACTTCGAGGTGCCGAACGACGAGATCGAGCCCCTTTCCGAGCTGGTGCGCGACACCATGCAGGGCGTGGCGGAGCTGAGGGTCCCGCTTCTGGCGGACGTGAGCTATGGCAAGAACTGGGCGGAGGCGAAGTAGTGGCGAGCTTTGACGACTTCGTGAGGCAGAACCCGGGCGCCGTGAGGAAGGCGCCGGCGAGGCAGATGCGGGTTGTGGTGTGGACGGATGGCTCCTCCAGGGGAAACCCCGGCCCGGGAGGCTACGGGGCCGTGCTTCTGTACACGGACCCCGCGGGCGCGGAGCACAGGCTCGAGCTGAGCCAGGGATACCGCAAGACCACGAACAACCGCATGGAGCTCATGGGCGTGATCGCGGCGCTCGAGGCGCTCAGGCGCCCGTGCGCCGTGGAGGTGCACTCTGACTCGCAGTACGTGGTGAACGCGTTCAACAAGAACTGGGTGGCCGGCTGGCAGAAGCGCGGCTGGAAGAATGCCTCGAAGCAGCCCGTGAAGAACCCGGACCTGTGGAAGCGCCTGCTGAGGGCGATCGAGCCGCACGACGTCACGTTCGTGTGGGTGAAGGGCCACGCCGGCACCGAGCTGAACGAGCGCTGCGACGAGCTCGCGACGACCGCGGCGGACGATCGCGCGCACCTGATAGAGGACGAGGGCTTCTAGCGACTTGTGTCCCCGCGCTTGCGCCATCGCGTCGGGACGCTATAGTTAGAGATGGTTAACTTAGGCGTCTGGAGGACGAGATGGCAAACGTCGTGATAGTGGCTGTCGTGGCAGTGGGCTTTGTGTTCGCGGCGCGTCATGCCCTGCAGGTGTTCACGGGCAGGCGGGACTGCTGCGGGGGCGGCGCATGCGAGAAGGGCGGGCGTCCGCGGCCCGTGCGCGTTGCGGACACGGACGAGTCCCATTACCCGTACCGCATGGACCTGCGGATAGCCGGCATGCACTGCGAGGGGTGCCGCCGCAGCGTCGAGGGGGCGCTGGACTCCGTCCCGGGCACGTGGGCGAGGGTCGACCTGAAGAAGGGGACCGCGCGCGTGCTGAGCAAGGCGCCCGCGGACGCAGACGCGTATGCGCGGGCGGTGCGCGAGGCGGGCTACAGGGTCGTGGGGTAGGCCCGTGGGGCAGGCCCGCACGGTAGCCCAGCGCGAGCGGGCGCGGGGGTGCGGGCTACGGCCTCCTGAGCCTGCGGCGCCTGCCGGCGGCGATGCTGTCCAGGCACTTCTCGCTCTTCTCGTACTGGTCCTCTGACAGGGGCGTCACGTGTAGCCCGGCGGCCCAGTTGCCGCTCTCGCCGCGCCTGAGGCTGAGGTAGCCGACGACGGAGAACGCGAGCGCGCCGACGAAGTTGACGAGAAGGTCCTTCATGGTGTCGATGAGGCCGATGTCGAGGTAGCCGGAGAACGTGGTCGTGGCCCCGCCGGCCGTCGTGACCGTCGTGCGCGCGATGTCGCGTATGGCGACGCGTCTGCCCTGGTTCGTGGGGTCGAGCGCGATCGACGATATCGCCGTGACGAAGCTGTCCTTCTGCATGTCGAGGCCGAAGAAGGTGTCGAAGCCGAACTCGACGAACTCCCACAGGACGCCGATGGTCATCGAGAAGCAGAACGCGACGATCGCGACGTAGAGCGGGGAGAGGCTGATGGGCTTGTCCGAGCGGTTGAGCAGGTCGACGAGGGAGAAGCCGATCGCGGCGCACAGGAAGCCGTTCATGGTGTGCAGCACCGTGTCCCACCCGGGGACGAGCACGTAGTAGTGGTCGATCTCTCCCAGGATCTCCGCGGCGAAGATGAACGAGAAGATGATGGCCTGGAACAGGCCCGGGATCTGGATGCGGGCGAGGTCCTCGACGAACGCGGGAACGAGGAACAGCACGAGCGAAAGCGCGCAGAGCGCTACGTCCTCCCACCTGCCCGTGATGACGCAGCGAACGAGGACCACGAGCACGAGCGCGCGGAGCACGGAGTAGAGTACGAACGCCCGCCGGTTGAGCGCGATGCGGTCTTTCAGGCGTCGAACGAACGCCCTTGCCTTTATGGCGGGCATGGGTGCCGCCTCCCTTCCTCGGCGCGGCCGCCCGCTAGGCGTCCACGTCCGTCTTTCCGATCATGATGTTGAGTATCTCGACGTCCGTGGGGTGCATGCCCACGCGGCCGACGTAGCCCATGGAGCGGATGGTCTCCTCCGCGTTCTGGCCGACGAGGCCGTCGCCTGCGAGGAAGTTGTCGTCCGAGAGCGCCATGTCGCAGCCCAGGATGGCCGCGTCCACGGCGGCGCAGATCTTGGCGGCGCAGCTGGGCTTCGCGCCGTCGCACACGATGCCGCCCACGTTGGCGAGGGTGTTGACGATGGTCGCCTCGAACTGGGCGAACGAGCCGCCGCGCAGCATGCAGATGCCGGCGCCGGCGCCGCAGCTTGCGGACACGGCGCCGCAGAACGCCGACAGCTCGCCGATGAAGTACTTGACGTGGACGGCCGTGAGGTCCGAGAGCACGACGGCGCGCACGAGCTCCTCGTGCGTGCTCCACAGGTCGTGCGCGTACTCCAGCACGGGCTGCGAGCAGGTGATTCCCTGGTTGCCGCTGCCGCAGTTGATCACGACGGGCATGGCACAGCCGCTCATGCGCGCGTCCGATCCGGCCGCGGCCGCGGCGCGCGCCTTGCAGCTGATGTCGTTGGGGCGGCTGCGCAGGAGGGTGCGACCGATGTTCGCGCCCCAGCGGTTCGTGAGGCCCTCGCGCGAGATGGCCTGGTTCGTACGTATCTGGCGCGAGACGAGCTCGTCCACGTCCTCGAGCCGTGCCTCGTGGGCGAAGTCCCAGATCGACTGGAGCGTGAGGGCCGAGCGGTCAGCCCCGCCCGCGACGTCCGCGTCCTTCTCGCCCGTGGCGGCCCTTCCCGCGACCGTCGTGGGGCTGCCGTCGAGCGTGAGCTCGCACACGTTGGTGTGGCGCTCCTCGATGCAGGCGACGGCGACGTGGCCCGCGCCCGTCGCCGTGACGTGCACGTAGAGGTTCGGGACGTCCTCGGCGAGCTCCACGTCGCAGAAGCCCGCGGAGACGAGCGACTTCGTGTGCTCGATGTCCTCGGGGCGAACGGACTGGAGCACCTCGAGGTCGCGCGAGGGGTCGCCGCCGATGGCGCCGAGCGTGGCCGCGGCCTCGATGCCGCGCATGCCGCCGGAGTTGGGCACGGTGACGCTCTTGACGTTCTTGATGATGTTTCCGCTGCATGCGACGGTCAGGTGCTCCGGGCGCGCCCGAAGCGCGCCGCTGGCGAGCGCGGATGCGAGCGCGACGGCGATGGGCTCCGTGCACCCCAGCGCGCAGACGAGCTCCTCCTTCAGTATCGCGACGTGGTTTGCGTAGGCGTTCTGGTCCATGGGTTCCTCCTGCGGGGGATCGTTTGCGATGGGCGTGCCGTGGCCTGCGTCAGCGCAGGCCCTGACGGGAGTTGAGGAGGTCCAAGATCTCGGGCAGACGGGCGCCCAGGGCCTCTATGGGACCGCGGAAGACGGCCTTCCTCGGCCATCCGTGGCCGACGTACGCGGTGCTCATGCCTATGTCCGGCCGCGGGAAGTCCCGCGTCGCGTCGTTGCCCACCATGAGGCACTCCTGTGGCGCCAGGCCGAGCTGCGCGGCGAACTCCTGGTAGTAGCGGGCGCACGGCTTCGTGCGCGTCGAGTTCGCGATGTGGCTCACCAGCGCGAAGTCGATGTCGTCCACGCCCGCCCAGCGCATGCGCACGCGGTCGACGTCCATGGTGAGGGTGGGGTTGGTGGCAAGGGCGACCGTCAGCCCCATCGACAGGGCCTTCTCGACCGTCTGGCGCGCGCCCCTCTGCGGCGCCGCCATCACGATGCCGCCCTTGAGGGGCTCGAGGCACTCGCGCTCGTAGAAGCCGATGGCGTCCGCGATGGCCGGGTCATCCAGGGGAATGGAGGTGAGCGAGAAGAACGTCTCGTTCAGGAGCTGCTCGTTCGTCAGCTGGTCGTCGCGGGTCTGGTCGTTCACGCGCATGTAGCTGCGCGCGAGCCGCTCCATCACGATGGGGTAGGGAATGCCGGAGACCTTCGCGAGTATCCGGGCCTTGCCCGAGGCCCAGCGTGCCACGAACGCCGTGAGGTTTATGTCAAGCAGGGTATCGTCAAGATCGAAAAGCACTGCCCTGATCACGACACGTCCTCTCATAGGTATGAACAACAGAAACATTACTCTTGTGCCCGATAGTTTTGCACGCGAAATGAAATTCCTGAAATCCACAGGTAGTGCTTGAAATCTTGGGTCGATTAAAGGTACTCTATCCCACGCATGGGTAAATTGCCCATGCAAACGTATCTGTAGGCCCCCGAGAGCATGTAAGTTTCCATCTGCGCAAACGCACCTTCGCTGAGCGCCCGGCAGCGATCATGTTGATCGGGGCCCCGTTTTCGAAAGGGGTCCACCTTTGAGTGAGATTCAGAACTCGTCCATCTTCTCCCTGGATGACATGTCCGACGAGGAGATGAACAGCCTCATCGACGGTACGATTACCGACTTTGATGAGGGCGATCTTGTGACGGGCACCGTCGTCAAGATTGAGCACGATGAGGTTCTGCTGGACATCGGCTTCAAGTCCGAGGGCGTCATCCCCGCCCGCGAGCTTTCCATCCGCAAGGATGTCAACCCCGAGGACGTCGTCTCCCTGGGTGACACCATCGAGGCCCTCGTTCTCCAGAAGGAGGACAAGGAGGGTCGCCTGATCCTCTCCAAGAAGCGCGCGGAGTACGAGCGTGCCTGGAACCGCGTCGAGGAGAAGTTCAACGCCGGCGAGAACGTCGAGGGCGAGGTCATCGAGGTCGTCAAGGGCGGCCTTATCCTCGACATCGGCCTGCGCGGTTTCCTGCCCGCCTCCCTCGTCGACCTTCGTCGCGTCAAGGACCTCAACGCCTACCTCGGCACCCGCATCGAGGCCCGCGTCATCGAGATGGACCGCAACCGCAACAACGTCGTCCTCTCCCGCCGCGTCGTCCTCGAGGAGGCCCGCAAGGCCGAGCGCTCGGAGATCCTCTCCAAGCTCAAGCCTGGCATGCGCCTTCGTGGCACCGTGTCCTCGATCGTCGACTTCGGCGCGTTCGTCGACCTCGGCGGCATCGACGGCCTCATCCACATCTCCGAGCTCTCCTGGAACCACGTCAACCACCCCTCCGAGGTCGTCAAGGTCGGCCAGGAGGTCGAGGTTCAGGTTCTCGACGTGGACCTCAACCGCGAGCGCATCTCCCTTGGCCTGAAGCAGACCACCGAGGATCCCTGGAGGACCCTGGTCAAGAAGTATCCCGTCGGCGCCATCGTCGAGGGCACTGTCACCAAGCTCGTCACCTTCGGCGTCTTCGTCGACCTCGGTGACGGCGTCGAGGGCCTCGTGCACATCTCCGAGATGGCCAAGCAGCACGTGGACCAGCCGTCCCAGGTCTGCTCCGTGGGCGACAAGGTCCAGGTCAAGGTCATGGAGATCGACCTCGACCGTCGTCGCATCTCCCTGTCCATGAAGGCCGCTGCCGAGACGCTGGGCGTCGAGGTCGAGGTCAAGCCTCTGGACAAGCCCGAGGAGGACGAGAAGCCCGTCGAGGAGTAGCCTCGAGCCACGCCTTTAGGTGCATTTTCGCGAGGGGTCGCTTCGGCGGCCCCTCGTTCTTCTCTGCTGGGTCCGTGCCTTTGCCCGCGGACTAGAAACTGCCATAATGGGCACCATGCAATGTAGGTAGATTCGGGCGCGCCTGGGCGCACGGGAACGAGGGGTCTGGTCAATGGCTGACTTCAAGAACAAGGTCGAGGACTTCATGCGGGGACGCAACGGTGCCGACGAGCTGGGAATCGCGACGCTCGAGCTTGCGGTCATACTTGCAATCGTAAACATCTTCGCGAACAACACCGTCATCTACGTGCTGATTCTGCTCCTAATTGCGTATGCCGTGTTCAGGATGGTGTCGACGGACGTCAACCGCCGCCGCAAGGAGAGCATGGCGTTCGCATCGAAGCTGGGCCCCGCGCGCCCGTGGATCACGAACCCGGCGGCCGCGCTGCAGAACGCCCGCACGTACAAGCACGCGACGTGCCCCAACTGCCACCAGCGCGTCCGCGTCCCCAGGGGCAAGGGCCACATCCGCATCACGTGCCCGCGCTGCAAGCAGAAGTTCGACATCCACTCGTAGGCGCCGCGAGGCAACACGGGGGTGAGGAGGGGACGGTCGTGCCTTGCGCGCGGCCGTCCCCATGCGTTAGACACGTGCCTTGGCCGTCGGTCGCGCTCCGTCTGTTGGTTTTTGGGATGGGCGCATGGCACGTCCCCGGCGTGAGATGATAGTGTGCCGCCGCGCGTCTTGCGCGGAAGAGCGAAGGGTGGGCAGCATGTACATCGTGTTCCTTGCGGGTGGCATCGCGTCTGGCAAGTCGACCGTGGCTCGCGAGCTCGAGCGCCTGGGCGCGTGGCGCATAGACCTGGACCGCATATCGCGCGACGTGCTCGAGCCCGGGGGCGAGTGCACGCTCGCGATAGCGGACGCGTTTGGGCAGGACGTGCTCGACCCCAACACGGGGGCGCTGCGCAGGGGCCTGCTCGCAAAGCGCGCCTTCGCGTGTGAGGACGCGGCGCGCCTGCTAGAGAGCATCGAGCTTCCCTACATAAGGCAGAGGCTCGAGCAGGCGCTCTCGCAGGACGCATGCGCCTCGGCGGAGCCGCCGTGCGCCGTGGTGGAGGTGCCGCTGCTCGACCGCATGGAGGACTCACTCGGCATGGCCGACGAGGTCGTGTGCGTGACCTGCCCCGTGGCGGTGCGTCGCGAGCGCGCCATCGGCCGCGGGATGTCCAAGGAGGACTTCGACGCGCGGGCGGCGCGCCAGCCAAGCGACGACTACCTGCGCTCGAAGAGCGACGTCGAGATCGTTAACGACGGGGACGAGAAGGACCTTGCATCCAAGGTTCGCGCGTGGTGGGACGCCCACGAGCGAGCCGGTTGGAAGGCGGGCGGCGAGAGGGACGTGATGCATGGCTGACACCAGATTCTGGCGATGGTTCAGGACCATACCGATCGTGTGCATGCTGGCGGTGTGCGTCGCCTGCGCGGGGGCAAGTCTCCTTCCCACGCAGATCGTGAGGCGCGTGTTCTATCCCGTGGAGCATGCGGACGTGATTGAGCGGGCCTCCCGGCGCTACGGCGTGGACGAGTACCTGATCTGCGCGGTCATCAAGTGCGAGTCGAACTGGGACGAGCAGGCGCAGTCCTCGGCGGGCGCCGTCGGGCTCATGCAGCTGATGCCGTCGACGTCCGAGGCCGTGGCGAAGATGGGTCTGGTGGACTCGTCCGCGTACCCGCCCGACAACCTCACCGATGCCGAGACGAACATCATGTACGGCACGGCGTACCTCTCGTACCTGCAGAAGAACCTCTCCTCGCGCGACCAGGTCATCGCGGCGTACAACGCGGGGCTCGGCTCGGTGTCGAAGTGGCTCGCAAACGGGGACGACATCTCGTCCCAGATACAGTACTCCGAGACGGCGTCCTACCTCGTGAGGGTGAACGAGGCGTACGACCGCTACAAGCAGTTCTACCCGGACGGAATCCAGTCCCAGGGGTAGACTTCCCCGCGCATTGTTGGGTACACTTGTTCTAGTTCGTTTCTCTCGCTTTGGAGGGTGCATGGGTCAGGTGGCATCGGATGGCGCGCGTGATATCCCGCGGGGAGACGCGCCCGCCGCGGAAGAGCGCTCATTCGTGGACGAGAAGGGCGAGCGCATCGAGTACGAGCCCCTTGCCGGGACGCGCGAGGCGAAGGAGCGCTACGGCGCGGAGCTCAAGCGCTTTGGCATGGAGCATGGGGACGAGCGCCTCGAGGTCGTCTCTCCCTACCAGCCCGCCGGCGATCAGCCGAAGGCCATCGCGAGCCTGGCGAAGGGCGTGAGGGACGGCCTCCGCTACCAGACGCTTTTGGGCGTCACGGGGAGCGGCAAGACCTTCTCGATGGCAAAGACCATCGAGGCGGTGCAGAAGCCCACGCTCATCATGGAGCCCAACAAGACGCTCGCGGCGCAGGTCGCGAGCGAGATGCGTGAGCTCTTCCCCAACAACGCCGTCGTGTACTTCGTGAGCTACTACGACTACTACCAGCCTGAGGCCTACGTTCCGCAGACGGACACATACATAGAGAAGGACGCCTCCATCAACGAGGAGGTCGAGAAGCTCCGCCATCAGGCCACGTCGAGCCTCCTCAGCAGGCGCGACGTCATCGTGGTCGCGTCCGTCAGCTGCATCTACGGCATCGGCAGCCCCCAGGACTACGCGGGTCTTGCGCCGAACGTGGACAAGAGCGTGCCGCTTGAGCGCGACGACCTCGTGCACGAGCTCATCGACATCCAGTACGACCGCAACGACTACGACCTGCAGCGTGGCATGTTCCGCGTGCGCGGCGACACCGTGGACGTGTTTCCGCCCTACGCGGAGAACCCGCTGCGCATAAGCTTCTTCGGTGACGAGGTGGAGCTCATCGCGGAGATAGACGGCGTCACGGGCGAGGTTGTCCGCGAGTACGACGCGATCCCCATCTGGCCGGCGTCCCACTACGTTACGGCGCGGCCAAAGATCAACCACGCCATCAAGACGATAGAGGAGGAGCTCGAGCACCGCGTCAAGGAGCTGAAGGGCAACGATATGATCCTCGAGGCGCAGCGCCTGAGCCAGAGGACCGGCTACGACATAGAGATGCTCGAGACCATGGGCTACTGCTCCGGCATCGAGAACTACTCGAGGCACATGGACGGCCGCAGGCCGGGCGAGCCGCCGTACACGCTGATCGACTACTTCCCGAGCGACATGCTCTGCATCATCGACGAGTCGCACGTGACGGTGCCGCAGATCCGGGGCATGTACGAGGGCGACCGCTCCCGCAAGGTCACGCTCGTGGACCACGGCTTCCGCCTTCCGTCCGCGCTCGACAACAGGCCGCTGCGCTTCGACGAGTTCGAGCAGCGCATTCCCCAGTTCATCTACGTGTCCGCGACCCCCGGCGACTACGAGGAGCACGTGAGCCAGAACGAGGTGGAGCAGGTCATCAGGCCGACGGGTCTGCTCGACCCAGAGGTGGAGCTCAGGCCGGTGCGCGGTCAGATAGACGACCTCCTGGACGAGATAAAGATCCGCGTCGCCCGCAAGGAGCGCGTGCTCGTGACCACGCTCACGAAGCGCATGGCGGAGGACCTGACGGACCACCTCCTGGACGAGGGCATCCGTGTGAACTACATGCACTCGGACACGGCGACCCTCGACCGCATCGACATCATCCGCGACCTGAGGCTCGGCAGGATAGACGTGCTCGTGGGCATCAACCTGCTGCGCGAGGGCCTGGACATCCCCGAGGTATCGCTCGTCGCGATACTCGACGCGGACAAGGAGGGCTTCCTCCGAAACCGTCGCTCGCTCATCCAGACCATGGGCCGCGCCGCTCGAAACGCCCAGGGCAAGGTCATCATGTACGCCGACAGCGTGACGGACTCGATGCGCGAGGCCATGGACGAGACGGCGCGCCGCCGGCGCATCCAGATCGCGTTCAACGAGGAGCACGGCATCGTCCCGAAGACCATCAAGAAGTCGATCACGGACGTCACGAGCTTCATCGCCGAGGCGGACGAGACCCTTGGCTCCAAGTCGCGCGTGGACGGCAAGTTCTTCACCGCGGCCGGCGGCGAGGGCGAGCTCCAGGGGGATGCCGAGGAGGAGCACGAGAGGACGGTCCAGTCCGTGGCGGACGAGCTTCTTGCCCTGCCGAAGCAGGAGGTCGCCCAGGTCATGGGCTCACTTCAGGACGAGATGCTCCAGGCGTCCGCGGACATGGACTTCGAGCGCGCCGCGCGGCTCCGCGACCAGATCGTGGAGCTGCAGGCGCGTCTGGAGGGAACGAGCGAGAAGGACGTGATGGACCGCCTGAAGGCCGGCGCGCGCAAGGGGTCGGCCCACGCCACCCGCAGGCACTACAAGCGGAAGAAGCACTAGACGGACGCGTCGGTCCCTCCGCCGGCGCGCCCGTACTCCCTGAGCGTGCGGACGAGGAGCCCCGAGCTCGCGGCGTCGTCTCGCACGATCCTGGCCAGCGCCCTGCTCGCCCGCTCCTCCCTGGTGTCGTCGCGCGCCCACTCTGGCATCCGGCTGCGGACGTCCTCCGTCGCATGCCGCCACGCTAGGGCGAGCGCGCGCCGGACGAGCCCCGCGATGCCGGCGGCCGCCACGAGCGCGCCGCCGATGCCGAGCGCGGACACGCCGTGCGAGAAGAGCGGCACCCAGCAGACCTGGAGGGCGAGGCATACGAGCACCTGGAACGGCCCGTCGTCCAGCCGCTCGTCGACGCAATCGTCGCAGAGCGCGCGGCTGTAAGGCCTCCACTCGACGTCCCCGTCCTCACCGGACCTGCGGCCCAGGTACACGGTGGCCATGCCCTCGGCGTGCCTTCCGCAGAGGATGCAGTCCTTCTCGCCTGCGGTCTTCTTGCCCTGGGGCGCCATGCCGTCGATTTCCCGGGAGTCCCTCTTGGGGTGGTGCCGTGCCATGGTGAGCCTTTCGACATCGAGAATAAAACGTAATAGAACGTTATCACATTCCTGGGGATCGGCGCCGGTCATGGCGACCGGGCGCCTAAACGTCGCAATTGGGCACGCTCGTCCATGGGATGGGTGCGAAATACGTGGCCTACCCTTATATTTAGATAAAGAGTTGTTATGGCCGGGGGGAAGTTTCCCCTTGGCGCTGGCGTTTGGAGGGCTTGGCATGAAGCTTGAGGAAGGCGGTCTGACCCCGCTTTACCAGCAGGTGATGGAGGACCTCAAGGACGACATCGAGCGTGGAAAGTACCCAGCGGGCTGTCGCATCCCCTCCGAGGCGGAACTCTCGCAGATGTATTCCGTGAGCAGGATCACCGTGAGAAGGGCCGTCTCGGAGCTCGCTGCCGAGGGCTACCTCAGCAAGAAGCAGGGCAAGGGCACCTTCGTGAACCGGCGCAAGCTCATTCGCAAGATTTGCCAGAAGAGCGAGATCCAGAGCTTCACGGAGACCTGCGCGGAGGACGGTCGCGTCGCGGGCGCGAAGGTGCTGGGCGTCGAGGTCGTAAAGGCGCGCGAGGCCGAGAGGGAGTTCCTGGGCCTTGGGGAGGGCGCCGAGCTCGTCCACGTGAAGCGCCTGCGCACGGCGGACAGCGTGCCCATCATGCTCGAGAACAACTTCTATCCGCTCGAGGGCTTCGAGTTCCTGCTCGAGGCGGACCTTCAGGACGCGTCGATCTTCGACTACGTGAAGGGGCGGACCGGACGCGTCCCCCGCGGCGACGACCTCTGCACGCTCGAGGTGGTCCGCGCGAGCCCCGAGGAGGCGTCGGCCCTGAAGGTGTCGGTTGGGGAGCCCCTGTTCTACGAGAAGATCGACTTCACGGACCAGGACAGACGCCCGTTCCTGATAGGCAAGCAGTACATCGTGTGCAGCCTGTACGTCTTCAACATCTGACACGGCCCATGGCCCGCGCCGCCCGCGGGCCATATTGTTGCGCTTGGGAAAACGCTCGAGTCGGAGCTGGCGCCCGGGATTGCATTACGTACTATAACGTTATATAACAAGATATAACGTGCGAAGGTACGTGTCAGCAGTCTATACGGGAGGTGCCGCATGTCAGGGGAGAGCTCGAGTCGCAAGCGCAGGTCGTTCAGCCTGCCGCACGTGTACACCATCGTCTTCTTGCTCATGGTGGTGTTCGCAGTGCTCACGTGGATCGTTCCGTCAGGCTCGTACGAGCGCAAGACCATCCAGACCGCCGCGGGCGAGAAGGAAGTCGCCGTGGCTGGAACCTACAAGCCGCAGGACAAGGTCTACACCGACTCCAAGACGGGCGAGAAGGTCGACCTCCGCTGCAGCGTGATGCAGCTGCTCGAGGCACCGACCCAGGGCATCCAGGCCGCCGCCGACGTCGTGGCGTTCGTCC
Source organism: Parafannyhessea umbonata (assembly GCF_012844235.1). Classification (GTDB taxonomy): domain Bacteria; phylum Actinomycetota; class Coriobacteriia; order Coriobacteriales; family Atopobiaceae; genus Parafannyhessea. The sequence continues at coordinate 80,683 of NZ_JABAGR010000007.1, forward strand.
TTCTCATCGGGGGGTCGTTCGCCATCATCACGAAGACGAACGCGATAAACGCGGGGCTCAGCCACGTTATCGGAAGGTTCAAGGACCGCGACATCCTCATCATCCCCATCGTGATGGTCCTTCTCTCCATCTGCGGAACGACGTTTGGCATGTCGGAGGAGGCGCTCCCGTTCTACGCCATCTTCATCCCGATCATGATGGCTCTGGGATACGACTCCATGACGGCGTTCCTCATCTGCTTCATGGGACCGAACATCGGCTACATCGCCTCGACCGTGAACCCGTTCAACGTCCTCATCGCGCAGGGCATCGTCGGCATCGAGGGCAACCCCCAGCTGTGGCTGCGCGCAATCGTCTGGGTCGTGTTTACCGCGCTCGCGATCGTCTGGGTCATGCGCTACGCCCGCAAGGTGAAGAGGGACCCGCAGAGCTCCATCACCTACAAGGACGACATCCAGAAGCGCGTGGAGTTCTCCGTGCAGGACGACGCCATCGCGCAGCCGTTCTCTGGGCGCCAGAAGGGCGTGCTCGTGGTGTTTGCGGTCGGCATGGGCATCATCATCTGGGGCCTCGTCACCCAGCACTGGTACATGGACGAGATCAGCGCCGTGTTCTTTGGCATGGGCGTGCTGTCCGGCATCGTCGCCGGCATGAGCGAGCGCGAGATCGCGGAGGAGTTCGTCCACGGCATCGCGGACTTCGCCTATGCCGCCATCATCATCGGGCTCGCCCGCTCCATCCTCGTGATCGCCGAGAACGGCATGATCATCGACACGATCCTGAACGCCATGGCCACGGCCCTTGCCGGCGTGCCCGCGCCCGTGTATACCACGCTCCTCTACGTCGTGCTTGGCCTCCTGTCGCTGCTCGTGCCGAGCTCTTCCGGCCTCGCCGCGCTCACGATGCCGATCCTGGGGCCGCTCACGCAGCTCATGGGCGTGAACCCGGAGGCCGCGGTGACCGCGCTCTGCCTCGCGAACCAAACCATCAACTCCATCAGCCCCACGGCGGGCATGACGGTTGCGGGACTGTCCGTCTCCAAGATCAGCTTTGGCCAGTGGTGGAAGACGTGCTGGAAGTTCATCCTGCTCATCGCGGTGCTTGGCGTGGTCGTGACGGCAATCTCCGGCCTTCTGCCCGCATAGCGGCCGCAACGAGCTGCGCATGCTGAACGTGTAGGGCGTGAACGCGGCCCTCGCGGTGAGTGACGGACGCGTCGTGTACGACGAGCTTAGATAGTCTTATCGACAAAGGGAAGGACAGGAGAAGGACATGGACGCAAAGGACTTTGCAAGGCAGGCGCTGGGCGAGAAGGGCGCCGTCTCGCAGGTGTACTGGGTGGCGTGTGGCGGATCGGTCATCGACCTGTACCCCGCGCACTGCCTGATTAACGCAACAAGCAAGAGCATCGTGAGTGGCATCTATACGGCGGCGGAGTTCAACGCATTCCCGCCCGCGCAGCTTGGGCCATCGAGCGTCGTCGTCACGTGCAGCCACAGTGGCGGCACGCCCGAGACCATAGCCGCGACGCGCCTTGCGAAGGAGCGCGGCGCCTACGTCCTCACCATGACCAACCGCGCTGGCTCCAAGATCGACAACGGCGAGTGGCCGTGCTGGGTGTACGAGTGGGAGGACGACACGCCGCAGGCGGCTCGGCCGGCCGGGTTCTCGCTCGCGTTCGCGGCCGAGCTCATGGCAGCGCAGGACGGCTACGATGGCCGCGAGGCGCTTGCCCGGGGCCTTGCCCAGCTCGACCCCATCATCGCGGCCGCAAAGCCGCGCGTGGCCGCGGACCTTGGCCCCCGCTTCGTGGGACTGTGCCAGAAGCACGACTTTCTCTACGTCCTGGGCTCCGGTCCCACGTTCTGCCAGACCTACGGCTTCGCCATCTGCTCGCTCATGGAGATGCAGTGGCAGAACTGCTCGTACGTCAACTCCGCGGAGTACTTCCACGGGCCGTTCGAGTGCACGGAGGACGGCGTGTTCTACTTCCTGCAGAAGGGCGCCGGCGCCAACCGCGCCATCGACGAGCGTGCGGAGCGCTTCCTGAAGACGCATACGGACGACCTCGTGGTGCTGGACTCCGCGGCGTATGGCATGGTGGACGTGGGCGAGTCCGTGCGCACCTACCTGGACCCCATCTTCTTCTACGAGATGAACGTCACGCTGCGCGGCGAGCGTGGCAAGGCGTTCGACCACGATCCGGACGTGCGCCGCTACATGGGCGTCGTCGAGTACTAGGCGGAACGGACCGGGGGGAGGACACATGCAGAGGCAGGACCTGGACGTCGCCGTGTGCGGCTTCGGAGACAACGTCGTGGACGTGTACGAGCACACGAGGACCATGTATCCCGGCGGTAACTGCGTCAACTTTGCCGTGTACGCGCTCAAGGCGGGCGCACGGCGCGCGGCGTACATGGGCTACTTCGGAAGCGACGACCGTGCGGAGCACGTCATACGCAGCCTCCACGAGGAGGGCGTCGAGACCGTCAAGTGCAGGCAGCTTCTGGGCGAAAACGGCTACAGCTGCGTCTCCATCGCGCCGGACGGCGACCGCATCTGGGGTGACTACAACCAAGGCGGCATAAGGGGCGAGACGAGCTACGTCCTCGACCGCTTCGACATCGAGTACCTGCGCCAGTTCGACGTGGTGCACTCCGGCAACTACTGCTACACCGAGCGCCAGCTTCACAAGATCCACGACGCCGGAATCGCGCTCTCGTTCGACTTCTCGGACGACTCCACATGGGAGTACTTCCAGGAGGTGGCCCCCAACGTGACCTACGCGTTCTTCTCGGCCTCCGACCTGACCGTGGACGAGACGCGCGAGCGCCTGCGCAAGGTGCACGAGCTTGGGCCGCGCTGGGTCAGCGCCACGCGCGGGGCGGATGGTTGCTACGCGTTCGACGGCGAGCGCTTCTATCGTCAGGAGTCGAAGCCCGTGGAGCACATGCGCGACGCCATGGGGGCGGGGGACTCGTTTCTCACGTCGTTTTTGGTGAAGGCGCTCGACGGGCTCAAGCGCGGCGCGTCACATGAGGAGGCGTACTCGGCGGGGCTCGCGTTCGCGGCGGAGTTCGCGTCAGACGTGTGCTGCGCGCAGGACGGAAGCTGGGGCCACGGGCTCAGGTACTAGACGAACGATGTTTTTTTGGGGGGGCTCCGCTTTGACGGAGCCCCTGGCGTAAAGCAAGGACCCCGGGACTCGCGCGGCACGTTGCCGCGGGTCCCGGGGTCCCTGGTCTCAAGGGCGTGTTGCGGTCCCTATGCCTTGCTCTTCTCGCCCGCGAGCTTTGTGCGCACGATCTTGAACGAGCGCTTGGCCTGGTAGGGCAGGATGGCCTTCATCTTGTCCTCGGCCGTGTACATGTCGGACGCCTCCGGCACGTCGCGCGTGAGGTGGATCGCGTCGAACTCGCAGCGTGTGGTGCACAGTCCGCAGCCAATGCACTTGTTCGTGTCGACGATGCTGGCGCCGCACTTCAGGCAGCGCGCGGTCTCCTTGCGGATCTGCTCCTCCGTGAACTGGCGACGCGGGTCGTGCCAGTTGTGGTCGATGGAGGTAACCTTCTGGCATGCGGGGACCTGACGGCCGGCGTGGTCGTAGTCGCCGGGCGCGAGCACCACGTCGTCCTTGTTGAGCTCGACGTAGTGGCGCTGGTTCCTGCCCAGCGTGAGCGAGGAGCCGGTCTGCACGAAGCGGTGCAGGCTGATCGCGGCCTCGTGGCCCGCGGCGATCGCGTCGATCACGAAGCTGGGACCGGTGTAGACGTCACCGCCCACGAAGATGTCCGGCTCGTCGGTCTGATAGGTCTTGGGGTCCGCGACGGCGCCCTGCCCACGGCCGAGCTTGACCTTGCTGCCCGCGAGCAGGTCGCCCCACTCGATGGACTGGCCGATGGAGAGGACGACGTTCTTGCACGGCACGAACGTGGTGTCGGACTCGTCGTAGGTGGGCGAGAAGTGCTTGGCCTCGTCGAAGACGCGCGTGCAGCGCTTGAAGGTGACGCCGCGGACGCGACCCGCCTCATCGAGCTCGATGCGCGCGGGGCCCCAGCCGTTGTGGACCGTGACGCCGTCGTCCTTGGCCTCCTGCACCTCGAGCGGGAGGGCCGGCATCTCGTCCGGCTGCTCCAGGCACCACATGCTCACGTCGTCAGAGCCGCAGCGCTTGGACACGCGCGCGGAGTCGATGGCCACGTTGCCGCCGCCGATGACGACGGTCGCACCGTGGACCTCGTGCGACGGGTCGTCAAGCGCGCGGCGCAGGAAGTCAACGGCCGTGCTGACGCCCGCGGCGTCCTCGCCGTCCACGCCGGCCTTGCGGCCGCCCTGGCAGCCGATCGCAACGTAGAACGCCTTGAAGCCCTGCTCGCGCAGCTGCTGGAGCGTGACGTCGCGTCCGACCTCCACGCCGCAGCGGATCTCGACGCCCATCTGGCGCAGGATGTCGATCTCTGCGGCCACGACGTCCTTCTCGAGCTTGTAGCTGGGGATGCCGTAGACCATCATGCCGCCGGGCAGTGGGTTCTTCTCGAACACGACGGGGTTGTAGCCCATGTTCGCCAGGTAGTATGCGCAGCTGAGGCCAGCGGGTCCCGCACCCACGACGGCGATCTTCTCGAGGTGACGGCCGCGGTTGGAGGATATCACCGGCTCCGGCACGTAGCGGTGCTCCGCCTCCATGTCCTTGGCCGCGATGAACGCCTTCACGTCGTCGATGGCCACGGCCTCGTCCACCAGCCCGCGCGTGCAGGCGGCCTCGCAGCGCTTGTTGCAGATGCGGCCGCACACCGCCGGGAACGGGTTCTCCTTCTTGATGAGCGCCAGCGCGTCACGGTAGCGTCCCTGCGCGGCCATGCGCAGGTAGCCCTGGATCGCGATGTGCGCGGGGCATGCGACCTTGCACGGCGAGGTGCCGGACTCATGGCACTCGATGCGGTTGTTGTTCTTGTAGTTGGGGTCCCAGTCCTTCTCGCTCCAGGCGTGGTCGTCGGGAAGCGGCTGTTTGGGGTAGGAGACGCGGCCGTTCTTGGTGAGGAGCTTCTGGCCAAGCTGCACGGCACCTGCGGGGCAGACCTCGACGCAGCCTCCGCACGCCACGCACTTCTCCTCGTCCACGTGCGCGCGATAGGCGCTTGCGCTCATGTTGGGCGTGTTAAACAGCTGCGAGGTGCGCAGCGCGTAGCACACGTTCACGTCGCAGTTGCAGATGCCAAATATCTTGCGCTCGCCATCGATGTTCGTGATCTGGTGCACGTAGCCGTTCTTCTCGGCGTTCAGCAGGATGTCGATGACCTCGTCATAGGTGATGTAGTGGCCCTTGCCGGTCTCGACGCTGTAGTCCGCCAGGTCGCCCACGCCTATGCACCAGTTCTGCGGGTCGCGCCCGGCGTTGTTGGTGCGTGCGCGCTCTGACAACGTGCACGAGCACGGGCCGACGGAGAAGTGGTCGTACTTCTTGAGCCAGTGCGAGAGGTGCTCGACGTCCGCGGACTGGTTCTCGTGCCTGATGGCGTGCTCCACGGGGATGACGTGCATGCCGACGCCGGCGCCTCCGGGCGGGACCATCTTCGTGGCCATGGTGAGCGGCAGGTACGTCATGCGCTCGAAGAACGTCCCGAGCTCGGGGTGCTCGTTCAGCTGCTTCTCGTTCATGACCGTGAACTCCGCGGCCCCGGGGACGAACATGGGCAGGACGTAGCGCTTCTCGCCTTTGGGGTTCTTCCCGTCCAGGTTCTCCCAGTTGTACTCGATGCAGCCCTTGATGGACATGGAGTCGAGAAGTTCCTGGGCCTTCTCCTTCGACACGCCCGCGCCTGCGGCAACCTGCTCCAGGGTCTCGGGCACGCGGCGCTTCATGTGGCGCGTGAGCGCGGCCTCCTCCTCCGTCATGGCGACGGCGAGGCCCCAGTAGTCGGGGTCGTCGTAGTTGGTCTTGTGGAGCATGCGGTCCGTCATCTTGGCGGCTTCGCGCAGGACGCCCGGCTTTGGCGCCTCGGACGACGCCGGGCCGGGCGCGTCCACGGACGACGGCACGTAGTGATTCGCGCCGTCGTTCTCCACGAAGGTCTCGCGCGCGTTGATGACCCTGAGCTCGCGACCCTGCGGGTTCACGCGGGGTATGCCGTCCTCGTCGAGCTTGGGCCTGCGGTTGCGGACGGCGATGTCCTCATCCGTCATGCCGCGCCGCATCGCCTCCGCGCGCTCCTCGACGCTCGCCCCGCCGTAGTCCTCTGTCGGCCGGCCCGTCTTGGCGCCCTCCTCATAGTTGGCGGTCCCTATGCGGATGACCGTGTTCTTCTCGTCCGCGTCTTCAACCATGTTGGTCTCCCATCAGGCCAGGTGCATTCCAACGTCTTCTTCACAATGTCACCAATTCTAGCAGCGCGGGGCAACCATTTGCAGGGCACGGCGCATTTTGCCGAAACTGCCCCGGTGCGTTTCAAGCCGCGTCGCGGCGCGCGCCCCGCCACGCTCCGAGTCCGGTTGTGTAGATGCTGTGGGCCGCGTTTCGGGCGCTGGGCGCACGTTGCGTCGAAGGCAAGAAAACGACCACTTCTAGCTGCGGCGATACAAAAAATGGAACGGCCGCAAGACAGCGGCAAGACGCGTGGGAGGTAGCTGCAAGCGCCGTGGTGCACCCTCTTCATCCATCCCCGAGCGCGCGGAGAGAACTAACGGAGTCCGGCGAGCCAAGACAGTCGCCCGCCGGACAGGCCACGGGACCATATCGGTCCAAGAGACGGAGGACGCATGAGTGGGAATGCGAGGCAGGCGCGGTTTGCAGGACTTGGAAGGGCCATGGGGCGAGTGGCCCTCGTGGGCGGCGTTGCGGCTTCGTTGGCGCTGGGGCAGCTGGCGCCCGTAGCGGCGCTGGCGGAGGGCGAGGCCCAGGATGCGACCAAGGGCTCGATCACCATCAACTCAAACAACTACAGGAAGGGCGAGCTTTCCTACCTTGGCTACCAGGTGTTCAAGGCGGCCGTGGGAAAGGACGGGTCGGTCTCTGACGTGCAGTGGGCAAACGACGACGTGAAGGCCGCCGTGGAGGGGGTCATCAGAGCGGAGGACGCCTCGTACAGGGGCACGACCGCCCAGGATGCGGCCGTGTGGATTCGCGCGCACGTGCAGAAGGACGCCTATTGGCTCAAGGCGACCGATCCCGTCGGTAAGATCGCAAAGGCGGTCTCCGGCAAGACGAGCACCGTCACGGCGAAGCCGGGTGTCGCCGCAAGCGTGGACCAGGGGTACTGGCTCTTCGTGACCGATCCCGCCTCGACGAACGGCAAGGTCTACCTTGGCGGCACGTCGCCGCTGTTCGTGCTGGTGGGCACGGAGCCCGTGGACGTGACCGAGAAGACCGACCTTCCCCACTTGGGGAAGACCGTAACGGACGACGCGGGAAGGCGAAGCATCGCCGCGGACTCGCAGATGGGCCAGGAGCTCTCGTACAGGCTGGAGGGCTCCCTGCCGATGAACTTCGACAGCTACGACAAGTACTATTACCAGTTCGAGGACACGCTGTCGAAAGGCCTGACGCTTGGCAGCGACGTCAAGGTCGAGGTGGATTGCACGGACGAGAAGGGCGGCCCCGTCACTCGAGACGCCACCGGCAAGTTCAAGGTGGAGCGCGTGTCAAATGCCGATGGGACTACGACGCTCAGGCTCACTTGCGAGGACGTCAAGGCCATCGACGGTCTGGACGCCTCCTCCACGATCAGGGTCACCTACAAGGCGAAGATCAACGAGAAGGCCGTCATGGGCGGCAAGGGCAACAGGAACGACGCGAAGATAACGTACTCCAACAACCCGAACTCGGACAGCAAGGGAACGTCCCACGGCGGAGGGACGACGAACTACACGTTCAGACTCGACATCTGCAAGGTCGATGCCGCGACGAAGCGACCGCTCGCGGGCGCCAAGTTCACGATTCAGGCGACCGACCCGGACGACGAGGGATCGAAGAATAAGTACGTCCAGGAGGACGGCTCCCTGGGAAGCACGCCGTTCGTGTTTACGACGGACGAGAAGGGCATGATCGACGCACCGAGAATCGACTCGGGCACCTATACCATCCATGAGACGGAGGCGCCCAAGACGGACGACGGAACCTATGACAAGGTGCCTGACTTCGGCGTGGAGTTCAGCCCATCATACGTGCTGCCAAACTCCCTTGGCACGGATGACGGTGGCGCCTACAGGCTTACGGTACGGACGCTGGGCGGTGACGGCTATGTCACGGGCGGCATCGACGCGAACGGCGACGGCGTCATCGACGAAAAGGACTCCAAGGAGAAGATCGCGGACGCCGCGACGGGAACCGCGCGCGTGACCGTGGGCGACCGCCTGCAGACGAGCCTGCCGGTCACCGGTCGAAGCGGCATCGCCATGGCCGTGGGAACGGGGCTCGTCATCGTGACGGCGTCGGTCATCGCAATCAATCGCAGGCGCGGGGACGACCAGGTGGACTAGGAAGCTGAAGTAGGAGGGAGACGCTCGATGCGAGTGGGTGACGTTCTCGAGGCAGGCATGGGTCCCATGGGGAAGAGGCAGGCGCGCGGCGTGCCCGCCCGCATCTGCGTCGCACTTGTGGCGGCGATGGCGGCGCTTGCCCTGCTCGTGGGCCACGCGTTGGCCGCGGAGCCGGCGGAGCAAGGCGGTGCCGTCACCGTCGTCGCTGCCGGAAAGGCGCGTACGTACGAGGCATACAGGCTCTTCTCCGCCCGCGTCGGCAAAGGGGGGAAGGTGTCGGGCGCGTCGTGGGACGGCTGCATGGGCGCCGCATTCTACCGCGGGCTGGGCACGTTCGCGAACGCGCAGGATGCGCTGGTCGCGGTCGTGCGGGGCGCCCGCGGTGACGATGCCGCGAGCTACCTGGAAAGGCTTGCGGCCCTTGCCGTGGACGACGGGGAGTCCAGGCCCGTCAAGAGCGTCCGCTCGGGAAGGGCGACGCGGCTTGGGGAAGGCGTCTGGCTCCTCGTCTGCAAGGATTCGCAGCCGATTCTCCTTACGCTTGGGGGTGACGACGTGGTCGTGAACGAGAAGGGCGTCCGTCCGGGCGTTCAGAAGGAGATCCTGGTGCGCGGAGCCGACGGGACGGGACTTCGTGCGAAGGAGGCGAGCGCGTCCGCGGGAGACGCCGTGAGGTTCGTGCTGACGGGGACGCTTCCAAGCGACTATGGCGCGTACCGTGCGTACAGGTACGCGTTCGAGGATCGCGCGAGCGCCGCGATCAGGCCGGACGCCGACTCCGTTCGCGTTGCCGTGGTGCGGGCTGACGGTTCGAGGAAGGCCGTTGACGACGGATTCGAGGTGCACGTGACCGGGGGCGTGCTCACGGTCGAGTTCGCAGACCTGAAGAAGTCGTGCCCCAAGCTTGCGTTCGGGGATAGGCTGGAGGTCTCGTACGAGGCGCGCCTTCGCGCGGCCGAGGCAGGCATTGGCTTCGACGTTGGGAACGAGAACGAGGCAGTGGTCAAGTTTTCCGATTCCGCGGCCACGGGAGGGGTGGGCGAGAGCGCCCCGGACAGCGCGGCCGTATATTCCTTCGCCGTCAGGGCGGTGAAGGTGGACGAGGACGGAAAGAGGGTTCCCGGAGCGGCGTTTACGCTGCAGCGGGAGGATGGCAGGTACCTATCGCCAGAAGGCGAATGGGTGGACGACGCGGCCTCGGCGGCTCTCGATTGCGACGAGGACGGGACGGTCGTGTTCCGTGCGCTTGATGCGGGCTCGTATCGACTTCGCGAGGTGAGGGCGCCGAGGGGATTCCTCGGCCTTGCGAAGGACGCGACCATCGATGTCAGGGCCGACTTGGGTCAAAAGAGGCTTGGGGCGACGTGCGAGGGCGATGGGGTGCGCCTTTCGACGGTCAACGCAGGGTCCGGCACGGTCGATGTGACGGTGAGGAACGCCCGGGAAGCCAAGGCGGGTGTCGCCAGTCCAGGCGTGCCGAAAACCGGTGACGACGGGCAGGGGCGCCTCGCCGCGGCTTCCGCGTTGGCGGCCGCGATGATGGCCTTGGGGCTTGCGAGGAAGCTGGCTTCTGACGACAGGATTCTTGGGACGGGAGAAGTACGAGGGCGGGAGGCGACTCGCGTTGCGGACCATGCGTCCTCGTAGGTCACGGTCCCGGAGTCGCAGGGGGAGAAGACGCCTCCGTAGGGCCCTTCCCGCACTCGGGATGATGGTCAGCATCGCGCTTCTAGCGGCGCCCCTGGCAATGGACGTGGTCACGTCGGCATTGGCGGGACGCCAGGTGACGTCCATGAGCGACCGCTCTGACGGGATTGATCCGGGGGAGAGGAGGAGGCTGCTGTTGCAGGCGCGCTCGTACAATCGCGTGCTCGCGGGAGAGCGCACCGAGATTCCGACGAGCGAGATCTGGGACTACGAGCGGCAGCTGAATGGCAAGGACGGCAGGGTCGTGTCGGGCATAGAGGTGCCAAGCATCGGAGTCCGCCTACCCGTCCGCCTGGGGACTGGCGATGACGTCCTTTCCTCCGGCGTCGGCCACCTTGAGGGAAGCTCGCTACCCGTGGGAGGAAGATCGACCCATGCGGTGCTGATGGGACACTCTGGCCTCTACGGGAGCAGGATGTTCGACGACATTAGGAAGCTGAGGAAAGGAGACCACTTCAGGCTCCGTACGCTTGGGAGGACCCTCGAATACGCGGTGGTAGAAACGAGGGTGGTCAAGCCTGAGGGAGTGCGGGGCCTGAAGGTCTCCGCGGGCGAGGACCTGTGCACGCTTGTCACCTGCACGCCGTATGGCGTGAACGACCACAGGCTGCTGGTGACGGGGAGAAGGACAAGAGCGAGCGCGGCGGGTAAGGAGCGGGCCTCGGATGGTGTGGCGAACCCTCGGGTGATACCGCTTGCCGCAGGGATGACGACGGCCGCGTTCGGCTGTCTGGCGAACCGGATTCGGAAGGGACGTAGCGAGAGGAGGCGCGTTGCGTCGTCTCCTCGTCACATGGCCTCAGGAAAGGGAGTCGACAAGCGCCTGGGCGACACGGAGGCCATCGGTTGCGGCGCTCATGATTCCTCCGGCATATCCAGCCCCCTCGCCGCATGGCCAAAGACCGGCGGTTGAGACGGACCTGCAGTCCTTGCCGCGTGTCACGCGTATGGGCGAGCTCGACCGCGTCTCCACGCCGGTAAGAACCGCGTCCGCCGTCTCGAAGCCATGCAGCTGTCGGTTCATCTTCGGGATCGAGCCGCGCAGCGTCTCGGTGATGTAGGAGGGGAGGCACGTCGTGACGTCACCCCAGCTCACGCCACGCGGGTACGTCGGTACGACGTTTCCCACGGCAGTCGACGGCGTTCCCTGGAGGAAGTCTGCGACGAGCTGGGCAGGCGCGACATAAGATCCGCCGCCGGCCTCGAAAGCGAGGCGCTCGCAGCGGCGCTGTAGCTCGACGCCGGCAAGAACGTCGTCTCCGGGGAGGTCCGTCGGGAACACGTTGGCGAGAAAGCCGGAGTTGGCATTCGTCCCGGCACGGTCGGAGAGACTCATCCCGTTCGTTACGACGCCGCCCGGCTCACTGGCGGCGGCAACGACATAGCCGCCCGGGCACATGCAAAACGAGAACGCGCTGCGGTCGTTGTCGAGGTGGGCGACGAGCTTGTAGGGAGCGGCGCCCAAGGCCGGGTGTCCCGCAAAGGGTCCGTATTGGGATCGGTCGATCATGGACTGGAGGTGCTCTATGCGAACGCCCATCGCGAACGTCTTCCGCTCGAGCGTGACGTCACGGTCTCGAAGCAGCTCGAACACGTCGCGGGCGGAATGTCCGCACGCGATCACGAGGTTGTCAACGGGAACCCTTTCCTCGACGAGAAGCCCCGATTCGTCGTGGTGCTCCAGCGTGACCGATGTGACGTGCGGCGTAGGGGACTGCGATATCCCCATGTCGGTCATGCGGCACCCGAGCCTCACCTCACCGCCGAGGGATTCGATACTCTGCAGGATGTGCGTGACGACCGTTGGCAGGACGTCGCTACCCACGTGCGGCTTGGCATCCCAGAGTATCTCCTGCGAGGCGCCCGCGTCGACGAGCGTCTGCAGTATGAACCTGTGCGCCGGGCTTTTCGTGCCGGTCGAAAGCTTGCCGTCAGAGAAGGTCCCCGCGCCTCCGAGACCGAATTGGATGTTTGACTCTGGGTCGAGCTCACCTGTCTCGTTGAAGTGCTCAATGGCCTTCGTCCTGCGCGTCGCGTCCTGGCCACGCTCTACGAGAAGTGGCCTCAGCCCTGCGTTCGCGAGCGAGAGCGCGCAGAAGAGGCCGGCACATCCCGCCCCGATTACGATTGGTCTGCTTGCCGCGGTCGTGCCGAAATGGGCTGGAAGCCCAAACGCCTTGTCCGTGGAAGGACGCACGCCCTTCTCGGCACGACGGGCACGAAGCCTTGCGAGAAGCGCCCTCTCGGCGTTGGCACCTCCCCTCAGGGAAACGCGCACCGTATACGTGAAGTGGACGTCGCTCTTCTTGCGAGCGTCTATGGAGCGCTTGCGGGGATCTATGGACAACAGGTCGTCAGGCGCAATGCGGAGCCTATGCAGGACCGCCTTGCGGAGCGAAAGCTCCTCAGTTCGGAGGGTGCCGTCGAGATGGTCGACGGGAATCCGTATGGCAGAGATGTCGAGCACGTTTTCTCCAGTCTATGCAGACTTGCCCCCTCCCTGACGACCGATGGCCTGGGAGGGGACGCGACTATCTGGTTACGGCGGCCGCGCCTGCGACCATTCCGCTCTTCCAAGCCCACGAGAGGTTGAACCCTCCGCATTCCCCATCGACGTCGAGCGCCTCGCCTGTGGCGAAGAGTCCTGGTACGGAGGTGCACTCGAGCGTCTTGGTTGAGAACTGGTTCGTGCGAAGCCCGCCGCGCAGCACCTGGGCCTGCTCGTGCCCGGTCGTCCCCGTTGCCCTCAGCGGGTAGCTCTTCGCAAGGGCCATGAGCGACTCCGAGTCGCTTGCGGGTTTGTCCCGTCCGGCGTCTTCGAGCGTCCAGCGGCTGCGCGCAAGTCCCTCGAGCACCGAGGCGATGTCTGGGTCGAGCACCCCGTCGAGGCAGCCTTCCTCGAACGAGCCGTGAGCGAACGGGTCAACCATCTGCTGCAGCTCGCTCTTGGTGAGATCTGGAAGGAGGTCAAGCTCGACAAGGTCGCCCGGAACGACCTGACGGGACATGTTGAACACGACGATGCCAGAAAGGCCGTAGTTCCTGAGAAGGACCTCGCCGCGCTCGCTCCACACGGGGAAGGCGGTGTGCGTGAGCTGCGCGCGTACATGCAGCCTCCGGCCGTCCAGTTCGAGGATGGGGTTGGGCTCGCAGCCGACGGGACAGAGGACGGGCTGCGCGGGATTCGACTCGAGGCCAAGCGAGCCTGCCACATCGAAGTCGTGCGTGCGCTGCGTGCCTCCGGTCGATATGACGAGGCTCCTCGCCTGAACCGCGCGCTCCGCCCCGCCGGCAAACTCCTCGCGGTACGTGATAGCAAAGCCCCCGTCCGTCCGGGATGCCCCCACGACGCTTCTTGCGCATGCGATGGTCACGCCGGCGGAAGCGGCGCGTCGCAGGAGGACGTTCCTTACCGACGTCGCGCGCCGCGAGAGGGGGTAGAGCCTCTCCTCCTCCAGGCACCAGCGCATGTTGCACTGGCGGAAGAAGGCGAGGATGTCCCCGAGCGGGTCGTCGCCGAAGACGGCCTGTACGAACGCGGGGTCGTTGTAGTACTTCGGCGCGAGGCCGACGTTGCTGAAGTTGCACCGTCCGTTGCCTGTGGCGAGTATGGGCCGCCCGCATTCGGGCGAGGACTCCAGGAGCAGGACGTTTGCGCCCTTCTCGCCCGCGCAGATTGCGGCGACGAGGCCGGATGCCCCGCCGCCGACCACGACGACGTCGTATGAGGTGGCGACGTCTACCACCGCCGCTGCCTGGAGCCTGCGCTCCCGCAGCTTTGCGCGGGAGACGCGCCTCCGCCTGCCAGTGCCGTCCTGTGACATGCGCTATGCCTCCACCGCGGAGACCGCCTCGGGGATGAGACCCTCGGGGAGCTCGGACTCGAACGTGCCGGCATCGCAGCTTGCGGCGACCTTGGGGTCGATGGGGATGCGACCGAGGTCGGCGACCTTGAACTCGTCCACGATTTCTTGCAGGTGCGAGGGGCCGAAGGGCTCGAGCCTGTGGCCGCACTCCGGGCACTCCATGTAGCTCATGTTCTCGACCACGCCGAGGACGGGGACGTTCATCATGGCCGCCATCTTCACGGCCTTGCCGACGATGACCTGGACCAGGTCCTGCGGGGAGCTTACGATCACGACGCCCTCGATTGGCAGCGACTGGAAGACGGTGAGCGCGACGTCGCCGGTTCCCGGGGGCATGTCGACGAGCAGGTAGTCGATGTCGCCCCAGAGCGTGTCCTCGTAGAACTGCTTGAGCGCCCCCATGAGCATGGGGCCGCGCCAGAGCACGGGGTCGTTCTCGTTTTCGAGGACGAGGTTGGTGCTCATGATCTTGATGCCACCCTTGGACTGGGCGGGGATGATCTTGTCGCCCTGCCCGAAGACGCGCAGGCCGGAAAGGCCGAACATCTTGGGGATGGACGGGCCGGTGATGTCGGCGTCCAGGATGCCGACCTTGTGGCCCTTACGTGCGAGCTCGGTCGCGAGGATGCCGGTCACGAGCGACTTGCCGACGCCGCCCTTGCCGGAAATCACGCCGATCACGTGCTTGATGCTGGACTGGTCGTTCACCTGGTACAGCTCGGGTCCCTCGTGCTTGGGACGGTTGCCAAAGATCTGGTCGACCTCGTCCTTGATGGCATCCCTGTCGATGTCGTTCTCTGCCATGTGTCACCTCTCCTGTGCGAATGTCGACGGCCGCGCATGCGTGCCGTCGGGACTGATTTCAGTCTAGAGCTTGCCCAACATGTACGGGCAATTATAGGCGCAGGCCGCCCGCCACCCAATATCCACCGCTCGGAGAACGCTGCGATGGAGCGCGTATGGGAGGTGAAAGTAGAGCATCTCCGCAGGTAGAATGTACGTATCCGGTTTCCGTCCGGCATTGCGGTTCCCGCTGGTGCGGGGGGTAGTGACATGAGAGGAAACGCTTCGGTCCAAAAGGCAACTGCAAGGAAAGATCGCGCAGGATCGCGTAGCATCGCTGCACTCGTTCTGGGCGTGCTGATCGTTGCGCTTGCGAGGGCGAACCTGTATGGCGAGGGCGGGATGGGCTACGAGCTCTACGCGACCTTGACGTCTGACGCGGGCGGCAGCGCGCTTGCCCCGGCGTTCTGGGTGGCGGTGGCGACGGTCGGGACGACCTATGCCGTGGCGGGAGCGGTCGGCATCCTGGCAACGTTCGCGCGCGGCCGCGGGGTGGGTGCCGGTGCGGTGGCGACGGCGTCCCGGGCGCTGCGCATTGTGGCGGCCGTGCTGGCAGCTGCTCCCATGTGCGTGTTCGTGCTGGCGCTGCCGCCGGTCGAGGCCTTGCGACAGACGTTCATGCCCGTTCTGCTTGGCATGTATCAGACGGCCTCGGTCGCCGGCGTCGTGCCGCTGTACGCGCTCGTGGCAGGCATCGTGCTTGGGGCGGCGCTCCTGCGCGACGCCCGCTGAGCGCGGTCTGCCCGCCTACAGCGAGAGGAACAGCCGGTGCATCCTGAGGTCGTCGTCGAGCTCCGGGTGAAACGCGACGCCGAGCTGTGCGCCCTGCCGCACGGCCACGGGACTTGATCCAACGCGGGCGAGAATGTCGACCCCCTTGCCCGTGTGCGTGATCTTGGGCGCGCGTATGAACGTCATCGGCACATCCGCGCCGACGCCGGAGACTTCCTCCGTCGCGTGGAAGCTCCCGAGCTGGCGCCCGTACGAGTTGCGCTCCACCGTCACGTCCAGCGTCTCGAGGCGCGGTACATGCTTGTCGTCAAGCGCCTCGAGACGTCGTGCCAGCAGGATGAGCCCCGCGCACGTTCCCAGCACGGGCATGCCGTCGCATATGCGCTCTCGTATGGGGCAGAGCATCCCCAGCTCGCGGAGGAGCTTGCCCTGCACGGTCGACTCGCCGCCCGGAAGCACCAGACGGTCGAACGGCCTCAGGAGGTCGCTTGCGTCCCTGAGTTCGAAGCTCTTCTCGCCCAGCTCCGCGAGGCGAGCCTCGTGCTCCGCGAACGCCCCCTGCAGCGCAAGCACTGCGGTCGCCATTACTTGCCCCTCTCTGCCATCAGCAGCTCGATCTCGTCCTTGTTGATGCCGACCATCGCCTCGCCGAGGTTCTTGGACAGCGCGGCGACCTTCTCCGGGTCGTCGTAGTTCGTGACGGCGCCCACGATCGCCCTCGCGCGCTTCGCGGGGTTGCCGCTCTTGAAGATGCCGGAGCCCACGAACACGCCCTCGGCCCCCAGCTGCATCATGAGCGCCGCGTCCGCGGGCGTGGCAATGCCGCCCGCGGCGAAGTTCACGACGGGCAGGCGGCCGCCGTCGTGAACCTCCCGCACGAGCTCCACGGGCACCTGCAGGCGCTTCGCCTCCTCGAAGAGCTCGTCTGCGCGAAGGCTCGCAACGTGACGGATCTGTGCGTTTATCAGGCGCATGTGGCTCACGGCCTGCACCACGTCGCCCGTGCCCGGCTCGCCCTTCGTGCGGATCATGCTCGCGCCCTCCGCAATGCGACGCAGCGCCTCTCCCAGGTCGCGCGCCCCGCACACGAACGGCACGGCAAACTGTGTCTTGTCGATGTGGAACACGTCGTCCGCGGGGGAGAGCACCTCGGACTCGTCGATGTAGTCGATGTCGATGGTCTGAAGCACCTGCGCCTCCGCGAAGTGCCCTATGCGGCACTTCGCCATCACGGGGATGGACACGGCCTGCTGTATGCCGAAGATCATGGCGGGGTCGCTCATGCGGCTGACGCCGCCGGCCGCGCGGATGTCCGCCGGGATGCGCTCCAGCGCCATCACGGCGCACGCGCCTGCCTCCTCTGCGACGCGCGCCTGCTCCGGCGTCGTCACGTCCATGATGACGCCGCCCTTCAGCATCTGGGCCAGCTCGCGGTTGAGCTTGGCGCGCTCCGGTCCGGGCGTGGGGACGTTCTTCTCGCCTGTGGTCATGCTTCCTCCTTCTGGGTCTGCCTGCGTTTGCATGACCGGTAGGTTAGGGTACGTCTGATATTATGAAAACGTCCAAATCGTAATAGATTGGTAGGACCAGAATAAGGCCAGACCAGCGTGGCCGATAATGCCAGACGGGAGGTGCCAGTGAGGAGCTACGACCTTTCCAAACGGGGTGACCTGCCCCTTTACGAGTACCTGTACCGCTGCATCCGCGACGACATTACGGCCGGCGCCATCGGCGCAATGGACCGGCTTCCATCCCGGCGCGCGCTTGCCGAGCGCCTGGGCGTGAGCGTCGTCACCGTGGAGGGCGCGTACCGCCAGCTCGTGGCGGAGGGCTACGTCGAGGCGCGGCCGCGAAGCGGCTTTTTCGTCGCGAGCCTGCCGAGCCTGCCCACCGGCACCGCGGTCCCGGCGCCCGCGGCTCCGTCTGGGCGAGAAGGGCCCGCCGCACCGGCCGAAGCCGCCCCTCGACCGCCGCGCTACGACCTGTCGCACGGCTCGACCCACGCGTCCGCCGGCGCGGCCCGGCTCTGGGAGCGCAGCCTGCGCGACGCGCTTGCCCATGAGCCTGATTCCGTCCTGTACCAGACGCCGCCCCCGCGCGGGCTTCCCCGGCTGCGCCAGGCCATCGCGTCCCACCTCGAGCGCGCGCGTGGCATGACCGTGGAGCCAGAACGCGTGGTCGTGGCCGCGGGGGCACAGGCCATCTATGCCATGCTCGCCCTCTACCTGCGCAAATCCGAGGTCGTTGCCGTGGAGGACCCGGGGTACGCGCCTGTGGCCAAAACGTATGCCGCCGCCGGCCTGAGCGTGCGCCACCTGCCCATGGACGCGGACGGCCTTTCCGCGCGGGCACTGCGCGCGTCCGGGGCGAGGGTCGCGCACGTCATGCCGTCGCACCAGTTCCCCACGGGCCGCGTCATGAGCGTGGCGCGCCGCTACGAGCTTCTGGGCTGGGCTGCCGAGGACGCCTCCCGCCTCGTCGTGGAGGACGACTTCGACTGCGAGCTCCGCCTCTCGGGACGGCCCGTCCCCGCGCTCGCGAGCATGGACGCCACGGGCTCGGTCATGTACCTCTCGACGTTCTCGAAGAGCCTCGCCTCGGCGCTGCGCATCGCCTACCTGGTGCTTCCGCCGTCGCTCGACGCGGATTTCGATTGCGAGCTCGGGTTCTTCTCGACGACGGTCCCTGCGATCGACCAGGTGACGCTCGCACGCGCGCTCGAGTCCGGCGCGTACGCCAGCCACGTCCGACGCTTCCGCAACCAGATGCGCCAGGTGCGCGACGCGCTGGTGGAGGGCCTGGCGGAGGGCCCCGCCGGCTCGCGCCTGTCCGTGGAGCAGCAGGACTCCGGCATACACCTCGTGCTTGCCGTCGGGGGCCGTGCGAGCGAGCGCGAGGTCGTCGCCGCCGCCTGCGAAAACGGCGTTGCGCTGGCTCCGCTCTCCGCGTTCGCGCACGACCGCGAAAACGCGTCGTCGCCGGACGGGGCGGCGCGCTTCGTCGTGCAGTACGAGGGGCTGTCCGTCCAGGACGCGCGCGACGCGGCCGCGGCGCTGGCCAGGGCGGTCCTGACGCTGCCGTAGCCGCGAAGGCGGTGGCCCTTCTCGCCCGGCGCGCCCGCCCGGGCGCATGCAAACATTTGTTCTATGAAATTGGTACCAAGGGGTCTAGAGCCGCCTCCGATGGGGTAGGCTTGGCTACACTAATGAGCGAGAAGAACGTAACGGATGCGGTCGAAGAGGTTTCCATGGCATCAGACTCCATCGTCATCAAGGGCGCCCGCGAGCATAACCTGCGCGACATAGACGTGAACATCCCGCGCGACAAGCTGGTGGTCATCACGGGGCTCTCGGGCTCAGGCAAGTCGAGCCTCGCCTTCGACACCATCTACGCGGAGGGCCAGCGCCGCTACGTCGAGTCCCTCAGCAGCTACGCCCGCATGTTCCTGGGGCAGATGGACAAGCCGGACCTCGACTCCATCGACGGCCTCTCGCCCGCGGTCTCCATCGACCAGAAGACGACGAGCCGCAACCCGCGCTCCACGGTGGGCACGGTGACGGAGATATATGATTACCTGCGTCTCCTGTACGCGCGCATCGGCATCCCGCACTGCCCGGAGTGCGGCAGGCCCATCAGCCGCCAGACGACGGACCAGATCGCGGACAAGGTGCTCGAGGCGGGCCAGGGCAGGCGCGCATACGTGCTCGCGCCGGTCGTGCTCGGCCGCAAGGGCGAGTACCAGAAGCTGTTCGAGGACCTGCGCCACGAGGGCTTCAGCCGCGTGCGCGTCGACGGCGAGGTCCGCGAGCTGGACGAGGACATCAAGCTAGACAAGAAGTACAAGCACTCCATCGAGGTCGTGGTCGACCGCATTGTCATCCGCGAGAACTCGCTCGGCCGCATCGCGGAGGGCGTGGAGCAGGCGACGAAGCTCGCCTCGGGCCGCGTGAGCTTCTACCTGCTGCCCGCTCGTGACGCGCCGGAGGGCACGGAGGGCGAGCTGCTGCAGTACTCGCTCGCGCTCGCATGCCCCGAGCACGGCCACTCCATCGACGACCTCCAGCCCCGCGACTTCAGCTTCAACGCGCCCTATGGCGCCTGCCCGGACTGCGACGGCCTCGGAACAAGGCGTATCGTCGATGCGGAGGACCTCATCGAGAACCCGACGGTGCCGGTGGGCGAGGGCGTCTTCGGCGACCTGTTCGGCCGCTCGAACTACTATCCCCAGATTTTCGAGGCCGTTCTCAAGCATCTGGGCGAGGACCCAAAGACCCCGTGGCAGGAACTCAAGAAGAAGACGCGCACGGCAATCCTGGACGGCCTCGGTTCCACGAAGATCCGCGTGGACTACCACACGCGGGACGGCCGCGACACCTTCTGGTTCACGAAGTTCTCCGGCGTGCGCTCGATCCTGTTCGAGAAGTATCAGGAGACCACGTCCGAGACCACGCGCAACCACCTCGACAAGTACATCCGCGAGGTACCGTGCCCCACGTGCCACGGCGCGAGGCTCAAGCCGGAGTACCTTGCGGTCACGGTGGGCGAGAAGAACATCCAGCAGGTCTGCGACATGTCCTGCCGCGAGTGTCTTGCGTTCTTCGAGGGATTGCAGCTGACGGAGCGCCAGCACCTCATCGGCGCACCCATCGTGAAGGAGATCGTCGCGCGCCTGAGGTTCATGGTGAACGTCGGCCTGGACTACCTCACGCTCAGCCGTGCCGCGGCAACGCTCTCCGGTGGCGAGGCGCAGCGCATCCGGCTTGCCACGCAGATAGGCGCGGGCCTCATGGGCGTGCTGTACATCCTGGACGAGCCCTCCATCGGCCTGCACCAGCGTGACAACGACCGCCTGATAGCGACGCTCAAGAGCCTGCGCGACATGGGCAACACGGTGATCGTGGTCGAGCACGACGAGGATACCATCCGTGCGGCGGATTACGTGATCGACATGGGCCCAGGCGCGGGCGAGCTGGGCGGAGACGTGGTTGCCGCCGGCACCCCGGCGGAGATCATGGCGAACCCCGATTCGCTCACGGGGGCGTACCTAACCGGAAGGCGCATGATCGAGCTGCCGGGAAAGCGCAGGAACCCCCGTCGCGGTGCCTTCAAGATCTTCGGTTGCACGGCAAACAATCTCAAGAGCGTGTCCGCAAAGGTGGAGTACGGCACGCTCACGGTGGTGACGGGCGTCTCGGGCTCGGGCAAGTCCTCGCTTGTGACGGACACCATCGCGCCGGTGCTCGCGAACCAGATCATGCACGCGAAGCGCGTGTGCGGCCCCTACAAGCGCATCGACGGCCTCCTGGACGAGGACGGCAAGCCGCTCGTCGACAAGGTGATCGACATCGACCAGAGCCCCATCGGTCGTACGCCGCGCTCGAACCCCGCGACGTACATCGGCCTTTGGGACGACCTGCGCGCGCTCTTCGCATCCACGCCCGAGTCCCGAGCTCGCGGATACTCCGCAGGGCGCTTCAGCTTCAACGTGCCCGGCGGTCGCTGCGAGGCGTGCAAGGGCGACGGCCAGATAAAGATCGAGATGAACTTCCTGCCAGACATCTACGTGCCGTGCGAGGTCTGCCACGGCAAGCGCTACAACAGGGAGACCCTCGAGGTCACATACCACGGCAAGACGATTGCGGACGTTCTCGACATGACGGTGACCGAGGCGCTGGCATTCTTCACCAACATCCCGCGCATCAAGCGAAAGCTCCAGACGCTCTACGACGTGGGCCTGGGATACATACACCTGGGACAGTCCGCGACGACGCTCTCCGGTGGCGAGGCCCAGCGCGTCAAGCTGGCAAAGGAGCTGCACCGCCAGCAGACGGGCAAGACGTTCTACATCCTGGACGAGCCGACCACCGGCCTCCACTTCGAGGACGTCCGCATGCTGATCGAGGTGCTCCAGAAGCTGGTCGACGCGGGCAACACCGTTCTCGTTATCGAGCACAACCTCGATGTGATCAAGGTTGCGGACCGTCTGATCGACCTTGGGCCCGAAGGCGGCTCGGGTGGCGGCACCATCGTCTGCTACGGCACGCCCGAGAAGGTTTGCGCGTGCGAGGAGTCGTACACCGGTCGCTACCTCAAGCCGATCGTGGAAAGGGACAGGGAACGGATGGCTCTCCGTGACAAGAGGGCGGCTCGCTCTGCGGCAAAGTAGCAACGACACCCCGGGCCGACGGGTGCGGGGACTCTCACGGGGGCTGATTCGATGTCCAAGAAGGAGAAGATCCAGAAGACGAACGCGATGCGCGAGCTCGAGAGGGGCGGCGTCGCATACGAGTGGCACGAGCAGGAGGAGGACGACATCTCCCGCGGGCTCGGGCTTCGCATGGCGCAGGAGGCGGGGGAGGATCCCGACAGCCAGTTCAAGACCCTTGTGTGCGTGGCCCCCTCGGGCGACCACGTCGTATGCTGCATTCCTGTCGCGGAGGAGCTGGACTTCAAGAAGGCCGCGGCCGTAGCGGGGGAGAAGTCCCTCGCCCTGATCGCCATCAAGGACCTCGAGCCCCTTACGGGCTACGTCAGGGGCGGATGCACGCCCGTCGGCATGAAGAAGCAGTTCCCGACGCTCATCGACGAGACCGCGCAGCTCTTCGACGAAATCGGCATCTCCGGTGGACGCAGGGGCCTATCGCTCACCCTCAACCCGGTGAGCCTCGCGGAGTTCCTGGGAGCAACGTTCGCGGACATCACCCGAGTCCCGGCGAAGGCATAGCCGGCCTCTCAAGCACCTCGCAGGCTGTCGGGGCTTTCGACGGGATACGTTTCGCGGGCGTTACCGTTTTCTTGGGCATCACCTAGGTTCACTTTAGTGTGATAAAGTACTCGCACTTCAAGTCAGGCATTCTATTTCAGCCGTGCGGAAAAAGCGTAGAGCTGGGCCGTGCGGGCGAGAGGAACGGGACGATGTCGGCAGTGACCCCACGTGGCTTCAGGGACATTCTACCTACGGAGGCGCTCGCGCGAGAGCGCATTACGGGCACGGTACGCGAGTGCTTCTCTCGACATGGGTATCTGCCGGTCGAGACGCCCCTCATAGAGGATAGGAACCTGCTCTCTCTTGGAGGGAAGCTTCAGGACTCGCCGTTTCAGCTCTTCGACGGCGATGGTAGCCTCCTCATGGTGAGGCCTGACCTGACGCTTCCCATAGCGCGCATGGTTTCCGCCAGGACGAGTGCGGACGACCTTCCGCTTCGCCTGCGCTACGCCGCTCCGGTCGTGCGCGAGGAGTCGATGCTCAAGGGCCAGCCGCGTCAGTTCACGCAGCTTGGCGTCGAGTACTTCGGCGCGGATGGCATCGATGACACCCTTCCCGAGACAGAGGTCGTCTCGCTTCTTGCCGAGACGCTTGACGCGCTCGAGGCGCCGGCATGGCGCATCGTCTGCGGATCCGTCTCGCCCCTGAAGGCGCTGCTCGACCGTCGCTCCCCGTCGAGCGAGTTCGAGGAAAGGGCGCTCGGGCTCGCTCACGAGTCCGACCTCGTGAGCCTGGACGAGCTTGTCGACTCGACCGAGCTCGACCAGCCCGTGCGCGAGGCGCTGAGGAGAATTCCCCGCCTTGCCGGCGACGCAAGCGCGATCGAGGAGGCCGACGCGCTTCTCGACGCCGCTGGCATCCCGGAGGCCGAGAGGGGGACGAGCGAGCTTCGCGCGCTCGTTTCGTCGCTCGCGGACCTCGCCGAGGAGGGGCGGCTCACCTTCGACTTCTCGATCGCTAACTCCTTCGACTACTATACGGGCATCATCTTCAAGGGCTACGCCGAGGGAATAACCGCCTCGATAGCTTCGGGTGGCCGCTATGACGCCGTGCTCGCGAACTTCGGTAGGCCTAACGTCGCGTCCTGCGGCTTCGCCCTCTCCCTGGAGCGACTGCAGGAGATACTGGGAGAGCAGGGCGAAAGCGGCGTCGTGAGTTCGGACGTGCGCCTCTCGGAGAGGCCACTGAGGATCGCCGTGCCGAAGGGCTCGCTCTTCAAGGATGCGGTGAGCGTGCTGGAGTCGGCCGGCCTGCCCACGAACAGCCTTCGCGACCTGGGACGCAAGCTCATCGTTCGCGACGGTGGCTACGAGTACGTGATAGTGCGCGCGCAGGACGCGCCCGCGTTCGTGGCGCATGGCGGTGCCGACTGCGGCATCTGCGGATACGACTCCATATTCGAGGCGAACCACGACCTCATCCAGCTCGTGGACCTGCGCTTCGGCGGCTGCCGCTTCGTCGTGGCGGAGCCGAGGTCGAAGGCCGGCGCCGCCGAGGACGCGTACAGCTGGCGCGGTACGGTCCGCGTGGCAACGAAGTATCCCAGGATCACCCAGAGCTACTACGACCGCATCGGTCAGCAGGTCGACATCGTGCAGCTGCACGGCAACATCGAGCTTGGTCCCATCGTCGGCATGACCGACCGAATCGTGGACATTACGGCGACGGGAACCACTCTCGCCGAGAACGACCTCGTCATAGTGGACGAGGTGATGAACTGCACGGCGCGGTTCTTCTCGGGACCGGCTGCGTATCGCTATGACACCCGCATCCGCGACCTTGCGGCAAGGCTCGCCCAGGTCGTCGAGGCAAACCAGTAAGGAGAATGCCATGAGGAACGTAACGCTTTCCGGCGAGCAGAGGCTCCAGCAGAAGGACCTCATGCGTCAGGGCGCACTGCCAAAGGAGATCATGGACTCCGCGCAGCAGATCGTGGACGCCGTCAGGGAGGGGAGGGACGCCGCGGTTCGCGACTTCTGCCTGAAGTTCGATGGGGCCTGCCCCAAGAGCTTCCGCGTCCCCGACGAGGTCGTCAAGGGGGCGCTCGACATGGTCGACCCCGAGTTCCTCGAGTCCCTCCGTCGCGCCTACCGTCAGATCCGCGACTTCCACGAGCGCGAGCGAGAGCAGTCGTGGTTTACGACGAGGGAGGACGGCACCATCCTCGGCGTGAAGGTCACGCCGGTTCCCTCCGTCGCGGTGTACGTTCCCGGTGGGCGCGCGCAGTACCCATCCACGGTGCTCATGGACACCGTGCCGGCAAAGGTCGCGGGCGTCCCGCGCGTGATCATGGTCACCCCGCCCCAGAGAGACGGCTCGCTTTCGGCGTACACGCTCGCGGCTGCGGCAGTCGCCGGCGTCGACGAGGTGTACGCCGTGGGCGGCGCGCAGGCGATCGGTGCGGTTGCCTACGGGACGGAGTCCATCCCGAAGGTCGCGAAGATCGTGGGACCTGGCAACGCCTACGTCGCGGCGGCGAAGCGCTACGTTTCCGGAGACGTGGGAATCGACATGGTCGCAGGCCCGTCGGAGGTCTGCGTGCTCGCGGACGCGACGGCGGACCCCGCCGTCGTCGCCGCTGACCTCATGGCGCAGGCGGAGCACGATCCCCTTGCCACGTGCTACCTGGTTACCGACGCTCCCTCGCTTGCGAAGGAGGTCGAGGCGGCCAATGACATCCTGACAAGTCAGAGCCCGCGCGAGAAGATCACGCGCTCCTCGCTCGAGCACGGCCTCGTCGTCAGCACCGACAGCCTCGACGCGGCAGTCGATGCAGTGAACCTCATTGCGCCGGAGCACCTGGAGCTCCACTGCGCGCAGGCGTTCGACCTCCTCGGCCGAATCCAGAACGCAGGCGCGATATTCGTGGGGCCCTGGTCCTCGGAGCCCCTGGGAGACTATGTCGCCGGGCCAAACCACACGCTGCCGACCGGCGGAACCGCGGTCTTCTCGAATCCCCTTGGCGTCTACGACTTCCAGAAGCGCTCTAGCGTGATCTCCTACACGCCCCAGGGACTTGCGGCGGATGGCCCGGCGGTTCAGGCGCTCGCCCAGGCGGAGGGCCTGTGGGCGCATGCCCTTTCCGTCGGAATGCGCCGCAAGCTGCTTGAAGAGAAAACGGAGCGTTTCTCTGACGTTACCGCCGCGTGTGCGGATGCGATGGCGACCGCGTGGCCGCGTAAGCTTGAGGAGCCGGGAGTTCCCAATCTTGACGGCGGCAGGGGCTAGGCTCCGCGACGGCAGAAACGTGGGACGTGAGGAGGAGCATCGTGCCCCAGGGTATCTCAGACAGGATTCGTGCCGCCATGCGGCCGTCGGCCGCGGTGCTCGAGCCGTATGACCCGGCGTTCTCGCAGGTGAGGATAAACCTCTCGGCGAACGAGAACACCTATGGAATGCCGTCGGATGTCAAGGCGGCCGTCGACAAGGGACTGTGCGACGCGGTGACGAACCGCTACCCGCAGCCGCTCTCGAACGAGCTCAGGTCCGAGCTCGCCCGTTGGCATGGCGTCGGGGAAGACCACGTGATCGTTGGAAACGGTGGCGACGAGCTGCTGTTCAACCTCTTCCTCGCATTTGGTGGCCGTGACCACGTGCTCGTGAGCTGCGAGCCCACGTTCTCGGTGTACCGGCTGTACGCGGAGCTGGTCGAGACGGCGGTCGTGAACGTCCCGCGTGACCCCGAGACGTTCGAGTGCGATGCGGACGCGTTGGTGGAGGCAGCCGCCCGCGCGAGCATCGTGGTGGTGACGTCCCCAAACAACCCGACGGGAAACCTCTTTCCGGTAGAGCAGACGCGCAGGCTCTGCGAGGCGTGTCCCGGGATAGTCCTGTTGGACGAGGCGTACATGGAGTTCGCGCCCGACGGCTCCTCTGCGGAACCGCTCCTTGCGGAATATGGCAACCTGGCGGTCCTGCACACGCTGTCGAAGGCGTTCTGCCTTGCGGGTGGGCGCATAGGCTACGTGCTGGCGAGCCCATCCGTCGTGAACGCCCTCGCGGCCGTGCGGCAGCCGTATTCCGTGAACGTGTTCTCTCAGGCCGCGGGGCTTGCCGCGGTGAGGAGCCGCGGGGCGTTTGGGCCGACGATCGCAAGCATCGCGTCGGAGCGCGAGCGCCTGTTGGACGAGCTTGCCGGCATGGGGGACCTTGGCGTGACGGCATGGCCGAGCGCGGGAAACTTCCTGCTGGTCAGGATGCCTGACGCCCATGTCGTGCGCAACCGCCTGCGCGACGAGTTCTCGATTCTCGTGCGCGACTTCTCGTCTGCCCTGGGGCTAAGGGACTGTCTGCGTGTCACCGTGGGGATGCCGGATGAGAACGACGCTCTTCTCGACGCGCTGCGAAGACTTCTGAAGGGGGAATAGCATGGCAAGATCGGCCACCGTCACCCGCAAGACGGGTG
The DNA here is from genome assembly GCF_012844235.1 of Parafannyhessea umbonata. GTDB lineage: Bacteria > Actinomycetota > Coriobacteriia > Coriobacteriales > Atopobiaceae > Parafannyhessea. The sequence goes on from NZ_JABAGR010000007.1 coordinate 107,477, forward strand.
AGACGGACATAACGGTGACGCTCGACCTGGACGGAACGGGTGCGTGCGACATCTCCACGGGCGTGGGCTTCTTCGACCATATGCTGAGCGCCCTCGGGAGACACTCGCTCTGCGACCTCACGTGCCACGCGACCGGCGACACGTGGGTCGATGACCATCACACGGTCGAGGACGTGGGCATTGTGCTAGGCCAGGCCCTCGCCGAGGCGCTGGGCGACAAGAGCGGCATCACGCGCTTCTCGGACGTGACGGTCCCCATGGACGAGGCGCTGGTGCTCGCGGCGATAGACGTGAGCGGCCGCGGCGAGCTGTACTGGGACGTTCCCATAGCCGCGCAGAAGGTCGGCACGTTCGACACCGAGCTCGGCCACGAGTTCTTCCAGGGGTTCGCGCGCGACGCGGGCTTCACCCTCCACGTGAGGGAGATCGCGGGGGAGAACGCGCACCACATCCTTGAGTGCGCGTTCAAGGCCGTCGCGCGAGCCGTCCGCGCCGCCGTCGAGATCGACCCGCGGGTGCACGGCGTTCCGTCTACGAAGGGGAGCCTGTGATGATCAGGGGAGACATAGTCGTCGTCGACTACCACAAGGGAAACCTCCAGAGTGTTGTCAGGGGGCTCGGTGCCGCGGGTGGGTCCGCGTACGTCTCCGACGACCCGTCGGACATCCGCAGGTCTCGTGGCATCATCCTGCCGGGCGTGGGCAGCTTCGAGGACGCGCTCGCGTACATGAGGGGTACGGGCCAGGCCGACGCGGTCGTCGCGGCGATAGGTGACGGGGTCCCGTTTCTTGGCATCTGCCTGGGCCTCCAGCTCCTGTTCGAGCGTGGTACGGAGCATGCACAGAACTCGTCCTTTGGCGGCGAGTGGGTTCCGGGCCTCGGGGTGCTCGAGGGTTCGGTCACGCGCCTCGAGTCCGCGAAGCTGAAGGTCCCGCACGTGGGATGGGATCAGGCGTACCTCACCCGGAGCGGTCGGGTCTGCCCGCTTCTGGTGGACGTCCCGGAGGGGGCCAACTTCTACTTCACTCATTCCTACGCGCTCGCGGACGACGTGGACGAGAAGGACGTCATCATGCGGACGCACTACACGCGCTCCTTTGCGTCGGCGATCTGGAGGGACAACGTGTTCGGCGTCCAGTTCCACCCCGAGAAGTCCTCGCGCGCCGGCCTCAAGGTCCTGCAGAACTTCGTCGACATCGTCAGGGGCTAGCGCATGATTCTCTTTCCTGCCATAGACCTCGTCGCGGGACAGGTCGTCCGCCTGCGGCGCGGCGACCGCTCGCAGATGGACGTGTACTCGACCGACCCGGTCGCGGTCGCGAGGGACTTTGCGGCCCGCGGGGCCAGATGGGTGCACGTCGTGGACCTCTCCTCGGCGTTCCGCGAGGACGCGGAGGCGGTCGAGAAGAACCACAGGGCCATCGCGGCGATCTGCTCCCTGGGCGTGATAGACGTCGACACGGGCGGCGGCGTTCGCGACATGGACGCCGTGCGCAGGCTGGTGGACGCTGGCGCGAAGCGCATAGCCATCGGCACGGCGCTCGTGCGCGACCCAGAGTTCGCGGAGGAGGCGGCGCGCCTGTTCCCCGAGCACGTGGTCGCGGACGTCGCGGCTCGCGACGGCGAGGTCCGCGTGGACGGTTGGCGCGACGGGGAGGGAATCGCCGCGGACACGCTCGTCGCCCACCTCGCGGACCTGGGATACAGGCACCTCGTCTTCACGGATATCTCGCGAGACGGCATGCAGACGGGGGTCGACGCGGACGCCTACAGGCACATCGCCAAGGTGGCGGGATTTCCCGTCGTCGCGTCGGGCGGCATCGCCACGCTGGATGACATTCGCTCCCTTGCGGCCCTTGGCCCCGGCGTGATAGAGGGCGCCATCACGGGTCGCGCCCTGTACGAGGGAAGCTTCACGCTCGAAGATGCGCTCGCCGCCGCTGGGCGTCGAGCCTGAGAGGAGATTCGCACATGCTTACCAAGCGCGTCATCCCATGCCTGGACGTGAAGGACGGCCGCGTCGTCAAGGGCGTCAACTTCGTGGGCCTGCGCGACGCGGGGGACCCGGTCGAGCTCGCGAGCACCTACGACCTGGAGGGTGCGGACGAGGTCGTGTTCCTGGACATCACGGCTACGTCGGACGACAGGTCAACCACCGTTGAGCTTGCGTCCCGCGCCGCCGAGCAGCTCCGCATACCGTACACGGTCGGCGGCGGCTTCCGCGACGTCGCGGGGATGAGGACGATGATCTCCGCCGGTGCGGACAAGGTTTCCGTAAACTCTGCCGCGGTGAGGGATCCGGGGCTCATCACGGCCGCGGCATCCGCGTTCGGGAGCCAGGCGGTCGTCGTGGCGATAGACGCCCGCCACGTCGAGGGCAAGGGCGACAAATGGGAGGTGTACACCGCCGGGGGCCGCAAGCCCACGGGAATCGACGCCGTCGCGTGGGCGGAGGAGGCCGCGCGTCGCGGTGCCGGAGAGATCCTCCTCACGAGCATGGACCGCGACGGGACCAAGGACGGGTTCGACATCCCCCTCACGCGCGCCGTGGCGCGTGCGGTGCCCATTCCCGTGATCGCGTCCGGAGGCGTCGGCAAGCTCGAGCACTTCGCCGAGGGCATCATCGACGGCGAGGCGGACGCCGTGCTGGCGGCGAGCGTGTTCCACTTCGGCACCTACACCATCCGTCAGGTGAAGGAGTACATGGCAAGCCAGGGCATCCCCGTGCGCCTGGACTTTTAGGCCCGACGCCCCGCTCGCATCGCACGGCATCACTTATGAAGCTACGGCGCATTTGCCGACCCGCCGCCTGCCGCATCTTAAAATGGCTTGATGCAATAAGTTTGGGCTGTAAGCGGCTGGAGAGTGCATGCAAGCTAAGGAACTCACGTTTGACCAGCTCGTAGCCGAGGCAGACCGCCTTGGCCTCGAGCTTCCCATTGAGCAGACCCCGGAGTGGGCCAGCTACGAGGAGACCGTCCCGGGCCGCACGTTCTGGGGCTGCGTCGCCATACAGGACGACGGGGGAGAAACGCTGGGCGTCGCGGCCTTCACCGACTACGAGACGCACGGCTACCACTACCTCCGCTCGCACCACGGGCCCGTCTGGACGCGCGAGCTGACGGAGGACGAGGAGCGCGAGGCCATGGTCGCCCTGCGCGAATTCGTGTCCGCGCGCGACCGCAAGGTCGTGTTCGTGCGCCTCGCCATCGAGCACGAGCTCGACGTGAGCCACCCCACGCTCTCTATGAAGCCGTACGACACGACCGTCGTGATCGACATCACGGGGTCCGACGAGGACATCCTCGCGCGCATGAAGGGCCGCGGACGGCGCGACGTGCGCAAGGCGCTGCGCGAGACGCCCGCCACCTACGCGGACGAGACCGAGCTCGCCGCGAAGTCCTTCTCGGAGTACTACGACGTCATGGTCGAGACCAGCGCGCGCGACGGCTTCGCCCCCGCCCCGATTGACGACTACGAGAACACGATCCGCTGCCTTGGTCCCGAGCACTGCCGCGTCTTCGCGGGCAGGGTGGACGGCCGCGTCATCACGTGGACCATGGCCACCATATCCGGCCGCCATGCCGTGCGCTACTACGGCGCCAGCCGCTCTGGCAAGGAGCGCGCGCTCGCGACGGACGGCCTCATCTTCTTCGAGTGCTGCACGCTCGGCAAGATGGGCTGCGTCGACTACGACCAGATGGGCATAGGCTCGGAGGAGTTCCCCGACCTCATGACCCTCAACACCTTCAAGACCAAGTTCAGCAAGGAGGTCAGGCACGTCTCGCCCGACCGCGACCTGCCCGTCAGGGCCACGTTCTACAAGTCGCTCCTCGCTGGCAAGAAGATACTCGACAAGGTTCGCGGCTAGGGAGGCTCCATGTCCGCATCGCAGGAAGGCAACTGCCAGCACACGTACGCAGGCGAGAAGAGCGTGCTCGTACCGCTCGGCGACGTCGCCGTGCACTTCGACGAGCGCGGCCTCATACCCGCCGTCGTGCAGCAGCACGACACGGGCGAGGTCCTCATGGTCGCGTGGATGAGCGAGGAGTCGCTTGCCCTCACGCTGAAGACCGCAACGACGTGGTTCTGGTCGCGCAGTCGCCAGGAGCTGTGGAACAAGGGCGCGACCAGCGGAAACGTGCAGCAGGTGAAGCGGGTGCTCGTCGACTGCGACGCGGACACCCTGCTCGTCGAGGTTGACTCGCCGGGACCCGCCTGCCACACGGGTCACAGGAGCTGCTTCTTCCGCGAGCTCGCCCCCGCAAGGGACGCGGCAGAGTCCGATAGGTAGGTCCCGCATGGCTAAGCACCTACGCACCAGCCAGGGCGACCCGCACGTGAGCGTGGACGGCCTCGCGGAGCCCGCCCGCCACATGCGTGGGGGCTCCGCTGCCGTCACGACGCGACTCGAGCGCATCTCCGCCGCGGACCCGGTGGTTGCGGCGGACTCCGTCGTGACCGTGGGGGATTCGGACGAGCCTGCCGCCGCGACCACGGAGGACGAGGCCGCGACGCAGGCCGCCGTCGGGCGCAGCGCCGCGCTCATGAGCGTGCTCGTGATCATCAGCCGCATAACGGGCTTCTTCCGCACGTGGGGCCAGGCGTACGCGCTGGGCGTCACGGCGCTCGCGAGCTGCTACACCGTGGCCAACAACCTGCCGAACCAGCTGTACGAGCTCGTCATGGGCGGCATGATCATGACGGCGTTCCTGCCGGTGTACATGTCCGTCAAGAAGCGGCTCGGCAGGCGCGGCGCGGACGAGTACGCGTCGAACCTCATATCGATCGTCACGGTCATCCTGCTTGCGGTCACGGTGTTGTCGTGGATATTCGCGGGCTTCATCATCTGGACGCAGTCCTTCTCGGCAAATGCCGACTTCGACGCGGACCTCTCCGCGTACCTGTTCAGGTTCTTCGTGGTCGAGGTCGTGCTGTACGCGCTCGACTCCCTGATTTCCGGCGTGCTGAACGCGGAGCGCGACTACCTGTGGTCCAACGCGGCGCCCATCTTCAACAACATCGTGTGCACGGCGTCGTTTCTTATCTACGCGCTGCTCGTGCCCTCCAACAAGTCGCTCGCCGTGCTCGCGCTCGCCATCGGCAACCCGCTGGGCGTGCTCGTGCAGGTGCTGGTGCAGCTGCCCTCCATCAGGCGGCACGACATCCACCTGCACTTCCACATAGACCTGCATGACCCCGCCCTGAAGGAGACGCTCTCCATCGGCGTGCCCACGCTCGTGCTCACCGTGGTGTCGTTCCCGACGGTCGCCGTGCAGACGTCCTCCGCGCTGCAGATAACGGCGGCCGGCGCCTCCATCGCGTACTACGCGCGCCTGTGGTACATGCTCCCGTACTCCGTGTTCGCCATCCCCATCACCATCGCGCTGTTCACGGAGCTTTCCGACTACGTGGCCGGCGGCGACATGGAGTCGTTCAAGAGCGCCGTGCGCTTTGGCACGGAGCGCATCGTGTTCATGCTGGTGCCGTTCGCCATGTTCCTCGTGGTGTTCGCGCCCGGCCTCATCACGATCCTCGCGGCCGGCAAGTTCGACTCCGCAGGCCTGAAGGACACGATCTTGTACCTCAGCTGGCTCGCCACGGCGCTGCCGTTCTATGGCATCAGCACGTACCTGCAGAAGATCTGCTCTTCGCTGCGCAAGATGATCTTCCTGACCATCGCGTCCATCGTGGCCGCGGTGGTGCAGATCGCGTTCTGCTTCGCGTTCACGGGCGTGCTGGGGCTTGCGGGCGTGGCCTTCTCGTCCACGCTGTTCTTCATCGCGATCGACGTGGTGTGCTACCTCAATCTGCGCCGCACGCTCGGCCCGCTCGGGCTTCGCTCCATGCTCGCGTCGTTCGTGCGCTCCGTCGTCTTTGGGCTTGCGGGCTCGGCCGTGGCCGTGGTCCTTCTCGCCCTGCTGAACCGCGTCATGGGCCCGTGGCTTGGCTCCATGTCGCGCAGCGTCCTGTATTGCGTCGTCGCGGGCGTGCCCGCCGTGCTCGTGACGTATGGCCTCGCCGTCGCGCTGAAGGCGCCGGAGGCCGCCGCCGTCAACACCATCCTTGCGCGCTTTGGGCGCAAGCGTAAGTAGCTGGAGGATCCTATGCAGACTGGCGTAAAGGCAACCCGCAACGACATCGTCCCCGTCGTCATCGGCGGCGACATCGGCGCGTACGCGCTCTGCCGCGAGTTCCACCAGGCGTTTGGCGTGTGCGCCATCGCGCTCAACACCGGATTCATCGGCGCGATCGAGCACTCGCGCATCGTGGAGCCGCGCACCGTGGCGAGCCTCACGCCAAAGGACGTGGTGCCCGCGGTGAGCTCCATCGCGCAGGAAAACGCCGGCAGGCGCGTGCTCCTGGTGGGCAACACCGACCAGCTCATCGAGCTGCTGGAGGACATCGCGCCCCGGCTTCCCGAAAACGTGACGTGCCTGTGCCCGCCGCGCGACGCGTTCGAGGCCGTGTGCGACAAGGCCACGTTCTCGCGGCTCTGCCGCGAGCACGGGCTGGACGTGCCGGCCATGGACGTCGTGCACCTGGCGGGGACGGACGCCATCGCGCCCACGCGGATAGGCTTCCCCGTGGTGGCGAAGCCGGCGGTTTCGGCCGACTACTACCACCTCATCGTGCAGGGCTTCAAGAAGGTCTACTACATGACGGAGCAGTCGCAGCTCGACGCGCTGTGGGCGGAGCTCCGCGCCGCGGGCTTCGCGGGCGACTTCCTGGTGCAGGAGCTCATTGGCGGCGACGACACGTACATGGACTCGCTCACCATCTACATCGGCCGCGACGGGCGCCCGCTCATGCTCGGCGGCGCGCAGGTGCTGCTTGAGGATCACGCGCCCGCGATGCTGGGCAACCCCGTCGCCATGATCACGCGCCAGAACCCCGAGCAGTGGCAGAGGGCCGCCGCGATGCTTTCGGACGCGGGGTACCGCGGCTTTGCGAACTTCGACATCAAGCGCGACCCCAAGACCGGCCGCGAGCTGTTTCTGGACTGCAACCCCAGGATCGGCCGCAACTCGTTCTACAACCTCGCCGGCGGCGTGAACCCCATGGAGGTCGCGGTGCTGGACCTTGTGGACGGGAAGGGAGAAGAGCCGCGCGTCGTGGCCGACACCATCCTGTACACGCTGGTCCCCATATCGCTTCTGCGTCGCTACGTGCGCGACGAGGCGCTGCTTGCCGAGGTGAACTCCCTCGTGGCGGCCGGCAAGGTGTTCGACCCGCAGCGCTACGACGCGGACTGGGGCCTGCGCCGCCGCCTGGACGTCGAGCTTACCGAGAAGAACCAGATCCGCAAGTTCGCGAGGTACTATCCCGAGCCCACGGACACCTCGTTCTAGCGGGGCGCGCCCATGTCTGTGAAGGACCCCGCGCCGCACATGCCCGACCTTGGGGGAGCGTCCCCGCGCCCCGAGGCGCTGGGGCTTCCCTCCATAGCGGAGCAGGTGAGCCAGGTGCCCACGAGCCCGGGATGCTACCTGTGGAAGGACGGCAAAGGCGAGGTCATCTACGTCGGTAAGGCCAAGAACCTGCGCAGCCGCATGTTCCAGTACGTCAACCTGACGGACGACCGCGCGAAGATCCCCCTCATGATGCAGGTGGTGCGCAGCTTTGACTACGTGGTAGTGGGCTCGGAGCACGAGGCGCTCGTGCTGGAGCGCAACCTCATCGAGCAGTACCACCCGTACTTCAACGTCGACTTCAAGGACGACAAGAGCTACCCGTACATCGCGATCACGGAGTCGGACGCGTTTCCGGCCATCAAGTACACGCGCGAGCGCCACCGCAAGGGCACGCGCTACTTTGGCCCGTACACCGACGCCCGTGCCGCGCGCGAGACCATAGACACGCTGCGCAAGGCGGTGCCCATCTGCATATCCACGTGCGCGGAGTGGAAGCGCTGCCGCCGCTACCTGCAGAGCCACCCGGACGATGTGGCCGTGGCAAACATGGTGCTCGCGAAGCGCGGCCGCCCGTGCTTCGACTACCACGTGGGGCGCGGCCCCGGCGTGTGCTGCGGCGCCATCGACACGGTGGAGTACGCCTCGCACGTGCGGCAGGTCGAGAACTTCCTCGCGGGCCGGCGCAGCCAGATCGTGGAGGAGCTGGAAGGCCAGATGCGCGAGGCCGCCGCGAACCTGGAGTTCGAGCGCGCCGGCCGCCTGAAGCACCGCCTGGAGGTCATAAACGGCCTGGACGACCGCCAGCAGGTGACGTTCCCCTCCAGCGTGAGCCTGGACCTGATTGGGTTCTTCCGCGAGGAGACCATCAGCTGCGCCTGCGTGTTCGTGGTGCGGGAGGGGCGCACCATCCGCACGAGCGAGTTCGTCCTGAACAAGGGGATGGACGTGGACGAGGTGGAGCTTGAGGCCGGCTTCCTGAAGCGCTACTACGACGAGACCTCGGACATCCCCGCGGAGGTGGACCTCGCCGTCGACCTGCCGGACGCGGAGCTTCTGGGCGAGTGGCTCACGCAGAAGCGCGGGCGCGTCTGCCGCATACACCGCCCCCAGCGGGGCGAGAAGAGCCGCCTTCTGGACATGGCGGCCAAGAACGCCCATCACGCCCTCAACCGGTACATGGTGAGGACGGGATACGCGGACGACCGCACGAACCAGGCCCTTCTCCAGCTGGAGAGCGCCCTTGCCCTGGACGCGCCGCCCATGCGCATAGAGTGCTTCGACATATCGACGCTGCACGGCGCGTTCACGGTGGCGTCCATGGTCGTGTTCACGAACGGCCGGCCGGACAAGTCCCAGTACCGTCGCTTCAAGATCCGCGCGGACCTGGACGAGGCGAACGACTTCGTGAGCATGCAGGAGGTCCTGGGCCGCCGCTACAGCCCGGAGCGCATGGCGGACGCGCGCTTTGCGGCCGCCGCGCCGGACCTCTTGGTGGTCGACGGCGGCAAGCCGCAGCTCACGGCCGCGATGACGCAGCTTGAGGAGCTGGGGCTCGACATCCCGGTCTGCGGTCTCGCGAAGTCGGACGAGGAGGTCTTCGTCCCGTGGGACGACACGCCGGTGGTACTGCCGTCCGGGTCCGCGTCGCTCTACCTCATCAAGCAGGTGCGCGACGAGTCCCACCGCTTCGCGATCACGTTCCACCGCGAGCTGCGCACCAAAGCGCAGTCCGTGTCGATCCTGGACGAGGTCGAGGGCGTCGGGCCAAAGCGCCGCCGCGCCATCATGCGCCACTTCGGTTCCATGAAGCGCCTGCGCGTGGCCTCGGTCGAGGACATCGCCGCCGTGAAGGGCGTGCCGGAGTCTGTCGCGCGCGACATATGGCAGACGCTCCGCGCGTGGGAGGACGACGCGGCGCGCACGCAGGACGCGGGCAAGGCGCCGGGCCCGGGTGCGGCACGGGACGCCGGCAACGCGCCGGACGCGGGCAACGCGCCCGCCGTGCACGATGTCCAGTCTGAGGGGTAAGCTCTTGGTAGCGGTGCCGCCCAGGTGCCGCATACGGGCGAGAAGCGCCTGCGGCCATGGCCGCGCGCCCTTCTCGCCGGCAGACGGCGCGCCGGCCGGCGCGCGGGGAGGGGTCGTAACGTGACGGATAGCTCGCAGAGCATGAGGCAGGCCGCGCGGCTGGACCGCGTGCCCGACATCGTGGTCATCACCGGCATGTCCGGATCGGGCCGCACGCAGGCGATGCACGTGTTCGAGGACATGGGGTACTACTGCATCGATAACCTGCCGCCGCGGCTGATATTGGACATCGCGAACGTCGTGGGCATCAACTCCGGCGTCGGCAGGCACCTGGCGGTCACGTGCGACCTGCGCAGCCAGGGGCTGTTCGACGAGATGTTCGACGCGCTGCGCCAGCTGGGGGAGCACGAGCTCACCGTGAAGCTGCTGTTTCTGGACTGCTCGGACGAGGTGCTCATTCGCCGCTACAAGGAGACGCGCCGCCGCCACCCCATAGCGCTGCCCGGCGAGTCGCTGGAGAGCGCCATCGGCCGCGAGCGCGAGCAGCTCTCCGTGGTGCGCGACCGCGCCGACCTGGTGATCGACACGTCGCGCATGCGCCCCGCCACGCTGCGCAGCAGGATCCGCCGCGCGTTCTCGGAGCTGACGGACCAGCAGCTGCTGGACGTGAGCGTGTACTCGTTCGGCTTCAAGCACGGCATGCCGGTGGAGGCGGACCTCATGATCGACGTGCGCTTCCTGCCGAACCCGTTCTACGACCCCACCATGCGCACCCTCACGGGAAACGACGACCCGGTGCGCGAGTTCGTGCTGGGAAACGACGTCACGAAGCGCTTCCTCGCCGCATGGGAGGGCCTGCTCGACGTGGTGATGCCGGGCTACATCGCCGAGGGCAAGGCCCAGCTGTCCATCGCCATCGGCTGCACCGGAGGCCAGCACCGCAGCGTCGTGATCGCAAACACCACGGCAAACTACCTGCAGAGGCAGGGCTACCACGTTACGCTGTCGCACAGGGACCTCGCGCTGGCCGAGAAGGGCGCGGCGCCGCGCCCGTAGCCGCGCCACGGGGGATGGGAAAGAGATGTCGTTTACCGCGCAGGTCAAGGACGAGCTGTCGCGCGTGGAGGGGGAGTGCCCCCGCTGCGCGTACGCCCAGCTGTCCGCCATAACCCGCGTGTGCGGGACGCTGTCGTTTCGAGGCAGCGGACGCTACTCCATACGCGTCGCGACGGAGACCGGCGCCGTGGCACGCACGATGATCAAGCTCACGCACGAGCTGTTCGAGCTCGAGACGCCGCTCACCGTGCGCCACTCCAACCTGCACAAGACCAGAAACTACCTGATAGAGATCCCGGAGCAGGACGAGCTCGAGGACGACCTGGTGCAGCTGGGAATCCTGGAGCGGGGCCACGGCCTCACCTCCGGCGTGCCCGCGCGCCTTGTGGAGCGCGACTGCTGCAAGCGGGCGTACGTGCGCGGCGCGTTCATGGCGGGAGGCTTCATAGCGGACCCGCGCGGTGACTTCCACCTGGAGATAGCGGTGACGGGCGAGGAGTTCGCGCGTCAGCTCATGGGCATCATGGCGGACCTGGGAGTCGAGGCGCGCCTGAACAGGCGCCGGGGGAGCTACGCCATCTACCTCAAGAGCTTCGACGAGATAGAGACGCTCCTGAGCGCCATGGGCGCCACGCGCACCGCGCAGGCGATAAACAACGTGCGGCGCGTGAAGTCGCTGAAGAACGACGTGAACCGGCGCGTGAACGCCGAGATCGCGAACCAGGCCCGCTCGACGGGCGCCGCGGCGGAGCAGCTGGAGCTCATCGCGCGGGCCGAGCGGCTGATAGGGCTGCGGGCGCTTCCGCCCGCGCTGAGGGAGTTCTGCCTGCTCAGGAAGGAGAACCCGGAGGTGTCGCTCGCCGCACTGGGCAAGAGGTGCAACCCCGTCTCCTCGAAGTCGGCCATGTATCATCGGGTGCTTCGTCTGCAACGTCTGGTAGAGGAGGCCGAGGGTACGGATGACCAATAATCAGGAGTCATTCGCCCCGGCCGAGGTCGCCCGCTCTTCTCGCCCATCTGGGCTTTTGGTGCCGTTCGCCGAAAAAATGCCCACAAATACATGGACAACCCAGTTTGTTACCGACATTTTTCGCCGATGAGTGTCTTTGCGAATTTGTTACGGACGAAAGTGGGTAAAATGCAAGGCAGTGCAAGTTCTTGCTGGTCGGCTCGGGGAAGGGCCTCGGGCGGCCTCGCGAAAGGAGTAAGCATGGCAGTTAAGGTTGCAATCAACGGCTTTGGCCGCATCGGTCGTCTGGCCTTCCGTCAGATGTTCGGTCACGAGGGCTCCGAGATCGTCGCAATCAACGACCTCACCTCCCCGGAGATGCTCGCATACCTGCTGAAGTATGACTCTACGCAGGGCAACTACTCTCGCGACCACGAGGTTACCGCCGGTGAGGACTCCATTACCGTCGACGGCAAGACCATTAAGATTTACAAGGAGGCTGACGCCAACAACCTGCCTTGGGGCGAGCTCGGCGTCGACGTCGTCCTCGAGTGCACCGGCTTCTACACCTCCAAGGCCAAGTCTCAGGCTCACCTGAACGCTGGCGCCAAGAAGGTCGTCATCTCCGCTCCCGCGGGCAACGACCTCAAGACCATCGTCTACAACGTCAACCACGAGACGCTGACCGCTGACGACGACATCATCTCCGCCGCCTCCTGCACCACCAACTGCCTCGCCCCGATGGCCAAGGGCCTGAACGACTTCGCGCCGATCGTCTCCGGCATCATGACGACCATTCACGCCTACACCGGCGACCAGATGATTCTTGACGGCCCGCAGCGCAAGGGCAACTTCCGTCGCAGCCGTGCCGGCGCGGAGAACATCGTCCCGAACACCACCGGTGCCGCCAAGGCTATCGGCCTGGTTCTCCCCGAGCTCAACGGCAAGCTCATCGGTGCCGCCCAGCGCGTCCCGACGCCGACCGGATCGCTCACCAACCTCTACGCCGTCGTCGACAAGGAGGTCACCGTCGAGGGCGTCAACGCCGCGATGAAGGCCTACTCCGAGAAGATCCCCGAGACCTTCGGTTACAACGAGGACCAGATCGTCTCTCGCGACATCGTCGGCATGACCTATGGCTCGCTGTTCGACGCCACCCAGACCATGGTCAACCCGCTTGGCAACGGCCAGAGCCTCGTCCAGGTCACCTCTTGGTACGACAACGAGAACTCCTTCACCTCCCAGATGGTCCGCACCATCAAGTACTTCGAGAAGTTCGTCGCCTAGTGACGCGCTCGCTCTAGGTAATCAAAGGGGTGCGGTCGCAGGTCCAAGGGCCGCGGCCGCGCCCCTTTTGTCTTGCAGGCAGTCCAAATTCGTAAGGAGTGTGCAAGTATGGCCTTTACCAAGAAGACCGTCCGCGACGTCGACGTCGACGGCAAGCGCATCATCATGCGCGTTGACTTCAACGTCCCCCTGAAGGACGGCGTCGTCACCGATGACACCCGCATCAAGGCGGCCATTCCCACCATCAAGTACCTCAAGGAGCACAACGCAGGCATCGTGCTCATGAGCCACCTCGGTCGTCCCAAGGGCGACGGTCCCGAGCCCGAGCTCTCCCTGAAGCCTGCCGCCGAGAAGCTGGCCGAGCTCACCGGCTACGACGTCAAGTTCGTGGACGACACCTATGGCGAGAAGGCCGAGAAGGCCGTTGCCGCCGTCAAGCCCGGCGACATCCTCGTCCTCGAGAACGTCCGCTTCGACAAGCGCGAGAAGAAGAACGACCCGGAGATCGCGAAGAAGCTCGCGTCCTACGGTGACATCTTCGTCCTCGACGCCTTCGGCACCGCGCACCGTGCGCAGGGCTCCGTCGTCGGCCCGGCCGCCTACATCCCGGCCGTTGCGGGCTTCCTGCTCGAGAAGGAGGTCGACACCCTGACCTCGATCTTCGCCGACCCCGAGCGCCCGTTCGTCGCAATCGTCGGTGGCTCCAAGGTCTCCAGCAAGATCGGCGTTCTCGACCACCTGATCGACTCCGCCGACACCCTGATCATCGGCGGCGGCATGGCGTACACCTTCTTCCTGGCCAAGGGCTACACGGTCGGCACCTCCCTCAAGGAGGAGGACTGGGTCGAGCGCGCCGGCGAGATGCTGAAGAAGGCAGAGGAGAAGGGCGTCAAGATCCTGCTCCCCGTCGACAACGTCGTCGCAGACCACTTCGGCGAGGATGCCGAGGGCGAGGTCGTCGACTCCGACAAGATTCCCGACGACCGCATGGGCATGGACATCGGCCCCAAGACCCGCGAGCTCTACGCCGAGGCCATCAAGGGCGCGAAGACCGTCTTCTGGAACGGCCCCATGGGCGTGTTCGAGATGGACCAGTTCGCCGTTGGTACCAAGGCCGTCGCCGAGGCAGTTGCCGAGGTGAAGAGCAATGGCGGCACCTCCATCATCGGTGGTGGAGACTCCGTCGCGGCAATCAACAAGTTCGACCTTGCCGACAAGATGAGCTGGATCTCCACCGGTGGTGGCGCTTCCATGGAGCTCGTCGAGGGCAAGGCCCTTCCTGGAGTGGAGGCGCTTCTCGATGCGTAACCGTATGATCGCAGGCAACTGGAAGATGAACGAGACCTACACCGAGGGCGTCGTCCTCGCGCAGGGTCTTGCGAAGGAGCTCGCTGACGGCACCGGCGACGTCGACGTCGTCGTCTGCCCGCCCGCCGTCGACCTCAAGGGCGTCGCCGAGGTCATCGAGCAGGAGAACGCCCCCTTCGCGCTCGGCGCCCAGAACGTCTACTGGGAGGAGTCCGGCGCCTACACCGGCGAGACCGCTCCGAACATGCTGACGAACATCGGCGCAACGTACTGCATCATCGGTCACTCCGAGCGCCGCGGCTACTTCGGCGAGACCGACGAGGACATCAACAAGAAGGCCAAGGCCCTGATGGCTCACGACATCGTTCCCATCAGCTGCTGCGGCGAGCCCCTCGAGGTCCGCGAGGCCGGCAAGCACGTCGAGTTCGTCGTCGACCAGATCAAGAAGGACACCGAGGGCCTCGAGATCGCCGACCCCTCGAAGTACGTCGTCGCCTACGAGCCCATCTGGGCCATCGGCACCGGCAAGACCGCCACTGCCGACGACGCTCAGGAGGTCTGCGGCGCCATCCGCAAGACCCTCGCCGACATCTTCGGCAAGGAGACCGCCGACGGCATCCGCGTCCTCTACGGCGGCTCTGCGAAGCCCAACAACGTCGCTGGCTTCCTCGAGAAGGAGGACGTCGACGGTGCCCTCGTGGGTGGCGCGTCCCTCAAGGCGGATTCCTTCGCCGCCATGGTGAAGGCTGCCATGTAGCCTTCGCTCTGCGAAGAAGCAGGGGAGAAGAGCAAGTCACGGGGCCATAGCTCCAACGCCTGTGTTATTCTCTTCTGTCGTGTGAAGCAAGTTAGGCTGGCGTCGCACATGCGATGCCAGCCTTTTTCTAAAGGAGAACCACGTGGGCGCACTCAATGTATTCCTTCTGATCGTTCTTGCCGTGTCTGCCGTGCTTACGATCATCCTCATCCTCATGCACTCGGGCAAGGGCACGGGCGTCTCGGACATGATCGCGTCGTCCATGTACAACTCTGCCGCCGGCTCGGGCATCTGGGAGAAGAACCTCGATCGCCTGACGGTCATCACCGCCATCGTCTTTGGCGTCACCATCTGCATCCTTGCGCTCACCTTCCCTGTCGGGACTATCGGCTAGGATTCAGAGCATCTCAAAGAGCAGGGGGCGTCCGCTTGTGCGGGCGCCCCCTTTAGTTATGCGGCTGCGCTGCCTAGGTCTAGGTAACGCGATGCCCATGTACGCCATGCCACTTTCACGCGAGCTCTTCTCGTGCGATGCGCTTGCGACAGGCGATTCCTCTGTGAAAGACGGGGTACGCGCACACGGTAAACGATGTGTTTCTCAACCATCGGAGACTTGTTTCCTACCGTTTCTAATATTTCACACATGTAAACTTTGCCCGTCGCTAATCATTTGAAATCCAGCTGTTCGATTTGGAAAACAGCAGCGTACGGCCATGATTAGGTCAATATTTCCTTTGTCATGATAAGACCGGCCAGATATTATCGTTTGCATTGGCATGCATATTGAACGAAAATCAAAAAAGTCGGATAGGGGTCTTCGACCCACGCCGGCAAGGGCGGCCAGGCGTTGCCACTGGTCGTGAAGTCGGAAATAGGAGGATAGTATGGCAGACAAGCTCATGATGGGCCGTCGCTCCTTCGTGAAGGGCGGCCTGGCCGCAAGCGCACTCACTGCGCTCGCAGCCTGTGGCAAGAAGAGCGATTCCGGTGCGTCCGGTTCGAACGACGGCAGCATGAAGTTCTACATCAACGACCCCGTCGCTATCGACCCCTACAACACCCAGGAGTCCGAGGGCACGCAGGTCGAGCACATCCTCTTCGACTCGCTTTGCGACTATGACTGGGACAAGGAGGAGGTCGTTCCGAAGGCCGCCGAGTCCTGGGAGGTCAACGACGACGCCACTGAGTTCACCTTCCACCTGGTGAAGGGCGCGAAGTTCCACAACGGCGACAAGGTCACCGCGGCGGACTTCAAGCGCGGCTGGGAGCGCATCTGCGACCCCAAGATGCCGACTCCGTCCGAGATCAACTACCACCTCGCTCCGGTCGTCGGCTACGACGAGATGCAGAAGGGTACCGCCAAGGAGCTCTCTGGCGTCACCTGCCCCGATGACAACACCCTCGTCGTGAAGCTGAGCGCCCCGATGGCAGACTTCCCGTACATCTGCTGCCACCCCGCTCTTGCCCCGGTCCCCAAGGCCGCGACTGATGACCCCAAGAAGTTCCTGACCAAGCCCATCGGCAACGGCCCCTTCATGATGGTCGGCAAGTGGGAGTCTGGCCAGTACATCAACGTCAAGCGCTTTGAGGACTACTATGGCAAGAAGCCTTCGCTGAAGAAGATCTACTTCTCCATCCAGAAGGACCCGCAGACCGCCTTCAACGAGTTCGAGGCGGGCAACATGGACTTCACGTCCATTCCGACCGGCCGCATCAAGGACACGCAAAAGAAGTACGGCAAGTCCAAGGACGGCTATACCTGCACCCCTAAGCACCAGGTCATCACCGGTGCCGAGACGTCGATCTACTACCTGACGCTCAACCTGAACGACGAGACCATGAAGGACCTGAACGTCCGCAAGGCCATGTCGCTCGCCATTGACCGTCAGAAGATCATCGACAAGCTGTTCGAGGGCACCCGTAAGCCTGCAACGAGCTTCGTGCCGCCCATCATCGACGACAACGAGAAGGACCTCTGGGAGTTCTCGAAGTACGACAAGGATGCCGCGAAGAAGATCGTCGACGAGAACAACCTCGCCGGCAAGGAGATCACCCTCTCCTACAACTCCGGTGGTGGCCACGAGGACATCATGTCCGTCATCCAGGACAACCTGGAGGCCGTCGGCTTCAAGGTGAAGCAGTCCTCCATGGAGTGGGCAAGCTATCTGACCGCGCTTTCTGGCGGCAAGTATCAGGTCGGTCGTCTGGGCTGGATCGCAGACTATCCCACCATGGACAACTTCATCTACCCCAACTTCTACAGCACCGCTGACAACAACTACGCCAAGTACGTCAACACCGACGTGGACAAGGCTATTGATGCCGCGCGCCAGGTCACGGACGACGACGAGCGTAGGGAGAAGTACCGCGAGATCAACCAGATGATCGCCAAGGACCTTCCGGTCATCCCCATCATGTTCTACTCGCACAACCACGTCGCATCCGACAAGCTTGCGAGCTTCTACTATGACCCGCAGGGCAAGGCGGACTTCGCGAACGCAAAGCTTGCGTAGCAGGGCGTCGGCCTAATGTCGTAGTTCCTTAGACCTTTTTGCGTGGGGCATCGGAGACCCGGTGTCCCACGCTACTCTTTTCGAAACGCGTTTTTGCAGCAATATGGCCATTTGAATAACGCATGCCCACATTGGAATTTCAAGAATTGTCACTTGGCTATACTGACTATTGTTTGGATCTTGTCGGAAGGGGTTGCACCGAGGGATTCAATGCGCATCTGTTGGACAAAACAAGGGGATTCCTAGTATGGGAAAATACATTCTCAAACGAGTTCTCCAGTTCATACCCGTGTTCCTGGGTGTGACGCTCATTCTCTTTGCGTTGGAGAACATCGTGCCAGGCGATCCGGTCAAGCTCATGGCGGGTGAGAAGAAGCTCGATCCCCAGACCGAGCTCAACCTTCGCGTCACGTACCACCTCGTCGAGACCGACGCCAACGGCAAGCCAATCCGCGACAGCAAGGGCAACACGGTGCCCACGCCGCTGTGGAAGCGCTACGGCCTGTACGTCAACGGTCTTCTCCACGGAGACCTCGGCACGTCGTACCAGCGCAAGGGCCAGTCCGTCGCCTCCATCCTTGCGGCGAAGTACCCGTACACCATCAGGCTCTCGATAGTGGCCATCATCATAGAGACCGTCGTGGGCATTGGCGCGGGCATGGTCTCCGCACTGAAGAGATACTCGTTCTGGGACATCCTCGTGACGCTCGTAACGTCGATCATGGTGGCGATGCCCGCGTTCTGGCTCGGCATGCTGTTGCAGCTGTTCTTCGGAATCTTCCTGAAGGACTCTACGGGCGGAGGGTTCTACCTGCCGATCTCCGGTGCGGGCGGCCCCGCGGCCGAGTTCGATGACTGGGTGTACTACATCCTCCCCGCCATCACGCTCGCGGCCGTCTCCACGGCGTACACCGCGCGCATCATGCGCTCGCAGCTGCTCGAGGTCATGAACCAGGACTACATCAGGACCGCCCGCGCAAAGGGCCTCTCCCGCAGGGACGTCATCTGGCACCACGCGCTCAAGAACGCCCTCATCCCCGTCGTCACCTACATCGGCATCGACTTCGGCGGCATGATGGCGGGCGCCATCCTCACCGAGACGGTCTTCAACTGGCCTGGCGTCGGCTTCGAGACCTACCGCGCCATCACGCAGCGCGACTGGCCCATCGTCATGGGATCCGTGACGGTCATCGTCGTGGTCGTCATGGTCATCAACCTCATCGTCGACATCTCGTACGCGTTCCTTGATCCTCGCATCAGGTACGGCGCCGGGAAGAACGAGTAGGGGGTGAGCGAAGTGGCAAAGGACAACAAGAAGGACGAGAAGGTCGTGGAGGCGCAGGCTGAGGCCTCCGGCCAGAACGAGGGGGATGCGTCCGCCCCCACCAGGACCCTGTGGGGTGACGCGTGGAAGCGCCTCCGCAGGAACAAGCTCGCCATCATCGCGGTCGTGTGGATCATCTTCATGGTCATCCTCGCGCTGAGCGCGGACCTTTGGGTGCCGCAGACGCTCGGCAAGCCGAACGCCCAGCTGTTCGACGTGCGCATGCCCATGAGTGCCAGGCACCCGTTCGGCACGGACCAGCTCGGGCGAGACGTGCTCTCCCGTGTCATTTACGGCGCGCGCATCTCGCTCGCTGTCGGCGTGCTCGCGACGGCGATCTCGACGGCCATCGGCCTCGTGATGGGCGCCATCGCGGCCTACTACGGCGGCATCTGGGACACGATCATCATGCGTCTCGCAGACATCTTCCTCGCGTTCCCGTATACGCTGTTCGTCATCGCGATGCTCGCCGTCATCGGCCCCGGCATCCAGAACGTGTTCATCGCCATCGGCATTCTCGGCTGGCCGTCCATCGCCCGCGTGTTCCGCTCCGCGATTCTCACCGTCAAGGAGAACGACTATGTTGACGCCGCGCGCTCCATGGGCGCGTCGGACCTCCGCATCATCGCGCGCCACATCTTCCCGAACTCCGTCGCGTCGATCGTCGTCTACGCGACCATGAACATCGGCGGCGCCATCCTCACCGAGTCGGCTCTTTCCTACCTGGGCATGGGCGTCGTTCCGCCCGATCCCTCCTGGGGAAGCCTCATCCAGTCTGGCCAGACCTACCTGAGCACTGAGCCGTGGCTCATGATCATGCCGGGCCTCGCCATCCTCACTACGGTGCTCGCCTTCACGCTCCTTGGTGACGGCCTGCGCGACGCACTCGATGTCAAGATGAAGGACGCATAAGACATGGCACGAAAGAAGAAGCAGGACAACTGGGTGGAGCTCGAGAGCCAGCCCGTTCCGGGGGGCTCGCACCTCCTCGAGGTCGACGACCTCAAGATGTACTTCCATACGCAGGACGGCGTCGTCAAGGCAGTCGACGGCGTGTCCTACACCCTCGACCGCGGCGAGACCCTCGGCGTCGTCGGCGAGTCCGGCTCGGGCAAGTCGGTTACCTCGCTCACCATCATGGGCCTCATCGACATGCCGCCGGGAAGGATCGAGGGCGGCGACGTCCGCTACCGCGGCAAGTCGCTGCTCAAGATGTCCGAGGCCGAGATGCAGCACATCCGCGGCAACGACATCGCCATGATCTTCCAGGACCCGATGACGTCGCTGAACCCGGTCTACACCATCGGCCGCCAGCTGAGCGAGGGCATGCGCCTGCACCTCGGCTACAGCAAGGACCAGGCCATGAAGCGCTCCATCGAGCTCCTCTCCATGGTCGGCATCCCCAACGCGGAGCAGCGCGTGAAGGACTACCCGCACGAGTTCTCCGGCGGCATGCGACAGCGCGTCATGATTGCCATGGCGCTCGCGTGCGACCCCGACATCCTGATCGCCGACGAGCCGACCACGGCCCTCGACGTCACGATCCAGGCGCAGATCATCGAGCTGATGCAGCAGATGCAGGAGAAGAACGGCAACGCCATCATCATGATCACCCATGACCTCGGCGTCGTCGCGGACGTGGCCGACAAGATCATGGTCATGTACGCCGGCTCCCCAGTGGAGTTCGGCACCGCCGAGGAGATCTTCTACGGCTCTATGCACCCGTACACCTGGGGTCTCATCCGCTCGATCCCCAAGCAGATCGAGGACAAGAAGCAGCCCCTCACGCCGATCAAGGGCAACCCGCCCTCGCTCGTGAACGCCCCGAAGGGCTGTCCCTTCTCGCCCAGGTGCCCCTACGCAAAGGACATCTGCCACCAGAAGAAGCCCGAGCCCTTCTACACGAGCACGGGCCACTACACCAAGTGCCACTTCGCCAACGACCCCGAGTTCGTCAAGGCCAACGCGCCCGAGACCTCCCGCTCCGCGGCTGCGAGGGCATCGAAGGGAGGCGAGGCGTAATGGCAGACGAGAAGAACAGCGAGCCTCTGCTGCGCGTCGAGCACCTCACGAAGGAGTTCCCGGTCGAGTCCGGCGTTTTCGGACGCCGTGCCGGTGCGAAGAGGGTGCACGCCGTCGAGGACATCTCGTTCGACATCTACCCGGGCGAGACCTTCGGCCTCGTCGGCGAGTCCGGCTGCGGCAAGTCCACGACCGGCCGCACCATCATGCGTCTGAACAACCCCACCTCCGGCAGGGTCATCTTCGACGGCAAGGACGTCGCGAAGATGAAGAAGAGGGAGCTCAAGGAGATGCGCCGCAACATGCAGTACATCTTCCAGGACCCCTATGCCTCGCTCAACCCGCGCATGACCATCGGCGAGATCGTCTCGGAGCCGCTTGTCATCCACAACGTGATGCCCAACGCGAAGGAGCGCATGGACTACGTGCGGAGCCTTTTGGACATCGTCGGGCTGAACCCGGAGCACATCAACCGCTACCCGCACGAGTTCTCGGGCGGGCAGCGCCAGCGCGTCGGCATCGCCCGCGCGTTCGCCCTGCGTCCCAAGCTCATCATCTGCGACGAGCCCGTCTCCGCGCTCGACGTCTCCATTCAGGCCCAGGTGCTGAACCTCCTTTCCGACCTGCAGAAGCAGTTCGGGACTGCGTACCTCTTCATCGCGCACGACCTCTCCGTCGTGCAGCACATCAGCGACCGCGTGGCCGTCATGTACCTCGGCCACCTCATGGAGTACTCGGACTGGAAGTCGCTCTACGACGAGCCGTACCACCCGTACTCGCAGTCGCTGCTCTCCGCGGTGCCCATCCCGGACCCGGACGTCCAGCACAGCCGCAAGCGCATCATCCTGAAGGGCGATCCCCCCTCGCCGATCGACCCGCCTTCGGGCTGTCCGTTCCACACCCGCTGCCCGATCGCGAAGGACGTGTGCTCCAAGGAAGTTCCGAAGCTGCGTGAGGTCGCGAGCGGACACTTCTGCGCGTGCCACTTCGCGGAGCCGCACCCCATCAAGGGTTCCGCGGTCGACCTGGGCACGGAGTAGGGCAGTCGCATCGCGTGCGGCGGTCGCGTGCGGGGAGCCGTCCCGCCAGGGTGCGGCAAAAGTTTTTGGAAATAGTTGTTGCACCAAAAGAATCGGCCGTGCTAATATAGCTCTCGCACAAACTCACGTCGGAGTGGCGGAATTGGCAGACGCGCTAGCTTGAGGTGCTAGTGACTGACTAAAAGGTCGTGCGGGTTCAAGTCCCGCCTCCGACACCACGTGAACAAGGGTCCCCATCGGTTCTGGCCGGTGGGGACTTTCCTTTAGCATGCGCCTACCGAAGGAAACTCCCAGGCAAACAACCCGAAACGCATGGCTCCTAGCATGGGGGCAAAAGCCGGCGGATGCCGGCAGACGCGATAGGGGGCGCCCCATGATCAAGCAGGTGACCGTCTTCCTTCCCAACAGACCCGGGACGCTCGAGCAGATGAGCCAGACGCTCGGCGAGGCGAACATCCAGGTGATGGGCCTCATGGTGGCGGACTCGAGCGACTTCAGCTGTGTCCGCCTCATCTGCGACCGACCCTTGAGGGCGGCGGGCCTCCTGGGCGAGAAGGGTTTCCATGCGGAGCTGACGAACGTCGTGGCGACGGAGGTCCCCGACGTGCCCGGAGGCCTTGCGACGGTGCTGCACCGCTTCGTGAGCGCGGACCTCAACGTGGCGTACGCCTACTGCTGCAGCTTTGGCGGGCGCGTCGTCGACATCGTGTGCGTGCAGGGCGAGCCCGTCAACATCAAGCTGGCCCAGGTGGGCTTCACGGGCCTCACGGCGCAGGAGCTGGGTATCGCGGACTAGGCCCCTCCTCGGGCCAAGGCACCCGTGGCGGGCCGGGCCGCCTGCGCACGTTCGCTTACAAACGTCGCCCCGTCGGGGCGCCGCTCTGGGTATGCTAAGGACGTTGGCGTCCGCAGGCGGCGATTCGGGGGAGCGCGATGGCAGGCACGGGCCTTGGTTTCAGACGGGTCGAGGGCATAGGCGAAAGGAGCGTCTCTGGCACGCTTGCGGGGCTCCTCTCGCTCACGAGCGACGCCGTGCTGGCGTTCGACGGCTTCGGGCGCATCCTCATGTCGAACGAGGCGGCGGAGCGCCTGTTCGGCCGCCAGGACCTCGTGGGCTCGGATGTGCGCGCGCTGTTTCCGCCGGCCGCCGGCGTGGTCCCGGAAGACGCCTTCGACGCGCGCGCCCTGCCCTTCTCGACGGACGGAAGCACGTCGTCGCTCGTGGTGGTGGGCGCCGCGGGCGCGGAGACGGGCATATCCGTGCGCTGCGACCGCGTGAGCGCGCCCGGTGAGACGTACCTCCTGGTGGCGTACGAGGACGACTCGCGCCAGGCGGAGGAGCGCGAGCACGACCGGCTGGTGCAGGAGCTCTCGCGCGCGAACCACCGGCTGTCCGGCACGCTGAGCATCGTGCTCGAGACGCTGGACTCGCGCGACGTGCAGACGCTGTTCAGCCGCGTGCTGGAGGAGATCACGGACACGATGGACGCGACGGGCACCGTGTTCTACGTGGCGGAGTCGGACGGCTACCACCTGCGCGGGACCAGCAGCTCGCTCGGCGAGGCGCGCGTGCCCAGGTTCATGTCGTTCGGGCGCACGATCGAGCGGCTCGCATCGCAGGCGGGCCACGCGCTCAGGCTTCGCGTGATGGCGCCGGAGGGTGCGGACCTCAGGCGCGGTCGGCTGACGCGGCGTAACGTGGTGAACGAGGAGACGCGCGAGATCTATCACGTGATGTCGTCCGTGCTGCCCCCGTTCGCGAGCTTCATCGCGGTGCCCGTCTGGTTTGGCCGCCACCTGCTGGCGCTGATCGAGGTGGGCTGGGACCACGTGCACCCCATGCGCCGCGAGGACTCCGAGCTGCTGGACGCCGTGGCGCAGTACCTGTCCGTGCAGCTGGCGGGCGCGTTCTCGGCGATGCGCGCCCAGCGCGAGGCCGACCTGCGCGAGGCGGCCTCCGGCATCCGCGAGTCCATGATGAGCGCGGGCTCGGTGGACGAGAAGAGCGTGGCCGATGCGCTGGAGGCGGCCTCGGGGGTGCTGGACGCGTCGTGCGTGCGGCTGGCAGAGGACGAGGACGAGCCCGGGCACATGCGCGCGACGCTTCCGGACGGCCGTACGTGCAGCCTGGCGGCGGACCTGGGCGTCGCGGAGGGCGACCAGGCGGGAAACGAGGTTGTGGTGCAGCCGGTGCGCGAGGGATCCGCGCTGGCGTCCGCGCTGGTGCGGGAGGGCGAGCCGGCCGTGGGCGCCCTGGTGGACGCCGGCATGGTGGACGGCACGCGCTGCTTCTGCCTGGTGCTGCGCGAGGCGGACGCGGAACCCCTGGACGACCTCGAGCTGAAGTTTCTGGAGCGCGTGGCGACGGACGCGTCCGGCCTTGCGCATGGCGACGAGGTGCGCCGCCAGGACAAGCACATCGCGCAGGCGCTCCAGACCGGCATGCGCAACGAGCTGCAGCACGTGCCCGGCATATCCGCAGACGGCATCTACTCGTCCGCGACGCAGGCGGCCGTTATAGGCGGCGACTTTTACGACCTGATACGCCTTCCCAACGACCGCGCCTGCGTGATCATGGGTGACGTGTCCGGCAAGGGGGTGGAGGCCGCCTCGGTGAGCGCCGCCGTCAAGACGGCGCTCGGCGCGTACAGCTGGCAGGGCCTTGCCCCGGCGCACATGGTGAGGCTCTTGAACGAGTTCCTCCTGGGCTTTTCTCGGCTCGAGACGTTCGCGACGCTGTTTGTGGGCATGGTGGACCTGCGTGGCGGCAGGCTCACGTACTGCAGCGCCGGGCATCCGCCCGCGTTTCTGGTGCGGGCGTCCACGGGCGCGATCGAGGCGCTGGACGTGCAGTCGGGCGTGGTGGGCGCGTTCCACGAGATGACGTACCGCAACGGGCGCGTGAGCCTGGGCGCGGGGGACGTGCTGCTGCTGTACACGGACGGAACCACGGAGGCCCGCGCAACGGATGGCGCGTTCTTTGGCGAGGACGGCCTGCGCGACGCCGTGATGCGCGAGGCGCCGCGCGGCTTCGACGGGCTGCTGGGCCGGCTCCTGGACGCGCTGGACCGCTTTACGAGCCGCCACCTGGAGGACGACGTCGCCATGGTGGCGCTGCGCTTTGACCAAGTTGGCAAACGGCAGCAGCCGCGTGCTTAGCCGCGCCCGCGATGGGGAACAAGCAGGGTATGGATACCATGCCCAACATAGCTCTGGTGCCCGTGGAGGGCGACCTGGACGTGACGACCGTGCCGCGCGTGCGGGACACGGTGGACTCTCTCATCGCGTCCGGCTGCCGCAGGGTCATCCTTAACATGGCGGGCGTGCAGTACGTGGACTCCGCGGGCATGGCGCTGCTGTTTAGGGAGATTCGCAGCATGCGGCAGGCGGGGGGCCTGCTTTCGCTCATCAACGTGGGCGACCGCGTGCTGCGCACGCTGAGGATAGCGCGGTTGGTGGACTTCGCGCCGATATCCGGCACGAACGCCCGGCCGGAGGTGCCTGAGCTCGACCCCACCGTCATGCCCACGTGGCGGACGGCGCTTCGCGTGAACGCCGCGGACCTGCAGGAGACGCGTGGCAAGGTGGAGGCCCTGCTGAGGCGGATGCCCTTCTCGGATGACCAGGTGTTCGACATCACGCTGGCCATAGGCGAGGCCATGGGCAACGCGATCGACCACACGGACGGACGCGACGCCTTGGTCACGGTGTCCGCCTATCCGGACCGCGCAGTGATCGACGTGACGGACCGCGGCTGCGGCATAAGCGTGCGGCGCGGGCAGCTTCCGGCACAGGAGCGCCCGAACGAGGAGCGCGGCCGCGGCATCAAGCTGATGCGGCTCCTGGCGGACTCCGTCACCATTCGCAAGCGCTCCGGCGGGTGTGGCACGCTGGTGCGCATCGTGAAGCTGGTGTAGGGCGGCGCCGGAGCCCGATATGCGCAACGCATCTTGGTCCCAAAAATCTTGCGTCCTGTACCTGCGGTTTTGCGTCCGCCGCGGGGTTCTTGCAAACAAATTTGAAATTCACGCTTGCATCGGACGGCCGCGTCACGTATATTATTCCTCGCGTTCGCGGGCTTAGCGCAGTTGGTAGCGCGCCACCTTGCCAAGGTGGAGGTCGCGGGTTCGATCCCCGTAGCCCGCTCCATGCATTCATCGGAGCCGGTTCACATCGGCTCTTTTCATATGGCGAGATGGCCAAGTGGTAAGGCAGAGGCCTGCAAAGCCTTTATCCCCGGTTCGAATCCGGGTCTCGCCTCCAACGAACTTCAAGGGCACCCTACGGGGTGCCCTTTTGCTAGCGTTACGCGTTTGGGTGCTCGCGGGCGCGTGGGCGAGAAGGACGGGCATGCCGGCCGACGGTGCCGGCGGTGCAGACAGTGCCTGCGGCGCACAAACGGCGTCGCGCGTGACCTCGCCCCGCCTCGTCCCAAACGTGGAGAAGCTGTGTGCGCGGGCATTGGCAAAAACTCTCTCTTGCGCGGGGTGGGGGAGTCGCGTATATTAATCCCTGCGCTTGCGGGCTTAGCGCAGTTGGTAGCGCGCCACCTTGCCAAGGTGGAGGTCGCGGGTTCGATCCCCGTAGCCCGCTCCAT
>NZ_JABAGR010000008.1 GCF_012844235.1 Parafannyhessea umbonata
AGGAAGAAGGGCGTGAAGGGAGCGAAGAGCGTTGCTGCCTAGGCTAGCCCCTTGTCACACAAACTACCGAAGCCTCATTTTTTTAGGTACGCCACCTGCGCCTCGAGCCGCCTGACCTCGCGCTCGAGCTCCTGCTCGCGGGTCATCGGCGCGGCCTTCGCGCCGGACCCCCTCGGCCTGCCCTTCGGCTTGGGCCTCAGGGCCTCGGCGCCTCCCTCGCGGTACAGCCTGCACCACTGCTTCAGCGTCGTCGCGCTCGCGATGCCGAAGCGCTCCATCGCCTCGGGCTTGGCCACTCTGTCGTCGACCACGGCCCTGGCTGCGGCGACCTTGGTCTCGAAGTCGTATCTCAAGTGCTTCTCGCCCATTTTCAGCAGGCCGTCCCTCCCAGTCGCGCGGTACGTCTTCTGCCAGCTTCTCACAGCCTCGGCGGGCACGCCAAGCCCCCTTGCGACGGATCCGTAGCCGAGGCCCCTCTCGAACATCTCGGCCGCGCGCTCGCGCAGCGACCGGTCGTGCCTCAATCTCAGGTCGACGGACATGGAAAGCCTCCCATTTCTCGGACTTCTATTTCCATGTCCAAGAAATGGGAGGCAGTTCAGTTGGTGCCATGACCGGGGCGCTGTCTATCACGTGCCTGCCGCGCGTTCGAGGGGCTTGCGCCCGAGGCGGTGCCTACAGCGCGGCGCGGTAGATCTCTACGATGTCGTCCTTCGACAGCGGGACGAAGGAGCCCTTGCAGCCATCGGCGGCCTTCTGGGCCATGACCTCGAAGTTCTTCTCGTCCGTGATGCCCACCTCGCGAAGGTTCGCCGGCATGTGCATGGTCTGCGTGAAGAACTCGCGCGTGCGGACGATGGCCTCGCGCGCGACGGCCTCATCCTCCGTGCCGGTGAGGCCCCAGACGTTGCGGCCGTACGTCGCGAAGAGGGCGACGGTGTCCGCGCTCAGCACGTGCTCCATCCACGCGGGCGTGAGGATGGCGAGGCCCTCGCCGTGAGTTATGTCATAAAACGCAGAGAGCTCGTGCTCCATGGGGTGGACGCACCACGCGGGGGAACAGCCGTCTCCCACCAGGCCGTTGATGGCGTGGCTGGCCGCCCACATGAGGTTTGCGCGCGCGTCGTAGTCGTCCGGGTGGGCAAGCGCGATGGGCCCGTAGTGGATCATGGTCTTAAGCAGGGCCTCGGCCATGCGCTTCTGCACGTAGGCGCCCTCGTCCATGCTGAAGTAGTTCTCGAACGTGTGGCTCATCATGTCCGCGGTGCCGGCAGCGGTCTGGCGCGCCGGGACGGAGAACGTGTACGTGGGGTCGAGCACGGACATGGTGGGCTTGAGGCACTCGCCGGCGGTGCCCCACTTCTCGTTTTTGGTCATATCGGATATTACGGCAAACGCATCCATTTCCGAACCCGTGGCGGAAAGGGTGAGGACCGAGAAGATCGGCAGCGCGTCCTTGATGAGCTCCGGCTTGATCACGAGATCCCACGCGTCGCCATCGTACTTTGCGCCGGCGGCGACCACCTTGGCGCAGTCGATGGTGGAGCCGCCGCCGATGGCGAGCACCATCTGGATGTCGTTCTGGTGGCAGAGCTCGACGCCGCGGCGCACGGTCTGGATGCGCGGGTTGGGCTCCACGCCGGAAAGCTCGAACACCTGGACGCCGGCATCCTTAAGGATGGAGAGCGCCTGGTCGTAGATGCCGTTGCGCTTGATGGAGCCGCCGCCGTAGCACAGGAGCGCGCGGCTGCCGTAGTTGGCGAGCTCCGCCAGGTGCGAGATCTGGCCCTTGCCAAAGTGGATGGTGGTGGGAACGTGGAACGTGAAGTTGTACATGCTGCTCCTTAGGGTCCGGCCGCGGCGCACGTCCTCGCGCCACGACGCCCGGCAGCGCGGCCGGGCTATGCCATGAACAGATTCGTTATACCCAGTTATAGAAGCAGATGTCTGCAAGATGCGCGGGCGGTGGCCTTCGCGCGACGAGCGCGGGCGCGCAGGCAAGAAACGCGGGCGCGCGGGCGAGAAACGCTGGGGTGCGGATGGGCGGCCTGCCTTTGGGCTACCTGCCCTGCGCCTGCGTTGCGGGATGCTCGTGCTCGCGGTCCTCGAACATGAGGAAGAAGGCAACAAGAAGGAACAGGCTGCTGGCCATGATCGCGTGCAGGGAGAACGCGCCCAGCAGGAAGTTGCCAAGGATCGCGCCGCAGACGAAGGTGAGGATCACGAGGTAGTACAAGAACGCTGTGCGGAGGTCGCGGCGACGGCGCTGGTGCACGTAGCTCACGAGCGCCTGCGTGCCGCTGCGCAGGTTGCCGATGCACATGGTCGTGGCGAACGGGCGGCCGTGCAGCTTGCGGAAGGCCTGCACCTGCATGCCGCAGGCAAGGGACGTGAGGCTGTTGGCGACGAGGTTGACGGAGCCCGGCATGAGCGAGACCGCGACGAGCAGGACGGCCTCCGCCGCGACGACGATCTGGCGCCAGTGCATCCCGCGACCCTTGTGGAGGCGAACCTCGTGCGCGACGGCGCATCCCGCCGCGAACCCGACGATGGGGCAGAGGTAGTGCGGCACGTTCTGCCACGCGCCGGTGGAGATGTTCACGCCCAAGAGCAGGAGGTTTCCGGTCTGCGCGTTGGCGAAGACCTTGTCGCGCCCCAGGAAGGAGTACGCGTCCATGAGACCGCCGGAGCAGGCGAGGACCATTGCGAGCCAAACGGACTCCGATGTCTGGGATGCGCGCTTCCTGAGCAGGTTCATGCTTGCTTCCTTCTGTTGGCGACGGCCGCTCGCTGGCGTTGCGCGGCGTGTCGCGACTCTTGGCAAAACAACTGATAGACGAGAGAGAAAGATACTACAGTCAAGCTGAATAAGGCGGGCGGTAGTGAAATTGTTGCGAAAGTAGCGTTGTGGCCAGTCGTAGAGAGTTGTCGTTGTACGTATGGTCGGTAGTTGCGATATCGCTACGTGCCGCCATTGTGCAGGTAGCTGCAAGTAGATTCAGCTCCCATACAAACAGTATATGGATGAAGCAAATACTTGTATTTTACCTATGGCAGCGCTGGCCCTACGATCTTGGGGACGGACGGGACGTCCGAGGTCCTCGTCAGAAAGGCAGGAAGCTATGAATCCAGACCACCTCATCATGGCAGCCTTGTTTGCGCTGCTGCTAATCTACGGCCCCAACAAGCTGCCCCAGCTGGGAAACGCGCTTGGCAAGACGGTCAAGAACGTTCGCGACGGCATGGACGGCGTCGGCGACGACGAGACCGCAATCGTACATGACTCCGCGGCGGACGCCGACAGGCAGTAGGCTAGTGCGACGGAGCGCGGAACGTGGCATAAGGTGGCCATCAAGGTGTCGCGCCCTTCTCGTTCCCACTAAGACGAAAGACTAAATCAAGGTATGTGCCCTCGGCGGGATGGTCCTGCTGGGGGCGCGTTGCCATGCTGGAGTTCGCGATTCTTGCAACGATGCTTGCCACCTCGATTGTGTTGAAGATGTTGACAACGCAACAATAGTGTCGAATCAAACCCACGCTGCTATTATGTTGACAAGTCAACAAGGGCATGCGTGCGCGCATGGTAGAATCAGGCTTGCGCACCTGGTGGAAAGTTCCGCCCGCGAGGGCCGAGCAGGGGAGAAGAGCGTGGCTAACCAGAGGTTCGAGAACTTCGTGGGCGTGATCTATGCGCTCAACAAGGAGGTCGGGCGCATCAAGACGCAGAAGATGGCGTCGCTTGGCCTGCGCGGGACCGACACCATGGTCCTGTACTACCTGGCCCATGAGGACGGGGACCTTACGGAGGCGGACCTGGCGCGCCTGATGCGACAGGACCGCGCCGCCGTGACGCGCATCGTGTCGCGGCTGGAGGCGCAGGGCCTGATCGCGCGAGGACACGCGAGCGAGGACGCCAAGGCGCGCGGGTCCAGGTACCGTGCGCCGGTGATGCTCACGGAGGCGGGCCGCAAGGCGGCGCTCGAGATGGACCAGATCATAAGCGACGTGGTGTGCGAGGCGAGCGCGGACATAGGTCCCAAGGAGCGCGAGCGCATGTACACGTGGCTGACGCAGGTGCTGGAGTCGCTCGAGCGCATCTAGGCCTCGGCGCGGCGGCGGTCCCGCAAGCGCGGGCGACGCGGGCCGAGCGGGCGCAGGCGTCGCAAAGACATCCGAAATACAACCTAAAGACAGGAAACCAGGGCGCGAAAGGAGCGGCCATGGCCACTCGCATCATCACGGACTACGCATCGGACATCGTGGACTTCCCCAACCCCAACCTCACCGTGCTGCCCATGACGGTGGCGTTTGGCGACACCGTGTACCACGACGGCGTCGACCTCACGCACGAGCGGTTCTTCGACCTGCTGGTTGAGTCCGACGAGCTTCCCACCACGGGGGCGGTGTCGCCGGGCGTGTTTTCCCAGGCGTACGACGAGGCGCGGACGGCGGGGGAGGACGTCGTGGTTGTGGCGCTCTCGTCAAAGGTCTCTGCGACGTGCCAGAGCGCGTGCCTCGCGGCGGAGGGACGAGGCGACGTGCACGTGGTCGACTCCCTCAACGCGTGCATCGGCGAGCGCGCGCTGGTGGAGTACGCGCTCATGCTGGCGGAGCGGGGCCTTCCCGCGGCGGACATCGCGGCGCAGCTTGAGCGGGCGCGCTCCCGCGTGCGCATGCTCGCCCTGCTGGACACCTTGGAGTACCTGCGTCGCGGCGGGCGCATTGGGTCTGCGGCAGCGGCGGCGGGCGCGCTGCTTGCGCTGAAGCCCGTCATCACCATGGCGAACGGCGAGGCGGAGCTGCTGGGCAAGGCGCGCGGCTCCAAGAACGCAAGAAACCTGCTGGTTGAGCTTGTGAAAGAGCATCCCATCGACTTTGCCATGCCCTTCTCGCTCGCATGCACCGCCGGCGGCGAGGCCATGCTCAAGAAGTACGTGCGCGACTCCAGCGACCTGTGGGAGGGCATCGTGGACGCGCTGCCCATCTGCAGCGTGGGCGCCACCATCGGCACGCACGTGGGTCCCGGCGCCATCGCCGTCGCGTACTTCGAGCGGGAGTAGCGCTCGGTCGGCCCTCTTGCCCGGATGTCCGCGCCGCGCCCGCAAGGGGTACATACTGGTGCAAGGCATCCCAACAAGGAGGGTCCCATGTTCTTTCTGCTTTCGAACGGCCTGACGCTGTACCTTGCGATTTTTCTGGCGCTGGCGGTTGGGCCGGCCGTGGCGCTTGTTCGCTACGTCTACAACCTGGACGCACTGGAGCGCGAGCCCGCGGGGCTCCTGCTTGCGCTCTTCTGGCGCGGGGTTGTCGCGGCGCTTGTGGCCTCCGTGCTTGAGCAGGTGGGGATGGACGCGTTTGGCCTGCTCTCCGGCTTGGGGCGGCAGGACCCGTGGTTCTTGCTCCTTTCCGACTTCGCCGTCGTCGGCGTGATAGAGGAGGCGTGCAAGTACGTGCTCATGGCGCGCGCCACGTGGTGCGACCCCAACTTTAACTGCAGGTACGACGGCGTGGTGTACGCCGTTACCACCTCGCTTGGCTTTGCCGCTGCCGAGAACGTGACGTACGGGCTCGCCTACGGGCCTGGTGTGCTGCTGGGCCGCGCCATGATGGCGATCCCGGCGCACATGGGCTTCGCCGTCGTGTTCGGCTTCCTGTACGGGGAGGCAAAGCTCCTCTCCGTCCGCGGGCACCGTATTGGCGCAGGCCTGTGCATCGCCTGCGGGTACCTGCTCTCCGTGCTGCTGCACGGGCTGTACGATTCCACCGCGACGCTCTATGGCAGCGGAGACGCTACGTTTCTGCTGGTGGTCGCAGTTATCTACCTGATCGTGTTCCCGGTTGTCCGCGCGATGGCCAGGCACGACCGCCGCTTCCTGTACTAGCGCCGCGACCGCGCTACGGCATGGCGAGCCACGTGTCGGCGTTTCTCACCTGTGCGCCGTCCGCCTCGAAGTCTCCCTCCGCGCGCTCCACCACGAAGCGCCGCTCGCGGGGGATGCCGAGCTCGTCGCCCACGCTCGAAAGGTGCCGAGAAAAGCTGGGTCTGTAGGTTTTCGAAGACTTAATCTCTGCAAGCAGGCTCCCGTCGGGGTCGGTCAGATCAATCAGGTCGACTTCAACTTTGCTCTCGTCGCGATAGAAGTAGAGATCGGGCTCCCTGCCCGCGTTGAGGTGGGCCTTCATCCTTTCCTCGATTACGAGGTTCTCGAACACCATGCCTAGATACGGGCTTTTCAGCAGCTGGTCAAGCGTTCTGATGCGCAGCAGGTAGCACAAAAGCCCCGTGTCATAGAAATAGAGCTTTGGCGTCCTGGTAAGTCTCTTGCGCAGGTTGGAATGATAAGGCCTCAGCCGAAACACGATGTAGCTCGATTCGAGCATTGACAGCCAGGAGCGTACTGATTCCCTCGAGACTCCGGCATCACTCGCCAGCCTGGTTTCGTTGAGCAGGCTTCCGGCGCGTTGGGCACACAGCTCCAGCAGGGTCCTGTAGGAGGAAAGGTCCCTCACGCCAAGGTAGCCTTGCACGTCGCGCTCCACGTACGTTCGGAGGTACGACGAGAAGAACGTGTCCTGCGGCATGTCAACGTCGTAGAGGCGCGGATATCCTCCGCGAAACATGAAGAGGTCGGTCGTCAGGTTCGCCCTTGCAGACTTCGCCTCGGAAAACGACAGGGGCAGCAGCCTCAGCATGCCGACCCGTCCAGCCAGCGATTGCGTTATCTGCTTAAGGAGAAGGAAGTTCAGCGATCCAGAGAGCACGTACTGTCCTGTCCGGTTGGTCTCGTCGGAAGCGACTTGAATCATCGAGAAGAGCTCCGGGGCTAGCTGGGCCTCGTCAATCACGAGTCGATTTGGCCTGCTCTCTATGAAGCCGACGGGATCCGCCAGGGCCTGTTGCCTGGTCTGAGGATTCTCCAGATTGACGTACTCGTAGTCGGGGAATACCTCCCGGACGAGGGTGGATTTGCCGCTCTGGCGTGGACCGGTGACCGAGACTATGGGAAACCAGGTCGATAGCTGAATGGCGTGCGAGGCCATGCTTCGTGGAATCATCAGATCTCCTCTTGTAATGCATGCCCAATTTATTGCACCTGGGATTGAATTACCGAAATTGTAAGGTAGAAAGCTCCGAGATTGTAAGGTAGGCGGGTCCACGATCGTATGGTAGCCCAGGGTTTGACCGAAAGGGTGTGGACCAGCTGCGCGGAGACCAGCTGCGCGGATCGGGCGTGGACCAAACGTGGAGCAAAAGAAAGCAGCCCAGAGACATGGCCTCTGGGCTGCGAATGTATGGTGGGCGTTAGAAGATTTGAACTTCTGACCTCTTCCGTGTCAGGGAAGCGCTCTCCCCCTGAGCTAAACGCCCGAATAGCTCGTCGCGACGCGACAAGAAAACACTCTATGGCAAACGCGCCGCGCTGGCAAGCGCGAATGCGAGCAAAACGATTTCTCCGCAATTCGCGAGGCGAGAAGTACGTGCTGAATGGGGGAGAAGTACGCGCTGCCATCCTCCGCGTCGTCTGCCCGCGGGGAGTGCCTGCGGGTTCGCGGACGTCAGAACTTCTCGGAGTTCGTGAGCTCCTCGCGCGGTGGCGTGACCTCCTTGTTGGTCCAATGCTCCAAGACGCAACCGCCCTCTGCCGCGCGGAAGATGTCTGTGGTGACCCAGTGCGCTGCGCCGTTTTGTGTAATGTCGTTCAACGTGATAGAAAGTATTTGACACGTTACATGTAATCAAATACATTACATGTATCGGACGACGACTGAGGAGGCGCCATGGACGCGCAGGATTGCCTGGACACGCTGCGACAGATCAAGGACGTGTCGTTTGCGACGGTGGACCAGGAGGGACACCCGCAGATTCGCATCATCGATGTGATGCTGGTGGAGAAGGGCAGGCTCTACTTCTGCACCTCGCGCGGGAAGGACTTCCATGCGCAGCTGCTGCGCGACCCGCACGTGGCGATCGTGGGCATGACGCACGACTTCAAGATGGTCCGCCTGGCGGGGGAGGCCCGTCGCGTGGAGGTGGCGCCGCGCACCGTGATCGACCGCATCTTTAGCAAGAACCCCTCCATGAACGACGTGTACCCCGGCGACTCGCGCTACGTGCTGGATCCGTTTGTGATTGAGACCGGCTGCGTGGAACTATTTGACCTTGGGGTGAGCCCCATCTTCAGACAGACGTTCTCGCTGGGAGGCGCGCCCGTGCACGTGCAGGGCTTCAAGATCACGGACGCGTGCATTGGCTGTGGCACGTGCGCGCGCACGTGCCCGCAGCAGTGCATAGCGGCGGGCAGCCCGTTTGTTATAGACCAGGCGCACTGCCTGCACTGCGGGCTATGCTTCGAGTCGTGCCCGGTCAAGGCGATCGTGAGGAGGGCATAGTCCATGCTTGTGCAGATGCTCGACCTTCTCGCCACAAGGCGGGACTTCTTCCTGGGACTGCTGCTAGAGCACGTACAGATATCTCTGGTGTCCATCGCCATCGCCATCGTGGTGGGCGGCATCGCGGGCATCCTCATAAGCGAGTTCCAGCGCGCGGCAAAGCCGACGCTTGCCGTGGTGAACTTTCTGTACACCATACCCTCCATCAGCATGCTCGGCTTTCTCATCCCGTTTTCCGGCGTGGGAGACGCCACCGCCGTAATCGCGCTCACCATATACGCGCTGCTCCCCATGGTGCGTGCCACGCACACGGGCATCACGAACGTCGAACCCGCCATTCTGGAGGCGGCGCGCGGCATGGGTGGTACCCGCATGCAGACGCTGCTGCGCGTGAGGCTGCCGCTGGCGCTGCCCGTGATCATGAGCGGCATCCGCAACATGGTTGTCATGACCATCGCGCTCGCCGGCATCGCGTCGTTCATTGGCGCGGGTGGCCTGGGCGTGGCCATCTACCGCGGCATCACCACCAACAACGCCGCCATGACCATGGCGGGGAGCCTCCTGATCGCGGTGCTGGCCCTTGTGGTGGACTTCGTGCTGGGGTTTGTGGAGAAGCGCATGGGCATGCGCTCGAAGGCGGCAAAGAGGACCAACTGCCGGCTTGCCGTGGGCGCCCTGGTGGCGTGCGGCGTCGCCGCGGCGTGCGCCGTGGTGCCGGGCATGGTTGCCGCCGCGCCCGCGACCATCAACGTGGCGACGAAGCCCATGACGGAGCAGTACATCATGGGCAACATGCTGAAGGACCTGATAGAGCAGGACACCAACCTCAAGGTGAAGGTGACGCAGGGCGTGGGCGGCGGCACCTCGAACATCGAGCCCGCCATGGAGTCCGGCGACTTCGACCTGTACCCCGAGTACACCGGCACGGGCTGGGCCATGGTGCTCAAGAAGGGCGGCACGTACTCAGAGGACGAGTTTGGCCAGCTCAAGGCGGGGTACCGCAAGAAGGGCCTCAGCTGGGTGGGCATGTACGGCTTTGGCAACACGTACGGCATCGCCGTCAGGAGCGACGTTGCCAAGCGCTACGGCATCAAGACGTACTCCGACCTCGCGAAGGTGGCGGACCGGCTGAAGCTGGGCGCGGAGGCGGACTTCTTCGAGCGCGCGGACGGCTACGACGCGCTGTGCAAGGCGTACGGCATGCGCTTTGGCTCCACGATGCAGCTGGACATCGGCCTGAAGTACGACGCGCTGGAGCAGGGGAGCGTGGACGCGCTCATCATCTTCACGACGGATGGCAAGCTGAGTCACGCGAGCGCGACGGTGCTGAAGGACGACAAGGGCTTCTTCCCCTCGTACGAGTGCGGTAACGTCGTGCGCACGAAGGTGCTCGAGCAGCACCCTGAGCTGCGCGCGGTGCTGAAGAAGCTGGACGGCACCATAACGGAGAGCGACATGGCGCGCATGAACTACCAGGTGGAGGAGAAGGGCAAGGACCCCGAGGACGTTGCCCGGGAGTACCTGCGTGCGAAGGGACTGCTGAAATGAGCGAGACCACAGACATCGCCATCGAGTATCGCGACGTCACGAAGGCCTACGGCGAGAAGACCGTGCTTTCCCACTTTGACCTTCGCGTGCAAAAGGGGGAGTTCCTCACGATCGTGGGGTCTTCCGGCTGCGGCAAGACGACGGCGCTGAAGATGGTGAACCGGCTGATAGAGCCCACCTCCGGCGACGTGCTGGTGGGCGGCCGCAACGTGCGCGACGTGGACGCGATAGAGCTGCGTCGCAGCATTGGATACGCCATCCAGGGCAGCGTGCTCTTTCCCCACATGACCGTGGAGGAAAACGTGTCGTACGTGCCGAACCTGCTCAACCGGCGCGACCGCGCGCGCACGGAGCGGGCCGTCAGCAAGTGGATGGACATCGTGGGACTTCCGCAGGACATGCTGGATCGCTATCCCGCGGAGCTTTCCGGCGGGCAGCAACAGCGCGTGGGCATAGCGCGCGCACTTGCGGCCTCCCCGGACACCCTGCTGATGGACGAGCCGTTTGGCGCCGTGGACGAGATAACCCGCGGCCAGCTGCAGACGGAGATCGCGCGCATCCACCGCGAGTGCGGCATCACCATCATGTTTGTGACGCACGACATTGGCGAGGCCTTGCGCCTGGGCACGCGGGTGCTGGTGTTGGACGCAGGGCGGATTCAGCAGTATGGTACGCCGCAGGAGATACTGGCCCGGCCGGCGACGGAGTTTGTCGAGCGCCTGGTGGCGCGCCAGCGGCACGCATGCGACCTTTCCGACGAGCGGCTGTGCGCATGCGAGCACAGCGGTGCCGCGCGCGCGGAGGCGGCGCTTCTCGCCCAGGGGGCAGACAAAGGAGAATGACATGCAGATAACCAGCAGACTCACCATGGCCGCACACATGGTGTGCGCAATCGACTACTTTGGCGACAAGCTTCCCGTGACGAGCACGTTTCTGGCGGGGAGCCTTGGCACGAGCCCGGTCATGGTGCGCACGATCATGGGCATGCTCAAGCAGGCGGGCATCATCAGCTCGAGCAAGGGGAAGTCGGGCATCACGCTGGCGCGCCCGCTTGAGGACATCTCGTTGCTGGACCTGTGGCGCGCCGTGGACCAGACGGAGGCGAAGTCCCTCTTTCACTTTCATGAGGCCCCGTGCCCGCAGTGCCCCGTGGGCGGAAACATCCACGCCGCGCTGGACGGCCACCTCGAAGCCGCGCAGCGTGCGCTGGAAGACCAGCTTGCCGCGGTCTCGTTGGAGGAGGTCGAGGCAGAGGTGCGCCGCCGAGCGGACGCGGGCGCGGCGCGGCAAGGGGCGTAGCGCCGCCGCGGGCGCGACACCGAGCGCGGGCGTGGTCCTTCTCGCCCGGCGCGGCGCGTGTCGATTCTGTGGCACGGCGCGCCGTGGATGCTATGGTTGAGCGTGCGTGTAGCGCAAAGCCGTCGCGGTCGGGTGCCCCACAACGCCATCCTCCGCGACAACAGGGTGTAGTTGGCAAAGCGTGCGGTTGCCCACGGGCGGCCGCACGCTTTTTGTGTCGCGGCAGGTCTGTGGAGGAAAGGGGAGAAGAGCATGCCACAAAACAAGAAGCAGGGACTCATCTTTGGGATTCTGATGTCCGTCACGATGGCCTACGGCATGGAGGTCTACAACGTCGCGTGGAAGATGGGCATCCCCACCATGCTGGGCGGGTTCTCTAACATGACGAACGACGTGTTCCTGGGGGCGCTCGTCGAGGCGTCGTACATGTGGCTGTTCGTGCTGCTGTTCTCGAACCTGTGGGGCACGCGCGGCGGGGCGGCTCTGGCGCGCCGCGTGGTCGATCCCAAGCGGGACGGCGCCCTCGTGCAGGGCGTCGCGCGGTCGTGCTGCACCGTGCTCGTGATGTGTCCCACCATGAGCCTTGTGGCCGCCATCCTGTTCAACGTGGTGCTTGGCGGCATGCCCGTAGCGCAGCTGCCGGCGATCTGGGTGGGCACGCTCATAAAGAACTTTCCGATGGCGCTCCTGTGGAACCTCTTTGCGGCGGGTCCCGTGTCGCGCTTCGTGTTTGCCAAGTGCTTCTCGCACGTGGGCGAGCCCGCGACGGCGCCGGGTGCCGTGCAAGAGGAGCGTGACTAGATGCGACTGTAAGTACGTGCGGGCGAGAAGGGCCTCGCTCTTGCCCGCGCCCTCGCTACCAGGCCGCGAACCTCACGTTCTCCAGGGACCAGTGCACGTCGCGCACGTAGTCCTGCAGCGCGGCGCCGTCGCCCGCGCGGAAGAGCCCCAGCATGTGGCGGTGCTCCTCGTTCGCGGCGCGCATGTTGTCCAGGGCCTGTGCGTCGTCGCGCGCATACGATCGCGACGACAGCTGACCCATGAGCTCGGACAGGGCCCTCTGCAGGCGGGC
This sequence comes from Parafannyhessea umbonata, assembly GCF_012844235.1. Taxonomy (GTDB): domain Bacteria; phylum Actinomycetota; class Coriobacteriia; order Coriobacteriales; family Atopobiaceae; genus Parafannyhessea. Next base: position 12,311 of record NZ_JABAGR010000008.1, read on the forward strand.
GTTGCCGCAGCGGTCTATGTAGCGCTGGTGAAACTCGCGCTGCAGGTTGTAGTAGCGCTCCGTGAGCCCGCCTGCGATGGCCAGCTCCATGGACTCGCACAGGAAGTCCATGTTCGCGAGGTCGTCCTCCGTCATGTGCGGCGCGGCCAACAGCGCGGCGCGCCCGTCAAGGGGGCCCAGCATCTCGAACACCTCGCGCGCGCTCTGCTCGTCAAAGCTCCGCACGCGGAACCCGCGGCGCGGTACACCCTCCAGGTAGCCGTCGGCCTCAAGCTGGATGAGCGCCTCTCGCACCGGCGTGCGGCTCACGCCCATGGCCTCGCTCACGGCAAGCTCGCCGACCTTCTCGCCCTGCGCAAGCTCCCCGCGCTCGATCTGTGCCCTCAGCTCTTGGTACACGCGCTGCTTAAGCGGCGCCAAGACGTGTCCCGCCATGGAACCTCCCCTCCGTTTTGAACGATTGTATACATGTACAGGTGTGCATGCAATGGATGCGGCAGATGCAAAGGGCCTTGCAAAACCGCTTGTTACAGCCACATTACCGCTTGCAAAACAGTGCAACCCGTCCCGCGAGTCCGCTTGACCATTCATGCATACATTTTGTATACATAAGGCATCGGCACGCGAGCAGCGCAAGAGCGAAAGGATGCCCCATGGCAAGCAACTTCACCCACGCAATCGTCAGGCGCCCGTCGCATTCCGTGATCGACGGCATCGCGGACTTCACCAACAAGGGCAAGCCCGTGTACCAGAAGGCCATGGAGCAGCACGAGCAGTACGTCGAGGCGCTTAGGCAGGCCGGCCTCGAGGTCACGGTGCTGCCCGCGCTCGAGGACTACCCGGACTCCGTCTTCGTGGAGGACACCGCGGTCATCACGCCGAGCGGCGCCATATCAGACCGCCCGGGCGCGCCCACCCGCCGCGAGGAGGCGGCGCTCATGCTGCCCACGCTGCACGAGTTCTTCTCGAGCGACCAGATCAAGGTCATGACCGAGCCCGCGACCCTCGAGGGCGGCGACGTCATGATGGTGGGCGACCACTACTACGTGGGCCGCTCGCGCCGCACCAACGACGAGGGCTTCCGCCAGTTTTCCGGCTTCCTTGCGGAGTGGGGCTACACCGCCGAGCAGGTCCCCGTGGAGCACATTCTGCACCTCAAGACGGGCGGCACGTACGTGGAGGACGGAAACCTGCTGGTCAGCGGCGAGTTCAAGACGAAGCCGGCCTACCGGCGCGGGCAGTTCAACATCTTCGAGGTGCCGGACGAGGAGGCGTACGGCGCGGACTGCGTGCGCATCAACGACTACGTGGTGATGGCGAAGGGGTATCCGCGCGTGAGGGCGCAGCTCGAGGCCTGGGGCTACAAGATCATCGAGGTCGAGATGACGGAGTTCGAGAAGATCGACGGCTCCAGCACGTGCCTGTCGCTGCGCTGGTAGCTAAGATTCGCCCCAGGGGAGAGGAGCGGCTTCCTTTGCGGGTGGGTTACCATGTGCGGCCTCCCAGATTCGCGTCGAAACTTTTTATAACGAACGCTTGTTCGAATACGCTCCATCCGCTACAATCGTCACAAGGACGATGTCGCGGATTGGTGGCTGGGTATGGTTGCACGCGTTCCGGAGGAAATCGAGGTCTACGGTGCCAGGGTGCATAACCTGCGCTCGGTCAACGTAAGGGTCCCGCTCCACAAGATCGTGGGGATTGCCGGGGTGTCGGGCTCGGGCAAGAGCTCGCTTGCGCTGGGGGTGCTCTACGCGGAGGGGTCACGCCGCTACCTCGAGGCGCTCTCAACCTACACGCGCCGCCGCCTTACGCAGGCGGCACGTGCGGACGTCGACATCGTCAAATACGTGCCGGCGGCGCTGGCGCTGCACCAGCGGCCGCCCGTGCCGGGGGTGAGGTCCACCTTCGGGACCATGACGGAGGTCCTGAACTCGCTTCGCCTGCTCTTCTCGCGCGTTGGCTCCTACACCTGCCCAAACGGCCACAGGGTGCCGCCGTCGATGAACGTCGCGCTCGAGAAGCCCATGGTCTGTCCCGTCTGCGGCGAATCGTTCTACGGGCAGGGGGCGGAGGACCTCGCCTTCAACAGCAACGGTGCCTGCCCCACGTGCGGAGGCACCGGCGTCATGCGCGTGGTGGACGAGTCGACGCTCGTGCCCGACGAGTCGAAGACGATAGACGAGGGCGCCGTTGCCCCGTGGGGGACGCTCATGTGGTCGCTCATGAAGGACGTCTGCCGTGAGATGGGGGTGCGCACCAACGTGCCCTTCTGCGAGCTCACGCCTCGGGAGCGCGAGATCGTGTTTCACGGTCCGGCGGAGAAGCGTCACGTGGTCGTGCCGATGAAGAGCTCCGACACCGCCACGGAGCTCGACTTCACGTACTACTCCGCGACGCGCTCCGTTGAGAACGCACTTGCGAAGGCGAAGACCGACAGCGCCTACCAGCGCATCGCCCGGTTCCTTAAGGAGGAGCCATGTCCCGACTGTCACGGGACGCGGCTTTCCGCAAAGGCACGTGACCCACAGGTGCTTGGCATCAACCTTGCAGAGGTAACCGAGAAGACCCTGGACGAGCTTGCCGCATGGCTTCCGCAGGTAGAGCCAAGCCTCCCCGAGGAGGTGAGGCCGATGGCTCACACGGTGATAGCGACGCTGGACGAGCCCATCGCGCGCCTGCGGGAGCTGGGGCTTGGGTACCTCTCGCTCGACCGCGCGGGAAGTACGCTCTCCACGGGCGAGCGGCAGAGGGTGCAGCTGGCGCGTGCCGTGCGCAATCGCACGACCGGCGTTTTGTACGTGCTGGACGAGCCATCGATTGGTCTGCACCCCGCGAACGTGGAGGGGCTGCTTGGCGTGATGGATGACCTCCTTTCGGACGGCAACTCGGTGGTCGTGGTGGACCATGACGTTAGCGTGCTGAGGCATGCGGACCACCTGATCGAGGTCGGGCCGGGGTCCGGCGCCGACGGAGGGCGGATCGTGGCGCAGGGGAGCGTCGCCGAGGTCGAGGGAAGCCCCTCGTCGCGCATCGCCCCCTATCTGCTGGCAAAGGAGCCCAAGCGCCTGCGTGCTGTCCGCCCGGAGGGGGAGCTCTTCTCGCAGGGCGCGATAGCGATGGAGACCAAGGCGGTCCACACCGTGCACCCGCTCTCCATCCGGATTCCCCGGGGCGCGCTCACGGTCGTGACGGGAGTCTCGGGCTCGGGCAAGACCACCATGGTGCTGGAGTGCCTGGTTCCGGCCCTGGTCGCCCGCTCGAAGGGGCAGCGGCTGCCACGGCAGGTCGAATCCCTGGACGCAGACGGCATCCAGAGGGTGCACCTGATCGACTCCACGCCAATCGGCGCCAACGTGCGCTCCACCGTCGCCACGTACTCCGGCGTGATGGACGAGCTCCGCCGTGCGTTTGCGCAGTCTGCGGGCGCGAAGGTGCGCGGACTGAGGGCAGGGGACTTCTCGTACAACACGGGGTCGCTGCGTTGCCCGACGTGCGACGGAACGGGAACCATATCGCTTGACGTGCAGTTTTTGCCAGACGTCGAGGTGACGTGCCCGGACTGCCACGGATCGCGCTTCTCTGGCGTCGCGTGGCAGGTGAGAAGGGCGCTCGCGCGCGCCCGCAAGGACGCCCCCGCCCCCCGCGAGCACAGCCTGCCCGAGCTCATGGCGATGACCGTCGACGAGGCGCTCGGCTGCGTGGAGTCGCTCAAGAAGGTGCGCGGGAAGCTCGGCGTGCTGCACGACCTTGGGCTTGGCTACCTGACGCTTGGCGAGGCGACGCCGGCGCTCTCCGGGGGCGAGGCGCAGCGCCTGAAGCTTGCGGGGGAGATGGGCCGCGACCAGACCGATGCGCTCTTTGTGTTTGACGAGCCCACGATCGGCCTTCACCCCCACGACGTGGAAGTGCTCGAGGGGGTGCTCGACACGCTTGTGTCGCATGGGGCGACCGTCGTGGTGATCGAGCACGACCTGGACATGATTGCGAACGCGGACTGGATGATCGACATGGGGCCTGGCGGAGGAGAGGCGGGAGGCAAGATCGTGTATGCGGGGACGCCTTCCGGGGCGAAGGGGTGCGCGCGCTCCATTACGGGCCGATACCTCTGACGGGCTGGGGCAATGGATCGGGGTATGCCGTGCTACATTGGCAAGCAATGGGTACGTTGGAGGGGGAGCAATGGCGTCATTGGACGAGAAGTGCCAGAGTCCCGAGGTGGAGGACGAGCTGCGCAGGCTGAGGGTGTTCGACCTGCACTGCGACACGCTGGACTCGCTGTGCATGAGGGACGTCGAGCCCTTTGCGACGCAGCTTGCGAACACGCTGGGCGGAGACATGGTCGAAAACGACCTTGCGCTTGCGGCGGGACGCATGGCGAAGGCGGCGCCCGGGGGATGGACGCAATGCTATGCCGTGTGGGTGCCGGACGACCTCTCGCACACGCCGTTCACGCCGCTGGAGTTCTATCGCCACGTGAGGGACTACTTCAAGCGGCAGACAGCCACGAACTCGTGCAGCCTCGCGCGTACTGAGGACGCCCGCAGCGCGCAGGCGGCCCATGCGTGGGGGAGCGTCGCCGCGATGCTCACGGTAGAGAACGGGTCTCTCATCGGGCGCGACCTTGCCGTGGTGGACGAGCTCGCGGCGGATGGCGTGAAGATGCTGACGCTCACGTGGAACGGGAAGAACGACATCGCGTCCGGCAACGACACGGCTGATGGCATGTCCGACTTCGGCCGCGAGGTCGTGCGCGCGCTGGAGGACCGCCGCATCGTGGTGGACGTGAGCCACCTGAACGATGCGGGCTTCGCGGACCTGCTGCGCGTGGCGACGCGACCGTTCGTGGCGTCGCACTCCAACAGCCGCGCCGTGTGCCCGCACCCGCGCAACCTGACGGACGCCCAGTTTGGCGAGATCCGCGACCGCGGCGGCCTTGTGGGCATCAACTACTACCGCGCGTTCGTCGCGGACGAACCTGCGGGCAAGGACGTGACGTTCGACCAGCTCAGCAGGCATATCGACCACTTCCTCTCCCTCGGGGGCGAGAAGGTCCTCGCCCTGGGCAGCGACTTCGACGGGTCGGACACCCCCGCCTGGCTCGCACGCTGCGACGACGTGCCCGCGCTCTTCTCGCGCGTCGCGTCGCGCTTTGGGCTGGACCTCGCGCGGCGCATGTTCTGCCAGAACGCGCAGGAGTTCTTCGAGCGCAACGAGACGCGGTAGCGAGACGCCTCCTGTGCCGGTCGCACGCGGCGGCGCCCGTCGTCCCGCGGGCGGCGTGGGTTGCGCCGCCTGTCGGACGGTGCTGGACGTCCCCTCCCATAAATGCTATTGATGTAGTAGCAATTATGGCGACAGTCGGGACGGCCGTGGGTCACATCCTGGGGTCGCCTACGTCTTGGCGGCGTCGGCCACTGCCGCGCCAACGGAGGGAGACCACCACCATGAGCAGGATCGTTATCGTCGGCGCAAACCACGCGGGCACCGCTGCGGCAAACACCATTCTGGACAACTACCCGGAAAACGAGGTCGTGATCTTCGACCAGAACAGCAACATCAGCTTCCTGGGATGCGGCATGGCGCTGTGGATCGGCGGGCAGATCTCCAAGCCGGACGGACTGTTCTACCAGACGAAGGAGGGCTTCGAGGCGAAGGGCGCGACCGTCCACATGGAGACCCGCGTGGAGTCGATCGACTACTACGCCCACGTGGTGCATGCGGTCGCGGCGGACGGCACCGCCATCGACCAGCCGTACGACAAGCTGATACTGGCCACCGGCTCCGAGCCCATCATCCCACCCGTCGAGGGGATGGACCTCCAGAACATCCAGCGCGTCAAGCTCTTCCAGCAGGCGGAGGAGGTCGTCCACAAGCTTAAGGACCCTGCGATCCGTCGCGTCGCGGTGGTGGGTGCCGGCTACATTGGTGTGGAGCTTGCGGAGGCCTTCCGGCGCAACGGCCGCGACGTGACGCTCATCGACATGGCTGACACCTGCGTGGCAGGAAACTTTGACCCGGAGTTCAGCGCGCTCATGGAGAAGAACCTGGCGGACCATGGGATCGGACTCGCCTTCGGCGAGCGCGTGCTGCGTTACGAGGGCGAGGGTGGCAAGGTCACGCGCGTAGTGACGGACAAGGGTACGCACGAGACCGACATGGTATGCGTCTGCATTGGCTTCAAGCCGAACACGGAGATGTTCCGCTACGTTGGCTTCGAGATGATGAAGAACGGTGCGCTGCTTGTGGACCACCACCAGGAGACGTCCAAGCCGGGCGTCTACGCCGCGGGTGACTGCTCCAGCTGCTTCTATAACGCGGCCGACGGCGAGCCGGCGTACATCGCGCTTGCGACGAACGCGGTGCGCTCCGGCATCGTGGCAGCACACAACGCGTGCGGCACGGCGGTCGACGGCATCGGCGTGCAGGGCTCCTCTGGCATCTGCATCTACGACCTGAAGATGGTGGCGACCGGACTTACCCAGAAGAAGGCGCTTGCCGCCGGCTACGACGCGCGCGTGAGCGACTTTGCGCAGGTGCAGAAGGCGACGTTTGTAGAAACGCCGAACCCCGAGGTCAAGGTACGCATCGTGTACGACGGCACCACGCGCAAGGTGCTGGGCGCGCAGATGGCGTCCACCTACGACATGAGCGCGGGCATCCACATGTTCTCGCTCGCGATCCAGGAGGGGGTCACGATAGACCGCCTGGCGCTTCTCGACGTGTTCTTCCTTCCGCACTTCAACCAGCCGTACAACTACTACACGATGGCCGCGTACAACGCGATGCTGGGGAAGTAGGCTAGGCGCGTCTGCGTGAAAACGCCGTGACGGCGGTTGCGGATAGGCAAATCGAGCGGGAGGCCGGCATGTTGCCCGGCCTCCCGTCTTGTTGTCGTGCTACCTGCGACGCACATCGGTAGGTGATGGAAACTCACCCTGCCAACTGCGAATTTGCGAGGCTATGCCGCCTGCTGGCGAAGCATCCACAGCGTCTTGGACAGGCTCGCGATGTACTCGTCCATCTTGGCGCTCACGAGGTGGTTGGACTCCGCGTCCGCCTGGTCCTTTATCGCAGATACCTGCTCGAGGAGGTGCGAGAAGTCCTCGCGCACGCTGGCGAAGGCCTCGGCACTCGCAAGCGGCTCGTCTGCGCGCTCAGCGATGTCGGCGGTGGAGAGGACTTCCGCGAGCGACGCGATGGGCTTTCCGCCCAGCTGCAGCAGGAGTTCAGCCACGTCGTCGATGGCGGGAAGCAGCCCGTCGTAGAGTTCCTCGAGCTGGGCGTGCGCCTGGAAGAAATCGCTTCCGGCTACGTACCAGTGCTGGTTCTGGAGCTTGTGGTACTCGACGGTGAGGTTGGCGAGAAGGGCGTTGAGCTTGGATTCCATGGTGGATCCTTTCTGTCGTGTCCCGTTTGGCTGAGCCTTTATTAGGACAATTTCTTGTTAGTGGAACTATACCCGATTGGAGTGCGGTAGTAAACAGGAATTTGTCCTAATAAATTCTTCACACCCGAGTTCTTGGAAAGGTTCCCGCTAGACATCACGGACGACTTCATGTTTGGGACCGTCTTCCAGGACTTGGGGCTCTGCCGCGGGCTTGTGGAGGTCCTCCTTGGGATCAAGGTAAGGGACCTCAGGATGGTCGAGCGGCAGGAGCTCGTGGACTTTGGCCCCGCGTCGCGGGCCGGGGTAGTGGATCTGCTGGTGTGGGACGTCGACGGCAACGTCTACGACGTGGAGATGCAGAACGGCGCGGACCCGGACATCGCGCGAAGGGCGCGCAGGTACCTCTCGCTGGTGGATGCGAGCCTGTTGGACCGAGGCCAACGCTTTGGCGACGCGGGAAACGTCGTCGTGGTGTTCATCTGTGCTCACGACCCGTTTGGGCGGGGATGGAAGCGCTACAACTACCCGCGGCAATGCGAGCAGGACGGCGAGCCACTGGGAGACGGGACGAGCATCGTGTTCGTGAACGCGGAGGGTACGAAGGGCGACTTCGGCGACGGATTCGACGCGTTCATGAGCTACCTGCGGGATGATAATGTGATTGGAAGCGACTTCGTCCGAAGCGTGGACGACGCCGTGTGCGGCTTTCGCGACGACCCCAGGTGGAGGCGATTCAGGATGCTTTGGTCCGAGAAGTACCGTAACGAGTTTGCGGACGCGCGCGACGAAGGCAGGGCCGAAGGTATGGCTGCAGGTAGGGCAGAAGGCATAGCCGAGGGCAAGGCCGAAGGCAACGAAGAGGGCTTCTCAAGGGCCATGGCCCTGACGTCCAGACTCATGGCGGACGGCCGCGAGCGGGAGCTCGAGGAGGCAATGCGAGATCCGGAGATGATGAGGCGACTCCTCGAGGAGTACGGGCTCTCGAACGATTGCGTATGACGCTCCGCGGGGTTGAGAGCGGCGTGTGGGAGATGCGGCATGTAGGAGAATGGCGAACGATATGAGCGGGCGGGGCATCCGGAATCCGGAAACCCCGCCAGCGGCTGCATCGTCCTTCTCGCCGCGCGCCTTTGCTAGATCGTGTGCGCGGCCTCGTACGCGTCCCAAATGGCCGTGAGGATGTTGCCCACGTGGCGCCCGTCGCCGATCTCGAACACCTCGTACCCGTGTCCGCGCAGGTCAGGTGCCATGGACGGGTTGGGCCTGAAGCCGACCGCGATTACCACGGTGTCGGCGGGCAGTGTCCTGACGCCATCCGGACCCTGGACCACGGCGCCCGCGTCCGTCACGGAGGAGATGCGCGTGTTCGTGAGGACGGGCGTGCCGTGGTGGGCGAACGCGTCGCGCAGGTACATGGCATTTGGCAGCGGCACCGCCGGGCCGGAGCTCAGGATCTGCGGCAGCGCCTCCACGATGGTGACGTCGTGCCCCTTGTTTACGAGGTCGAGCGAGATCTCGCAGCCCACGAGGCCGCCTCCCACCACGACGACGCGCCGGCCGACGCGCTCCTCATGCAGGAGGGCGTCGATGCAGCCGAGGGTCTTGGGGTGGTCGATGCCCGGGATGGGCGGCATCACGGCGGAGGAGCCGCTCGCCAGGATGACGGCGTCCGGTGCGAGGCCGTCGACCAGCTCCGGCGTGGCCTCGACGCCCATGCGCACGTCGACGCCCCAGTCGTCCAGCTCGCCCTGGTACCAGAGGTTGAGCTCGCGGACCTCGCCCTTGAAGTCGTGCGCACCGCCGCTGATGAGGTGTCCGCCGAGCTCGTCGCCCTTCTCGAGCAGCGTTACGCGGTGGCCGCGCATGGCACAGGTGCGCGCCGCCTCCATGCCGGCGACGCCGCCGCCCACCACCACGACGCTCTTGCGCACGAGCGCCGGCGTGGGCGCGTAGTCCTTGTCGCGGCCGATGAGGGGGTTCACGGCGCAGCCGCTGGGAAGTCCCTGGAACAGGCGGAGCAGGCAGCCCTGGTTGCAGGCTATGCAGGGGCGGATCTTGTCCGGGCGGCCTATGGCGACCTTCTTGGGGAGGTCGGGGTCGGCGAGCATGGGCCTGCCGATGGCGATGGCGTCGAAGGCGCCCTCCTCGATGCAGCGCTCGTCCGCGTCGACGTCGCCCATGCGGCTGCCGCAGATGATGGGAATGCCCACGGCCTCCTTCGCGGCGCGCGCGATGTCCTCCATGTAGCCGCGCTTCACGTACATGGGTGGGCAGGCGTAGTAGAAGCTGTCGTACACGCCGGTGTCCACGTCGAGCGCGTCTACGCCCGCCTCCTCCAGGATGCGGCAGATCTGGACGCCCTCCTCGAGCGTGCGCCAGGCCTCGCCCTCGCCGTCGATCGAGCCCTGGTTAAAGCCCCTGGCGTACGCCTTCAGCCCCAGGCGCACCGTCACGGCGAAGTCGTCGCCGCACGACTCCTTTATGCCCTGGACGATCTGCGTGCACATGCGCATGCGGCCGCGCAGGTCTCCGCCGTACTCGTCCGTGCGGCGGTTCGTGAGAGAGGACGCCATCTGGTCAAGCAGGTAGCCCCAGTGTATGGCGTGAAGCTCGACGCCGGGGTATCCCGCCTGCTGTACCACGCGGGCCGCGTCCACCATCATCTTGATCTTCTCGCGCACGTCCTCCGTCGTGAGGACCGGGTTCATCTTGTCCGTGGTGCCAAAGTACGGGTTGGCGCTGGGGCCATAGGAGCCGGGGCTGTTGCGTCCGAGGCCTGCGGATATCTGGATGAACATCTTGGCGCCGTACGCCTCGAGCCGGGCGAGAAGTGCGGCGGAGCTTACGATGAACGCCTGGCGGGATGCGGGCGTCGCCATGAACGAGGGACCGAGGGCGCCGGGCTCGTCGATCTTGTAGTCCGTCATGAGGGCGCCGGTCTGCACGAGGCCCATGCCGCCCTGGGCGCGGCGCACGAAGTACTCGATCCCCTCCTTGCTGAAGGACCCGTCCGGCGCGAGGTAGGCGCCCGTGGTGGTCGGCGCCATCACGAAGCGGTTCTTGATTTTGATCTTTCCTATGGCAAACGGGCTGTTGAGGGCTGCGTAGCTGTCTTGCATTACTCCTCCTAAAGGGACGTGGGTGGCCTGATTCTAGAAGGGGCACGCCGTGTGGGCGGCATCGTTTCGGTAGGTGACGGCGTCGCCGCGCCTACCGCGTAAACGCGACGAGCGTCTGGCCTCCCACGAGGTCGTGCCGCGCTCGATGCCGTGCGCGAGGTCAGCCGACCACGCGACCTGCAGGTCCGAGAGACTGCCGAACACGTGGAACGCCTCCGACCACCCGGCTCCCGGCTGGTCATGGGCTCGTGGGGCGTCTCGGTCGCCGCAGTCATCGCGCTTCTCGCCGCCCGCGCGGCCGCGACCGCGTTTCAGGCGCCCGCGATGCAGGCCATGGTCCCACAGATCGTTCCGGAGGAGTCGCTCGTGGAGGCCGGCGGCATGTCGCAGGCCATCAGCAGCGCCTCGTACGTCCTGGGACCCGTGGTCGGCGGCGCGCAAAGGGGGAGCGCCCAAGGCTCCATCCCGTCCGCGAGCTGCGCGACGGCCTCGCGGTCGCGAAGGCGAACTTCGCAAACGAGGTGCGCGCGTCGTTTAAGGCGACGGTGGCACTGGGCGCCACCTGCCTCGCCTGCGGCCTGCTGCCCAAGAGCTTCGGCGGTTGGGTGGCGTTTGCGGTGCTCTGCGGCGCGATGGGGGCAACGGCCACCTGCTACGACGTGCCCATCGTGGCGTACATGCAGAAGAGCATCGCTCCCCAGAAGCTCGGCCGGGCGTTCTCGGCGTTCCAGATCGTATCGATGGTGTCGACTCCCGTCGGCCTTGCGGTGGCGTCGCCCGTGGCGGAGGCGCTTGGCGTGAGCGCATGGTTTGGCATCAGCGGCGTCGCCATCGTCCTTCTCGGCGCGGTGATGCTGGTGCTTGAGGGCAAGGCGCGCAGGTAGGCGAGAAGGACGCGCCCCCGTCCTCGCGTCCCTCTCGCCCGTCCCCCTGCCTTACAGGTCGTCCACCAGCGCGGTCGACTTTGCGTACGCGGTCGAGCGCGCCTCGAAGAAGTCCGTCTTCACCATGTTGGCGTCGCTGTACTGCGAGACCCACGCCATGTCTGGCGGCTCCTGCGCGTGCTCCGGCCACAGCGTGCCGAAGCCCAGGGAGCTCCAGCGCAGGTTTCCCAGGTAGTGGATGTAGTCGCTCACCTGCCGGCTCGTGAGGCCGGCGATGTCGTCGCCTATCACGTACGTTCCCCAGGCCACCTCCTGGCGCACCCCCTCCACGAGCATCTGCCGCAGGTCCTCGATGGCCTCGGGCGTAAACAGCCCCGGCTCCTCCTTCTGCAGCTCCAGGATCATGTTGCGGAACAGCCACAGGTGGGTGTTCTCGTCGCGGTTGATGTAGCGGATCTCCTGCGCGCTGCCGGGCATCTTGCCGTTGCGCGCGAGGTTATAGAAGAACATGAAGCCAGAGTAGAAGTACACGCCCTCCAGGATGAAGTTCGCCATCATCACGCGAAGCAGCGCGGGCGCGTCGCGCCGCTCCTGGAACTCGTTGTAGAGGTTGCCGATGAACGTGTTTCTCGCCAGGAGGCGCTCGTCGGTGCGCCACTGGTACAGGATGTCGTTGCGCTGCTCCGGGCTGCAGATGGTGTCCAGCATGTACGAGTAGCTCTGCGAGTGCACGCATTCCTGGAACGTCTGGATGTGCAGGCACAGGTTCACCTCGTTCGCGGTGATGAACTCGCCCACGTTGGGGAGGTTCGCCGTCTGCAGCGAGTCCAGAAACACCAGAAACGAGAGGATCTTGTCGTACGCGGTACGCTCCGCGGGCGTGAGGTTGGGGTAGTCCTTCGCGTCCTGGGATAGGTTGATCTCCTCCGGGATCCAGAAGTTGTTCATGGCCTGGCGGTACCAGTCCGTGGTCCACGCGTACCTCACGTTGTTGAAGTCGTTCAGGTTGGTGGTGTTGCCGCCTATGAGGCGCCGCCGGCGCACGTCCGTGTCGCCGTTGGGGTTGAAGAGCGCCTTGGGCGAGAGGGGCGTGGCGTTCGTGTGCTGCATGGTCTTCCCTTCGTGTGTGTGGTTGTGCCTGTCGTCGCGCCGCGTGCCGGCAGGCGGGTCTGCCGGCCGTGGTGGCCCGCTAGCTGGAGCAGCTCTCGCACTCGTCCACCTCGAGCGACTTGCTGCGGACGTAGTAGACGGTCTTCACGCCGTCGCGCCACGCCTCGAGGTAGAGGCCCAGCACCTGGCGCATGGTGTACTCGTTCGTGATGTAGAGGTTCACGGACTGGGCCTGGTCGATGTGGCGCTGGCGCACGCCGGCCGCGCGCATGCTCCACGTCTGGTCGATGTAGTGGGCGGGCTTGTAGTACCACCACGTCCTGGGCGAGAGCTCCGGCGCGACGCGCGGGAGCATGGCGCCCTTCTTCTCCTCCAGGAAGAACTTGCGCATCACGGGGTCGAGGCCGGCCGTGGTGCCCGCGATGATCGAGGTGGAGCTCGTAGGAGCTATGGCGATGAGGTAGGCGTTGCGCAGGCCGTGCCTGGCCACGCGCGCGGCGAGCTCGCGCCACGCCGGGGACGTGTAGCCGCGCTTGGCGAAGTAGGCGCCCGTCTGCCAGTCCGAGCCCTCGAACTTCTCGTATGCGCCTCGCTCGCGCGCAAGGTCGCACGACGCCTCGATGGCGTGGCGGTTTATGCGCTCGAACACGTCGTCCGCGAAGTCGAGGTGCGCCTGCGTCTCCCAGCCGATGCCGCGCCTCGCGAGCATGTGGTGGTAGCCGGAGACGCCGAGCCCGATGGAGCGGTAGCGGCGGTTCGTGACCTTCGCGTACGGCAGCGCATAGAAGTTGAGGTCTATCACGTTGTCCAGCGCGCGCACGGCCGTGCGCACGGTCTGCGCCAGGTACGCGTCGTCCTCCACCGGCAGCCGCCCGAGCGACAGGCTCGCGAGGTTGCACACCACGAAGTCGCCGGGGCGCGTGGTGGTGACGACCACGGTGTCGCCGCCTTCCGTCACGACCTCCTGGCTCACGCCCTGGATCTCGCTCGTGTTCTGGGCGATCTCGGTGCAGAGGTTCGAGCAGTAGATCATGCCGGCGTGCGGGTTGGGGTTCGCGCGGTTCACGGCGTCGCGCATGAACGCGAACGGCGTGCCGGTCTCCACGGCGCTGCGCAGCACCAGGCGGACTACGTCCTTCACCGTGACGGTGCGCTTGGGTATGCGCGGGTCGGCCACGCACTCCAGGTAGCGGCGCTCCCACTCCTCGCCATAGTAGTCCTCAAGCGCGTATCCGCGCGCCACCAGGATGTCGTGCGGGCACATGAGGTGCCATGGCTGGTTAAGGTCCTCCTGCGCCATACGCCAGAACAGGTCCGGGTAGCACACCGCGGGGAACACGTCGTGCGCCTTCATGCGGTCGTCGCCGTTGTTGGTGCGCAGCTGCAGGAACTCGGGCAGGTCGCGGTGCCACGCGTCCAGGTACACCGCGACGGCGCCCGCGCGCACGCCCAGCTGGTCCACGGCGACGGCCGTGTCGTTTATCACGCGTATCCAGCGCACGACGCCGCCGGCCGCGCCCCTAAAGCCGCGGATGCTGCCGCCCTTGGCACGCACCTTCCCCAGGTACATGCCCATGCCGCCGCCGTACTTGGACACCTGGGCAAAGTTGTCCACGCTGCGGTAGATGCCCTCCAGGCTGTCGGGAACGGTGTCGATGAAGCAGCTGGACAGCTGGTGGTGGGGCTTGCGCGCGTTCGAGAGGGTCGGCGTGGCCATGGTGACCTCAAGCCGGCTCAGCATGTCGTAGAAGCGCCTGACCCACCCCATGCGGGCGCCCGCCTCCTCGCGAAGCGCCAGGTGCAGCGCGATGCCCATGAACATCTCCTGCGGGGACTCCAGCGGCACGTGGTCGTGGCTGGATACCACGTAGCGCTTCAGCAGCAGGTCGAGGCCGGGGTAGTCCAGAAGGTCGTCGCGGCCGGCGTCGATCCACGTGGCCGCGAGCTCTATCTCGTCGCGCGTGTAGCCCTCAAGTACGTACGACCCGTACAGCCCCTGGTCCGTGAGGTAGCGGAGCTTGCCATAGAGGCCGTCGATGCCGCGGGCGCGCTCCTGCCGGCGAAGGCGCCACGCCGCCACAAGCGCCAGCAGCCTGCCCGCTATGCGCGACCACTCAGGCGCCTCGGCGCTCGTGAGCTCCACGGCGGCCCGCACCAGGGCGTCCGCCCGCTCGTCCGCCCCCATGGACGGCTTCGCGAAGCCTGAGAACTTCGCCGCGAGAGCGGAGAGCGGGTAGGTCGCGGGGTCGAACTCCCGCGAGACCCTGTCCAGCACGGCGTCGAGCGCGCGCGACATTCCCTCGGCCCCGTCGGGCGAGAAGGACGCGCCGCCCTCGCCCGCGGCCGCGTCCCGGGTATAGGGGAACGCGAGCTCGCAGATCGCCCGCCGTGCGGCCCTGAGCTCGGAGCGGCGGTGGCGGTACAGGATGTACGCCTTCGCGGCGTCGTAGTGGCCCCTCTCCATCAGGGTGCGCTCCACGAGGTCCTGGATGGACTCGACGTCCTGCGCGTCGTCCGCGCCCAGGCGCGCCTCCACCGCCGCAAGCAGCGCCTCGAGCGCGCCGGCGTCCTCTGCCGTGCCGTCGCCCACCTCCGCGAGCGCCTTTCGCATGGCGGCGCCGATCTTGCGCCTGTCGTAGGGCTCGACCCTTCCGTCTCGCTTCGTTACCACCGTCGTGTTCCCATCTGCCAGCGCGCCGTGCCGGCGCGTACACTCGTCAGTCACATGGGGCGTCGCCCCGAAACAAATGCTATCAAACAAGTAGCAATAAAGGCGGCACAAGTGGTGGCGTGGAGCCATCTACATACCGCATGTTGTGTTTGTGAGGTGCGCAACGATGCTTGCGAGGGCGTCGGGCGTCATGTAGGCGCGCTGCCGGCGGGCGAGAAGGGCGGGACGCCCCGGCCGGCGCGTTCGCGTCCGGTCCGGGGCGTCCCTCGTCCACGGGATGTCACGGCCTGGGAGGCCGTCTCGCCCACGCTACTGCTTCGGGTACTCGTAGAATCCCTTGCCCGCGTTGAGCCCCAGCTCGCCGCGGTCGATCTTCTCCTTCAGCTTTGCCGCGACCCTCGCCTGGACGGTGCTGGGGTCCTTGGCGCGCGGGTCCATGATGCCGATGTTGTACGCCGTGGTCAGGCCCACGATGTCCAGGATGCGGAACGGGCCGGCGGGGGCGCCCGTGCCCAGCGTCCAGGCGCGGTCGATGTCCTCCGGCGTCGCGACGTCGTTGGCCCACAGGGCCTCGGCGGAGCTCAGGAACGGCACGAGCATGGAGTTCAGCAGGTAGCCCGGCTGCTCCTTGTTCACGCGCAGCGGGATCATGCGGATGGACGCCGCAAACGCGATCGTGGCCTCGAACGCCTCGTCGCCGGTGCCGGCGTGGCGCATGACCTCGGCCGTGGGGTGCGACCAGATCTCGTTCGCGAAGTGCAGCGCCAGGAACTTCTCCGGACGGCCGGTGGCCTCGGCAAACTGCGAGGGCAGCAGGGTGGAGGAGTTCGTGTCGATGATGGTGCGCTCGGGCAGGTGCTTCGCGAGCTCGGTGTAGAACGCCACCTTCTGCTCCACGTTCTCCGCCACGGCCTCGATCACCAGGTCCGCGTCGCCAAACGCCTCGTCCCAGTCCGTGGTGAGCCTGATGTTGGCGTATGCCGCCTCAACCTTCGCCTTCGCGTCCTCGCAGCTCTGCGGGGTCACGTCCTCACGCGGCATGAGGCCGTACGCGTAGGCGGCCGGGCTCTCCTTCATGGCGTCGAGCGTCTTGAGGTACGTGGCGTGCAGGTAGTCGAGCTTCGGCTGGCAGCGTCCGATGGAGGCCTCCGTGCGCAGCCAGATGGTGACGTCGTATCCGCTGTACGCGCTCTGGAACGCGATCTGGCTCCCCAGCACGCCGCCGCCGGCGACGGTTACCTTCTTGATGTCCATGCGGTTTCCTTTCTGCGGCATGGCCGCTCTGACAGCAATGTTCCTCTCTTACCCAGCGGCCCACCGAGCGTTCCCAAACCGGTCGGAATCGTCGGTGGACGGTTGTTTGCGCAGGTAGTTGCGGTGCGCAAAATGCGATGACGCCCGTGTCAAATGCAAGGCCGCAAAGGCTTCGGCCCGCCATCGCGCGCACCGAACGCCCGCGATCGAAAATGCCGAACGCACCCAAGGTTGACCGGCGCCGCGGGAGGCGGTATAACGGGTGTCAACAAATTCCTAGTTAGCAAGTAGGTATTAGGCTACGGGGGTTTGCGGGACATCGCCCCGAAAGGGTTCACGAGGGACCACGGCCAGGGCCGCGGCCGGCGCGTGAGCACGGCGACGAATCACTCTCCTCTCCCGTCGCCGGTGCCCTCCCAGCGCGCGTGCCGGGCGCAGGTCGTGGGTCCCGGACGACAGGCGGCGCGGGTGCACGGCAGGCGACCGGGCACCCGCGCCTGCCATGTCTCGCGCGGACGCCGTGCGCGCCGCCTTGCGCCGCCCGCGCCCCGCCCCGAACGGCTAGACTGGACAGTCCGTTACGGAAGGCGAGGGGAGTGCGATGGCGGCATCTGGCAGGAGCGGCGCCCGTGGAGGGGCGGCGGGCGCCGCGGGCGAGAAGGATGGGCGGATCCAGCCCAGGCAGTGGCTGGCGCTCGCGGGGCTCGCGGTCGCGGCGTTCGTGTTCAACACGTCGGAGTTCGTCCCGATCGGGCTGCTCACGGACATCGGCGCGTCCTTCTCGCTTGCGGAGGAGGGCGCCGCGCACATGATCTCGGTGTACGCGTGGGGCGTCATGCTCATGTCGCTGCCGCTCATGGTGCTCGCGTCCCGCGTGGGGTTCAGGCGGCTCATGCTGGGGTTGCTCGCGGTGTTCGCTGCCGGGCAGTTCCTGTGCGCCGCCGCGCCCACGTTCTGGCTGCTGGTGGCGGCGCGCCTGGTGGTGGCCGCCGCGCACAGCGTGTTCTGGGCCGTGGTGATGGTGGTGGCCGCGCGCGTGGTGGACCCGCGCGCGTCGTCCGCGGCCATTGGCCTCGTGGCCACGGGCAGCTCCGTCGCGCAGATCGTGGGCATGCCGCTGGGGCGCGCCATCGGCCTCGCGCTGGGCTGGCGCATGACGTTTGCCGCCATGGGCGCGGCGGCGGTCGCCACGCTCGCATACCTTGCGCTCGTCTTTCCGTCCATGGGGCCGGGGGAGCGCTTTCGCGTGGGTCAGCTGCCGGGGCTCCTTCGCAACGGGTCTCTCGTGGCGCTGTACGTGGTGACGGTCTTCCTGGCGGCCGGTCAGTTCGCGGCGTACAGCTACGTGGAGCCGTTCCTGCTGCGCGTGGCGGGGCTCCCCGCGCGCGGCGTCACGCTGGCGCTCTCTGCGTTTGGCTGCGCGGGCCTGCTGGGAAGCGTGCTCTTCTCGCGCCTGTACGACGGCAACCGACGCGTCTTCCTGGCGGCGAGCCTTCTGGGCGAGTCCGCCGTGCTGTTCTTGCTGCTGCCTGCTGCCGCGTCGCCGGCGAGCATGGTCGCGGCGCTCGTGGCGTGGGGCGCGTGCCAGATGGGCTACGGCATCGCGTTCCAGGCGGTGCTCATAGACTTCGCGCGCCCGGAGGAGGCCACGGTGGCCATGGCCATATACTCCGGCCTGTACAACCTGGGCATAGGGGGCGGCACCGCGCTCGGCGGCGTTGCCGTGGCGCGGCTGGGCGTCGCGTCCGTGGGCGTGGTGGGAGGTGCGCTTGCGGCCGCGGGCACCGCCGTGGCGCTTGCGCTCCTGCTGCCGCGCATGCGGTGCGGCAGGGGCGGGGCCGGCCCGCGCTGACGCCTGTGCCGTCGCGCCCACCGCGGCGCGGGTCGCTTGCCGCCGGCCGCCGGCGCGGTCTGGCACCTGCCTTCCGCCGCGTTTACAGGTTCTTCTCGCCCCAGTCCCTCAGCTGCATCAGTATGGGCACCAGCTCGCGCGCCTGCGGCGTCAGGCTGTACTCCACGCGGACCGGCATCTCGGCGTACTGCGTGCGCAGCACCAGGCCGTCGGCCTCCAGCTCCCTGAGCGAGGCCGCCAGCATGGTGTTGGTGATGCCAAACACCAGGCGGCGCAGCTCGCCGTAGCGCAGCTCGTCCGCCTGCGACAGCGCCACGATCAGCAGGATCTTCCACTTGCCTCCCACCGCGTCCAGCACGCGCCGCAGCGCGCAGCCGGACCCGGTGACGCTGGGGTCCGCGCTCGCCAGGCAGGGCGACGGATTCTTCACATGTGCCGCCGTTGTCGTGCGGGCGGCATTCTTGCTGGTGGCTGCCATGGTCAGTCTTTCCTTACCACGTATATCCAAACTGCGTACTTGCTCAGGAAAATATACCACGTACAGTGGTGTCAACGACCAAGGCGCAAGGCGCCAACAAGAGAGGAGCGACCATGGAGTACAGGTTCACGAAGGAGAACTTCGAGTCAGAGGTGCTTGGGAGCGACGTCCCCGTGCTGGTGGACTTCTATGCGGACTGGTGCGGGCCCTGCCGCGCGATGATGCCGGTGGTGGAGCAGCTCGCGGAAGAGTATGACGGCCGCCTCAAGGTGGGCAAGGTCAACTCCGACGAGCAGCCGGAGCTTGCGTCTGCCTTTGGCGTGATGAGCATCCCCAGCTTCTTCATCATCAAGGACGGCAAGGTCGTCGACCGGCTGGTGGGTGGCATGCCGAAGGAGATGCTCGCCCAGCACGTCGACGCCCAGCTGTAGCGCCGGCCAAGCGGCGCCTCGCACGTGGGTGCGCCGGCGGTGGCGCCTGCCTCCAGACAGTCTACATCCCCGCGGCGCACTCGCGCGCGGCACGCGAAAGGCCCCGCCGGAACGTCCGACGGGGTCTTGTCCGTGCTCTGTCCTACATTCACGCCCCCTGGGCGAGAAGTGCCGCCGCCTTGCCCCCTACGCCGTCGCGGTGACGCCGGCGAAGCTTACGGACACGACGTCGCTCGGGTCGACCACGCCGTCGAAGAAGGAACCCATGCTCACCACGGTCTTCCCGTCCTTCTCGCTCGAGCTCGCGGCGCCGGTGGGCACGGTCATGGTGGTGCCGTCCCTCATCGTGACGGTGATGTCGCCCAGGTCAAGGTACTTTGGCGACCACCTGCCGCTCGCGGGCGCCTTCTCGGTGCCGTTCACGGTGTAGTCGATCGTGACGCCTACGGGCGATACGCTCACGCCCTGCACGCTGCCGCTGGTCCCGGCGACCGTGAGGCTGCCCGTGGGCTTCAGGCTCACGGAGTTGCTCTCGTAGTTGAGCTTGAACTTCAGGTCCCAGCTGCCCGTGGCGATGGTGCCTGCATCGCGGTAGCCCTCGTCCTGCAGGGTGATGCCCCTGAAGCTCGTCCTTATGGTGGCGCCGATCACGTTTGCGTCCGTCGTCATCTTCGTGACCATCTGGATGGCGTTGTCGCTGGGGTTCGCGTCGTAGAAGTAGCTCTCTCCGCCTGCGCCGGATGTGCCGTCCACGCTCTGGTCGAAGTCCGCGTTCGGAGTCTTGCCGTCGATCGTGAGCGTGCCGTTCGCGTTCGTCGCGACCTTGCCCAGGGGCTTGCCGTCCGCACGGCGGATACTGTACACCACGGCGTAGTTGTGCTCGTCTCCCATGATGGCGTCCGCGCTGATGGTCACGCCGTCGCTCGTGGCGACCGCGTCCACCGGGCGCCCGACCTTGTTCCTCACCTTGGTCGGCGCCGTCGACCCCAGGAACACGTCGTCGAAGGCGCTTGCCACGCTCACCAGCTGTCCGCTCGCGTAGGCGTAGCCGCCCATGCCCACGGCAAGCGCGAGGCCGGCGGCAACGGCCGCGACGGCAAACCTCGGGCGCCTGCGCGCGCCCGCCGCCCTGCAGCGAACCCCCGGGCGACGCGCGCCGCCCCTCTCGCCCTGCGCGGCGTCAGTCGCAGACAGCGCGGCCGAGGCCACGGCCTGGGCCATCTGGCTCATCCTTTTGGAAGAAAGAGAGACCCGATCCATCTCGTCCCGATACGCCCTCATCGTGGTTTCCATCGCTCTTCTCCTCCAAGCTCTTGCGCAGCTCCGCGCGGGCGCGGCTTAGCCTCTTCGTGATGGCGGCCTCCGTCGCCCCCGTGGCTCGCGCTATCTGCCTGATGCTCATCCCCTCGTAGTAGTACAGGTACACCGCCTCGCGGTACGGGGGAGATAGGCGCATCACCGCGGCGGTCACCCGCCCGAGAAGCTCGCTCTTCTCCACCAGGTCCTCCACCTGGGCGGACTGGTCCGCGACCTCGCCCGCCGCCGTCAGGGCGACGTTGCGGCTCCTGGCCGCGCTGCGGAGCTCGTCCTTGCAGGCGTTCGCGGTGCAGCGGATGACCCACGCCTTCTCGTGCTCCGGGCTCTCGAACGGCCGACGCCTGCAGATGAGCTTGCAGAGCACGTCCTGGCTCACGTCCTCCGCGTCCCGCCGCGAGCCCAGGTAGGTGTAGGCAAGCCGCATGGCGAGGTTGCCGTACGTCTCCACGAGGCGCCGGGCCTCCCGCTGCACCTCCTCCTCGCGGCCTCTTGTTCTAGGCATGATGTCCTCTTTTCCGTTTGTGAGCGCTCGCCTACAACACGAGCGTGGGCCAAAAACCTGACGGCGGGCCTTGGGGAGGCGCGGCTCCACATTGTGCGCACGCGCCCGGGCACGGCGGTGGCGCCGCGTGGCGCGCGCCGTGGACATGGGCTATAGTTTCCAGCGTTTGCAGGAATCTGGCAGCCAGGGGTCGCATGAGGGAAAAGGTCGTGAGCGAAAGGCGCCTTCGGGGCGTGGAGCTCGTGGGGCAGATCGTGGCGCACGAGCGCTTCCTGCGCTGCGAGTTCGTGGGCTGCGTCGCGGACGGGTGCTCGTTTGGGGGCTGCACGTTCGAGGAGTGCAGCTTCGTGGGGTGCCGCATAGCGGACCCGCGCGCGCAGAACAGCTTCCTGCGCGCGTGCGACTTCGAGGACTGCGAGCTTTGCGGCGTGGACTGGGCGCTCTGGTGGCCGGAGGACCGGGGCGGCTCCGCGCTTTCCGGCGTGCGCTCTTGCCGCTTGGAGCGAAACGCGTTCGACGGGCTCAACCTGCGCGGGGGCACCTTCGCGGGCAGCAGCGTGCGCAACAGCCGCTTCGACGCGTGCGACCTGCGCGACTGCGACCTGCGCGGCTGCGATCTTTCCGGCACCTGCTTTGCGGACTGCCGCATGCAGCGGGCGGACCTCACGGGCGCCCGCGGCTACCGCCTGAGCCTCCTGCGCAACCGCGTGCAGGGAGCGCGCTTCACCTACCCGGACTGCCTGGCGCTCCTCGAGGGCACGGGCGCCGTCGTGGTGCCGGGCGAGCGCGACGCCGCGCCTGCGGACGGATCGTGTGCGAACGCAGCGCCTGCGGGCGAGAAGGACGGTCGTCCCGACGCGCCGGCATCCGCGTAGGCCACGCCCTTCTCGCCCCGCGCAAGGCGAGGCCCGGCCCCCGCGGTGGCTTTCGCGTCGCGGGGGCCGGGCCATGTGATGCCGTGGGCCCTCTGTCGGGTGCGGGCCCGCCGTGGGGCCGCGTGCGGTCGCGCCGCGGCTACTGCGTCAGCTCGAGGTACAGGTCGCGGTACTGCCTCGCGGACCTCTCCCAGCTCACGTCCTTCGCCATGTCGCGCTGGACCATCTCGTCCCAGCAGAAGCGGTTCGTGAAGAACAGCGTCTTCGCGCGGTTGATGGCGTCGTACAGCAGGCCGGCGTCGTAGCGGTCGAACGTGAAGCCGTTGCCCTGGTTGCTGAACTTGTTGTACGGCTCGACCGTGTCCTTCAGGCCGCCGGTCTCGCGCACGATGGGGATGGTGCCGTAGCGCATGGCGATGAGCTGCGTCAGGCCGCAGGGCTCGAAGCGCGACGGTACCATGAGCGCGTCGACGCCGGCGTAGATCTGGTGCGAGCGCGCCTCGTCGTACATGATGTTCGAGCAGACGGTGCCCTTGTAGGCGTTCTCGTAGTAGCGGAACGAGTCCTCGTACTGCGCGTCGCCCGTGCCCAGAAGCACGATCTGCGTGTTGCCGTCAACGAGGCCGGGGATGACGGCGTTCACCAGGTCCAGGCCCTTCTGGTCGGTCAGGCGCGATATCAGGCCAAGGATCATCTTGCCGTCGTCCACCTCCAGGCCAAGCTCCTCCTGCAGGGCGCGCTTGTCCTCGCGCTTCTTCTGGATAACGTCCTCGCCGTCGTACGGCGTGGCGATGAACTTGTCGCGCGCCGGGTCCCAGATGTCCACGTCGATGCCGTTCACGATGCCGCGCAGCTTCCAGGAGTGGTAGCGAAGGTGCGCGTCCAGCCCCTCGCCGTACTCCGGGCTCTGGATCTCCTGCGCGTAGGTGCCGCTCACGGTCGATATCATGTCCGCGTACGCCAGGCCGCCCTTCAGGATGTTCGCCTCGGTCCAGTCCTGCTGCAGCGCGCCCTCGTTGAAGACGTAGTCGGGCAGGTTCGTCCAGTACTTGATGGTGGGGATGTTGTACTTGCCCTGGAAGCGCAGGTTGTGGATGGTGAGGACCACCTTGGAGCGGCCGAGTTCCGTGTTCTGGAACATGGTCTTCAGGAACAGCGGCACGAGCCCCGCCTGCCAGTCGTGGCAGTGGATCACGTCGGGCGTCCAGTCCAGGAAGTTGAGCGCGGCGAGCGCGGCCTTGCTGAAGTAGCAGAACCTGGGGATGTCGTCCACCAGGTTGGTGTACGGGTTGCCATAGCTGAAGAAGTCCTGGTTGTCGATGAAGTCGTACACCACGCCGGACTCATCCACGTACTCCATGATGCCCACGTAGAAGCTGCGCCCGTCGGAGCAAAGGTCCATGTCGAACGCCCCGCGATACACCATCTTCTCCTGCCACTCCTGCTTGATGCAGGCGTAGCGCGGCAGGATTACCTTAACGTCGCAGTTCTGCTTCACGAGGGCCTTCGGCAGCGCATACATGACGTCGCCCAGGCCGCCCGTCTTCACGAACGGGTAGCACTCGGACCCTATGAAGGCGATGGAGCGGCGCGGCTGGGGGAGAGGAGCGGGCTCCGGCTTTGGCGCCGGTGCGGCCTTCGGCTCCGGCTTCGCCGCGGCCTTGGGCTCTGCCTTCGGCGCCGGCTTGGCCGCGGCCTTGGGCGCGGCCTTTGTTGCGGGCTTGGGCTCGGCCTTTGCAGGCGCCTTCTCGGCCGGCTTCGCCTTCTGCTCAACCTTCGCGGCAGCGGGCTTTGCGGCCGGCTTCGCCGCAGGCTTGGGCTCGGCCTTTGCTGCGGGCTTTGCCTCGGCTTTTGCAGGCGCCTTCTCGGCCGGCTTCGCCTTCTGCTCAACCTTCGCGGCAGCGGGCTTCGGCGCGGCAGCGGGCTTTGCGGCCGGCTTCGATGCAGGCTTGGGCTCCGTCTTCGGCTTCGGCTTTGCGGCGGCGACGGGCTCGGCCTTCGCCGCAGGCTTTGCGGCTGGCTTCGCCGCAGGCTTGGGCTCGGCCTTCTCGGCTAGCTTCGCCGCGGCCTTCGGGGCACTCTTTGCCTCGGACTTTGCGGGTGCCTTCTCGGCCGGCTTCGCCTCGCTCTTCTCGCCCGCGGGCTTTACGGCCGGCTTGGGATCCACCTTCGCAGGTGCCTTCGCCGCGGGAGTCGCCTTTGCCGCGGACTTGGGGGCTGCCGGCTTGGCCGCAGGCTTCGCAGCGGGCTTGGGGGATGCGGGCTTCGGGGTTGCGGTGGCTTTCACGGTGGCCTTCGCCGCCGGCTTCGTGGCGGCCTTGGGCTCCTCGGTCGCCTTTGGCGCCGGCGCGGGCGCCGATGCCTTGGGCGACGCCTTTGAGGCTGACTTTGCTGTGGAGGAGGTCCTCTTCTTGGTAGCCATGTGCATTCCCCTTATCCAGATCAACGGTTCTGGCGGCCAAACGCGCCCGGCACCTGCCGTGGGACGGCCGCTCGCATCCCCTCCATTGTACTTAATGGCGGCGCGCCAGAGGCGTCTTGGGGTTGTCTGGTGGCTGTTTGCCCCTGTGCGTAGCGTGCGCCGCCGCCCAGAAATGCCGCATATCGCCGCTGCGTCGCCCGGGCCTTCTCGGCGGCGTTTGGGGTCGCGTTGGGCGCTTGCGCGGGCGCGCCGCCACGCGCTACAGTGGGCGCATGGACGCGATTCTGTTTGACATGGACGACACCCTGTACGACCAGGCGCTGCCCTTCGCGCGCGCCGTTCGCAGGGTGCTGGGAGAGGTGCCGGGCGCCACGGCCGAGGGCCTGTACCTTGCGAGCCGCCGCCACTCCGGCGAGGTGTTCGCGGCGTACGCGGCCGGCGAGCGCCCGACGGATGCCATGTACGTGCGGCGCATGCAGCGCACCATGGCGGAGTTTGGCGTGCGCGTGGACGAGGCGTGCGCCCTCAGGCTGCAGCGCGCCTACACCGTGCGCGACGACGCGGGCATGGTGCTTTCCCCAGCGATGGCGTCCGCACTTGACTGGTGCCTTGCGCACGCGCGTTGCGGCGTGGGTGTCGTCACGAACGGCACGCCGGACCGGCAGATGGACAAGTGGCGCGCGCTCGGCCTGGGCAGGTGGATACGGCCGGAGCACGTGTTTGTCTCGGATGCGCTCGGCGTGGCGAAGCCGGACCCCGCCATCTTCCGCGAGGCGCTTTCCGCCATGGGCGCCCGCGCTGCGCAGTCGCTGTACGTGGGCGACGCGTTCCAGACGGACGTGGTGGGCGCCCGCGCGGCCGGCATGCGCGTGGTGTGGCTCAACCGCAGACGCCGCGCCGTGCCAGGGGACGCCCGCGTGCGGCCGGACGCGGAGGTCCGTTCCGACGAGGGGCTTCTGGACCTCCTGCGCACGTCCTTCTAGCAGGCGCCGCGGGGTGCCGTGGCCGGTTGCCGCAGCCGTGTGCCGCGTACGGGCACCGCGGACGGTCCCTTAGCTCAGCGCGTCCGCCACGCGGCGGCGCAGCTCCGGCACCACGTCCTCCTCAAACCACGGGTTCTTCTTCATCCAGATCTGGTTTCGGGGCGAGGGGTGCACCAGAGGGAAGCGCTCCGGCAGGTACGAGCGGTAGTCGCGCACGACGTCCGTCAGCTTTGCTGAGCTCTTAAGCCCCAGGTAGCGCCTCGTGGCGTACGAGCCAATCAGCACGGTCAGCCTCACGTCGCCCATGAGCTCCAAGAGCTGCGGGTGCCACTTTTCCGCAAAGCCCTTGCGCGGAGGCAGGTCGCCGCTTCTGCCCTTGCCCGGGAAGTAGAAGTCCATCGGCATGATCGATACCCGTGCTGGGTCGTAGAACGTCCGTGCGTCCATCCCCAGCCAGTCGCGCAGGCGCTCGCCGCTCTTGTCGTTCCACGGGATGCGCGTGTCCTGCGCCACCCTGCCGGGCGCCTGCCCAATGATCACGATGCGTGCGGTCGCGCTCGCGGTGTACAGCGGGTTGATCCCCGCCTGCGTGTACGACTCGTTCTGCGGGTCCGCCTTGATCGCCTGGAATATACGCTCGAACCTCGGGTCTTCCTCGCCCGACTCGCCCTGTGCCTGCCGCGCATCTTCCTGCTGCATGTGCCGTCGCACCGTCCTTCTCGCCAATCGCCCGGCGGGCCCGTCGCGGGTCCGCGCCGCCTGCGGGCACGCGCCCGCACCACCCAGTGTAGGACGCCGCCGGCAGTCATTCCGTTGCAGGCGCAACGCAGCGTGTGCCCGTGGCAGCGCGCGTCTCCCTTGCCTGCGGGTGCGCCGGCAACCGACGCGGGCGAGAAGTGCGCCGCCCGCGGTTTAGGCCGCGCCATACGGGATAGAATCACCTCGACCACGAACATGGCGGCGCGCGGACGCCTGCGCGCCGAGGCGATGGAGGCGAGGCATGGGCGAGGTCGGGTCGGGCGGTCCGTCGGCGGGGCCGGGAGTCGCGGACAAGTCGCGCGCGGGCGCATCCGCCGCGCGCCGTCGCGCCGCGCATGGGGCAAACCCGCTTGCGCGGGCACTGTCCAGCGTGTTCAACCTGCGGGCGGGGCGCGCCAGCTACCAGGACATCCGCCGGCGCTTCGTAAACGGCTCCAAGCTCAACGGCACGCACCTGTGCATCCTCATCGTGGCGATGCTCATAGCGTCCATCGGCCTGAACACGGACTCGACGGAGTGCATCGTGGGAGCCATGCTCATCTGCCCGCTCATGGGCTCCGTGCTCGCCATCTCGTACTCCGTGGCCACGGCGGACGTGCGCCTGCTGCGCGACGCGATCGTGGGTCTCCTCGTCCAGGTCTGCATCTGCCTTGCCACGTCCACCCTGTACTTCGTGCTGTCGCCCCTGAGCGGCGTCACGAACGAGCTGCTCGCGAACTCCAACCCCACGGTGTGGGACATCCTGGTGGCGCTTGCGGGCGGATTCGCGGGCGGCCTGGGCAACTCGCGCAGGCAGGAGCCGTCCACCCTCATCGCGGGCGTCGCCGTGGCCACGGCCCTCATGCCGCCGCTGTGCGCCGCGGGCTACGGCATCGCCGCGCGCGACCCGGCGCGCTTCGCGAGCGCGTTCTACGAGTTCGCGCTGAACGTGGTGTTCATAGCGCTGGCGGCAGAGATCGTCCTTCTCATCCTGCGCGTGCCCCTGCACCGCGAGGTGGGCCCGGACGGCGTGGTCGCCCTTGAGGAGGAGGTCGCGGAGGAGCGGCTCTCGCGCCGCATGAAGCGCTTCATCCTGGTGGCGACCATCGTGTTCATGATCCCGTGCGTGCTCGCGACGGCCGACATGGTGCGCCAGGCGGCGGGCCCCGGCACCGCGGGCGCGCAGAGCGCGGACGAGTACCAGGTAGACCTGACGACGCGCGAGCTTTCCGCCGTATGCCCGTCGCTCGTGGAGTACCGCGTGGGCACGGAGTACGTTGCCGAGGCCGGCCACGCGACGGCCACGCGCCGCGTGGTCGCCACGGTGAGGACGAGCGCGCCGCTTGACGCCACGCAGAGGTCGCGCCTGCGCGCGCTCATTCGCGTACACGTGAAGAACCTGGACGGCGTCACGTTCGAGGTCGCCGGCGGCTAGGCCGCGCGCCTACTGCAACAGGTCCGCGTTGTCCGGGCTCGTCAGGAACCCGACGAACGTGCGCGCCACCGCCGTGAGGCCGGCCGGGTCCAGGGTCGCGATGCCGATGGTGCGCCAGCGCGCGGGCGAGAAGGGCCTGACCTCCACGTCGAAGGCGGAGTTGCGCAGGATCAGCTCCGGCATGACCGAGACACCAAAGCCGTGCTCCACCATGGCGAGGGCCGAGAAGTCGTCGTTCAGGGCGTAGCGCACGTTGAGCGGGCTCGGCGAATCCGCGAGCGCCGCGCGGATGTCCTGCTCGGATCCGCGCAGGGGCATGACCAGCTCCTCGCGGGCCACCTGCCCCACGCTCACGCGCCGGCGCGCAGCGAGCGGGTGGTCGCGCGGGAGGATGGCCATCATCTGGTCGCGGCGCAGCGCGTGGAAGCAGAGCTGCGGGCTGCGCACCACGGACGTGAGGAAGCCCAGGTCCGCGCGGCCCTCCTGGACGCGCTCCGCGATGTCCTCGTAGCCGCCGGCGTAGATCTGGAACTCCACCTGGGGATAGCTCCTCTGGAATCGCTCGATCATGCCGGGCAGCCACTGCGTGGAGACGGACGTGAACGTGCCGATGCGCAGCGTGCCGGCGACCACGTGGTTGACCTCGTGTATGGCCTGCTCGAGCGCGCGCTGCTGGTTTACGAGCGCCTGGATGCGCGGCAGCAGCAGCCGGCCGTTCTCCGTGAGGGCGACGCCCGCCTTGCCGCGCGTGAGCAGCGCGACGCCGCACTCCTGCTCAAGCGCGCGGACGGCGTGGCTCACGCCGGACTGCGTGTAGCTGAGCGACTCCGCCGCGCGCGTGATGTTGCCGAGCTCGACGACCCTCAAAAAGATCTGGTAGCGCTCCATGCCTGCGGCCATGCGTGCCTCCGGTTGCGTTTTGCCTGGTATGAGGGCATGCCGCGGGCGGGTGCGCGCGTCCTTCTCGCCCGGGGGCGCGCCGGCGGCATAACCAGTACACAGTGTAATGGATGCAAGTACAAAGATGAAGTTAACAAATGGCTGGGAGGCGCGTAAAACTGTTCGCGGAACGTTTTTGGCGGGCGTGCTCACGGGACGGAGAGCTTGATGGAAGTTGCGCGCAGGGCGGGCGTCGGCGCAGGCTGGACGCAGAGGCAGGCAGACCTCATGATCGCGGTCATCGCGTGCGCGTGGGGCAGCTCCTACCTCATGATGCAGGTGGGGCTCTCTTCCATCCCGCCGTTTGGCATGGTGGCGCTGCGCTTTGGCATCGCGTTCGTCGCGGTCGCGGTCATCTTCCGCAAGAGGCTGCGCGAGCTGACGGCCTCCGTCGTGGCGCGCGGCGCCGTGCTCGGGCTGCTGCTGTGCGTGTTCTTCGGGCTGCTGATGTATGGCCTGAAGACGACGCCCGCCTCGACCGCCGGCTTTCTTACCAGCGCAAAGGTCATCTTCGTGCCGCTTATCGTCGCGGTGGCCACGCGCAGGGCGCCCAGCCGCGCCACGCTCGCGGGCATCGGGATCTGCGTCGCGGGGCTTGCGCTGCTGACGCTGAGCGGGCCGGTCTCCCTGGGCGGCGGCGCCGGGCTGTGCCTGGCGGGCTCTGCGGTGTACGCGCTGCAGATCGTGGCGACGGACACGTTCTCGCGCTCCGACGACGCGCTGCTGCTGGGCATCTGCCAGCTGGGCTTTGCGGCCGTGTTCGGCGCCGCGTTCAACCTCGCGTTCGAGGGGCCGGTGCTTCCGCAGTCGAGCGCGGAGTGGGGCGCCGTGCTCGGCCTCGCCCTCGTGTGCAGCGCGTTTGGCTTCGCGATGCAGCCGGTGGCGCAGAGCCGCACAACCGCGACGCACGCGGGCCTGCTGTTCTCGCTCGAGTCCGTGTCCTCCGCGGTGCTCTCGTTCGTGTTCCTGGGAGAGGTCATGGCGCCCCAGTGCTACCTGGGCTGCGCGCTCATCCTGGCGGCCGTGCTCCTGAGCTCGCTTGCGGACGGCGGGTCCGAGGCCAGGGACGCCGCGGCGGGCGTGCCCGCGTACTCCGCCCCCTCGCACGGCGGCATCGCGCGCGGCCTTGCGACGGCGCGCGCCCACGCGAAGCGCGTGCAGCAGTAGCGCTCGACGCGCCCGCGCGGCGCCTGCGATGCGCGGAAGCTGTCAGATTGTGGTGCCTCGCACTACGGAATTGCCCGCTCCCGTCAGATAGTGGTACCACTATCTGACGGGAGCTATTTCTGTCAGTTGGTGAGCCCACCGCGGCACCACTAACTGACAAGAGCAGCTTCTGTCAGTTAGTGAGGCCATTCGGGACGCCACGGGCCGCCGGCACCGCCCGGCGCGGCGGCGGGAGGGAAAGCGCAGCATGGACGCAGGCGTACGCAGGGTCATGGGGCTCATCAGCGAGATGAACGTCCGGTACGTGGTGCCGGTGTACCAGAGGCCGTACTCGTGGGGAGAGGAGCAGTGCCTCCAGCTGTGGGACGACATCCTGGCGTGCGGGCGCTCGCGCGAGCAGACGCACTTCACGGGCTCCATCGTCACCATGCAGGACGGCACCGCCTCGCCGCAGGGCGTCGCGGCGCTCGCCGTGATCGACGGCCAGCAGCGCATCACCACCATCGCGCTGCTGCTGGTGGCGCTCGCGCGCTACGCGGACGCGCACGAGGCGGATCTCCTGCCGTTCTCGCGCCAGGAGATCCTGATGAGCGGCTACCTCACGAACCCGTTCCGCTCTGGCGACGACCACTACAAGCTCACGCTTTCCAAGGGCGACCGCGCGACGTTCCGTGCCGTTATCGACCACCTGGAGGATCCGTCGCGACCCGCTCCGGAGGGGCCGTCCAGGATCCTGGACAACCTCACGCTCTTCGAGCGGCGGCTGGGCGCGCTCGCGGACGTCGCGCTCGTGTGGGAGGGGTTGCGCCGCCTGGAGGTCGTGTCCGTGACCATGGCGCAGGGGCGCGACAACGCGCAGCTCATCTTCGAGTCCATGAACTCGACCGGCAAGGACCTCAGCGCCGCTGACCTCATCCGCAACTTCGTGCTCATGAAGTACCCGCTGGACCGCCAGGCCCAGGCGTACCAAACCTACTGGAGGCCGCTCGAGGACGTGCTGGCGCCGCTGGGCGACGAGGGTGCGTTCGACGACTTCGTCCGCTGCTTCTTCCAGATGGCCTACGCGCCGGAGCGCCTGGGCGACGCGGACCTGTACCAGGTGTTCAAGCGCTACGTCAGCGCGAACGCGTACGACGCGAACGATCGCATGGGCTTCCTCTGCCTTCGGCTGAAGGACTTCGCCGGCTACTACGTGGACGCGGTGCGCGGCGGCCTTTCCGGCGCGGACGCCGCGGACCCCGTGGCCAGGAGGACGTCGTTCCACCTGGCGGCCGTCGCGCGCCTCGGCGGCGCCGCGGCGCGCCCGCTCGTGCTGGAGCTCTTCCGCAGCTGCCGCCGCCGCGAGTGCACGCGCGAGCAGCTGGCGGACATGCTCGGCGTGCTCGAGTCGTACCTGCTGCGTCGCGCGGTGTGCGACTGCGAGGGCAGCGCGCAGGAGCACTTCCTGCGCCACCTCGTGGCCAAGCTCGCGGCGGTGCGCAGCGCGGGCGAGAAGTACTACGAGTCCTACGTGGCGCTCTTCCTTGTGGAGGAGGGCACCCCGCGCCGCTTCCCCACGGACGACGAGTTCCGCCGCGCCCTCCTCACGCGCGACTGCTTTGGCTTCGCGCAGGCGCCGTTCCTGCTCGCGCGCCTGAACGCGCACCTCGCCGTGGGCAACGGCTCGGACGGCTCGGCGACGGACTCGGCCGCGGCTGCCGCGCAGGCGGGCGTGCCGGGGTCTGCCGCGGACGCCTCCGCGCTGCCCGAGGGCTGGGGCGTGGAGCACGTCATGCCCGTGGGCGCGCTTGCGGACCCCGCATGGGCGCAGGCGCTGGGGCAAGGCGCCAGGCTCGCGTTCGAGCGCGGCGTGAACGCGCTCGGCAACCTCGCGCCTTCCGCGTACCCGTACGACCTGCAGGACGGCACCCTCGCGCAGAAGCAGGGGCGCCTCGCGCGCGACGGTGAGGGGCGTCCCGTGGACGTGCCGCTCTGCCGCGACGTGCTCGCCGCGAAGTCGTGGGGCCCTGCGCAGATAGAGGCCCGCGGCCGCGCCCTCGCGGACGTCGCCGTGGGCGCGTGGCCGCTGCCGCGCATGGACGCGGCCGCGCTCGAGGCGTTCAGGCCGTCGCGCCGCGCGGCGCAGGTGAAGACCGTCACGTGGCAGGACCTGGTGGACGCCGGCGTCGTGCAGATGGACGACGTGCTCGTGAGCGCGAGCCCCATGTACCAGGGACGCGCGACCGTCACGTCCACGGGCAGGATCATGCTCGCCACCGGCGAGACGTTCGAAGAGCCCACCGCCGCCTACGAGCGCTTCCTCGGCTCCGTCGGCGCGCACGAGACGGGGCTGAACGGCTGGACGCACTGGCGCCTGGGCGAGGGCGGCCCGCTCTTGGACCAGCTGCGCTAGGCGCGGGCCCGGGCGCCTTCGGGCGTCTGCTGCTTTTTTGTTACCCGCGCGCAGGCGCCGCGGCGCCCGGGACTGCAAAGCGCTAATCTGTGCTAGTAATCGTGGCAGGGCACGGCGATGCGCCGGCACACGGGACGCGCGCACGCGCGGCAGAGGGGGACCATCGACATGGGTTATGACGAGCGCTTTGGCCTGCGGGCGACCGTGGGGGAGGACGACTCGCTCCACGACGAGTGCGGCGTGTTCGGGGTGTGGGCGCCCGGCCGTGACGTCGCGAGGATCACGTACTTCGGCCTGCACGCCCTGCAGCACAGGGGGCAGGAGTCCGCGGGCATCGCCGTCGGCAACGGGAAGTCGGTGCTCGTGCGCAAGGACCGCGGTCTCGTGAGCCAGGTGTTCACGGACGCGGACCTCTCCGCGCTCTCCGGCAAGGCCGCCATCGGCCACGTGCGCTACGGCACGGCGGGCGGAGGCGGCTTCGACGCCGCGCAGCCGCACTTCTCGCTCATTGACGACGTCACGATCGCGCTCGCGCACAACGGCACGCTCGTGAACACGTCGGGCGTCCGCCGCGAGCTGGTGCAGATGGGCGTGCCGTTCCGCTCCGAGACCGACTCCGAGGTCGCGTGCGAGCTCATTGGCTACTTCACGAAGAAGTCTGGCCACCTGCGCGTGGGCATCCGCCACGCCATGCAGATGATCGAGGGCGGCTACGCCATGGTGCTGCTGCGCGAGAACGCGCTGTACGCGTTCCGCGACCCCAACGGCATCCGCCCGCTGGTCATCGGCGCGCTCGGCACTGAGGGCTGGGTCGTCGCGAGCGAGACGTGCGCCCTCGACATCGTGGGCGCGACGTTCGTGCGCGATGTGCGCCCCGGCGAGATCGTGCGCATATCCGACGGCGGCATCCTCTCCGAGCAGGGGATCGAGCCGCGTCCCGAGGCGCAGTGCATCTTCGAGGACGTGTACTTCTCGCGCCCGGACACCGTGGTGCGCGGCCGCTCCGTGTACTCCATGCGCTACGAGATGGGCCGCCAGCTGGCGCGCGAGGCCCCGGTCGACGCGGACCTCGTGATCGGCGTGCCGGACTCCGGCATGCCGCCGGCGGAGGGCTTCGCGTCGCAGAGCGGCATCCCGTTTGGCGAGGGCCTCATCAAGAACCGCTACGTCGCGCGCACGTTCATCCAGCCCACGCAGGAGATGCGCGAGATGGGCGTCCGCATGAAGCTGAACGCGCTTTCGGACAACGTGGCCGGTCGCCGCGTGGTGATGGTGGACGACTCCATCGTGCGCGGCACCACGTCCAAGCAGATCGTCCGCATGCTCAAGGAGGCGGGCGCCACGGAGGTTCACGTGCGCATCAACTGCCCCGAGGTCGTGTGGCCGTGCTTCTATGGCATCGACACGGACGTGCAGCGCCAGCTCATCAGCGCAAACAAGGGCGTGGACGAGGTGCGCGACTACATCGGCGCGGACAGCCTGGCGTTCCTCTCGCTCGAGGGGCTCAGGCGCTGCGTGCCGGAGTGCGGCTACTGCGACGCGTGCTACACCGGCCGCTACCCCGTGCGCATCCCGGAGGCGTTCTCGGCCGGCAAGTTCCTGGACGGCTTTGCGCCCACGTTCCCGTACGACGACGGCGGGGAGGCCAGCGTGCCGCCCGTGGCGGACGTGCGGATGGACGCCCCGCGCGACTAGCGCGACCAGCGCCCGGGCGAACTGCCCATGACGCCCGCGGGCAGAGGGCGTGGGCCGAGGGCACGGGCGAGAAGAACGGCGGCGAGAAGAACGGCAGCCCCTGCGGGCGCGGCCACGGGGTCGCGCCCGCTTCTTGTTGGCGGACCCCGTTGCGGAGGCGCGAGGCCGCGGCGTTTCGCCCCTGCGCCGCCCACATGTGAGGACGCGGCTTTTCTCACCTATCTACCTGCGCGTATTTCGATTGCGCTACGTGCGCGCTACCCGTTCGTGTCAGGGTCATTATGATTTTGGCAATCGGGCCCCTCCGGGCGGGGCCGGCCGTAAACTAGGCTGGACCACATCTGCCACCCATGGCACAGGCGAGAGGAGACCCGATGTCAGGCCATGATTCCCAGGAGGCCGCCCAGATGCCGCGGACGCGCCGCAACGGGGAGGGATACGAGCCCCAGGGGCTGTACAGACCGGAGTACGAGCACGACGCGTGCGGCATCGGCGCGCTGGCGAGCCTACGCGGCGAGCGCTCGCACGCGATGCTCGACGACGCGCTCGCGGTGCTCATGAACCTGGAGCACCGCGGCGGCAAAGGCCTGGAGAAGAACACGGGCGACGGCGCCGGCGTGCTGCTGCAGATCCCGCACCGGCTGTTCCGCAGGGAGGCCCAGCGCGAGGGCCACATCCTGCCGGCCGAGGGCGACTACGGCGTCGCCATGCTGTTCTTCCCGCAGGACGCCGAGGGCTACCGCGACGCGCGCCGCGTGTTCGAGGACGGCTGCGCGCAGGAGGGCGTGCCCCTGCTGTTCTGGCGCGAGGTGCCCGTCGACCCGCACGACCTGGGCGACACGGCGAACCGCTGCCGCCCGCACATCGTGCAGGCGTTCTTGGGCAGGCCCGACGCGACGGCCGCCGGCCAGGACTTCGAGCGCCAGCTGTACGTGACGCGCCGCGTGGTCGAGAAGATGGCCGAGCAGGAGGGCGCGCTTGCGGGCAAGACGTTCTACGTGTGCTCCATGAGCGCCCACACCATCGTGTACAAGGGCATGCTCGTGGCGACGCAGCTGCGCTCGTTCTACCGCGACCTGGGCGACGCCTGGGCCGAGACGGCCATCGCGCTCGTGCACTCGCGCTACTCCACGAACACGACGCCGAGCTGGGAGCGCGCGCACCCCAACCGCTACATCATCCACAACGGCGAGATCAACACGCTGCGCGGCAACGTGAACGGCGTCCGCGCGCGCGAGCCCGAGCTGTACTCGCCCGTGATGGGCGCCGAGCTCAAGAAGGTCATGCCCGTCATCAGGAGCGAGGGCTCCGACTCCGCGGTGCTCGACAACGTGCTGGAGTTCCTCGTGATGAACGGCCGCTCGCTGCCGCGCGCGGTCTCGATGCTGCTGCCCGAGCCGTGGGACAAGAACACCCAGCTCTCCCAGGAGCGCCGCGCGTTCGGCGCGTACCAGTCCATGCTGTCCGAGGCGTGGGACGGACCCGCCGCCATCGCGTACACCGACGGCCACTACATGGGCGCTGCGCTCGACCGCAACGGCCTGCGCCCCGCGCGCTACTACGTCACGCGCGACGACCGCCTCATCCTCTCGTCCGAGGCGGGCGCCTGCAACATCGAGCCGGAGGACATCGTCCAGGCCGGCTCGCTCGGCCCCGGCCAGATGCTCCTCGTCGACCCCGACAAGGGCCGCGTCGTCTGGGACGACGAGCTGAAGGATGCGCTTGCGCGCGAGAAGCCCTATCGCGACTGGGTCGCGCAGGAGACGCTGGGCGTGGACGACCTCGCGCCCGCGGCCGAGGGAGACGAGGAGGGCGAGGCCGCCGACGCGCAGACCCCGCTGCCGATCCGCCTGGCGCGCCACGGCTACCACTTCGACGACGTCGAGGAGGCCATCGGCCCCATGGCCGTCACGGGCAAGCGCCCCGGCGCCTCCATGGGCGCGGACATGCCGCTCGCCGTGCTGTCCAGGCGCTCCCGCTCGTTCTTCGACTACTTCAACCAGCTGTTTGCCCAGGTCACGAACCCGCCCATCGACGCGCTTCGCGAGGACTTCGTCACGTCGTCCATCCTGTACCTCGGCAATCACGGCAACCTGCTCGAGGACCAGCGCAGCAGCTGCCGCCTCATCAGGCTGAGGACCCCCATCCTCACGCAGGACGAGTTCAACCGCATCCTGCACGTGGACATGGTCGGCTTCGGCTGCCGCCGCTTCGTCGCGTCGTTCGACCGCGACGGGGGAGAGCACGCGCTCGCCGAGGCGCTCGACCGCCTGAACAACGAGGTGGAGGCCGCGGTCCGCGAGGGCGTGAACATCATCGTGCTCTCCGACCGCGTCCCGGACGGGCAGGTGCCCGTGCCGTCGCTCCTCTCGCTCGGCTCCGTGCACAGTCACCTCATCAGGCACGGCCTGCGCATGCGCGGTGACATCGTGGTCGAGACCGGCGACGCCATGACGCCGCACGACTACGCGTGCCTCGTCGGCTACGGCGCGTCCGCGATCTACCCGTACCTTGCGCACCAGCTCATCCGCGAGATGTCCGCGGACGGCCGCATCAAGGTCGACGCGAAGACGGGCGTCGAGAACTACAACAAGGCGTTGACCGCCGGCATCGTGACCATCATGTCCAAGATGGGCATCTCTACGATGCAGGGCTACCACTCCGCGCAGATCTTCGAGATCATCGGCCTTGCGCCGGAGGTCGTGAGGGGCTGCTTCGAGGGCACTCCGAGCCCGGTGGGCGGCCTTACCATGGACGACATCCAGCGCGAGTGCGAGGGCCGCTACGACGAGGGCGAGGCGCAGCGCAGGAGCCCGTCCCCCGACCAGCTGGCGAGCTCTGGCATCACGAAGTGGCGCCCGCTGGGCGGCGAGCAGCACATGCTGACCCCCGAGGTCATCTACCTGCTGCAGCGCGCCGTCCGCGAGGGCAGCTACGACCTGTTCAAGCAGTACAGCGCCGCGCTGCACAGGCCCGGCCGCTCCATCGTGCTCTCCGACCTTCTCTCCTTCGTACCCCTGGCGTCCGGCCCCGTGCCGATAGACGAGGTCGAGTCCGCGAGCGAGATCGTGAAGCGCTTCACGAGCGCGGCCATGTCCTACGGCGCCATCAGCGAGGAGGCCCACGAGGCGCTCGCCATCGCGATGAACCGCCTGGGCGGCAAGTCCAACACGGGTGAGGGCGGCGAGAACCCCATCCGCGAGACGACGCTGCCGAACGGCGACTCCACGAACTCCGCGATCAAGCAGGTCGCGTCCGCGCGCTTTGGCGTGACGAGCCGCTACCTGCGCAGCGCGAAGGAGATCCAGATCAAGATGGCCCAGGGCGCGAAGCCCGGCCAGGGCGGAAACCTGCCCGGCAAGAAGGTATGGCCTTGGGTCGCGGAGGTCAGGAACTCCACGCCCGGCGTCGGCCTGATCTCGCCCCCGCCCCACCACGACATCTACTCCATCGAGGACCTGGCGGAGCTCATCTTCGACCTGAAGAACGCGAACCCGGACGCGATGGTCTCCGTGAAGCTCGTGAGCGAGGCCGGCGTCGGCACGATTGCGACCGGCGTCGCGAAGGGCGGCGCGGACAAGATCCTGATCTCCGGCGCGAACGGCGGCACGGGTTCCGCCCCGCGCGACTCCATCTACCACGCCGGCCTGCCCCTGGAGCTTGGCCTTGCCGAGACGCAGCAGACGCTGCTCCTGAACGGCCTGCGCTCCCGCGTGGTGGTCGAGGCCGACTCGAAGCTCATGGACGGCCGTGACGTTGCGATCGCGTGCCTCCTGGGCGCCGAGGAGTTTGGCTTCGGCACGCCGGCGCTCGTCTCGCTTGGCTGCCTCATGCAGCGCGACTGCCAGCAGGACACCTGCCCCGTGGGCATCGCGACGCAGAACGCGTGCCTGAGGAAGCGCTTCGCGGGCAAGCCGGAGCACGTGATGAACTTCATGCTGTACACGGCCGAGGAGCTTCGCGAGGTCATGGCGAGCCTGGGCTTCCGCACCGTCGAGGAGATGGTGGGCCACGTGGAGTGCCTGCGCCAGACCGGCGTCGAGGACAACTGGAAGGCCTCGAGGATCGACCTGAGCCCGATGCTCCAGAAGGTCGAGAACGACCTGGGCAAGTCCTTCCCGGGCGCCGAGGTGCCGCACTTCGTGCCGAGCATGGCGCCGGACGTGGGCCTCGACCGCACCCTGGACGCGACCCTGCTGATCCCGTACACCAAGGAGTGCCGCGCGACCATGGGCCGCATGCGCTTCTCGGTGGACATCGCGAACGTCGACCGCTGCACCGGCACCATGCTGGGCTCGGTCATCACGAAGGAGCACCCGAAGGGCC
Source organism: Parafannyhessea umbonata (assembly GCF_012844235.1). Lineage (GTDB taxonomy): Bacteria > Actinomycetota > Coriobacteriia > Coriobacteriales > Atopobiaceae > Parafannyhessea. Next base: position 50,291 of record NZ_JABAGR010000008.1, read on the forward strand.
TGCCCGACGGCTCCATCGAGATCGACTGCGCGGGCTCGGCCGGCCAGAGCTTCGGCGCGTTTTTGCCCGCGGGCGTGACGCTTAACGTCCACGGCGACGCGAACGACTACTTTGGCAAGGGCCTCTCCGGCGGCATCCTGACCGTGGCGCCCGCCGAGACCGCGACGTACAAGTTCGACGAGAACGTGGCCGTGGGCAACGTCGCGTTCTACGGCGCGACCGCGGGCAAGGGATTCATCAACGGCCTTGCGGGCCAGCGCTTTGGCGTGCGCAACTCCGGCGCGACCATCGTGTGCGAGGGCGTGGGCAACCACGGCTGCGAGTACATGACGGGCGGGCGCGCCCTGATCCTGGGCCCCGTGGGCGTGAACTTCGCCGCGGGCATGAGCGGCGGCATCGCGTTCGTGTACGACGAGAGACACGTCCTCTCCGCCCGCGTGAACCGTGACATGGTGCTCCTGGAGAAGCCGACCGAGGATGACCTGGAGTACGTGCGCGCGCTCATCCGCGAGCACGCGGACCGCACGAAGAGCCCGCGCGGCATCAAGATGCTCTATCAGTTCGACGACATCAAGGACGACTTCGTGAAGGTCATCCCGCGCGAGTACAAGCGGGTGCTCGACCTCACTGCCGAGGCGAAGGCCGCAGGCATGAGCGACGAGGCTGCGGCCGAGCACGCCTTCGAGGTCATGAGGGAGGGGATGTAGCCCATGGGCCAGGTAGGAGGATTCCTCGAGCACGGCCGCAAGGAACACGGTCAGCGCCCGATAGCCGAGCGCGTGCACGACTACGACGACCTTGCCGTGACGCTGCCCGCCGAGGAGCAGCGCGTGCAGGCCGGACGCTGCATGTACTGCGGCGTTGCGTTCTGCCAGACCGGAGCCGGCTTTGGCAAGGCGCGCACGAGCGGCTGCCCGCTGCACAACCTCATCCCCGAGTGGAACGACCTGCTGTGGCGGGGCCTGTGGGACCAGGCGGCGGAGCGCATGGCGCTCACGAACCCGCTGCCGGAGTTCACGGGAAGGGTCTGCCCCGCGCTGTGCGAGGCAGCCTGCAACCTGGGCCTGCACGACGACCCCACGACCATCCGCGACGACGAGCGCGCCATCAGCGACTGGCAGTGGGAGCACGGCGGGCCGAAGCCCCTGGCGCCCGCGCCTGAGGGCGCTCCGCTCGTGACCGTGGTGGGCTCCGGCCCCGCGGGCCTGGCCTGCGCGTGGGAGCTTGCCCGCCGCGGCCTGCGCGTGCGCATGGTGGAGAAGAGCGACCGAGCCGGTGGCCTGCTCATGTACGGCATCCCGAACATGAAGCTCCCGAAGGAGGTCGTGGAGCGCAGGATCGACCTGATGCGCGAGAGCGGCATCGACGTGGAGTGCGGCGTGGACGCGTCCGACCCCGACGTGGCGGCGCGCCTGGCGAAGGAGAGCGACGCCGTCGTGCTGGCCGCAGGCACGGGCAACGCCCGCACGCTAAGGGTGCCTGGCGCGGACCTCGACGGCGTGACGCTTGCGGTGCCGTACCTGACGGCGCAGACGAAGGCCGTGCTGGACGGCGGAAAGAGCGCCATCAGCGCCGAGGGCAAGGACGTCGTGGTCATCGGCGGCGGTGACACCGGCACCGACTGCGTCGCGACGGCGCTGCGCCAGGGCGCGCGCAGCATCATGCAGCTGGAGTTCCTGCCCGAGCCGCCCGAGAAGCCGCTGCCCACGAACCAGTGGCCGGAGTGGCCGATGGTCAAGAAGACCGACTACGGCCAGCAGGAAGCCATCGAGGAGTTCGACGCGGACCGCAGGCTGTGGGCCACGGACACGCTCGAGGTCCTGGGCGAGGGCTCGGTCGAGGGGCTGAAGATCGTGTCGCTCGACTGGTCGAACGGCAAGCCCGAGCGCAAGGAGGACAGCGTGCGCACGCTGCCGGCGCAGCTGGTGATCCTGGCCATGGGCTTCGTGGGCCCGGAGGCGAGCCTCGTCGAGGCGTTCGGCGGCGGCCTCGCGAAGCAGGGAAGGCCGCTTCCCGTTGTCGAGGGCAAGGGGCACGGGCTTTCCGGCGCCGACGGCAAGGCGCGCGTGTACTGCGCGGGCGACACGAGGAACGGCTCGACCATCGTGGTGAACGCCATATCGGACGGCCTTGCCTGCGCGGCTGAGGTCGCGGACGACCTGATGGGGTAGCGGTTGCGAGCCCGACGTTGAGGCGTGTTTAGTGGGGCGGTCCAGGCATGAGCCTGGGCCGCCCTCTACGTGTTTGAGCAGTGCAATGCGAGCTGAAGGAGGAAGGCCCCTCCTCAAGCGACGTCGCTTGAGATTGCGGGCCTCAATCGGCGTCGCTTGAGGTTTTGCAGGGGCGTGCCTACGGAATGAACGTGGACCGTGACCGTGCAGGGGACTGACAAAAGGGCGACCCCCGTCTCGCATCGGGCTGCGAGACGGGGGTCGCTTGTGCTGCTGGGCCGACCGAGGGTCGGGGTTTCGTCGCTACACGTAGAACAGCATGTCGTTGTAGCTCGGGACCGGCCAGTAGTCCTTGCTGGTGACGGTCTCCATGGCGTCGACGGCCGCGCGGAGCTTGTCCATGAGCGGCAGGACCTCGTCGCGGTAGGCGTCGTCCTCGGCGGCGACGTCGTCCAGCCCGCGTGCCTTCGCGTTCGCGGCCTCGAGCTCGTCGGTCGCGGCCAGGATCGCCGCGGAGCCCTCGCTCAGGGCCTTGACGGTAGCCTTGTCGGCAGCGGCGTCCACGCCGATCTCGGCGCGGGTCGCGACGCTCGTCGCGAGGTCGCCGGCGTACGCGCTGATGGCGGGCAGGTACATTGTGCGGGCCATGTTCACCATCGTGTTGGCCTCGATGTTGAGGAGCTTCGCGTACTGCTCGGCCTTGGCGACGTAGCGGGCACGGGTCTCAGCCTCGCTGAGGACGCCGTACTTCTCGAAGAACGCGATGTTCTCGGGCTTGACGATGCTGGGGATGGCGTCCGGCGTGCTCTTGAGGTTGGGCAGGCCGCGGCGCTCGGCCTCCTTCTCCCAGTCCTCGGAGTAGCCGTTGCCGTCGAACAGGATGCGCTCGTGGTCGCGGAACGTGTGGCGGACGAAGCGCATGGCAGCGGTGGTGAAGTCCTCGTCGGAGTGCTCGTCGATGTAGCTGACGAAGCGCTCGCACTGCTCCGCGACGGCGGTGTTCAGGACGACGTTGGGGTCGGAGAGGTTCTGCTGGCTGCCGCACATGCGGAACTCGAACTTGTTGCCGGTGAAGGCGAACGGGGAGGTGCGGTTGCGGTCCGTGTTGTCGCGCAGGACGTTCGGCAGCGCGGGGACGCCCAGGTCCATGCGGGCGCGGTCGTGAGACTCGGGCTGCTCCTTCTTGATGAGCGCGTCCACGATCGGGGTGAGCGCGTCGCCCAGGAAGACGGAGATGATCGCGGGAGGCGCCTCGTTAGCGCCGAGGCGGTGGTCGTTACCGGCGGAGGCGACGGACGCCCTCAACAGGTCTGCGTGGTCGTCGACCGCGGCGACGAGAAACGCGAGGAAGACCAGGAACTGCAGGTTGTCCTGGGGGTCGTCGCCCGGCTCGAGCAGGTTCTCGTTGTCAGCGGAGACGGACCAGTTGTTGTGCTTGCCGGAGCCGTTGACGTACTCGAACGGCTTCTCGTGCTCGAGGCAGGCAAAGCCGTGGTGGGTCGCGAGGAGCTTGAGCTTCTCCATGGTGAGGAGGTTGTCGTCGATGGCGAGCGAGCCCTTCTCGTAGATGGGGGCGAACTCGTGCTGGCACGGCGCGACCTCGTTGTGCTTGGTCTTCAGGGGCACGGCGAGCTTCCAGAGCTCGTCGTCGACCTCCTTCATGAACGCGTTGACGGAGGGGCGGATGGTGCCGAAGTAGTGCTCCTCGAGCTCCTGGCCCTTCGCGGGCTCGGCGCCAAACAGCGTGCGGCCGGTGAGGACGAGGTCCGGGCGGGCCTTGTAGTCGTCCTCGGTGATGATGAAGTACTCCTGCTCCGGGCCGATCGTGGTGTAGACGCGGCTCGGCTTCTTGCCAAACAGGCCAAGGACGCGCTTCGCCTGCTTTTCGAGGGCGACCTCGGAACGCAGCAGCGGGGTCTTCTTGTCAAGCGCCTCGCCGGTGTAGCTGATGAACGCGGTGGGGATGCACAGGACCTCGTCCTTGATGAACGCGGGGCTCATGGGGTCCCACACGGTGTAGCCGCGGGCCTCGAACGTGGCGCGCAGGCCGCCGGAGGGGAAGCTCGACGCGTCGGGCTCGCCCTGGACGAGCTCCTTGCCGCTGAACGCCATGAGGACGGTGCCGTCGCCGTTGGGGTTGATGAAGCTGTCGTGCTTCTCGCTCGTGATGCCGGTGAGCGGCTGGAACCAGTGCGTGAAGTGCGTGGCGCCGTGCTCGAGCGCCCAGTCCTTCATTGCGTGCGCGACCTCGTTAGCGATGTCGAGGTTGAGCTCCTTGCCCTCGTCGATCACGCGACGAAGCTCCTTGTAGGTGGGCTTCGGTAGTCGCTCCTGCATGTCCTGGTCGGTGAAGACCAGGCTGCCATACTCCTCGGTGACCTTGTCCTTAGACATCAGTCCTCCTCTGCAAAGTCGACTGGGCCGCGTCCGCGGACCCTTCGTACATATTGCATGATAGCGGGGACTGGTTGCATTTGAATTTCCCCAACGTGACGGTTACGAATGCGAAACCGTTTCAAAACCATTGCCCGCGCCGGCGTCCGCGCGTACGTGCGCGGTCCCGACGCGGGCCTGGACCTTGGAAAAAACGTGCATGTGCGTGGGCGAGAAGAACGTGGCGTCGCGCCTCGCGCCCTAGCGCTCCGCGAAGTGGTCGCGCGCAAATCCCATGGGTTGCACACACTCGAGCGTGCCGAGGTAGTTGCCCTCGCGGTCGCGCACTGCCATGTAGCGCACGAGCACGGGCTCGCCCTTCTTCTGCATCCACACGTCGACGGAGTCTCGCTGGCCACTGCGAAGCATGTCTATCACGTTTCGAACCATGTACTCGATCTTTGGCGGGTGGCACGACCACACCTCGCGCCCGAGCGCGCTTGCAGGACGCTTGAAGAGCTTCAGCTTGCCGTCGTCGTTCCAGTAGCGGTTGATGTTCTTCTCGTCCACAAACGTGAGCTCCATGGGGATGGTGTTCAGCACGGCATCCAGCTGCGCGGCAGAAAGCGTGCCCGTGGGAAGCGAGACGTCGCCACCACCCAGCGTCGCGCGCGCGTCCAGGGAGGCCGCGTACTTCTCGCCCTCGCCCCAGCGGCCGACCTCGGAGGGGTCCAGCATGCAAAGCTCGTAGCCGCGAAGGTCGACGTAGGCCTGCAGCCACTCCTGGTCCGTGAAGCACCGCACGCACAGCGGGAACAGGATGTTCGCCTCCTTGTAGCACATCTCGTCCGCGCGACGGACCACGGCGGCGGCGCGGTCGCGCCACGAGGCGTCGCGCGCTTCCGGCGCGGCCGCCACCAGGGCGCGCAGCTCGTCGCGGATTTCGTCGTCCACACCCCACATCACGTCCGCGGGGCCAGAGTAGCCGTGGCGCACCTTCAGCACGGGGTACAGCAGGTCGCCCTTCTTGGCGTAGTGGCCGCCTACCTTGGCGAGAAGCGCAAGCTCCTTTGCCGTTGCCTCGTCGTCGGCAGCGTCCAGCGCCTGCTGCGCCGCGGCGACCTGGCGCGCGATGGCCTTGTTCTCGAGCGAAAGGACGTTCACGGGGTGGCCTTTCAGCGCCGCGAGCACGCGCGTCTTGAAGTCGCCCTCGCCGGTGCCGCCCGCGATGGAGTCCATCACCGCGGCCTCGGCGTTCGCGATGCGCTCCTCGCGCGTGGCGCCGTGGAACAGCGCGGAGTGCACGTCGCACAGGCGCTGCACGTCCTCCACCTTCGCGCCGCCCTCGATCAGGCCCTGCTCCGCGCGTGCGATCTCCGCTGCGTCCACGTCGCTGAAGTTCGCCACGAACTCGCGGCGCACGCTCTCCAGGTCCTCGCCGGCGGAAAGGCGGCTCACGTAGCTCGAGAGCAGGCGCGCGCGGCCGGCCTCGTCCGTCGCGACGGCGGCAGGGCCCGCGTCCGTGGCGCCGTCCGCGGCACCGGCGGCCGCGTCCTTCTCGCCCGCGGGCGCCGCCGTCGGTGCGGCCACGGGCGCGGGCTGGCCTGCCACCTCGAAGCCGGCCGCCTCGAGCGCGTCCACCACCTTGGCAATGTCGATGCCCTTTATCTGGGCGCCCCGGGGGATGGTCATCACGCGGCCCACGGTCTCGAGCGCCATGGGCTTCGCGATGTCCGCAAAGCCCAGGTCCCTCATGATGTCAACCACCTCGGGGTAGTCGCTCGCGAGGTCGTGCACGGTGCGCGAGAGGTCGATCGTCTTCGGCATGGTTGCTCCTATCTGCCGCCGGCCATGCCGGCGCTTGCTGCTGCCTTGCGCCGCGGCGATCCCGGGCGCCCTTCACGCAAACGATGGTAGGGGAGGTGTCGTCGCGCCGCTGTTGCATTTGCAACGCAACTAGGCAGCCAAAAAACCGCCACAAACTGTTGCATCGGACACGTCCGCGGCGCGGGTCGTTTGGCTATGCTTAATCTTGAAAAAGTTTCAAATGCTAGGCACGTGAGGTCGTGAGGCTCAAGATGCAGGGGTTCCTGGTTCTGCTTGCGGTTGCGCTCGTTGCAAGCGCATGCGGGTTCAAGAAGTACGTGTGGTTCATCTCCATCGGGTACGGTGCTGCCGTCGCCGCCATTGGCGTGGCGCTCCTCGTCATGTTTGGCGCTCGCTCGAGCGCGCCTGTAGTGGTGCAGGCTCTGCTCTTTGTGGCGTATGGCTGCCGCCTCGCCGGCTACCTCTCGTATCGCGAGCTGCGCAGCCGCAGCTACAACCAGAAGATGAAAGGCGAGGTCAAGGGTAACGACAGCGTGACTCTTGGCGTGCGCTTCGCCATCTGGGCCTCGGCGGCGCTCCTGTACGCGTGCCAGACGTCGCCCGTGCTCTTTCGCATGGCGGCGGGCGGCCGCGCGGACGCCTTCCTCGCGGCGGGGCTTCTTGTCTCGGTCTTCGGCCTCGCGTTCGAGACCACGGCAGACATTCAGAAGAACGCGGCCAAGCGCAGGAACCCGCGCCGCTTCGTGGACACCGGCCTGTTCCGCATCGTGCGCTGCCCCAACTACCTGGGCGAGATGCTGTTCTGGACCGGCGTCTTCGTAAGCGGCATCGGCGTGTACGCCGGCATCGCGCAGTGGGCGGCGGCGCTCGTGGGCTACCTCGGCATCGTCTACGTGATGTTCGGCGGCGCGCGTCGCCTCGAGATCCGCCAGAACCGCAGCTACGGCAAGGACCCCGCCTACCAGCGCTACGTCCGCACCACGCCGATCATGCTGCCGTTCGTGCCGCTGTACTCCGTCGAGAAGCACAAGTGGCTCGTCGCGTAGGCGCCTCGGCCCCGGACGTCGCCTGCGGCCCCTAGCTATATAATCTTCAGATCCAACATGCATGCGATGCCGCGGCCACAAGGCGCCGTGGCAGACGGGAGCAGAGACATGTCAGACAGCACCACCAAACCCACGACCGCGACGGACGCGGCGGCAGGCGCGGGCGAGAAGGTCGTGGACGTATCGGTCGAGCTCGCCCGCACGCTCGAGGCGCAGCCCAAGGTCGGGGGAATCCTTCGCGAGCTCGGCTTCGAGGAGCTTCCCGGGGACAAGACCATCCTCGAGGTCTGCACGGACGCCGGCGTCGACCCGTCCATCGTCACGCTCGCGCTCGCCGCGGAGGGCTTCGAGACCCGCGGCTACGTGAGCGAGGACGGCGGCGTCGCCGCGAAGACGTTCGAGAACGTGCTGAGCGCCCTGTTCGACCCCACGAGCACGCTCATGCCGAACGCCTCCCCGTCGCAGGCGCCCATGCTAAACCACATGGAAGCGGCCATTCGCCGAGCGCAGGACAGGGGAGACCTTCCCAAGGAGTAAGGTCGACCCCATGTGTGCGGGCGCCGGCCGGCTCGGGCGGCTCCGCACGACGGCACGAATCCGCGGCACGAGCCTTGCGTCGCGGCAGAAGGGAGCAGCACCAATGCAGAAGAACATGACCCGTCGCGAGGCCCTTGCGACGCTGGCCGGCCTTGGCCTCACGGGCGTCCTCGCCGGCTGCGGCACGGGCGCAAGCGACTCGTCCGCGTCCGACTCCTCCAAGTCGGGCGGCGCCAAGGCGTCCAAGGCCAAGGCGTCAGACGACGTCGTCGTACGCGTCGCGTCCCTGAAGGGGCCCACCACCATCGGCCTCGTCAAGATGATGGACACGACCTCCGGCATCCCCGCCGACGGCTCGACGCTGCCGCAGGACAACTCCGCGAAGAAGGGCTCCGGCATCCAGTACGCCTATGCCGTGAGCGCGTCTCCCGACGAGCTCCTTCCCCAGATCATCCAGGGCAAGGTCGACATCGCGTGCGTGCCGTCCAACGTCGGCAGCGTCCTGTACAACAAGACGGAGGGCAAGATCCGCGTGATCGACGTCAACACGCTCGGCGTGCTGTCCGTCGTCACGGGCGACTCCTCCGTCAAGGGGTTCGAGGACCTCGCCGGCAAGACGGTCTACGTCTCGGGCAAGGGGTCGAGCCCGGAGTACGTCCTCGACTTCCTGCTGGGCAAGGCCGGCATCGCAGACAAGGTCACGGTGGAGTGGAAGAGCGAGCACGCGGAGGTCGCCGCGGTCCTCGCGTCCGACCCCACCGCCGTCGGCATCCTGCCCCAGCCGTTCACGACGGCGACGCTCGTCCAGAACGGCTCGCTCAAGGCCCCGGTCGACCTCACGGACGTCTGGAAGAAGTACGCCACCGACGGCAGCGAGTTCGTGATGGGCACCACCATCGTGCGCGCGGAGTTCGCCGACGAGCACCCTGCGGCAGTCGCAGACTTCCTCAAGCGCCACGCCAAGTCCGTCAAGCAGGTCAACGCCGACCCGAAGGCGGCCGCGCCCCTCGTGGTGAAGGCCGGCATCGTCCCGAAGGAGCCCATCGCGGTCAAGGCCATCCCGCAGTGCAACGTCGTGTGCATCACGGGCAAGAAGATGAAGCGCGCCCTCGAGGGCTACCTCAAGGTGCTCTACGACGCCAACAAGGCGTCCGTCGGCGGTGCCCTTCCCGCGGACGACTTCTACTACCAGCAGGCCTAGCGGGCAGGTCGCGTGACCCGTCGCCCCAGCGACATACTCAAGAGGCTCGCCCCCGTCGTGCCGTGGATCGTGGCATGGCAGGTGGCGAGCCTCGTCGTAGGGAGCTCAATCCTCCTTGCGGGCCCCGTGGACACGGCGCTCCGCCTTCTCGCCCTTCTGGGCGAGAAGGACTTCCTCGCTACCGTGGGCTTCTCGCTCGCGCGCATCGCCCTCGGCTTCCTGCTCGCGTTCGCGCTCGCGGTCGTCCTCGCGCTTGCGGGGCGACGCCATCCGCTCGTTGATGGGCTCCTCGCCCCGGGCGTCTCCGCGCTGAAGAGCGTGCCCATCGTCTGCGTCATCGTCCTCCTGCTCATGTTGGTCGGCTCGCGGAGCGTCTCTGCCATCGCCGTGTTCCTCGCGGTGTTCCCGGCGGTGTACTTCAGCTGCCGCGAGGCGCTTGCGCACGTCGACCCCAAGGTGTCCCAGATGCTGGGCGTCTTCGGCGTCGCGCCCGTGCGCCGGTTCCTCGCGCACACGTGGCCGCAGGTGCTGCCGTACCTCGTGGGAACCAGCAGGAACGTCTGCGGCATGGCCTGGAAGGCCGGCGTCGCGGCCGAGCTCATCGGCAGCCCCATGGGGTCTATAGGCGAGCGGATCTACAACTCAAAGCTCCTGCTCGACACGGCGGGGCTCTTCGCGTGGACCATCGTGATCGTCGCGGCGTCGTGGCTGTGCGAGCGCGCGTTCGTCGCGGTGCTCGCGCGCACCGGCTCGTGGGCGCGGCGCCTGAGCCTGCGCGTGGGCCGCCCACGGGGCCCCCGCTCCCAGGCGGACGCGCGGGGGCAGGCGGTCCGGCCGGCTTCGGCCGGCCCGACGATCCTCCTTCGCGACGCGTCGATTGGCTACGGGGGGACGGTCGTGGCGTCCGGGCTGGACCTCGAGGTGCTCCCGGGCGACCGCGTGCTGCTGGCCGACCGCTCCGGCGCGGGCAAGACCACGCTCCTGCGCACGGTCGCGGGACTGCAGGACGTCCTTGCCGGCACGTGCAGGCGCCCGGTGCGGCCCACCATGGCGTTCCAGGAGCCGCGCCTGGTTGAGGACATGTCCGCCGTGCAGAACGTCCTGCTCGTGACGGGGTCCGTCCGCGACGCGTCAGCGTGCTCGCGCGTGCGCTCGCTGCTGCTCGAGCTCCTGCCGGAGACCGTGATCGACGTCCCCGTACGCGAGCTCTCCGGCGGTCAGCGCCGCAGGGCAGAGATCGTCCGCGCGCTTGCGGCCTCGGGGGACGCCGTCCTCCTGGACGAGCCGTTCTCCTCGCTCGACGCCGCCTCGCATGCGCGGGCGGCGGCGTTCGTGACGCGCCACCTCGACGGTCGCGCGCTCGTGGTCGCCTCGCATCTGCCCGACGACGTGCGACTTCTGGATGCCACGTCCTTCTCGCTCGAAAACAGCAGGTAAGAGAACGATTCCTTATTGTTCTGACGTATCGAGAGATGCGTTCGTTCCAGAAATTGTGATGTTCGGTCCAGTTGGCGGAAAGTGTTCCCTACGTGAACGGCGCGTGTGGCGTCTATGTAGCCACTTATTGCCGCGGTTCCTTTAGGGTATCTTCTTTCGGTCGCCAACAGGAAGGAACGACCATGTGTATGATGCTTGGCATCGATACCAAGGAGCCCGTTAGAGCGAACGAGCTGATGGGTGCCCTTTATTCGCACGGCAACGAGCACCCCAACGGCTGGGGCCTCGCGTACCTGCCCGCAGGGGACGGCGTGCAGCCTACGATCATCCGTGAAGCACAGAACGCGGCCGTGAGCGAGCGCGTGCAGGCGATCCTGCGCGAGCCGGTCATGACGGCGCACCTCATAGCACACATCCGCCGCGCTTCCGTGGGGTCCACGGCGCTGGAGAACTGCCATCCCTTCTTGAGGGAGGACCGCGCGGGCAGGCGCTGGGTGCTCGCGCACAACGGAACGCTCTTCGACCCGCGGAAGACCGTCAACTACCTGGGCGAGCGCCAGGGCTCGACGGACAGCGAGGCGATTCTGCCGTACCTGATGGACGCGTCCAACACCGCGGACGGCCAGGGGCTTGGCGTGGAGGGTCGCCTCGAGGCCATCGACCGCGCCGTCAGCGCGCTCGCGCCCGGAAACAAGCTGAACCTCCTCTTCACGGACGGGATCCACACGTTCGCGTACACGAACGACGCGAACAGGACGCTCTGGCGCCTTCGCCTTGAGGACGGCTGGGCGTTTGCGACCGCGCCGCTCGACGAGCGTGATTGGAAGCCGATGCCCGTGTGCCAGCTCCTGGCCGTGCGCGACGGCTCCGTCGTCTTCGAGGGCAAGGTGGGCGAGGGCGCCTTCACCGCCGACGAGGCCGAGTACGAGAGCATGATCGAGCACATGAGGGGCTAGGCGCCCCAAGTCGCCTCCGCGCGACGCCTGCGTTGGGCGATGCGGTACGGCGACGCGCCACACAAAGCGATATTGAGAAGCGACATCATGGCCGGGCGTCCCGCGGGGCGTCCGGCCATCCCTCTAGAAGTCGAGGTCGGAGTCCTCTTCATCCAAGAGCGCGCGTGCGACCTCCTGCCCCTCGATCGCCTCGCGCAGCCGCCTCTTGTAGTAGTGCTGGCCGTCCGCGATGTCGATGCGCAGGCCGACCTCGGCGTCTTGGAACAGCTTCAGCGCGCGAAGGGGGTCGGCGTCGATTCCCCACCTCTCGCACTCCGGGTCGACGAGCAGCTGCGCGATGCGGACGGCCGGCTGTGCGCGCTCCACGACGCCCTGGGAGAGCTCGAGGCTGTGCTCCCAGAGCATGTGGGCCCTGCGCATGTCGCGCTCGACGGCCTTGCCGCGCGCGTACATGTCTCCCAGCTTGTACGCGGCCTCGAACGAGGGGGCGAGCGCGGCGGCGAGCGAGTAGCACTCGTACGCCTTCTGGTAGTCCGGCTTGCCCGTGCGGACGTACTCGTAGATGTATCCCAGGTTGACGAGCGACTGGAGGTTGCCGTGGTCCACGGCCATCTGGTAGAGCTCCTTCGCCTTGGCGAAGTCCTGCTCGAAGAAGTCGCCGAGGTAGTAGTGCGCGCCGAGTGCGTTCATGCACGCGTCGCTCCCAAACGCGATGCCGACGCGGTACCCCGCGAGGAGCACGTCTTCCACCGAGGGGTCCTGGGCGAGCGCCTCCAGCACGTCGTCCTGGTTCTTCGTCACGAAGTCCGTGAACTCGTTCGGGTCGGGCGATATCGCCGCCTTGGCGAGGTCTTCGAGGAAGGAGTCGAGGTCGAGCGCGGGCTCCTCCTCGTCCGGGGCCTCGTCCTCCTCGCTGACCGAGAAGTCAACCTTTGCGAGGGTTGCGAGCCTCTTGAAGTCGTCCACGTTCGCAGTCCAGTCGTCTAAGCTCATGGCTTCCTCCCATCCGCGCCGCGCGCACATGCTTGACACGAGTTTCATGATGGGCCATGCGCCCGCGCGCGGCGTCGTCGCATCGGCGACCGCGGGTTCACGCCCCGCCGTGGCGCGTCGTCTGGTGCCCGCCGGGTGCCCCAAACAACAAATCTCGATTTGTTGTTTGGGCCGGTTGTGCCTCTAGCTGCGAAAACGTGATTTTGGGGCTTACAACAAATCGCGATTTGCTGTTTGGCGATGTGCGGGATGACGATTGTGCGCGGAGGTTTGGCACGAGGGGCCGCGCTGCGGCAACGAACGAGGCGGCCTCGTGCGCAGGCCGGGCCGGCGCTAGTTTCGCGCGTTGCGCCAGGCCACGTACTTCTCGAAGTAGATCTTTGCGAGCGCGGCGCACGGGACGGCGACGAACATGCCGACGACGCCTCCCACCTTGCCGCCGACGACGAGGGCGACTATCACGAGGATCGGGTGCACCTCGACGGAATCGGCCAGGATCTTTGGGTTCACGATCTGGCCGTCCACGAACTGTATGACGGCGAGCACGACGACGGCGAGCGCGAACGTGCGGACGTCGCCCGCGACGAGGCACGAGACCGCGGTGGACGCGTACGCCACGATGGGGCCGACGTAGGGGATGAGGTTGCCGATGCCCGTGGCGAGCCCGATGAGGACGGCGTAGCGCACGCCGACGAGCTCGAGCGCGATGGTGACGGCGACGCCCATGAGCAGGGCGTCGATGAACTGCCCGCGCATGTAGCCCGCGAACGCGTGGCGCACGTCGAGCGCGAACGCGTGCAGGTGGCCGTAGGCGCGTGTGCCCATAAGGGAGCGCAGCGTGCGGTCCCAGTACGTGGCGAGGTTGTGCGCGTCGATGAGGAAGTAGACGCAGAATATGACCGCGAGCACGCCGTTGGCGACGAAGTCCCTCACGGCGCCGACGCCGTCGGTCACGGTCTGGCCGAAGCTCGCGCCCGACGTGCCGAACACGCCGGCGACGGCCGACGCGGCATGCTCGAGCTCCGCCCTCGAGAACCCGAGCGTGGTGGCGGCGCGCGCGATGCCGTCGTAGGCGCGCGACATGCTGCGGGCGACGTAGTCCGCGAGCTCCGCGAGGTTGCCGAGCGAGACCGAGCGCACGCTGTCCGTGACGAAGGCGAGAAGGACGGAGACCACGACGGCGAGGACGGCGACCGCTAGCAGCACCACCGCCACGACGGAAAGCGCGTGGCGCGCACGGTCCGCCGGCGAGAGCGGGCGGACGCGCGAGAGGAGGGCGTCGAACTTCTCGACCGCGGGCCAGAGCAGACAGGCCGCGAGGCCTCCCACGACGAGGGGGTTCACGACCGCGAGGACCCACGCGCCCGCGCCGGCGAGCGCGGAGAGGATCTGCGGCAGGTACACGCCCACGTTCGCCACGACCGCGAGCACGAGCGCCGTCGCGATGACGTAGCGGCTGATGGTAGAGTACCTCTTGTCGTCAAGTCCGAAGCGGCTCATGGGGGTCTCCGTGTCTGTGCGCGGGTGGTCTGCGTGGCCCTGCAAGCATACCAAGGGAGGGCGCGATGCCGCTCATGTTCATACTCTCGCCAGCAAAGCGCATGGCGGAGGACGGGGGCGAGCCGCTGCCGACGGCGGAGCCGGCGCTCTTGGACCGCACGCGCCACCTTGCGGACGTCATGCGGCACATGCCGCCGGCGGAGCTCCAGGCGCTGTGGCGCTGCTCTGACGCGATTGCGCGCGACATGTGCCCGCGTCACGCGCGCATGGACCTGGACGGCCTGCTCGCGCGCGGAAGCTCTGCCGCGGCGTCGTATCGCGGCATCGCCTACCAGCACCTTGCCGCGCAGGTGATGGACGCGGGACAGCTGGCATACCTCCAGCGCCACCTGCGGATACTCTCCGCGTTCTTTGGCGTGCTGCGTCCGCTGGACGCCGTGGTGCCGTACCGGCTGGAGATGGCGCAGCGCCTTGCCGTGCCGGCCTGCCCCGAGCTGGGGCTTCCCGCCGCGGGGGACCTGTACGCGTGGTGGGGCGACTCGCTGGCGGCGCAGCTTCTGCAGGAGGGTTGCGACGCGCTGGTGAACGTGGCATCCGCGGAGTACGCGCGCGCCGTAGTGCCGCACATGGGCGAAGTGCCCGTGGTGACGTGCCTGTTTGGGCAGGTGCGGCCGTCGGACGGCGCCTTCGTGCAGCGCGCGACGGAGGCGAAGGCCGCGCGCGGGGACTTCGTGCGGTGGTGCGCGGAGCGCGGCGTTGAGGACGTGGGCGAGCTCGTGGGGTACCGCGGGCGCGGGTACGCGCTGGACGAGGCCCGCTCGACGGCGGACGCCCTGGTGTTCGTGCGGTAGCGATGCGGTGGGATGGTTGCATGACTGATACGTTGGAAAAGCGGGGCGCAACTGCCGCCCGGGCGCGCAGGGGGCGTGTGGTTGCAGGTACCGCCATGGTGCTTGCCGGGGCGAGCCTGTGGGGGCTCTCCGGCACCGTCACGAAGCTCCTCATGGACCGCACCGGCACGGACGCCGTGTGGCTCACGGACGTGAAGATGCTCCTGGGGTCCGCCGTGTTCTTCTGCTGCGCCGCGGTGGCGACGCCCGACCGCCTGCGCGGGGCCCTCCGCTCGCTGGCGCGCCCCGCGGAGCTCGCGCGCGTGCTCGTCATGTGCGTGATGGCCTACCTCGTGCTGAACGCGAGCTACTTCGCGAACGTCGTCGTGACGAACGCGGCGACGGCCACGGTGATGCAGAGCCTGGGCGCGCCCATGACGCTCGCGGTCATATGCGTGCGCGAGCGGAGGCTGCCGTTCGCGTCGGAGGCGCTGTGCTTCGTGCTCGCGGTTGCGGGCACGTACCTCATGGCGACGGGCGGCAACCCCACGACGCTCGTGATGCCCGCGGCCGGCCTGGCGCTGGGCCTGCTCACGGCCATGGGCCAGGCGTCGGAGTCGCTTCTGACGGAGGGCTACGTCAGGCGCTGGGGGAGCCTCGTGGTGAACGCGGTGGGGTTTCTCGTGGCGGGCGCGCTGCTCCTGCCGGTGGCGAGGCCGTGGGTGCCTGGCCCCACGCTCGCGTACCAGCCGCTTGACTGGGCCCTTCTCGCGTTCTCCGTGCTTGTGGGCACGTTTGGCGCCGGGGCGCTGTTCATGGCGGGCCTCCACCGCGTCGGTCCGGTGCGGACGACGCTTTTGAGCACGTCCGAGCAGCTCACGTCCGCGGTGAGCTCCGTGGTCCTCACGTCCACGACCTTCTCGCCCGCGGAGCTCCTGGGCTTTGTGCTCATCACCGTCATGGTGGTCGTCACGGCGTAGACTGTGGTGGGCGACCGCTGCGGCGAGGGGAGGCGCGCATGACATACCGGCCAAGGCCGTGCCACGTGGACGTGGCCGACCTCCCGCGAAGCTACGTGTGCTACGACCTCGAGACCACGGGCCTGGGTCCGGACGCGCGCATCGTGGAGATCGGCGCCGTCCGCGTGATCGACGGCTGGGAGGACGAGAAGTTCGACACCTTCGTCGCGCTCCCCGCGGGGGTGCGCATGGAGCCGGGCGCCCGGGCCGTGAACCGCATCACGGACGCCATGCTGGCAGGCGCCCCCGACGAGGCGGAGGCGCTTGCGGCGTTCTGCCGCTTTGCGGAGGACTTCGCGCTGGTGGGGCAGAACATCGCCGCGTTCGACAACGTGCTCCTGGAGCGCGCCGCCGCCCGGCAGCGCGTGCCGTCGCCCACGCGCAACGGCTTCGTGGACACCATGGTGCTCTATCGCGAGCTGGTGGGAAAGCCCGCGAGCCTCGCGGCGATCTGCGGCCACTACGGCGTGAGCAACCCGCAGGCGCACCGCGCGTGGGCGGACGCCGTTGCCACGAGCGACTGCTACCAGGCGATCCTTAGGGACGCGGGCTCCCGCCGGCTGTGCGTGGGCGACCTGGACCAGGGCCCCAGGGGAGAAGAGCTCGCCGGCGAGCTGCTGTGCTTCACGGGCAACAGCTACGACCTGCCGAAGCGCGACATGGAGGTGCTCGCGCTTCTGCACGGCGCCCGGCTGAGCAGGGGAGTGACGAGGCGCGTCACCATGCTGGTGGAGCTTGACCCGGCGGCCGGGCGCGAGACCGCGAAGCTGCGCCGCGCCCGCGAGCTGGGGACGCCCGTCGTCCGCGGCGAGGCGCTGCTCGCCCGCCTGGGGCTGACGGCGCGGGACCTGCGCAGGTAGCCGCGCCGCGCCCGCGAGCGCGCGGCGGTGCCGCGGCCGGGGCGGCGCGTCCTTCTCGCCCGCGCAGACCTAAGCGCGTGCGGCATAGGTTTTCTGTTTTGTCGCGTATACGATATCTTGCTTGGGGTATCCACATACCTGTACACAACGGGGCGGCGCCGTGCGCTTGCGGCGCGCGCCCGGACTCTATATGCCGCGCGCGGAAGGGAAGCCTGCCATGAAGCAGTTCAAGACCGAGAGCAAGAAGCTCCTGGACCTGATGATCAACTCCATCTACACCAACAAGGAGATCTTCCTGAGGGAGCTGATCTCGAACGCGTCCGACGCCCTGGACAAGCTGAGCTTCGAGGGCCTGACGGACGAGTCGAAGCGCGTGGACGAGGAGCTCGCGATCGACCTGTCGTTCGACAAGGACGCCCGCACCATCACCGTGGCGGATAACGGCATCGGCATGACGGCGGACGAGCTCGACAAGAACCTGGGCACGATCGCGCACTCCGGCTCGCAGGAGTTCAAGAGCCAGAACGCGGACGCCCAGGGCGACGCCGTCGACATCATCGGCCAGTTTGGCGTGGGCTTCTACTCGAGCTTCATGGTCGCGAAGCGCGTGCGCGTCGTGAGCCGCGCCCTTGGCGAGGACGTCGCGCACTCCTGGGAGTCCGACGGCGTCAGCGGCTACTCGATCGACGAGGTGGCCGAGGCCGACCTGCCCGAGGCCCTGCGCGGCGAGCGCGCCCACGGCACGCAGATCACGCTGTTCCTGCGCGACTCCACGGAGGAGGACGACACCGACCAGTTCCTGAGCGAGTGGAAGCTCCGCGAGCTCGTGACGCAGTACTCCAACTACGTGCGCTACCCCGTGCGCATGATGGTGACGAAGAGCCGCCAGAAGCCGGCGCCCGACCCCAAGCCGGACGACTACAAGCCGGAGTACGAGGACTACCAGGAGCTGGAGACCCTCAACTCCATGACACCCATCTGGAAGAAGCGCAAGTCGGAGGTGGAGCAGAAGGACTACGACGAGTTCTACACCTCCACGTTCCACGACTGGGAGAAGCCGCTGCGCACGCTGAGCTTCCATGCCGAGGGCGCCATCAGCTACGACGCGCTGCTGTTCATCCCGAGCGTCGCGCCGTTCGACCTGTATAGCAAGGACTACCAGAAGGGCCTCGCGCTGTACAGCTCCAGCGTGCTCATCCAGGAGAAGTGCGCGGACCTGCTGCCCGACTACTACAACTTCGTGCACGGCATCGTGGACTCGCCGGACGTCACGCTGAACATCAGCCGCGAGACGCTGCAGCAGAACTCGCAGCTCCGCGCCATCGCACGCCGCATCGAGAAGAAGGTGACCGCCGAGCTCGAGGACATGCGCGACAACGACCGCGAGGCGTACGAGAAGTTCTTCAAGAACTTTGGCCGCGGCCTGAAGTTTGGCATCTACAACAGCTACGGCTCGAAGGCCGACGAGCTGGCGGACCTCCTGCTGTTCTGGTCCGCGCGCGACGAGAAGATGGTGACGCTCAAGGAGTACGTCTCCGGCATGGCCGAGGGGCAGGAGAAGATCTACTATGCCGCCGGCGAGACCCGCGAGCTCCTGGCGCAGACGCCTGCCGTGAGGAGCGCGCTTTCCCACGGCTACGACGTGCTGCTGTGCACGGAGGACGTGGACGAGTTCATGTTCCAGTTCCTGCGCAGCTACCACGTGGACGCCGTCGCGGGCGACTCCGAGCACAAGGGTACCGAGGCCCGCGACCTCGAGCTGCAGAACGTCGCCGACGCGAACCTCGACCTCGCGAGCGAGGACGAGAAGAAGGAGGCCGAGAAGGCCACCGAGGAGAACAAGGACCTGTTTGGCGAGCTGAAGGACGCCCTGGACGGCAGGGTCGCGGACGTGAAGGTCTCCGCGAACCTGGACGAGGACACGCCGGCGACCGTCACGGCCGAGGGCCCGGTCTCGCTCGAGATGGAGCGCCGCCTGCAGCAGTCCCCGGAGGCCGGCCAGGCGCCGAAGGCGAGCCGCGTGCTGATGCTTAACGCGAAGCACCCGGTGTTTGGCAAGCTCCAGGCCGCGAAAGGCGACAAGGAGCGCCTTGCCCTGATGGGTGACATCCTGTACAACCAGGCGCTTCTGGTGGAGGGCCTGCCCGTGGAGGACCCGGCGAAGTTCGCGCGCGAGATCACGGAGCTCATGTAGCGCGCGTCGCCCGGGGCGGGCGAAGGCTCGCTTCGGCGACGTAATGAGGCTGTAACAAAGGAAGATTCTTCCGCAAAGGGGCCCTGGCCTGCAAGGTGCAGGTCGGGGCCGCTTTTTGTGCCCCTTCTCGTCAGTTTTTTTACTTGAAATCTCCAAGTTTGGTGCAAGATACAGATAAGTAACACGCCTGCAATGATACTATCAAGTCCATTGTGCCTTTAGGCCGTCCGGATAAGGCGGACGACGGGGGCGCGATGACGGCCGCCTTGAACCCAGGGCTTGACGGACTTGGGGCCACGCGACCGTTTCAGAGGGCACCCCCTGCATTGCAGACCGAACCCGCGAGCTCCGCGGGCGACTTGTGCGCGAAGGGGGCGCTGGGACACCGATCAAGGAGCACCAATGGCACGGTTCGTCTGGTACATCACCAAGCGAGTCCTGAACTACGTAGTGATGATCTTCGTCGCGACGTCGCTTACGTACTTTCTGGCCTCGTCCTTCATGAGCCCGCGCTCGAACTACGAGTCGCGGACGCCCCGTCCGCCGCAGGAGTCGATCGAGGCGTCGCTCGACAGGGCGAACCTCAACGACAAGACGCCCATCATGGAGCGCTACCAGAAGTGGCTCGGCGGCATCTTCACCAAGTTCGACTGGGGCATGACTCCCCAGGGCGGCAGCGTCAACCAGGAGATGTCGGGACGCATCGGGGCCTCCGTCAAGCTCATGCTGTTCCCGACCGTGCTGTCCATCGCGATCGGCGTCAGCCTCGGCGTCTACACGGCGCAGCGGCAGTACCACTGGCAGGACAGGTTCTGGAGCGGCGTCGCGTCGGTGTTCCTGGTCATACCGACCGTCGTCCTCGCGATCCTCGTCGTGTTCTTCGCGATCGAGATCAACAGTGCTGCCGGAACGCGCATCTTCTACGTCACGGGCCTGCAGAGCTACACCGGCGGCAACGTGTTCCTTGAGTTCCTGGACTTCCTGCAGCACATGATCCTGCCGACCATCGTGCTCACCATCATCTCGGCTGTCGGCTACCACCTGAACCAGCGCACGTACCTCCTGGACGAGATGCACGCGGACTACGTGCGCACCGCACGCGCGAAGGGCCTCACCCGCAAGCAGGCCATTCGCAAGCACGCGCTGCGCGCCTCCCTCATCCCCACGTCCGTGAACGTCGCGTTCTCCATCGCGGGCATCTTCACCGGCGCCGTCATGACCGAGAAGATCTTCGCCATCCACGGCCTGGGCGAGTACTTCATCAACGCCATCAACGGCAACAACATCCACGGTGCCGTCGCCGTCGCAGCGTTCAGCGGCGTCTGCACCCTGGCGGGCGCGCTCCTGGCGGACCTCTTCGCCGCAGCGCTCGATCCGCGAATCAAGATGAGCTAAGGAGATGGCAATGGAAGAGCAGAACGAGAGCAGGAAGCTCACCAACGCCGAGCTCGAGCTTCAGGCAGACGCGGCCGGCGCTGGCGAGGTCAAGCGCATCAGCTACGCGGGACTCATCGCCCGCAGGTTCTTTAGGCAGAAGAGCGCCATCGCAGGACTCATCGTCCTGGGCGTCATGGTGCTCATCGCCGTCGTCGGTCCCATGGTGTGCCCGTACGACTACACCGAGCCCGACTTCGCGGCCATCAACGTGCCGCCGAACGCCCAGCACTGGTTCGGCACGGACGGCGGAGGCTTCGACCTCTTCGCGTGCGTCGCGCACGGACTGGGCCGCTCGCTCGTGATCGGCATCTCCTACGCGCTCCTTACCATGGTCATCGCCGCGGTCATCGGCACGGCCATCGCCTACGTGCGCGGCTGGGGCGAGAAGGTCGGCATGTGGATACTCGACATGCTCCTCGTCATCCCGAGCTTCCTCCTGGTCGCCATGATCGTCCGCGCCGCCTCCGGCGCGACCGGCTGGCTCGTCCTCATCCTGGGCCTCACGGCGTTCGGCTGGATCGGCTACGCCAGGACGCTGCGCACCATGGCGCTGTCGCTGCGCGAGCGCGACTACGTCAAGGCCGCGAAGTACATGGGCGTCCACCCCATGAGGATCATCGTCCGCCACCTCATCCCCAACCTGGGCTCCATCCTCATCATCGACACCGTCCTCGGCGTTATCGCCGGCATCAACTCCGAGACCGCGTACAGCTTCCTCGGCCTCGGCATCAAGTCGCCGGACACCTCGCTCGGCCTCATCCTCTCGCAGGGCTCCTCCGCGATGCTGTCGGGTCCCTGGATCGTCCTCATCCCGTCGCTGGTCCTCGTCGTCCTGTGCGTGAGCATGCAGCTCATCGGCGACGGCCTACGCGACGCGTTCGACCCCTACTCCCGCGCCGCGGGCTCGGTCGACGACGATACTGACGACGACGGCGACCAGAAGTAAACGGAGACACCAATGGCAGAGAAGAACGAAAACACCATGGCCGCGGACGAGGTCCTGCGCTACGAGCTTCTGGAGTCCAACGGCCCCAAGGGCGCGCCGACCGGCGACCCCGTCCTGAGCGTCCGCGACCTCCACGTCTCGTTCAACACCGAGGCGGGCGTCGTGCACGCCGTCCGCGGCGTGAACTTCGACCTGTGGGGCGGCCGCACCCTCGGCATCGTCGGCGAGTCCGGCTCCGGCAAGTCCGTCACGGCCCTGTCGCTCATCGGGCTGCTGGACGACAACGCCCACGTCACCGGCTCCATCAGGCTCAGGGGCGAGGAGCTCCTCGGCAAGACTGACGAGGAGATGTCCGAGTACCGCGGCACGAAGATCTCGATGATCTTCCAGGACCCGCTGTCTGCCCTCACGCCCATGTTCTCCATCGGCGACCAGCTCGCCGAGGCGCTGCTCATCCACAACCCCGGCATGCACAAGGCGGACGTCCGCAAGCGCTGCATCGAGCTCCTCGAGCTCGTGGGCATCACGGACCCCGAGGACAGGCTCGACGCCTATCCGCACGAGTTCTCCGGTGGCATGCGCCAGCGCGTGGTCATCGCCATCGCCATCGCGAACAACCCGGACATCATCATCGCGGACGAGCCCACCACGGCGCTCGACGTGACGATTCAGGCCCAGATCCTGGACATCCTGAAGGTCGCCCAGCGGGAGACCGGCGCGGCCGTCGTCCTCATCACCCACGACCTCGGCGTCGTGGCGGGTTCCGCGGACGACGTCATGGTCATGTACGCCGGGCGCGCCGTCGAGCGCGCGAGCATCGATACCGTGTTCGCGAAGCCCTCGCAGCCGTACACCATGGGCCTGCTCGGCGCCGTGCCGAAGCCCCACGTCGCCGCGACCACGCGCCTCGTGCCCATCAAGGGCAACCCGCCCTCGCTCGCCGCGATTCCGACCGGCTGCCCCTTCCACCCGCGCTGCCCGATGGCGACCCCCGAGTGCGCCCAGAACGAGCCGGAGCTCCTGCCCATCGAGCCTTCCGAGGGACACCTCGTGTCCTGCCACTGGATGGACAAGATCCGCGAGAAGGGCCTCACGTTCGAGGACGTCTATCCCGACCTCGAGCCGTTGAACCCGAAGTGGGCGGAGGTCCCCCGCGACCAGCGCCCGGTCGTGCTCGAGGTGAAGGACCTCGTGAAGACCTTCCCGGTGCAGGGCAAGGGCCTCATTCGCAGGAACAAGGGCACGATGACCGCCGTCGACCACGCCTCGTTCAAGATCCACGAGGGCGAGACGCTCGCGCTCGTCGGAGAGTCCGGCTCGGGCAAGTCCACGACCCTCATGCAGATCATGGACCTCGTGAAGCCGGAGAACGGCAGCATCACCGTCCTCGGCAAGAACACGGCGGACCTCAGGAACAACCGCGAGCGCCGAGAGCTGAGGCGCGACCTGCAGGTCATCTTCCAGGACCCCATGAGCTCCCTCGACCCGCGCATGCCCATCTACGACGTGCTCGCGGAGCCGCTCGAGGCGCAGGGCTGGAAGAAGGGCGACATCAACAGGCGCATAGGCGAGCTCATGAGCCTTGTCGGCATCAACCCCGACTACGTCGACCGCTTCCCGTCGCAGTTCTCCGGCGGCCAACGCCAGCGCATAGCGATCGCGAGGGCGCTTGCCACGAGCCCGAAGATCCTGCTTCTGGACGAGCCCATCGCCTCGCTGGACGTCTCCATTCAGGCCGGCATCATCAACCTGCTGGAGGACCTGCAGACCGAGCTGAAGATTAGCTACCTGTTCGTGGCGCACGACCTCGCGGTCATTAGGCACATCTCGGACACCGTCGCCGTGATGCACCTGGGCAAGATCGTCGAGTACGGCGAGACCGAGGACGTATTCACGAACCCGCAGGACCCGTACACGAAGGCCCTGCTCTCGGCCATCCCCATCCCGGACCCGAAGGTCGAGCGCACGCGCGAGCGCCTCGTGTACAGGGACGGTGAGCTCGTGAGCGCGTCGAGCCTCACGCGCCGTGGGTAGAAGCCCTAGGTGACGCTCTGGCCGAACAGGTAAGAATAGAAATGAAATGCCCTTCTCACGAAGGCAACTTCATGCATGTCGCGAGGTTAAAGGGCTGATGAGAAGCACCTTGGCGATTGACCGCCAAGGTGCTTTTCGTTTGCACAATAGCGGAATTTTTTCCATTTCTCTTTCAAATATTGGTATGCTTAGTGCTAGTTTCAGCTTGCGCGTCGCACCATGGGCGCGCGTAACTGCAGGCATGCATAGAAGGAATAGGGAGATTCGATATGTCCATGTCTAACCTTTCCCGTCGCTCGTTCTTTGGGCTGAGCGGCAGCGCGGCCGCGATCCTGGGCCTCGGCCTCGTTGGCTGCGGCGGGGGAAGCGACTCCTCCGACGGCGCGAAGGCCGTCTCCGCGGAGCCCCAGAACGGCACCCCGGCGAACACCCCGCTCGACAAGCTGCCGCTTCCCAAGAAGGGCAAGGTCTACAACAACCCGCAGAAGCGTGACAACGTGAAGGACGGCGGCACGCTGGTGCTCCCCTCCGGCGAGATCGGTCCCGCCTGGAACTACCTGTCCGTTGACGGAAACACTCAGGAGATGCACAACCTGTGGGACTTCTACATGCCCACCTACATCTTCCTGACCGACGCCACCGCATCCAAGTTCGAGCCTAACCCGGACTTCATCACCGAGGCCAGCACCGACGAGAAGGACGGCAAGCAGGTCGTCCACTACAAGCTGAACGACAAGGCGCGCTTCAACGACGGCACGCCCATCGACTACCGTGCCTACAAGGCCGTCTGGACCGTCATGAACGGCTCCGACGAGCACTACACCCCGGCTGCGACCGACGGCTACGACCGCATCGAGTCCGTCGAGCGCGGCGACACCGACTACGACGTCGTCATCACGATGAAGGACCCGGTCTATCCCGCCGAGCTCCTCTTCACCTACGTCCTGCACCCGGATGCCACGGACTACGACAAGTACAACAGCTTCAACAACAACCCGCACTCCGACGACTGGGGCTACGGCCCGTACAAGATCGAGTCCTTCGACACCACGCAGTGCAAGTTCGTCCCGAACCCCAACTGGTGGGGCGACAAGCCGAAGCTCGACTCCGTCACCTTCAAGCAGATGGACTCCCAGGCGCTGTTCAACGCCTTCAAGAACGGCGAGATCGACGCCACGGGCACCGCGCAGAGCGGCTCCAAGGAGATGCTCTCGAACTTCCTGGACATGAAGGACGCAGAGGTCCGTCGCTCCGACTCCGCCTCCGTCGCGAACATCGAGCTCAACAGCACCCGTGGTGCCCTCAAGGACAAGGCCGTCCGCAAGGCGTTCACGCAGTGCCTGTACATGCCGACGATTCTTTCCGTCGTCTACCAGGGCGTCAACTGGAAGGAGGAGACGCCGGGCTCGCTGCTGACCCCGATCTGGGCCGACGGCTATGAGAACTGCATGCCGTCCGACGTCTCTGACCTGAAGGACGCCGCGTCGCACACTGCCGCCGCGAAGAAGACCCTCGAGAAGGCCGGCTACAAGCTCAAGGGCGACTACTACGAGAAGGACGGCAAGAAGGTCTCCTTCAGCTTCACCACGTTCGGCGACTCCAACACCGTCAAGAACCGCGCCGCCGCCGTCATCAAGATGGCGAAGGACGCCGGCATGAAGGTGAGCGAGGACAACCACCCCGCGTCCGAGTTCTCCGACGTCCTCACCAGCGGTAACTGGGACGCCACCCTGTTTGGCTGGGTCTCCACGGCCACCTCTTCCTGGAACGGTCCGCAGATCTACGGCAAGGACTCCGCGTCCAACTTCACGCACCTGGGCTCCAAGGAGCTCGACGAGGAGCTTGGCAAGGTCATCGAGATCGAGGACCACGACGAGCAGATCAAGGCCCTCAACAAGGCCGAGAAGAAGGCCATGGAGTCCTATGGCTTCATCCCCGTCTACGCCGGCGCAGACGTCGTCGTGACGAAGAAGGGCCTTGCGAACTACGGCCCCGCCCTGTACCAGAGCGTCCGCTCCGAGGACATCGGCTGGCAGAAGTAGTAGCGGCGACCTGTGCCCAGGGCGTCGCGGCCGGTGCCGTGACGTCCCGGGCGACGACATGCGTGCCCCCAATGGGGAGCCCCCGTCTCGACGCAGGCGGGGGCTCCCTTTTGTTTGCGCGGAAGGGGCTGCGGTGCACCGGGGCGCGGGTGGCGGACGCCGCCTGTGGAATGACGCGGCGCGAGGCATCGTCGTGCTCTAAACTAGTCATCCACGCGGCGTGTCACGGGCTGACGGAGAGGGGAGCCACATGTCGAAGCGACTGAAGATCACGATCGACGGGCAGGCGCTGTACGCGGACCTGTGCGAGGGCGAGGCGCCGGGCGCCGTCGCGGCGCTCGAGCGTGCGGGAGGCTTCGAGTCCGTTCTTTTTGCGGCCGACGTATGCTACGGCGAGCTCACGTTCGCGACCCCGGCGAGCGACTACTGGGACGAGCAGAACGTGCAGGAGGAGACGCTCCCCGGTGACGTGACGTTCTACAACGACTGGAGCGCCGTCTGCATCTTCACGCAGAGGATGGAGCAGTTTGCGCCGGGGGCGAAGGTGGCGCAGGTGAGGCCCGACGACCTGCCGGCGTTCCAGGAGCTGTACGCGAGGGTGTGGCGCCGCCAGGGCGCGCGCCTGCGCTGCGAGGTGGTGGAGTGCGACGACGCCACGGGGGCGGAGCGGCACCTTGGCCCCGCGATCACGCCGAGGCGCGTCGCCGCGCCCGCGGTGGCGCGCTTCGAGGCGCTGCTGCGCGAGATATGGCTCGAGCGCCCCGTCGAGCTTGACGACATGGTGGAGCGAAACGCGACGACCGGCCGCGAGCTGGGCGTATGGGCGTATGCCTGGGGCGAGCTCGTAAACCTCTCGGACATGCTCCTCGTGCTCATGCACATGGCGCGCCAGAAGAACGGCGGCGTCAGGACCCTGCGCGCCGTCGCGGCGGAGCAGTGCCGGTTCTTCTCGGACGTGTTTGGGAGCTCGGCGCACATGGTGGACACGCGGCTGATCCTGGCAGAGGCCGCAAGCTACCTGGAGGGTGCGGAGACGTACGAGGCGTTCGTGGAGCTTGCTCGCGCGGTGCAGCTGTGGGTGCTGCAGATGAGCTTCTGGTGCGACATGGAGCTGCCGTGGGACGTGATGAGCAGGACGCTGCACGAGGCGTGGAACCCCGACGTGCCCGCCGCGGGGGAGCGGCGCGGCAGGACCGGCAAGGGCGGACGCAAGGGGGAAGGCAAGCCAAAGAAGCACAAGAAGGACAAGAAGCACAGGGGCAAGAAGGACAAGGGCGCCGGGAAGCGCAAGGACAAGGGTGCCGAGAAGCGCAAGGACAAGGGCGCCGAGAAGGGCCGGAAGTTAAAGGTGAAGGTCGGCGAGGGCCGCAAGGCGCAGCGCGACGGCGCGGAGGCGGGAAAGTGACGAGGTCGTCTTCCGCGGAGGCACGGCGCAAGGGGAGGCCGACGGCGGGTCGCGTGATACACGGGCAGGCCACGGACGAGGGCATGGTACACGACCACGCGTACCACGCGTGCGAGCGCAAGCGGCGCTTCGAGTCGAAGGCGGAGGCCCAGAAGGCCGCGAGCCGCGGCTCGAGGCGCAAGGACGCGCCGCAGCTGTACGCGTATCGCTGCGAGCTGTGCGGCGGCTGGCACCTGACGCACCGGAAGCCCCGCTAGCAAGCTGGTCGCGGCGTTTCCGGAGGGTTTCCGAAGGCATCCGGGAAAAGTTAAATTCCACGCCGTCGCGACGTATCGATTGCGCGCGAGTGGGTAGACTAACAGCAGTTACAGAAGGACGTCGGAACGTGAGCGGCGGCCTCGAGCTTTGGAGGTGAGTCCAATGGGCCTAGATGAATGCCATCCAGTGCGTCTGCCCATGGACCTCTAGCTTCTTTTTCATGCGGTAGCGTTTGGGCACCGCGGTTTTGGTCCAGATTGTGGGCTTCGAGCCAGGATTCGGAAGGCAGACGTGCGGGCGGGCCACTCGTCAGGCTTCGCGCTTGCCCGGAAGATGACGAAACGGCGTGGCACGCCTTGACCCTGTAGGGATTCTTTACGAGCCTGTAGCTGGCTGCGAGGGCGGCCACTCGCTCTGAGGAATAGGATCGCGTCCCGCGCGTCGCGGGGCTGGCAAGAGGGTGAGACCAAAGTTCTGATTGAACCGGGCAGGGGCCCGGGCTTTCCCGCAGGAGGTGCCGCACCCCGGTAGGGGGCGGCCTATCAAGGAGGGATACCACACTAACGGTCATGCGGACTGGCTCCGCTAGATAAGAGGTTAGGGGCGAGAAGGACACGTTCTTCTCGCCCCTTTTTATGTCGGGACGCCTTGCGTTTTTTGAGGGCGGACTCAAAATGATGGGAAGGACGAGATTGCCCGCGCCGCGTGCGCGGGCGTGTGCATAGGAGGGTCCATGGCTCGGACGGACTGGTACAAGGACATGGTCTTCTACCAGATTTGGCCGCGCAGCTTCTGCGACGGAAACGGCGACGGCGTGGGAGACCTGTGGGGCGTGCTGCGGAAGCTGGACTACGTGAAGTCGCTGGGCGTGACCGGGATCTGGTTCAGCCCGCTGTACCCCTCCCCGAACGCGGACTTTGGCTACGACGTGAGCGACTACCGCGACATCGACCCCGCATACGGCGACCTGGACGTGTTTGACCAGGTGGTTGCCGCCGCGCACGAGCGCGACCTGAAGGTGGTCATGGACCTGGTGATAAACCACACCTCCAGCGAGCACGAGTGGTTTAGGCAGGCGCTGGCGGACGCGGAATCTCCGTATCACGACTACTACTTCTTCCGCAAGGGGGGCGTGGACCGCAGGGGCCGGCGCGTGCCGCCCAACAACTGGGACAGCCTGCTTGGCGGGTCCGCGTGGGAGTACGTGGAGTCGCTGGACGAGTACTACCTGCACACGTTCGACGCGGCGCAGCCGGACCTGAACCTGGATAACCCCGCCGTCCGCGGCGAGGTGGAGGGCGTGATGCGCTTCTGGCTTGACCGCGGCGTGGACGGCTTCCGCGAGGACGTGATCACCTTCGTGAGCAAGCCCAAGGGCCTGCCGAGCGACGTGCTGGGGCTGCCGGGCGCGCGCGGGCTGCGCCTGTACAACTGCGGGCCGCGCCTGCGGAGCTACCTCATGCAGTTCCGCCGCGACGTGCTGGACTCACGCGACTGCGTGGTGGTGGGCGAGGCGCCCATGCTCGGCGCGCGCAAGGCGCTGGGGCTGACGGCCGCCCGCCGCGGCGAGCGCCCGCTCGATTTGGTGATAGGCTTCGACCACATGCAGGCGGACTGCCTGTACACGGAGTATCTGCCGCGCCCGTTCTCGCTGCGCAAGCTGAAGCGCGCGTACGCGCAGTGGCAGGAGGCGCTGGGGGAGCGCGGCTGGTGCGCGCTGTACCTCGAGAACCACGACCACCCGCGCGTGGTGAGCCGCTACGGCAGCAAGACGTTCCGCGCGGAGTCCGCGTCGTCGCTCGC
Source organism: Parafannyhessea umbonata (assembly GCF_012844235.1). Lineage (GTDB taxonomy): Bacteria > Actinomycetota > Coriobacteriia > Coriobacteriales > Atopobiaceae > Parafannyhessea. The sequence goes on from NZ_JABAGR010000008.1 coordinate 79,160, forward strand.
TGCGAGCTACCTGTTCCAGAAGGGCACGCCCTTCGTGTACCAGGGGCAGGAGCTTGGCATGACCAACGTGAGCTTCGACTCCATCGACTTGGTGCCGGACCCTCAGGCCCACGCGCATTACCGCCGCATGGTCGAGGGCGGGAAGTCCCCGCAGGACGCGCTTGCCCTGGTGAACCGCGCCGGGCGCGACAACGCGCGCTCGCCCATGCAGTGGACGGGCGAGAAGGACGCGGGCTTCTGCCCGGGGGACGCCCGGAAGGCGCCGTGGGTCGCCGTGAACCCCAACCACGTGGAGGTGAACGTGGCGGCGGAGGACGAGGACCTGATGTCGCCCCTGAACTTCTATAGGCACGCCATACGGCTGCGCAGGCTTCTGCCCGTGGTGCGCAGCGGCAGGTACCACGAGTTCAAGCGCGCGAGCACGAGGCTGTACGTGTACGCGCGGGAGTCCACGTGGTCGCGGCTGCTGGTGATGTGCTCGTTTTCCGACGAGCCCGTGACGTTTCGCGTTCCGGACACGTACGGCGACCTGGGCGACGGCGTGCTGGCGCTTTCGAACTACTACGTGACGGATTCGGAGGCCGACGACGCGAACCAGCTGACGCTGCGCCCGTGGGAGACGCGCGTGTACGTGTTCGGCCGCGACGCGGTGCTCGTGGACTAGCGGCCGGCGCTACTTGAACATGTTGCGCTCGGCAAACTCCGCCTGGACCGTCTTGAACATGAGGTCGACGTCGTCGAGGCCCAGGTGGACCTCCGCCTCGTCGCCGGAGAGGACGCCGCGGCGCCTTGCCCAGCTCTCCAGCGCGGCGGGGCGCGAGTCGTGCGGGAGGGTCTTGTAGTCCGGGTCCACGCGACGGCAGATGTCGCGCGAGTCTATCACCACGATCTGGCCGGCCTTGCGCGCCTCCGCGTAGCCGTCTAGGTGCAACGTGAGCCACGAGTCCTCGAACGCGGCGTTGTGAGCCATGATGGGGAACGCCTTGAACGCCGTCAGCAGGGCCTCCTGCTCGCGGCGGGCGTCGCGGAACGCCGGCTTGCCCGCGAGGTCGTCCCACGTGATGTGGTGGATGTCGCTTAGGGGCACGCCCGCCTGTTGGTACAGCGACGGGATGCCAAAGTACGCGGTATGGCCGTCGTGCGGCTTCGCCTTGGGCGCAAGGTCCATGAACTCCATGCCCAGGTTGATGATGTAGCCGCGGTCCGGGTAGCGGTCCGTAGTCTCGAGGTCGATCCCCATGACGGGGCCGCTCACCGGCGCCTCCGTGTACGCGACGCCCAGGTCCTGCAGCAGCGGCCCGGCCGACGCCGCGACGTCCGCCACCGGCCTGTGCTGCATGGCGGCGACCGAGCGCACGAGGTCCTCGTCCGAGAGCTTGCGCGCGAGGCTGAAGTCGTTGGAGTCGTTGCGCAGGCGCGCCGCTCCGTACTTGTCGCAGATGACGCGGTTCTGATTGGCCAGCGACTGGATGAGCGTGAACGAGAACGGCTCCTGTCCCGCCGGCGCGCCCTTCCAGGCGTCGAGCAGCAGGCCGACCGCCTCCTCGTTCTTGCGGCGCTCGTCCGTGAGGGACTGGTCGTCCACGAGGAAGCCGGGAAACGCCAGCGCGTTTGCGTGCTCGATGGCCTGTGCGAGGTTCATGCGTTGTCCTAACGTGCGACGGTGAGGCTCTGCCGGCGGCGCCTCCGTCGCGGCGTGGCGGGCCGGCCTCCCTAGGGTAGCAGTTTAGCGCGACGCGCCAAGGCGGGCGCCCGTGGCAAGGGCCGAGAAGAGCCGCTCCGCCGTCTGGGCATAGAGCTCGGTGGCGTGGGCGAGCGCGTAGTCCAGGGTCATGGGGCCGCTTGTGGTGGGAAAGACCGCCGTGACGCCCGTCGGCGGCGTGGCACCGGGCTCCACGGAGCCGACGACGGCCACGCATGGCACGCCCGCGCGGGCGCACGCGGCGGCGATGCCGGCCACGACCTTGCCGTGCGCCGTCTGGGCGTCGAGGCGGCCCTCGCCCGTGACCACGAGGTCCGCGTCTTGAAGCAGCCGGTCGAAGCCCACGAGCGAGAGCACCCGCTCGATCCCCGGCTCGGCGCGGGCGCCCAGAAACGCCAGGCAGCCGGCACCCATGCCGCCGGCGGCGCCGGCACCGGGGACGTCGAAGCTCGCGCCGAACGTGCGCCGGAGCACGCGGCAGTAGTTCGCCATGCCGCGCTCCAGCCGCTCGACGCACGCGGCGTCCGCGCCCTTCTGCGGGGCGAACGTGCGCGTGGCGCCACTTTGGCCCAGAAGCGGGTTGTCCACGTCGCACATAACGGTGAAGCTCGTCCGCCCAAGGCGCGCGTCCGCGTGGGAGCGGTCGATGGCGCGGACCAGCGCGAGGTCGCCGCCACGCCCGGCAAGCTCTTCTCGCCCGGCGCCAAGCAGGCGAAACCCCAGCGCGCGCATGCAGCCCATGCCGCCATCGTTCGTGGCGCTGCCGCCGAGGGCGATGGTGACGTCGCGCGCGCCGTGGTCGAGTGCGTCGCTTATAAGCTCGCCCACGCCCGCGGTGCTGGCGGCCTCGACGTCGCGCTCCGCCGGCGCAACGAGGGGCAGCCCCGCCGCCGCGGCCATCTCTATCACGGCGCGGCCGTGGGGAAGGAGCGCGTAGGAGGCCGCGATTGGCCTGCCGAGAGCGTCGTGCGCCGCCGCCCGCACCATGCGGCCGCCCTGCGCGAGGGCGAGCGCCTGCGCGGTGCCCTCGCCGCCGTCGGCCATGGGGACAGCCCGCGTGCGGCAGCCGGGGAAGTGCCGCCGCGCCGCAGCAGCGAGGAGCTCTGCCGTCTGGGCGGAGCTCAGCGTGCCCTTGAGGGAATCCGATGCGAACAGAAAGCGTGGCACTGTGCCTCCTCTATGCGCGCTCGAGCGGGTGCGGCCGCGCGCCCTTCTCGCGCGCGTCCCCACCCATGGTAGCGCGCCGGGGGGCGAGGGGTGCGGATGCGCGTATACTCGACTGGTCACACGGACGTCTGTAGGACTTGGCAGGATGGGAGCGGCTATGCAGGGCGATACGCTGGGCGAGGAGACGAGGAACCTGGGGGAGGCGCGGGAGCGCGAGGTGACGCGGGAGGACGTGGCCACGTCCCGCGAGCTGGTGGAGTTCATCCGGCGGAGCCCGAGCATGTTCCACTCCGTCGCGACGATCCGCGACTACCTTGACCGCGCGGGTGCGACGTACCTGCCGGAGGGGAAGGCGTGGCGCCTCGAGCGCGGCGGCACGTACTACACCGTGCGGAACGGCTCGAGCCTCATCGCGTGGCGCGTGGGCGCGGACCTGGACCGCTACCACTTCCAGATGTGCGCCTCGCACACGGACTCCCCCACGTACAAGGTGAAGTCCGTGCCGGAGCTCGCGGGCCCGGGCGAGTACCTGCGCCTGAACGTGGAGGGCTACGGAGGCATGATCGACTCCACGTGGCTCGACCGCCCGCTTTCCGTCGCGGGCCGCGTGCTGGTGCGCGATGGCGACGCCGTGAGGAGCCGCCTGCTTTACGTGGACCGCGACGTGCTGCTGATCCCGAACGTCGCCATCCACATGAACCGCGACGTCAACAAGGGCGTGGAGCTTAACCGCCAGGTGGACCTGTGCCCGCTTGTGAGCGCGGGCGCGCTTCGCCGCGGCGACTTCGACCGCATGGTCGCGCGCGAGCTGGGCGTGGACGCCGCGGACGTCGTGGCGAAGGACCTGTTTCTGGTGAACCGCCAGGAGGGCCGCGTCTGGGGGTTCGCGAACGAGTTCGTGTCCTCGCCCAAGCTGGACGACCTCCAGTGCGACTTCGTGTCGCTGAAGGCGTTCCTCGCGGCCAGGAACCCGCACGACGTGAGCGTGCTCGCGTGCTTCGACAACGAGGAGGTGGGCTCCAACACCAAGCAGGGCGCGCTCTCCACGTTTCTGGCCGACGTGCTGCGCCGCGTGAACGCCGCGCTGGGCAGGGGCGAGGAGGAGCTGCTCCGCGCGCTTTCCGCCTCGTTTCTGGTGAGCTGCGACAACGCCCACGCCGTCCACCCAAACCACGGCGAGAAGACGGACGAGGGGAACCACGCCCTCATGAACCGTGGCATCGTCATAAAGGAGGCCGCGAACCAGCACTACACGACGGACGCGTTCAGCCGCGCCGTGCTGAGGGAGGTGTGCGCCCGCGCGGGCGTGCCCGTGCAGACGTTCGCGAACCGGAGCGACTCCGCGGGCGGCTCGACGCTGGGCAACCTCTCGAACATGCAGGTGAGCGTGCACGCCGTGGACTTTGGCCTTGCGCAGCTGGCCATGCACTCGAGCTTTGAGACCGCGGGCGTGAAGGACACCGCGTACGGCATCCGCGCGCTCACGGAGTTCTACGCCGCGGACATAGAGGTGGACGGGGCCGACGGCTTTCGCATCGGCCGGTAGCGCGCGCCCTTCTCGCCCTGCGCGCCCCGCCGGCGGGCGTCGGGCTTTTCTATAGGCCCCGGCCGTCAGGGCGCGCCGCGCGCCCCGCGGGTGGTAACCTCGACTGCGTAAAAGATTACGAGAAGTGCGAGGAATCCCACCCATGAGCGAACCCCAGACCCCAGAGAGCCGCTGGTTCACCTACGACGTCGTCGCAGAGGACCCGACGACGCACGCGCGCGCCGGCGTGCTGCACACCCCCCACGGCGACGTCCCGACGCCCATCTTCATGCCCGTCGGCACGAAGGCCACGGTCAAGGGCATCCTGCCGTCCCAGCTGGAGCGGCTGGGCGCCAAGATCGTCCTGGCGAACACGTACCACCTGGCCAACAGGCCGGGCGAGGACCTCGTGGCCGAGATGGGCGGCCTGCACGAGTTCATGCGCTGGGACCGCCCGATCCTCACGGACTCCGGCGGCTTCCAGGTGTTCAGCCACGGCGAGTTCACGCGCCTCACGAACGACGGCGTGGAGTTCAGGACAGTGGACTACGACGGCCGCCACGTGTTCTGGACGCCCGAGAAGAACATGGAGATCGCGCAGAAGCTCGGCGCGGACATCGTGATGCAGCTGGACCAGTGCCCCGGCTACCCGTCGCCGCGGCCGTTCGTGGAGCGCGCCGTGGAGCTTTCCAGCATGTGGGCCGAGCGCTGCTTCAGGGCGCACACCCGCGCCGACCAGGCGCTGTTTGGCATCGTGCAGGGCGGCATGGACCTGGACCTGCGCCTGAGGTCGCTTCGCCACCTCGAGGAGTGCGGCGACTTCCCCGGCTACGGCATCGGCGGCTACTCCGTGGGCGAGGACCACGACACCATGTTCGAGTCGCTGGCGCCGCTCGCGAGCGAGTACATGCCCAAGGGCAAGCCGCGCTACCTCATGGGCGTCGGCAACCCCACGACGCTCGTGCACGGCGTGGAGTGCGGCATCGACATGTTCGACTGCGTGCTGCCCACCAGGACCGCGCGCATGGGCTCGGCGTTCTCGAGCGAGGGGCGCCTCAACTTCCGCAACGCCCGCTTCACGCACGACCACGGCCCCATCGACCCGGACTGCACCTGCCCGGTGTGCACGGGCGGCTACACGCGCGCCTACATCCACCACCTGGTGAAGCAGAAGGAGATGGTGGGCTCGATCCTGCTGTCGCTGCACAACGTCTACTACCTGCTCGAGCTCATGCGCCGCGCGCGCCAGGCCATCGTGGAGCACCGATACGGCCAGTTCGTGAGCGAGTGGGACCAGCTTCCGGCCGCCCAGGACTGGTAGGCCGCCCGCCAAGTGGGCTATTATGGACAAGTTGAATAAATCGGGGGCACGGCCCCCACAGACAGAAGGCTTTGCTATGGCTCGAGAGAAGAAGAACTCTGAGTCCCTCTCCGGCGTCGACCGCTGGAACGCGACGGAGGGCGCGGCCCGTCCCAAGGCCGCGCGCAAGGGACGCCGGGGCAGGAAGTCGGACCCGCGCCGCAGGCGCTACGCGTCCACGCTCGTGGTGCTGCTGGCCGTGCTCGTGGCGTGCGTCGTCGCGTTCACGCCGGTGGGCGAGAAGATCACCCAGGGACTCGACATCCGCGGCGGCGTGTCCGTCATCATGACGGCGAGCAAGCCGGACGGGTCGGCCCCGTCCGCCGACGACATGGCGACCGCGACCACCATCGTCCAGAACCGCGTGAACTCGCTCGGCGCGTCCGAGACCACGGTCCAGAAGCAGGGCGACAAGTCCATCCTCATCCAGATTCCCGGCGCGACCGACGCGAACCAGGCCATCAAGACCATCGGCCAGACCGGCCTTCTGGAGTTCGTGCGCCTGGACGAGATAGGCGACGCGGACGCCCTCGCGAAGATCAACGCCGGCACGGAGGACGTGAAGCTCAAGAGCGGCACGTACACGCCGTTCATGACGGGCTCGCACATCGACTCCGTGCAGGTGGGGCAGTCCGGCAACTCGCTGTCCGGCGACTACGCCGTCAACATCAAGCTCGACGGCACGGGCAGCAGGAAGTTCGCGGACGTCACGGGCGAGCTTGCCCCCACCAACGGCCGCATCGCCATCGTGCTGGACGGCGTCGTGAAGTCCGCGCCGGCCGTCCAGAGCAAGATCTCTGGCGGCGAGGTCTCCATCACCGGCAAGTTCACGCTCAAGGAGGCCCAGAGCCTCAAGACCGTGCTCGACTCCGGCTCGCTCCCCGTCACCCTCAAGTACTCCGAGAGCCGCGTCGTCGGCCCCACGCTCGGCCAGGACTCCCTCACCCAGGGCGTCGTCGCCATCGCGGTGGGCGTCGCGATCGTCGTCGTGTACCTGTTCGTGTTCTACCGCGGCCTCGGCCTGCTCACCCTGGGCTCGCTCGCGGTGTTCGGCATCGTCTACCTCGGCATCCTCGCCGCGCTCTCGCACTTCGGCCTGTTCGCGCTCACGCTGCCGGGCCTCGCCGGCGTCGTGCTGACAACGGGATCCGCCGCGGACTCCTCGATCCTCGTGCTCGAGCGCTTCCGCGAGGAGATCCGCATGGGCCGCGGCGTGCGCGCCGCGTCCGTCTCCGGCGCGAAGCACGGCATCATGACGTCGCTCGACGCGGACGCCGTGCAGCTCGTGACCGCCCTCGCGCTGTTCCTCTTCGCGATCGGCTCCGTCAAGGGCTTCGGCCTCACGCTCGCCCTCGGCATCGCCTGCGACGTCATCACCATGTTCTGCTTCAAGGCGCCGGCGCTCCGCCTGCTCGCCCTCGGCACCATCGAGCGCCACCCCGTCTTCTGGGGCGTCGACCAGGACCTTGCGGAGGCAAAGCGCAGGCAGGATGCCCAGGCGAAGAAGGGAGGTGTCCGGAATGCGTAGCCACTTCGCCCACGAGATTCCGTTCATCCAGCACAGGAGACAGCTCCTCGGGCTGTCCGTCGTCCTCGTCGCCCTGGCCGTCGTGGGGCTCGTCGCGCGCGGCCTCGTCTTCGGCATCGAGTTCCAGGGCGGCACCGAGATAGACTTCACCAACACCGGGAGCGTCACCATCGCCCAGATGAGGGATGCCCTGTCAGACGCGGGCGAGAAGGACGCGAGCGTCCAGACCACGGTGAGCGACGCCAAGAGCGGCTTCCTCGTGCGCACCGGCACGACGGACCCCTCCACGGCCAACAGGCACGCGGCCGCCGCGGCGAAGGCGCTCGGCCTCACGTCCGAGAACTACACCGTCACGACCATCGGCCCGGACTGGGGCTCGGACGTCACGCGCTCCTCCGCGCTTGCGTTCTGCATCGCCATCGCGCTCATCATCGCGTTCGTCTCCGTCCGCTACGAGTTCAAGATGTCCATCACGGCCGTCGTCGCGCTCCTGCACGACCTCGTGATCACGCTCGGCGTGTACGCGTGGACGCAGACGCCCATCACGCCAAACGTCGTCGCGGCGCTCCTCACCATCATGGGCTACTCGCTCTACGACACCGTCGTCGAGTTCAACCGCGTGAACGAGAACGCGAAGCAGCTGAGGGACGGCGTGCACCGCACGTTCCACCAGATCACTAACTTCTCCATCAACGAGGTCATCGTCCGCACCATCAACACCACCATCACCGCCGTGGTGCCGGTCATCTGCATGCTCGCGCTCGGCGGCTCTACCCTGAAGGACTTCGCCTTCGCCATGCTCGTCGGCGAGCTTCTGGGCACGTACTCGAGCTTCGCCGTCGCGAGCCCGCTGCTCTCCATCTGGAAGACGAGCGAGAAGAAGTGGAAGAGGCTCGAGGAGAAGTACGGGTGGGACGCCGTCGACACCCCCTCCGAGCCCGTCGCCGCCAAGGACGCTGAGTAGGGGTGCCCGGGCTCGCTGACAGCCGCAGGTGGGACATCCTGCCAGGGGACGCCTCCGCGGAGCGCGCCCTCATGGAGGGCTGCCACGTCCCGGCCATCGTCGCGAGGACGCTCGCGGCCCGCGGCATCGTGACGGTGGAGGAGGCCAGGCGCTTCCTCACGCCGTCGCTCGAGCGCGACTGGGCCGACCCGCTGCTCATCCCCGGGATGGGCGAGGCGGCGGACCGCGTGGAGCGCGCGCTCGACGCCGGCGAGTCCATCGCGGTCTTCGGCGACTTCGACGTGGACGGCATGTCCGCGACCTGCCTTCTGACGCTCGCACTTCGCGAGCTCGGCGGGAGGGTCCAGCCGTACATCCCCAACCGCTTCGGCGAGGGCTACGGCCTCTCGCGCGACGCGCTCGCCCGCGTCATCGAGGGCTGCCATCCGGACCTCATCGTCACCGTGGACAACGGCATCGCGTCCAGGGCCGAGGTCGACTGGCTCAAGACGCAGGGCATCGACGTCGTCGTGACCGACCACCACGAGCCGGCGGAGCTCGTGCCCGAGGGCGTGCCCGTGACGGACCCCAAGCTCGAGGAGCACAACGTCTCGCGCGAGCTCGCGGGCGCCGGCGTGGCGCTGAAGCTCGCGCAGGAGCTCGGCCGCCGCAAGGGCGCGCCAGGGCTGTGGCGCGCGTACACGGAGGTCGCGACCCTTGGCACCATATCCGACATGATGCTCCTCGAGGGCGAGAACCGCGCCCTCGTGGCCGACGGCATCGCGTGCATGCGCAACACCCGGCGCCCGGGCATCGTGGCGCTCGCCGCGACCGCCGGCGTGGACCTTGCGACCATCACCTCGGACGACCTGCCCTTCTCGCTCATACCGCGCCTGAACGCGGCGGGGCGCATGGGCACGACGGACGTCGCGTTCGACCTGCTGCTCACGTCCGACCCCGCGCGCGCCGCGCAGCTGGCCGCCCGCCTGGAGCAGGTGAACACGGAGCGCCGCGAGATCGAGGCGCAGCTCACGGACGAGGCGATGGCGAAGGTCGAGGCCACCTACGACGGCGGCCGCGTCATCGTCGTGGGCGGCGAGGGCTGGCACGAGGGCGTGAAGGGCATCGTCGCGAGCCGCATCACCAACCGCTACCACGTGCCGGCGATCCTGTTCTCCATCTCGGACGGAATCGCCCGCGGCTCCGGCCGATCCGTGGGCTCGGTCGACCTGTTCCACGCGGTGGAGCAGTGCTCGGACGAGCTCGTGCGCTTCGGCGGGCACGCGGGCGCCGTCGGCGTCACGTGCGACGCCGCGAGCCTCGACTCGTTCAGGCAGTCGCTCGAGGACGTGATGGACGCGCTCCCCGAGGAGGAGTTCGAGGACCGCGGCGAGGTAACCGCGCTCGTGGGCCTGGACGAGATGACGGTCGCGAACATCGACGCGCTCGAGGTGATGCAGCCGTTTGGCCAGGGCAACAAGAAGCCGCTGTTCGGCACGCGTGGCGTCACGATGCGCAACCGCGCGAAGGTGGGCGGCAAGGGCAACCACCTGCGTTTCGTCGCGACGGACGGCGTGAGCAGCGTCGCGGCCATCATGTTCCGCACGCCGCACATCGACCGCGCGGTGGACTGCGACGCCGCGGTCGACCTCGTGTTCGAGCCCGTGAGCGAGACGTGGCAGGGCAGGACGAAGCCAAAGCTCATGGTGCGCGACATCGTGTACCGCGACCCCGCGCCCGACGCGCCCGCGGACGGCGGCGACCTCGCCGACGAGCTCTTCTCGCGCGCCGGCGAGATCCTCTCGCGCGACGAGTACGCGGGCGTCGCCGAGGCGAAGTGCTTCTCGACGAAGGTCGTGGGCGTGAGCTTCGACGACCGCCAGTCCGCCGCGGCGTCGCTCGGCGGGGGAGAGGAGCTTGCCCTCGTGCGCCAGAGGGAGAACCCCGCCGACGAGAACGCCATCGCCGTGACGACGGCGGACGGCACGCAGGTTGGCTACCTGCGCCGGCAGATCGCGGCAGCGCTCGCGCCGCTCATGGACGCGGGCGCCACGTACGCCGCGCGCGTGAGCGAGGTCACGGGCGGCACGGGGAAGAAGCCGTCGCGCGGCGTGAACGTCGTGGTGGAGCGCACGTCGGTCGCCGACGGCGACGAGGACGCGCGTGCGACGGCCAGCGCCGTGCGCGGCTACCTCGAGACGCTGTCCGAGGCCGAGCTCACGGAGGAGCTCAGGCGCACCATGATCGGCGAGCACGAGCTGCTCGACGCCCAGAGGCTCGCCCTCGAGCAGCTCGGTCGCGGCGCGTCCACGCTCGCCATCATGGCGACGGGACGCGGCAAGTCGCTCATCTTCCACATCCACGCCGCGCGCGAGGCGATGCTGCGCCACCGCGCGAGCGTGTTCGTGTACCCGCTGCGCGCCCTCGTGGCGGACCAGGCGTACCACCTGTCCGACTCGTTCGGGAGGCTGGGCATGACCGTGCGGGTGCTCACGGGCGAGACGCCGCTGGACGAGCGCGCCCGCACGTTCGACGCGCTCGCCGCGGGCGAGGTGGACGTCGTGCTGACGACGCCCGAGTTCCTCGCGATCCACCGCGACCGCCTCGCCGCGGGCGGAAGGGTGTCCTTCCTCGTGATCGACGAGGCACACCACGCCGGCGAGGGCGGCCGCGGCGCGTACGCGCAGATGCCGCAGGTGCTCGATGCGCTCGGCCATCCCACGACGCTCGCGGTCACGGCGACGGCGACGGACGACGTGGCGCGCCGGATCTGCGGCCTTCTGGGCATCGCGGAGCAGGACGTGGTGGTCGACCGCTCCGTCAGGCAGAACCTGCACGTGCGCGACCTGCGCGAGCTCCGCGACCGCGAGGCCGTGCTCGTGAACGTGGTGTCGTGCGGCCTCAAGACCGTGGTCTACGTCAACTCGCGAGAGCAGTCCGTCTCGCTCGCGCGCATGCTCAGGCAGCGCGTGCCAGAGCTCGCGCACCGCATCGCGTTCTACAACGCCGGCCTCTCGCGCCAGGACCGCCTGCGCGTGGAGGGGGCGTTCCGCGCCGGCGAGCTGTGCTGCATCGTGAGCACGAGCGCGTTCGGCGAGGGCGTGAACCTGCCGGACATCCGCAACGTGATGCTGTACCACATGCCGTTCGGCGCGACGGAGTTCAACCAGATGAGCGGCCGCGCGGGCCGCGACGGCGCCGACGCCCAGATCTACCTGCTGTTTGGCGCGCGCGACGCACGTATCAACGACAGGATCGTCTCGTCGGCGGCACCGGGCCGCGACGACCTCGTGAGACTGTACCGGGCCCTGAGGAGCCTGGCCTCGCAGGCGGCCGCCGAGGGAGGCGACGGGTCCTTCTCGGCGTCCAACGCCGACATCGCGCAGTTCGCGCTCGACACGGACCCGCGCTCGCGCCTGGACGAGAAGGGCGTATCGTGCGGGGTGTCCGTCTTCAGGGAGCTGGGGTTCCTCACCACCTCCGGATACGGGTCCGCTCGCCGAATAGCGATGGTGGATTCTCCGCGCAAGATGGAGCTCGGCGACTCGATTCGCTATCTTGAGGGGCTGCGCTCGCGCGAGGCGTTCGCAAGATTCTGCGAGTGGGTCCTGGGCGCGGATGCGACCGAGCTGCTCGAGCGCATCAACAGGCCCATCACGCCCGGCTTCGGCCACGTGGTAGGCTAGTCGTAACCGACGAGAGGGGTTTTCATGGGAGAGACTTCCGTGGCCACGGGGGAGCCCAGCCGACGAAGGAACGTTCCCCAGGCAGACAACTGGCGCATCCTGCGCAGCACCTGCGCCGAGTACCTAGACGCCGACGGCCTCGCGAAGGTGGAGGACGCGTACAACTTCGCGGCGGATTGCCACCGCGACCAGCGCCGCCGCTCCGGCGAGGCTTACATCAACCATCCCGTCGAGGTGGCGTTCATCCTGGCGAAGGACCTGCGCATGGACGCGGACCCCATCTGCGCCGCGCTGCTGCACGACACGGTGGAGGACACGCCCGTCACCCTGGACGACGTGCGCGAGCGCTTTGGCGACACCGTCGCGGAGCTCGTGGACGGCGTGACGAAGCTCACCTCCATCAGCGTGAGCTCCATGGACGAGAAGCAGGCCCTCACGCTGCGCAAGATGTTCCTTGCCATGTCCAAGGACATCCGCGTCGTCATCATCAAGCTCGCGGACAGGCTCCACAACATGCGGACGCTCGCCGCGCTGCCCCCCGACCGGAGGCGCTTCAAGGCGCGCGAGACCATGGACGTGTACGCGCCGCTCGCGGACAGGCTCGGCATCAGCTCCATCAAGTGGGAGCTGGAGGACCTCGCGTTCTTCTACCTCGAGCCGGACGAGTACGAGCGCATTGCGCGCATGGTGCAGGAGACGCGCGCCCAGCGCGAGCAGAACACGCACGAGGCGATTCGCGTGCTCGACGCGGAGCTGAAGCGCGTGGGCCTCTCCGGCTACCAGATCACGGGCCGCCCGAAGCACCTGTGGTCCATCTACCAGAAGATGACCCGCAAGAACAAGGAGTTCTCGGACATCTACGACCTCATCGCGCTGCGCGTGCTCGCATGCTCCGTGGGGGACTGCTACTCCGCGCTCGGCGCGGTACACACGCTGTGGCACCCGCTGCCCGGCCGCTTCAAGGACTACATCGCGATGCCGAAGCCCAACGGCTACCAGTCGCTGCACACGACGGTCATCGGCGCAGACGCCCGTCCGATCGAGATCCAGATCCGCACGTTCGAGATGCACGACCGCGCGGAGTACGGCATCGCCGCCCACTGGCTGTACAAGAAGGCCGGCAACTCCGAGGGCGCCATGTCGAACTCCGACAGGGACATCGACTCGCAGATCAACTGGATCCGTCGCAGCCTGGACTGGGCGACGGACGACGAGATGGGCGATGCGACCGAGTACCTTAACAACCTGAGGGTCGACCTGTTCGAGGACGAGATCTTCGTGTTCACGCCCAAGGGCGACGTCATGAGCCTCAGGCGCGACTCCACGCCGCTCGACTTCGCGTACGCCGTGCACACGGAGGTGGGCAACCACTGCGTCGGCGCGAAGGTGAACGGGTCTGTGGTCCCGCTGACGTACCACCTGGAGAGCGGCGACCGCATCGAGATCCTGACGAACAAGAACTCGAAGCCAAGCCGCGACTGGCTCAACATCGTGGCCACGCCGTCCGCTAAGGCGAAGATCCGCAAGTACTTCACCACGGCCACGAAGACCGACGATGCCGAGCAGGGCAGGAGCGACGTCGCGCACGAGCTTCGCAAGCGCGGCCTTGGCATAAACACGCCACGCACGGTGAAGGCCATAGACGAGGTCGTGCGCCAGCTTGACTACGTGCGCGTGGACGACCTGTTCGCGGCCGTCGGAAGCAATAAGGTGTCGTCCAAGCAGATAGCGAACCGCATCGAGGCCGCTCTTGGCAAGGACAGCGCCGAGAAGCAGACCGAGCGGCAGAAGGATGCCGCGAAGCAGCAGGCGATCGAGGAGGACAAGCCGCTCGCCCCGCTTGCCGGCAACTCGCGCTCGCTCGCGAAGCGCCGCCAGGGCAACAACTGCGGCGTGGTGGTGAAGGGCGACCCGGACCTCCTGGTGCACCTAGCGCACTGCTGCAACCCCGTCGCGGGCGACGACATCGTGGGCTTCGTGACGCGTGGCAGGGGAGTGTCCGTCCACCGCGCCACCTGCCCCAACGTGAAGGGCCTCATGCAGCACCCCGAGCGCATGATCGACGTGGAGTGGGACACGACGGGCGCCACGGAGTTCCAGGTGGAGATCGTGGTCGAGGCCACGGACCGCATGGGGCTCTTGAAGGACGTCACCATCGCGATCGGCGACTCCGGCGGCAACATCCTCTCGGCGGCGACGCAGACGGCGAAGTCCGGCGCCGCACGCCTGAGGTTCCTGATAGCGATTTCCGACGCATCGCGCCTGGCCCCGCTTCTGGCGACGGTCGGCCGCGTGCCGTCGGTGTACAGCGCCCGCCGCATCCTTCCGGGCGAGGGCGCCAACCAGATGAAGAGGAGGGTCTGATGGCCTGCGGAGAAGAGCACGACCACTGCTGCGGCAACCACAGCCACCAAGGCGACGGCGGCTGCTGTGGCGGCCACGACCACGACGGCGGATGCTGTGGCGGCGGCCACGACCACGACGGCGGCTGCTGCGGCGGCCACGACCACGACGGCGGATGCTGTGGCGGCGGCTGCTGCGGCGCCGACGACCGCGACCAGATCGCCATGTTCGTCGTGGGTCCCATCGAGACCAACTGCTACGCGTACGTGTCGCAGGGGGAGTGCCTCGTGGTCGATCCGGGCAACTCCGGCAAGGCGATAGCGGAGCACCTCCCGACCGACGTGACGGTGCGCTACATCGTCGCGACCCACGGCCACGGCGACCACGTGGGCGGCGTCAAGGCCCTGAGGGAGGCCACGGGGGCGAAGTACGCGATATCCGCCCGTGATGCGGAGCTCGCGAAGCACGCGGGCGAGAAGAGCGAGCTCGGCCGCTCGTACGACGACAACGCTCCCGACCCCGACCTCACGCTGTCGGAGGGGGACGTCCTCAAGGTCGGGACCGCGGAGTTCAGGGTGCTGGAGACGCCGGGCCACACCCCGGGAGGCATAGTTCTTCTCGGCGGCGGATCTGCGGAGCACGTCTGCTTTGTGGGGGACACGCTGTTTAAGGGATCATGCGGGAGGACCGATCTCGCGGGCGGGAGCCAGGAAGACATGGCGCGCACGCTTGCGCGGCTCAAGCGGGAGATTCCCGCGCACACCAACGTGTTCTGCGGTCACGGCGACCCGACGACCATGGAGGACGAGCTTGCGCAGAACCCGTACCTTCGCTAATTGTGACAGCGGCCTCACGGAAGCTCTGGTATAGTCTTTCACGCAGGCCGCTTGATTGCCCGAGTGGCGGAATTGGCAGACGCGGCAGACTCAAAATCTGCTACTGGCAACAGCGTGTGGGTTCGAGTCCCACCTCGGGCACCATCTTTTACCAGCGGATATTTCTATATTGAATAATTCGGCAGGCATGGCTCCATAGCCATTTGACCATTCAACCAGCGTCAACCTGCCTGTTGTGTGGACCGTCCATCCGCCCCGTCGCCTCCTCCATCGCGGAGACGTCGGGGCGGTGGTTTTTATCTTCGCACGTATGCTTTGAGCGCTCGTGCGCTTCCTGCTTGACAGGTGCGGCGACGCGGCGGGGCGATAGAGCCGCGGGCGCAGGAGATGGTCGACGCGATCGGGTCGTACACCGAGGTGAGCCCATCGGGGACCGGCGTCCACATCCTCGCGTACGCGGACCAGAGGACGACGGGGGTCGTAGGGAGAGCAGACCATCGGCGCGGGATAGAGGTCTGCAACCATGGTCGATACTTCACCGTGACGGGGAAGCAAGTGGGCGATTCCGGCATCGCCGACCGCACGGACGAGGTCGCGTCGCTCGTGAGCGAGCGGTTCCCCTCCGAGTCGCGAGAGTCGTCGTTCTCGAGGCGGGTGGCGAGGCTTGCACGCGACAAGGTGGTGCGGCGCGCGAATTGGTGTTCGGCGCGGACGAGGACGAGATGGCGGCGAACGCCAAGGCCCTCGCGGCCTGGGACAAGCCGTCGAGCGCGCCCCGCACGCGCAAGCCGGGGAGCTTCTCGAACGACGCCGGCGACGGCAAGGACGCCGCAAAGCGAGAGCTCGCTCGTCAGTTGTTCGGCTCCGGGGAGTAGGAAGAGCACTAGCAACGCAGATTGGAGCGGACAATGGCCGCAACGAACGCATCCAAGATCGTCCTGCCCGTCGAGGTAGCTCAGGACATCCTGCGCAAGGCGCAGAACAACTCCACCATCCAAGCGCAATCGCCGAGCACCCCGGCGCTCTTCAAGAACGTCGAGAACGCGGTGTGCACCAAGGAACCCAAGGCCGAGTCGTCTTGCTGCTAGAGGCGGTGCGTCCGCGGTCGATGCCGGTGCGCCCGTGCACAGGTGGCAGAGCGACGACTTGAACGCGAACCAGAGGCTGCCGATCGTGCAGTTGGAGCAATGTCTCATCTGCATCAGCAGATGTCGTGGTATTGTGAAGTGGCTGTTTTGGACAGGTTCTGCTTGTCCGCAGCGGGGTGATGAGGTATCTTTATCCCTGTGTGTTGCAAAGCGGGGCTTTGGCCCCCACCTACACGGCGCCTCGTGGCTGCTGTCTGGTCAGACAAAGATTCTTAACCGCCATAGGCGGACGTTGTCTCCTGGACGCATGTCATGCGCCAGGAGTTTTTTGTTGCGACGGATACGTCGCAGATGAAGGGAAGGTGTCAAAGATAGCCAAGAACCAGGGTCCTCGCATCAATGACGAGATCACCGCACGTACTTGCCGTCTGATTGGCGTCGATGGCTCCCAGCTTGGACTGTTCGGCATTCGCGACGCGCAGCGCATCGCAGACGAGCAGAACCTCGACCTCGTGGAGATTGCTCCTAACGCGGAGCCTCCTGTATGCAAGGTCATGGACTATCGCAAGTTCAAGTACGAACAGGACCGCAAGGCCAAGGCCGCGCGCAAGAAGCAGGTCAAGGTCGAGGTCAAGGAAATGAAGTTCAGGCCCAAGATTGACGTGGGCGACTATACGACCAAGAAGAACCACGTCATGCGCTTCTTGAAGAAGGGTGCTCGCGTCAAGGTCACGATTATGTTCCGTGGCCGCGAGATGGCTCATCCGGAGCAGGGCCTCAACGTCCTGAATAGGCTTGCGGACGACCTGAAGCCGTACGCGACGGTCGAGCAGAAGCCTAAGATGGAAGGTCGTAACATGCACATGCTCGTCGCCCCGATCAAGGGCGCCTTCGACGAGAAGGACCTCGAGGACGACAGCGAGAGCGAGAAGGAGAACTAGCATGCCCAAGATGAAGACTCACAAGGGTTCGGCAAAGCGTTTCCGCCGCACCGGCACCGGCAAGATCATGCGTGCCAAGGCTTTCAAGAGCCACATCCTGACCAAGAAGTCCCAGAAGCGCATCCGCGGCTTCCGCAAGGAGGCGGAGCTTGCTCCGGCCGACGTGAAGGTCGTTTCCCAGCGCATGGGTTCCAAGAACTAACGAGGCGCGCACGCGTCATTTGATTGCATTTTCCAAGGAGTTGATTAGATATGGCACGAGTCAAGCGCGCAGTCGCCGGCCGTAAGAAGCGTCAGACCCTGGTGGAGCGCACCAAGGGCTATTACGGAACCTCCTCCCGCACCTTCCGCGGCATGAAGGAGCAGTCGCAGCACAGCGGTCAGTACGCGTACCGCGACCGTCGTAACAAGAAGCGCGACATCCGCGCCCTGTGGATCCAGCGCATCAACGCCGCCGCCCGCATGAACGACCTCTCCTACAGCAAGTTCATGCACGGCCTGAAGCTCGCTGGCGTCGAGCTCGACCGCAAGGTCCTCGCGCAGATCGCCTACGAGGACGAGGCCGCGTTCGCGGACCTCGCAGAGGTCGCGAAGAAGGCCCTCGCCGAGTAGCCTTCGCACGCAAAGGTTAACGGGGTCCCACGGAGAAGTCCGTGGGACCCCTTTCTTGTATGCGTGTCTCTGGCGCCGGCGCCTGGTGAGGCTCGTGCGTGCTGCGCGTGGCGGTGGGCGACCGGGTTACGCACCCCGTTCCGGCGACGCGACGTGGCTTGCGTCACGGTCCACCTTGCCATCATGCGCCTGCTGCCGGAGCTCGTCCTGGCCCTTGCGCCGGATGTGCTCGATGGCGTCAGAGAGCTCCTCGGGGCCCTCGAGGGCCTCTTCGAGCCCCGATAGGTCGCCCTTCTCGCCGAGCGCTCCGTAGAGCTCCCGCACCATGTCGAGCGTGGCCTGGCCGCCGTCGGCAAAGCCCTCTTCGTATTCGGACCTCAGGATGCTCTCGAGGGGGCCGTGGAGGCTGTTCTCGAGGCGAACGGCATCCAGGGCGAACCCTGGCTCGCAGAACGGGAAGAACGGGCCCGTGGCGTCGTCGGGAGGCTCGAGCCCCTGGTCGCCCGGGTTCGCATCGCCGGTGTCGATACGCGAGAAGGCGTCGTCGGGCGCGCCTTCCCCGCGGAACAGATTGCGCGCCACCTCCCGGCGAAGCTGGTGGCCCAGGAATGCCGAGAAGAGCCTCTCGTCGTGGCCGAGGACCTCCCGGAAAAGCTCGTGCTGCGCGGTTGCTGCCATGCCTTGCTCCCTCCGTCGTCGCTTATGGTGGGAACAGGCTATTACTTGGGCCTGGCAGTAGGCTTCCTTTGGGTCGCAGCTGGCTTTCGCGCTGCGTCATGTCTTGCATAACACGAGGTAGAAGGCTTGTTAGTGGTGCCTGTGGAGGCGCTTGGCCTGACGCTCCTCGAACTTCTCCTCTTCTTCTACAAATTCGGGATCTTGGGGGGACACGAGCTCGTCGTCGCCGGTCTTGGGATCGGTGTGGTGGAGGAGCACGGGCCTGAAGAGGTGGAGCTTGCCCGCGATGAGCGCGGAGACGAGGAGGAGCGACGCGAAGATCGCGATGCGGGGCATGACGGAGACCTGGGTCATGAGGAAGGTCCCGAGGCAGAGCAGCGCCGTCCACGCGTACATGATGAGGACCGCCTGGCGCTGGTTGAAGCCCTCGGCGATGAGGCGGTGGTGGATGTGGCCGCGGTCCGCCTGGCCGATGCTGACGTGGGCGCGCTTGCGGCGGACGATGGCCGAGAACGTGTCGATGATGGGGATGCCGGCGATAACGAGCGGGACGATGATGGTGGTGAGGCCGGCGACGCGCGTGACGGACAGCATGGAGACGATGCCGAGCGTGTAGCCGAGGAGGAGGGAGCCGGAGTCCCCGAGGAATATGCTCGCCGGGTTGAAGTTGTAGCGCAGAAAGCCAAGCGTGGCGCCGGAGAGCGCGATGGCGAGGGCCGCGGCGTCCGTCCTGCCAGACATGACGGAGAGTATGAACATCGTGAAGCTCGCGATGCAGGCGAGCCCGGAGGCGAGGCCGTCGAGCCCGTCGATGAGGTTGAAGATGTTGACGTACGCGACGAGGTAGACGATGGTGATGGGGTAGGTCCAGACTCCGAGGTAGAACGCGCCCTCCGTCGCGGGGTTCACGATGACGCCGATGACGACGCCGGACGCGACGGCCAGGAGCGACGCGATGACCTGTCCGAGGAGCTTCTGCAGGGGCTTGAGCTGGAACACGTCGTCCAGGACGCCCGTGAGGAATATGGCTACGAACCCGCAGACAAGAAGCTTGTAGTTGACGTTCTGGAGGAAGGGCGCCGGCATGAGCACCATGGGCCAGTCGAGGAACTTGGTGCCGAGGTACTGCACGACAAGCGCCGCGATGATGCCGGTGAAGACCGCGATGCCGCCCATGCGCGGAATGGGGCGCGTGTTGATCCTGCGCTTGTCGGGATAGTCGACGGCGCCGAGCCTCCAGGCGACGCGCCTTGCGAGCGGGGTCGTGACCAGTGCCGCCAATAGCGCCGCGACGAAGAGGCAGAGGTATGGCAGCCAAGGCCGATACATGCACCCTCCTCCCGCTTTGGCACCGCCAGAAACAACAGTTAACATGGCAATGATACAGGATGAGCCCGCACGACGGGCGCGCGGTCCACAAATATGAAAAAGGGCCCCCGAAAGCGGTAGGCCACAATTCCTAATGTTGGCAGGATGGGGCTTCAAGTCAAGACTGTTTTTTCGGTTGCGGTCCCGTATAGTCATAGGTGTCGTTCCCCTGCGGACACAATTGGGTGAACCGACAAGCGTTTTGAGGGAGCCCAGATATCGTTCCCAGTACAGGCATCCTCCGTTGCTGAGGAAGCTGGAACAGACGACGAGGGCACCCACCTGAGAGAGGTGGGTTCATTTCGCAACCGCAGGGGGCGACTTTTTCTTGCCAAGAATGTGACGAGAAAATCGTTCGAGATTTAGGGTTGACACGGACTAGGGTTCTTGCAACAATACTTCTTGCGCGAATTGCTCTGGGGATGTAGCTCAGCTGGGAGAGCGCTGCCTTCGCAAGGCAGAGGCCGAGGGTTCGAATCCCTT
This sequence comes from Parafannyhessea umbonata, assembly GCF_012844235.1. Classification (GTDB taxonomy): domain Bacteria; phylum Actinomycetota; class Coriobacteriia; order Coriobacteriales; family Atopobiaceae; genus Parafannyhessea. The sequence goes on from NZ_JABAGR010000008.1 coordinate 99,420, forward strand.
CATCTCCACCATTTGGAACCAGTGCCCGGATGCATTGCATCCGGGCTTTTTTGTATGCGAGGACTGGATGGAAATCGGCTTTGGCATGTACGACGGCTGCGAGCTGTGCCCGAGGAGGTGCCACGCGCGCAGGTCTTCCGGACGCGCCGGCCTCTGCGGCGCGACGGCCACGCTGAGGGTCGCGAGGAGCGCGCTCCACTTCTGGGAGGAGCCGCCCATATCGGGGGAGTCCGGGTCTGGCGCGATCTTCTTCACGGGATGTCCCCTGAGGTGCGTGTTCTGCCAGAACCACGAGATATCGCAGGAGGGCTTCGGGCTGGAGGTTACGTGCGAGCGCCTTGCCCAGATGATGCTCGAGCTGAAGGCGCAGGGCGCGAACAACATAAACCTCGTGACGCCGATGCACTTTGCCCCGCACGTGAGGAAAGCGGTGCTCGAGGCAAAGGCCCATGGCATGGACCTGCCCATCGTATGCAACACCTCTGGCTACGAGAACGCGGAGGTCGTGCGGGCCATGTCCGACGTCGTCGACATCTGGCTCACGGACTTCAAGTACGCGTCGCACCTCGTGTCGGGGTCGCTGTCCGCGGTGCCGGACTACCCCCAGAGGGCCGAGGAGGCTCTCCGGGAGATGCTTGCCGCCGTGAGGGCGGCGGGCGGGCGCAGCGAGGACGCTCGCAGCATCATGCGGCGCGGCATCATCGTGAGGCACCTGGTGCTGCCGGGGCACGTGCAGGACTCGCTCGCGGTGCTGGACCGCGTGTGGGAGCTGTGCGGCAACGAGGTGGACCTCTCCGTCATGAACCAGTACACGCCCAACGAGGGGTGCAGGCTGGCCGGGGGAGACCTGGCGCGCGCCGTGACGGACGAGGAGTACGAGGCCGTTCTCGACCACGCGGACGACCTTGGGTTCGAGCGCATGTGGTGGCAGCAGGGCGGCACGGTGTCCGAGAGCTTCGTCCCGGCGTTCGACGCGACGGGCGTAGAGGGCCCGGAGCTTTCCTGCGATGACGGGGGCGGGCCCAAGGCGCGCGCCTAGCGGGCGAGAAGGACGAGGCGGCCGCCCGGTGGCGGCCCGTGAGCGAGGAGCAGACATGGCGGCAGAGAACGGCGGACTGAGCGACGACGAGCGCAGGGAGCTCGAGGAGCTGCGAGCCGAGAAGGCGCGTCGCGACCAGGCGCGGGAGGTCCAGCGCGAGCGCGCGGAGCTCCAGAGGCTGAAGGCGGAGCAGGAGCGCACGCGCGCGGAGGCCGAGCGGGACCGCAGGACGCGGGAGCTTCGCGAGAGGAACGCGAAGCTCATGGAGCCCGACGACGACCTGAGGATGCCGACGGGACAGAAGGTGGTCCTTCTCGCCCTGGCGGCCATCGCGGTCGCGATCGTGCTGGTGATGACGCTCGGCCACTAACGTGCGGGCCCGTTCGTCGCGTGAGTGGTACCCTTCTGTCGTTGGACTATGTCATGGGACAACCAAGACGGAGGAGACCGCAATGGCACTGACGGACGCGACCAAGCCGACAGACGTGGCGCTTAACACCGACCTGTACGAGCTGACGATGGCGCAGGGGTTCTGGGAGTCGGGACTCGCGGACGCCGAGGGGTGCTTCAACGTGTTCTTCCGCGACGCGCCGTTTGGCGGCGGCTACGCGGTGGCGTGCGGCATGGGGCAGATCGCCGACCTCGTGGAGAACTTCGTGTTCGAGGACGACGCGGTCGAGTACCTCTCCGGGGTGCAGGCGCCGGGAGGCGGCCCCATGTTCAAGGACGGCTTCCTGAGGTACCTGCGCGACTTCCGCATGAGGGTCTCCGTGTGGGCCGTGCCCGAGGGCGAGCTCGTGTTCCCGCGCGAGCCCATGGTGAGGGTCGAGGGCCCGCTGATTGACTGCCAGCTGCTCGAGACCGCGCTGCTGAACCTCGTGAACTTCCAGACGCTCGTCGCGACGAAGACGGCCCGCGTGGTCCACGCGGCGGAGGGGCACCCCGTGTCCGACTTTGGCCTGCGCCGCGCCCAGGGGCCGGACGGGGGCCTCGCCGTGGCCCGCGCGTCGTACATCGGCGGCGCCAGCTCCACCTCGAACGTGCTCGCGGGCAAGATCTACGGGATTCCCGTGTTTGGCACACACGCCCACTCGTGGGTGATGGCGTTTCCGACCGAGCTCGACGCGTTCCGCGCGTTCGCGAAGACGAGCCCGAAGAACTGCGTGCTGCTGCTTGACACGTACGACGTGCACCAGGGGATAAGGAACGCGATCACCGTCGCGAAGGAGATGGAGCAGGCAGGCGAGCGCCTGGCCGCCATCCGCATAGACTCCGGCGACCTCGCGAAGCTGTCGAAGGAGACGCGCGCCGCGTTTGACGAGGCCGGCCTCGACTACGTGAAGATCTCCGTGTCGAACGACCTGGACGAGTACACCATCCAGTCGCTGTTTGCGCAGGGCGCGCCCATCGACTCGTTCGGCGTGGGCACGAAGCTCGCGACGTGCGACCCGCAGCCCTCGCTCGGCGGGGTGTACAAGCTCTCGGCGACGCGGGCGACGCCCGATGACGCGTGGGACCCCGTCATCAAGCTGAGCGAGATGGCGTACAAGCGCACGATCCCCGGCGTGCAGCACATCCGCCGCTACTACGACGAGGCCGGGTGCCCCATGGGCGACATGATCGTGGACGACTCCGTCAAGGGCGACGACGACGCGACCATCGTGGACGTGCTGGACGAGCTCACGACGTACGACGTGAGCGGCGGCACCCCCCGCGAGCTGATGGAGCAGCTGGTGGAGAAGGGCGTGCGCACCAAGGACCCGGACACCATCGAGCAGGCGAAGGCCCGCTGCCGCGAGGCGCTCATGCACCTGGACCCGTCCGTGAGGCGCTTCCTCAACCCGCAGATCTACCCCGTGGGGCTGGAGCGCGGGCTCGCGAGGCTCAGGAGCGACCTTGCCCGGGCCGAGCAGAGGGACTCTGGCCGGAGGTAGCGTCCTTCTCGCCCGGCGAAAACAGTCGCATACGCGTTGCCTTTCTTGGAGTGCCGCACATGGGTGCGGCACTCTGCTAGACTATCCACAAAATGTGTCTCAAACCAAAGGAGAAGGAGCCAGTATGCCGGAGACCATAGAGGAGCTTGTCAAGCAGGCGATCGCCGCGGCGCAGTCCGCAGGCGACCTGCCGGAGTTCGAGGTGAAGGAGCTCGGCGTCGAGCGTCCCGCAGACACGACCAACGGCGACTGGAGCACCACCGTCGCGATGCGCTCCGCGCGCCTTGCCCACATGGCCCCCGCGAAGATCGCGCAGGCGATCGTCGCCCACATGCCTAAGAGCGGCGCAGTCTCCAAGGTGGAGGTCGCCGGCCCCGGCTTCATCAACTTCTACCTGAACGCCTCCGCGAACAACGAGGTGCTGCAGGAGGTGCGTGAGAAGGGCGCCGACTGGGGCAGGAGCGACCTCGGCCACGGCCTGAAGCTGAACTACGAGTTCATCTCAGCGAACCCGACCGGCCCCCTGCACGTGGGCCACGGCCGCTGGGCGGCGCTTGGCGACTCCATGTGCAACGTGTTCGACTTCACGGGCTACCACGTTGACCGCGAGTACTACATCAACGACCACGGCTCGCAGATGGACGTGTTCGGGCGCTCCGTCCAGAGGCGCTACCTGCAGCTTGAGGAGATCATGCGCGAGGACGCCTGCGACCTGGACGCCGCGCACGACAAGCTGCTCGCCGACCGCAAGGCCTACGTCGAGGATGAGGACGACGAGCACCCCGAGACCCACCCGTACATGGACGCCTTCAACGAGGAGCTTGGCGGAAACTCCTACGGCGGCGACTACATCGTGGACATCGCGCGCGAGTTCGTGGCCTCCGACGGCGACAAGTGGGTGGACGTGCCCGTTGAGGACTCCCTGGAGCAGTTCCGCGAGCGCAGCTACAAGTCCATGCTCGCACGCATCAAGGCTACGTGCGACGAGGTCCGCTGCCCGTTCGACCTGTGGTTCTCGGAGCGCTCGCTCTACGTGAAGGACGAGTCCGGCACCTCGCAGGTCGACCGCGCGTTCGACAAGCTCGACAAGATGGGCTACCTGTACAAGACCGACGACGGCGCCCTGTGGTTCAAGTCGACCGCCCTCGGCGACGACAAGGACCGCGTCCTCATCAAGTCGAACGGCGAGTACACCTACTTCGCGTCCGACGTCGCCTACCACTGGAACAAGTTCCAGCGCGACGACTACTCCATCGACCTGTGGGGCGCCGACCACCACGGCTACATCGCCCGCGTCACGAACGTGTGCGACGCCCTTGGCTACCCCGGCAAGTTCGAGGTCGACCTTGGCCAGTTCGTCAACCTGCTGAGGAACGGCGAGCCCGTCCGCATGTCCAAGCGCAAGGGCACGATGATCACCTTCCAGGAGCTCATCGACGAGGTGGGCGTCGACGCGACGCGCTACACCCTCGTGTCCAAGTCCTCGAACCAGACCATCGACTTCGACATCGAGGCCGTGAAGCAGCGCAGCAACACGAACCCCGTGTACTACGTCCAGTACGCGCACGCGCGCGTCTGCTCCATCCTGCGCAAGGCCGCTGGCGTGAGCGAGGACGAGGCGCTCGAGCTTGGCATGGAGAAGGTCGCCCAGAGGGCCATCGGCGACTCCGTCGACCTGTCGCTTCTTACCGATCCGACCGAGGCCGCGCTCGCCCGCAAGATCTCCGAGTTCCCCGACCTCGTGGCTGGCTGCGCGCGCGACCGTGCGCCGTTCCGCCTGACGCACTTCGCCGAGGAGCTTGCAGGCGCGTTCCACGGGTTCTACGCGAACTGCCAGGTCCTTCCGAGCGAGGGTCGTCCCGTCGACCCCGAGGTCTCGAAGGCCCGTCTCGTCGCGTGCGACGCCGTGCGCATCAACCTCGAGGTCGCGCTCAAGCTCATCGGCGTGTCCGCACCGGACGTAATGTAGGCAAGCTAGCGCGTGACGTTGCGGCATTTATCTTTCTAATTGGTAACGTTACGGGCACGATTGTTAAGTTTCCGTACGTCGCTTAATTTCATGTTGTATCGTGTGGGAAGCGATGGCCCATGCGCGAGGTGCGTCCCATCGGCTAAGATGGGGCGCGCCTTGCCATAGGCGAGCGCAGCAAGTAAGCGATACAGAGAGAGCTGTAGGTCTCACATGGACGCACGAGAATACTTGTCAATCCGCAAAGCGTACAACCTCGTTAGGCAGAATGCGGACAAGCCCGAGAGGCTGTCCTTCTCGGAGTTTTCGATCCTTTGCAGGCTCGCGAACTGCGAAGGCGGGATGCGTACGTCCGACATAGCGGATTACCAGCACGTCCTGCGTCCCACCATGACGCACAGGACGAAGCACCTCGCGTCGATGGGCCTCATCGAGCGCGAGCAGGGCTCCGACGACAAGCGAAACATCTTCTGCACGATATCGTACAAGGGGCTCACGGTCGTGGACAGTCTGTGCGAGGCGACGCGATCGGCCATCCGCCCGCAGGAGCCGCTCTCGCGCACGACGGCGAGCCGCATCCGCGCGTACGTGGACGCCATGGGCTCCCTGAACTGCGACGCAAGCGAGCTCATACTGCTTGGCATCTACGTGCTGGACGGGGATGAGCACACTATCAGCGCGCTGGTGGATGCGCTTGGGCTGCTGCAGCCGACGGTCTCGATGTCCGTGGCCGCGCTCGAGGGCGACGGCTACGTGCAGAGGATCGGCGACAGCCGCCACGGGTTCCACGTGGGGCTAACCGAGACGGGCGGCGAGGCGGCGCGCGGCATCGTGAGCCGGATAGGCGAGCTGGTAGTGAGGCGCCGCCGCAGGCTCAAGGCAGAGTAGCGAGGCGTCGCGCAACAAAACGAGGGTGGCGCGTCCGTGCGGGGTCCTTCCAGGAGGGCCCCCGCACTCTTGTGGCCCGCGGCCACGTGACGGCCCCTGCGCGACCGCGGCCATGGGGCCACGCCCTTCTCGCCCGCGCCCGTGCGGTCGCGGGGAATTCCGTTGCGCAAAACGGGTTGCCGAGGTTGTGTTTCGCGGGGGAAATGGTATAGTGAAGCCAAATTTGCGCATGGTCGCATTCTTTATCTCGCGCACAAGCCTCACCACTTAAACGGAGCCAAGGTAGCCAGGCCTCAGGAACGCTGGGGCGGCGTGTCTGCCAGCGTTTTGGGCTCCAATCCCACCGAGGCCGCGGTTGCGCAAGGAGACTTTAGAAAGGTCCTTAATGGAGGAAGACAACCAGCCTACCAGCATGCCGGCGCCGCAAGAGGGCGAGGCGGCGGCACAGCCCGCCGAGCAGAAGCCGCGGCGACGCAGTCGCGTAACGAAGAAGACCGCGGAGGAGAGCGCCCAGCCGGCGGACGCCCCCCAGGGAGCGGAGCAGGCGCCGGAGGGCGAGAAGCCCAAGCGCACGACGCGGAGGCGCTCTGCGAAGAAGGCGGCCGCCGAGGGCGAGCAGCCGAAGGTCGCCGACGAGGCCGGTGCCCCGACGGCAGAGGGCGATGCCCCCGAGGCGGAGAAGAAGCCCGCGCGCCGTCGCGGTCGCGCGCGCAAGGCGGAGCCCCAGCAGGGCGAGGGCGAGGACGCCCGGGCGGAGGCCCAGGGCGAGGCCGAGGCGCCGAAGCCGCGCCGCCGCGGCAGGAAGCCGAAGGCCGCCGAGGGCGCCCAGGAGCCCAAGGCGGAGGCGGCGCCGGCTCAGGAGCCGCTGCCCGCGACGGCGGGGCTCCTGGGCGCGCCGGCCGCGACGCTTGCCGAGGCAGACGCCGCCGCCCACGCCGACGAGGCCCACGCCAGGGGCGAGGGTGCCGACCAGGCGTCCGCAAAGGCGACGCCGGCCGCGCGCGACGCGGGCGAGAAGGACGCCCAGGGCGGCCGCGAGGACGACCGCGAGGAGCATGGCGGACGTCGCCGCAGGCGCCACAACGGCCGCTCCGAGGCGGGGTCCGGCGGAAACGGCAACGTCGGCCGCGACAACAACCAGAGGCAGGGGCGCAACCAGCGCCGCCGCAACCGCAAGGGCAACCAGCGCGAGCAGAACGTGGAGCCCACGCTCTCGCGCGACGACGTGGCCCAGATGAAGGTGGCCGAGCTCCGCAAGAAGGCCGCAGAGCTCGGGATCGACTACGTTGGCCTGCGCAAGAAGGACCTTGCGGAGTCCGTGTACGAGGCCGCTGCGATCGCGGAGGGCTTCAGGCCGGTCGAGGGCGTGCTCGAGTTCCAGAACGAGGGCTACGCGTACGTCCGCACGGGCAACTACATGGCCGGCGACTCCGACGCCTTCGTGCATCAGCAGATGATCAGGCAGTTTGGCCTGCGCCCGGGCGACCGCGTCAAGGGCAGCGTCGCGCCCGCGAAGGCCGGCAACAAGTACCCGCCGCTGCACGCGATCGAGACCATCAACGGCCGCGCGCCGGAAGAGATGAAGTCTCGTCCGCGCTTCCGCGACCTCACGCCCATCTATCCCAACGAGCGCCTCGTGATGGAGCACGGCAAGGACTCCATCACCGGTCGCGCCATCGACCTGGTGGCGCCCATCGGCAAGGGCCAGCGCGGACTCATCGTGTCGCCCCCCAAGGCCGGCAAGACCACGGTCCTGAAGAAGATCTGCCAGTCCATCGCCGCCAACAACCCGGAGGTCCACCTGTTCTGCCTGCTCGTGGACGAGCGCCCGGAGGAGGTGACGGACATGGAGCGTTCCATCAGGGGCGAGGTCGTCGCGTCCACGTTCGACATGCCGGCCGCCAACCACACCTCCGTGTCCGAGCTGGTGATCGAGCACGCGAAGCGCCTGGTCGAGATGGGCGAGGACGTCGTGGTCGTGCTCGACTCCATCACGAGGCTCGCCCGCGCCTACAACCTCGCGGCGCCCGCCTCCGGCAGGATCCTCTCGGGCGGCGTCGACTCCGCGGCGCTGTACCCGCCCAAGAAGTTCCTCGGCGCGGCACGCAACATCGAGAACGGCGGCTCGCTCACCATCCTCGCGTCCGCGCTCGTCGACACCGGCTCCAAGATGGACGAGGTCATCTTCGAGGAGTTCAAGGGCACCGGCAACATGGAGCTCAAGCTCGACCGCGACCTCGCCGACCGCCGCATCTTCCCGGCGATCGACCCCATCGCCTCCGGCACCAGGAACGAGGACCTCTTGATCGACCCCAACCTCCAGCCGTTCATCTGGGGCATCCGTCGCCTGCTCGCCAACATGAACAGCACGGAGCGCGCCGCGACGGCCCTCGTGCGCGGCCTGAAGGCGACGAAGGACAACGAGGAGTTCCTCATCCGCTCCGCGAAGAAGGCGCAGCAGACGGAGTTCGTCGGCGTGTAGCCTGCCCCGTCAGACCCCCTCGCCACGGGCGAGAAGGGCCGCGCCACGTACGAGCCACAACGCCAGGGCGTCCCTGCCAACCACGGCCGGGGCGCCCTTCTCCTTTGGGTCGTCGCGGGCCAGCCGGTCGTCGCGCGCTAGACCCCCGGCGCGTTTCGCATGGGCTCCCACAGGCCAAGGACCATCTCCTCAAGCTCCATCGTCACCGAGGCGGGGAGGATCTTCGTGATCACGTGGGCCGCCTTCATGTCGAGGGAGGGTATGCACAGCGCGCGCCCGAGCACGGCTGCGCGCAGCGCCCGGCGGACCACCTTGTCGACGGGGCTGAAGCCTATGCGGCACATCTTGCGCGCGACCTCACTGTCGTTCGGCTTGTCCAGGAAGCCGGTCCGCATGAACTTGGGGCACAGTGCCGTTATGTGGATGCCGGAACCCGAAAGCTCGTGGTCGACGGTGCGCGAGAAGTCGAGCACGAACGACTTCGTCGCGGAGTACACGGAGAGCCTGGGCTGGGGGATGACGCCGGCGATGGACGCGAGGTTGATGATGCGCGAGCCCGCGGCCATGTGGGGGAGCGCGAGGTAGCACATCTCCACCACGGCCAGACAGTTGAGCCGGACCATGTCCGCCGTGTCCTTCTCGCCAATGGCGGAAAAGTCCCCGAACTTGCCGAAGCCCGCGCTGTTGACGAGCCACTGCACGCGCGGCTCCTCGCGGGAAAGCTCCCGCGACACCTCCTCGAACGCGGCGGGGTCCGTGAGGTCGAGCGCAAGCACGCGCGTGGGCGTGTGGCACGCAGAGGCGACGTCCTCAAGGACGGCCTTGCGGCGCGCGATGAGCCAGAGCTCGTCAAGGGGGCCGCCCGCGCCCGCATCCAGCTGGCGCACGAACTCGCGGCCCACTCCCGACGACGCGCCCGTCACGATGGCGATGCTTTTCATCTGTCTGCTCCTAAGATTTGGCCCTGAGCCTTGAAAAACCCGGGGGTTCGGCTAATATCGAAAACAGTCTGAGGTACTCTGCCTCGACTGCATACTACGACGGTATACGAAGATAAGACGAAGCAGGCCGTTGTCTCCGCCAATGGACGCATGGGGTGGCGAAAGCCGCCGGCGTCGCTGGCAGCTCTTCGATTCCGCGTGTGATGCATCGGGCACGGCGCGGGAGGTGCAGGGATGAACAAGGCAAGAAGGAACCCGGCGGTGGTTGCGGGGCTTCTTGGCGCATGGGGCGCCGTCGTCCCGCAGACGGCCCACGCGGCGACCCTGGCCGACCTCGGCCGCGACGTCGCGGGCAACCCCGTCGCAACCTTCGCCCTGGGCGTCGCTTGCGGCGCGGCCGCGACGAGCGTCGTGGCGCTTCTCGCCCGGGCGCATTCGCGCGGGGAAGACGCGGAGAAGGACGAGCAGGCGGAGGAGCCGACCGCCGTCCTGGGCGCGAGGGGCGCCGTCGCCGCGGACGCCGCGGTCGCGACCAAGGCCCCAGCTGCCCCCGCCGCGCAGGCGGATTCCCGCAAGACGGCCCAGCCGGCCGAGCCGGCGCCCCGCAGCTACGCCGCCCCGAAGGCTTCGGCCGACGCCGGCCACTTCGTGGGCGTCATGCCCGTCACGGGCGCGTACTCCGTGGACGAGACGATCGCGCGCCCCGTGAACGCGGCCATCGCCGCGCGTGTGCCCGCCGTGGACGAGGAGTCCGCGAACGAGAACGACTACGTGAACGTCGCGGAGCGCTACGTGAAGCACGAGACGCTTAGCGCCCGCATGGCCGCCCGGGCCCGCGGCGTGGCGAGCGTCCTGCACGACCGCCTTGGGGGCGACAAGTTCGAGGGGCTGCCCATCATCGAGCGCGCGGACGGATCCGTGGGCGACGTGGGCACGAGCTGGTGGAACGAGCGCCTGGGCGAGTCCGTGCGCCTGGTGGGAGGGCACGACCAGCTTGACCTTGCGCCGAGCGTGAACCAGACGGCGGAGTCGCTCGAGATCCCGGCGTGGATGGACCCGGCGCCGCGCCGCGCCGTCGCGACCCAGGCGGAAGCCGCGCAGGGCGAGGGCGCTGATGGCCGGAAGCTCACGCCCGCCATGGAGTTCGCACGCTCCCGCGCCGCGCGCATTGCGCGGAGCGTCCCGGAGGTGTACCAGGGCAAGTATCCCGAGCGCCGCGACGCGGACGAGCTGGACCAGGGCGACCTGTGGGAGACCGCGCTCGAGGCGATGGACGAGAACATCGACCGCGGACCGCGCGTCCCGGCCTTCAACGACGTGGTGGGCAGCGCCGACACGATCGATGACCCGACCGGCCTCGAGGACCCGACGAAGTTCATCCCGTTCCGCACTCCTGCGGGGCATCCCGAGGTGGTGGACACCGAGTCCTACATCGACTACCTGATAGACGACGAGTTCTCGCGCAACAAGAGCCAGGCGGCCCGCCGCTCCTCGCGCGAGTACCTCCACGTCATCCAGGGCGGCAGCCAGAGCATGAAGTCCACGGCGAAGCTGCACCGCACGCGCCAGCGCGGCTCGCAGGCGGCGTACAAGCCCCGTCACATGGCGAGCATGGCAAGGGAGGCCTAGCGGGTGGCCGGCGGCAGGTCCGCGCACGCGCCGCGCGCCGCGGCCGCGTGGCTCGTGGTCGTTGTGCTGTGGCTCGCGTTCGTGTGGGGGCACTCGCTCGTGCCCGGTCCCGCGTCGACGGGGGAGAGCAACGTGGTGATGCATGTGCTGCGCCCCGCGTTCGAGGCGGCGGGCGTCACCGATACGCACCAGATGACGCACGTCATACGCAAGTGCGCGCACTTCCTGGAGTATGCGATGCTCGGGCTGCTGTGCTCCGGCCTGCGCACGGCGGCGCAAGGCGGCTTCATGCGAGCGTCCTACGGCGTGGACGCGGCCGCGATGCGCCTCGTGAAGCTCGGCACGATCGCGTGCTGCCTCGCGCCCGTGGCGGACGAGACGATCCAGATGTTCACGCCGGGCAGGTCGAGCCTGCTCACGGACGTGCTGCTCGACCTTGCGGGCGTGCTGTTCGGCACGCTCGTCATGCTGGTGGCGCGGCGCCTGGGGCGGCGCCGGGGCTAGCGACAAGATGGCTGTTGTCGGGGGGACGCGGGGACGACCGCGTCCCCCCGCTTTTCTCGCCGCGTTATCGTGCACATGTTTCCAAACTGCTTCAAATGTTGCAGACACGATAACCATCGGCATCTTTCGGTGACTCAGAGCACCTAAAGGCTTAAGTTTGGTTCAAGCTAAAAGATGCCGACAGGCACCCTTAGTAAAGATGGAGGTAATAAAATGGCAAACAACATCTCGAGGCGCGACCTCTTCAAGGCGAGCGGTGCCACCGCCCTGGGCCTTGGGGTAGCCTCGCTCATTTCCGCCTGTGGCTCCGGTTCCGGCTCTGACGCCGCCATCTCTGGCAAGACCCTGAAGGTCGGCCTCATGGGCCCGTATTCCGGCGACGTCGCCCAGTACGGCCTCGCCGTCCGCAACGGTGCGAAGCTCTACGTGAAGCAGTTCAACAAGAAGGGCGGCACCAAGTCCGGCAAGAAGATCTCCCTCGTCGTCCAGGACGAGAAGGGCGATGCCACCGAGGCCGTGAACGTGTACCAGAAGATGGTCGAGGACAACGTGGTCGGCATCATCGGCGATGTCACCTCCACGCCGTCCATCGCCGTCGCGCAGGAGTCCGTGAACGACAACATGCCGCTGGTGACCGCCTCCGCGACCGCGGCCGACTTCATCAAGTACGGCAAGAACGCGTTCCGCGCCTGCTACACCGACCCCTACCAGGGCAAGCTGATGGCCGACTTCGCCAAGAAGCAGGGCTACAAGACCGTCTGCACCATCTACAACTCCGGCGGAGACTACGAGAAGGGCGTCAACGACGCGTTCGTCAAGGAGGCCAAGAAGAAGGGCCTCGCCGTCGCCACGCAGGAGAGCTACTCCCAGGGTGACGTCGACTTCAAGGCGCAGCTCGCGAACATCATCGCGAAGAAGCCGGACGCCGTCCTCTCCCCGAACTACTACCAGGACGACGGCAAGATCGTCACCCAGGCGCGCGAGCTCGGCTACAAGGGCGTCTTCCTGGGCGCCGACGGCTGGGCGAACATCGTCGGCGGCGACGAGGACTACGCCTCCGGCAAGGACCTCGAGGGCTGCTTCTATGACACCTCGTTCGTCTCCGCCAACGATGACGAGCGCGTCCAGCAGTTCATCAAGGACTACAAGGCCGAGTACAAGAGCGACCCGACGAACTTCTGCGCACTGGGTTACGACGCCGCGAAGATCCTGCTCACTGCCGTCGACAAGGTCGACAAGGCGGGTGCCAAGGACTACGAGGACTTCAAGCAGAAGGTCATCGACACCATCGCCAAGGACAAGATCGAGGGCGTTACCGGCACGATCAAGTTCGCCGGCACCGGCGACCCCGTGAAGTCGACGCTGATCATCGGCTTCAAGGATGGCAAGGAGTACATCGAGACCACCATGTAAGGACATGGTCTCTTAGGTAGTCGCTTTGGAGGCGCCGGGGGAACTCTCTCGGCGCCTTTGGGGTACAGGGGGCACGCGCGAGAGCCCCTCCGGGCCCCGATTAAGTATCAGAACCAACTAGCTGGTAAACGAGAGGAAGTGTTTGCCGTGACGTTTTTGACGCAGTTGCTGAACGGATTGCAGCTCGGCAGCATCTATGCGCTCGTCGCCCTGGGCTACACGATGGTGTATGGCATCATCCTGCTCCTTAACTTTGCCCACGGCGACATCATCATGGTCGGCGCGTACATTTCTTGGATTGTCATGGCGAAGCTGGGGATGAACCCCGCCATCGCCGTGATCCTTTCGGTCGCGGGCTGCACGCTGCTCGGCGTCCTCATCGACAAGGTCGCGTACGCACCGCTGCGCAACGCCCCGCGCCTTTCCATCCTGATCACGGCCATCGGCGTCTCGTACTTCCTGGAGAACGGCGCGCAGCTCGTCTTCGGTGCGGATGCCAAGGTCGTGCCGCCGTACATCGGCGTCTCAAACATCAAGGTCGCGGGCATGAGCCTCTCGCTCAACGCCATCCTCACGATCGTCGTGACGGCCATCTCGACGGCGGTCCTCACGTTCCTCGTCCAGAAGACGAAGCTCGGCAAGGCCATGCGCGCGGTGTCCGAGGACATGGGCGCCGCAAGGCTCATGGGCATCAACGTCAACACCACGATCTCCTTCACGTTCGCACTCGGCTCCGCGCTCGCCGGCATCGGTGCCGTCCTGTACAGCATGGCCTACTCCCAGGCGACACCGACCATGGGCATCATGCTCGGCACGAAGGCGTTCGTCGCGGCCGTCCTCGGTGGCATCGGGTCGATTCCGGGCGCCGTCATCGGCGGCCTGCTCGTCGGCTTCGCAGAGGTGTTCGTCTCCGCGCTGGGTCTCTCCGTGTGGAAGGACGCCGTCGTGTTCCTGCTCCTTATCATCGTGCTGATCGTGAAGCCCACCGGCATCCTCGGCCGCACGATGAGCGAGAAAGTGTAAGGAGGTCGTCGTGGAAGAACTCAAGAACGAGGAGAAGCCCATCATCACCGCTGGCGCTCCGAAGGGCTCTCGTCCTCGCAAGACCATATCCGTCGGAAAGCGCTACATCATCAACACCGTGCTCGTCGTCCTGTTCCTCGCGATCGGCGACATGATGGTGGGGCAGGGCATCATCACCCGCTACCAGACGTCCGTGCTCGAGCAGGTGGGCATCTACATCATCATGGCGGTGTCGCTCAACATCGCGACGGGGTACCTCGGCCAGCTGCCGCTCGGCCACGCCGGCTTCATGTCGGTCGGCGGCTACTCGTGCGCCATCTTCATCATGCGCATGATGCCCGCCTTCGGCGTCACGATGCGCGACTTCGTGCTCGGCACCCCCGCCGCGTCGCTCCTGTTCGTCATCGGCCTCGTGTTCGGTGGCATCTGCGCCGCCATCTGCGGCGTCATCATCGGCATCCCGGCGCTGCGCCTGAAGGGCGACTACCTCGCCATCATCACGCTCGGCTTCGCAGAGATCATTCGCGTCGTCATGCTCAACATCGACGGCGTCGTCGGCTTCGAGCTCACGGGCGGCGCGAAGGGACTCACGGGCATACCCTCGTACACGAACTTCCTCAACACGTTCGTCGTCGTGGTCATCTCGCTCTTCCTCATCCACACCATGATGAAGTCCCGTCACGGCCGCGCCATCCTCTCCATCCGCGACAACGAGATCGCGGCCGAGGCCTCCGGCGTGAACACCACGTACTACAAGACGCTCGCGTTCGTCGTCTCGGCGTTCTTTGCAGGCATCGGCGGAGGCCTGTACGCCGGCTGCATCGGCGTCATGGCTCCCGCGAAGTTCGGCTTCATGAAGTCGATCGAGATCCTGGTCATGGTCGTCCTCGGCGGCATGGGCTCCATGCTCGGCTCAGTCCTGTCCGCGACCTTCCTTACGATCCTGCCCGAGGCGCTGCGCGCGTTCGCCGACTACCGCATGGTCGTCTACGCCGTCGTGCTGATCCTCGTCATGATCTTCCGTCCGCAGGGCCTGCTCGGAACGTACGACTTCTCGCTCGGCAACGTCCTCGAGAAGATCGCCAACCGCGAGTTCCCCTGGAAGAAGAGCGCGTCCGCAGAGGAGGTCGAGTAGCCTTGACCAGCGAAGAGAAGAAGCGCCGCTCCGTCCTGGTGCAGATGGAGAGCCCAAACCTCATCCCCGAGCGCGACCTCGGCAAGATCCCCGTCCTCGAGGCGAAGCACCTCGGCATCGACTTCGGCGGACTCACGGCCGTCGACGACTTCAACATCGCCATGGGCCGCACGGAGATCTCCGGCCTCATCGGCCCCAACGGTGCCGGCAAGACCACGATCTTCAACCTGCTCACGAACGTGTACAAGCCCACGCGCGGCACCATCCTCGTCGACGGCTATGACACCGCCGGCATGAGCATGGTCCAGGTCAACAAGCTCGGCGTCGCCCGCACGTTCCAGAACATCCGCCTGTTCAACCAGATGACCGTCGCGGAGAACATCCTCGTCGGCTTCGGCAACTCCATGAGCACGCACCTCCTGACCGACGTGCTCCGCCTTCCGAAGCACTGGTCGCAGGAGAGGGAGTTCCGTGACAAGGCGATGGACCTCCTCGGCATCTTCGACATGCAGAAGTTCGCGGACACCCAGGCCGGCAACCTCCCGTACGGCGCACAGCGCCGACTCGAGATCCTACGCGCCCTCGCGACGCAGCCGAAGGTCCTGCTCTTGGACGAGCCGGCCGCGGGCATGAACCCGAACGAGACCGAAGAGCTGATGGAGAACATCCTGAAGATCCGCGACGAGTTCCAGATCGCGATCCTGCTCATCGAGCACGACATGTCCCTCGTCATGGGCGTGTGCGAGGTCGTCGGCGTCCTCAACTACGGCAAGATCATCGCAAAGGGCACGCCCGAGGAGATCCAGCAGGACCCGAAGGTCATCGAGGCCTATCTCGGCAAGCAGGGGGTGAAGTAATGGCGCTTCTTTCCGTCAAGGACCTGCACGTATCGTATGGCGCCATCAAGGCGGTGCAGGGAATCTCGTTCGAAATCAACCAGGGCGAGATCGTCACCCTCATCGGCGCGAACGGCGCCGGCAAGTCCACCACGCTCAACACGATCGCGGGCATCATCAAGCCGGACGACGGCTCCATCGAGTTCAAGGGCGAGAGCCTCGTGGGCGTGAAAGCCCACAAGATCGTCGAGAAGGGCCTCGCCCTCTGCCCGGAGGGACGCCGCGTGTTCGCGCAGATGACCGTGGCCGAGAACCTCGAGATGGGCGGCTACACCCGCTCTGACGCGGAGAACTCGGAGACGCTCGAGATCGTGTACGAGCGCTTCCCGCGCCTGAAGGAGCGCATGAACCAGACAGCAGGCACGCTGTCCGGCGGCGAGCAGCAGATGCTCGCCATGGGCCGCGCCCTCATGAGCAAGCCCGAGCTCCTCATGCTGGACGAGCCGTCCATGGGCCTCGCACCCATCCTCGTCGAGGAGATCTTCGACATCATCCGCGCCCTGAACGAGCAGGGCACGACCATCCTTCTGGTCGAGCAGAACGCCTCCATGGCGCTGTCCATCGCGGACAGGGGCTACGTGCTCGAGGTCGGCCACATCAGCAAGACCGGCACCGGCGCGGACCTGCTGCACGACGACGACGTCCGCAAGGCCTACCTCGGAGGCTAGGCTCGCGCGTCGCACGAAGGCACGCCGCCACGCAGGCTAGCGAGACAAGAGAACGGGCGCCCCTTATGGGACGCCCGTTCTTCTCGTATTACGGCACTTTTGATACCCCACGCGGCCCGGCGCACACAACGAGGCGGCACGCCCCGGCGCTACAGCACCTCGACCGAGGTGCCACGCGAGTTCGCGGCAAGCACGCGCACCCAGAGGCCGTCCACGTGGTTCTCGACCATGTTCGAGACGGACGCAGCGACGCGCTCCGCGGCGTCGCGCCCGTCCGTGATGGCGAGCATGGTGGAGCCGGAGCCGGAGATGAGGAAGGCGGCGGCGCCGGCCGCGAGCGCGGTGCGGCGGATGGGCTCGTAGTCCGGGATGAGGGTCGCGCGGTACGGCTCGTGGAGGCGGTCCTTCGCCGCGGCGGAGAGGAGCTCCGCGTCGCCGCGCCTGAGGGCGTCCACGACCGCGACGCAGTGTCCCATCTGCCACACGGCGGTCTGGACGGAGACCTCCCTCGGCATGACCTTGCGCGCCTCCGCCGTGCGGACCTCGTACGGGGGCGCGATGGCCACGAACGTGAGGTTGGGCGCGATGTCGAAGCGCAGGGAGCGCGTGCGGCCCTCGTCCACGAACGAGCTCACGAGCCCGCCCATGAGCGCCGGGGCCACGTTGTCAGGGTGCCCCTCGATCCTGGTGGCGAAGTCGAGCGCGGCGTCCGCGTCGATGCCGCCCGCGTGGAGCACCTGCGCCGCGACGACGCCCGCGACGACGCAGGTGGAGCTGGACCCGAGGCCGCCCGAGAGCGGCACGGGCGAGTCGATGGTGATGTGCAGCGCGTGAGGGCGCTGGTACAGCTCGCGGCAGGTGTCGAGGTAGCTCGTCCACACGAGGTTGTCCTCGCCGCGGAAGCGCTCCTGGCAGCCGTCGATCAGGAGACGGTCCGACACCTCGAACGTGAAGCTCGCCGTGAGGTCGAGCGCGAGCCCGAGGCAGTCGTAGCCCACGCCCACGTTCGCGGACGTCGCGGGCACGAGCACGCGGAACCTGCGCGGCGCCTCGTTACCCTTGGCCGCGCGGTCCTTGGTCTGGTCAGTCATGAGTTGAGCCCCCAAAGCGTCGATGCGTGCGGACGTTAGGCGAAGATGCGGTGGCAGGACCCCTCGACGAACGCCGTCATGGCGCCCATGTCGCACACGTCGGTGTGCAGGACGGGGGCGTTCCTGAGGCCGGAGAGCTGCGCCGGCGCCGCGACGCCCGTGAGGCGCTGCAGCTCGTCCATGCACGCGAAGCCGTCGAGGCCGCTCACGTCCGTGCCGAGCGCCGCGAGGACGTCCGCGGAGAACTTGTACGGGCTCGCGGTGGACAGGCACACGCGCTGGCGGCCATCGGGGGCGAACCTGCCCAGCACGTGACGCGCGACGGCGGTGTGGGTGTCGATGAGGACGTGGTCCTTCTCCCACGTGTCGCGGATGGTCTGGCGGGTCTCGTCGTCCGTCGCGAAGCCGCAGTCGAACGTCTGGCGGAGCTTTGCGAGAAGGTCCTTGGATATGGTGTAGCAGCCCTTTTGGGCGAGATCGGCCATGTAGCCCGCGACCATCTGGCAGTCGCCGTCCGTGAGGTAGTACAGCATGCGCTCGAGGTTGGACGACACGAGGATGTCCATGGAGGGCGAGATGGTCTTGACGAAGTCGCGACGGCGGTCGTACGTGCCGGTGGTGAGGAAGTCCGTCAGGACCTTGTTGCTGTTGGACGCGACGATGAGCTTGCCGACGGGAAGCCCGAGGAGCTTTGCGTAGTAGCCGGCGAGCACGTCGCCGAAGTTGCCGGTGGGCACGCAGAAGTCGACCTCGTCGCCGATCACGATGGCGCCGGTCTGCACGAGCTGGGCGTACGCGGAGAAGTAGTACGTGACCTGCGGGACGAGGCGGCCGACGTTGATGGAGTTCGCGCTCGAGAGCATCACGTTCTGCGCGGCGAGGCGCACCGCGAGCTCCCTGTCCGCGAAGATGCGCTTCACCTGGGTCTGGGCGTCGTCGAACGTGCCCCTGATGCCGCAGACCGCGACGTTGTCGCCGGTCTGGGTGACCATCTGCAGGTGCTGGACGTCGGAGACCTTGCCGTCGGGATAGAAGACCGTGACGCCCGTGCCCGGCACGCCCGCGAAGCCGGCGAGGGCCGCCTTGCCGGTGTCGCCCGACGTGGCGGTGACGATCATGACGTTGCGTCCCTCTCCCTTGCGCGCGACGGACATGAGGCGCGGCAGCATCTGCAGCGCGACGTCCTTGAACGCGCAGGTGGGACCGTGGTAGAGCTCGAGCAGCCAGTCGGTGCCGAGCGGGGAGAGCGGCGTGACGGCCGGCGTGTCGAAGTTGTCGGCGTAGGCGGCTTCCACGCACGAGGCGACCTCCTGCTCCGTGAAGTCCGGCAGCAGGGTGCCGAGCACACGGGACGCGATCTGGTGGTAGCCCTCCTGGCACACGGCCCGAAGGTCCAGCTTGTTGCGGACGGCGTCGTCGCTCACGTAGAGCCCGCCGTCGGGCGCGATTCCCGCGAGGATTGCTTGCTTGCTTGTTACGGCTTCGCTATCGCTGCGCGTGCTGTGATAGAAAGTAGTCATCGTGGCGCTCCTTGCCTCGGATTGGCGGCACTACATAACGTATGATAGCTGCAGCCGGCATCGGGCCGTTCTAACGTCACACAACAGAAAGATTGGATAGCCATGAAGATCGCCGTATTGGGCTATGGCACCGTCGGAAAGGGCGTCGACCGCATCATCTCGGAGCGCGTGAGCGGCGTGGAGGTCTCTCGCATCCTCGAGCTGCCGGACCGCCTGACCGACCCGCGCATGACGTCTGACTATGCAGAGATCGTGGAAGACGACGACATAGAGGTCGTCGTGGAGTGCATGGGCGGCCTCGAGCCCGCCCACACGTTCATCCTGGACGCGCTCGCGAAGGGCAAGAGCGTCGTCACGTCCAACAAGGCCGTGGTCGCCGCCTACTTCGACGAGTTCGTTCGACAGGCGAACGCGACGGACGCAAGCCTGCTCATCGAGGCGTCCGTGGGCGGCGGCATCCCCTGGATCGCCTCGATCGAGAAGGTGCGCCGCATCGACGAGGTCACGTCCTTCTCGGGCATCATGAACGGCACGACGAACTTCATCGTGGACGCCATGGTGAAGGAGGGTGCGGACTTCGACCAGGTCCTGGCGGAGGCGCAGGCCCTGGGCTACGCCGAGCGCGACCCGTCCGCGGACGTCGACGGCGTGGACGTCCGCAACAAGACCATCATCACTGTGGGCGTCGCGTTCGACACCGCGTGCGAGAAGGACATACCCACTACGGGCATCAGGACGCTCACCAAGGGCGACCTCGACGCGCTCCGCGCGATGGGCAGGGGAGTGAAGCTGCTGGGCCGCGGCGTGCAGCGCGAGGGCGGCTATGCGGCCGCCGTCGAGCCCGTCGCCGTGCCCATCGAGTCGCTCGAGGCGAACGTGCCCTCCAACTTCAACCTCATCTCGCTGGACGCCACCACCGTCGGGCCGCTCAAGTTCTACGGTCAGGGCGCCGGCATGCTGCCCACGGGCAACGCCATGGTGCAGGACGTGCTGGACTTCGCGGCCGGACGCCGCCCGCGCTACGACTTCTCGCGCGGGCTCGCGTGGCGCCCGGAGCTCCTCACGTCCGACTACGTGTTCCGGACGAGGGCGGAGCTAGACGGCGCGGAGCCGTTTGGCGAGGGCATGGTGGTCGTGCGCGGACTTTCCGCGGTGAAGGCGCGCGAGGTCTTCGAGTACGCAACGAGCGTGGACGCGACCAGCTTCATGGCGGCGCTCCCGCAGGAGGGCTAGCACATGATCAAGGTATCCAAGTTCGGCGGCTCCAGCGTCGCCGAGGCGAGCCAGTTCAAGAAGGTCAAGTCCATCGTGAAGGCGGACCCGGACCGCAGGTTCATCGTCGTGTCCGCCGCGGGCAAGCGCTTCAGCGGCGACAACAAGCTCACGGACCTGCTCCTTCTGGTGAACGCCCACATCGAGTACCACGTGGACTGCACGTCGCTTCTGAAGACCATCGAGCAGCGCTTCGTGGACATCAGGGACGAGCTCGGGCTGAAGTACCCCATAGAGGAGAAGTTCGAGGAGTTCTCCTCCGTCGTCTCCAGCCTGTCGCCGGAGTACATCGTGTCGAGGGGCGAGTGGTTCACCGGTCAGCTCATGGCCGAGTACCTGGGCATCCCGTTCGTGGACGCCGCCGACGTGATCGTGTTCCACCACGACGGCACCGTCGACATGGAGCGCACGGCCACCCGCGTGAAGGACGCCGCGGCGCGCCTGGGCGGGTTCCTGCTGCCCGGCTTCTACGGGTCAACGGTCGACGGTACGCTGAAGCTCTTCCAGCGCGGCGGCGGCGACATCACCGGCGCGATCCTGGCGCGCTGCCTCGACGCCGGCGTGTACGAGAACTGGACGGACGTCTCGGGCTTCCTCGCGGCCGACCCCCGCATCGTGGACAACCCCCGCTCCATCCACCGCATCACGTTCGACGAGATGCGCGAGCTCTCGTACATGGGCGCCTCCGTCCTGCAGGAGGAGGCCATCTTCCCCGTGCGCGAGGTCGGCATCCCCATCCAGATCAAGAACACGAACGACCCGTCCGCCCAGGGCACCGTCATCCGCGAGACGGCGACGGAGCACGAGCGCGAGCACCTCATCACGGGCATCGCGGGCAAGAAGGACTTCATGGCGATCCACGTCCAGAAGGCCCACATGTCCAACTCCGTGGGCTTCGTGCGCCGCGCGCTCTCCGTGTTCGAGCGCTACGGCGTCTCCGTCGAGCACATCCCCACGGGCGTCGACTCCTTCGGCATCGTCGTGAACGGCGCGGACGTGAAGGACACGATCTACTCGATCGTGAACGACCTCCGCCAGGAGCTGAAGCCGGACAGCATCAACGTGATCGACAGCCTGGCGCTCATCTCCGTCGTCGGCCGCAACATGAGCCGTCGCGCCGGCACGTCCGGCCGCATCTTCGGCGTGCTGGGCGAGGCGGGCATCAACATCCGCATGATCACCCAGAGCTCGCAGGAGATCTCGATCATCCTCGGCGTCAACAACTCCGACTTCGCCCGCGCCATCAAGGTGATCTACGACAACTTCGTGGAGTCGGAGTACGTGAGCCTGGACGAGAAGAACTAGACACCACGGGCTGGGACTCGCACGTGGTCCCGAGCCCGGCACCTGCGTTTCTCGCCGTGCGAGAACAGTGAGGAGATTTTCATGGCAGACAAGAAGGTCGTCGCGATCCTGGGGGCAACCGGCGTCGTCGGCACCCAGATGATCCAGTGCCTGGAGGAGAGGGACTTTCCCGTGGAGCGGCTCGTGCCGCTTGCGAGCGCCCGCTCCGCCGGCAAGACCGTGAGGTTCAACGGCGAGGACGTGACCGTGCTCGAGGCGACGCCGGACGCGTTCGACGGCGTCGACATCGTGCTGGGCGCCGCGGGCGACGCCCAGGCGAAGGAGCTCCTGCCCGAGGCCGCGGCGCGCGGCGCCGTGTGCGTGGACAACTCCCACGCGTTCAGGCTGGACGCGGACGTGCCCCTGGTCATCCCGGAGATCAACCCCGAGGACATCGCGAACCACCCCAGGAACATCATCGCGAACCCCAACTGCGCCACGATCATAGGCCTCGTCCCCACGTGGCCGCTTGCGCAGAGGGCCGGCCTCACGAGGCTCATCGTGAGCACGTACCAGGCCGCCTCCGGCGCCGGCATGCCCGGCCTTAGGGAGCTGGAGCGCGAGAGCCGCGTGCTGGCCGAGGGCGGCGAGGTGGGCGACACCGCGCCGTTCGCCTACCAGCTCGCGTTCAACCTCATCCCGCAGATCGGCGGCTTCAAGGAGGAGGCGTACACCTCCGAGGAGCTGAAGATGCAGAACGAGGGCCGCAAGATCATGCACATGCCCGAGCTCCGCGTCAACTGCACCTGCGTGCGCGTGCCGGTCATGCGCTCGCACTCCGAGTCCATCACCGTCGAGTTCGAGCGTCCCATCACGCCGGACGAGGCGCGCGAGGTGCTTGCCGCGGCGCCCGGCGTCAAGGTGGTGGACGACCCCGCGAACCTGCGCTACCCCATGCCGCTCGACACGTCCGACCAGGACCTGGTGTACGTGGGCCGCATCCGCCGCGACCTTTCCGCACCGGACGGCGTGAACGCGCTCACGTTCTTCTGCTGCGGCGACCAGATCCGCAAGGGCGCGGCCACCAACGCGGTGCAGATCGCGGAGCGCCTGCTGTAGCGTGGCGCACCGTGGCGCGGGCGTCCGCGGCGTCCGCGCAAGGCTTGCAAGAATAGGGGGCGCCATCTGGCGCCATGACAAAGAGGGGACGGGTCGAGCGGCCCGTCCCCTCTGCATGTGCGTACGTGGAAAAGGCGATGGGGGGGCGAGAAGGGCACCCGCTCGCGGCGGAGGCCGCCCTTCTCGCGCGCCCTAGTCCTCCGCGTTGGCGAGGAACTTCTTGGTGCGCTCGTCCGTGGGGTGCACCAGGACCTCGTCCGGAGTGCCCTCCTCCACGATCTGCCCGTCGAACAGAAACGCGATGCGGTCGGACACCTCGCGCGCGAAGCCCATCTCGTGCGTGACGATGCCCACGGCCATGCCGTCTGTCGCGAGCCTGCGGATGAGGCGGTGCATGTCCTGCGTCAGCTTGGGGTCGAGGGCGGAGGTCGCCTCGTCGAAGAAGATGACCTGCGGGTTCATGCAGAGCGCGCGGGCGATGGCGACGCGCTGCTGCTGGCCGCCGGAAAGCTGGTCGGGCACCTTGTCCGCGTGGTCCGCGATGTCGAGCTGCTCCAGGAGCGCGCGGGCCTGCTCCTCCACCTCCTTGGGGTCGCGCTTCTGCACGACGATGGGGGCGTCCATCACGTTCTTGAGCACCGTGTAGTGCGGGAAGAGGTTGTAGTTCTGGAACACGATGCCAAAGCGCATGCGCGCCTGGCGCATGGCCGCCTTATCGTAGGTGGTCTTCTCGCTTCCGGGCTCGTTCGCGCAGACGCGGACGTTGCCGTAGGCGAGCTCGCCCGAGTCGAACGTGTCGAGAAGGGCGAGGCAGCGCAGCATCGTGGACTTGCCGGCGCCGGACGGTCCTATGAGCGAGACGACCTCGCCGTGGCCGATCTGGAGGCTGACGTCGCGGAGGACCACCTTGTCGCCAAAGGACTTGCGCGCGTCCTTCACGTAGACGGCGGGAAGGCCGAGCGCGGACGTGAGGCTGATATCGGGGCGCGGCATCTCGCGCAGCTTGGGTTTAGTCATGGTAGTAGTCCATCCTCTTCTCGATCCTGCGCATGATGAATTCGATTACCAGGCACGTGACCCAGTAGATGGCGGCCGCTATGGCGAACGGGACCATGCTGCGCTGCGACGCGACGAGCGCGCGGCTGGTGGTGAACATCTCCGCGACGCCAATGGAGAACGCGAGTGAGGTGTCCTTCACCAGGGTGACGACCTCGTTGCCCATCGCGGGAAGAATCCTCTTGAACACCTGCGGAAGGATGATCCTGAAGAACGTCTGGCCCTTGGAGTAGCCAAGGACCTGAGCCGCCTCGTACTGGCCGCGCGGCATGCTCTGGATGCCGGAGCGGTAGATCTCTGCGAAGTAGGCCGCGTAGTTCACGATGAACGCGATCATGACGGCCACGAACATGTAGTCCGGCCCCGTCTGCTGCCCGAAGAGGTAGTAGGGGATGAAGAACACGGCGAACATCTGCAGCATGAGCGGGGTGCCGCGCATGAGCGAGATGTAGAGGCCCACGAGCCACGAGAGTGGCCTGAACCGGGAGAGCCTGCCGAGCGCCACGACGACGCCCAGGGGGATGGCCCCCACGAGCGTGATGGCGAATATCTGGAGCGACACGACGTAGCCGTCCAGGAGCATGCTGGTCATGGTCGAGATATCCAAGTTGCTTACCGCCTTGTGATAGCTGGTTTGCATGGCGAACACTATGGTATGCCAGGAGGGGACGCACGTCCCAGATGGCAAAAAGTCGGCGGCCACGGGGGCCGCCGACCGGCAGGTCATCTATGCCGTGGCTAGAGCACCCAGAGGTCGTACGACACGCCCTGGTCCGCGTACTTCTCGCACAGCTCCTTGACCTTGCCCTGCTTGTCGAGCTTCTTGAGGTCCGCCTGGACGGTCTTCGCGAGCTTCTTGCCCTCGTCGGTCTTCGCGAAGCCGACGGCGAAGTGCTCGGAGTTGAGGGCCTCGTCGAGGATGGCGAACTTGTCCTTGCGGTCGCCGATGTTGTACACGGCGACGGGGTAGTCGATGGCGACGGCGTCCACGGAGCCGTTCTCGAGCATCATGAACGCGGTGTTGTAGTTGTCGATGGTCTGGAGCTTCTTGAACGTGCTGCCGAGCTTCTCCTGCGAGCCGCCCTTGGACAGCAGGTCGAGCGCGGCGGAGTCAGCCTGGGTGATGACGTTCTTGCCCGCGAGGTCCGCGAGGGTCTTGATGCTGGAGTCCTTGGGGACCACGATCACCTGGCGGTTCTCCATGTAGGGCTTCGTAAACGCGTAGTCCTTCTCGCGGCCCTCGATGGTGAAGCCGTTCCAGATGCACGTGATCTGGCCGCTGTTGAGCAGGCTGTCCTTGGCGTCCCACGAGATGGGCGTGGGCTTGTACTCCCAGCCCTCCATCTTGCAGACGGCCTTTGCCAGGTCGAGGTCGAAGCCGGTGTACTTGCCGTCGTCGCCGACGTAGCCGTACGGCGGGAACTCCTGGTCGAAGCCGACGACGAGCTTCATCTTCTTCTGCGTCTTGGTGGCGGTGCCGCCGGAGCCGCATCCGGCAAGGCCTGCGAGAGTGGGGGCGGCGAGGGCCGCGGCGGAGAGCTTGAGGAACTGACGACGATCCATGGGATACCTCCGGGCATCGTGGCGTGCGATAACGAGAGCCGCGCATTCACTTTAGCGCGCTACAGTAAGCATAGGCCACGCGGATGGGGGCTTCAAGTTGCGTGCAGTTAAGAGTCTGTTTCGCAACGGGGTGGCGCGTGCGGCCGGGGAGGCGAGGGGGCGGCGCCGTGCCAGAGGGGCGGCATTGTGCCGTACATGGGGCCGCCGCGGGCGAAGGCGCGGGACCTTCTCCACCTTGTCTCCATTTTTGAAGGGCATCCTGAGCCATCTACGTGCGCGTTTGCGGCAAACCGGGTACGGGATAAAGAATTTTCCAAATTCACCCTTGCGCGGACCGCGCAGTTTAGGCATTATTACAAAGCGCGTTGCGAGCGGGACCTGATGGTGGGTGTAGCTCAGTTGGCAGAGCGACGGACCGTGGCTCCGTAGGTCGAGGGTTCGAGCCCCTCTACCCACCCCATTCCAAGCGCAGCGCAGGGACGTCAATGGGTCGTTAGCTCAGTTGGTAGAGCAGGGGACTCTTAATCCCAAGGTCGAGGGTTCGACCCCCTCACGACCCACCAT
>NZ_JABAGR010000009.1 GCF_012844235.1 Parafannyhessea umbonata
GCGCCGGCCTCCCGCGGGGGCCAGAATCTGCTCCTCCACGGCTCCCACACAACTCCGGCGCGAGACGCGAAAATGCCGCGTCGATGTGACACACACTGGCGACTCCGGGCAACTGGCGAATCATACCTCAAGCTGCCAGCGCAAAGGCGCTATCCCGCCGCCTCGCCCGCCAAGCCGTCCCGGACGATCTTCTCGGCCGCTGTAAGAAGGTTGTCCTTTCCCTCCAGCGTAGGGGCTTCGGCATAGGCTCTGACCAGCGGATGCGTACGAGACGGCCGCAGCAGTGCCCACGAGTCGTCCTCGAACGACACCTTGAGCCCGTCGGCGTGGCTGACGGCGATGGGCGTCAGGCCTGCCATCGCATGCGGATTGAGTCCGGGGAGGATGTTTCGGAAGGACTGGACCTTGGCGATGTCGAGGCCGATGTCCTCCCGGCCATACGACATCCGCCCGATTTGGGATGCGGTCCGCTCGACCAACTGCGCCACCGACATCCGCGACGTGGCCGCAAGCTCGAGTATATAGAGCGCCTCGAGGATTGCATCGCGCTCCGCAAGGTGCCAGGGAAACGCAAGTCCGCCGTACTCCTCCGCCGCGAGCAGCACGTCGCCGTCGGACATTTCGTCGTACAGGCGAGAAAAGCCGACGGGCACCGACATGCAGTCGAGCCCGAGCCGCTGGGCCTGCCGACCAAGACGCGCGGAGCACGCAAGCGTGCCCACAACGCGCCCAGCGCGCCCGCGGTCCTCCACCAGGTGGCCAAGCACCATGGGCGGCAGCACATGCGTGGACACCATGCGACCCGATGCGTCCACGAGCGCAAGGCGCCTGCACGTAGCGCCGAACGAGATGCCAAGATCCGCGCCGTTCTGCCGCACGGAGCGCTCACACGCGTCGACCCAGGGGTCGACGGGCTCGGGGTGTATGCCGCCGAAATCGCTTCCGTCCTGCGCGCGGATCTCTATCACGTCGCACCCGAGCCTGCGCAGGAGCGCGGGAACGACGAAGTGCGCCGTGCCGTACATCGAGTCGACCACTACGCGCGGCGCAAGGTCCGCGATGGCCCCCGCATCGACTTCGCCCAGCAGCGCCTCTACGTAGTCGTCTACAAGGTCGACCCACGCGAACGGCCCGAGCTCCTCGCTCGGGCACGTTGCTATGAGCTTGTCGACGTCCTGCACGAACGCCTTGTCGGGCGAGCCTCCGTCCGGGCCGCACGCCATGAGGCCGCCGTAGTCGCTCGAATAGTCTCCGCCGGACACGTAGACGCCGCCAGCGCACGAGTCGTCGCGCGCGACGCTCCATTCGAGCACGGGCGCCGGGCACGGCGATGTCGACACGCGCACCTCGAGCCCGCACGAGGCGAGCAGCCCCGCAACGAGGCGGGCGTTCTCCCGCGAGTCGAAGCGCGTGTCATACCCGACGACGATGGCCGCCCCCTCGCAGATGGTGCCCCACACCATGCCGAGGGCGGCTGCGACCGCGACGACGCCCTCCCTGTCGAAGCCGGCGTCCCTGCGGGCCTGCCAGCCATGTGCAAGAAAGTGAATGTTGTGCATCGCCAGGGATTCTATTCAGCCTGTGACAAGCCGGACCTACCCAAGGCCTCGAGGAAGGCCTCGCGCGTCGAGGGATCCTTGAGCGCAAGGCGTGCGTTCACGCCGGCCCACGCCGCAGGCGTGCCCGTGTCGCACCCCTCGTCCACGTCGACGACGAGCGCGTACATGTCCTCCTCGGCAAGCAGGCGCTCCATCGCGTCCGTGAGCTGGATCTCTCCGCCGGCGCCGACGCCCTGGTTTGCCAAGAGGTCCATTATGCGGGGCGACAGCAGGTAGCGGCCCACGATGAACAGGTGAGACGGCGCGTCCTCGGGCGCGGGCTTCTCGACGAGCCCCGTCACCTTCCAGACGGCACCCTCCTGCTCGTCCGCCGTGTCCGTCCCGTCAAGCGAGCCCACGCACTCGCCGGCGATGATGCCGTAGCGGCTCACCTGGTCGGCCGGCACGGGCGCGACCGCGATGACGGACGCGTTGCCGTGCTGCCTCGACACCTCGGCCATGCGCACGCACATTTGTCGGTCCGGCACGAAGTAGTCGCCGAGAAGAACGAAGAACGGCTCGTCGCCAACCGCCTCGGCGGCGCAGTGCACGGCGTGCCCCAGGCCCCGCGGGTTGTCCTGGTACACGAACGAGACCGGCATGCTCGACGCCTCGTGCACGAGGTCCGCCTCGGCCTTCTTGCCTCGCTTGCGCAGCATGTCCTCGAACCCGCCGTCAACGCGGAAGTACGACTCGATCTGCGGCTTCTCGCGCGAGTTGACGATGATGACCTCGTCGACGCCCTCGGGCTCGAGCGCCTCCTCCACCACGTACTGGATGACCGGCTTGCTCAGCACCGGAAGGAGCTCCTTTGGGGTGCCCTTGGTTGCCGGCAGGAAGCGGGTCCCCAGACCCGCGGCCGGAATGACTGCCTTCATGCGTATCCCTTTCGATTGCAGGTCACCGCGACGCCGTCCGGCGCGCGGTCGCGGCGCACCCGTCAGGTCCGGGTAAGCCACGCTCCCATTTCCCCATCAGAATAGCCGATGCGGCGCCGCGGCGCCCCTCCCCTTCGGGAGGCGGCTGCGTTTGCGGCTCGCACGTCGCGGTCCCACGCCCGCGAACCTCGCGAAGGCTACCGCGCCCCCAGCGCGTCCAGCTGCGCCACAACGGCCGCCGTGTCCGCAAGCGGCCGGTCGCCACCGCACCAGATGGCGCACGCGCCGTCGCCCGCAAGCGTCCGCACGGCGGAAGCCACCGCCTTGTCGCGCGTGGCGCCCCCCACGTCGCGCGCGATGCCGGCAGAAGGCCCCGTCAGCCCGGCCTCTTCGGCCACCGTCCCGCATGCGTCCGGCACGAGGCGCACGACCAGGGACCGCCCGCTCTTCTCCGCGGCGCGCGAAAGCTCTTGCGAGAAGGACGCGACGTCCCCCGTCCGGAGCTCCGCCCCAACCGCGTGGGCACCCTCCGCCGCAAGCGCGCGAAAAGCCTCCGCCGGCACCTGGCCGTCCGGCGTCGCGGGCCCCGCGCCCCGTGCGCCCGTCGCCGGGGCAAACGGCACCGTCGCCACAAGCGGCCCGCCCCACACCTTCTTGACGGCTCGCGTCAGGGCGCAGGCGGACGCGAGGTCGTCCGCCCAAACCATCATGCCGTGCACGCCGGCCTCCTTCAGCGTGGCCGCCTGCAGCATGAGCGAGTCCAGTGCCTCGCCGTCGAGCGCGCACCCGCGCTGGGCCACCAGCCCCATCACGAAGCGCGGCCCGCACGAGCGCGCCTCGCGCACCGCCTGCTCGTTCACCTGGTCAGCCACGTCGCGCAGGCCTCCCTCGAGCTGCGCGGACGCACACCCGGCCGTGTGCGTCAGCGCGCACTCCGCGCCCGCCGCACGATACAGCCCGTGCAGCTGGCCCATGAGCGCGTCGTCGTCGATGTTCCACTCGGCCTCGGGCACGCCGTCCGAGAAGGGCTGCCTCCTCAGCAGGGGCCCCATGTCGCCCGAAAGCACAAGCGGCCTCGGCGCACGTCCCGTGAGCGCGCGCCCGAGCTCCGCGGACTTCAGGGCCTCGCCGTCCTCCGTATCCGCCGGGTCCTGCCACAACAGGCAGCTCGGCCACGCGCGTCCTGCCTCACCCGCCATCAGTCTTCCACCGCGATTCCCTGCTTCTCTAGGTATGCCAGCCAGCGGTCCTGCGTGTCGTCAGAAAGCGCGTGCTCCATCAGGCAGGCCTCCTCGTCGGCGACCTTCGGGTCCACCCCAAGGTCGCGCACCAAGAACAGCCGCAGCATGCGATGGCAGCGCCACACGCGCTTGGCATAAACCAGGCCCGTATCCGTAAGCTGTATCCTGCCGTAGCGGTTCTGCTCCACGTAACCCGCATCGCGCAGCGTCGAAACCGCCTTGTTTACGCTGGCCTTCGACACGCCAAGCTGCTCCGCAACATCCACGGAACGCACGCCGTCCATAGCGTTATGTTCCTGCATTATTCGATAAATGGACTCTATATAGTCCTCGTTCGATTTCGTAAGGTGCGGCGCCCTCCTCGTGGCGCCGCCCACTTGGCTCGCGTACACGCCTTCCGCCACGTCACCCTCCTCGATAAGATCCGCCGCTCTTCTCGTCTGCGGCGCATTCTGGTCCCAACTGTAGAGCATTATGTACCCGTTGGCCGCCATGCGATTCCAGGCCGCCGCCACTTGACGCATCCCGGCACCAAAAGGGCCTGGGCACGCACCAACGCACCCAGGCCCGCAAGGCATATGCAAGTGACCCTACATCAGCGGGTCGTCTATGTCCTCTTCCGGAAGCTCCAGCCGCTCGACCTTCGCGCCCAGCCCCTGCAGCTTCGGCACGAACTTCTCGTAGCCGCGGTCGATGTGGTAGATGTCGCTCACCGTGGTCACGCCGTCGGCCACAAGCCCCGCCATCACCAGCGCGGCGCCGCCACGCAGGTCGGGCGACTTCACCTCCGCGCCCGAGAAGCCCTTTACGCCGTGCACGATGGCGTGGTGCCCCTCGATGCGGATGTCCGCGCCCATGCGCTGCAGCTCGCTCGCGAGCATGAAGCGGTTCTCGAACACGTTCTCCGTGATGATGCAGCTTCCGTCGCACAGGGCAAGGAGCGTCATCGTCTGGGCCTGCATGTCCGTCGGGAAGCCCGGGAACGGCAGCGTCTGGATGTCCGTAGCGTGGATTGCGCCCTTGCGACTGACGGTGCAGCCGTCCTCGAACGTCTTGATGTCCAGCCCCATGAGCTCGTACTTCTTGAGCACAAGCCCCAGGTGCCTGGGGCTGAAGCCCCTCACCGTCACGGGGTCACCGCAGAGCCCGCCCATCGCGATGAACGTTCCCGCCTCGATGCGGTCACCCACCACGCGATGGCTCTCCACCGCGTGCAGCGACTTCACGCCCTCGACCTCGATGACGGGAGACCCGGCCCCGTGGACCTTCGCCCCCATCTCGTTCAGCAGGTTCGCAAGGTCCACGATCTCGGGCTCGCGCGCCGCGTTGTCGATGACGGTCGTGCCCTCGGCGCACACGGACGCCATGATGAGGTTCTCCGTCGCACCCACGCTCGCGAAGTCGAGCGTGACCGTCGTTCCCGTGATGCCGTTCGGCGTGGACGCGTGGATGTTGCCGTGGTCGATCTCGAAGTGCACGCCCAGGGCCTCGAGCCCCAGTATGTGCATGTCGATCTTGCGCGCGCCGATGTTGCAGCCGCCAGGCATGGCCACGACGGCCTTGCCGAACCTCGTGAGCAGCGGGCCCATAACGGCCGTGGATGCGCGCATCTTCGCCACCAGGTGGTACGGCGTCTCCCACTTGTCCACGTCGGTCGTGTCGATCTCGAGCTCGTGCTCCCCCTTGACCACGATCTTTGCGCCAAGGTACTTCAGCACCTTGCCCATCACGTGGACGTCAGAGATGTTCGGCACGTTCGTGAGCGTCGTCACGCCCGGCGCCATGATGGTCGCGGCCATCAGCTTGAGCGCGGAGTTCTTCGCGCCCTCGACCGTGACCTCGCCAGAAAACTTGTGGCCGCCCTCAACCTGTATGACTTCCAAGGTGACTCCGAACCTAAGGTGTTTACTTGTCGTCTCCCGCATGCTTCAGCAGGAGGTTGCACCAGTTGATTTTGTTGTCGTAGTACGCACGCCTGCTGTCGCCCTCGTCGTACTGATCGCGCGTGTCCATCGCCTTCTGGCGCGTCTGGCGCACGACGTCCGGCTCGATGTCGTCGGCCTTGCGCGCATGCGTCGCCAGGACAATGACGGAGTCGCCGTTGATCTCGGCGTATCCGCCCGAGACGATGACCTTGTCAACCCCGCCGCCGTCTTCCTCACGGCGGTTCAGGCGCACGACGCCGTCGCCCAGGGCGACGATCTCCGCGGCATGGCCCGGCCACACGCCAAGCTCTCCCGATTGCGCAACAAGAACGCAGCTCGCGACAGGCCCCTCGAAGAGGAGCCTGTCCGGGCGTACGAACTGACAGTTAAGCTCTGCCATAATCTTCCCTACTCGGCACTCGCCGACTCGGCCGCCATCTTCTCGGCACGCTCGCGCACGTCGTCAATGGTTCCCGCGAAGCGGAACGCCTGCTCGGGAAGGTCGTCGCACTTGCCGTCGACGATCTCGGCAAACGAGCGGACCGTGTCCTCGACGGTGACGTACGTGCCGGGGTTGCCCGTGAACTTCTCGGCGACGTGGAACGCCTGCGAGAGGAACTGCTGGATCTTGCGGGCACGCGAGACCGTGAGCTGCTGCTCCTCGGAAAGCTCGTCCATACCAAGAATCGCGATGATGTCCTGGAGGTCGGAGTACTCCTGGAGCGTCTCCTGCACGGCCATGGCCACGCGGTAGTGCTCCTCGCCCACGATGGACGGGTCAAGCGCGGAGCTCGAGCTCGCCAGCGGGTCGACGGCGGGGTAGATGCCCAGCTCGGTGATGGCACGCGAAAGGACCGTCGTGGCGTCCAGGTGCGTGAACGTCGTGGCGGGCGCCGGGTCCGTAAGGTCGTCTGCGGGGACGTAGACGGCCTGGACCGAGGTGATGGAGCCTTCCTTCGTCGAGGTGATGCGCTCCTGCAGCTCGCCCATCTCCGTTGCCAGCGTCGGCTGGTAACCAACGGCAGACGGCATACGGCCGAGAAGTGCGGAGACCTCGGAGCCCGCCTGCGAGAAGCGGAAGATGTTGTCGATGAAGAGAAGGACGTCCTGACCTTGGTCGCGGAAGTACTCGGCGGTCGTCAGGCCAGACAGGGCCACGCGCATACGCGCTCCAGGCGGCTCGTTCATCTGTCCGTAGACTAGGCAGGTCTTGTTGATGACGCCAGACTCGGTCATCTCGAGGAACAGGTCGGTACCCTCACGGGTGCGCTCGCCAACGCCCGTGAACACGGACGTTCCGCCGTGCTCCTGGGCCAGGTTGTTGATGAGCTCCTGAATCAGGACCGTCTTGCCGACGCCTGCGCCTCCGAAGAGGCCGGTCTTGCCGCCACGGACGTACGGCTCGAGCAGGTCGATGGCCTTGATGCCCGTCTCGAAGATCTCGGTCTGGGTAGTCAGCTCGTCGAACGCCGGTGCCGGATGGTGAATCGGGTAGTACTGGACGTCGTCCGGCACCTCGCCGCCATCGACCGGCTCGCCCATGACGTTCCACACGCGGCCGAGGGTCGAGGGACCCACCGGCATGAGCATGGGATGTCCGGTGTCCTTGACGCGGAGGCCACGCTGGAGGCCGTCCGTGGAGGACATGGCGACGGTCCTGACGACGCCGCCGGCCAGCTGCGACTCAACCTCGAGCACGGTGCTGACCTTGCCGACGGGCGTCTCGCCGTCGACGGTGAGCGCCGTGTAGATGGCCGGGACCGCGTCCTCGAACTTCACGTCGACGACAGGGCCGACGATACGGGTGATGTATCCCGTGCCCACCGTCTTGTTCATTTGCTTGTAGGCCGCTTCCTCCAGAGGAGTGCGCTCCTGCTGTGCGGTTTCTGACATTAGCTTTCCTCCAATGCGGCGGCACCGCCGATGATTTCGTTGAGCTCGGTGGTGATGGCGCCCTGACGCTCTCTGTTGTACGTGCGGCTCAGGGAACCCAGCACTTCCTTGGCGTTGTCGGTCGCCGACTGCATCGCCCTACGCCTCGCACCGTGCTCCGCCGCCGCGGAGTCAAGAAGCGCGTGGTAGATGACCGTCCTGAAATAGGCCGGCATCAGATACCCAAGCACCTCCTCCGCGGACGGCTCGAAGCGGTACACGGGGTCGATCTTGTGCTTGACCTCGTAGAGCGCTTCCGGCTTACGGGGCTTGTTCGGCATCATGAGGCTCTCCCTCTCGATGGGGAGAAGCTGCTCGGTCACCTGCGTCTGGTCGACGCGGTTCTTCGCGTGCCAGTAGAGAAGGACGACCCTGTCGATTTCACCCCTCACGTAACCGTCGATGATGTACGACGAGATGCGGTCGGCCTCGTCCATCGTAGGCTCGGAGGACACGCCCACGAAGGACAGGACCGGCTTTATCTTTCGATACGTGAAGTACTCGGTGGGCTTGCGCCCGCAGGTGATGACCGAACTCTTGATGCCACGCTGTGCAAGCGCACGCATCTCGTGGTCGACCGCGCGCTGCTGCAGGACATTGAAGCCACCGGCAAGCCCGCGGTCCGAGGCGATGACGACGAAGAGGACGTGCTTCTCCTCGTCGTGCTTCCTCAGCAGGGGCTCGGTGGAATTGCTGCCTGCAGACGCGACGTTGGCGAGCATGTTGGTGATGGCGTCTTTGTAGGGGGACGCCTCCTCCGCCCGAGCGAGCGCATGCTGGATGCGTGCCGTGGAGATCATCTCCATCGTGCGCGTAATCTGCATGGTGCTGCTGATCGAGCTCATGCGCCGTTGTATTTCGCGAAGGTTGGCCATCTACTACTCCTGGCCCGTCTCTTTCTCGGTGTCTGCCACCGCGGACTCGTTGTCCTCGGCAGTCTGTGCAACGTCGGCCTCGGCTACCTTGT
Source organism: Parafannyhessea umbonata (assembly GCF_012844235.1). Classification (GTDB taxonomy): domain Bacteria; phylum Actinomycetota; class Coriobacteriia; order Coriobacteriales; family Atopobiaceae; genus Parafannyhessea. Next base: position 8,542 of record NZ_JABAGR010000009.1, read on the forward strand.
TCGGGTGAGCCTTGAGGAACTCCTCCTTGAAGTGCTGGATGTGAGTCTTGAGGCGCTCGGACATGTCGTCATCGATCTTGTGGTCGCGAATCTCCTCGCGGAGCTTCGGGTGACGCTCCTGCATGTACTTCGCCAGCTGGTCGCGGAAGAGCGTGACGTTCTCGAGGTCGATGTCGTCGAGGAAGTCCTCCTTGGCGGCAAAGATCGCGATGACCTGGTCGGAAACGTCCAGGGCCGCATAGCGCTTCTGCTTCAGCAGCTCCATCATGTGCGCGCCGTGGTTCAGCTGGTACTGCGTCGTCGCGTCGAGGTCGGATCCGAACTGTGCGAACGCCTGCTTCTCGCGATAGCTCGCGAGGTCGAGGCGCAGCGTGCCGGCGACCTGCTTCATGGCCTTCAGCTGCGCGGCTCCGCCGACTCGCGAAACCGAGATGCCGACGTCGACTGCGGGGCGCTGTCCCTGGAAGAACAGGTTCGACTGCAGGTAGATCTGGCCATCGGTAATCGAGATGACGTTCGTCGGGATGTAGGCGGAAACGTCGCCCTCCTGCGTCTCGATAATCGGCAGTGCCGTGAGCGATCCGCCACCGTTCTTGTCGGAAAGCTTGCAGGCACGCTCGAGCAGACGAGAGTGCAGGTAGAAGATGTCGCCAGGATAGGCCTCGCGTCCAGGCGGACGGTGCAGCGTAAGCGACATCTGACGATATGCGACAGCCTGCTTGGACAGGTCGTCGTACACCACGAGCACGTGTCCACCGGGGTGGTTCTCGTCCGCCGGGTTGCCGTTGGCGTCGTTGTACATGAAGTACTCGCCGATTGCGGCGCCTGCCATGGGGGCGATGTACTGCATAGGCGCGGAGTCGGCTGCGGTTGCCGCAACGATGATCGTCTTCTGCAGGACGCCGCGGCGCGCAAGCGTCTCCTTGATGCCCGCGACCGTGGATGCCTTCTGGCCGATGGCGACGTAGATGCAGATGACGTCCGTGTCCTTCTGGTTCACGATCGTGTCGATGGCGATGGCCGTCTTGCCGGTCTTGCGGTCGCCGATGATCAGCTCACGCTGACCGCGGCCGATGGGGACCATGGCGTCGATTGCCATGAGGCCGGTCTGAACCGGCTCGCACACCGGCTGGCGTGCCATGATGCCAGGGGCCTTGAACTCGATGGGGCGACGGTGGGTCGTGTCAATCGCACCGAGGCCGTCGATGGTCTGGCCGAGCGGGTTCACCACGCGGCCGAGCATGGCGTGCCCGACGGGAATGTCCATGACGCGCCCGGTGGTGCGACACTCGTCGCCCTCCTTGATGGAGTCGACGTCACCGAAGAGGACGGCGCCGACCTCGTCCTGGTCAAGGTTCTGTGCGAGGCCGTACACGCTCCTGCCGTTGGCAGAGCTCGTGAACTCGAGCAGCTCGCCGGCCATTGCGGTCCTGAGCCCGGAGATGTGGGCGATGCCGTCGCCCACCTCCGTGACGACGGAGGCCTCCTGCTGGTCTATGGTTTCGGAAATCTTGGACAGCCTGCTTCGCAGCGCCCCCATGATCTCCGTAGAGCTTATCTTATCTGTCATGCTCATCACTTCCGACGAAGGTCGAGGCGAGCGTCTTCCTGATGTTCGTCAGCTGCGCCTTGACGGACGCGTCATAGCGGTGACCGCGCGCCTCCAGCACAATGCCGCCGAGGATGTTAGGGTCGACGCGCTCGACGAGATATACGGGAGCCTTGAGGTCCTTCTCGGCCTTTGCGCGAACCTTCTCGCGGAGGTCGTCGTCCATGGGCACGGACGTGGTGACGGTGACGGACACCGTCTTGTCCTCCGAGTCCAGGATGTGCTTGTACTGACGGGCGACCTTGGGAATGAGGTCAAGGTCATCCGCGTCGCGCATCGCGCTCAGGGTCTCAAGAACCTCGGGTGAGAACTTGCGTGCATGCTCCCACTGCACGAGGTCGGCGTTCGCACGCCCGGAGGCACGACCAGCCTCGATGAGGGCCCTGGAGTACGCCTCTACCTTCTCGTCTTCGCTGCGCCTAGCGCTCATCTGGGACACTCACTTCCGCAAGGTACTTCTCAGCAAGCTTGCGCTGCTGCTCCTCGCTTAGCTCGTTGCCGATGACCTTGCTCGCGATCTCGACGGAAAGGTCGACGACGGAGCTCGAGAGCTCGATCATGGCCTTCTTGCGCTCGGACTCGACGGCGCCGTGCGACTTCGTGATGATGTCCGAAGCCTCGCGTTGCGCCTTCGCCAGAATCTGGGAGCGCTCCTCCTCGGCCTCGCGCTTGGCCTGAGCGACGATCTTGTCGGCCTCCTTGTGGGCGTCGCGGATCGCCTGCTCGTAGCTCTTGGCCTCCTCGGCCGCCTTCGCCTTGGACTCGGCCGCCGAATCCAGGTCGTCCTGAATCTTCTTCTGGCGCTTCTCCATCATTCCGAGGATGGAAGGCCAAGCTAGCTTGGCCAGCACAAACCAGATGACGAGAAACGCGATGAGCGCCGGGATGAACTCCGCGGGCTTGGGGAGAAGAAGGTCGGGACCACTCGGCATTTCGGCAAGCGCGAGCGTAGGCGCGAACACAGAGGCGGCAACGGTGGCGGCCGATGCCCCCACGATGCGCGAAAGCCCCTTGATGTTGATGTTCATACGTGCCTCCAACTCAGCTCTGCTCGTCCTTCTCGGTAGTTACGAAATGAGGGTGACGACGAAGCCGATGAGGGCGAGTGCCTCGACGAAAGCGGACGCAAGAATAAAGACCGTGAACAGACGGCCCTGGACCTCGGGCTGGCGCGCCATGGCCGTAGTTGCTCCGAATGCCGCGAGACCGATGCCAAAGCCAGCACCAATAACGCCGAGACCATAACCGATGACTCCCACGATTCCTCCTTTGTCATTCGCCCAACTTCCGGGCGATTTCTTGACCTACGTATACCAGCGGGCGTGGGGCCCGCGAGTAACCAGTTGACGCTACTCGTTCTCGACGAGCTGGATGTAGACGGCCGACAGCAGGGCGAAGACGTACGCCTGGATGATGGCGACCAGGATCTCGACCAGGTAGATGATGATCAGGAGCAGGATCCAGAACACGGAGACGGTCGCCTGGCCGAGCGCGACCGCAGAGAAGCCCTGAAGCAGCGGCTCGACGAACAGGGACGCCAGGATGGCGAACGTGCCCATGACGACGTGTCCGGCGAACATGTTGCAGAACAGACGAATGGCGAGCGTGATCGGGCGGAGCAGGTTGGAGAAGAGCTCGATGACCCAGACCATCGCGGCCATGGGGCCAGGCAGGCCCGCGGGCGCCATGCTCTTGAGGTAGCCGAGCACGCCCATGCGCTTGATGCCCACCGCGACGTAGTACACGAAGGAGCAGAGCGCGAGCGCCGCCGTGACGCCCATCGTGCCGGTGCCGGGGTGGCAGCCGGGGATGATGCCGACGATGTTGTTGAACAGGATGAAGAAGAACACCGCGGCGATGAAGGGGAAGTGCTTCTTCCACTTGTCGCCCAGAAGGCTCACGCAGAGGTCGTCACGGGCGAACTCCACGAGGTACTCCATGCCGTTCACGAAGAATCCCTGCGGCACCAGGCTCGCGGACTGCTTCTTCTTGAACGAGAAGATGACGATCAGCAGGATGGCGATCGCGATGAGCATGAAGAAGATGTACTGCGTGAGCCCGACGGTCGTGTTGCCAACGATGGCCTCGGACATGAAGCTACTGACGAGCTCTTCCATCTCTTTGGACAAACTTGCTAGCGGGTTCACTATTCGTCCTTCCCTCCAGGCGAGGCAGGTCCCTGCGCGGCCTTCCAGCCCTTAACTGACTCGATTCCCCAGAAACCGAGGAACACCACCACCGCGGAGCACCCAAACGAGAACGTGTAGTCCCTCATCAGTAGATGCGCCACGTAAATCGCTGCTGACAGAAACAGAAACGAGGCCATGGTACTGGCAAGCCCCGCCTCCACGCTAACGCTATCCTTTGTACCCCGTTTGAGGGCCCGCTCAAACAGGACGCCGGATGGAATAGCACCAACCATTCCGCAGACGGCGCCCAATGCGATTGCGAGCGTCTGGTTCATGTGCACCTCGATACGCCAGATAGGGTCAGCGACCAGTAGTTTAGGTTCGTTTTGGGGCAAAGTCCACAATCCCCGTTTTCAGACGCATGATGCGCCCGACGCGCAAAATGGGACCAAGCGAGCGTTTTTGCAGCTCCGATGGCATTTTTGTCACAGCTCCCATTTTTGAACCAAGGTCAAAAAATGCTACGAAACCTACACTTTACTCTGCCCCCACGTTAGGTGTATGCGTGGCGCATGCGCCTGCCGCACGCGGGGGGGGCAAAGCGCGTCTGGCGAGAAGAGCGCCGGGCGAGAAGGGCGCGCGCACCTTTGGCGCATGGCCCTTCTCGCCCGCGTTGCGTGCCGTGCCAAGGCGGCCGGACGCCCGGTTCTGCCGGACGCCCGGAGCCGCCTGGCTACTTCGTGCCGTAGATGCGGTCGCCGGCGTCGCCGAGGCCCGGCAGGATGTAGGCGTTCTCGTTCAGCTGACGGTCGAGCGCGCAGGTGTACAGGCGGACGTCGGGGTCGAAGTCCAGGACGGCCTTCACGCCCTCCGGCGCGGAGACGAGCGTGAGGCAGCGGATGTCCTTAACGCCGGCGTCGCGCAGGAACTTGATGGCCGCGGTGAGCGACCCGCCGGTCGCGAGCATCGGGTCGACGACGAGGCAGGTGCGGTCCTCGATCGCGGGCGGGAACTTGCAGTAGTACTGGTGCGGCTCGTGCGTCTGCGGGTCGCGGTACATGCCCACGTGGCCTACGCGCGCGGACGGCACGAGGGTCAGGATGCCGTCGACCATGCCAAGGCCGGCGCGCAGGATGGGGATGATCGCGATCTTCTTCCCGGCGATCCGCTTGCACGTGGTCTTCTCGAGCGGGGTCTCGACCTCGACGTCCTCGAGCGGGAGGTCGCGCATGGCCTCGTAGCCCTCGAAGACGGCCAGCTCGGTCACGAGCTCGCGGAAGTCCTTCGTGGAGGTGTTCTTGTCCCTCAGGATGTGCAGCTTGTGCTGCACGAGGGGGTGGTCGATTATCTGGAAGCGCTTCTCGTCAAACTCCATGCGTGAGTCCTCCCGACTGGGGCGCCGCGGCGCCCTGGCCCGTGCCCGCAGGCCGGCCCGATTGCCATATGCCAAGAGCATAGTAGCGCATCTGCCGCGCGCGCTGGCGCTACGCGAGCTCCGGATAGAGCGGATGACGCGCGAGCATCTGGGAGACCTCGGCCTTGACGTCGTCGATCTTGAAGCCCTCGTCGTTCTGGAGCGCAAACACGGTCTTGCCGATGAGCTGGCCGACCCTCTCGCACTCCTCCTCAGAAAAGCCGCGCGTCGTGATGGCGGCGGACCCCACGCGGATGCCGCTCGTGACGAACGGCGAGCGCTTCTCGCCGGGGATGGTGTTCTTGTTGACGGTGATGCCGACGCGCTCGAGCGCCTGCTCCGCGTCGCGGCCGGTGATGTCCTTCGCGGGCGTGAGGTCCACGAGCAGCAGGTGGTTGTCCGTGCCGCCCGTCACGAGGCGCAGGCCCTTGGACTGCATGCCGCGGCCGAGTGCCTTCGCGTTCTTGCAGACGTTGTCGATGTAGGTGGCGAACTCCGGCTTGAGCGCCTCGCCAAACGCGACGGCCTTGCCGGCGATGACGTGCTCGAGGGGTCCGCCCTGCGAGCCGGGGAACACGGCGGAGTTCAGGCGCTTGGTGTAGTCCGGGTTGTTCCACAGGATGATGCCGCCGCGCGTGCCGCGCAGGGTCTTGTGCGTGGTGGACGTGACGACGTCCGCGTACGGCACCGGGCTGGGGTGCGCGCCCGTCGCGACGAGGCCGGCGATGTGCGCCATGTCGACCATGAGCGCCGCGCCGTTGTCGTGCGCGATCTGGGCGAAGCGCTCGAAGTCGATCACGCGGGGGTAGGCGCTGGCACCCGCTATGATCAGCGTGGGGTGGCACTTCTCGGCCTTCGCGGCGACGTCGTCGTAGTCGATGCGCTCCGTCTTGGGATCGAGCCCGTACGAGACGACCTCGTGCAGCTTGCCGGAGTAGTTTGCCTTGGAGCCGTGCGTGAGGTGGCCGCCGTTGGAGAGGTCCATGCCCATGATGGTGTCGCCGGGCTTGGCGAACACGGACTCGGCCGCGTAGTTGGCCTGCGCGCCGGAGTGCGGCTGCACGTTGGCGAACTCGCTGCCGAACAGGCGCTTGACGCGCTCGATGGCCAGGTTCTCGACCTTGTCGACCGCCCAGCAGCCGCCGTAGTAGCGCTTGCCGGGAAGGCCCTCGGCGTACTTGTTGGTGAGCGGCGAGCCGACGGCCTCCATCACGGCGGTCGAGACGAAGTTCTCGGACGCGATGAGCTCGATTGAGTCGCGCTGGCGCTGGAGCTCGTCGTCCACGCAGGCCGCGACCTCGGGGTCCTCTTGCCTCAGGTGCTCAAGGTACATGCTTGGTTACCTCCACGTCTGGTTGCCGTACGGTTGCCGGTGCGGGCGCCGCGCCTTCGGGCGCCCAAGAACTGTATACGCCCTTAAGAGTTGGGCGACCGGCCGCAGTCGATCGCCCTCCACGCAGATTTAACCTTGCCGGCGCCTAGCACTCCACCCCGCCGAAGTCGGGGTCGTCCTCGCGCATGATCTTCTGGACGCGCCCGGCGTGCCGGCCGCCACCAAACTCGGTCGTGAGGAACTCGTCCACGATGGCCTTGTTGACGTCGAACGGCGTGAAGCGGCCGGACATGCACACGACGTTGCCGTCGTTGTGCTCGCGGAAGAGGTGCGCGAACAGCGGCGACTGGATGACGGCCGCGCGCACGCCGGCCACCTTGTCCGCCGTGAGCGCCATGCCGATGCCGGTGCCGCAGATGAGCACGCCACGGTCGGCCTTGCCGGCGGCGACGCAGCGGGCCACCTTGTCCGCAAAGTCGGGGTAGTCCACGCGGTCCGCGCTCTGCGGGCCAAAGTCGATCACCTCGTGGCCAAGGCCCTTGAGATACTCGACCATCGCGGGCTTCTGGCAGAAACCGGCGTGGTCGGATGCGATTGCGATCTTCATGCATGCTCCTTCTGGTATGGGCGTCCTCTGTCACCACCACGATAGCGCATGGCGACGCGGGCGTGGCGCGGGCTCGGCAGATCGCCATGGTTCCCACGGGCCGCGCGCGACCGACGAGCGCGGCCAGCCCGCCTAGCCGCGGGCGCACTCCATGACGTCCGCAGCGGGAATGGCCCCCTCGCGATACACCACGGGCTCCTCCCCCGTGCAGCCCACGATGGTGGACGCGACGGCGATGGGCGCGGGGCCCGCGTCGAACGTGAGGTCCGCCTCGCGCACGATGCGCTCCTCCAGGCCGGAGCCGCTCGTGGCCGCGGCCTCGCCGTGCGTGTTCGCGCTCGTGATGGCAAGCGGGCAGCCCACGTGCCGCGCGAGCGCGCGCACGAGGTTTGAATTCGGCAGGCGCAGCGCGATCGTGCCGTCCGCCGTGCGCACGTACTCCGCGGGGACGGCGGCGCTCGCCCTCACCACTAGCGTGAGGGCGCCCGGCCACCAGCGCTGGGCCAGGCGGTACGCCCACGCCGGCACGTCGCGCCCAAAGCGGTCGAGGTCCTCCGCGTCCGCCACGAGCCACGGCAGCGTCTGGGCAAGGTCGCGGTGCTTGATGGCAAACGTGCGCGCGTGACCGGGGTTGTGGGGCGTCGCCGCGCAGCCGATGCCGTACACGGAGTCCGTGGGGACCACGACCACGCCCCCGGCGAGAAGAACGTTGCCCCCGCGCCTGACGGCCGCGGCGTCCGGCGCGGCCTGGTCCACCTCGACCACCTTCTCGCGCAGCTCGAGCGCGCGCTCCACCTGGGCGTCCACCGTGGCCGCGAGGTCTCCCTCGCGCACGGCCACCAGCACGCGCGGCCGGCGCGTGAGGTCCTGACGCACCTCGACCGATGCCCAGCCGCCCTGCCGCCGGCAGAGCTCCGCCGCGTCGCCCACGTTCGTCTCGAACAGCTCCACGCACATCATGCCGCCGGGGCGCAGCGCCGTGGGCGCAAGCCCAAGCAGCCGCCGGAACACGTCCAGCCCGTCCGGGCCGCCGTCCAGCGCCAGGTGCGGCTCGTGCGCCTCCACCTCCGCGGGCAGCGTGGGCACCACGTCGGAGGGGATGTACGGCGGGTTCGAGACCAGCACGTCAAGGGCGCCCATGTACGAGGGGTCCACCCCATCGGCCAAATCGCAGCGGACGACGTCGATTGCACCGTCCAGCCCCAGCGCGTCGCGGTTGCGCTCCGCGAGCGACACCGCCTTCGGCGATATGTCCGTCGCCACCACGTGCGTGCCGCGCCGCTCGCTCGCGATGGAGCACGCGATGCAGCCCGTGCCGGTTCCCACCTCGAGCACGCGCGCTTCTCGCCCGCAGGCGCGCGCCGCGTCCACGCCCTCGAGCGCGGCGTCCACCAGGACCTCCGTCTCGGGCCGCGGTATGAGCACGCCCTCCTCGCACTGCAACACGATGTGGCGAAACGGCATCTCGCCGGTTATGTACTGCAGCGGGGCGCCCGAGGCGCGGCGCACGACGGCGTCGTGCATGCGGCGCAGCTCATCCGGCGTGAGCGGCCGGTCGAAGCTCGTGTATATCTGCACGCGCGAGAGCCCCGTGACAGAGCCCAGCATCCACTCCGCGGACAGGCGCGGGCGCTCGTCGCCCTTGCGGCCCAGGTAGCCAATGGTCCAGTCCAGCATGCGTTGTATGGTCCAGGTCTCCTGCTCCGCCATCGGCACCCTCGCAATCGCGCCGCCGGGAAGGCCCCGCGGCAATCCGTCTTGTACCGCGCCATTCTACGGCAAAGCGCGGGCCCGCCCGCTGCGGACCCGCGCTCGCATGCGCATTGTGTGAACGGCGTAAAGGCAGGTGCAAGGCACGCAAATGCGCCCGTGCGCCCTAGGTGCGGCCCAAAGGCAGCCGCAAGGGTGGCGAGAAGGTCGTCACACCGACTGCGCGAGCTTCTCGGCACGCTCGGCCGCCGCGAGCGCCTCGATCACCTCGGACAGCTTGTCGCCCTGCAGCACGCCGGTGTACGTGCTGTTGAAGCCGATGCGGTGGTCCGTCACGCGGTCCTGCGGCTGGTTGTACGTGCGGATCTTCTCGGAGCGGTTGCCGTGGCCGATCTGGCTCATGCGCTCCGCGCCCTGCTCGGCCTGCTGCTTCTCGAGCTCCATCTGGTACAGGCGCGCGCGGAGCATCTCCATGCACACGGCGCGGTTCTGGATCTGGGAGCGCTGGTCCTGCGACTGCACCACGGTGTTCGTGGGCAGGTGGGTGATGCGCACGGCGGAGTACGTGGTGTTCACGCCCTGGCCGCCGGGGCCGGACGCGCAGTAGGTGTCGATGCGCAGGTCCTCGTCCTTGATCTCGATGTCGATGTCCTCGGCCTCGGGCAGCACCGCCACGGTCGCGGTCGAGGTCTGGATGCGGCCCTGGCTCTCGGTCTTCGGGATGCGCTGCACGCGGTGCACGCCGCTCTCGAACTTCATGACGGAGTAGACCTTCTCGCCCGTGACCTTGAACTCGATGGTCTTGAAGCCGCCGGCCTCACCGGGGCTCGAGCTCAGCACCTCGATCTTCCAGCCGCGGCTCTGGGCGAAGCGCTCGTACATGCTGTACAGGTCGCCCGCGAAGATCGCGGCCTCGTCGCCGCCCACGCCGGCGCGGATCTCGACGATGGTGTTCTTGTCGTCGTTGGGGTCCGCCGGAATCAGCAGGTACTTGATCTCCTCCTCCAGGCCGGGGATCTTCTCCTCGTTGGCGGCGATGTCCTCCTGCAGCATCTCCTTCTCGTCGGCGTCGGCCTCGCGCAGCATCTCCTTCGCGGCCTCGATGTCGTCGAGCGCCTGCAGGTACTCCTTCGCCTTCGCCACGAGCTCGGCCTGGCTCGCGTGCTCCTTCGCGACGCGCGCGTACTCCTTGGGGTCGCTCACGACGGAGGGGTCCATCATCTTCTTCTCGAGCTCCGCGTACGCCGCGATGAGCCTCTCTAGCTTGTCTCTCATTTCCCTCTCCTTCAGGATGCCACGGCGCTTGCGCGGTGACGCGGCGGAAGTGTTCAGCCAATTGAGGATACCACCTCAGCGCGTTTCGTATTCACGCAGGCCGGCGCCGCACAGCCCGTCCACGATGCGCGCGGCCGCCCTGCCCCGCCACGCGCGGCCGGGTCGCGCGGGCAGATGTGGCCACCCCGTGCGCGACGGCGCGGCGGCGCCGCGGCCATAGGACCGTCGCATGAAACTGTGAGAAACTGTTCGCGCACGGCCGCGCAAGGGAGGGAGCCCCAAGCCCATGCAAGACGACAGCAAGAAGGCGTCGCCCACGCCAGGCGACGCGCGCCACACGCAGGGCCGCCCCTCCCCCGCGGAGGTCGACGGCCGGGACCGGACCGCCACGCAGCCAGTGCCCGCGCCAAGCGCCGCGCCCGCGAAGGCCGTGCCGGACGGCACCGCGCCTGACGCCGCCGCACCGGACGGCGCCGCGACGCCGCTCGCGCGCAGGGCGCGCGCCTGGGCGAGAAGTGCGGGCCGTGCGGTGCGGAACCACCGTGCGGCTACGGCGGCGGTCCTTCTCGCCGTGGCGCTGTGCGTCGCCGCGGCCGTGGCCGCGGGACTTGGCCTGGTAGGCGGCCCGGACGACGCGCGCGTGGAGCGCGACGCCGTGGCGCACGCCCCCGCGCCGGACTGGAGCGCCGGCGCGTTCGACGTGGCGGAGGACCTGGTTGCCACCGGCGCGAAGGTGCGCGGGCGGAGCTCCGTCGCCGGCAAGCTCGTCGTGGCGGCGGACGTGACGTTCCAGAGCGGGCGCGTGCGCGCGACGGCGCCCGCGAGCCTCACGTACGAGCGCGGCGCAAGCGGCTCGTGGCGGCTGGACGTGTGCCGGCTGGACGGCGCGGCCTCGTTTGCGGCGACGGGCGGCGTGTCCCGCGCGCGCATCCGCGCGGGCGTGGGCGCGATCCTGGCAAAGGCGGACTCGTCTGCGGGCGGCGGCAAGAAAAGCCTTGTCACGCTGTACCAAAACGCGGACGTCACCATAAAAAAGTCGACCTTCGACCGCAGGGGCCAGCGGCAGGACGTGCGCATTCGCCTGGTGAGCCGGCACGGCTACCAGGCGCTGGAGTGCGACGTGGACGCGAGCTTCTCGTTCGCGGCCGCAAGCGGCTCGTGGGAACTGCACAAGGCAAGCGCAAGCAAGGGCGCCCGGCGCGCGAGCCTTTCGCCCGTGGTGGGCACGTGGACGGGCACGTTCCAGAGCCAGGACGCCTCTGGCTCAAAATGCTTTGGCGCGCAGGGACGCACGCTCTCCATCACGATCGACACGCTGTCAGACGACTCGCGCCGCATGACCGGCACGCTTGACTGCGTCGCGCACTACCACGCCGCGCCGGAGCGGGACGTGGACGCAAGCGACGGCGACGAGTCCGTGCGCGGCGTCACGTTCGAGGGCGAGCGGCTTGACCCGGCGGACGACCCCACGGACAGCACGTACGCGTTCGAGCTCACGACGCCGCAGGACGCGCGCGGCGCGATCACCGTGATCGTGGGCTTTGGCTCGGCCGACGATCAGGACCGCGCCGTCGCGCGCGTCACGTGCAGCCACACGTCGAAGGAGTCGTTCCTGCTCATACCGTATGACGCGACGGCCACGTACACGGACGCGTTCACGCTCCAGCGCTCCTAGCGGGACGAGAGCTCTTCTCCCATGAGCAGCCCCATCACGCTGGACATCATGAGGCCGCGCGTCCAGCCGGACGAGTCTCCCAGGCAGTGCAGGCCGGCGACGTTGGTGTCCAGGTGCTCGTCCATCACCACGCGGTTGCTGTAGAACTTGAGCTCCGGCGCGTACAGCAGCGTCTCGTCCGCGGCAAATCCCGGGACCACCAGGTCGACGGCCTGCATGAACGCCACTATCTCCGTCATGGCGCGGTACGGCATCGCGGCCGTGATGTCCCCGGCCTCGGCGTCCGCGAGCGTGGGCACCACGTTGGAGCGGCCGAGCTCCTGCGGCCACGTGCGCTTGCCGTCCAGAACGTCGCCAAAGCGCTGCACGAGGATGTGGCCGGCGCCGAGCATGTTCATGAGGCGCCCGACGTGCTGGGCGTACGCGATGGGCTCGTGGAACGGCTGGCGGAAGTTGAACGATACGAGCACGGCCAGGTTGGTGTTGGGGCTCTTGCGCTCCTTGTACGAGTGACCGTTCACCACGGCGAGGCCGCCGTCGTAGTTCTCCTGGCTCACGAAGCCGCCGGGGTTCTGGCAGAACGTGCGCACCTTGTTGCGAAACGGCGCCGGGTAGCCCACGAGCTTGGACTCGTACAGGACGTTGTTGACGTCCTCCATCACCTCGTTGCGAACCTCGACGCGAACGCCCAGGTCAACGGGGCCGGGTGCGTGCGTGATGCCGTGCTCCGCGCACATCTCGTCAAACCAGAGCGCGCCGCGCCGGCCGGTGGCGACCACGGTCTCCGCGGCAAGGATCCTCGTCTGGGCCTGGGGCCGGCCGGTGGGCGCGACGACGGCGCCCAGGCACTTCTCGCCCTGCACCAGCACCTCGAGGCACTCGTGCTCGAACAGGATGTTCACGCCCGCGTCCAGAAGCTCGCGCTCCACGCGCGCGTAGATCTGCTGCGCCTTTTCCGTCCCCAGGTGACGAATGGGGCAATCCACCAGCTTGAGGCCGGCCTTGATAGCGCGCCGGCGGATGTCCGCGACGCTCTTGGGATGGCCGACGCCCTCCACGTGCGGGTCCGCGCCCAGCTCAAGATAGATGTCATCCACGCGCGATATGCCGTCTGCGACGACGTCCGTGCCCACGAGCTGCGGAAGGTCGCCGCCGACCTCGGGCGAGAGCGAGAGCTTTCCGTCGCTGAACGCGCCGGCTCCCGAGAAGCCCGTGGTGATCCGGCAGGGAGAGCATCCCGCGCAGTGGCCGGTCGCCTCTCGCGGGCAGCGGCGGCGCTCGATGGGCAGGCCCTTCTCCACCATGGTGATGGACCGGCGGTCGCCCCGGCGCAGCAGGCCGAGCGCCGTGAAGATTCCGGCGGGACCCGCGCCCACGATGAGGACGTCCGTGCGTATGGTTGAGGCTTCTTCGGCCATGGGTGCACCTCTCTTGCGTGACGTTTGCCCGCGGTGACGACGATCGCACGCCGGCGGCGGCCGCGCAGCCGGCGGCGGGTGTCGGCGGCGGGCGTCGGCGGACGGCGGGCGTGCACCGGCATTGTACCCACGGCGCGGCCGCTCGACGGGCGCACGGGCACGCGCTTCCGCGAGCGTGGAGGGCGCGGTCGGCGAGTGCCGCCGGGGCTGATGCGGATGGGCGGCCGTCGGTACACGTGAGCCTCGAGTTGACGTGCCCATACACGTCGCGGCCGAGTTTCACGGGTCGGTGCAAGCTCGCGGCAGACGTGTACCGGGCCGGATACACTTCGCGGCCGAGTTTCACGGGTCGGTGCAAGCTCGCGGCAGACGTGTACCGGACCGGTACACATGGGCGCGCTTTTGGCAAGAACCTGCGAACTCGGGCCAGACGAGTACCATCGAAAGTCGAACCATGTCAGGAACTTCGAGATGTGTACCGAGTAGTTCGTTAAGACTTTGATCGCGCAGGTCATCTACCTCATATTATGTGGAATTAGACTAATTCCTCATGGTACACGTCAGGGCCGAGTTTGCATTTTCCGGTACACATGGGCGAGTTCCTGCCATGGTTAGAACATTTATGGTACACGTCGGCCGCGAGTTTGCGGGATCCCGCGCGTTTCTGCCACACGTGTACCGGCGGGAGGCATGCCCGGTACACTTCTGCCCCCAGTTTACGGGATCCCTGCAAACTGGGGGCAGGTGTGTACCGCCAAGGCGCCCCCCGGTACTCGTCTGCCCCGAGTTTCGTGCAACCGTGCAAACTCGGCGCAGGTGTGTACCGGCGTCTATCGCCAGCGTACTCGTCTGGCCTGAGTTTACGCCAGCCCTGCAAACTCGGCGTCGACGTGTACCGGCGCGCCGCTTGCCCGTACTCGTGGGGCCCGAGTTCACGCCGGCCCTGCAAGCTCGCGGCCGATGTGTACCGGCGCGCCGCGGATGCCTGCAGTAGCCCGCGCACCCGCGCACCGCACGCAAAAGGGAGGCCGACCAAAGTCGACCTCCCCAAACACGCTTGCGCGCATGCGTCGCGGCATGCCGGCAACCCGACGCGCCGCTATCGTGCTGAAACCTACTCCGCGGCAGGAGCCTCGGCGTCGGCAGCCGCGGCCTCGACGGTCTCGGCAGCGGTCTCGGCCTCGGCGGCAGCCTTGGCAGCCTGCTTGGCAGCCTCGGCCTCGGCCTTCTTCGCGTACTCGGCGGCACGCTTGGCCTTCTCGGCGGCCTTGGCCTCCTTGGCGGCCTTCTTGGCGGCGGCGAGCTCGGCGGCCTTCGCAGCCTTGGCGGCCTTGGCAGCCTCGGCGGCCTTGAGCTGGGCGGCAGCGGCGCCACCAAACTTGTTGGCAAAGCGCTGGACACGTCCGCCGGTGTCGACGAGCTTCTGCTGGCCGGTGTAGAACGGGTGGCACTTATCGCAGAGGTCGATGGTCATCTCGCTCTTGGTCGAGCGGGTGACCCAAGTGTTGCCGCAGGTGCAGCGAACGGTGCACTCCACGTAGTTAGGATGGATGCCTTGCTTCATACTGGGACTCCTTTGGTAGGCCTGGTTTCCGACCAGGCGAGGATGGTAGCCCTGGTTCCAATCAGGGCGTCAAGCTATAGGAGTGTATCAGATTCGCCATGGGCGTGTTGTGGAGAAGAAATGGCGCTTTCGCCGCCACGGCGCCTTCGCACCCTGTAGACTAGGCGCTGGAAACCCGTTTGACAAACCCGGAGGCACCCCATGCTCCTTACCGTGGACGTAGGCAACACCCAGACGACGCTTGGCCTGTTCGACGCCGACGGCACCCTGCGGCGCCAGTGGCGCATGGCGACGGACCACACCGACACCGCCGACGAGCTGCACGAGCGCCTGTACGGCTACTTCCTCATGTTCGGCCTCACGCTTCGGAGCGTGACGGACGTCGCCATCGCGAGCGTCGTGCCCATCCTCACGCAGGAGTGGCAGTACATGATGTCCAACCTCCTCATGGCCGAGGACGTGCTGCTGGTGGACGCCACGCGCGATTGCGGCATCCGCATCGACATGCCAGACCCGCACCAGGTGGGCTCGGACCGCATCGCAAACGCCGTCGCCGCGCGCGAGCGCTACGGCTCGTCCGTGATCGTGGTGGACTTCGGCACCGCCACCAACATCGACGTGGTGGACGCCGCGGGCGCGTTTCGCGGCGGGGCCATCATGCCGGGCCTGCTGTCCTCCGCGCAGTCGCTCTTTGCCCACGCGGCGCGTCTGTCCAGCGTCCCCCTGGTGGTGCCGCCCCACGCGCTGGGCACCACCACGGAGACCGCGGTGCAGTCCGGCATCGTGATTGGAGCGGCGGCGCAGGTGGAGGGCCTCGTCTCGCGCATCAAGGCCGAGCTCGACGAGCCAGACGCGACCGTCGTTGGCACGGGCGGCCTCGCAGGCATCGTCTCCGGCGCGACGGACGCGTTCGACACCGTCGACCCCAACCTCACCGTCCGCGGCATCTACCTGATCTGGCGCCACAGAAACGAGAAGCGCGCCGCCCGCAGGCAGCGCGACATCAACGGCTAGGACGCTCGCGGCCCATTTTCGCAGCCTACGCCCGCGGACGCTCGCGGCGGATGGACGCCTGCTCCGGCGATATGCTCAGCTCGCGGCCGGAGTCCGTGCGAACGCTGGCGCGGCCCCACACGTCCAGGCCGGCCAGAACGCCGCGCGCGGTGACGCGGCCGTTGGGGTACACCACCTCCACGCGCTCGTTCGCGGCATCCATCGTCTCGAAGTAGTCGTCCAGCAGCGGCGCCAGCGGGCCCGCGACCACGCAGGCGCGGCGCAGGCGGTCCTCCCACTGGGCGGACGCCCGCTCGAGGGCGTGGGCAAGCTCTTCTCCCCCGGGCGCGACGCGGGGGTCGTCCGCAAGCAGCACCACATCGCAGCTGCCGAACATGCCCTCGTCGTAGCCGGCGCGCACGTCCACGCGCAGCAGCGCCTCGCCGTCCAGGGCCACGGCGTTTGGCCACGCCACGCGCGCTCCGTCCTGGCCCGCGGCGGCAAGCGCCCGCGCAAGGCCCAGGGCCAGCACCTGCGGCAGGCAGGTGTACATCTGCATCGGCACGTCCGGGCGCACCGTCACGCTCGCGAGCACGCGCTCCGCGGCGCGGCTGGGGCCATCGGCGCGGCCGTCGCCAGCGGCGCGGCTGGCGCCATCGGCGCGGCCACCGGGGGTCGCTATTGCCAATCCAGCTCACCAACCTCAGCCACCACGTGGCCCACGCGGTCCTCCGGCGCGTACACGGGCACGCCGGCGTGCATGAGGTAGCGCACGGGGTCGTGCATGAGGTCCTCCATGGGCACCAGCACGTAGTCGCGCTCGCCCAGGTGCGGGTGGGGCAGCGTCAGCTTGGGGCCGGCGTGCTCCTCGTCCTCCACAAAGCACAGGTCGCAGTCTATGGTGCGCGGGCCGTGGCCGGCAAGGCGCGGGTCACGCACGCGCTTGAGCTGCGTCTCTATGTCAAGCAGGCGGTCTATCAGCACGATGGGCGCAAGCTCCGTCCTGATCTCTACCACCGCGTTCACCACGTTCGTCTCGATGCCGTACGCGGGCTGCGTCTCGTACGCGTGGCTCGCCTGGACCACGCACGTCATGGGGATGTCGTTCATCAGGCGGACGGCGCGGGACAGGTTCTCGAGCCTGTCGCCCACGTTCGAGCCGATGGAGACGAAGCCTTGCCGCGGGTCCGCCTTCGTGACGGCCCAGTACGTGTCGAGAGCCTGGCAGACGCCGGCCACGTCATGTACGCGCAGCACGCGCGCGCCGCTCTCGACGGCCGCGAGCGCGATGCCCGTCGTGGCGAAGTCGCGCTCCGGCGCGTCCGCGACGCCAGAGACCGCACCCACGAAGCGCTTGCGCGAAACGGCGTTCAGCACGGGGTAGCCCATCGAGACGAGCTTGCGCGTGGCGCGCTGGATGACCACGTCCTGGTCGTACGTCTTGTCGAAGCCGGGGCCCGGGTCTATGCAGATGCGGTCGTGGCTGACGCCGGCGCGCATGAGCACGCGCGCCTGGTCGCCCAGAAATCCCATGATTTCCCTCATGACGGGCGCGGCCTCCGGCAGCGTGAAGCGCCTGGTGCTGGTGGGCACGGGGCGGCGCACGCGCGCGGGGCGCTCGGAGTCAAGCTGCACCATGCGCCGCGTGACCGGCCCGCCCAGCTTGTTCCAGTGCATCACGACGCAGCCGCAGTCGCTCTCCGCCGCCACCTGCACCATGGCCGGGTCCGTGAACCCGGTCACGTCGTTCAGGATGGAGACGCCCAGCCGCACGCAGATCTTTGCCACGGCGGCGTGGCGCGTGTCCACGGATATGATGGCCGTGGGGGCCTTGGCCAGGATCCCGCGGATCACGGGCACGATCCTGTGGGCCTCCTCCTCCGGCGTCACCGGCTTGGAGCCCGGGCGCGTGGACTCGCCGCCCACGTCGATGATGTCCGCGCCCTCATCCAGCATCTGCAGCGCGCGTTCCACGGCCGCCGCGGGGTCGAGGTTCTCTCCCCCGTCACTGAACGAGTCCGGCGTGACGTTGAGGATGCCCATGACGCGCGGGCGTGCCAGCGACAGCACGTGCTGGCCGCAGCGCCAGGTGGAGTAGTCCTCACGAAGCATGGGTACACCTTCCAAACGGGTCAAGGGGCGCCGCGCACGCGCGCACGCCCCGGAGTGTTCCCAAAGATTGTAACCGCTTGCGCCCTACCAATCGAACGCCTTTGCTATGTCGCAGGCACAAACCACGTCTGCCGCGCAATCCTGCGCGATGGGCTCCAGGTTCACGATGGCGAGCTTCGAGCCCCTGAAGTACTGCACCAGCCCGGCCGCCGGGTACACCACGAGCGACGTGCCGCCGATGATGAGGAGGTCGGCGTGGCTTATGGCCACGACCGCGGCCTCTATGTCCTTCTCGTCCAGGGACTCCTCGTACAGCACCACGTCCGGCTTCACGATGCCGCCGCAGCGCGTGCAGCGCGGCACGCCGGTGGTGGAAAGCATCCACTCCTGGTCGTACGCGGCGCCGCAGTCCACGCAGTGGTTGCGGTGGGTCGACCCGTGGAGCTCGATCACGTTCTTGGAGCCGGCGGCCTGGTGCAGGCCGTCGATGTTCTGGGTCACGATGGCGTCGAGCCTGCCCTCGCGCTCCAGCTGCGCGAGCTTCACGTGCGCCTGGTTGGGCCTGGCGTCCGGCGCGCACATCATCTTGCGATAGAAGTCGTAGAACGCCTCGGGGTCCTGCCTCCACAGGTGGTGGCTCAGGAGCTCCTCCGGGGAGTACTTGGACGAGAAGTGCTGGTTGTACAGGCCGTTCTCGCTTCGGAAGTCTGGGATCCCGCTTGCGGTCGAGACGCCCGCCCCGCCGAAGAACACCGTGTGCGCGGACGCGTCCGTGAGCCTCTTCAGCTCTTGCGCGGCGAGCCTGGGGTCCGTGATCGTCTTGCCCATGTCTGCCTCCTCGTGACTGTGCCTACCGTAGCACTTTGGTGCGCCGCGGGCGCTTCTGGTGCGGGCACGGGCGGCAAACGGGTAAGGTTGAGTCATTGTTATTCGACGTAAGGCGGCGACATGGCACCACTCACAAACAACGTGCACAAGACGGCTTTGGTGTTCGAAGGCGGCGGCTATCGCGCGGCATACACGGCGGCCTTTGCAAACGCCCTGCTGGCCGAGGGCATATACTTCGACTTTGTATGCGGGATCTCTGCGGGCTCCAGCCACGCGGTCGATTACCTCAGCCGCGACGCGCGCCGCGTGAAAGACGCGTTCATGGGGTTTGAGGGGTCGGGCACGCCGGCGGTGGGCGTTGGCTCCATCCTGCACGGCACGCGCTACTTCAACGCGGACTACCTGTACGAGGGCTGCGTGGAGGATGGCAGCCTGCCGTTTGACTGGGACACGTTCCAGGCGAACCCGGCGCGCGTGGCGGTCTCGGCCTTCGAGCGCGACACGGGCAGGACGCGCGTGTTCACGCGCGAGGACATGCCCACGCTGCGGGACCTCATGGCGTGCGTGCGCGCGAGCTCGACGCTTCCCGTGCTGATGAGGCCGCAGCCCATAGACGGCGTCACGTACCTGGACGGAGGCCTGGGCGAGGGCGCGGGCATCCCGCTGTTCATGGCGGAGCGCGCCGGCTACACGCGCTTCCTGCTGGTGGCGACGCGCCCGGCGGGATACCGCAAGGAGCCGCCCTCGAGGGGCGAGAAGGACGCGACCCTGCGGTTTGGGGGCGAGCACCCGCACGTGAGGGAGGCCCTTCTCACCCGCTCCGAGCGCTACAACGCGGAGCTCGACCGCATTGCGCAGATGGAGCGCGAGGGCCGCTGCCTGGTGATCCGCCCGGACATGATGCCCGTGAAGAGCACGACGCTCGACCCGGTGGCGCTTAGGACCGCCTACGCGCTGGGCGCGGCGCAGGCGCGGCGCGACATGCCCGCGTACAAGGAGTTCCTGTTTGGCGACCCCAACTGGAGGGCGCCGCAGGACGAGCGCTAGCGCGGCCGCGCGCCGTCGCGCAAGGCGGCGCCGGACCCGCCGCGACAGGCGCAGGACGAGAAACCCCGACGGGCCGACGGCCCCACGAAGGAGAGACATGGCTGACACCAACAAGACGGACGGCACGCCAGAGGCGGCCGGCGAGCGCGAGCTGAGGCTCGTCTCGTGGAACGTGAACGGGCTGCGCGCCGTCATGAAGAAGGAGCCCGGCTTCATGCAGGTGTTCGACGCGCTGGACGCGGACGTGTTTGCCCTGCAGGAGACGAAGATGCAGGAGGGGCAGCTCGAGCTCGACCTGCCCGGCTACACGCAGGTGTGGAGCTCGGCGGAGCGCAAGGGGTACTCCGGCACCGCCGTGTTCAGCCGCACGGAGCCGCTGCAGGTGATCCGGCAGATCGGCAGCCCGGTGGCCGACGACGAGGGCCGCGTGTGCGCACTGGAGTTTGGGGACTTCTGGTTTGTGGACGTGTACACGCCAAACTCGAAGCAGGGCCTCGCGCGCCTGGACGAGCGCATGGTGTGGGACGAGCGCTTCCGCGAGTTCCTGCAGGGGCTCGACAGGCAGAAGCCCGTCGTGACGTGCGGGGACTTCAACGTGGCGCACGAGGAGATCGACCTCAAGAACCCGGCCACCAACCACGAGAACGCGGGCTTCTCGGACGAGGAGCGCGCAAGCTTCGGGAAGCTTCTGGACGCGGGCTTCACGGACACGTTCCGCACGCTGAACCCCACGCTCGAGGGGGCGTACAGCTGGTGGAGCTACCGCATGCGCGCACGCGAGCGCAACGCCGGCTGGCGCATAGACTACTTCCTGGTGAGCGACCGCGCGTTCTCGCGGGTGACGAGCGCGCGCATCCTGGACGACGTGTACGGGTCCGACCACTGCCCCGTCGAGCTGACGATCAGGGCGTAGGCCCAGCGCGGCCGGGCAGCCGGCCGGGGGGGGCGGGTCGCTACAGCCCGTCCGGCCGGCCGATGGCGCGCTCGAGCACGCCCAGAAACGTCTGGGCGTCGCGCGTGGCCACGAGCTTCTGCGGGAAGCGGATCTCTTCCAGCATGGAGCGCACGTGGTCGAAGCGGCCGATCCCGTACGATATGTGCGCGTCCGTGCCGGTGGATATCATGACGCCCATCTCCGCGCAGCGTTCCGCGATCCGCCGGCAGCTCTGCCGCGCGGAGGGGTGGTCGCCAAACGTGACCTCGTTTATCTCTATCAGCTTGCCGCGCTCCTTCGCGACGGTCAGGACCTCGCCCAGGTCGTACGGCATGCCGGAGCGCCCCGTGTGCCCCAGGATCAGCACCTTGGGGTCCTCGAGCGCGCGCACGTAGCACTCCGTGGTCTGGGCGAGGCTCGCGCCCTCCGCCCACGACTTGTCATGCACGCTCGCGATAACGTAGTCGCACTCGTCGAACACGCGCTCCCTCAGGTTGATGGGGCGGCGCAGCGCGCGGCCCGTGATGTCGCGCCCGCACACGATGTCGTGCCCAAACAGGTGACCGTCCAAATCGACGATGTCCGCCTCGACCCCGTGCAGCAGCCGCACGCCGTTCCAGATGCGCGGCCAGCTGTGCATGTTCAGGAAGTGCTGGAAGTCGCGCAGGTCGTACTCCCCGTCGATCGCGGGATGGACCATCGCGCTGAAGTGGTCCGTCGAGCCCAGGAGCTCCACGCGCATCTCCGCCGCGGCGCGCACGTTCTCCTCTATCGTGGAGTACGCGTGGCGCGAGAAGATCGTGTGCGTGTGGACGTCACAAGCTATGTGCAGCATGTCTTCCTCTCTTGCGGCCTGGCGGCTGCGCTAGCGGCGGTCGCCCTCCGGCCCCTTGCGGCTGGCGCGGGCACGGGCCTCTGCGAGCGCGGCCTGTGCCTCGAGCGCCTGGGCACGGGCCTCCGCGGCACGGGCGCGGGCCTCGAGCGCGGCGAGGTCCAGGTCGCCCGCGGCTTCGGGCGCAGTGGGCACGTCAGGTGCAGCGGGCGCGTCAGGTGCGGCGGGCGCGGCAGCCACGGCGGCGTCGGCAGCCGGCTCGCGGCGCTCCGGGCGCGCGGGCTTCTCGGCCGTAAGCTCGTCCACGGCGCGGCGGGCGTCCGCACCCAAAAGCTGTGCCAGGCTGGGGCCGGGCTTCACCATGTGGCCCGCAAACAGCGGGCAGGCCGCGTCCTTCTCGCCCACGCGCCGGCCCGCCTGGCTGGGCTCCAGGCACTCGCAGTGCGTGCGCAAAACGCCCATGCGCTCCGTCATGAAGCGGCAGTCGCCGCAGGTGCGGGCCGCGGCACGGGCGTTCGCGCGGTTGTTGCGCAACATGGATGCCGCCCCTAGCGGTAGGACTCGGCGAGCTTCTGCCACGCGGGCATGGAGTTCACGATGGTCTCGTACGAGACGCAGTAGCCCAGGCGCACCCAGCCCTCGCAGCCAAAGCTGTTGGACGGCACGGGCAAGAGCTCGAGGTCACGGGCGCGGCGGAAGAACGCCTCCGCGTCGGGCTCCAGCGACTTGACCCACAGGTAGAACGCGCCCTCCGGCTCGATGCAGGTGTAGCCCAGCTTGCGCAGGCCACCGGCAAGCGCCTCGCGGTTGCGCGCGTACGCCTCCACGTTGGTGGGCTCGTCCACGCAGTCTATCAGCACACGCTGGAACAGCGCCGGCGCGCACACGAAGCCGAGCTTGCGGCCCGCGCCCGCGACGGCAAGCACAAGCTCGTCGTGGTCGGGGTTCGTGTCCGGCACCAGCGCCCAGCCAATGCGCTCGCCCGGCAGGCTGAGCGACTTGGAATACGAGTAGCACACGATGGTGCGATTGTAGAGCGCCGGCACCCACGGCACCTCCGCGCCGTAGGTAATCTCGCGGTACGGCTCGTCGGACACCAGGTAGATGGGATGGCCAAGCTCCTCGCTGCGGCCGGAAAGCACGGACGCGAGCGAGAGGAGCGTGCTCTTGGTGTAGACGGCGCCCACGGGGTTGTTGGGCGAGTCGATGATGACGGCCTTGGTGTTGGGCGTGATCGCCGCGTCCACCGCGGCGGCGTCCACCTGGAACGTCTTGGCGTCTGCCATGACCTCCACGCACGTGGCGCCTGCGGTCTCGATCCAGACGCGGTACTCCGGGAAGTACGGCGCGATCACGATGACCTCGTCCCCGGGGTTCACGATCGCGTGCAGCGTGATGCTGATGGCCGCGGCCGCGCCGCAGGTGAGGTACAGGTCGCCTGGCTCGTACGACGTCTTGAAGCGGCGGTTGAGCGAGTCCGCGACCGCCTGGCGCGCCGCGGGCAGGCCGGCGGCAGGCGTGTAGCCATGCAGCTGCGCCGCGGGCAGCGCCGCGTTCCTCACGATGGACTCCCTCACCGCGTCCGGCGCGGGGACGGACGGGTTGCCCAGGCTGAAGTCGAACACGTTCTGCGCGCCGATCTGGGCCTTGCGCGCCGCACCGTACGCCGCGATCTCGCGGATGGAGGACTTCGCCGCGCCGTAGTCGTAGCTCTTCTGGTTGATGGCCATTAGCTCTCCTCACTCTGGGCGGGCGCGGGTGCGTCCGCAGCGTTCGTCTTGTCTTCCTCCGGGTGGGCGGCGAGGTAGGCGTCCCACTTGTTGTCCAGAAGCGCGTTCACGGCGTCGCCCTCGACGGTCTCGCGGTCAAGCAGCACGCCCGCCATCGTGCGCATCTGCTCCGCGCGGGCCTCGAGCACCTCGCGTGCGCGCACGTGGGCCTGGCGCATGATGCGCTCCACCTCGTCGTCGATGCGCTTGGAGGTCTCGGCGGAAAGGTCGTGGTGGTTCGTGTAGTCCCGGCCCAGGAACACCTCGTGCTGCGGCTCGCTGAACACCTGCGCGCCCAGCTCGTCGCTCATGCCGTACACCGTGACCATGGAGCGGGCGATCTTCGTGGCGCGCTCCAGGTCGTTGCTGGCGCCCGTCGTGATGTCGTCGCAGAACAGCTCCTCCGCGGTGCGGCCGCCCAGAAGCACGGCGATCTGGTCGAGCATGCCGTCGCGCGTCTCCAGGAAGTGGTCCTCCTCCGGCAGCTGCATGGTGTAGCCCAGCGCGCGGCCGCGGCTGATGATGCTGATCTTGTGCACGGGGTCGCTGTTCTCCAGCACGTGGCCCACGAGAGCGTGGCCGCTCTCGTGGAACGCGATCGTGGTGCGCTCCTTCTGGCTCATCACGCGGCCCTTCTTTTCCGGACCGGCGATGACGCGCTCCATGGACTCCTCTATCTCGGGCATGCCGACGACGTCCTTGTGGCGCCGCGCGGCCAGAAGCGCGGCCTCGTTCATGAGGTTTGCGAGGTCCGCGCCCGTGAAGCCCGGCGTGAGCTTCGCGATGCGGCCGAGGTCGATGTCCGTGCCCAGGGGCTTGTTCTTGGAGTGGACCGTCAGGATCTTCTCGCGCCCCTTGACGTCCGGGCGGTCCACCGTGACCTGCCGGTCGAAGCGGCCGGGACGCAGCAGCGCCGGGTCCAGGATGTCCGGGCGGTTCGTGGCGGCGATCAGGATGACGGCGGAGTTGTCGTCGAATCCGTCCATCTCGACCAGGAGCTGGTTCAGGGTCTGCTCGCGCTCGTCGTGCCCGCCGCCGAGGCCCGCGCCGCGCTGTCGGCCGACGGCGTCGATCTCGTCGATGAAGATGATGGACGGCGCGGCGTCCTTTGCCTGCTTGAAGAGGTCGCGCACGCGGCTTGCGCCGACGCCCACGAACATCTCGACGAAGTCTGAGCCGGATATCGAGAAGAACGGGACGCCCGCCTCGCCGGCCACGGCCTTTGCCAGCAGCGTCTTGCCGGTTCCCGGGGGGCCCACCAGGAGCACGCCGTGCGGGATCTTCGCGCCCATCTTCTTGTAGCGCTCAGGCTCGCGCAGGTAGTCGCGGACCTCCTTCAGCTCCTCCACGGCCTCGTCGATGCCGGCGACGTCGTCGAACTTCACCTTCGGGCGCGTCTCCTCGGACGTGCGGGCCTTCGTGGCGCGGCCAAAGTTCATGGTGCGGCCGTTTGCGCCGTTCATCTGGTTCATGAAGTACACGAACGCGATGACCACCAGGATGGTGGGGACGACGGTGACGAGGACGGACTGCAAGAAGTCGCTCGACGAGGTGTCGATCGTGTACTTCGTGTCCGGCTGCTTCGCCATGAGCTCCTGCAGGCTGTCCGCGCCCACGTAGTAGCTCTTGAAGCGGGACGCCTTGTTCTTCTCGCCCACGTCCGCCTTGTGGCGCCAGTACGTTCCGGAGAGGCTGCCGTCCTCCGTCTTGTACGTCACGCTCTCGATGCGGTCCTGCTTGACGGCGGTCACGAACTCGTTGGTGCTCATGACGTCCGCGGACGGCTTGCCGTTGAAGGCGCCGTAGCCCGTGTACACCGCATAGCACAGCGCGGCGATCATGACGAGCGTGACGATGAGGGACCTGCGGGAGCTGGGGCCGTCCGGCCTGAGGCCGTTGGGGTCGAGCCCGCTCCCGCGGTCGTGCTTCTTGTTGTCCGACACTAAGTGACTCCTTGCGTTGCTTGCTTCAGACCTACTTGCTGTAGACCTCGGGCTTCAGGATGCCCACGTAGGGAAGGTTGCGATAGCGCTCGGCGTAGTCGAGGCCATAGCCCACGATGAACTCGTTGGGGACGTGCGCGCCCACGTAGTCCGGCGTGACGGCCGCGGTGTGGCCGGGAATGTCCTTCACGGCGAACGCGCAGATCCTGATGGACTTGGCGCCGCGGCCCTTGAGGAGGTCGACCAGGTAGCTGAGCGTGAGGCCCGAGTCGAGGATGTCCTCCGCGATCAGGATGTCGCGACCCTGGATCTCTGTGTCGAGGTCCTTCAGGATCTTCACGACGCCGGAGCTCTTCACGCCCGCGCCGTAGCTGGACACGGCCATGAAGTCGACGGCGCACGGCACGGTGATCTTGCGCAGCAGGTCCGCCGTGAAGACGAACGCGCCGCGGAGCACGGCGACCACCAGCGGGTTCTTGCCCTCGTAGTCGCGGCTGACCTCCTGGCCCAGGCGACCCACGATCTGCTTGATGTCGTCCTCGCTCAGGATGACGCTCTCGATGTCCGGATGCAGCTCTGCCATTGCGTTCCCTTTCGCTTGTATGCGGGGCGCGCGACGGCTGCCCCTGCATGCGCCGGCCTTGCGGGCCGACCATGCCCTCTCTTGCGGTCAGTCCCTACCAATGCCCAATTCTAGCAGCAGCCTTGTGCGCGGAAGCGTTCGAACTCGCTCGTCCGGCCGTATCCCCGCGACCCACACCACCTGCCCTGTGGGAGAGGTGCGCACCACGGGAACCTGCGGGCGGTCCGCCGCCGGGACCTTGGCCTCGTTCAGGAGGTCCGAGAGCTTCTTGCTCTGGCCGTGCATGCCGAGCGGGCACATGACGTCGCCGGGCGCGGCCGCGTCCACCCACAGGCGCCCGCCCTGCGCGAGGTCGAGCCCGCAGGCCACCGCGTCGAGAAGGACCGACTGGCCGGCCCACTCCACGGCGTGGGCGCGGGCGACGGCCTCCGGCGAGGACCCCGCCGGCACCTGCACGAGGCGGGCGGAGAGCCGCCGGCCGTCGGGCAGCGCGACGCTTCCGGGCACGTCGAGCCACAGGGCGAGGGGGCCGCCCTTCTCGCCCTGCGCGCGCACGAACAGCAGGCCGTACTCCATGCGGGCGTCGCAGCCCATGGGCGTGGACGCCGAGCCCGCGCCCGCCGCGACGAGCGACAGCACGCGGTTGACGTGGCGCGCCTCGAGCCGGGCGTCCGGGCAGACGGCGAGCATGGCCTTGCGCACGACGCGCCGCGCGATGGCGACCTCGCACGCGGCGAGGCGCGCGCCGTCGAGCGCGACCATGGTGGGCGAGCTGCGGCGCACGAGCTCGCGGTACGTGCGCGACGCGACCTGGTTCATGTACGCGTCCTCGTCAGAGAGGATGTCGCACGAGGCGGACACGCTGGACGAAAGGCGCGGGTTGCGCTCGCGAAGAAGCGGCATGACCTCGTGGCGCACGAAGGCGCGCAGGTAGCGGGTGTCGGCGTTCGTGAGGTCCTCGCGCCACACGATGCCGCGCATGCGAAGCAGGTCGCACAGCTCCTCGTGCGTGCGGTCGAGCAGGGGGCGCACGATGCGGTTGCGCCGCCGCGGTATGGACGAGAGGCCCGCGGGCCCGCTGCCGCGGATCGCGTTCATGAGGAAGGTCTCGGCGCGGTCGTCGGCCGTGTGGGCCGTGAGGATCCGCGCTGCGGAGCGCGGCACGTCGACCTCGCGGCACAGGCGGTTCGCGAGCTCCGTCGCCTCGCGGTAGCGCACCTCGCGGCCGACGTTCTCCACGTTGGACCCCGCCTGCTGGCCCAGGGCCCCCTCGCTCGCGAGCCCGGCCACGTCCACGCGCCGCACGGTGCACGGGATGCCGAAGCGGGCGGAGAGCTCGCGCACGAACTCCTCGTCCTCCTGCGCGTCGAGCCCGCGCAGCCCGTGGTTGACGTGCAGCACGTGCAGGCGCTCGCGCGCGATGCGCGCCGTGCCGCGGCCGTCGTCGATGTCGAGCTCCGACGTGGCCGCCAGGAGCAGCAGCGCCGTGGAGTCCGCGCCGCCCGACACCATGAGGACGACCGGCGCGCGCAGGCTGTCGTCGCGCTTGGACGACGGCCTCTGGAACCGCTGGTCGGTACGTGCGAACCTTCTGCTGACGCTTGGCAACGCTGCCTCCGTCCGGACGAGCGCCCCGCGACGCCGGGCCGCGGGCCCACCGAGGTTGTCGGTGGCAAGAATGTTAGTAGCAAGTAAGTGTAGGATACGCCGACGCGGGCGAGCGCGGCACCGCGGAAACCCACGCGACACGCAGGAGGCGGAGCACGCAAGGCGCAGCTCGGGGCGGCTTGCCCGGCCCTCCGCCACGCGCCGCACACCCCCATGCACTACAATGCCAAGCTCGAAACCATCCCCGGCCGCGCGTTCCGCGGCCGCCACCCCACCGGGAGCAACATGACGCCTAAGATGCACCTGTACGTACTGGCCAGCGGATCCAAGGGAAACGCCGCCGTGGTCGACGGCCCGCAAGGCAGCGTCCTCATCGACTGCGGCATCTCGCGCCGCGAGCTCATGCGCCGCGCGGACGCGTGCGGCTGCGACCTCGACCGCGTCACGCACGTCCTCGTCACGCACGAGCACTCCGACCACACGCGCGGCCTCCCGGTGCTCAGCAACCACTTCGACGGCGAGCTCCTCGCGACGGCCGGCACCGCCGGAGGCGCAAAGCCCCTGGCCAGCCTCCCGTTCACGCTCGTCACCCACAGCGAGACGCTCGAGCTCGACGGCATGGTCGTCACCACGTTCCCCACCTCGCACGACGTGGCCGACCCGTTTGGCCTGCGCTTCTCCGTGCTCGACGCCGACGGCCAGATAGAGGATTCCATCGGCTGGTGCACGGACACCGGCTACCTCACCGCGGAGGCCCTCGGCCAGCTGCGCGGCGTCCGCATCCTCGGGCTCGAAAGCAACCACGACGTTCAGATGCTCGCCCACGGCCCGTACCCCGCGTGGCTGCGGGCGCGCGTCGGCGGCGACGCCGGCCACCTCTCAAACGACCAGGCCGCGGACGCCCTCCCGCTGCTCGTGACCCAGGACACGGAGACCGTCGTGGCCCTCCACCTCTCGCAGAAGAACAACCGGCCCGCCACCTGCATCCGCACGCTCGCGCAGGCCATGGGCGCCATGGTCCAGCCCGACGCGGACGGTGCGCCAGAGGCCCGCACGCCCGACGGCCTGCTCACCATCTGCGTCGCCAGCCAGGACGAGCCCCTCGCTATCTGGTAGCGGCCTCCCGCTCGCGCAGCTCGCGCCCAAGCCCAATCGTCATCGGGATGGCGACGCTCACGGTGACTACGTCCGCCACGGACTGCGCGGCCTCCACGCCCGCCAGCCCAAACAGGCGCGACATGATCGCGACGGCCGGCGCCAGCGCAAGCCCCAGCCTGCACAGCCCCAGAAACGTTGCCCGCCACATGCGGCCCGTCGTCTGCAGCGCAAAGTTCGTGATCATCGCAACGCCGGTCAGCGCAAGCGTCACGCTCTGAAACCGCAGCGTCACGGTTGCGATCCTTATGACCTCGGGATCGTTTCTGAACACGCCCACGATCTGCGGGGCAAACGCAAACGTCACCGTGCACACCACCGCGACGATCCCAAACGCGGCCCGGTGCGCAAAGCGCATCCCCTCGCGCACGCGCCCGTAGCGGCCCGCGCCGTAGTTGTAGCCGCACACGGGCTGGAACCCCTGCCCAATGCCAATCTGGATGTAGTTGCCAAAGCTCACTATGCGCTGCACTATGGCGATGGCCGCGATGGCGGCGTCTCCAAATGGGCGGGCGGCGTTGTTCAGCACCGTGATCGCAAACCCGCCCACCAGCTGCCTGGCCAGGGACGGAAGCCCGCCGTTGTTCACCTCGCGCGCAATGTCGCGCCCGCCGGCAAGCGCCCCAATCGAAAGGTGTGCCACGTGGCTTCTCTGCATGCCCGCCACAAGCAGGCAGAAGCTCACAAACTGGCAGATGATCGTCGCCAGCCCCGCGCCGGCGATACCCAGCCCCGCAACAAATATCAAGAGCGGGGCCAACCCAAAGTTAAGCACCGCACCGGACACAAACGCCACCATGGCGTACGCAGACTCGCCCTCAAAGCGCAGCTGCTGGTTCAGCGTCAGCGCGGCGCACATCCACGGCGCACCAACTAGGATCAGCCCAATGTAGGTCCGCGCGTACGGCAGAATCGTGGGCGTCGAGCCGGCCAGCACGCACAGCGGAACCAAGAACGCGTGCCCCAGCACGGCAATCGCCACGCCGCACCCAAACGATGCGGTAACGCCCACGGACGCCATCGTGTCCGCCATGCGCTGGTTCTGCATCCCCAGATACCTCGACATCGCGTTGCCCGTCCCCTGCCCAAAGTAGAACCCGACGGCCTGGATCAGCGTCATCACCACAAACGCCACGCCGATCGCGCCCTCGGCAGAGGTGGAGATCCGCCCAATAAAGAACGTGTCCGCCAGGTTGTAGATCGTGGTCACCAGATTCGACACGATCGACGGCCAGGCAAGCGAAAGAACCAGCCGCGGAATGGGGCTCTCCGTCATCTGGCGATACTTTCGCGCGGCCGTGCCGCTCAGCCCGCCTGTCGCACCGGCTCGCCCTGGCTCCCCGGCCTCACGCGTCTTCTCCACCCAGCAGGACTTCCCCTCGACTCCACGCGGCGGCAGCCACAGCGCCAGCCACCCGCAAAACTTCTTTCCACCACGATACCGCACGGCCCCGCCGCGCATCCCCGCCATGTCCCCACAACAAGGCGCGCGGGCGAGAAGAACGCGCTGTCTCGCCCCAATTGTTATAGAAATTGCAGCTATTCTCTCGCGGCAACACTAATGTGCGTGTCGAGGTGTCATATCCTAGTGCGGTCAAGCAGAGCCCTCGCACAGAAGGAGAGTCCCATGTCCGATCCCAAGAAGCAGCTCGCCGGCGCCGTCGTCGCCCTCGGCGCCACCATCACCGAGGCCATGGACGCCGTCCCCGGCTTCGTCCCCTGCGGCACGCCCGCCCAGGTCATCGTCGATGCCATCCGCACCTACGCGGACGGCGACGACGCCTCGGCAACCGGCACCGCCCAGGACGTCCTCGGCTTCGTCCAGCACGTCAGCGAGCACCGCGGCGTCACCGCCCACCAGGTGGCAGACGTGGACGCGCTCTCCGCCGAGCAGTCCCAGCTCGCCCAGAAGGTCGTCGCCCTCGCCACCTCCGCAGAGGCCGCGTCGCTCGACCCCGCCCGCACGGAGTGGATGTACCGCGCGCTCGGCGCGCTCGAGCCCGGCAGCGCCAAGGCGGCGGACCTCCTCGCCCAGGCGTAACGTCCCACGCGCCCCGCGCCCGCACGCACAAGGGGGGCCCGTCGGCATTTCGCCGGCGGGCTCCCCTTTCGCTCAAACTCGGCCTATGCGGCCACTCGCGTCTCCGCGCGCTTCGTTAGAAGTTCACGGGCTCGTCGTAGTAGCAGCAGGTCAGAATCTTCTCGAAGTCCTCGGGCTTCGTCTCGCGCGGGTTCTCGGGCGTGCAGGCGTCCAGCGCGGCGTTCGCGGCGATCTGGGGCAGCTTCTCCTTGAACTCGGCCTCGGAGACCATCACGGGCTCGCCCGTGGCGTCGGCCTTCACGCCGCCGTTCGCGTAGTTCTTGATGCCCTGCGGAATGTTCAGCTTGTCGTTCATGTTGCGGATCTCCTGGACCAGGGAGTCGACGAGCTGGTCGTCGGTCTCGCCCGGCAGGTGCAGAATCTCCTTGGCAACGTACGCGTAGCGCTCCTTGGCGCGGGAGTCCTTGGAGTTCCACTGGATGGCCTTGCCCAGGTACATGGCGTTCGCGCAGCCGTGGATGATGTGGCCGTTCTCAAAGGCCGCGCCGGTCTTGTGCGCCATGGAGTGCACGATGCCCAGCAGGCCAGAAGAGAACGCGATGCCGGCAAGGCACTGCGCCTCGTGCATGTGCTGACGGGCCTCCTTGTCGCCGGTGTAGGAAATCGGCAGCCAGTGGTGAATCTCGCGGATGCCGTGCAGGGCGTCGGCATCGGTGAACATGGAGGCCGCCGTCGAGACGTACGCCTCCAGGCAGTGGGTCAGCGCGTCCATGCCGGTGTGCGCGCACAGCTTCGCGGGCATGCTGTAGGTCAGCTCGGGGTCGACGATAGCCACGTCAGGCGTGATCTCGAAGTCGGCAATCGGGTACTTGATGCCCTTGTGGTAGTCGGTGATGATGCTGAACGCGGTCACCTCGGTCGCGGTGCCAGACGTAGAGCTGATCGCGCAGAAGTGGGCCTTGTGGCGCAGCTCGGGAATGCCAAAGACCTTGCACATGTCCTCGAAGGTGCACTCGGGGTACTCGTACTTGATCCACATGGCCTTCGCGGCGTCAATGGGCGAGCCGCCGCCAATTGCAATGATCCAGTCGGGGCCAAACTCCTGCATGAAGGCAGCGCCCTTCATGACGGTCTCGACGGACGGGTCAGACTCGACGCCCTCAAACAGCTTCACCTCGAAGCCGGCGTCCTCCAGGTCCTTCTGGACGTCCTGAAGGAATCCGCCGCGGCGCATGCTGTGTCCGCCAGAGACGATGACGGCCTTCTTGCCCTTCAGGTTCTTGACCTCGTGGCGAGACCCCTCGCCAAAGTACAGATCACGCGGGTTGGTAAAACGGCCCATAGTAAGCTCCCTACGCTTGTGCCCGCCGCCTCGTGCGACAGGCTGGTTTCCGTACACACGTAGGCATATCACATTCCGTCGCCCCCGTCGGTAACTATTCGGTAATAATGTCCTAAAAATTGCCGAATGAAGCATTAAAATGAATTGAACCTAAGCAAAGGGCAAAATTTATTGAAAATAGTTGTCCATCAATCAGTGGACAACCCACCACGCGGAACTCCGCGCACAGGGAGGGCGAGAAGAGCATGGCCACGTTCCTCAATGACAGTCCCGTCTTTGGGCCGGTCCGCAGCAGGCGCCTCGGGGTCTCCCTCGGCGTGAACCTCATGCCCTCGACGGGCAAGATCTGCACGTTCGACTGCATCTACTGCGAAAACGGCTTCAACTCCCAAAGGCGCACGCGCGACGGCTACGCCACCCTCGAGGACGTCACCTCGGGGCTCCGTGCCTCGCTCGAGCTCATGGCCTCGGACGACGACCTGCCAGACGTCATCACCTTCGCCGGCAACGGCGAACCCACGGCAAGCCCCATCTTCCCCAAGGCGGTCGAGGCCGCAATCGCGCTTCGCGACGAGCTCGCGCCGGCCGCAAAGATCGCCGTGCTCTCAAACGGCACGTTCGCGGACAGGCCCGCCGTCCGCGACGCCCTGCTCAAGGTGGACGACAACATCCTCAAGCTCGACGCCCACGCAGACGCCCTCGCCCGCGCGCTCGATAGGCCCAACATCCCCTACTCCGTGGAGCACCAGGTACAGGCGTACGCCGCGTTCGACGGCCACGTCATCGTCCAGACCATCTTCCTCGAAGGCACGTTCGAGGGCCGCGACGTCTCCAACACCTCGTACGACCAGGTCAGCGAGTGGCTCGAGGACGTCAAGCGCATCGCCCCGCAGTACGCCACCATCTACACCATCGCCCGCGACACCCCCGCGCCGGACCTCTGCAAGGCCAGCCGCAAGACCATGGACGCCATCGCAGACCGCGTCCGCGCCGCCGGCATCCGCTGCCAAGTCTCCTACTAGCCCCGGCACCCAGCGCCCACGCCGCAAGTGTCATTTTTCGCCATCTACCTGCACTTCTCAACATACTGAGTAAATTTACTCAGTATGTTGAGTATACTTACTCAATACGTTGAGAAGTGCAGGGAGGCCAGCATGTTCCAGAGGCACCAGGTGCAGATAATCGTCTCACGCATGCGCGAGGTCGAAAACCCGCTCATCCAGGTGGTCGTGGGCCCAAGGCAAACGGGAAAGAGCACCATGCTCACGCAGGCGCTCGATCAAATCGACCTGGAGCATAGCTACGTCAGCTCGGATGACGCCATCGTGCCCAGCGCGGAGTGGCTGCAGACAGAGTGGCAGCAGGCACGCAACATGACGGGCGGCGGCAAGCGCCCCGTGGTCCTGGTCGTGGACGAGGTCCAGAAGATCCCGCACTGGCCAACGGTCGTGAAGGGTCTCTACGATGCCGACCGCCGCAACGGCACGCCCGTACGCGCAGTGCTCAGCGGCTCGTCCTCCCCGCTGCCGCACGGGGGTCTGGAGGATTCCCTCATGGGTCGCTTCGAGCTCATCAGGTCGCCCCACTGGAGCCTCGAGGAGTGCTCGCAAGCGTTTGGGTACAGCCTGGAAGACTACCTCTACCTCGGCGGCTACCCGGGGGCGGCCATCTTCGCAAAGGACGAGAAGCGCTGGGCCTCGTACGTGCGCGACACGATAATCGAGCCCACCATCTCGCAGGACGTCCTCGCGCTCGGCCAGGTGCGCAAGCCCGCGCTCATGCGCGCCCTCTTCCGGCTGGGCGCCACGTACTCCGGCCAGGAGCTCTCGTACAACAAGATGCTCGGCCAGCTGCAGGACGCGGGCAACACCACCACGCTCGCCCACTACCTCGATCTCCTTGGCAAGGCAGGCGTGCTCTGCGCGCTTCCCAAGTACGACGAGAAGCCCGTCACACGCCGCAAGAGCTCCCCGCGTCTCATGGTGTACGACACGTCGCTCATGACGGCAACGGATGGGCTTGGCAGGGCAACGTACGCCGCGGATAGCGCGCGGCGCGGTCACCTCGTCGAATCGGCCGTCGGCGCCCGTCTTCTTGCGCGCGCGCCTGAGGAGGGCTTCAGCCTCTTCTGGTGGCGCGAGGGTACGAACGAGGTCGGCTTCGTGGCCGTCAGAAACGCTTCGATCTCCGCAATCGAGGTCAAGGGCGGCAGCGAGTCTCGTCAGGGCGGCATGGCGCAGTTCCTCTCCCGGCACCCCCAGGCAAAGCGCATCGTCGTGGGCGGCAGTTCCTCTGGAGCCTGCACCTTGGACGATTTCCTCCGTGATCGCGTGCCCCTTTTCTACTAGGACTTCTGCCAGGAGCGCTTTCGCTGCCGTAGCATCGCACGTGCCCTCCTCGCTCGTGTCAAGTCGTAAGCGCAAGAACTCGGGACCGACTGGCGCATCTTCCTCAGGCGCATCTGACCATGGCGGAACGCTTCCCAGCCTTAGCCTTAGCGTCTCATGCATGCTCTCGTAAGATGTGCCGGACTTCCTGGCACAATTGCGATGCCGAAAATACGTAATGCAGCCGCAGGAGCGCGCCCACCGTTGAAGCATCGCGCGACAGAATCGCGCGCATGGGATTCCACCAGATTTCGGAGATTGCCGATAAGATCATGGGCGACGTCCGCCCTCGTGTTGACGACCTGTCGGGCCTCTAGCTCCCAATGCAACAATCCCAATCTTCTATAGACCTGGCTTACGAGAAGAGAATCGGGGCTCAGGTGGGCAATCCCCCTCAGTCCCGACTCATGCATGCCACGTTCCAGTCCGTTCAGTCTCTAGAAGTAACCACCGACCGGACGCTTTTTTAACCAATGAACACGCGCGGGCCTTTCGCACGCAAGAGCTTATGCGCGCACCTCAAACGGGGTCTCCTCCCCGCGGCTGAACGCCAAAAGCGCGCCGGCGGAGTTAAAGATCATGGCGCGCACGTCCTCTGCGGTGTAGAACGCCATGTGCGGCGACACGATTACGTTGGGGAACGCCATCAGCACGCTGCGGTCGCGGTTGGGCAGCGCGTCGCGGCTGAGGTCGCGGTAGTACAGGTCCGCCTCGTTCTCTATGGTGTCGAGCGCCGCGGCCCCCACCTTGCCAGACTCGACGGCCGCTACCAGGGCCTCCGTGTCCACCAGCATGCCGCGCGCGGCGTTCACCAGCACCACGCCGTCCTTCATCTTGGCAAACGCCGCCGAGTCGAGCATGTGGTAATTCTCGGCCAGGCCGGGCGCGTGCAGCGTGATGGCGTCGGACTGCGCAAGCAGCGTGTCAAGGTCGACGTACGTGGCGTGCGCGCGCACGTCGTCGTTGGGATACGGGTCGTACGCCAGGATCTTGCAGCCAAAGCCGCTTAGGTGGCGCACCACCGTGGAGCCTATGCGCCCCGTGCCGATGACGCCCACCGTGGAGGTGGAGATGTCCTTTCCCAGCTTGCCGCGCAGGCCAAAGTCCTGCGCCGCGGAGTGGCGGGCCAGCAGCTTGACCTTGCGCTGCGCCATGAGCATCAGCATGATGGCGTAGTTGGCGACGCCCTCGGGCGGGTACGGCGCGTTGGAGACGCGCATGCCCAGCTCGCGGGCGTGGGCAACGTCGATGTGCTCGTAGCCGATGGTGCGCGTGGAGAGGTAGCGCACGCCCTGCGCCCAGAACGCGTCCAGCAGCTCCGCCGGCATGGGGTTGGTGATTATGCACAGCGCGTCGTGCCCCGCGGCAAGGTGGGCGTTCTCTAGCGTGGGATACTCGCTCGTCCAGTCGAACTCGAAGCCCATCTGGCTCGCAGCTTCCTGCATGTACCCAAGCTCGTCGTATTCGCGCAGCGCGTAGGCAAAAAGCCTCATGAGAAGAACCTCCCCCGGTAGTTGGCGGTTCGCCTTGGCCGTGCGCCCCTTGCGCGCCGCGGCCGCGCATCCGCCGCCGCAGACGGCTCCGCGGCACGTGGCTCCATATTAGTTGACGCGCCGCGTCGCGCGCGAAGCGTGCCTATACGTTAACGTTGGCAGGCTATGCACAACCGTTCGTCGCGAACGCACCCCGTTCGTCGCGCCCCGCCAGACGGCGCGGGCGCGACTCACTCACCATAACGGGCGTTGCCACAGGGAAGGCCACACGCCCTTCTCGCCTGTGTGTATTGATTTATGTCGATACGTTGTTAGAATAATCGAATCCACCTGCGATAACGCCGTGGAAAGGGACGAGGCCATGGACAGTTCGAACGCATTCGCAAACGCCGCGCCACGCCACGCACCCACCATCGCCTTCGTGTGCACGCACAACGCGTGCCGCAGCCAGATGGCAGAGGCGCTCGCGAGGCAGCTGCTGCCCCGTGGCACACAGATCTTCTCGGCGGGAACGGACCCCACCGACCACGTGGACGAGGGCGCGCTGCAAGAGCTCGCGCGCCGCGGCGTCAGTGCGGCCGGCCTGCACCCCAAGCCGCTTTCCCGGCTGCCGCGCGTGGACTGGCTTGTTACCATGGGGTGCGGGGTTTCCTGCCCCAGCCTGCCGTGCGCGCACCGCGAGGACTGGGGCCTGGACGACCCAATGGGCGGCTCGCCCCGCTCCTACCGGGAGTGCGCGGATGCCATCGCGCAGCACCTGCGCCAGCTGGGCGAGAAGATCGCACGCGCCTAGGCCGCGGAGCCGCGCGGGGCGCAACGGAGGTACCAGATGGAAAGCCAAATGACAGACGACCAGCTGAGGGCTGTGTTCAAGGCGCTTGCGGATGCGCGGCGCCTTGCGATCGTGCACATGCTCGAGCGCGGCGGCGAGGTGTGCGCCTGCAACCTGCTGGACGGCCTGGACATAACCCAGCCCACGCTGTCGCACCACATGAAGGTGCTGTGCGACAGCGGCCTCGTGCAGTGCCGCAAGGACAGCCGCTGGTGCTACTACTCCGTTGACGCCGGCGCCGCGCGCAAGATGTCTGCAGCCTTTGCGCTGCTTGCGGACACCGCGTCCGACGTCGGCGACGGCGACGAGCCCGCCGGCGCCTGCTCGTGCGCGCGCCAGGGCTCGTGCAGCTGCAGCAACTAGCCTGCTGCCACTTGCATCTGTCTTTTGCTAGCAAGCTAGGCCAACTTGCATCTGTCTTGCGACAACAATTTCGTGTACTTGGAGTACATGATTTTGCGAAATTTCGCGTATCTCAAGTACACGTTTTTCTACTTGCGTCCAAAGCTGCGGGCCGTGCGACGCAACTAAGCTCGCAATCTTCATGAAGAAGAGCGGCATCCCGTACACCCAACTCCTCGCACAGGAAGACTTCGACAATGCGGTAGCATCAAACAACCGAGAAGCGAAACACAACACGCCTCGCGCCGCGTTCTACATTGGCTCCGAGCCTGACAGGTGCCTTGTCCAGGCCGACCCGTAATCGCATGCCGTCGAAAAATCAAACCTCACGCTTCTTGCTACCTAGAGCGTAATTCCGCCCGGAGTCAATCACTCGCCTCGACTTGGCGTGGCTGCAGTAAATGAGAACGAACGCATGTGTTGTGCAGTCGCCGTGCACATTTATAGCCCATGCTCTCCCCTAGCCCATATTCAGGAGAAAATGCATTTCGCTGATATTTCTGTATAATATTATTATTCTTCGCTATTATAATAAATATTTAGAAATTTTACATTCGTTTTAGAAAATTAAGGAAAGTTAGGCTCAGAAATCTATGGCCATTTCTGAGCATGAGGCCGCTCGTAGCAAAGAAAGTTACGAGAAGAACCGGACGTGTAAAGATAGCCCCTTCTACCTGCGGATATATAAAACGACAAACCCCCTAGGAAAGTTACGGGAAAGTTAGCCTTACGCCCAAGCGGGAACATAACGCATATATCGCGGAGCGGTTTCAGGGTCGACAGGTTTTATTAAGCCATCTCCGACCGCCGTCGCCAGCAGCTTCGAGACGGTCGAGGAACTGGGTCCCCCCTCTCCGAAACGGCAGCGAAGCGATTTGTTGGTCATGGCCTCGCCATTCGTGAAGCAAATGCAAGCGTGCCAGTAGCAAGCCATAACGCGATCCTGTAAGCTCATCGAGCGATAGGGCACATAAGCGAGCAGGGAAATTCTCACACTGCCACCCGCCCCCTCATATTCAACAGCCTTGGGCGCCGGGAGATACAGCGCTTCGCATGAAGAGATGATTCTGTCCCAGCCGGTTCCAAGCTCTTCGCAAAAACGAAACCGCCTCATCAGGCTCGCAAGCTTCTGATTTCGTGATTTCGGAGGGTTGTCAACCAACCGCATAAGATCCACAAGCGACGTCCCTGGGTTGGTGAAGTCTACGCGATCGGAAAACACCTCTACGACGGGACCACTACCAGTTACCGCAAGGTCCTGATGAATGAGCGCATTAGCAAGAATCTCACGAATTGCCCTTTCAGGATAGGCGGTTGTTTGGACCCTCACTGCACCAACAATGTCCTCTTTTGCGGGTGTAAGCGCCATTATCATTTCGACTGCCGACTCGAACTCAACAGCATAACCGCCCTCGTAGTCCTTGCTTCTGAGTATCTCGCTCCGACCTCGCCCCTTATACTGAACGAGCCTTAATGCCTTCCTCGCAACCGTAGGAAAGTTTTTGAGGCTCTTGGCCAACAGAATTGCGCCGAGGTTCGTCACGGCATAACGGCCATCATCCTGACGCAGAATTATTTCATCATCGCAGAGGTAGTGCGCGACTTCGTCCCGCGACTGCGGCATCGGCGTTCCAAGCAAATCGAAGTACTTCGGAAAGTCGAGCAGAGACAGTGCGTCAGGAAGAGTTAGGCCTCCCTTGGCCGCAATGCTCTCGAAGTCCGATTTTGTAATTCGACTCCAAACCTCTGATTCTAAGACGGGGTATTCCCGCAGCTTCTTGGTATAGCTTCCCACTCGAATGTAAGGAACCCGTTCGAAGTCAACGGTATGGTAAAAGGCTGCTTGTACCATAAGAACCGTCACGCGCTTGCCGCACACAACGTCTTCGGCGAACTCGAATGATGCGTTATCTGTCAGCTGATGATGGAGCCAGTTCTCAAGCTCCTCATTGCCCCTCTTTTCAAGCCGATATCGAAAGGAGCTGCCAATGACATCATGCGTTTTATCATCGACGCCCCAAACCATGTATGCTGTAGGGATGCCCAGCCTGCAAGCAGAATTAGCTAACGCGCTTATCCTTTGGCCAATCATCTCAGCATCCGAGTTGTTCGTCTTGAACTCAATCCACTCTGTCTCGGCGTCGTGATGGCATAGTTCCTTCACAAGCAGCGCAATATCAACATCGGTACCCATGAGACCCCGTCGTCCGAAAATATAGTTCCGGATATTCTACAGCACTAATTAGCCCTCAATATGAGCCGCGTCGCCACCTTTAAGTGGAACAATAAGGCATGCGATAGAAAAACGGCCAGAGACCGAAGCCTCTGGCCGTTTGACATTCGTGGTCGGGTTGACTGGATTTGAACCAGCGACCTCTCGGTCCCGAACCGAGCGCTCTACCAAGCTGAGCCACAACCCGTTAGCGTAGTTACTCTAGCAGAACTGCGCGCGTTTTCCAACCGTAAATGTTGCGCAAGACCACCAATCTTCCTCATCTTGCGCACACGCGGCGATCGCGCGGGCGGCCGCATGCGTCTCGCAGATGGCAAACACGCAGCTACCAGACCCCGTTACCTGTGCGGCCACCACGCCGGGCCGCCTTTGCAGCCACGACTTCACGCGCAAGATTTCTGGAACAAGGCGCGTTGCCGCGCCCTCAAGGTTGTTGTACAGCGCGGCCGCCACACCCATGGCGTCGCCGTCGCGCAGCGCCGCAAGCATGGGCGCGGGCGACGCGGGCACGACGGGCGCCGCATCGAACTCGCGGTACGCCGCGACGGTCGAGACGCCCCGCGCCGGCCTCACCAGCGCCACCGGCAGCCCCTCGAGCACGGGAAACGTCTGCGCGAGCACGTCGCCGGCGCCCGTCAGGTACGACGGCGCCAGATTCAGGAAGAACGGCACGTCCGCGCCCACGGAGCGTGCGGCGGCCACGACGCGCGGGTCCTTCTCGTCCAGGGAAAACAGCCGGCACAGCGCCAGGATCACGGAGGCGGCGTCGCTGGACGAGCCCCCAAGGCCACTCTGCGGCGGCACGGCCTTGCGCACCTCGACGCGCACGGGCACGGAGATGCCAAACGCCTGGCGCAGGCGCGCGGCGGCCTGCCAGGCGGTGTTCTTCTGGGGAGGGACGCCCACGTCCTCGCTCATGGCGAGAAGGACGCCGGACGCATCGGCCGCGGGCGGCTCGGGAAGCGCGGGCGGCTTGGCGTGCGGCCCGGGGGCGGGCAGCGTGCCCACCGTCACGGTGTCGCCCACGCCGAGCGCGACCATGACGGAATCCGCGCGATGGTAGCCGCGCGCGTCCCGCCCGGGATGGATGCCCAGGTGCAGGTTGACCTTGACGGGAGCGTCGATCGTTACGTGCGACATGCGACCACCAATCCTCTTGCGGCGGGCGCGCGGCCCGCCGCACCCGGGCGAGCAGCGGCGCTAGAGCTGCTGGTCCTCGAAGCCAAAGTCGAACAGGCGCTCGCCGGTGTCGGGATCGTAGATCTCGACGGCACCGGTGAGCACGTCCACGTACTGGTAGGACTGGCGCGCCTTGCGGCCGCGGCGCTCCTCGACCTCGACCACGAACAGCGTGGGGTAGGCGCCCACGAGGGTGCCGGTGCGCTCGACAACGCGGGAGCGACCCATGTTGGCCCGGACTCGCAGATGTCTTCCCCTAAGAGAGACGAGCTCTTCTCGGATTTGGTCTACCCTATTGGCGGGTGGAACCTCGACTTCCATCTATCTGTACCTCCAAAACGCGGCCGGCGGCCCATGACGGCCCTCCGGCCCAGTGTTAAGCAACTCTCTAGTATATGGCGCTGACGCCACATCCACGGAAAACGCGGCTTAAGGAGCGAAAATGAACGAAAGCAGGACCGAAAGGGTGCTTCAGAACCTCGAAAGCCAGGGGCTGAGCCAGATGTTGGTGTGCGACCCCATGTCCATCTGGTATCTGACGGGCTACTACACAGAGCCGTACGAGCGGTTCCTGGGGCTTCTGGTTGCGTGTGACGCCGAGCGGCGCCCGCGCACGGTGATGTTTTGCAACAGGCTGTTTCCGGATGCGACGGGTGCCGCGCAGAGGCTGGTGACGTTTGACGACACGGAGGACCCCGTGCCGCTGGTTGCGGCGGAGCTGGACGCCGCGGCGCCCCTGGGCGTGGACAAGAAGCTCGTGGCCAACTGGCTGCTGCCGCTGATGGACGCCCGCGCGGCGAGCGGCTTCAGGCTGGGCTCGTGGGCCGTGGACGCCACGCGCTCCGTGAAGGACGCGCGCGAGCAGGAGCTGATGCGCCAGGCGAGCCTGACGAACGACCGCGCCATGGCCTGGCTTGCGGCGCAGGTGCGCGAGGGCGTGACGGAGCACCAGATCGCAAGCGGCCTTCTGGGCGAGTACCGCCGGCTTGGGGCCCAGGGGCACAGCTTTTCTCCCATCGTGAGCTTTGGCGCGAACGCGGCGGACCCGCACCACGAGCCGGACGACACCGTGTTCCACAAGGGCGACATGGTGCTGTTTGACGTGGGCTGCAAGCAGGACGCGTACTGCTCGGACATGACGCGCACGTTCTTTACGGCGACGCCCACGGCGCGCCAGCTTGAGGTGTACGAGACCGTGCGCCGCGCGAACGAGGCCGCGGAGGCCATCGTGCGCCCGGGCGTCACGTTTGCGCAGATAGACCTGACCGCGCGCCGCATTATCGAGGACGCCGGCTTTGGCCCGTACTTCACGCACCGCCTGGGCCACCAGATTGGCCTTGAGGACCACGAGCCGGGCGACGTGAGCGCGACGCACGACGAGCCGGTGCGCGCCGGGCAGTGCTTTAGCATCGAGCCCGGCGTGTACCTTCCCGGCGAGGTGGGCGTGCGCATCGAGGACCTGGTGATCGTGACCGAGGACGGCTGCGAGGTGCTGAACCACTACAGCCACGAGGCCACGGTGCTCGAGGTGTAGCGCGAGCGCGCGGCGCGGGGGCGCGCGGGGGCGCGGCTACAGCTGCCGCGCGAGGTTCTGCAGGGCGTGGAAGCGATGGCTGATCGCGTTCTTCTCGCCCGCGGAGAGCTCTGCCATGGTCTTGCCCGGGGTGTCGTTGGGCAGGAACAGCGGGTCGTAGCCAAAGCCGCCGTCGCCGCGCGGCTCCGTCGCCACAAAGCCCTCGCAGTCGCCCTCGCCGTGCGTGACGCCCTCGCCGTCCTCGTCGCGCTCCACCAGCACGACGCTGGAGTGGAAGCGCGCGGTGCGGCGCTCGCGCGGGACGCCCTCCATCAGGCGCATGAGCTTCTGGTTGTTGGCGGCGTCGTTTCCGTGCTCGCCGGCCCAGCGTGCCGAGAAGATCCCGGGGGCGCCGTCGAGGGCGTCCACGCAGAGGCCGGAATCGTCCGCGACCGCCATGGCAAGGCCCGTGTTGTCGAGCGCGGCTGCCGCCTTGATGTAGGCGTTTTCCGCGAAGGTGTCGCCGTCCTCCACCGGATCGGGGAAATTGCCGAGCTCGCCGAGGGCGACGAAGCGCACGCCCGGCAGGCTCTGGCCGAGGATCGCCTCGATCTCCGTGACCTTGTGGGGGTTGCCCGTCGCGACGACGACGGTCTTTGCGGGGTCGAGCGTGCTGATGTCGAGTGCCATGGGTTTCTCTCCTTTGGCTGGATGCGTCGATGGTAGCGCGCGGGGCGGCGCGCGGGGCGGCTAGTCCGAGAAGCCCGTGACCCGGTTCTGCAGGCGGATGAGCTCTTGGATTCCCGCCTGGCCCATGTCGAGCAAGGCGTCGAGCTCTTCTCGGCTGATGGTGGAGCGCTCGCCGGTGCCCTGCACCTCCACGATGCCGCCGTCGCCCGTGCACACGAGGTTGAGGTCGACCTGCGCGTGGCTGTCCTCGGGGTAGTCGAGGTCGAGCAGGAGGTGATCGGCGACCTTGCCCATGCTGATGGCCGCGACCTGGCCGGTGAGCGGCAGGCGCTTGATCTTGCCGGCGTCGACCCACTTTTGGAGCGCGTCGTGCAGCGCCACCCACGCGCCGGTGATCGACGCGGTGCGCGTGCCGCCGTCCGCCTGGATTACGTCGCAGTCGCACGTGACGGTGAGCTCGCCCAGGCGATGCATGTCGCACACGGCGCGCAGGCTTCTGCCAACGAGGCGCTCGATCTCCATCGAGCGGCCCTTGCGGCCCTTGTACTCGCGGCGCGTGCGCGTGGACGTGGACGCCGGGAGCATGGCGTACTCCGCGGTGACCCAGCCGGCGCGCGAGCCCTTGCGCCACGCGGGCACGCCCTCCTCCACCGTGGCGGTGCACATGACGCGCGTGTTGCCGAACTCCGCCAGGCACGAGCCGTCCGCGTTCATCATCACGTCTCGCGTGAGCTTCACGGGGCGCATCTGGTTGGCGGCGCGGCCGTAGCTGCGCGCGGGGGTGCCTGCGGCGGGGGTGTTGTGCTGGTCCATCGTTTCCTCCTGTTGCTGGGGTTCTTCAGCAGAAGCCTACCACGCGAGTGAGGGACGGGCGGACGCGGGCGGGGCCGGGGGCGCTCACTATCTGACAGGTGCGGGTTCTGTCAGGTAGTGAGGTGTGGAGCGAGCTCACTTTCTGACAGAAGCGAGATCTGTCGGAAAGTGAGTGCCTCGGGGGCGGAAATCGAGCGAAAGGCCAGATGGGAGCCACCACTTTCTGACAGGTGCGGAAAGTGTCAGGTAGTGAGGGGCCGGGGGGGCACCACTATCTGACAGGTTCGGGTTCTGTCAGGTAGTGAGGTGTGGGGCGAGCTCACTTTCTGACAGAAGCGAGATCTGTCGGAAAGTGAGCGTCTCGGGGGTGGAAATCGAGCGAAAAGCCAGATGGGAGCCACCACTTTCTGACAGGTGCGGGTTCTGTCAGGTAGTGAGGGACCGGGGGCATCACTATCTGACAGGTTCGGGATCTGTCAGGTAGTGGGACTTGCGAGGGTCACGCCAGCCGGGCGCCAGCCGCGGGGCTCGCGGGCCCCGCGCAGCAAAAGGCCGGACCCGCGCGTGCGGGCCCGGCCGAGGGTGCGATGGTGGACGGCGAGGGATTCGAACCCCCGATCTTGTGCTTGTAAGGCACCTGCGCTAGCCGCTGCGCCAGCCGTCCGGATGCGTGGTGAGTTTATCACACGCGCGGGCGCGCGGGCGCGCGGCCGCAAGCTGCCGTATACTTTCCCACATGGATACCATGACTCTTGCGCGCATAGCTCAGCTTCTGAGCACCCAGGGCCTGCTTGACCGCGTCTCCAACATGGACGACGCGACGGCCCAGACCCGCGTCACCGGCGCGGACTGCGACTCGCGCTTCGCAGCACCC
The DNA here is from genome assembly GCF_012844235.1 of Parafannyhessea umbonata. GTDB lineage: Bacteria > Actinomycetota > Coriobacteriia > Coriobacteriales > Atopobiaceae > Parafannyhessea. The sequence goes on from NZ_JABAGR010000009.1 coordinate 52,879, forward strand.
TACCATCTCTTCGTGTGCAAGGGGGCCGCGTTCAAGCCGGCGTACCTTGCGTCCGCCCTCGAGTCGGGCTGCGTCGCCTACCTGTGCGACGGCGCCCGTGCGGACGAGCTTGCCGCCGTGGCGCCTGGCGTGCCGCAGCTTGTGGCAAGCGACCTGCGCCGCGCCATGGCCGTGGCCTCCGCCGCGGCGTGGGGCCACCCGGACCGCGGCATCGACGTGGTCGGCATCACCGGCACCAAGGGCAAGTCGACCGTAAGCTACATGCTGAAGCAGATCCTGGACGCCGGCAGCGCCGAGCCCCGTGCGGCGATCCTGGGCTCGATCGAGACGTTCGACGGCGTGGAGCACTTCGAGAGCGTGAACACGACCCCGGAGTCGCCCGACCTGTGGCGCCACGTGCGCAACGCCGCGGACTCTGGCCTGCCGTACCTGGTGATGGAGGTCTCGAGCCAGGCGCTCAAGTACGACCGCGTGGTGGACCTGGGTCTGGACGTCGCGTGCTTCCTGAACATAGGCCGCGATCACATTAGCCCCGTGGAGCACCCCAACTTTGCAGATTACTTTGGCAGCAAGCTGCGCATTTTTGACCAGGCGCGCGTGGCCGTGGTGAACCTTGACACCGACGAGCTCGACACGGTGCTCGAGCACGCCCGCCACTGCGAGCGCGTGGTGACGTTTGGCTGCTCGAACGCCGCGCGCGAGGCCGGCGCTGACGTGTGGGCCACGGACGTGCGCCCGTTCCAGGGCGGCATCACGTTTGCGTGCCACACCCCCGGCTGGGTGGGCGACGTGACCGTGAGCATGCCGGGCCTGTTCAACGTGGACAACGCGTGCGCGGCCATCGCCATGTGCGAGGTGCTGGGCGTGGGCCGCGATCAGGTTGTGGCCGGGCTTTCCCACGTGCGCGTTCCCGGGCGCATGGAGCTGCTGCTGACGGACGACCCCAAGGTGACGGCCATTGTGGACTATGCCCACAACAAGCTAAGCTACCAGCGGTTCTTTAGCTCCATCGTGAAGGAGTTCGCCGGGCGCGACGTGATCGCGGTGTTTGGCGCGCCGGGCGGCAAGGCCTACGAGCGCCGGCAGGAGCTGCCGCAGGAGGCCTCCAAGTGGGCGGACTACCTCATCTACACCGAGGAGGACCCCGCGCACGACTCCGTTGCAGACATCTGCCAGCAGATGAGCGACGCCACCCCCGCCGGGCAGCCGCACGAGGTGATCCTGGAGCGGCCGGCCGCCATCGAGCGCGCCGTCGAGCTGGCGTTTGCGTCTGACCGCGGTGCCGTGGTGTGCCTTCTGGCCAAGGGCGACGAGACCCGCCAGCACGAGGGTGACCGCTTTGTCCCGTGCGAGCCCGACGGCGAGATCTTCCACCGCGCGGTGAAGAACGCGCTGGCGAGAAGAGCCAGCGCTGCCGATGGCGAGGCGGCGGCCAACGGCGGGGCTGTGGCCAACGGCGGGGCCGACGGAGCAGCCGCGAACGGCGGGGTCGTGGCCGGGGATTCGGTCGACAAGTAGCAACGTGTGCGCGGCGCCTTGCCCACGATGGCGAGGCGCCGCTCTTTTTTGGAAGACCCGTGCACCGGCGCGCTTCGCCGGACGAGAGGAGCATCATGCCCGGATTGTCGCTACCCACGTTTCCCACGGACCCGGCACGCGTTCCCGAGGACATAGCCCAGCGTTTCTCGCGCATAAAATACGTAATCACCGACACGGACAACACCATGGTGAGCCACGGGCAGGCGCTGGCCGCAACGGACGGGACCCCCTCCGTGGAGCTGGCCGAGACCCTTGTTGACCTGCGGCGCGCCGGCGTGAGCGTCATTCCGTGCACCGGGCGCAACCGCGCGATGGTTCGCGAGGACGCGCACATGCTGGGGCTGCGCGGATGGATCGGCGAGATGGGCGGCATCCTGTGCCTGAGCGAGGGGGCCACGAGCGACTGGCGCTACTTCACGGCGGACATGCCGTACGACCCCGGCTGCGGCGATACCCCGCACGACCTGATCGTGAAGACGGGCGTGGTTGGGCGGATGCTCGACCGCTGGTACGACTGCCTGGAGACGTATCATGACAACAACATCGGCTTCGAGTACCGCGAGGTGACGGTGGGGCTGCGCGGCGCCGTGCTGGAGGACGAGGCGCAGGCCATGCTGGACGAGACGGGGCTTCCGATGTACCTGGCTGACAACGGCTTTGTGAGCCGGATCACCGGCGACACCGTCCTGCCGCGGCGGCCGGACGGGACGCTGGAGGACGTGCACACGTACCACATCACGCCGCGCGGGCTGGACAAGGGCAGCGCGACCGCACGCTACATCGAGCTGATGGGGTGGGACCCGGCCGAGGTCATTTGCTGCGGCGACTCTCCCGCGGACTGCGCGATGGCCCCGTACGCGGGGACGTTCTTGCTGATGCGCAACGGCATGGGAAACCCAAAGAGCCAGGCCGCGCTCGCCGGCCGCGGCAACGCGTTCGTTTCTGCCCTGGACTCGACGGACGGGTTCTGCCAGGCCATGCGCACCATCCTGGCGATCAAGCGGCAGTCGTAGGAGCGCGCGCCGGGCGCGGGCGCGCGGGGCTCGGGCGGGTGCTGCGCGAGCACCATGGTGCCGGTACGCACCGGGGGTGACCTTGCAAGATTCCGCAAACTGGAGCCGGGTGTGTACCCGCAGGCCCACGCATCGCTACACACCCCATGCGAGTTTGCACGTTTTTCCAATCTCGCGCGGGGTGTGTTGCGTCTCGACGGTCCCCATGGCAGAAAGTGGCGGGTGTGTACAGCTACAATAGCTTGAATCCTTATGTGTTGAGCCGCTGACCTGCAATCATATGAATTCTAATCTGTCTTACGGGGGGTACACACCCTCGGCTTTATTGCATTTTACGCAACACACCCCGCGATTCTTGCCTCAGGACCCAGATTTTCGTCACACACCAAGGGTGAGTTAGCGGAATCTTGTAAACTCTCCCCCAGTGTGTACAACGGTGGGTACACACTCGGGGTGACCTTACAAGATTCCGCAAACTGGGATTCGGTGTGTGACGCAACCCCGACACCCCGGGGTACACACCAGCGCCGACCTTACAGATCCGTGCAGACTGAGGCCGGGTGCGTGCGGCTCAGCTGATCCGCGCACGCCCGCACGTCCATCAGCCGCCGGCACCGCCACCCCCCAAAACGCCGAGAGCCGCGCCCGGGATGGAGGCGCGGCCCTCGGCCATGCATATGGGGGACCGGCGCCACCGAAAGGGGGAGGCGACGCCGGCAATAGGGAGGTCAAACATCGCGCGAGCCGCCGTGCACATCCCGGCCTGCCGCACGCAAGCCGCTGTCCGTGGCCCGCGCGGCGCACCTAGCGCAGGTGCCAGATGTCCTTCTCGTACTGCGCGATGGTGCGGTCGGACGAGAAGTACCCGGCCTTCGAGATGTTCACCAGGGCCTTACGCTGCCAGGCCTCGCGGTCCTCGTAGTCCTTCAGGACCTGGGCCTTCGTGGCGCAGTAGTCGGCGAAGTCCGGGAACGTCATGAACCAGTCCTTGTTCAGGAGCTCGTCGTGCAGGCGGTTCAGGTTGGTGGCGTCGCCCTGGGCGAGCATGGCGTCGGACGTGAGGAAGTCCACGGCGGCCGCGAGCTCCTTGTCCTTCTCGTAGTAGCTCCTGGGGTTGTAGTCGCCGCGCTTGTAGCGGGCGATCACCTCGTCGGAGGACTCGCCAAAGGTGTAGATGTTGTCTGCGCCCACGAGCTCCGCGATCTCGACGTTCGCGCCGTCCATGGTGCCAAGCGTGACGGCGCCGTTGAGCATGAACTTCATGTTGCTGGTGCCGGAGGCCTCCTTGGAGGCAAGGCTGATCTGCTCGGAGATGTCGGCCGCCGGGATCAGGTGCTGCGCCGCGGTGACGTTGTAGTTCTCGATCATGACAACCTGCAGGTACTTGCTGGCCACCGGGTCCGCCTCGATGACCCTGCCCAGGCAGATGATTGCATGAATGATGTCCTTGGCGATGGTGTACGCCGGGGCGGCCTTTGCGCCAAAGATGACCGTGACCTTGTGCTTGGGCAGCTCGTCGGCCTCGAGCATCTGCAGGCGCTGGTACTTGCGGATGGCCCACAGCAGGTTGAGCTGCTGGCGCTTGTACTCGTGCAGGCGCTTGGATTGCACGTCGAACACGGAGTCGGGGTCGACCACGGTGCCCTGGTGCGCGGCGAGCCACGTGGCGAACGTCTGCTTGTTGGCGCGCTTCACCTGGTCGAGCTGCGCCAGGAACGCGGGGTCGTCCACCAGCGGCTGCAGCTGCTCAAGCTGCTCCGCGTCGGTCTTCCAGCCCTCGCCGATCTTGCCAGAGACCAGCTTGTTCAGGCCGGGGTTGCACTCCACCATCCAGCGGCGGAACGTGATGCCGTTGGTCTTGTTGTTGAACTTCTCGGGGTAGATCTTGTAGAACGGCGCGAGCTCGGAGTCCTCCAGGATCTTGGTGTGCAGCGCGGCGACGCCGTTGACGGAGTGGCTGAAGTGGATGTCGATGTTCGCCATGTGCACGTTCTGCCACTTGTCGATCACCTGGACAAAGTCGTCCTCGTACTGGCCGCGCACAAACGCGTCCAGCTGCTGGATGATGGGCACCAGCTGCGGCGCCACGCGCTCGATGAAGCCAAGCGGCCAGCACTCCAGCGCCTCCGCCAGGATGGTGTGGTTGGTGTAGGCGCAGGTGTCGCGCACAATCCGGACGGCCTCGTCAAAGCCGATGCCGCGCTCGCCCAGAAGGCGGATCAGCTCCGGGATCACCATGGTGGGGTGCGTGTCGTTGATCTGCACGGCGGCGTACTGCGCAAGGTCGTGCAGGTTGCTGCCGCGCTCGACGCACTCGTCCAGCATGAGCTGCGCCGCGTTGCTCACCATGAAGTACTCCTGGTACACGCGCAGGATGCGGCCGGCCTCGTCGGAGTCGTCCGGGTACAGGAAGAGCGTGAGGTTCTTCGCGACCTGCGACTTGTCGAAGTTGATGCGGTTACGGATGATGCGCTCGTCCACGGTGTCCACGTCAAACAGGTTCAGCGTGTCGCACTGGCTGTGGTAGCCCGTCACGTCGATCTGGTACATGGTGGAGGTGACGGAAAGGTCGCCAAAGTTCACGGTGTAGTGCTTGGGCGTGCGGCGCATCCAGCTCTCCTGGCCCCACCTGAGCCAGTAGTCCGGCGACTCGTACTGCTTGTTGTTGTCGAAGCTCTGCCTGAAGAGGCCGCAGTGGTACGCAAGGCCCACGCCGGACGCGGGCAGCCCCAGCGTCGCGCACGAGTCCAAAAAGCACGCGGCCAGACGGCCCAGGCCGCCGTTGCCCAGCGACGGCTCGTTCTCGAACTCCTCGAGCTCGGCCAGGTCGCGGCCGGCCTCGGCGAGCTCCGCGCGCACCTGGTCGTACAGGCCCAGGTTGATGAGGTTGTTGCTCAGGAGCTTGCCGATCAGGAACTCCGCGGAGATGTAGTACAGGCGCTTCTTGCCCTGGTTGTAGCCCTTCTCGGCCGCCGCGTCCTTCGTGAGGCTCAGCAGCGCGTTGAAAAGCTCGAGCTCGGTGCACTCCGCGAGCGGCTTCTTTGCGTAGGAGGCGAGGCTATACTCGGTCATGATGGGGTCCTTTCAGGCCATTGATGACGTTAACAAGCACTATAGTTGCAGCGGATGGGCCATTTCTTGCATCATGGTGCCTTCTATTAGTACTAAACTAGCATCGTGGTAAGCAACGATTGACATGTTTCCAGCACACAACCGTTTCCGGCAGGCGGCGGCAGCGGCAGGCGGCGGCCGCGGCAGGCGGCGGCGCGGCGCGAGAAGGACGGGGGCATCCGGCAGATGGACTTTGCCAGATACGAGCAATACCGCGAGACCGGCGTGCACGAGGTGCCGGGCTTTGCGTACAACACGTACCTCTGCACCATCCCGCAGGACTTCGCGCGCGTGAGGCCGCACTGGCACGACCAGATGGAAATCGTGTACGTGAAGCGCGGCAGCGGCACCATCAGCACCAACTTCGTGCGGCACCCGGTGCACGCCGGCTCGATCGTGCCCATACTGCCGGGAGAGATCCACGCCATCGACGGGGACGACGGCACGCGCATGGAGTACGAGAACATCATCTTCTCGCTGGACATCCTGGACAGCCACGAGCCGGACGACTGGTGCCGCGCCAACGTGCTGCAGCCGCTGCGCGAGGGCACGCTGCGCTTTACGCGCCCCGTGCCGGAGGGGACGGAGTTCTACGAGCGCGTGCGCTGGGCGCTGGACGGGGCGGACGCCGCGTGCGCCGTGAGGCAGCCCGGCTACTCCCTGATGGTGAAGAGCAGGCTGTTTATGCTGATGGACGCGCTGTATGCCTTTCGCAGCGCGGACGCGCCGGAGCGCGCGGAGCCCGCGGCGGAGCGCCTGCGCACGGTGCTGCGCGAGGTAAACGCAAACTACGCCGCGCCGCCGAGCGTGGAGGGCGCCGCGCGGCTGGCCGGCTACAGCAAGGCGCACTTCATGCGGGTGTTCAAGAAGGACATGGGGATGACGTACAGCCAGTACGTGACGGAGTGCCGCCTGACGGCCGCGTCGTACTACCTCGAGAAGACGGACGACCCGGTGGGCGCCATCGCGCAGTCGTGCGGGTTCGACAACTTCTCGTACTTCAACCGCAGGTTCCGGCGGCGCTACGGCATGACGCCCACGGAGTTCCGCGCGAGGGCATAGCACCCGCGGCGGGCCGGGCGCGCCGTCGCTTCTGGTGAGCACGCGCGGCAAAACTTCGCTAGGATTGACTAACGCAACCACAGGTGGGGGCCCGCACAGGGCCCACGGCAACGGCGGCCGCGACCATGGCCGGCCGCGCGCAGGAGGGAGGCGCACCGTGTCGTTTGATCCAAACCGCGAGGACTACCAGCGCCTGGGCCTGCGCTTCGCGCGCTCGCTCGACGGCGGCGGTGCCGCGGGCGCCGCACGGGCGTTCGCGTCGTTCGGGCGGCGCTTCTCGCAGGACCGCGACTCGCTGCCCCAGACGGACGCGGACCGCGCGTTTCACCTGGTGGCCCGCGCCACCACGGTGATCGACTACCAGCTGCCGTTCGCGGAGTCCGACGCCCGCGCGGCCGAGCTCATCCGGCGCGGCCACGCGCTGCTGGAAGAGGCCCTGGCGCTCGACCCCAACTGCCACGACGCCGCGCGCATGCAGCACGCGGCCACGATCGCCGGCTTTGACGCGTTCTTCCACTACCTCGAGCAGGGCGAGAAGGACGTGCGCCGCTCCTGCACCGCCGCGCGCGACGCGGCGCTTGCCAAGGACGACGGCGACCGCTCGCTCTTGGAGGCGGACCTCGCGATGCGCCCGTACCTGCGCTGGCTCGCGACCATGGCAGACAAGGCCCTCATCTGCGGCCGCAACCGACAGTGCCTGGACATCTGCCGCCGCGCGCTGGAGGCAGACCCCAACGATGCCGCGGACGTGCGCTTCTCGGCCGCGCTGGCCTACGCCAAGCTCGAGGACGCGGCCGGGCTGGACGCCCTTGCGCAGCGCTCCGCCACCCTGGGCGTGCCGCGCCGGCACGAGGGCGCGGACGCGTGGCAGCTCATCGCGCGCGTGTCGCTGGCGCACAGCCGCCACGACGAGGACGACGCCCTGCGCCAGTTGCGCGCGCTCCTGGCCACGTACCCGCACGCAGCCGCGACGCTGGCCAGCCAGCGCGAGCTGCCGGACGGCGTGTTCTGCCGCCTGGCCGTGCCGCCGTACAGCGAGGACGAGCTCATCGTCGCGACGTCCGAGGCCACGGTCCTGCTGCAGGAGGGGCGCGACAGCCACGGGCGCGGCGCGCTGGGCTCGTGGGTCGCGGCGCAGGCGCAGCGGCTTGACCCCCGCGACGTGGCCGAGCTTCGCGCATACGAGAAGAGCATGGACGCGGCCGCGGGCGGCACGGGCGGCGCGGGCGCGGGCGGACAGCGGCCCGGCGGGCCCACGGCCGGCGGACGGCCGGACGGGCCACGCGCGGACGGGGGCGACAGGTGATGGACGGACGCGAGGAGCTGGTGCTGAGGCTCGCGGCAAAGCGCCGCGCCAAGCTGGGGCTTTCTGACAGCGGCTACGCCGAGCTGCTGCTTGCCGTGCGCGAGGACCCGGAGCGCTTCGTGGAGGACCGCTCGGACGAGGCGTTCGCCGTGGTGGCGCGCGCCGTCGCGGCGCTGGACGAGGCGCGCGAGGGTGACGACCTCCTGGACGACGGCGAGTTCTTCTCGCAGCGCGCGAAGCGGATGGAGCGGCTGCGCACGCAGTGCCGCCGCGCGTTGGCGCTCGACGCGGGCTGCACGGAGGCGCAGCTGCTGCTGGCGCTGGCGCAGGACCTCGATCCGGACCCGCTGCTGGACGAGCTGCTGCAGATCGACCGCGACGCCACCGGGCGGCTGGGCCCCGTGTCGCAGGCGGCCGGGGCGGACGCGTGGTCAGACGTGTTCGCGCGCGGGCGGCTGCGCGTGAAGGCGGCCATCGCGCGCACGTGCCTGGACTCCGCGCGCTACCGCATGGCGGATTCCGTGGCGCGCCAGGTGACGGGCGCCACGCACGCGGACCCGCTTGGCGCGCGCCACACCAGCGCGCTCGCGCTCGCGCGGCTGGAGGACGAGTCGGCGCTCGATGCGCTCGAGGCGTCGTTCGGGCGGCGCGGCGACAGCTGGACGCAGCTCGCGCGGCTGATCCTGTTCTACAAGCTCGGCCGCATGGGCGCCGCGCGGCGCGCGCTCAAGGGGCTGGACACCCTGTGCGAGGGCGGCGTGTACGCACTGCTGCGCCCCGTGATGGTGGACACGTACCTGCCAGACCGCCCCGCCGCCACGCCATACAGCTTCGAGGAGGTCACGCTCGCCGTGCACGAGGCGGACCCGATCGTGGTGGACGTGCCGGACCTGGTGACGTGGGTGCAGGACCAGCCCGGCATGGTGCAGTCCGCGCGGACGTTCGCGGATAATTCTGGCCTGGGGTGGTAGCCGCCCCGCACGCGACGCCAGTCTGGTATACTGCTTGCTTGCGTCCCCATCGTCTAGTGGCCTAGGACACCGCCCTTTCAAGGCGGTAACACGAGTTCGAGTCTCGTTGGGGGCACCATCGCACGCATCGGGCCCGTCGGCACACGCCGGCGGGCCCTTTTGCGTCGCGGCCATCTGCGCGCGCCACGTGCTGCGCGCACCGTGCCGCGCGGCCTTCACCACGCGGACGCCCGCCGGCACCGCCACCGCCCTACCCGCGAGCCAGCCGCTCCCGCACGCGCGCCGCGATTCCCTCGGACGTAAGCCCCGCGCGCTCCAGCAGGGCCGCCTGGGAGTCCGCGTTCTGGTACGCGTCCGGCATGCCCAGCCTCAGCAGCGCCGGCGCGCCGCCTCGGGCGGACATGCGCTCCGCCACGGCCGCGCCCAGGCCGCCCACCACGCTGTGCTCCTCCACCGTCACCACCAGCTTGCGGCCGCCGGCGGCCAGCGCGTCCACGGCCGCCACGTCCAGCGGCTTCACGGTCAGCATCTCCAGCACCTCCGCGGACACGCCGTCCGCGGCAAGCAGCCGGGCCGCCTCCACGGCGCGGCTGCAGATGGTGCCCGTGGCCACCAGGCTCACCTCCGGCGCCCCCTCGGACAAGAAGAGCCGCTGCGCCCGCCCGGCCACAGCCGTGGTCCCGTCCGGGTGCAGGCTGACGCCATCCAGCGTGTTCGTGCGCACGTACGCCGGGCGCGGCGCGGCGGCAAGCAGCCGCAGCACGCTCGCGAGCTCTGCGTTGTCCGCCGGGCAGAACACCTCCACGTTAGGCACGCCGCGCATGAGCGACACATCCTCCAGCGCCATGTGGCTCGCGCCCAGCATGCCGGACTCGCACCCGGCGGACACGCCCACCAGCGCCACCGGCGAGCGCATCATGCCCAGGTTCACGCGGATCTGGTCGTACACGCGCCCCGTGATGAACGTGGCGTAGCTCGGCGCAAACGTGGTCAGCCCCTCGTTCGCGAGCGCGGCCGCCACCTCCACCTGGTTCTGCTCCGCGATGCCGCACTGCACAAAGCCCTCGGGCAGCACCTTGCGCATGTGGTCCAGGTTCAGGCGCCGCCCGTAGTCAGAGACCACGACGGAAAGCCCGCCGTCGCGCTCGGCAAGCTCGCCCATGACCTCGCCAAACACCTGCTTCGGGTTCATGGCCGAGAAGTGCGCGGACTCCTCGGCGGAAACCCGCGCGGCAGCCGCGGCCACGCCCGTGCCCCCGGCCACGGCGGCCGCGTTCTTCTCGCCCCGTGCGTCCGTGCTACTCACCGCGTATCGCCTCCTCGCGCGCGTCCAGCTCGCGCATGGCCTGCTGGTACAGCTCCTCCGTCAGGGCCTTGTCATGCCACTCCGCGTGGCCCTCCGCGAACGAGAGCCCGTGGCCCTTGAGCGTGCGCGCCACCACGGCGCGCGGGCGGTCGCCGGGGTTGCGCAGGGCGTCCGCCAGCTGGATCACGTCGTGCCCGTCCACCTCTGCCACGTCAAAGCCAAACGCGGCGAACTTCCTGTTGATGGGCCCGTTGTCAAGTATCTGCGCCGTGGGGCCGTCCAGCTGCATGCCGTTGGCGTCCACCACCACGGTCAGGTTGGCCAGGCGCTTGTAGCCAATGAGCGCGGCGGACTCCCACACGGACCCCTCGTCGCACTCGCCATCGCCCACCACGCAGAACACGCGCCCGGGCAGGCGCTTGCGGCGCAGCGACAGCGCGAGGCCCGCGGCGTAGCCCAGGCCCATGCCCAGGCTGCCGCCGGATATCTCGAACCCGCGCTGGGGGTCGCGCTCCGGGTGCTTGAACAGGCGCGCATCCGGCCCAAACAGCCCGCGGTCCACGTCGTCCTGGCTTATGAGGCCGCACTTCAGCATCATGGGGTACAGCGCGACGGACGCGTGCGCCTTGCTCACGATCAGGCGGTCGCGCTCGTCCCAAGGCGTGCCGTCCCGTCCGGTGTGCATGACCTCCCCCAGCAGCACGGCCACGATCTCTGCCATGGAGAGCGCGCCGCCAAAGTGCAGCGGGCTCCCCATGTAGCGGCGGCCCCACTCCACCACGCCGCGTCGCACCTCAAGAGCGTCCAGGTCTAGACGGCGGCGCAGCGCGCGCGTGGCCTCGTTCTCCGCGGCGCCCTCGCGCGCGTGCGTGCGGATGCCGTCCAGCTCGAGCGGGCCGGGGAAGCCGTCGCTCTGCCTGGACACGCCCACGATGGACTGGTTGGGCCCCAGCCACGTGAGGCTCCACTCGATGGGCGTTGTGTCTGCCAGCTCTATGCGCTGCTCGAGCACCATGACCGGGTCGCTCGCGCCGCACGCCAGGCACGCCGCATGCTCCGCCCCCGCCCGGCACGACGAGTAGTGCATGTGCGAGAGCGCGATCTTGCGGCCGGAGCACCGCTCCACCGCGTCAAACAGCGACTCCGTCGTGAAGTCCGCCCGCTCCAGCCCCGGGCATGCCGCCAGGTTCGACCAGCTCTCCTGGCACACCACGGGCCGTCCGCCCACGGATCGCACGCGCCGCATAAACAGCGCCGGCTCGCCGGGCTCCACCTGAAGGCTCTCCGCCACCTCCGCCGGAGCCGGCAGCACGTCCTTCCGCAGCACCCGCGTCGTGTACCGCACGCCGCCGTCGCGAAGCGACGCCGCAAAGCTAAACGACCGCGCGTTGCCCGGCCGCGCAATGCCGCCGTCCGCCACCACGGTCCCGCTCCCCTTGCGGCTCACCAGCAGCCCCTCGGCCACCAGCGTCCCGATCGCCTTGCGCACGGTCCCACGGCTCACGCCGTACTGCGCCATCAGGTCCGCCTCGGAGGGAATGTAGCGCCCCCGCCGCCACTCGCGGTTGCGGATCTTGACGCGCATTATCTCGGAAAGCTGCACGTTCAGCGGGTCGGGCGAATCCGCCGAGAGGAGCGTGGGCTCCGTGCTCGCGGCCCCGCCCGCCGCCCCCGGCGCGTCCGGAGTGGGAAAGCCAAAGTCGTACTCGGCCATGAGGCCCCCTCTGCATATGCCGTCGCACGTGGTCGCGCGCCGCTTGCGCCGGCGCCCCGGCGCCGTGCTCCGCGTGCGACCTGCGACTGAACAACTTGCATACAGACAAGTTGTGTACAGGACATGTTATGAACAGGCATGACTTTACGCCGCCCTAACGCTCGCGCGCGCGGCGCGCGCATACTTTCTGAAATTTCCATCATGCTGTCATGGGTATACTCAGGGCAAGCCCGCCAGCGCGGCGGCAGCACGACGCCACGCCGCGGAAAATGCGCGGGTCACACCACACGACACGCCGTTCGTACTGGCAAAATGCCCACGCCAGAAAGTTCGGAGGAGGGGTCCCATGGAATCCAAGCTAAGGTTCGCGTCCCGCGCCGTCGTCGCGGCGGCCGCGGCGTACGCCGTCGTCTACATCGCGTTTCTGCAGGACATCCCCCAGACGTACTACGTGTTCACGTTCGCGACGGTTCTCGACCTCGTGGCCATGCCCATCCTGCTGTTCTCGCTCGGGCTTTTCCTCATGCGCAAGCTCCGCCCGGACGATTCCGCGCCCCGCACGCCCGGGCAGCGCACCCGCGCCCGCCGCACCCTCGTCATCGCGATCGTGGCGATCTACGCGCTGTACGTCGCGCTCTCCCTCATCGCACGGCTGCAAGGCGGACAGGTCGCTACCTCGCTCATGGTCATCCTCACGGTCGTTTTCTGCGTCATCGAGTACGGCGGCTTCTTCGTTGGCCTCCTGTGCGGCATGTTCGCGTAGCGCCGCATCGCCACCCGCGCGACCCACGCCACCGCGCAGCCCGCAACACGGCCCGCAACGCAAAGCGGCGGACGGAAGCACCCGCTCCCGTCCGCCGCTCTCATGTGCTGGTAGGGGCGGTGGGGTTCGAACCCACAAGACCTAGGCCGGCGGATTTTAAGTCCGCTGCGTCTGCCAATTCCGCCACGCCCCCGTGACCAAAAACCTTACCACAGCGCCCCGCGGCGCGCGTCCCTCGCTCGCGAGGACCCGCCGCGCCCGCCAACCGCAGCCGCTAACGTACAACTATAATTTCCGGGCTCCTGCAATCCTGCGGTTTTGTCGCCCTAACGTAGAACTAAAAATTTTAGTTCTACGTTATGCCAACGCATCAGCCCTCCCAACGCATCGGCCCTCCGCTGCGCCCCGCGGCCACCGCTTGAGGCTTGTCCCCGGGCGCGAACGTACAACATTTTTTCGGCACATTTCAAAATCCTGCGGTTTTGTCGCGCAAACGCAAACCTTATTTTGAGTGTTATACGTTCGCGCCCCCGCCGCGTGTCCGGCCGGCCTCAAGCGGCGCGCCCAAACCCTCAAGCGACGCACTCACGCGCCAGAACCCGGCCCCGGCGCCCTACCGCAGCTCGCTCAGGTCCGGCTCCCAGCCCAGCGGGCTCGCCCCGCCGTCCGCCAACGCGGCCGCGCAGATCGATAGCCCAAACAGCAGGTCGCTCTCGCTCACGGTCAGCCGCTCGAACCCGCACGACTCCATCAGCGCGGCCACCGCGATCGTGCCGCCCAGAATCACGTTCGCGCGCTTCGGCTGAAGCCCCGCCATCGCGGCGCGCTCCGCCTCCGTCGCGCTGGCAAACCGGGCGAGAAGCGCCTCCACGTCCTCGCGGCTAAGCTCGGCAAGATGGACCCTTCGCGGGTCGTACGGCTCCAGTCCCAGCTTCACGGCAACCAGGCTCGTCACCGTGCCACCGGTCGTCACCATCAGCTCCGGCGCCAGCTCGCGCACGCCCTCCGCGGCCACCGCGTCGTCAAACATGCCACGCGCCCACCGCCGGGCGCGCTCCACGTCCGCCATGCTCGGCGGGTCGCCCGCGCTCAGGAACTTCTCCGTCATGCGCCGGCACCCCACGTCCACGGACCGCACGCGGTCCAGCGCCAACCCGCGCTCGGCACCCATGCTGCCCACGGCGATCTCGGTCGAGCCACCGCCGTTGTCCGCAACCAGGATCTCGCGGTCCGCAAAGTCCTGCGCCACGCCCAAGAACGTGAGCGACCCCTCGACCTCGCCGGGAATCACCTGCGCGTGCAGCCCGCGCGCCGCAAGCTCCGCCAGAAGCGCGTCAGAGTTCCCCGCGTCGCGCGCCGCCGAAGTCAGCGTGCAGCAGATCCTCGGCGCCCGCGCCTGCCGGGCCGCGGCCAAATACGAGTCCACGCACGCCAGCACGCGCCCGGCTGCCGCCTCGCAGATCATGCCGGTCCGCGTCAGGCCCTCGCCCAGGTTGCAGATCGTCGACTGCTTCAGCATCCGCGTCACGCGGCCGCCCTCGACGTCCGCCACGGCCAGCCTCGCCGTCACCGTCCCGATGTCGATGCACGCGACCCTCGTCATTTCAGCACCGTCTTCCTGTCGTAGCCAAACAGCGCGTCCAGCACCTTCGTGTACCACGCGCGGTCGTCCTTGTACGTGATGGCGGCCGAGGGGTCCTTGCCGTCCTCCTTCAGCCCCTTCACCTCGACGCCCTTTTCGCCGGGATACACGTAGCCGTTCTTCCGCGCCTGGTCCTCGATGCCCTCCTTGGACATCAGCGTGTCCACGTCGCTCTTCAGGTCCTTGTTCTGGCTCTTCAGCGCGGCGTACTTCACCTGCAGGTCCTGCGTCGTCCGCATCGACACGTAGTACCGCTGCGCCGGCCCGTACAGCGCGGCCACCACGGCAACCACCACGGCGAGCACGATCCACAGCCGGCGGTGAGCCGCGGCCCACTCCCCCGCGGACGTCGCGCGCTCGCGAGCCGTCTGCGCGCCGGATGCCGCGCGCTCCCTTGCCGCCGCCACGCGCTCGCCGGCAGACGCCTTCTCCTCGCGGCCATCGCGATCCTCGCGACCCGCGCCGCGGCGGGGCTCGCGCGCGTCCAGGCGAGAAGTGCCACGCTTCGCGCCCCTCGCCGCCTTTGCCTCGCGAACGTCGTCGTAGGTCGCGGCGTTCTGGCGCACGCCGTACGCGGCCTCGGACTTCGCGAGGGCCGTCTCGTGGTCGACGGCCGCCACGGCCTTCGTGCTCGCAACGCCCTCGGCACCTGCGGCACTCGCCGCACCGGCGCCGGCGGCCGCGTTGACCCGGGCGTCCGCGGCGCGCTTCGCACGCGCGTCCTCCCAAGCCATGCGCTCCCTCGACGCGGCGATGTCCTTCGCCGGGTCAATCGCCTGCGCCGCAATCATCTTCTTCGTGTTCTTCGACTCGTGCTTCCCAAGCGGACCGTCGGTCCTCCGGGTCCCGCGACGAGGCCGACGACCCTGGGCCTCTCTCTTGCCGTTGTCTGCCAAGCGCTCGTCGCTCTCGGAACGGCGCTCGCCGCCGCTGGGGTTGCCGTCGTCTTTCTGCACGGGTCTCCTTCGACCGGTCACGCCACGTGTGGTCGGGGCAACAACGTTGCCCGATGGGGTCTGGTTCTGCATGCTCATGCCGTCGTCTTCGTTTCAGCTTCGTTGGTCGGCCGGCGCTCGCGCGCCTCCCCTCAGTTATAGCAGAGGGGCCGCGCCCGTCGCGACCCCTCCTCACAATCCCGCAAACTCAGCAGACCGCCCGCCGCGCGCCGCCCGCCGCACGCCGCCCGCCGCACGCCGCCGCACGCCGCTCGCTGCCGCCGCCCGCCGCCGCGCCGCGTCACTCCGCCCGGCCCGAGCCGGTCCCGGCGTCGCCCGCCCGCTCCTCCAACTTCGCGCGACGCCACAGCTCGTTCAGCCGCTCGGCGCCCAGGCCGTCCAGCTCCAGGCCCTCCTCGCGCGCCATCCGCTCCATCGCGGACCACCGCCGCCTAAACTTGCGGTTGCTTGCGTCCAGAGCCGCCTCCGCGTCGATGCCCTCCCAGCGGGCTACGTTCACAAGCGAGAAGAGCACGTCGCCAAACTCCTCGGCCGCCTCCTCGCTCCCGCGTTCCTCGTCCTCGAACTCCCGCCGCTCGGAGGCCACCTGGTCCCACACGTCGTCCACGCTCGCCCACTCGAAGCCGGCGCGAGCCGCGCGCGTGGATATCTTCTGGCACTGCAGCAGAGCGGGCAGCGACCGCGGCACGGAGTCCAGCAGCCCCTCGGGCGCACCCGCGTCGGCGCGCCCCTCCCGCTCGCGGCGCTTCACGTCGTCCCATATCGCAGCCACCGCGCCGGCGTCCGCGGCCGCTGCGTCGCCAAACACGTGCGGGTGGCGCCGCACGAGCTTCGCGTTTATCTGCCGGCACACGTCGTCAATCGTGAATTCGCCGGCGTCTGCCGCCACCTGCGCGTTCAACAGCACCTGCATCAACACGTCGCCCAGCTCCTCCGCCAGGTGCGCACCGCCCTCCAGCGCGGCGTCCGCCGCCTCGTACGCCTCCTCCACCATGTCGCGGCGCAGCGACTCGTGCGTCTGCGCGCGGTCCCACGGGCAGCCGTCCGGCTGGCGCAGGCGCCACACCGTACGCACCAGACGGTCAAACTCCGGGTGCGTGCCCGGCGCGCCCGCCCGCGCGCGGCTCTGCTCCTCCGCCCGCGCCGCCGCGTCGCACTCGCCCGCAGCCACACCCGCGCCGGCAGCCGCCGCGCCCCACACCTCGTCGCCCGCGCCAGCCACGTCGTCCTTGTCCCGCGCCTCGTCCTTGCCCCGCGCCTCGTCCTTATCCATGGCCTACTCCTCGCCCTCGTCGTCGCCGCCAACTTCCTCAAGCACGCCCAGCGCGGCGGGCAAAAGCTCCTCGCGCCCGGTGTGGAAGGGGTAGCTCATCTTGCGCGTCTTGGGATAGATCACCGCGCGGCGCTCCTTCAGCTTCAGCGCCACGGCGCGCGGCACCTGTATGCCCACGTACGCAATCCGGCCGCTCGTCAGGCTGACGGAGGTCACGCCCAGGCGCTGGCAGCGTATGCGGATCCGCGCGCGGTCCAGCAGGTTGCGGCCGGCAAGCGGCAGGGCGCCATAGCTGTTCTCCAGGTCCTGCTGCAGGCGGTCCACGTCCGTGAGCTCCGTCGCGCTCGCCAGGCGGCGGTACGCCAGCACGCGCTTGTCCACCTCGGGCAGGTACTCCTCCGCAAGATAGAAGTCCGCCGGCAGGTTGATGTTCACCTCGGGTGCCGCGTCCGGCGTGGCCTCGCCCTTCGCCTCGCTCACGGCCTGGCCCAGCATCTGCGTAAACAGGTCAAAGCCCACGCTGCTCAGGTTGCCGTGCTGCTCCGCGCCCACCAGCGAGCCGGCACCGCGGATCTCTAGGTCGCGCATGGCGATGCGCATGCCGCTGCCCAGGTCCTGGTTCTCGTTTATGGCCATCAGGCGGTCCGTCGCCTCCGGCGTCAGCGGAATCTGCCCCGGGAACATGAAGTACGCGTACGCCTGCGTGCGGCCACGCCCCACGCGGCCCTTGAGCTGGTACAGCTGCGCCAGCCCCAGACGCTGCGCGTCCTCAATTATGAGCGTGTTGGTATGCGAGTTGTCGATCCCGCTCTCGATGATGGTCGTGGCCACCAGCACGTCGATCTCGTGCTCGTCAAACTCCAGCATCACGTCCTCTACCTGTTGGGCGCTCATCTTGCCGTGCGCCACGCCCACGCGGGCCTCCGGAGCCGCCTCGCGCACGCGCTCCACGGCGTCGTCTATGGTGGTCACGCGGTTGCTCACGTAGTACACCTGGCCGCCGCGCGCCAGCTCCGCGCGGATGGCGGCAGACACCACGTCCGGGTCCCACTCGCCCACCTTTACCTTTACGGGAAGGCGCCCCGGGGGCGGCGTCATGATCAGGCTCATGTCGCGAACGCCGCTCATGGCCATCTGCATGGTGCGCGGGATGGGCGTGGCAGAAAGCGTGAGCACGTCCACCTGCTCGCGCATGTTCTTGAGCTGCTCCTTGTGCTGAACGCCAAAGCGCTGCTCCTCGTCTATCACCACCAGGCCCAGGTCGTGCGGGTTCACGTCCGCGCTCAGCAGGCGGTGCGTGCCAATGAGCACGTCCACCTTGCCGTCCGCAAAGCCGGCGAGCGCCTGGCGCTGCTGTGCGGGCGTCACAAAGCGGCTCAACACCCTCACGTCCAGATCAAAGGGCGAGAAGCGCTTGAAGAACGTCTCGTAGTGCTGCTGTGCAAGGATCGTGGTGGGGCACAGCACCATCACCTGCCTGCCGTCCTGGCAGCACTTGAAGGCGGCGCGCAGCGCCACCTCTGTCTTGCCAAAGCCCACGTCGCCGCAGAGCAGCCGGTCCATAGGCTTCGGCGATTCCATGTCCGCCTTGATGTCCTCTATCGCGGCGCGCTGGTCCGGCGTCAGCTCGTACGGAAAGCTCGCCTCCATGTCCGCCTGCGCCGGCGTGTCCGGAGCAAACGCGTGCCCCTGCACCGTGGAGCGCCGGGTGTACAGGTCAACCAGGTCAAACGCGAGCTTCTTGGCAGAGCGCCGGGCCTTGCCCGTGGCGCGTGACCAGTCCGCCGTGTTCAGGCGCGTCAGGCGCGGGCTCGACCCGTCCGGCCCCACGTAGCGCGTGATGCGGTCCACCTGCTCCAGCGGCACAAACAGCTTGTCCTTGCCGGCGTACTCAAGCAGGAAGTAGTCGCGCTCGCGCCCGGCCACCTCCTGCCGCACGATGGCGCTAAACAGCGCGATGCCGTGCGTGGCGTGCACCACGTAGTCACCCGGCTTGAACAGGAACGTCACGCTCGTGGGGTCCACCTTGCGCACGCGGTGCTTGTGGCGGGCCATGCGGGCCGTGAGGTCGCCCACGCTAAACACGGCCAGCCCGGCGGAGGGCACCACCACGCCGGCCGGCACCGGCGCGTCCACAAACGTCACGATGCCGCGTGGCAGCGGCTCCACGTCGCGCATGGCCGCGGGGTCGCACACCGGCACGCGGTTGGGCGCCGCCCCCAGTGACTCCTCCAGCGGGATCTTCTCGTCCGTAAAGGTAAGCTCCAGCGCCTCGCGCGCACCGCGGTCCGGCACGGCAAACACAATGCTCGCGCGGTCGTTCACCAGCTGGCGCATGCGGCCAAGCAGCTTTGCGTCGCTGCCGGCGATGGACGGCTGGCGCACGTCCAGCTCCGCGTCCGCCTGTCCGCCCACCCGCGCCATGGACGAGAAGCTCAGCCGCTGCTGCTTGCCAAAGTCCATCTGGCGCGGGTTCGTAAACAGTCCCTGCACGCTGGCGTGGGCGTTGCGCGCCGCCTGCTCCACGTCGTCCGTCGCGTGCATGCAGTCGTCAAACAGGGCGCGCGGCTCCGCGAGCACCACCAGCGCGTCCGCGCTCATGTGGTCCATGGGAGAAGAGCTGCCCCCGTACAGCTCGGGCAGGTACCTATCGAGCGTGGGCTCCGCGGCGCGGGCCTCGAGCATCTCCAGGTCCGCGGCCACACGCGAGTCGTTCTGCGCGCGGTTGTACAGTGCGCGCGACGCACGCGCCACCGTCTGGTCCGTGAGGGCGATCTCGCGGCACGGGCTCACCGTGACGGAGTCCAGCTCGCCTATGGTCTGGCCGGTCGAGGGCACCATGCGGCGCACGCGGTCAACCTCGTCGCCAAAGAACTCCAACCGCACCGGGGAGGTTGCCTGCGCGGGAAACACGTCCACCGCGTCGCCATGCACGCAGAACGTGCCGGGCGCCGTCACGTCCGAGGGGTCGCCCGCGTCCGTGTAGCCCATGCCCACCAGCAGCCGCGGCACGTCTGCAAAGTCCACCTCGTCGCCCACGGCAAACGCGCTCGATGCAAAGTAGCCGGATCCCACGGGCGGCACGCGGCGCAAGAGCGCCCGCGCGCTGGCAACCACCAGGCATTTCTCGCCCGCCGCAAGCCGCGCAACGGCGCGGCAGCGGGCGCCCACCACGGCATCGTCCGCCGGCTTGTCCGCCCACGGCAGGTCGCGGCGGTCCGGGTAGCGGCACACCACGTCCATGCCCAGCCACGCAGCCAGGGCGCGTGCCGTGCGGTCCGCGGCCTCCTCGCCAGACACCACCAGCAGGCACGGCCTGGGGTCGCGCGCCCACAGCGCCGCAACCAGCAGCGAGCGCGCACTCTGCGGCACGCCAAGCGTCGCGTCGTGGCCGGCGTCCAGCTCGTGCAGCACGGGCGCAAGCTCCGGCGCGGCCAGCAGCTTCTGGGCGACTCTGTTTATGAGCATGGGAACCTCTCAACAGCACAAGCGGGCCCAAAACCATCGGTTCCGGGTCCGCGCATCGATTCTTGTTTCCTACATCATGCCACGAACGCACGCCGTGGCGCCAAGCTTTCACTAACATTGCGGCGCACGGGCCATTGCGCCATTACTGCCCAAAATACCTCGGTCGGGGGCTTGACGGGGGATGTTAGAATCTCCCACACACCAGCGGTGTCCGGATGCGGGCGACGCCTCCCACAACAAGGAGGTAAAGCCTATGGACATGAACTTTGTCCTTAAAGTCCTTCAATCACTCGCGCTTGTCGCGAGCATCGCCCGAACGTCCCTCGACGTAGTCAGGGAGGCGAGGGAGCTGATAAGGGAGCATAGACATCACAACGGATAACGTAAGGAGATGAGAAAAGCCCGGGTGCAACCGGGCTTTTCGATTCGCAACACCTGGCGTTGCCCGCGCCCGAGTTAGGATGGACGGGCACCGCTGGTGTACCTGTATTCTACCCAGCAACGCCCCTTGCTGTCCATACGGTTTTTGCGGAGCAATTCGGCGCGTGGCGGGCCGACGGTCAGCTCAGCACAGCGCGAACGGTATCTCTCGCAGCAGGGGTTTAGAAGAGTCAAAGAATAGCCCGGCTGCAACCGGGCTTACAAACCAGCGGTGCCCAGTGTGGACGTTGTTACCCACGGCTAAATCTGTTGAATGGCGTCCTGAAAGCCCTCGCGATCGTCGCGAGCATCGCCCGAACGTTCCTCGACGTAGTCAGGGAGGTGAGGGGGTTGATAAGGGAGCATAGACATCACAACGGATAGCGTAAGGAGATGAGAAAAGCCCGGGTGCAACCGGGCTTTTCGATTCGAAACACCTGGCGTTGCCCGCGCACACGTCGAGAACGGACGGGCACCGCTGGTATCTGTAGTGTATCCAGCCACAACCTCCAGTTCTGTATCCTTGGCGATATTTTCCGCCCGTACCCCAAATGAGGGCTTTCGCGCGAAATAGTTCTACGCTCACGCTCATAGCAAGCCTACCCACGGCAGGCCGCCACTCTGCGTCCCCTCAATACAAGAGCACCCCCGGATCTTCTCCGGAGGTGCTCATTCAGATGCGAGTCAGAACATCAATGCGTGAGCTGGAAGCCCTACTTCTCTTCCTTCTTGTCGTCGCGCTTCATAACCACGGCGGCAGCCGCAACGACGGCACCAATGGCGCCCAGGGCAACAACGGCACCCACGCTGTTGGTGTCGCCCGTCTTCACAACGCCCGAGCCACCCTTCTTGACCGTTGCAGGCTTATTCACAACCGGCTTGGCGGGCGCCTTATAGGTGTTCACGAACGTCAAAGAGTCGTGCTCCTTGCCGTTCTTGTCCACAATGGCCCGCTCAACCTTAAAGTTCTTGGTGCCCTCGGTCACGGCTACGCGCATGGTGTAGACGGTCTTGTCGTAGGTGTATCCGTCCTCACCCTTGTCGATCTCATAGCACCTGTACTCGTACGTCCCAGCCTTGGTGTAGGCGATTGTGCCAAACTCGATGGAACCCTCGCCCTCGATGCTGGTCGTGAGCTTGCCGTCCTTTGCGCCCTCAGGCAGCGGGGCACCGTCGATGGACTCAAGCACAAAGTCGAACGTCGACTTCTTGGCAGGCTTGTCACCGGCAATCTTCTTGGTGACGGGCGGGTCAATCTCACCGGCAGGAAGGTTCGCGTACGTGTTCGTAAAGTTGCACACGGCAACCTTCGTGCCCTCAGGCGTACCCTCGTGCACCGCAGCGGTCACCAGAGTCTTGCTCATGTCTCCGTCGGGGTGCTCGTACGTCACGGTCATGTAGTAGACCGTGCTGTCGTACTCACCGCGACCGGTGGTATTCTCCGGGGCAACCTGAGAGATGCGGTACTTGTAGATGCCCACGCGCGCCTTGGAGAAGTCAAGGTCAAACTCGGCAGGGTCGCCCTTGTAGGTTCCCGCCTTCAGTTCCTCGCCCTTCACGTCAATCTCAGACGTGCTGGGCATAGGGGCGCCATCGGTCTCCGCCTCAATCTTCACCGTATACGTCTCACCCGGGATGCCCTGGCCAGACGTGGTCACGCTCACGGGTACTTTTACGGTAGTCGCGTCCCCTTTGATCGCGTGTCCGTCGACCGCCAGTGCGTTCGCGGGGAACAGGGCCGCCAGGAGGAGCAGCGCTGGCGCGAGCGCAGCAGCCATGAGCCTGTGTTTGATCTTCATTTCTCTTCCTAACTCGCCATCTACTTGCCGTCACCCGTATAGGGGACGATCCCTGCCAGCAGTACCGTCCGAGCCTCGGTTCCCTCAGAGGAGCACGTGGCCAAGGCCACTATCCGCTCCTTCGCGGTGTCGGCTCCGATCTTCTCGACCACGTCGTTGTGGACGTGCTCGCCCTTCTGGACCGCATAGTTCACGACCCCAGAGCAGTCCTTTGCCCACGAAGTGGGCGAGAAGATCGTGCTATCAGAGGAGTTCACCGTCATCACGGCGAGCACCTCCAAGCCGTACGTATTGTCTGGCGTCATGAGGACGCCTGTCGTGTGCTTGTTGAAGAACTTCTTGCTGTGATAGAGGTCAAGGTCGCCAAACATAAGGTGGTCAACCATGTGGTGACCGTAGACCAGGGAGTACGAGTCGGTAAACGAGGGGTTGCACTGCGAGGAAAGGAATATCGAACCAGAGAGGGCAAAGTCTCCGTACACGTCCTTGTTGATGTACTCCCGGTCGTCCTCACCCTGGACAATCGGGTAGTCGATCTTCGTCCCGTCCATGGTGATCCACGCCACCACGTCGGGATTGATCTTCCTCAGCTTCTCGAAGGCCTTCCTGTGGTCCTTGCCCTCCTTGGGCCTCAGGTTCAGCAGGTCGTCCCTCACGTTCTTCGCCTCGGCATAGACCTGCTGGTTATCCCAGAGTGAGTACCCCGCAAAAAGCGTGGCACCCACCAGAAGTGCGGCAAGCACGACGTTAAAGACCCTATTGCAAAACTTGAGTGGCTTAGATTCGCCCATGCACCGCACCTCCTCTACCAGTAGGTAGGTTGCGGGCGGGCTGCCCGCCCGCAACCTGTGAACCCATTACCAAAAACTTCTAGTCCACCAAAGTGGCAACTAGTCCATATCGCTGTGACGACGCTTGTTCACGAAGTAAATCGCAACAACAGCCGCACCGCCGAGGATGGCGATGTAGGGAGCGTTGTTCAGCAGGACGCCGGTGTCGATATTTGTTTCGCTCTTGTCGTTCGTATACGTCTCGGTATCCTTGTCGTTAGCTGCGATGGTCTCAGTCTTATCGGACTTCTCAACGTTCGTCAGCGTATAGCCATCAGCGGCCTTGCCAGTTCCGTCCTCAGCAACAGCATCCTCGCCATTGAGTTCGGACACGTCGTAGGTAACGCCCGCAGGAAGATCGGTAATCACGATCGAGTCAGCATTCGCCAGGGACCCAGTAACGGTCGCTGTGCCATCCTTGAAAGTAATCGTCTTTTCCTCGGTACTTCCGGGCACCGTATAGTGGTACGTACCGTTAATTGCCTTGCCTTCGGGACCAGTAAGCTCAACCTTGAAGTCGAACTTCTTGTTCGTGTCACCAAGGTTACCAGTGATCTTCTTCGTGACGGTCAGCTTACCAGTGGAGTACTTAAGAGCAATGTCGCCGGTCTTATCGCCATCCTCAGATCCACGGTGGACGACCACCGTCCTCTCAAGACCATTTTCAGTCTGCTGCACGGTAACAGTCACGTAGAGCTTCTGGTCGTCATAGGTAACACCGGCATCATTGCTGACCGTATAGCTCGGCGTAAGCTCATACTTGTAAATGCCGACGGTTTCATAGGTCGGAAGCTTAATCGTGACTTCGCCGCTGGTAGTCTTGCTATCAACCGTCGCCCCCGTTACTTCGAGCGTGGGGAACTCAGTTTCGCTGTACTTGGAGGATCCCTCAACGCTCTTGTTCACAGAGATGTAGTTGAGCGTCTCGCTCGGACGCGTGCCCATACCCTCCTGCGTATAGGTCACGTTCACGGTTGCGGTTGCGGCATCCTCAGCCAGCGCCGGAGCAGCGGCACCCAGCATCATGGCAGCAGAGATTGCCGCGGCGGCCAGCCCCTTCGTAAGCTTTGCGTTCATGTGGTTCTCCCTCCAACGGTCTCCCAAATATGAAAGCGATGCAAATCGCCATTCATCAAACGTGCTGAGGCTCAGAACTTGCGCCTCCTGAGCAACCCGATCGTCACTCCCTCGACGTCGTTCGTGGGAATCGCGCCGAGCTTCCTGCTATCTGTAGCCTGGGTCCTAAAGTCACCCAGGACGAATATCTTTCCCTTCGGAACCAAGTAGGGAAACTTGACGGCCTTCTCCGCCTTCGTCTGGTAGATCTCGTTGGACTCTGGAGTGCCGTTCACGGTCACCTGTCCATCGTCCGTGAGGTCGACCACGTCCCCCTCCTTCGCCAGGACCCTCCCGACCAGCTCCTTGCCCCGGTATCTGTACACCACAACATCGTTCTGGTTGTACGAACCCTGAAGCCTCCATGTCAGAACCAGGTCCCCATCCTGCATAGCCGGATACATGTCGTTCCCACGCACCCTGTGCAAGCAGAACACGAACGAGAAGAGCAACCACAGCGCGGCGAGAAGAACAATCACCTTCCCAATGAGCGAAAGCCATCCTTCGCGATCTCTCGCCTTCGCCCAGCGGGCCTGAATCACTCCTTCCGCAAGCCCGCCCTTCTCGGTGACCCTAGGCATGCGGCCACCCCTTGATTCCCCTGGACTCGAGCAGCGCGTCATAACGTGCCCGCTCTGCTCTAAGGCAGGCGTCATACCGTCGGTTGAGCTCAGATATCTTCTTCCAGACGTCCTCCTCGCTTACGCCGCCAAACTTTACCCGCTTGAACGTCATGGCCTTGAGCCATGCGAGTAGTTCTTCCCGCTCCTCGCTGAGGGGCTCCGGCTGGGTAGCCCTCTCGGTCTGCGCTGGCATACCGTAGTCGGCTGCCGTAGGAGCCTTGGTGCGGTCGCGACCCGCCTTAGGTCTTTGGGTACCTCCCACGACGGGCACAACCGGATTCACGCTGGCCTTCTGCACGTAGGGCGCATCGGACCTCGAGTGTTTCCCCATGCCAAGCACCACTAGATTCCCAGGCTGTTCCGACGCTTGAGGACCATCCAGATCACTCCGGCAAGGCCGGCCCCGCCGAATACGGCTGCATAGGGAGCGCCGCTGCCAAGGTCGACGCCCACGTCCGGCGTAACGTCGCGCTTGTTGGTGTACGTGATGGTCGTGTCTTTCGTGATGCCATCGTTAGGTGAGCTGGCAGTGCGCTCTTTCGCATCGGTGGTTGCACCAGCGTCGGTAGTTGTACCAGTAGCGGTCGCCTTGATCGTGGTGATGTAGTCAACGGTGTCGTTCGTACCCTTCGGGTCGTTCTCGACCACCTTGTACGAAGCTCCGTAGGGAAGCTCGACCACAAGCTTCTGGCCATTCTTCAGCGTGAAGGAGCCATCGTTCCCAAGGCTCACACCGTCCGAAGTGCCGTCAGCCGCCTTGACGTTGGTGATTGCGTTTCCAGAAGCGTCCGTGAGCGTGAAGCTGAAGGCCTTCGAGGTGTCGCCGAAGTTGCCTGCGACCGACTTCGTGATGGTCAGCTTCGCGGTCTTGATGGTGTTAGTTATTGCCTGGTCGGCTTTTTGCGTAGTCAGCCCCTGCAGGGTCGCGCCTTTGTTGGGCAGCACTGCATCCCAACCTGCGGGCGCATCCTCTACTACGGAATACGTATGGCCCTGGGGACCTGCGGCAACGACAACATCTGCCGACCAGTTATTACTCGCATTGAGCGTCACGATCTTGTAGTCGGAGTACTTGTTATCCTGCTTGACCTTAACCTGCAGTTCGGATGGCAGGTTCACGTTGTCCCAACCATTCTTCACCCAGTTCTTCGAGACATGCAGGATGGATGTGGGAACAGTGACTGTTGGTGACGTTATCTCAATTGAATTTGAATCCGACACTGTTGGATCTTGACCGGTCGTGGTAATCACGGTGCTATACGACAGCGTCGCAGGGCCATTCGTAGGCACCTGATTGTCCTTCAGCTCGTCCCGGGCGGCTTCGTCGTATGCTTCCTGTTTCAGCGTGACCTCAAAGCTGACCGAGTAGGTCACATCCTTATCGAGCTTGAGACTGCCAAGGTTCCAGCTAACCTGACCATTGTCTTTGTCAAAGGATGCCTTGGGTGCATCTTCCCATGCCACGCCATTCTTCTGATACGTGAAGACCGGATCCGTGGCACCCTCTGGAAGTACGTAATCAACATAGCCAGACTTAGTGTCCGTAATCTCTACGTTCGTGTACGAAATGCCCGTTTTGATGGTCTTCACGATGTCGCTAAAGGCGCTTTGTAGTGCATCGCTATTAGAACCGTCAATGGCCTGCCCATTCGGCGAAGCGTTGGTCCTAGACGCAAATCTGTTCATGCTGTCAGCCGCGTCCAACCCCGTGTATATCGCGTAGAACCCCAGAACGTTACTCGGCCGGGCGTTCGCAGTATTGACCGCATCCGTCACGAACTGACTAATCGTATTGTCGGACTGGTTTTCGGTACCATTGCCGTAACGAGAGCCATTTTCATTCATGCTGTATGTGGGCCTACCGTCCGAGAGGAAGACTATGTAGGTAGGGGTGGAGGATTCCTCCTTGGCCTTGTCGTTTGCCTTTGCGAGTGCATCAGTCCAATTGGTGCCGCCCTCTGCTGTCAGCTTGTTGACACGCTCTTTGAAAGAGGCCAACTGTCCCCCGCCATAATATTCGCTGGGCGCATTGCCATTACCAGAGAAAGTCTCGAGCGAGATTTTGACGGTACTATCGTTGTCGGAGATGAGCTGGTCCGCAAGCCCATAGAGAGCGCTTTTAGCAACGTCGAGACGGGTTGTTTTACTTGAGAATAATTCATCTTCATCGTATTTGCGGCCATCAGAATCGTACCAGCCGTGACCGCCCAATAAATGCCACCTATACGAGACTGCATACCACTTGTAATTATTGCGCTGAACGTAGTACGTCTTGCTCTTGTCGGGGTTCGATACCTTATCGACGCCCTCGTTCATCGATCCCGACGTATCCAGAACCACGATGAGATTGGCGCTCGACTTGGACTCACTCGTGTCAGTGTTACCAGTGACACAGAGCGTGATATTGATCTTTCCGGTAGCGGGGTCGAGAGTGGCGGTCTTCGAGTATTCGGGGGCTCCAAGCGACACGTCGGCAAACGCCGGCACGGCGGCAAACAGCGCCACAGCCACGGCCGCAAGAGCCGAGATGGCAACCATCCCGAAGGACCTTCTGATAGCGCGCTCCCTGTCATGTCGGGAGGAGCCTCTGCCTCCCAGGCTCCCGCTTAACTTGCCCCTGTTGCTGCGTTTAATCATCATGAGCATCCCCGATTGGCCTTAGCTTGGTCGAACGCGTTGCTCGACCCCTGACTGCTTTTCATTCCGCATAAGGCAACCCTCAATACCAACTGAAATGTTGTGCCACTTTATTGGCATTTTTCGCGTTACCAAAATGCTTGCTAGCATAGTAATCGAACCCAAAGGGAGCCAAAGGGTCTCTGGTCCGAATACCTGAACGCAAGGTCCAAAAAGCCCAAGGTAATTGGTAGATTTATTGGTAACGCGCTGGCATGACTACCGCCGGAGCCCGTACTCGTGCGAAAGCGCACGGCCCGGAAAGCCAGCTGCGCGTTTATTAGATGTGCCAACTGATTGCATATTTTTGGAGGTTTTAGGCATGCGGTGTGACCTGTCCGAACGGTCCCTCGACTTGTTCGACGCCCTCTGGCATGGTGACCTGAACACCTACCTTGAACAGGCTGACGCTGGATTCTCGTTCGTGAGCCCCCTCACGAACACACACGAACCCGCACACGAGCAGTTGGAATCGTATTGCAAAAGAGTACGTAGTCTTCCCAAAATCCTCGACTATCGGGTGCTGCAGGTCCGTCGCATCTTCGAGACGGACGAGGTCTGCACCATCCTCCTGCTGGGAAACGCGCTCGATTCCTCCCGCGGGACGATCGGCTTTCGCTGCACCTTTGTCTGGCATATCCAGCCTGAGGAGCCCGGGCTCGTTCACATGCACTTCTCGCTCCCACTTGCCCCGCTGGACATGCCAATCGACAAGCTTCCCGTCAGCGTGCAAGCGCGAGAAAACCCGATCATCCTGCGCGACACGGATGGCCACTCGCACGTGGTGAACCGCGCCGAGGTCCTGTACCTGGAGAGCCGCCACCAGTACACCATTGTCCACCTGCCGCAGCGGCAGATCCGGGTGCGCGTCGCCCTCAGCGAGCTGTTGCGCGACTTTCCCGACTACTTTGTGCGCGTCCACCGCAGCTATGTCATCAACGTCCTGCACGTTGAGCAGATTTCGCGGCGAGAGATCCGCCTGGCGGGCAGCTCGCACATCCCCATACCGGAACGTCGCAGCAAGAGCGTTCGCGAGGAGGTTCTTGATGCGATAATCCGTGCGAGGCTCGTATCAGAGCGTGAAAATAGCACCCCCAAACGAAAGTAGACCGAGGCTAGAAGACGGGTCGAGGACGAAAGCGCCCCCGGCCCGCCTCCTTTTCCACCTGTCCGCACGCGCCCGGGCGGACAGGTGCGCCGGCGCTAGATGCGGCCGCTCTTCTCGGCCAGATCGCGCAAGTGATCCTGCGACGCGTCAATGGCCTCTTGGTCTGCCTGCCAGCTCCAGTTGCCCGTGGCGACGCCCGGCACGTTCATGCGGTGGTTCTCGTCCAGGCGAAAGACGTCTTGCAGCGTGACCATGGCGACGTCCGCGTTTGTGGAAAGGCACGCGTCCATCACGCGGTCCGCCTTGGCGACGGCCTCGTCGTGCAGGCGAACGACCTCCTCCTCGCTGGCGCCGGCGGCGGGCGTAAGGCCGTAGTGCTCGCGCACCCAGCCCAGGAGCGTGTTGGTGTCGTGCGTGGAGGTGTAGACCATCTTCTGCGTCGCGGGCACGTAGCTCTGGCTGGGGTCGCCCTGGTAGAACTGGGCGACGTCCATGCCCGGGAAGCCCGTGGCGCTCACGAGGGCGCGCACGGCAGGCGTGACGGTGCCAAGGTCCTCCGCCACGACGGGCAGCGGACCAAACTCCTGGTACGCACGCTTGAAGAGATCGATCCCCGGCCCGAAGTACCACGAGCCCTGGAGCGGGGTCTTGCCGTTGGGGATGCAGTAGTAGCTGCTGAAGCCGAGGAAGTGGTCGAGGCGGACGTAGTCGTACAGCTGGAACGCGCGCTTGAAGCGGCGCATCCACCAGCGGTAGCCGTCCGCACGCATGACGTCCCAGCGGTACGTGGGGTTGCCCCAGAGCTGGCCGTCGGCGGAGAAGCTGTCGGGCGGGCAGCCCGCCTGGCCCGCGGGGTAGCCGTCTGCGCCCACCGCGAAGTACTTGCGCTCCGCCCAGACGTCGGAGGAGTCCGCGCTCACGTACATGGGCATGTCGCCGATGATCTTGACGCCGTGGGCGTTGGCGTAGGCGCGCACCTCGCCCCACTGGCGCATGAACTCGAACTGCACGGCGCACTCGCGGCGCACGTCCGCGGCAAGCTCCTTGCTGTGGGCGAGCCTGTCGCTGTACTCGCGATAGCGCTTGGGCCACTCCTGCCAGCTCTTCTCGCCCATGCGGCGCTTGATGGCGCGGAACGTTGCGTACGGGATGAGCCACTCCTCGTTCTCTTGCAGGAAGTCGCGGTACTCGCGCGTGCCCTCGAAGTCCGCGGAGAACGCGGTGCCGCCCTCCTCATCGTAGCCCCACATGAGCGCGACGTTGCCCGCGAACGCAGAGAGCCCCGCGTACGGGGAGCCGAAGTGGTCCGTGGGGTTGACGGGCAGGACCTGCCAGTAGCGCTGGCCGCCCGCCGCGAGGTAGTCGATGAAGCGGTACGCGGGGTCTCCCAGCGTACCCGGTTTGCCGGGGCGCCCGGGGTTGGGAAGCGACGTGACGTGGCACACCACGCCCATGCCGCGCTCCATGGGCTTCTGCAGGCGCTGCCTCTTGTGCAGGTTGAGGACGGCCGTGCCGAGCGGCCACAGGAACACGCGGGCGCTGCCGTCCGCGACCTCGGGCTCCTTGCCGGAGACCACGTCGTCCACCTCGAGGCCGTCCAGCGGGATCGTGACGGTGTGGTCTACGTCGAGGCTCGCGTTCACGAGCACGCACACCTTGGACTCTGCGTCCTCGCGCCAGAAGCTGAAGACGTCGCGGCCGACCGCGAACGGGCGGTAGGTGCCGTCCGTGAACACGGGGAGCGACTTCCGGATGGCGACGGCGTTGCGATAGATGTCGAAGCAGTCCTTGTTCTCGCGGCCCCACGGGTAGGCGGCGCGGTTGTACGGGTCGCCGTAGCCCTGGAGACCGGCCTCGTCGCCGTAGTAGATGCTTGGGACGCCGGGCAGCGTCATCTGCAGCAGGGCCGCGACCCACAGGCGGCT
Source organism: Parafannyhessea umbonata (assembly GCF_012844235.1). GTDB lineage: Bacteria > Actinomycetota > Coriobacteriia > Coriobacteriales > Atopobiaceae > Parafannyhessea. Next base: position 83,500 of record NZ_JABAGR010000009.1, read on the forward strand.
GACGGCGAGGTTGGTGTGGTCCCTGTCCAGGCGGAACGCGTAGCGCTGGTAGTCGCCAAGGGAGTCCGGCTCCGGCGAGTTACCCAGTATGGTGAGGAGCCTGATGCGGTCGTGGCTACCCAGGAGGTTGAGCTCGCCCGCGAACGCCTCCGGCGGGTAGTTCTCCATGAGGGACTGCGTGACGCGGCAGACCTCCGCGGCCTCCACGCGGTTGGTGAGGAAGTCGAGAAGGACCTTGCGCAGCGGGTAGTTCATGGTGCCGTCGAGCTCGGAGCCCCAGAAGTAGTGGCGGAGGCGGTCGTAGGCGAACTTGTTGGTCGCGTCCTCCCAGACCTCGCCGATCACGACGGCATCGGGCTTCTCGGCCAGGGCCGCCGCCTTGATCTCTGAGATGAAGTCGTCGGAGAGCTCGTCGGCCACGTCGAGACGCCAGCCGCGCGCGCCGAGGCGCAGCCACTTGCGGATGACGCCGTCGTGGCCGCAGATGAGCTCGCGGAAGTCTGGGCTGTCCTCGTTCACGTCTGGCAGGTCGTCGACGCCCCACCAGCTCTTGTAGCTGCCGTCCCCGTTGAAGTCGAACCAGGTGTCGTACGCGGAGGCGCCGGGCTGGGCCGCGCCCTCCGTGCCGTAGTTGCCGTACTTGTTGAAGTAGAGGGAGTCCGCGCCGACGTGGTTGAACACGCCATCGAGGATGATGGAGATGCCGCGGGAAGAGGCGTCCTGGCACAGCGCCTTGAAGTCGTCCTCCGTGCCGAGCATGGGATCGATCCTGAGGTAGTTCGCCGTGTCGTAGCGGTGGTTGGACGCCGCCTCGAAGATGGGGTTGAGGTAGATGACCGTGATGCCGAGCGCCTCGAGGTACGGGAGCTTCTCGCGGATGCCGTTAAGCGTGCCGCCGTAGAAGTCCCAGTTTGCGATGCGGCCGTCCTGGGTCTTGTCGTAGCGCGGGTACGTGAACCAGTCGTCCACGAACCTCATGCCGGGGCCGGCGTTGTGGGGCTTCTTGAACGCGGCCTCCACGCTCTTCTCCCAGCCCTTGCCGCGATAGAAGCGGTCCGGGAAGATCTGGTAGACGATGCCGTTTCTGTACCAGTCCGGCTGCTCCTTGCGCTCGTTGCGGTACACGGTGATCTGGAACGAGGGTGGCTCGCCGAACGCGAAGGCGCCCTCGCCGCAGCCGTGCTCGCGCGCGGCGCCGTAGCGCCAGACGGCGCCGTCCGCCGCGACGATCTGGAACGAGTACCAGATGACCTCGGGCTCCTCCGGCTCGATCGTGACGCCGAAGCGCACGGGGACGTCGTCCCCGAACTGGGCGGCCTCTTCCTCGCCGAGGGGGATGCGGTCCATGTCCAGGATCTTCTCGCCCTTGTCGTCTATCCACATGCGAAGCCTAGCCACCGCAGATGGCTCGTCCCAGACGTCGATGTACAAGGAAACGGCGCCGCCAGCGATGGCGGCGCCGAACGGGTTCCTGTACTGGCTGTCTGAGGTGTTATGCCTAGCCCTCAAAGCCGTACCCTCTTCTGTTCTGCTTAACGACCAATCTCTGGGTGCAGCGAGTAGTACATGTCCATGTACGCACCTGCCGCTCGACCCCAGCTGAAGTCGGTCTCCATTGCCTGCCTTTGTAGCTTAATCCATGCGTCCTTATCCGTCCAGAACACTTCGCAGGCATCAAGCACGCAGTTGGCCATCTCGTCCGCATTCATGTTCGTGAATCTAAAGCCCGTGCCCTCGCCGGTGTACTTGTTGTACGCGACGACGCTGTCCTGCAGGCCGCCGGTCTCGCGGACGACGGGGAGCGTGCCGTAGCGCATGGCGATCATCTGCGACAGGCCGCACGGCTCGAACTCCGACGGCATGAGCAGGATGTCGCCGCCGGCGTACATGCGGTGGCTGAGCGCGTTGTCGAAGGCGATGCGCGCGACCATCTGGTCGCCGTACGTCCAGTCGAAGTACTTGAACGCGTCCTCCTGGTCCTTGTCGCCCGTGCCGAGGATCGCCACCTGCGTGCCGCGCTCCATCAGGTGGTTCATGGCATAGCGCACGAGGCCGAGGCCCTTCTGGTTCGTGAGGCGCCCGATCATGACGATGAGCGGGCGGGTCGGGTCCTCCGCAAGGCCGAGCTCGCGTTGGAGGGCGGCCTTGTCCTGGGCCTTGCGGTCCAGGGAGTCCTCGTCGTAGTTGCACTCGATGAGCTTGTCCGTCGCGGGGTTCCACAGATCGACGTCGATGCCGTTCAGGATGCCGCGCAGCTGGGAGGAGCGGCGGCGGAAGATGTCGTCGAGGCCCTCGCCGTAGAACGGCATCTGGAGCTCGTTGGCGTAGCTCGGGCTGACCGTCGTGATGACGTCGGAGTAGCAGAGCGCGCCCTTCATGTAGTCGATGGTGCCGTAGCCGTTGTAGAGCTGGCTCGACGCCGTCGGGTTGTCCGCAAGGCCGAGGACGTCCTCGAGGACCTTGTCGTTGTACTGGCCCTGGAACTTGACGTTGTGGACCGTGAACACGGTCTTCACGTGGCGGCACGCCTCGGAGCTCTGGTAGAACTCGCGCAGGAACACCGTGGCGAGGGCGGTCTGCCAGTCGTTGCAGTGAAGGACGTCGCACTGGAGCTCGGGCAGCTTCTCGATGGCCTCGCAGATCGCCTTCGAGAAGAACGCGAAGCGCTCGCCGTCGTCGTAGTAGCCGTAGATGCCGTCGCGCTTGAAGTAGGCCTCGTTGTCTACGAAGTAGAAGTCGACACCCTGGTAGGTGAGCTTCTCGATGCCGCAGTAGACGCTACGCCACGCAAGGGGAACGTAGAAGTCTGCTACGTGGGTCATCTGCTCCTGGTACTCCTCTGGAATCGAGGCGTACTTCGGGAGGATGACGGAGCATTCCGCCCCTGCGGCATTAAGTGAGCGGGGCAGCGAACCAGCGACGTCACCCAGGCCGCCCGTCTTGACGAACGGGACGGCCTCCGTGGCGGCGAACAGGATCTTTATCTTGCGTGTGACCTGATCACTCATGGGCTAAATCCCTACTCTACCGATGCCTTTTCCTTGATGAACGGGGCCTCGGGCGTTCCCTTGAGCTCGGTGCCGGCGGGGACGACGTTGTCGCGGTCGACGATCGCGTTCTCGACGCGCGCGCCGGTCTTGATCACGCACGACTGCATCACGATGGAGTTGTTGACGATGGCACCCGTCTCCACCACGACGTTGCGGCCGAGGATGGAGTTGGACACGGTGCCCTTGATGCGGCAGCTGCCGGAGACGCGGCTGTTGCTCACGCGGGAGCCGGTCTCGAACTTCGCGGGCGCGTTGTCGTGGGCCTTCGTCTTGATCGTGCGTCCGGCGGGGAACAGCTCGGCGGAAATCTTCGGGTCGAGCATGTCCATGTTGGACTTGAAGTAGTTGTCCTTGTTGAAGATCGGCGCGACGTAGCCCTCGAAGTCGTACGTCTGGACGTTCACGCGCTCGTAGTCTGCCGCCATGGCCTCGAAGAGGTCGAGGTAGTCGGTCTGCTCGTACCAGTTGAGCAGCTGGAGCAGGAACTCGCGGCCGATGACGAAGCAGTCGAGGAACGAGACCTCGCCGCGCTCGACACCGTGCTTGATGCCGTGGACGCGCGTGCCGTCGACGGAAAGTCCGGTGACGTCGGCGTCCTTGCCCTTCGCGGGCTGCGTGACGACGGTGATGTCCGCGCCGGAGGCCTTGTGGGCCTCGATGAGCTTGTCGTAGTCCATGTTGTAGACGAAGCTCGCGGAGGAGAGAATCACGTGCTCGGCGTCGCTGCGCTTCAGGAAGACCTTGTTGTACTCGAGGTCGCGAAGCAGGAAGCGGGAGCCGGTGCGGGAGGTGCCGAACGCGGAGCCGGGCAGGATGAACAGGCCGCCCTTCTTGCGGTTCAGGTCCCAGTCACGGCCGGAGCCGATGTGGTCGATGAGCGAGCGGTAGTTGTACGGCATGATCATGCCGACGGTGCGGATGCCGGCGTTGACCATGTTGGAGAGCGCGAAGTCGACGACGCGGTAGCGGCCGAGGTAGGGCAGGGACGCGACCGGGCGCGTCTCGGAGAGGACGCTCGGATACTTTGTGGAGTAGTTGGCGGTAATGACACCCAGGAGCTTTTCCATCTCTACTCCGCCTCCTTTGCAACGACTGCGTCATTTCCAATGACGGCGATATCAACGGACTGGTCAGAGCTGCCGAGGGTCGCCTCCGCCTCGACGACGGAGTTCTCGCCGAGGATGGCGCGGACGACGTGCGCACCGGCCTTGACCTCCGAGCCCGGCAGGAGCACGGAGTCCTGTACGACGGCACCCTCGCCGACGACGGCTCCGGTGGAGACGATGGAGTGCACGGCCTTGCCGTAGATGCTGCTGCCGTTGCCGACGAGGCAGTCGTCCACGGTGGCGTCGGGGCCAACGTACGCGGGCGGCATGGCGCCGGCGTTGCTCATGATGGGGGCCTCGGTGTCGAACAGGTCGAAGTCGGGCTTCGTGCCCAGCAGATCCATGCTCGTCTCGTGGTAGCTGGCGATGGTGCCGACGTCACGCCAGAAGCCGTTGTACTCGTAGGTGTACAGGCGCTTGCCTGCGGCGAGGAGCTTCGGGATGATGTCCTTGCCGAAGTCGTGCTCGGAGTTCTCGTCCTCGGCGTCCTCCTCCAGCGTCTTGACCAGGAGGTCGGCGTTGAAGATGTAGATGCCCATGGACGCGAGGTTCGAGTCGGGCTCCGCGGGCTTCTCGGTGAACTTGAGGATCTTCTCGTCCTCGTCGGTCGTCAGGATGCCGAAGCGGGACGCCTCCTCCCAGGGCACGGGCATGACCGCGATGGTCAGGTCCGCGTTGTGGCGCTTGTGGTTGTCGAGCATCTTCTGGTAGTCCATGTTGTACAGCTGGTCACCAGAGAGGATGAGGACGTACTCGGGGTCGTTCTGCTTGATGAATCCGAGGTTCTGCGTCACGGCGTCAGCGGTGCCCGCGTACCACGCGCCGCCGGTCTGGGTGGCGTACGGCGGGAGGATGAACAGGCCTCCCTCGCTCTCGTCCAGGTTCCAGGCGCTGCCGGAGCCCAGGTAGTTGTGCAGGAGATACGGCCTGTACTGAGTCAGGACGCCAACGGTGTCGATGCCGGAGTTGGCGCAGTTGGACAGCGCAAAGTCGATTATGCGATACTTCCCGCCGAACGAGACGGCGGGCTTGGCGACTTCCTTCGTGAGGACGCCGAGCCTGCTGCCCTGGCCGCCGGCAAGAAGCATTGCAATGCATTCCCTCTTGCTCATTGAACTTCTCCCCTCTCGAGCTTCACATCCCTATGTACCGGAGCCCCCTCGCCCCGATCATTACCTATGCATCAATATGCCAAATGTCGTGGGCATATTCGCGAATGGTTCGGTCGCTGGAGAAATATCCCGACCTGGCCGTGTTGTGGACTGCGGCGCGGTTCCACCTTGCGCGGTCGCCGTAGGCCTGGGTCAGCTCCTCCCACGCGTCCACGTACGAATAGAAGTCCTTCAGCACGAGGTCGTGGTCGTTGCCGACCATGAGCTCGTCGTAGATGCTGTCGAAGTTGCCGGACAGGCGCGCGAACGTGCCGTCCTTCAGCTGGTTCACGATGCGGCCCAGACGGTCCGGGTCCTTCTTGAGAAGGTCGTACGCCCAGTAGTTGCCGCTCGCGCGGAGCGCGTCCACCTCCTCGGTCCTCAGGCCGAAGATCTTGATGTTCTCCTCGCCCACGAGCTTCGCGATCTCGACGTTCGCGCCGTCGTAGGTGCCGAGCGTGATGGCGCCGTTCATCATGAGCTTCATGTTCGAGGTGCCGGACGCCTCGGAGCCCGCCCACGAGATCTGCTCGGAGATTTCTGCCGCCGGGTAGATGAGCTGTGCGCTCGAGACGGCGAAGTTGGGCACGAACGCGACACGGATGACGTCGTTCACGCGCTTGTCGTTGTTGATGACGTCCGCGACGGAGTTGATGAGACGGATGACCTCCTTGGCGAAGGTGTAGCTCTGCGCCGCCTTGCCAGAGAAGATGAACGCCGTCGGGCGCGGCTTGAAGGACGGGTCGGCAAGCAGCCTGTTGTAGATGTCCAGGATCTTGAACACGTTCAGCAGCTGGCGCTTGTACGCGTGGAAGCGCTTGACCTGGACGTCGAACACCATGTTGGTGTCGAGGACCGTGCCCGTCGTCTCCTTGATGTAGTCCGCGAGGCGCTGCTTGTCCCACTCCTTCGCCTTCTCGAACTGCTCCAGGAACGAGGGGTCGTCCTCGTACTTCTCGAGCTCGGACAGCTTGTTCGCGTCACCGAGCCAGCCCTCGCCCAGCACGTCGCACACGAGCTTCGCGTACTTGGGGTTCGCGTTGCCGAGGAAGCGGCGGTGCGAGATGCCGTTCGTCTTGTTGTTGAACTTCTCGGGCGTCAGCTTGTAGAAGTCGTGCAGCGTCGTCGCCTCGAGAATGCCGGTGTGCAGCGCGGAGACGCCGTTGACGGAGTTCGCGAAGATGACGGAGAGGTTCGCCATGCGAATCTGGCCGTCCCACAGGATGGCGGTGTTCTTGAACTCCTCCTGCCAGTTGGGATCGGTGTGCGGGAAGCTCTCGCGGTAGCGGCGGTCGATCTCCTCGATGAACATGTAGGTGCGGGGAAGCAGGTCGCGGAACGCGCTGATGGGCCACTTCTCCAGCGCCTCGGGCATGATCGTGTGGTTGGTGTACGAGATGGTCTCCTGCGCGATCTTGAACGCGAGGTCGAAGTCGACGCCGTGCTCGTCCACCAGGAGCCTCATGAGCTCAGGGCCGCACATGGCGGGGTGGGTGTCGTTCGTGTGGATGGAGACGTGCTTGCCGAGGTCCTCCCAGTTGTCGTCCCCGTACTTCTTCAGGTAGTCGCGCAGGATCGTCTGTAGGCCCGCGGAGACGAACAGGTACTCCTGCTTCAGCCTGAGCAGGCGGCCGTGCTCGCCGGCGTCGTTCGGGTACAGGATCTGCGAGATCGCCTCGACGTCGGAGCGGAACTTCATGGCCTTCGCGTAGTCGCCGGCGTTGAACGCGTCGAGGTCGAAGTTCTCCTCGGCGGGCTCGGCGCTCCACAGGCGCAGGTTGTTGACCTTCTTTGCGCCATAGCCGACGATGGGCACGTCGTACGGGACGGCCTTCACGAGCTCGCCGCCCTCCTGCGTGAACCAGTAGCGGCCGTTCTCCTCGTGGCGCACGACCTGGCCGCCGAAGCGGATGAGGACTGAGCTCTCGTTCCTGCGGGTCTCCCACGGGAAGCCGTGCTCGAGCCAGTTGTCCATCTTCTCGACCTGACGGCCGCCCTCGATGGCCTGCTTGAACAGGCCGTAGCGATAGCGCATGCCGTTGCCGTTGCCGTTGATGCCAAGCGCGGCCATGGAGTCGAGGAAGCACGCGGCCAGACGGCCGAGGCCACCGTTGCCGAGGCCGGGGTCGCTCTCGTAGCGCTCGATGTCGTCGAGCCGCATGTCGAGGTCCTTGCACGCGGCCTTCACGATGTCGCGGATGCCAAAGTTCAGCAGGTAGTTGTCAAGCAGGGGACCAAGCAGGAACTCGATGGAGAAGTAGTACACGGTCTTCTCGCCCTTGTCGTTTGCCTGCTTGAGGCTGTTGCCCCTGAGCGCCTTCGCCTTGTCCGCGATGAGGCTCGCCATGGCGTAGTAGCGCTCCTGCGGACCTAGCTCCTCATGGGGCTTGGAGAACTCGCGCTCGCACGCCAGGCGGTACTGCCTGATGAAGTCGTCCTTGTCGGTGAAGATCTTGGGCCAGCTCTGTTCAGTCATGTCAGTCCTTAGAACGATTTTTGACGGGACCCCGCGACGGCGGTCCTGTCCTACCCCTGCGGACGCGTCCGTGCGCGCCCGGCTCGCTTGCCCTGTCGGCTATTCCGACTTCGTGGCGCCGGTTCTTCTCGCCTTCGCGTTTCCGTCTTTGCTCGCAGGCGACGAAGGCGCCTTGGACTTGCCAGCCACCTTAGTGTTACCAGTTTTTGCGGCCGAGGTCTTGCGCGAGGGCGCCTTTTTTGCCGCCGCCTTGGCGCCGGTTGAAGCCTTCGTTACCTTTGAGGCGGCTTTGGTGGCGGACTTTGCCGAGGTAGACGCCTTGGAGGTTGTCTTGGGGGCAGCCTTGGGGGCCACCTTGCGGGTGCGCTTCTTGGGCAGGGGACCCACGTAGCGCAGGATCGTGCCGCCCAGCGGCGGTATGCGAAGCTCGATGGACTGCTCCTGGCGGTTCCACGGCTCCTCGTCGGTCTTGAACCTCACGCCCTTGTTCGTGACGCCCGAGCCGCCGTACTCCTCGTCGTCGGAGTTGAAGACCTCCTCGTAGACGCCCGGCCGCGGCACGCCCAGCCTGAAGTCCTCGTGGGGGTTCACCTCGAAGTTGATCACGACCACGAGGTCGTCCTTCTCATCGTCGCCATGGCGCGCGAACGAGATTATGCACTGGTCGGCGTTGTCCGCGTCGATCCAGTCGAAGCCCTCCGGCGAGTACGAGTCCTGCCACAGCGCGGGCTGGACCTTATACAGCGCGTTCAGGGCCGCGATGTAGTGCTGCTGGTGGGCGTGGCTCTCGTACTCCTCCGTCAGGAAGTATTGGATGCCCTCGTAGTAGCGCCACTCGATGAACTGGCCGATCTCGTTGCCCATGAAGTTGAGCTTGCCGCCCGCGTGCGTCATCTGGTACAGCGCGAGGGCGCGCATGCCCGCGAACTGGCGCCAGTAGTCGCCCGGCATCCTGGTGATGAGCGAGCACTTGCCGTGCACCACCTCGTCGTGGCTGAGCGGCAGGATGAAGTTCTCGTTGAACTGGTACATGGTCGAGAAGGTCAGGAGCTTGTGGTTGCCGGGGCGGTACGGGAAGTCGGTCTGCATGTAGTGCAGCGTGTCGTTCATCCAGCCCATGTCCCACTTGAAGTGGAATCCCAGGCCGCCGTCGGACGTGGGGTACGTCACGAGCGGCCACGCCGTGGACTCCTCCGCGATCATCATGACGTCCGGGTGGTACTTGCCCATGGTGTCGTTGCACGTGCGGATGAAGTCGATGGAAGCGTCGTCCTCCTCCGTCCCGCGCGAGTTGAACTTCTTCTGGCCGGGGTCTTCGATGCCGAAGTTGAGGTACAGCATGGACGTGACGCCGTCCATGCGGATGCCGTCGGCGTGGTACTCGCTCACCCAGTACAGCAGGTTGGACGTGAGGAAGTTGCGGACCTCGTTTCTGGTGAAGTCGAACTTGAACGTGCCCCAGTTGGGGTGCTCCTCCTTCTCGTACAGCTTGTCGCCGTTGAAGTGCACCAGGCCCTGCTCGTCGCGGCAGAAGCCGCCGGGCACCCAGTCCAGGATCACGCCGATGCCTGCCTGGTGGCACGCGTCCACGAAGTGCTTGAACTGCGTGGGCTTGCCGTAGCGGCTGGTGGGCGCGAAGTAGCCCGTGATCTGGTAGCCCCACGAGCCGTCGAACGGGTGCTCCATCACGGGCAGGACCTCTATGTGCGAGTAGCCCATCTTCTTCACGTAATCGACCAGCTCGACGGAGAGCTCGTCGTACGTGAGGTAGCTGCCGGAGTGGTCGTCGGAATCGGGGTCGCCGTTTCCGGCCAGGCCGTCCGAGTGGCGCTTCCAGCTGCCCAGGTGACACTCGAAGACGTTGAGCGGCCGCTTGAAGAAGTCCTGCTTCGAGCGGGAGGCCATGTACTTCTCGTCCTGCCACTCATAGCCAGAGAGGTCCGCGGTGCGCGACGCCGTACCCGGGGGGCACTCGGCGTAGAACGCGTACGGGTCAGCCTTGTACAGCAGGTCGCCGTGGGCGGTCTCGATCAGGTACTTGTACAGCTGGCCCTCCGTGGCGCCCGGCACGAAGCCGTACCACACGCCGCCGGTGGGCGTGCACTCGAGGTAGGTGGCCTCCGTGTCCCAGTCGTTGAAGTCGCCGATCACGCGGACGCTCTTGACGTCAGGCGCCCACACGGCGAACCAGTAGCCCTCGACGCCGTCCTTGTTGCAGGGGTGCGCGCCCAGCTTCTCGTAGCTGCGGTACCACACGCCCTTGCCCATAAGGTACAGGTCGTCTTTGGTAAGAAGGTAGTTGGCTATAGGCGCGCTCATGCGACCATCCTCCGGCTTCGTCACGACTAGGGTGGGTGGCGTGCCACACAATCACCACCGCAACTACACATTCTATGTAAACGGGCAAGGCTTTGCGGCCATGACTTCGCGGTCGGCCGCAAACGGGCCGCGCGCGAACGGCTCGCGGCGGGCATAGCGCAATGCGCGCACGAAGCGCTGGCAAGAGGGTACGAACGCCGCCGACGGGGCGGTCGGGGCGGTCGTCCGGACACAAAAGCGGGTATCATGTGCCACTAACGGCAAGTTTGGGCCCCGCTCGGCGCGCCCGCGCGCACGCCGGCGGGGCGTGACAAGGCAGGTGAGAAGATCGTGCCACGAGAGTCGAAGGCGTCGCGCCGGCAGCGCGGCATCGAGTTTTGCGCCCGCATGCACGAGCGCTACCCCGGCGTGCAGAGCGCGCTTGACTACCACGACCCGTTTACGCTGGTGGTGTGCGTAATGCTTTCCGCCCAGACCACGGACGCCGGCGTGAACCGCGTGACGCCGGAGCTGTTTCGCCGCTGGCCCACGCCCGAGGCCATGGCGCAGGCCGATCCCGCCGAGGTGGGCGAGGTCATCCACAGCATTGGCTTCTGGCGCGCGAAGGCCGCACACTGCGTGGAGCTGTCGCAGATGATCGTGAGCGACTTTGGCGGCGAGGTGCCGCGCACGATGGAGGAGCTGTGCCGCCTGCCGGGCGTGGGCCGCAAGACCGCGAACATCGTGCTGAACAAGGCGTTTGGCATATGCGAGGGCATCGCGGTCGACACGCACGTGTTCCGCATCGCCACGCGCATGGGCTTTACGCGTGCGAGCACTCCCGCAGCAGCGGAGAAGGACCTGCTTGACCTGCTGCCGCACGAGCTCTGGACCTACGTGAACGAGGAGTGGATACACTTTGGCCGCGACACGTGCACGGCGCAGCGGCCGAAGTGCGAGGGCTGCCCGTGCGCGGACATCTGCCCGTCTGCATTCAAGGCGACGCGCCCGGCAAGGCGCGGGTCTGCGAAGGGCGCGGGAAGGGCTAGCTCGAAGGGCGCCGGCGCGGGGCGCGGCAAGGGTGGCGCCGGCGAGGCGCGCGGACGCAAGGCAAGCGAGAGGAGCTCGTGATGTCGGACCTTGGCAGGCACTTCTGCACCTGTGGCGACACGCGCTGCCCATGCAACCCCAACAACCCCGCGAACCTGGCGAGGGGCGGCTTTGGCTGCGACGCGTGCATACGCAAGAACCTTGCACTGGGCGAGGTTCCCACGTGCATGTTCAAGGCCCTGGGCGACACGGACGGCTGGGACGACTGGTCCGTGGAGGGGTTCGCGCGCTTTGTGCGGCTGCACCCGCGCAGCGACGACGTGCGCCGCGACACGGCGGCCCGGGCGAAGGCCTTTGACGAGGCGCACAAGGCGTAGGGTCCGGGGACGGGCGGAGCCGGCGGGTGGCGCGCGGCCAAGCCGCGCGGCTGCGGCATTGCCGGGCCCATGGCGGTGACGCGGGCGAGGCGGCGGCCCTTCTCGCCCGGCGCCTTGCGCGGGCCCGTAGGGCACCGGCCATGTGGCGAAAGACAGCTGCAAGATGCGAAGGGGGACGGCGCCTTTTGACGGGCGTCGTCCCCCTTGCGGAGCGTGGTTGTAGTGCGGCCCGAGTCGCGGGACCGCGATTGGCGGCGAGGCGCTGGCATGGCCGCCGGTTGCCGGCCCTAGGCCCTGGCGATGGCCTGGTCGAGGTCGGCAATGATGTCGTCCACGTCCTCGATGCCGACGGAGAGGCGGATGAGGTCCTCGCTGAGGTGCGCCTCCTTGAGCTGCTCGGGCGTGAGCTGGGAGTGCGTGGTCGAGGCGGGGTGGATGATGAGGGACTTGGCGTCGCCCACGTTGGCGAGGTGGGTGAAGAGCTTGACGTTGTTGACCACGTTCAGGCCACCCTCGCGGCCGCTCTTGAGGCCGAAGACCACGACGCCGCCGAAGCCGTGCTTGAGGATGCGGGACGCGACCTCGTGCGAGGGGTCGTCCTCGAGTCCGGAGTAGCGGACCCACGCGACCTTGGGGTTATCCTTCAGCCACCTTGCGACGGCGAGCGCGTTGTCGGAGTGGCGCTGGACGCGCAGGGAGAGGGTCTCGAGGCCGATGCCGATGAGCTGCGCCGCGTACGGGGAGAGCGTCGGGCCGAAATCGCGCAGCTTGTTGGCGAGGACGCGCGTGGAGAACGGCGCGGCGGGAGCGGCGTCCGCGAAGACGACGCCGTGATAGGAGGGGTCGGGCTTCGCGATGGTCGGGAACTTGTCCGCCTGGGCCTTCCAGTCGTACTTGCCCGTGTCGATCACGGCGCCGCCGAGCGTTGCGCCGTGGCCGCCGATCCACTTGGTGAGGGACTCGATTACGACGGCCGCGCCGTCCTCGGCGGGACGATAGAGGTAGGGCGTCGCGAAGGTGTTGTCGACGAAGACGGGCACCGGGGACGGCAGGGAGTTTGCAGCCTGGACCAGCGCCGGGACGTCCGCGACGTCGACGAGCGGGTTGCCGATGGTCTCGACGTACCAGAGCTTCGTGTTCTCCTTCGTGGCGGCGACGAACGCGTCGATGTCGTTGTTCTCGACGAAGGTGGTCTCGACGCCGAGGTCGCCGAGGGTGTGTAGGAAGATGTTCCATGTGCCGCCGTACAGCGAGTCGGACGCGACGATGTGGTCGCCGGCGCCGACGAGGTTGGTGAGGGCGAGGATCTCTGCCGCGTGGCCGGATGCGACGGCGACGGCACCGGTACCACCCTCGACCGCGGCCACGCGGGCGGCGACGGCGTCGGTGGTGGTGTTGGTCAGGCGGCCGTAGACGTTGCCCGGCTTGGTGAGGGCGAACTTTGCGGCGCCGTCGGCGGCATCATCGAACTGGAACGCCGCGGAGGCGTAGATCGGGAGCGCCGCGGAGCCGGTGGTGGGATCGGGAGCCCAGCCGGCGTGGACCTGCAGGGTGTCGAAGTGCTTCTCGGGGTCGGACGCGAAGGTGGGATCGAGCTCGAATGCCATGACGTTCTCCTTTGCGAGTGGCGCCGCGTGCGCCTTGTGTTTTGGATGCGATAACGCTGCCTTGCCGTCGCCCGGTCCTCGTCTGCGTGGTTGCAGCTTCCTGAGGCCGGGCTAGGGCATTAACGTGCTCGTGGGTGATATGTCAGTTCTCGTTTTCATCGTGAGCACATCATAGGGCACCTGTTGGTACTCGCAAGGATTTTCATGTGAGATTGCAGCTGATTTGACCGTTTTCGCAGGTAGATGCCATCTGTCAGTATCAGTTTAATTGTTATCGGTAAAATCGATAACATTGTTGACGTGCGACGAAGCGTTTTAGGGCTGACGGCATTTGTGCGTGTAGGTCGCTATGCGAGAATGCGGCCGACGGCACGCCCGCGGACGCGCTTGCGGCGATGCCAAATCGCATAACGCGATATGCGAAGGACTCCGAACCGTGCTCAACTGGGCAAACGCAAAATAATGCTTGTCGCATAACGCGATATGCGATTTGGCCGCGTGGACGGGCGGCGGCAAGCGCCACGTCACGGAATGAAGCACGGCCACGCAGCACGAACGCCGTCCGCGGCGGCACGCACCCGCAGCAGCCTCGTCCGCGGCAGCGCGCCCGCGCCCGCCCCGCGCCCCGCGGCACAAAGAGCGCCCCGCACGTCGGTGGCGTGCGGGGCGCGGGTCGCTCATGCTGCCGTACGGGCGGCGCGGGACGCTAGTAGTTGATCGCCAGCTCCTCGAAGTAGCTCTGCGGGTGGTTGCAGACGGGGCAGACCTTCGGCGCGGTCTCGCCCACGTGGATGTGGCCGCAGTTCAGGCACTTCCAGACCTTGACGCCCTCGCGCTGGAACACCTCGCCCTTCTCGACGCGCTCGACGAGCTTGTTGTAGCGCTCCTCGTGGTGCTTCTCGACCTCGCCGACCATGCGGAACTTGGCGGCGATCTCCTTGAAGCCCTCGGCATCCGCAGTCTCGGCAAAGCCCTTGTACATGTCAGTCCACTCGTAGTTCTCGCCCGCGGCAGCGTCCTTCAGGTTGGTCAGGGTATCGGGAACGTCGCCGTCGTGCAGGTACTTGAACCAGAGCTTCGCGTGCTCGCGCTCGTTGCCCGAGGTCTCGGTAAAGATGTTCGAGATCTGGACGTATCCCTCCTTCTTGGCCTTGCTGGCGTAGTAGGAGTACTTGTTCGTCGCCTGGCTCTCGCCGGCGAACGCGGCCTCGAGGTTCTTCTTCGTCTGGGAGTTCTCAAAATCGACTGCCATGTACGGTCTCCTCTCGCAGCGGGACGAGCCCCCTGCCCGCCCCATGCCTTCGAAACACCTCACATGATATGACCTAGGCCGACCAATTGCCACCAATTTTGTGACAAAATCCCTCGGCCTCGAGCTCTTCCAGCAGAGCGGCCACGTCACGTGCGGATATTTTCCTTCTACCCGCTTCCGCCTCGATCGCAGACAGTTCTTCGGTAATCGTCACAAGGTCCACGCCACGCCGGCCGGCGGAGCGGTGCCCCAGCAGCAGCCGCACCAGCTCCGCGCGCTTCTGCCGGTGGGACCCCTCGAACCTTGACTGTCTCACGTGCGACTTCGAGCGCCTGGACGGGTTGGGCAGCGTCTTCTTGAGGTAGGCGCCGTAGTCGAGAAGGGCGTAGTACCACGTCCTCGGATCGTCCTGCGGGTCAGAGTCGTCGGCGGGGCAGCTGGCCTCCACCAGCGGCACCAGGTCCTTGTCCGGCACCGCCACGGCATCGGGATAGAGCTCGTGCAGAAAGACGGAGCGCACGTTGGTCTCGAGGTACACGCCGGGCAGGTCGTACGCAAACGCGCGGATGCCGGCCGCCGTGGCCGGGCCTATGCCGGGCAGCGCCACAAGCTCGCGCGCCTCAATCGGCATGGCGCCGCCCGCGGCGCTCACGATGCCCGCTGCCCTCCACAGCGCAAGCGCCCTGCGATTGTAGCCCATGCCCTGCCACTCCTCAAGCACGTCCGCAGCGTCCGCCGCCGCAAGGGCGTCCACGCTGGGAAAGCGCTCGCACCAGCGCTGCCAGCGCCCGTCCACGCGCGTCACCTGGGTCTGCTGGAGCATGACCTCGGATATCCATATCTGGTACGGGTCGCGCGTCCTTCTCCACGGAAGGTCGCGGTACAGCTCGCGGCCGCGCTCGAGCACCTTCTGCCTAAACTCCGGCGGCACCTGCGCGAGAGCCTTGGGCTCAGCGGACGGCGTCGGGCTCGCGGGGCCGGCGGCGTGCGCCGACGTCGGCGTGGCGTCGCTCATGGCGGCACCTACCGCGCGCTGGGCACGTCCGGCACCTGCGGCGCCGGGCCCAGCACCTCGAAGCCGCTTTCGGGCGTCAGCGCGGGATGCTTGTGCTCGCAGACCACCTCGTACAGGCTGATGGAGTCGAAGTAGCGCGTCAGGATGCGCTCCGCCTCGCACCAGACGGGGTTGAAGTGGCACTCCGGGCGAAAGGGGCACGCGCCGCCCTCCGGGCCGGCCGTTCCGCACGTGGCCACGAACACGGGGCCCTGGATCGCCTCGATCACCTGGCGCATGGTCACCTCGTGCGGGTCCAGGCACAGGCGCATGCCGCCGTGGGCGCCGCGCGTGCTCTCGATGATGCCCGCGGACACCAGGTCGTGCTGGATGGAGCGCGCGAACGAGTACGGGATGCCGTTCTTCTCGGCCGCGGCGCGGACGGACACCACGCTGTCGCTCCTTACGAGCTCGGCGAGCATGCGCAGCGAGTAGTCTGTCTTCCTGGAGATGTCCACGTTCCGACCCTTCGTGCTGTGTCCCCTGTGTCGGCCGTGCCCGTGCGGCGCGCCGGCTTAGTCCACCATTGCGGCAGCATTTTGTGATTGTAGCCCATTGACGCCTCACGCGCCGCCGCACGCGTCGCGCTGCGCCCCCCGCAAGCTCGTGGCAAGGCAACCGCAAGCCCGCCGCACAAGAAAGGGGCCCCGGTTGCCCGGGACCCCTCTGCGGTCAAGATGGCGGGATATGCGGGACTCGAACCCGCGACCTCCGACGTGACAGGCCGGCGCTCTAACCAGCTGAGCTAATACCCCGTGC